>CAVPQM010000009.1:0-284440 GCA_963707555.1 uncultured Actinomycetota bacterium
GCTGCGTCCTCGTCGGGCTGCTTGGTCAGCTGCACCTGCTTCCCGCCGACGGACACCACTCCGACCTGGTCCCCGGCGAGCACCAGCGAGTCCGGGTGTCGAGGTGCCACCGCGTCGGCCTTCGCCCTGGCCAGCACGGCGGCGAAGTCCGCTGCGTCGAGCTCGTCGAAGAGGTGGTCGAGGGCTCGTTCGTCGACCTCGGGCGGGTCGATCGACACCGTCAACCCCTCGCCGGGACCGACACCCGCGTCGGCGAGCATCGACGCCCGATAGCGCGACCCGGATGCGAGGACGAGTGGCAGACCCACGTCACGCAGCAGCCCCAGGGGCAGTGGGCGATCCGACGGATCACCGGCGGGCGGGGCGAGGGGGTCGTGGCTCACGCCTGTCATCTTTCCCCACAGCGGCCCCAACCCCACAGCGACGCCGTTCCCCACAGCAGCACCGTTCCCCACCGGTACCCTGACCCGATGCCACGAGCCCTGCCACCCGCCGCCACGACCGCGGTCGTGACGATGGAGCTGCAACGCGGCGTCGTCGGCGACCTGGGCAACATGGCGGCGCTGACCGCCGCAGCCACGGCTCGGGGCACCCTGCAGCGGTGCGGCGTGCTGGTCGACGCTGCTCGCTCCAGCGGCGTCGCGGTCGTGCACGCACAGGTCGAGTGGCGGGCGGACCGGCGCGGCACGCCGCTCAACACGCCGATGGTCTCGATGCTCGCCAAGAACCCGGCGCAGATGCTCGAGCACACCGACGCGGTCGCGCCGGTGCCCGAGCTCGGTGACACCTCGGGCGATCTGGTGTCGGTTCGGCGACACGGCCTGACCCCGTTCACCGGCACCGACCTGGACGCGCTGTTGCGCTCGCTCGGCGTCACCGCCGTGGTCGCGTGCGGGGTCTCGCTCAACGTCGGCGTGCTCGGGCTCTGCCTGGGAGCGGTCGACCTCGGCTACCAGGTCGTCGTGCCGACCGACGCGGTGGTCGGCGTGCCGGAGGCCTACGGCGACGACGTGATCGAGCACTCCCTGCGCCCGCTCGCCATGCTCACCACGGTCGACGAGCTGGTCGCGGCGTGGGGCTGAGACCGCAGCCTGTCAGCCGGCGTTCAGGACAGCCCCAGTGCTCCGGCGAGTGATCCTGCCGAGTCGAGCACCGCGGCGCGAGTGGTCCCCGGCACCATCAAGGTGATCCAGTCCACTCCGGCGTCCTGGAGCTGCCCGACCTCGTCGACGAGCGCGCCGAGGCGACCGACCGGGTCGGCCATGTACTCGTACTGCCCGAACGGTGCGAAGCAGATCGTGAGCGGCTCGGTGCGGCCGTGCTCCTCGCACAGCTCCCGTGCACGGACCAGGCGGCGCTCGAACGTCGCGAGATCGGCGATCGCCGCGGTGCGCAGGCCCGTGGTGTCGGCCGGGGTCGGGAACGGCGACCAGCCCTGTGCCGAGGTGACCGCCCGACGCAGCGCCGCGGTGCTGTTGCCACCGACCCAGATGGGTGGACCGGGGCGCTGCACGGGCGTCGGCAGCGCGGTCACCGACCGGGCCGACCACTCGGCGCCCTCGCCCTGGAAGGTCTCGCCGGACCAGACCTCGGGCAGGACCCGCAGCGCCTCGTCGAGCAGCGCGCCGCGGTCCTCGAACGACGCGCCGAGCGCGGCGAACTCCGGGCGCAGGTAGCCGGCGGCGACGCCGACGGTCAGGCGACCCCCGGAGACCACGTCGACGCTGGCCAGCGCCTTCGCAGCGAGCAACGGGTTGCGGTACGGCAGGACGTAGACGTTGGTGTGCAGCCGGATGCGTCGCGTCACCATGGCCGCTGCAGTCAGTGCCACGGTCGGTTCGAGCGCCTGGTGGCCACCACCCGCGAGCCAACGGTCGTCGGGAGCGGGGTGATCGGTCACGTACGTGCCGTGGTAGCCCATCCGTTCGTACGCGCTCGCCAGCTCCGCGATGGCTGCGCCGGAGACCAGCTCGGCGCCCGACGCGACACGGTCCACGGGCAACCCCAACGAGAACCGCGTGGTCGCCTCGAAGCGCCCGGTGAGCCACTCACGTGCCCGCTCGACCATGGGTGCACCGACCTCGTGGCCGCCGTGCAGGACCTGTGAGGTGACGTCGCGACCGCCGGCGCCGAGCACGGCAGCTGCGTCCTCGCCCATGAACGACGGCACGATGTCGTCGCCGTCACCGCCCAGCACGAGCAGCGGCCCGGACCCGCCTGCCTGCCCGGACCCACCTGCCTGCCCCGACCCACCTGCCGCGCCGGGCGGCGCCGGCGGGTCGTCATCGAGCTCGGGCAGGAACGCGCACATCGCGACCGTCGCGTCCGCGACGACACCGAACTGGTCGAGCAGGAGCGCGACCGCCCCGCCCTGGGAGAACCCGGCGACGGCGACCCGGCGTCCGCCGGCCCGCACCCGCTGCACGACGTCGCCGACACGTGCGACCGCGTCGGCGACCTGGCGGGTGGCCGCCCCCCGAGGGCCGTTGTCGAACCAGCTCCGCACCGGGCCCTCGGCACCGTCGCGGGTCGGCGCCCCGGGAGCGACGACCTCCCAGCCGAGGGGCGCCACCTGCGCTCCCCATCTGCGGGCCGAGCCCGGATCGTCGCCGTGTCCGTGCAGGACCACGAGCACACCGCCTGCGGGATCGAACCGTCGCATCCGCTCACTCTCGTTCCCGCGGGCACGGACGCACAAGCGCGCCGCTTTCGAGCCGCACGCCCCCAGACTGAAGCGTGCATCGACGACGAGCGACTCGACGTCGACCGGAGCCATGACGTGTTTCCCCTGAGCCGCAGCCGACGACGACGAGCCGATCGGGCCGATCCTCCGGTCCTCGATCGACAGCTGCGCGACCTGATCGACGAGCACGCGTCCGCGGCGTACCACGTCGCGTTCTCGGTCCTGCGCGACCGGGGCCTGGCCGAGGACGCGGTGCAGGAGACCATGATCAAGGCGTGGCGGGGCCTGCCGGAGTTCCGCGGCGACAGCTCGACGCGGACGTGGGTGCTGCGGATCGCGCACAACACGGCGATCGATTCGTTGCGCCGTCGCCGGGACCGCTCGACCGCTCCCGAGGACCTGCCGGACCAGGCGGGCCCCGCCTCTTTGGACGATCCGGCGTCGCGGGTCAGCGGACGCGATGACCTGTCCCGACTCAAGGTCGCGCTCGACGGCCTGGACGAGACGAGCCGGACCATCGTCGTGCTGCGAGAGGTCGAGGGGCTCAGCTACCAGCAGATCTCCGAGACGCTCGGCATCTCGATCGGCACGGTCAAGTCGCGCCTGCTGCGAGCTCGACGAACCCTCCAGAACACGGTGAAGGACAAGGAGGACCTGTGAACGGTCACGACCACCTCGACCCCGACGACGTGCCGGACGACGCGCTCGACGACGAGCCGAGGGGCGACCCCGGTGACGATCTCGGCGACCGGTTGCGGTTGCTGCTCGGCCCCTCGGACGGGCTCGACAGCCGCACCACCCGCGACGTCGACAGCGCGTTGCGCGCCCGGTCGCCGCTCGCCGCGGCGTTCGAGCTGTTCGGCGTCGGCTGGTGGACCGTCGAGACGCTCTTCACCGACCGAGCGCTGGCCGACCAGCCAGCGACCGACGGCCCGGCGACCGGTGACCCGCTCACCGATGACCCGGCCGGACCACTCACAGGTCGGGCACGCGGTGCCGACGGAGACGTGGAAGGACCCTGACCATGGACTACACGAACCTGATCTGGGCGGCGGTGGCACTCGGCTGCGGTCTGCTGATCGGAGAGATCTCGGGACGGCTGCTGCGCAGCGCGCTCGGGTCGTCGCGCTCGGCGAGCTACCGGGAGAACGCGCCGACGATCGCCCGGCTGGTGTTCTGGGCCTCGACCGCGGTCGGCCTGGTGCTCGCGGTCGCCGTGGTCGACGACGCCGCGCTCGAGGACCTGGGTCGGCGTCTGGACGACAACCTGCCCAGCTACCTCATCGCCTTCCTGACCGTCATCGCCGGCTACGCGGTGTCGGTCGTGATCGCCGCGATGGTCGGCCAGTCGGCGCGCAAGGCGACCGGCATCCGCCAGCGTGGGCTGGAGCGTGCGCTGCAGGCGGCGATCCTGGCCACGGCGATCGTCGTGGCGCTGACCGAGCTCGGCGTGGAGTCCTCGATGCTCGTGGTCCTGCTCATCGTGGTCGTCGGGACCCCGGCCCTGGCGGTCGCGCTGTTGAGCGCGCTCGGCGGACGTGAGGTCGCCATGCAGCTCGCCGCCGGTCGCGCGCTGCGCCATCAGCTCCGAGCCGGTCGACGACTCGTCTGCGGTGAGGTCGCCGGCCGGATCGTGGTGGTCCACGCCACCGCGGTGGAGCTCGAGGACGACGACGGCGCCCGGCACCACCTGCCGAACCGAACCCTGCTCGACCGGGGCTTCACGGTCGACGGCTGAGCCGTTCGCACAAGCCCTCGCAACAGGTCCTCGCGGACAGGCGCTGCGGCGGCAGCGACCGCAGGCCGCAGGGACGTTTCCGAGGAATTCCGAAGTTTCTCGCGACTTTCGCGTCCCCGGTCCGTCAAAGACATCAACAGCGAACGAACGGAGTCCGCCCGCTCGACTCGCTCACCGCCTCCCGGCTTCCCCAACTGGTGCTTCGGTTCGGTTCCCTGGGACGCATCTGTCGAGAGCCCCTTCGGGGGCTCTCGACGCGTCCGGGCTGCCGGTTAGCGTCGGCGACATGATCCGCCACACCGTCCTGCTCCGCTTCACCGAGGGCACCGACGGCGCCACGATCGCTGCGATCGTCGACGCCCTCGAGGCGCTCCCCTCGGTCATCCCCGAGATCCACGCCTACTCGGTCGGTCGGGACCTCTCGTTGGCCCCCGACAACGCCGACCTGGTCGTCCAGGGCGACTTCGACGACGTGGCGGGTTACGAGGTCTACCGGGACCACCCCGCGCACCGGGCGATCATCGAGCAGCAGATCCTGCCGGCGCTCGACTCGCGGGCGGCCACGCAGGTCGAGTGCTGATCCGACGCGGAAGCAGCACCCGACGGTTCCGGAAAGTCCGAAGATCTTTTCGCCCCCGAGCGCGTGACAGCAGTCACTTCGTGCCCTAGGGTGCCCGGGACCAACTGCTGTTGGGCCGGTCGAGCACCACCGGGCGACGAAGAGCCTCCGGGCAACGCGACGTCCACCGGGGTTCCCGGTTTCGGTCAGGCCGTGTGGACGGATTCGGGGGGTTTCGTCCACACGGCCTCCGAAGTTCTCGGACGGCCCGACCGGCGCGCGTTTTCGGGCAGACTCATGGCGATGGGCCACCAGAAGATCACCGGACCTGACGATTCCGACATGACCGGATTCGTCATCATCGACCTCGACGGCGCCTCCCGGGCGGACGGGATCGTCCGATCCGCGAAGAAGGTGCTCGTCGACGGGGCAAGGACGCTGGCCCGGTCGCGGACCTATGCCTGGGCGCTCATGGGCCACCAGGTCTCGGGCGCGTCGGCAGCGGTGAACGTGGTCCCGGAGTCCGCCGATGCCGGCATCGCAGCGTTCTGCGACGCCGTGCGCGACCAGGTCGCCTCGGGCGCGCTGTCGCTCGACGCCGGCAAGGGCGTCAGCCGCGACCAGCTGTCACCGCTCGAGCAGCTCGACACGCGCGGGCCCCTGCGGTCCGAGCCTCGGCCGTTCGGCACGCTGTCCGACGAGCTGCTCGCCCGCAGCGTCCTCGCGGCCGCTGCCACGGCACTCGGCGGACTCGACGGCCGGACCGTGGCCGTCGAGGGCGCCGGCGCCTCGACCGCCGCACTCATCTCGCTCGCGTCGCAGGCGGGGGCGAAGGTCACCGCGCTCGCCACCACACGCGGCACCGTGGTCGACCCCGCCGGTCTCGACCCGGTCTCGGTCGTCGAGGGTCTCGCCGAGCACGGCGAGGGGCTGCCGGCAGCGCTCGGGTCCGACCTCGCCCCCGGCGTCGTGCTCGAGACCGACGCCGAGGTGCTGCTCTGCGGCTCCAAGGCCGGCCTGATCGACCACCTGGTCGCGGCTGCCCTGCCCCAGCGCCTCGTGGTGCCCGTCGGCGCGGTCCCTGTCACTGCGAAGGGTCTCGCGGTCGCCAACTCCCGCGGCATCACCGTCCTGCCGGACTTCCTCACCACGTCGGGACCGCTGCACGCCTGGGCGCCGGACGCTGCTGCCGATGCCGACGCTGTCGTCAGCGCTGCCGAGGCGTTCGTGTCATCGACGACCGCTGCGCTGCTCGACCACGACGAGGGCCCGGTGCTGGGCGCGTGCTACCTCGCCGAGGACTTCCTGAGGACCTGGCAGGAGCAGCTCCCCTTCGGCCGACCCCTCGCCTGAGCCGGCGCGCACCCCGGCGGCCTGTGGAGCCCGAGCCCGGGAGCTGTCGAGCCCGAGCCCGGGAGCTGTCGAGCCCGAGCCCGGGAGCTGGCCGGCCACGGGTACCGTGAACGGTGACCTGTCCACGTCACCGGGGGATCGCCGTGCGTCCGCAGAAGTTCACCTTCCCGTCCTTCGACGACCCCGCCCAGGAGCGACTGCACCTCAAGCAGCGGCTCGCCGCGGCCTTCCGTCTCTTCGGACGCTTCGGCTTCGACGAAGGCGTCGCCGGGCACATCACCGCTCGCGACCCGGAGCACGCCGACCGGTTCTGGGTGAACCCGTTCGGCATGAGCTTCAAGCAGATCCGTGCCTCGGACCTGCTCTGCGTCGACCACGACGGCAACATCGTCGAGGGCGACTGGCCGCTCAACAGCGCGGCGTTCGCCATCCACTCGCAGGTCCACCGGGCGCGACCCGACATCGTCGCGGCGGCACACGCCCACTCGCTGCACGGCAAGACGTTCTCGTCGCTCGGCGCGCTGCTCGATCCGTTGACGCAGGACTCGTGCGCGTTCTACGACGACCATGCGCTCTTCGACGACTTCACGGGCGTCGTCGACCAGGTCGACGAGGGGGCGAGGATCGCCGCCGCGCTCGGCGACAACAAGATGGCCATCCTGCGCAACCACGGACTGCTGACCGTGGGCACCTCGGTCGACGCCGCTGCCTGGTGGTTCATCACCGGCGAACGGACCTGCCAGTCGCAGCTGCTCGCCATGTCCGCCGGCAAGCCGGTGTCGATCGACCACGAGACCGCCACGCTGACCCGCGGCCAGGTGGGCACCGAGGTCGCCGGCCTGTTCAGCTTCCATCCGCTGTGGTCCTGGATCGTCGCCACCGAGCCCGACCTGCTGGACTGAGCACCGTCCGGCCCCAGCTGCACGGCGCCGGGCTGCACGTGCGGTCCCCCGGACGCGACGAGTAGCGTCGGTCCCACAATCGAAGCCGCAACCCCACCGGGAGAGACCCGACGCAACGAGTCGGGCGCCGAAGGAGCAACCGCCCCGGAATCTCTCAGGCATCCAGACCGGACGGGCGAGGCAGCTCTGGAAAGCAGCGGATCGGCCTCGGTCGCCCGCTCACCGACGGGGAAAGCGTCCGACCACCCGGTGATCGGACGTGAAGCTCTCAGGTACGGCGACAGAGGGGGGAGCACATGCCCCGCCCCATCGCGCGCCCAGGAGTCCACCCGATGTCATCCCGCCCCGACGCTCAGACCGAGCCGGCCACCCCCCAACCGATCGAGACCCAACCGATCGAGACCCAACCGATCGGGACCCTTCCGGTCGAGGACTTCGTCGATCGCCACGTCGGCCCCGACGGCGACGAGATCGCCACGATGCTCGCCGCGGTCGGGCAGCCGTCGCTCGAGGCGCTCATCGAGGCGACCGTTCCCTCGTCGATCCGCGACACCGCGCCGCTGGGCCTGCCGTCGGTGCCCGACGAGACCGCCGCCCTGGCCGCGATCCGCAGCATCGCCGATCGCAACCAGGTCGTCACGACACTGATCGGCACCGGGTACTACGGCACCCACACGCCGAACGTCGTGCTGCGGAACATCCTCGAGAACCCTGCGTGGTACACGGCGTACACGCCCTACCAGCCCGAGATCTCCCAGGGTCGGCTCGAGGCCCTGCTCAACTTCCAGACCGTCGTCAGCGACCTGACCGGGATGGACATCGCGAACGCGTCGCTGCTCGACGAGGCGACCGCCGCAGCCGAGGCGATGATGCTGGCTCGCCGCCAGTCCAAGGTCGGCGCCGAGGCGTTCTTCGTCGACGCGGACTGCCACCCGCAGGTCATCGAGGTCACCCGCACCCGCGCCGAGCCGCTCGGCATCAAGCTGGTGGTCGGCGACCCGCTGACCGACCTCGACGCCCACGAGTGCTTCGGCGTGCTGCTCGCCTACCCGGGCAGCTCGGGGTCGGTGCGCGACCTCCGGGCGCTCACCGAGGGTGCACAGGCCCGCGGTGCGGTGGTCTGCGTGACCGCCGACCTGCTCGCGCTGACGCTGCTGACCCCTCCCGGTGAGTGGGGTGCCGACGTCGTGGTCGGCTCCGCGCAGCGCTTCGGCGTGCCCTTCGGGTTCGGTGGCCCCCACGCCGGGTTCATGGCCGTGCGCGAGTCATCACGTCGTTCGCTGCCGGGACGCCTCGTCGGCGTGTCGGTCGACGCTCACGGCCGGCGCGCCCTGCGCCTGGCGTTGCAGACCCGCGAGCAACACATCCGCCGTGAGAAGGCCACATCGAACATCTGCACCGCCCAGGTGCTGCTCGCGGTCATGGCGGCGTCGTACGCGACCTACCACGGGCCCGACGGCCTGCGCCGGATCGCCGAGCGGACGCATCGACTCGCCCGCGCCACCGTCGCCATGCTCCGCGACGCGGGTCACGAGGTCGTCGACGAGTCGGTGTTCGACACCTTCACCCTGCGTGTGCCGGGCCGTGCGGACGAGCTCGTCGCCTCGGTGCTCGCTCGCGGCATCAACATCCGCCGCACCAGCGCCGATGAGGTCGGCTGCTCGTTCGACGAGACGACGACCCCCGAGATCGTCGTCGACCTGCTCGCCGGCTTCGGCATCGAGACCTCGCAGGTCGCCGTCAGCGACGCAGCTGCCGGGGTCACCGTGCTCGACGGGGTCGAGCCCGCACTGCACCGACGCTCGGAGTACCTCACCCACCCGACGTTCCACCGCTACCGCTCCGAGACCGAGATGCTGCGGTACCTCCGTCGTCTGGCCGACAAGGACCTGGCCCTCGACCGGACGATGATCCCGCTGGGGTCGTGCACCATGAAGCTCAACGCGACCGCCGAGATGATCCCGGTCACGTGGCCGGAGTTCGCCCTGATCCACCCGTTCGCGCCGCACTCGCAGGCGGCCGGGTACCTGGACCTGGTGGCCGACCTCGAGGGCGCGCTCGCGACGATCACCGGCTACGACGCGGTGTCGCTGCAGCCCAACGCCGGCAGCCAGGGCGAGTTCGCCGGGCTGCTGGCCATCCGCGAGTACCACCGCTCGCGGGGCGACCTGGAGCGCGACGTGTGCCTGATCCCCGCGTCGGCGCACGGCACCAACGCCGCCAGCGCCGTCATGGCCGGCATGCGTGTCGTCGTGGTCGCCACCGACGACGACGGCAACGTCGACATGGACGACCTGCGGGCGAAGACCGACGAGCACGCGGCCCGCCTGGCGGCGGTCATGGTGACGTACCCCTCGACCCACGGCGTCTTCGAGGAGGGCATCCGCGAGCTGTGCGGCGTGATCCACGACGCAGGCGGCCAGGTCTACGTCGACGGCGCCAACCTCAATGCCCTCGTCGGCGTCGCGAAGCCCGGTGAGTTCGGCGCGGACGTCAGCCACCTCAACCTGCACAAGACCTTCTGCATCCCCCACGGCGGCGGCGGCCCCGGCATCGGGCCGGTCGCCGTGCGCGAACACCTGGCCCCGTTCCTGCCCAACCACGGCCAGTGGTCCGGTGCAGGACCCGACTCCGGTCCGGGCGCGGTCTCGGCCGCACCGTTCGGCTCCGCGAGCATCCTGCCGATCACCTGGATGTACATCACGATGATGGGTGACCGTCTGCGTCGTTCGACCGAGGTCGCGATCCTCGCGGCGAACTACGTCGCCACGCGGCTCCGCGACCACTACCCGGTGCTCTACAGCGGGCGTGACGGACTGGTCGCCCACGAGTGCATCATCGATCTCCGTCCGATCGAGAAGCAGACCGGGATCACCAACGAGGACGTCGCGAAGCGGCTCATCGACTACGGCTTCCACGCACCGACCATGTCGTTCCCCGTGCCCGGCACGCTCATGATCGAGCCCACCGAGTCCGAGGGGCTCGCCGAGCTCGACCGGTTCTGCGAGGCGATGACCGCGATCCGTGCCGAGATCGACCTGGTGGGCGACGGCACGTGGCCGGCCGACGACAACCCGCTCGTGCACGCCCCGCACACCGCCGACGAGGTCGGCGGCGACGAGTGGGACCGCTCCTATGCACGCTCGGTCGCCGGATGGCCGACCACGCACCAGCGCGAGGCCAAGTACTGGCCGCCGGTCAGCCGGATCGACGGCGGCTACGGCGACCGGAACCTGGTCTGCTCGTGCCCGCCGCCCGAAGCGTTCGAGGCCTGAGCGTTCGAGGCCTGAGCGTTCGAGGCCTGAGCGTTCGAGGACTGAGCGTTCGGGCGCTCAGCGCGTCACCGGGATGCCCTGTTCGTTGGTGAACAGGTTCTCCGGGTCATAGGTCGACTTCACCTCGATGAGCCGGTCGAGGTTCTCGGCGTAGTACAGCTCGGCCCAATCGGTGAGCCGCCGGTTCGGGAAGTTCTGGTAGCTCTCGCGCGGCGTGTGGCCGTCGAGGTACGAGGTCATCTGCTCGGTCCAGTCCATGAGCGCCTCGGCCACCGACTCGGGAGCGTCGGTCGGCCACACCGGGGTGGGGCGGATCAACAGGTGCATCCCGCGGTGCACGTAGGCCGTGTCGGTGCGGGCGAACTGGTCGACGACACCTCCGCCGACCCAGCCGAGCACCCACAGCGACCCGTTGGCGGTGTCGTCGCGCGACGGGCAGTCGACCAGTCCCTCGACCTGCTGCGCCCACACCTGCTCGGGCAGCACCCGGTCGGAGTAGCGCGAGATGTCGCCCCAGGAGTGGGCCTCGCCCTCGTCGGTCAGGAAGATGGTCGCCGCCTCCCAGTACGGCAGCACCTCGACCGTGGCGCTCGTCGGGTTCGGCGCCGCCGCGAGCAGCGGCGCGATGGTCGCCTCGAGCTCGGCCCGGGACCCCACGAACTGACCGCGGGACATGACCGAGATCGCGTCCCGAGCGGTCTGGCCGTCGGCGATGGGCACGGGCTTGGCCATCGCGACCGCGTTGAGCGCGTCCGGAGCGTCGGCCATCAGGGCGTCGAACGACGTCAGGACCGCGAGCGCAGCGTCCGCTCCGGTCCACTCGTAGCGGTAGTAGGTCACCGTCTCGGGGACGGGCACGAGCTCGAAGGTGAACTCGGTGTGGATGCCGAACTGCCCGCCGGTCGCACCACGACACGCCCAGAACAGATCCGGGTTCGTGGACTCGTCGGCCACGACCACCTCGCCCGAGGCCGTCACCATCCGGGTCGAGCGCAACCGGTCGGCGGTGAGGCCGGCCCAGTGCGTGTTGTACCCGATGCCGCCACCGAGCACGAGACCGCCGACGCCCACGCCCAGGCACGTACCGCCGGGCAGGAGCCACGGGCTGTTGTTCACGACCGCGAAGACGTCGCTGTTGTGGGCGGCGCCGCCCACCCGACACATCGCGCCATCGAGCATCTCGACGCCGTTGAGCGCGGAGAGGTCGATCTGGAGTCCCTCGGTCGCCGACAACCCGGCGTAGCTGTGGCCCCCACCACGGGGCACCGGCGACACGCCGTGCTCGCGGGCCCACTTCACGCTCGTGACGACGTCGTCCTCGTCGGTGCACCTGGCGATGACCGCCGGGCGGATGTCGCGGTAGCGGGTGTTGGCCGGTAGCGAGGCCG
This sequence comes from uncultured Actinomycetota bacterium, assembly GCA_963707555.1. GTDB lineage: Bacteria > Actinomycetota > Acidimicrobiia > Acidimicrobiales > Microtrichaceae > JAFAFN01. Next base: position 11,899 of record CAVPQM010000009.1, read on the forward strand.
TCGCGTAGCCGCCGTCACCGGGGACCAGCACCGAGCCCTTGAGCGAGCCGCGCAAGTCGTTGATCGCGGCGGTGTCGATCGCTCCGGGGGCGAGCGTCGTCGGCGTGCCGGCGACGCTCGTCGTCGTCGCGCCGTCGCTGCTGCAGGCGGACGCCAACGATCCGGCGACGCCGATGCCGGCGGCGGCCGCAGCGCCGGTGCGCAGGAAGCTCCGTCGGTCCATCACGGCTGCACCTCGACCTTCTCCATCATCCCGAGGTCCTCGTGGGACAGGACGTGGCAGTGCTGCACGAACTGTCCGGTGAAGTCCTCGAAGTTCGTCTCCATGGTGAAGGAGTCGTCGTCGCTGCCGTTCAGCACGTAGGTGTCGCGCCAGAACGGCTTGTCGACCGGTACGCCGTTGATCATGGTGACCTTGAACGGGTTCACGTGGATGTGGAACACGTGGGCGTGCTGGGGCAGCTTGCGGTCGTGGGCGTTGACGATGGTCCACTCCTCGGCGGTGCCGAGCTTCGCGACGTACGGCGGGCGGTCCGGGTCGAAGGCCTGCCCGTCGATGCCGAAGGCGTCGAAGCCGGTGTCGTCGGGCCGTTGCACGGTGTACTCGACGGTGCGGCGGCGGGCGATCGGTGCGATGGGCGGGTCGTAGGCCGGGAGGCTGGTGGGCAGCGCCATCTCGGGGCCCTCGCCGACCACCTCGACGGTCAGGATCGTGCGTGCCACCAGCTCCTTGGAGACGTTCGGCGGCGGCGTCGTCGGATGGGGCGACCCGGGGATCTCCGGGTGTTGCGACGACCCGGGGGTGAGGACCAGGTCGTAGGTGCCGACGTCGCCGGCCTTGACCAGGACCTCGAGGCGGTTGCCACCCGAGATGAGGGCATCGCCCAGCGCTTCGGGTTCGGACAGGGTCAGCCCGTCCCAGGCGATCGCGTGCAGGTCGTGGTCGTCCAGGCGCAGCGACATGAACTTGCCCTGGGCGCCGTTGAGGATGCGCCAGCGCTGCACCTCGCCCGGGTACATGGTGATCTTCGGGTGCAACACGCCGTTGACCGGATACAGGATCTGGTCGCGCGGCACGAACGCCTCGGCCTCGTCCGGGTCGGGGATGGGGTCGAGCAGCGTGTAGTCCTTGTCGAGCTCCAGGGCCTGGACGACCAGGATCTTCTCCTCGGCTGCCGCGACCTCGGGGACGTCGTCGATGTCGCCGCGCACCACGATCAGTCCGCCCATGCCGGCGCGCACCTGGGCGGCGACACCTCCGTGCTTGTGCGGGTGGTACCAGAACAGCCCCGCGGCGTGGTCCTCGGGCAGGTCGATCTCGTAGCGTTGGGTCCCCCCGTCGGGTTCGACCGACAAGAAGATGTTGTCGCTGATGCCCTCCGGGCTCACGTGCAGGCCGTGGGTGTGGATGTTCGTGTGGGTCCACTCGTGCGGGCGGTTGATGTCGTCGGAGTGCCTCGGATGGTCGAGGGCGGGCAGGTCGTTGACCAGGTCGAGCTCGATGCGGTCACCCGGCCGCAGCTCCCAGGTCGGACCGGGCAGCGCGCCCTCGTAGGTCATGGTATCGACCAGCGCCGGAGCGCCGATGTCGACCTTGGCGCGTCGGGCGGTCAGGGTCGTGCGCAGCACGCCGTCCTCGGAGGACACCATCGGTGGCGGGGCCAGCTCCGGCCGGGGCGCGGCGGCCGGAGCACCCGGCGTCGCGGCGCCCACACCGGCGCCGGTCGTCGTCGAGGACGCCGGTGAGGAGCTGCCGTCGGACGAACAGGCGGCCAGGACGACGGGCACCGCGGCGAGCACTCCGGCGCCCGCTGCGGTGCGCAGCAGGTGCCGGCGGGTCAGCGCGTCATCGGGCCGATGGTCGCCCGGGTCAGGCGACGCTCCTCCGGCTCCGGACCCTCTGGCGGGGGTCGCGCCTGCGTCGTTGCGTCGAGACATGTGTGGAGACCTGGACCTCTCGAAAACGGTGGTCGAACCACGCTGGAGCGAAGCAGCGCGGCGACCGGTGGGCTGGGGTGATCGCTACTTCTTCGCGACGAAGGGGAGCTCGACGCAGCGTGCGGGCACCTCGGTGCCGCGCACGTCGATCGACAGCTCGTCACCGGGCTGGACGTCGGGGGCGACGAACGCGAGCGCGATGCCGTGGCCGAGCACGGGCGAGAAGTTGCCGGAGCTGATGGTGCCGACGGGTTCGCCGTCGCGCAGGACGGTCTGGCCCGACCGCGGCGGCCGACGACCCTCGGTGGTCAGGCCCCGCAGCGCGACCGACGGACCCGACTCACGCTGACGTTCGAGCGCGGCCCGTCCGCGGAAGTCGCCCTTGGTCCAGCTCACGACCCAGCCCAGACCCGCGTCGAGCGTGGTGATGCCCGGACCGAGCTCCTGGCCGTGCAGCGGCAGCGCTGCCTCGAGACGAAGGGTGTCGCGCGCCCCAGGCCCGCCGGCGTGATGCCCGACGAGGTCACCAGCTCCCAGAAGCGTTCGGCGACGGCGACCGGGACCGCGAACTCCACGCCGTCCTCGCCCGTGTAGCCGGTACCGGCGACCAGGCACGTCTCGCCGTCGAACTCGAACGACGCGACGCGGAAGCGTCCGACGTCGACGGGGACCGGGAGCACCGCTCGCAGCATCGCCCGTGCCTCTGGACCCTGCACCGCGATGATCGCCCGGGTGCTCGTGGTGTCCTCGACGGTGATCTCGGCGCCCTGAGCGGCCTCGAGCAACGCTGCGACGACACGATCGGTGTTCGAGGCGTTCGGCATGACGTCGAACACGTCCGGTGCGACCCACCACACGATGATGTCGTCGAGCACCGAGGCGTCGGTCTCGTCGAGCAGGTGGGTGTACTGCGCCCGACCCGGTTCGATCTTGGCCAGGTCGTTGGTCAGGGTTCGCTGCAGCGAGTCGTACGCGGCCGGCCCGGCGACCCGGACGGTGCCCAGGTGCGACACGTCGAACACGACGGCCGAGGTGCGACACCGCCGGTGCTCCTCGAGGGTGCCGTCGGGGTAGGACAGCGGCATCTCCCAGCCGCCGAAGGGCACCATCTTCGCCCCCAGGGCGCGGTGAACCGGATCGAGCGGAGAGATCAACATGACGCGGGTGACCTCAGAGCGCGGTGGCGGCGTCGTCGAGTCCGTCGAGTCCGACCTCGGACGCCGGACGCAGCTCGACGATCCGGGCGTCGATCTCGTCCTTCACACCTGCGAGGGCGAGCACGTTGAGCACGCCCTGACCCTTCTGGAGCACATCGATGAGCTCGCCGTCGGAGCGGACGAGCACCGAGCTCTTCCCGCTGATGACGAGGTTCGCCGACGAGATGTCCTCGCCCAACTGCTCGCGCATGTAGGTGAAGACCTCGCGGACGGACTCGAGCTTCAGCCCCGAGTCGAGCAGCGTCTTGATGACCTTGAGCTCGAGCAGGTCGCGGTAGGAGTACAGCCGCCGCGAACCGCTGCCGTGTGCCTCGGCGAGCGATGGACGGACCAGGTCGGTGCGCGCCCAGTAGTCGAGCTGGCGGTAGGTGATGCCGACGACCTCGGCGGTCTTGCGCCCGCTGAAGCCGACCTGGTCGGGGCTCGGGTCAGCAACGTCGTCGAGTGCGTCGGTGGTCGTGTTGGTCGCCACGTCGTCCATGGTTGCCGGCTCCGCTGGTAGATCGAACGGGATGCAACTTCGCAGGGACGGACGGACCGACCCGGACGGCGAAATTGCAGTCGGGAAATTACTCCCGCGTCACCAGTATGGGGTGGATGCGGCTCGACCGCACTCCCACTCGCCGGATCCGTCGCACGATCAGGACTCGAAGTCCTCCGGCGAGACGTTGTCGATGAACTGCCGGAACTCCTCGACGACCGCCTCGGGCGACTCCTCGGAGTCGTCCTGGAGGTCGTCCTCGGCGACGAAACCGGCCTCGTCGAGGACTTCGTCGGCGGAGAAGATCGGACAACCGACCCGGACCGCGAGCGCGACGGCGTCGGAGGGGCGGGCCGAGATCTGATGGGTGCCGCTGGGACCGGTGAGCTGCAGCTCGGCGAAGTAGGTGGTGTCGCGCAACTCGGTGATGACCACCCGGTCGAGCTGGGTGCCCAGCTCGTCGAGCACGTCGCAGAACAAATCGTGGGTCAACGGCCGGGGCGTCTCGACGCCCTCGAGCGCGAAGGCGATCGCGGTGGCCTCTGGCCCACCGATGAAGATCGACAACTGACGGTGTCGCCCTTCGAGCTCCCGCAACACCACGACCGGGGTGTTGCTCGGGAGCTCGACGCGCACCGCGACGAGCTCGAGTTCGATCACCGGCCCACCATATCCCGGCCCACCGGTGGCCCATCGATCACCCAGCGGCGCATCAGGTGCCGAGCACCGGGCCCAGCTGACGGCGCAGCAGGGCGGAGTGCAGCTCCTCGCCCAGTCGCACCAGGTCGTCGCTGCGGTCGATCGCGCTGCGCCGCGCCTCGGGGTTGCGCTGCTTGAGCAGCGGGAACACGAGCTGCTCGATGAAGCCGGCCTCTCGCTCGGCGGCGATCTTGTACATCCGCAGGTGCCGGGGTTCCACGCCGAGGGCGGCGTAGGCCGAGGCGATCCGGCCGATCGCCAGCGCCTCGCCGTCGTAGGCCGGATTCCCGCCGAGGACGACCGGGACGATCAGCCCGAAGTCCTCGAGCCCTGCGAGCAGCTCGGCGGAGATCCCCGCCGCCTCGCACAGCTCGGTACGACTCATGCGTTCGACGGCCACGGGCTGCTCCTCGACGTTCTCCGATGGAGCCGACTCCGTGGCGGACGACGCCGGCACGGCACCTCGGCGTGCCCTGCGGGCCCGACGCGGGTCCTCCTGCAACGCGGCGACGACGTCGGCCGGTGTGCTGTGCGCGGGACGCGGCGCTGTGGGCTCGGCCTCGGTTTCGGCCGGCTCGGCGGGTGACGGCTCGTCGACCGTCGGCTGCTCGTCGGCCCGTTCGGCCCGTTCGGTACGGTGCGCTGCCGCCGGACGCTCCCCTGCCGGCGCCGTCGGGCCCGGGGCGTCCCCGGACTCGGATGCTCGGGCTCGTGGTGCTCGGACTCGTGGTGCTCGGACGGGGTGGCGCGACCGGGTTCGACGGCGTCTCGACCGTACGTGCCGCTGCGGAGGACACCGCGGGGTGCGACGCGGAGCGCTGGGGCGCCTCGTCCTCGTCGGGCAGGCGGTCGGTCTCGGCTGGCGCAGCGGTGTCGTCCTCGTCGGGCGACGACCACAGCGTCGGCTGCGCGCCGGGAGCGTCGACGGTGTCGACCCCCTGGTCGAGCATCTTGCGGATGACCTTGAGCGGCAGGAAGTGGTCGCGCTGCTGGCGCAGGATCCACCGCAGGCGGTCGATGTCGGCGTCGTAGAACTTGCGGTAGCCCGACGCGGTCCGCTCGGGGGCGATGAGCCCCTGGCTCTCGAGGAAGCGGATCTTCGAGATGGTCACGTCCGGGAAGTCCGCCTGGACCAACGACAGCACCTCGCCGATCGCCAGGTGGCCGCTCGCCGTCACCTCGGTCATGCAGAACCCCCGAGCGTGCCGATCACGAACACCAGCCGGAACTTGCCGACCTGGACCTGGGCGCCCTCTCGCAGCAGGGCCTGCTCGAGGCGGTCGCCGTCGAGGTAGGTCCCGTTCAGGGAGCCGACGTCGACCAGGTGGTACTGACCGTCGGCCTCGCGTCGCACCTCGGCGTGGCGACGCGACACCGTCACGTCGTCGAGGAAGATGTCGCTGTCGGGATGCCGGCCGATGCGGATGGTGTCGGCGTCGAGTGCGAACCGGGCGCCGGCGGTGCCGCCCCGGGTCACGATGAGCTGACCGACCTCGCCGTTGCCGGGCACGTCGATCCCGACCACGGGGTAGGTGCCCGTCGCGAGCTCATCGACCTCGGGCAGCACGGAACCGCACGCGGAGCAGAAGTTCGCTCCGCTCGCGTTCTGGACGCTGCACACGGGACAGATGATGCCGTCGCTCGCCATCGGAGGAGTCAGCCGTCGGTGAGTTCGCGGTAGGCGGCTGCGTCGAGCAGGGCGTCGACCGCTGCCGGGTCGTCCGGGGTCAGCACTGCGATCCAGCCGGCGCCGTAGGGGTCGGAGTTGACGAGCTCCGGGGTGGCCTCGAGATCGGCGTTCACCTCGACGACCGTGCCGGCCACCGGGGCGTAGATCTCCGAGACGGACTTGGTCGACTCGATCTCGCCGAAGGAGTCACCGGCGGCGACCGCCGCTCCGGCCTCGGGGGTCTGCACGAAGACCACGTCGCCGAGCGCGTCCTGCGCATAGTCGGTGATGCCGATGCGGATCGTGTCGCCATCCACTCGGACCCATTCGTGGTCCGAGGAGTAACGAAGGTCGTCGGGGACGTTCATCCGCCGAACGCTACCCGACGCGGGAGAGGGCGCGGGCAGCCGACGTGGGCGACCCGAGCGCACCCCCGCAGCGGCGTCGACGGGCGCTCAACGCAGCATCTGACGGATGCGGCGCGCGTACTCCTGCGCCAGGTTCCGGGCGTCCTGGGCGGAGTCGCCCTCGGCCCAGATGTGGGTCACCGGCTCCTCCGGGTCGGGCAGCACCAGCGCCCACCCGGTCTCGTGGTGGACCTTGACGCCGTCGACGAGCTCGACGTCACGGCCATGGGTCTGCTCGACGAGCGACCGCATGACGGTGCCCTTCTGCTCCCAGGGGGTGACCACCGCTTCGTGCACCATGTGCACCGGCGGGGCGGCGTCGACGATCTCGGACAACGTGGCGCCCCGGGCGGCGAGCAGGTCGAGCATCTTCAACAGACCGGCGGAGGCGTCGAAGGCCGGCAGGAAGCCGGGCAGGATCACGCCGCCCTCGACGTTGCCTGCGAAGCCCACGCCCGGCTGGTCCGCGTCCTCCATCAACGCGGCCGTCGAGGTCTTCGTCCACTTCACCTGGTAGCCCCGTTCCGCCACGATCTCGGCGGCCTTGCGGCTGACCGTGACCGGCAGCGCGACGGTGTCGCCGAGCAGCCGGTCGCACACCAGGTCGAGGAACGAGAAGAGGAGCTGGTCGAAGGACAGCACGCGACCCTGGTCGTCGACGAGGGTCAGCTGCTCCCCCGACGGGTCGATCACCGCTCCGACGTCAGCGCCGGAGGCCTTGACCAGCTCACCGACGCCGGCGGCGTGCTCGTCGAGGTCGAACCCGAGCACACCCTTGGTCGATGCGTACGGGTTCACCGCCAGCACCTCGGCGCCGAGCTTGGAGAGCACGTTGGGCATGACGAAGCTCGTGGCGCCGTAGGAGTAGTCGATCACGACCTTGAAGCGACGACTGGCGATCGCCTTCACGTCGATGGTCTGCTCGAGTGCGACGGCGTACTGCTCGAGGGCTCGCGGCACCAGGTCGATGTCGCCGATGTCCGCAGGACGCACCCGCCGGAAGTCCTCACGGGTGAAGAGCCGCTCGATCTTGCGCTGCCGGTCCTCGAGGATGTCGGCCCCGTCGCTGTCGAAGAACCGGATGATCACCGAATCGGGGTCGTCGGGGCTGAGCCGCAGCGTGATGCCCGCGGAGACCATCGCCGAACGGCAGTGGAAGCGCGTGAGCGGCACGCTCGCGACCTCGAGGTCCATGACGTTGATGCCGCCCGCGTTCAGGCCGGCGATCATGGCCCGCTTCAGCATCCGCGCCGCACGGCTCGAGTCGCGTGACACCACCACGGTGGCGTCCTTCTTCAGCGACGTCGCGAACGCCAGCGCGACCTTCGCCGCGAGCTCGGGGGTCGCGTCCACGTTCGCCAGACCGGAGACGCCACCACGGCCGAACAGGCTGCGTGCGCCCCGCGACTCCCAGATCAGCGACGTGTTGACCACGGCGCCGGCCTCGACGGTCTTGAAGGGGTACACCTTCACGTCGCCCGACAACACGGCGTTCTCGCCGACGAACACCTCGTCGCCGAGCACGACGCCTTCGTCACAGCGCACACCACGGCGTAGGTCGGACGCACGGCCCGACGACGGTGCCGCGCATCTTCGCGTTCTCGCCGATGTAGGCGTTCTCGTGGACGACGGTCCGCTCGAGCTCTCCCCCGCTGCGCAGACGGACACCGGTGCCCAACACGACGTATTCACCCAGGCTCACACCGGCGTCGACGAAGCAGTTGTCGCCGATGACGGCGGGCCCGGTCAGCACCGCGCCCGGGTGGATCTCCGCGCCCTCGCCGACGAAGACGCCGTCGGACATCTCGAAGCCCGGGATCGACACCGAGACCTTCTCGTCGAGGATGTCCTTGTGCGCCCGGACGTAGGCGTCGAGCGTGCCGACGTCCTCCCAGTAGCCCTCGCCGACCGAGCCGTAGACGCCCTTGCCGTCCGCGAGCAGCGCCGGGAACACGTCGCTCGAGAAGTCGACCGGCTCGTCCGCGGCGATCCAGTCGAAGATCTCCGGTTCGAGCACGTAGATGCCGGAGTTGATCGTGTCCGAGAACACCTGCCCCCAGGTGGGCTTCTCGAGGAAGCGCTCGATCGAGCCGTCCTCGTTCGAGATCACGATGCCGTACTCGAGTGGGTTCTCGACCCGGACGAGTCCGATCGTGGCGAGCGCCTCGCGTTCCTTGTGCTCGGCGACGAGCGCCGTCAGGTCGATGTCGGTGAGCACGTCACCCGAGATGACCAGGAAGGTCTCGTCGAGCTCGTCCATCGCGTTGCGGACCGAGCCAGCGGTGCCGAGCGGCGTCTCCTCGGACGCGTACACCATGCGCACACCGAACTCGGAGCCGTCGCCGAAGTAGTTGCGGATGGCGTTCGGCATGAACGCGACCGTCACGACGATGTCCTCGATGCCATGCCGCTTCAGCAGGTCGATGATGTGCTCCATCATCGGCCGGTTGACCAGCGGCAGCATCGGCTTCGGGGAGTTGGAGGTGAGCGGTCGGAGGCGAGTGCCTTCGCCTCCCGCCATGATGACGGCCTTCACGACAGGTGGGTTCCTTCGATCGTCGGGCGGTTGACGGACCCGACGCTACCGCTGCGCGAGCCGTGTCGTTCGCACCTGCCGGGCAGGTCCGAGCGCAGCAGTACCACCTCGGCGGGGGTCTCAACCGGCGTCGAGCGTCGCCTTCATCTCGCGACCCTCACGCAACGCCCGGGGCGCCTCGGTGACGTAGCCGACGAACGCGATCATCGAGCAGACCAGGCCCGGGATGCCGGTGCCCCAGGCGATGACGAGCAGCAGCGTCCGCCATCCCGTGCCGGCGAGCGACGGGTCCGCCGCGGCGAGGAACGCCGGGAACGAGGTCATCATCGCGAAGGCGCCGCACTTGCCGATCCACGTGACGTCCATGCGCCGGGCACCCAGCAGCACCGAGCCGCCGACGATCACCGACAGCACGATCTCGCGGATCACGACGATCCAGGCGAACACCATGAAGTACTCGATGTCGAGCCCGGCGATCATGATGGCGCCGATGCCGACGATCAGGAGGAGACGATCGACCGTCGGGTCGAAGAGCTTGCCGAAGTTCGACACCTGACCGAACCGGCGGGCGACGTAGCCGTCGACCCAGTCGGTCGCGCCGAGCGTGGCCAGCAGGATCGCCGCGGCGATGTACTCCTCGGGTCCGAACAGCAGCCACAGGTAGAGCGGGATGCACAACAGGCGCACCAGCGTGATCAGGTTCGGCGCGGTCAGGAGACGGTCCTCGCCCTCGGCGAGCACCTCGCCGGCGAGACCCCGTCCTCGAGCATCCGCTGCGTGACCGCTCGTGTCGTCCATCACCTCGCATCGTAGGCGGTGCGTCCGCGGCGCCTGCTCCTACGCTCGTCGTCATGAGCGACACCGCACCCGTCGAACCATCGGTCTTCACCAAGGTCATCCGGGGTGACTTCCCCGGCCGCTTCGTGTGGCGCGACGACCAGGTCGTGGCCTTCTTGACGATCGCGCCGATGCGGCCCGGCCACACCCTGGTCGTGCCGGTGGAGCAGATCGACCAGTGGACCGATGTGCCCGACGCCCTCTGGGCCCGCATCTCCGAGGTGCAGCTCGCGATCGGCCGGGCGCAGATGACCGCGTTCTCGCCGGCGCGGGTCGGGACGATCATCGCCGGGCTCGAGGTGCCCCACTGCCATGTGCACGTCGTGCCGATCGACTCCGAGGCCGACCTGGACTTCCGCAGGGCCGACGGCTCACCGGACCCGACGATGATGGACGACGCGGCCGCCGCGATCCGCGACGCGCTGCGTGCGCTCGGACACGACGCGCACGTTCCGGGCTGACCCACTCACCCCTCGTCGACCTCGTCGACCCCGTCGAGCTCGATCGCGTCGACCAGGTGCTCACCCTTGTTGCGGGCGTTGTTCACCTCGGTCGACACGGGGTGGAACGAGATCAGCTCCGACGGCGCCGGGACGAGCAGCTTTCCGATCAGCTCGACGTCGTTCTCGTCGGGTGAGAGCCACTGGTCCCAGGCCGAGCGGGGCAGGATCACCGGCATCCGGTCGTGCAGCTCCGACATGCGTTCGTTGGCCGACGTGGTGATGATCGTCGTCGAGCGGAGCGGTTCGACCGGCGGCAGATCGATCCCGTCGTCGGATCGCGGAGCGGTCTTCGACCCGGCGTCCTTGGGCCCCTTCCACTCCTCCCACAGCCCGGCGAACGCGTAGGGCTCTCCGTCGGAGCGGTGGATGAAGTACGGCTGCTTCTTCTTCGTCGCCGGGTCGGTGGTCCACTCGTAGAAGCCGTCGGCGGGGATGATGCAGCGACGCTTGGCGAGCGATCGCTTGAACGCGGACTTCTCGGCGACGGTCTCGGCGCGGGCGTTGATCATCCGGCCGCCGATCTTGGTGTCCTTCGCCCAGAACGGGATCAGTCCCCAGTGGAACGCGTCGAGCCGTCGCGACGTGCCGTCGTCGAGCACCACGAACACCGGGGTGGTGGGCGCGGTGTTGAAGTTCGGGCCCCGGTCGAGCAGCTGCTCGGACACGGCGTCGACGTCGAAGTAGGTGGCGATCTGGTCCGGCGAGGACGACGAGACGAAGCGGCCGCACATGGAGCCGATGCTAGGGCGGGTCACCCGTCGGCCTCGGGACGCGACGGTACGATCCGGGTGCCCATGTCCACGCCCTCCTCCCCCGAGCACCCCGATCGTTCCCTCACGATGATCTCGGTGGTGACGCCGACGTACAACGAGGCGGAGAACCTGCCGCTGCTGGTCGAGCGACTGCACGCGGCGCTCGAGCCGTTGGACCACGAGATCATCGTCGCGGACGACGACAGCCCCGACGGCACGTGGCGCGTCGCCGAGGAGATCGCCGCGGTCGACCCGCGTGTCCGGTCGATGCGACGCTTCCACGACCCGGGGCTGTCGGCCTCGGTGCTCGACGGCATGTCGATGGCCCGTGGCGACGTGCTCGCGGTGATCGACGCCGACCTGCAGCACGACGAGAGCGTGCTGCCCCAGATGGTCGAGCAGGTCCGCTCCGGCGCGGCGGACGTCTGCGTCGGATCACGCTCGACGGTCGGCGGCGGGTACGGCGAGTGGGCGGCGAGTCGCCGCTTCGTCAGCTGGGTCGCCACGCTCATCGCCCGGCTGCTGCTGCGGGTGCCGGTGTCGGACCCGATGAGCGGCTTCTTCGTGGTGTCCCGCACGGCGTACGAGTCGACCGCGCCGACGATCAACCCGCGAGGCTTCAAGATCCTGCTCGAGTTCATCGGCCGCAACCGGAACCTGTCGGTGAGCGAGGTCGGCTACGAGTTCGCGAACCGGGTGCACGGCGAGACGAAGCTCAACCGGTCGGTCATCCGGTCCTACCTGCTCGGCGTGGCCGAGCTGCGCCTCGGCCGCCAGATCAACCCGACGTTCCTGCTCTACACGCTGGTCGGCATCGTCGGCCTGATCGTCAACTCGGTGGCCTTCACCGCGGCCGAGGCGGTCGGCTTCCCCGAGATCACCACCGGGCTGAACGAGGCGCTCGACCCGATCGCCACGTCGTTCCTGTTCAGCGTGCAGGTCTCGATCCTCGTGCTGTTCGTGCTGAACAACGAGTTCACGTTCTGGGAGCAGCGCTACCGGGGCTGGAAGCTGCTGCCCGCCTTCGGCCTCTACGAGGTGATGTCGCTCATCGGCACCGGCATCCACGTCGCTGTGTTCACCACGTTGAACAACGTCGGGTTCCTGCTCGGGCTGCTCGGCGAGGGACGCGTCGCGGGTCGTGCAGAACCTGATGGGCGCGGTGGTCGCGCTGGTCGTGAACTGGTTCATGAACACGACGTACCTCTGGCGACGCCGCCAACGCTGACCGTGCTCAGCCGGTCGGTCAGATCCTCACCAGGTCGGTGTCGGTCGTGTGGTCGAAGGAGTACACGCCCTCGGCGGTCGAGAACACCACCGTCGGGCTGCGACCGGTGTCGACCCACGGCCCGTCGTCGGTGCGACTGAACAGACGTCGCCGCTGGGGGTCGGCGACCACGACGAACACGGTGCGGCCGTCCGGGGACCGGGCGACCCGGTGCTCCCAGCCCCGGGGCACCTCGGCGGTGCCGGTCACCTCGACGAAGTTCGAACCCCGCACCAGCCACGAGTCGTCGCTCGCCGTGTAGACCAGCTCGCGACCGCTGTCGGGCCCGACACCGATCAGGGTCATGGTGTCCTCACCGCAGTAGAAGGACGAGAACCCGGAGACGAACGGCGGCGGTTGCTGCTCCGACCGTCGCCACTCCGGCTCGCTCCCGTCGAGGGGCAACAGGTCGGCCACGCCGTCCACCCGGTACGGCACCGACGAGAGCCAAGGCTCGGCACCCTCTGGCGGGCCCACCTGGTCCGGGGCGAGCTCCTCCAGCGGCACGTGTTCGAGGGGCACGTGCACGAGCCGGTCGGCGACGAAGCAATCGGCGACACCTGAGCGCCGACGCCCCGGCAGCTCGGTGGCGGACCCGGTGCGGTCCACCGAGTAGTCGGCTCCGCCGGCGAAGACCACCGCCCGCTCCCGGGTCGTGCCGCTGGGCACGAACTCGGTCTCGGAGTCGATCCGGACGCGGTCGGGCCAGTCGACCGAGCGCCAACGCTCGCCGTCGTCGGACAACACGTAGCCCCGCAGCACTCCCGACTCACACGAGAGGCTGCACGACGAGCCCGTGACGACGACGGTGTCGCCCAGCGATTGCACGAAGCCGAACGATCCCCTGTCGGGGACGGGCGGGAGCGGGTGCCAGGCACCGTCGGGCGAACGACGCCACGCCTCGTCCCCTCCCCCGCCGACGACCACCAGGTCGTCACCGGCGGCAGCGATCGCCCGATGCTCCTCGACCAACCACTCGGGCGGCACGTCCGTGCTCCGGGTCGACGGGGCGCTGGGCTCGGCCCGACCCGGCGCCGCGTCGGGTCGGCCCTGCCCGCAGGCAGCCGACGCACCCACGACGCCGACCAGCAACCACGACGCGACCGCTCGCCGGGCTCGTCCGCCGTGCAACATCTCGCGAACCTACCGCCGCAGGAGTCGCAGCGGCTCGACGACCGAGGCCCGGAACGCACGGAACCCCTGCCGAAGCAGGGGTTCCGGTTCCGTCGGGCTGGGGAGATTCGAACTCCCGACCTCCTGACCCCCAGTCAGGCGCGCTAACCAAGCTGCGCCACAGCCCGTGGGAGGGATCACTGTAGCCGAGCCCGACCACGGTTCCGAAACCGCCGCCCACTCCCCGTGACGGCGTTTGAGGATGCGGGCCCTGGGGGCAGAATCTCCCGTGAACTATCACCCCATTGCCTCGTCAAGCGTCGTACAGTCGGAGTGGGAAACTCCTCCGAGAGGATGAGAGCACGGCCTTGCTGGGAGCGGCCGTGGGCAAGGGATCAGAAGACCGGGACGGAGAACGCTGGGATGTTCCGTCGAGCCACGTCGACGCTCGCTGTCATTGCTGCTCAGCAACGACATTCATCTTGCTGGTGCTGGTGGCACGCCATGCAGACATCTTCGTCGGCCGGTCGGTCGACGAGTCCGACCTCGTCGTCGAGCAGCCGGTCCGCAACCCGCTCCTCGACGGCATGGGACCGCTCCTACGACTGCAGGACGGTGCCGCGCACTCGATCGAGATGCCGCACCGAACGGTCGCGCTGACCTTCGACGACGGTCCCGACCCGGAATGGACGCCCCGCATCGCCGAGGCCCTCGAGCGACATGGCGTGCCCGGCACGTTCTTCGTCGTCGGCCAAGAGGTCGTGCAGCACCCCGAGCTGATCGAAGCGCTGCACCGCGAGGGCCACGAGATCGGCAACCACACCTACACCCACCCGCGCATGGGCACCCTGTCCCGTACGCAGGTCCGACGCCAGATCTCACTCACCCAGCGTGCGGTCGTCGGTGCGACCGGCGTCGCACCCACCGTCTACCGCCCGCCCTACTCCGGCGCACCGGGGTACCTCCCGGCCGAGGAACTCGACGCGGCGCAGCACCGCGACCGCCGACGGGCTCCTGTTGGTGCTGTCGAGCCGCAGCGCCCGTGACTTCGACGACCAGGTGTCCGACCGACGAGCTGCTGGCGGAGTCCCTCCCGGCGCTCGGCACGAGCTCGGTCATCACGCTGCACGACGGGGGCGGCGACCGCGAGCGCACCGTCGAGGTGCTGGACCGCCTCATCCCCGCGCTCAAGGACAACGGCTACGAGTTCGTGACGGCGTCCGAGATCGCCGGCATGGAGCCGGGCGCCAGACCCTCGACGACCGAGCAGCTGCTCGGCACGACGCTCGTGCGCGGCTCGACCGAGATCCGCCGGATCACCGACGTGCTGTGGGTGGTCGGCCTGATCGTCGTGGGCCTCATGACGGCCAGGACCTTCGCACTGCTGGTGATGGCGATCCGCAACGAACGTCGCCGTCGACGCCGCAAGGTCGACGTGACGCGTGCGGTCGATCGAACGGCGCCACCTCCGCCGCCCGGTGACCGTCGTGGTGCCCGCCTACAACGAGCGCGACGTGATCGCGAACTCGGTGCGCTCCATCCAGGCGAGCCACCATCCCGACGTCGAGATCATCGTCGTCGACGACGGTTCGACCGACGACACCGCCGGAGCGCTCGTCGGCGACGAGTTCGCGTCGGTCAAGGTCGTGCGCCAGCCCAACGGCGGCAAGGCGAAGGCACTCGACACGGGGATCCGTCTGGCGAGCCACGACATCGTCGTCCTGATCGACGGCGACACCTTGCTCGAACCGCGGACGCTCACCGAGCTCATCCGCCCCTTCACCGACGATCGGATCGGCGCCGTCGCCGGCAACGCCCGTGTCGGCAACCGCTCGTCGCTCGTCGCGAAGATCCAACACGTCGAGTACACCATCGCCTCGGCGATCGAGCGACGTGCCTTCGACGAGCTCGGCGTGATGCTGTGCGTGCCGGGCGCGGTCGGCGCCTTCCGTCGCCGCGCGGTGATCGAGGTCGGCGGCGTCAGCAGCGACACGCTCGCCGAGGACACCGACCTGACGCTCGCGGTGTCCCGCGCCGGGTGGCGGGTCGGCTTCGCGCCCGAGGCCCGGGCATGGACCGAGGTGCCGTCGTCCATGCGCGGCCTGTTCCGTCAGCGGCTGCGCTGGAACTACGGCATCCTCCAGGCGATCGCGAAGCACCGAGGCGCGGTCCACCAGCGCGGCCGGTCCGGGCGCCCGGGACGGGTCGTGCTCCCCTACGTGATCGTCATGGGGTACCTCGCCACGCTCGCCGCGCCGGCCCTCGATCTGCTGCTCCTCATCCAGATCGCCACCGGTTCGCTCACGTGGGCGACCGTCGCGTTGTGGTGCGCCGGCCTGGTGTCGACGGTGCTGCTCGGTGTCCTCGGGCTCGCCTACGAGTCCGAGAAGGTCCGATGGGCCGCCCTGCTGCCCGTGCAGCAGCTGCTCTACCGACAGCTGCTCTACCTCACCGTCTTCAGAGGCCATCGGCGCAGCGTTCTCCGGCATCCGACTTCCGTGGAACAAGCTCGAGCGGACTGCTGACGTCACGGTGGGCGCCGATGCGGTGCTCGCCCAGGACGACGGTCGTCATCGACCTCCGGGTGCCGGTCGACAACCAGCCGACCGACGATGTGACCGTCGGGATCGGGGCCCGCGTCGAGGAGCAGGTGTGAGTCGACCCGAGCCCGAGACAGGACCCGTCTTCGTCGACGACTCCGGCCGGCGTCGTCGGGTCGTCGGCCTGGTCGCCACGGTGGTCGCCGTCACCGCGATCGGACTGACGGCGGCGCTTGGATGGGCGGTCTTCGCGGACGCACCCGTCAGCGTCGCCAGCGAGGCCTCGACGACGGTCAAGCCGGCGGGTGTCATCGGCCGGACCGCGGGAGTGGCCAGGCCATCGGACGTCACCGCAGGCCCCTTCGCCGTCGCGACCGCCGACCCCGCACCGTCGACCGACCCGTCGACGGTCTGCCGGGTGGTGCACGGCACCGTGTTCAACGACCTCGACCTCAACGGCAGCCGCCAGCCGGCGAGCGAGAAGCCCGTCGCCGGCGTCGTGGTCGAGCTCACCGACTCCTTCGGCCGGGTTGCCACGGCCACCACCGACGCGGAGGGCCGCTACTCACTGCGCTGCCGAGGCACCGGGCCCCTCCCGGCTCGAGTTCCGCGGTCGACTCGACGAGTTCGTCGCGACCCCCGTCGGCGCCGATGTCGCGCCCTGGGTCGTCGTTCCCCAGCGGCGGGTCGGACTGCCAGGTCGACACCAGCGTCATCTGGACGGGCTGGTTCGAGGGTTCCGGGGCCTCGAGCGCGAACGTGACCCGTGAGGTCGGTGATCGCGTCTGGCTCGACCTCGACGGCGACGGCGTGCAGGACTCCGCCGAGCCGGGCATCTCCGGGGTGACCCTCGCACTGCGTCGACGCGGCGGGCGGACGGGTGGCGATCACGACCACGTCGGTCGACGGCACCTACCGATTCTCGGGCCTGGAACCCGACGAGCCCTACCGCATCGTCCTGGCGAACACGACGCCGTCGGGACCGGGCGCGCTCGAAGGGCTCGAACCGACGGTCCCCTGGGTCGGCACGACGTTCGACGGCTCGTCGTTCGTGTCGTTGCCGGGCGCCACGGCACGGGACTCGGGTCACCACCTCGATCTGCACGGCGCGGTGTTCGTACCGGTCGACCCCGACGAGATCGGTGCGAGCGATCACAGCCTCGACCTCGGCTTCCGCCCGGTCGTCCCCGATCGCCGGCGCTCGACGGACTGACCCGAGCGACCGCCGGCCCCAACTGGCCGCCGGCCTCGACCGACCGCCGGCCTCAGCCGAGCAGCCAGCCGATCCCCTGGATGGCGCGCCAGCCCAGGTAGATCACGACGGCGACGAGCAGGAGCCAGAAGTGCCACGGCACCTTCGGCTCCGGCTCGTCCTCTCGTGGGGGTGCCGTGGACTGCACCAGCTTCGGTGCGTCCTCGGGTTCCGCGATGTGGTGCCCCTTGGGGCAGTCGCCCTCGGGCGTCAGCGTCGACGGCGTGTAGAAGCGGTCACAGGGCTCACACCACGGCATGGCCCGACTCAGCCGACCGAGACCAGGTCGACGGTGAAGACGAGCGCGTCGCCCGGCGCGGGGCCGCTGTTGCCGTAGCCCAGCTCGGCCGGGATCACGAGCGTGCGACGCCCGCCCTCCTTCATGCCGACGAGCCCTTCGCCCCAGCCCTGGATGACCTGGTCGAGCCCGAAGGTGATCGGCTCGCCGCGCTCCCATGACGAGTCGAACTCCTCGCCGGAGGTCGCCGCGACGCCGACGTAGTGGACGGTGACGGCGTCACCGGGCTGGACCTCGGCGCCGGTGCCCTCGATGTCGTCGGTGATGACGAGCGTCTCGGGGATCGGTGCGGCGGCCATCTCGGGCTTGCCGCGCTCCTCGATCTCGGCCAGGTTGGCCTCGGCCTCCGGGGCTCAGGGCGCTGGGGTCGGCCTGGGTGGTGGTCGTGGTGTCGTCGGTCGCATCGTCGCTGCCGCAGGCCGCACCGGTGAGCACCAGTACGGAGGCGGCGGCGACCGCCCCGATCGAACGGGTGATTCGCTGCATCGTCATGTGCTCCGTCGACTCAGCGCCAGCTCACGTCGACCAGGTCGACGGTGAAGAGCAGGGTCTCGTTCGGTGCGATGCCGGCGCCGGGAGGCGGGTTCGGGCCGTAGGCCATGTGGCCGGGGATGACCAGCGTGCGACGACCGCCGACCTTCATGCCGAGCAGACCCTCGCTCCAGCCCTGGATCACGCCGTCGAGCGGGAAGCTGATCGGTGCGCCACGGTCCCACGAGGCGTCGAACTGGGCACCGGTCGAGGCGGAGACCCCGACGTAGTGGGCGGTCACGGTCGCACCGGTGGTCACCTCGTCGCCGCCGCCGACCACGTCGTCGGTGATGACCAGCTCGGTCACCGGTTCCTGTGCGGCCAGGCTCGGCTTGCCGCGGCCTTCGATCTCACTGCGTACGTCACTCATGGCCGCACAGAGTACGGGACCGGGGCGACGAACCGGCAGACCGGACCCGAGAGAACCGCGGACCGCTCTCAGTCATAGGCGGTCAGTCGCCCCGTCGACGGACGCGGAGCTTGATCGGCGTCCGCGGCAGCTCGAACTCCTCGCGGATCTGCCGCTCGATGTAGCGCAGGTAGCTCGGCGGGATGCGTCTTGTTGGTGAACAGCGTGAACGTCGGCGGATCGGTCGCACCCTGGGTGGCGTAGAGGATCCTGGCCGCCGTGGGGAGCGGGCTGCGCCTGCTGGGCACGCCGCACCAGCTCGTTGACCTTCCGGGTCGGCACCCGTGTCGAGTACTGGTCGATCGCGTCGGCGAGCGCCGGCAGCAGGCGGTGCACTCCCCTGCCCGTCAGCGCCGAGCCGCGCAGCACCGGGCTGTCGCCCAGGAAGTGCATCTTGCGACCCATCTGGTAGAGCACGTCCTTGCGGGCGTCCTCGTCGAGCAGCTCCCACTTGTTGAGCAGCACGATGATCGGACAGCCCGCGGCGTCGATGCGCTCGGCGAGTCGCTGGTCCTGGTGCGTGACCCCTTCGGTGGCGTCGATCACGAGCACCGCGACGTTCGGCGGTGTCGACCGCCTTGAGCGACCGGACCATCGAGAAGTACTCGGTGCTCTCGTCGATGCGGGACTTGCGGCGCATGCCGGCGGTGTCGACGAAGCGCAGCGGACCGACCTCGGTCTCGACCACGGTGTCGACGCTGTCGCGGGTGGTGCCCGGCATGTCGTGCACCACGGCACGGTCCTCGCCGATCAGCCGGTTGAACAGCGTGGACTTGCCGACGTTCGGGCGGCCGACGAGCGCGACCGAGGTGATGCCGTCGTCGGTGCCGCGACGGTCCTCGTCCTCGACGTCCTCGCCGGCTCGGGCAGGTGGCTGATCGACCTCGTCGAGCAGGTCGCCGGTGTTGCGGCCGTGCAGCGCCGAGATCGGGTGCGGGTCGCCGACGCCGAGGCCCAGCAGCTCCCAGATCAAGGCCTCGTGCTGGTGTCGTCGACCTTGTTGGCGACCAGGATGCACCGGGCGCGTCGACCCGGCGGAGCAGGTCGGCGACCTCGGAGTCCTCCTGGGTGACGCCGACGGTGGCGTCGACGACGAAGAGGATCACCTCGGCGTCCTTGATGGCCTGCTCGGACTGCGACGACACCTTCTTGTCGAGGGCGTCACCGCCGGTCATCCAGCCGCCGGTGTCGACCAGCAGGAAGTCGTGGCCGAGCCACTCGGCCTCGACCTCCTTGCGGTCCCGGGTCACGCCCGGGCTTCTCCTCGACGATCGCCACGCGCTTGCCGAGGATCCGGTTCATCAGCGTCGACTTGCCCACGTTCGGACGTCCGACGATCGCCACGACGGGCAGGTCGGCGCTGGTGGTCATTGGGACTCCGATCGGAACGGGCGGGCATCCCATGGTACCTGGTGCCCCCGATCGCTCCCGCAGCGGCCCCTTGGCCGCCGCAACGACTGTGCAAGACTCGCTGATGTCACGGAGGCGCCGGGACACGGGGGGATGCGCCATGGGAACCACGACGACCGACCTGGCCGGGGGTCGGCCCGTGCGCCGAGCACACCGCCGCGCTGCGGCGATCGCCGCCGTGGCGGGCGTCGCCATGGCGCTCGCCGCCGCATGTGTACCGATGCCGACCCCTGCAGAGGGGTTCGACCCGAGCGACGCGCCTCGCGGGCCGACGAGCCGGCGTACGCCGAACACGGCCCCTACGAGGTGGGTGTGACCACCATCGAGCTCTCGGACCGCTCCGCCGAGGTCTGGTACCCGGTCGCCCCGGAGGACATCGGTGACGGTCCACGTGACGTGTACTTCATCAAGGACTACCTGAGCACCGCGTTCGCCGCGCTCGTCCCGCCCGAGGTCAACCCTCCGTACGTCACCGACGCCACTCGCGGCGTCCCGGCCGTCGGACGACGGCCCGTTCCCGCTGGTGCTCTTCTCGCACGGCTTCGCGAGCTACCGCACCCAGTCGACGTTCCTCACGACCCACCTGGCGAGCTGGGGCTTCGTCGTCGTGTCGCCCGACTACCTCGAACGTGGGCTCCGCAGCGTGCTCGGCGAGCCTCCGCCGGTGACACGGTCCGACCTCGACGTGGCCGACGAGGCGATCGAGGCGGTGCGCAGCGCGGACGCCGACGCGACCGGCCTGCTCGGCGGCGTGGTCGACACCACCGCGGTCTTCCCCGTCGGCCACTCCGCAGGTGGCGGCACGTCCTTGCGGCTGCTGGCCCGTGAGGACGTCACCATGGCCATCCCGCTCGCCGCCGGGCTCAACCTGACGGCGCTGCCCAACGCCGCGACGCTCCTGCCGGCCGGCAAGGCCGTGACGTGGATCGCGGCCCCGCACGACTCGATCGCCTCGATCGACGACGTGCGTCGGGGCTTCGACTACACCGCCGGGGAACGCAAGCTCGTCGAGATCGGCGGATCGGGTCACGTCAACGCCTTCAGCGACATCTGCGAGATCGGCGAGGGTGGCGTCGTCGACCTGGCGGAGTCGATCGGCATCCCGATCCCTGCGGGGCTGCTGGCGCTCGGCGACGACGGCTGCTCGGTCCCGCCGTTCAAGGACTCACCCGAGGTGTGGCCCGAGGTGCGGCACTTCGTGACCGCCGAGCTGCGGTACCGCTCGGGTCTCGACGACGCCCCCGTCGGGCTCGGCTCCGGCGTCGTCGCAGCGTTCGACGACGTGGCGCGCTACGTGCACAACCCCTGACCCGGCGATCCGGACGTGCCGGGTCACCGCCGTAGACTGGCGCGGTGATCGAGCTCGAGTCCGACCCCACCACCGCCGGCGTCGAGCGTGTGCTGCTCGCTGCGCCGCGCGGGTTCTGCGCAGGTGTCGAGATGGCCATCAAGGCGCTGGCCTGGATGGTCCGCTCCTTCGACGCCGCCGGTGTACTGCTACCACGAGATCGTGCACAACCAACGGGTCGTGCAGCGCTTCGAGGACCTCGGCGTGGTGTTCGTCGACGACATCGCCGAGGTGCCCGAGGGACGCCCCGTCATGCTGTCCGCCCACGGCTCCGCACCCGAGGTCGTCGCAGGCGGCGCAGGACCGGGGCGGCTTCGTCGTCGACGCGGTCTGCCCGCTGGTCACCAAGGTGCACCACGAGGTCAAGGTGCGGGCCGGCAAGGGCTACTCGATCGTCTACGTCGGCCACGACGGGCCACGAGGAGGCGGTCGGCACCATGGCCGTCGCCCCCGACGCGATGCACCGGGTCGAGTCGATCGACGAGGTCGACGGCGCTGCCCGACCTTCGAGACCCCCGTCGCGCTGCTCGCCCAGACCACGCTGTCGCACCGCGACTGGGCCGAGCGTCGCTCGACGCCACCCGTGAGCGCTTCCCCGACCTGTGGATGCCCGGCCGCTCCGACCTGTGCTTCGCCACCACCAACCGCCAGTCGGCACTGATGAAGATCGCCGAGTCGCTGCGACGCCGTCGTCGTGATCGGCTCGGCCAACTCGTCGAACACCGTCGCGCTCGAGAAGCTGGCCCGCGCCGCGGGGTGCGCCCGGGTGTTCCGCATCAACGACCCCGACGAGCTGCCCGACGACCTGAGCGGCACCGTCGGCGTCACCGCCGGCGCCTCGGCGCCCGAGGAGCTCGTCGAGGCCGTCCTCGCCCGGCTCGCCCCCGCGAGGGCGTCGAGGAGGTGCGCATCACCGACGAGGACGAGTACTTCCCGCCGCCCACGCAACCTGCGCGACCTGCTCACCGCCATCGACGTGGTCGGCGCGCTCGGCCTCGGCGGCGACCCGGTCGACCGGGCACCCGTGAACGACCGGGGCCTGCCGGCCAGTACGGTCCTCGCGGACCTGGCCTGACAAGCTGTCCGGGATGGACGCCTTTCGCATCTTCCTGCACGTGCTCGCGGCGTCGGTCTGGGTCGGCGGCCAGCTGGTGCTCGCCGGTCTCGTGCCGACGGTGAGGACGCTCGGTCCCGACGCACCACGTGCGGTCGCCCAGGCGTTCAACCGGATCGCCTGGCCGGCCTTCGCCATCGTGGTCGTCACCGGACTCTGGAACGTGGTCTCGATCCCGCTCGACGAGCTCCCCCACCCGCTGATCGAGCTGAAGGTGCTCGCCGTGCTGCTGTCGGGTGTCGGGGCGTTCGTCCATCAGATCGCCAGGGGCAACAAGGCGATGTTCGCGATCGGGGGTGCGATGTCGAGCGTGTTCGCCGTCGTCGCCATGTACCTCGGCGTCGACCTCGGCATCTGAGGGCCCGACCGCGATGGCCCAGGACGGCCGCCACGGGCGCGGCACGGACGATGGACGAGCTGATCGCCGCCGACGCACCGCTGCCGCCCGGCAGGGCGCTCGCGCTGATGGTCGCGGTGACGAGGACCGTCGCAGCGCTCGACCCGGAACGGGCACCGAGCCGCCTCGAGGCCGACCAGGTGCGGCTCCACGAGGACGGCAGCGTCTCGTTCGAGGTGCCCCGGACGCACGAACCAGCGGGGTCGCCCGCACCGGAGCCGGAGCTGGGCGCGTCGATCGGGCGCCTGCTCTTCGCCCTGCTGACCGGGCGAGCCCCGGTGGGACGTGACGACGCGTTCGAACCGACGTTGCGCGCCGCGCTGGCCCCCTCGACGTGCGCCCTGATCGCGCGTCTCTGCCTCGGAGGCCCCTGGCCAGTGGCCCGACGTCGAGGAGTGGACCACGGAGCTCGCCCACGTCGCCGGGACGCTCGCACCGCCGCTGCCCGCTCCGGAACGTCGCCGGGCCCAGCGACGACGTGTGCTGCTCGTCGGGGCCCTGGTGCTGCTCGCGCTCGTGTCGATCCTGGTCGTCTGGCTCGCACCGCGCTGGTGGGACGCTGCCACCGACGAGAGATCAGTCGTCGAGCGACACGGTGGCCGGTCCCTCTCAGCTGCTCCGGGCGACGTCGTAGTAGCGCTGCACCTCGTCGCGCAGCTGCTCGGTCAGCTCGGCCACCGCCCGCTCGGGGCACCCGACCGGTGACGGGCACGTCGGGGTAGATCGGCTCACCGATGACGACGCGGATGCGCACCGGCCGCAGCATCTTGGAACCGATGGGCATGGCCTCGTCGGTGTGCGCGAAGCCGACCGGGACGATCGGCACGCGCAGCCGACAGGCCACCCACGCAGGGCCCTCCTGGATGTCCTCGACGACCAGGCCCTCCTTGCGGCGGCCCTCGGGGAACATCACGACGGGGTAGCCCTGCGCGAGCGCCGTCTCGCAGTTGCGCAGCGCGGTGCGGTCGACCCGGTCCCGGTCGACGGGGAACGCTCCCATGTAGTCGAGGAAGCGACCGAACCAGTCCGGCTTCCAGACCGAGCTCTTGCCCATGAAGCGCATGACCCTCGGCACCGACACCGCGGCGATCATGAAGTCGATGTTGGAGCGGTGCACCGGCGAGAAGATGAACGGCCCGGTGACCGGGAGACGTTCGCGACCGTCGATCGAGATCCGCCACACGACGCGACAGAACCCTTCGAGCACGGCACGCAGGATCCGGTACCACACCCGCTGGGCGGTCGACATCGGCGCCAGTCTCGTGCCGAGCGTCGCCCTCCACGACGCGGTTGCTCACGAGCGTCGCTCCACCAGGTCCGCCAGCAGGTCGACCACCCCTTCGATCGTCAGCCCGGAGGTGTCGACGTTGACCGCGCCGTCCGCCTCGACCAGCGGGCTCTCCTGGCGACCCTGGTCCGCGGCGTCACGGCGGGCGATGTCGGCGGCGACGGTGTCGTAGTCCAGGTCGGTCATCTCCTTCGCCCGGCGACGGGCCCGCACCTCGGGATCCGCGGTGAGGTACACCTTCAGCACCGCGTCGGGGAACACCACCGAGCCGATGTCCCGTCCCTCGATCACCCCGCCGCCGCGCTCCTGGGCCCAGATCCGCTGGCGTGTCGCGCATCTCGTCGCGGACCTCGGCGTTGGTGGCCACCAGGCTCACCGCGCGGGAGACCTCGGGACCGCGGATCTCGACGGTGGCGTCGACACCGTCGACGGTGACCGTTCCGTCGGACACGTCGAGCTCGAGGCCACGGGCCAGCTCGGCGACCGGTTCGACGTCGGCCGGGTCGACCCCTCGGCGGATCGCGGCGAACGCCACGGCGCGGTACATGGCGCCGGTGTCGAGGTAGCGTCAGTCCCAGCCGCTGCGCGAGCAGCCGTCCGACGGTCGACTTGCCCGAACCTGCCGGTCCGTCGATCGCGATCACTCGCACTTGTTGTCCCTCCACGGGTGAGAGCCCTCCACGGGTCGAGGATAGAGACCGCCACGCTACGAGGTGGCGATCGCTGACCGACGCTCAGCGACGCAGTGCGTCGAGGCGCGTCCAGTAGTCGGGCACGGTCTTGGCGACGCAGCCGGGATCGGCGATGCGGATGCCGGGGTGTCGCAGCCCCAGGAGCGAGAAGCTCATCGCCATGCGGTGGTCGTCGTAGGTCTGCACCACCGTGGGCCGCGGCGTGCCCGGCACGACGGTGAAGCCGTCGTCGTCCTCGGTCGCCTCGATCCCGCAGCGGCGCAGCTCGTTCACGACCGCGGCGACGCGGTCGGTCTCCTTGCCACGGATGAAGCCGATCCCGGTGATGCGCGTCGGCGAGTCCGCGATGGACCGCCACCGCAGCGATCGTCTGCGCGGTGTCGGAGATGTCGGCGAAGTCGGCCTCGATGCCGTGCAGCACACCGGTGCCGCGTCACCTCGATCGTGTCCTCGGAGCGCCGCACCCGGGCGCCCATGCGCTCGAGGGCATCGACGAACGCCACGTCGCCCTGCAGCGACGCCGTGCCCAGCCCCTCGACGCGCACCGTGCCGCCCCGGATCGCCGCGGCAGCGAAGAAGTACGACGCGGCCGAGGCGTCGGGCTCGACCACGTAGCGCTCGCAGGCCCGGTAGCCCGTCGGGAGCACCGCGATCTCGTCGTCGTCCCCGACCGTGCTGTGGGCACCGAAGGCGTCCATCACCGCCAGCGTCATGTCGACGTAGGGCCGCGAGACCAGCTCGGTCGCCACCGAGACGCGCAGCCCCTCGTCCATGCACGGCGCGGAGAGCAGCAACGCGGAGAGGAACTGGCTGCTCACGTCGCCCCGGACCGAGATCCGGCCGCCGTCGAGGTGGTCGGCGTCGATCTGCACCGGCAGCAGACCGTCCTCACCCAGCTCGGTGATCGAGGCGCCCAGGCTGCGCAGCGGCTGCGATCAGGTCTCCCATCGGGCGGCGCCGCAGCGGCTCGCCGCCGTCGAGCACGACCGTCGCCCGTCCCAGCGCCGCGATCGGCATGACGAACCGGGACGTCGTGCCCGAGAGCCGGGCGTCGAGCAGCGCCCCGTCGACCGGCGGTTCGCCGCGGGTGCCGCGGACCTCGATCGTCGCCGCCTCGGCGTCGACGTGCATGCGTACGCCGAGCTCACGCGAGGCAGGCGATCATGGCCTCGGTGTCGTCGGCGAACAGCACACCCTCGAGCCGCGACGTGCCACGGGCGAGCGCCGCGCACACCAGCGCACGGTTGGTGATGCTCTTCGACCCGGGTGGCCGCACGACGGCGTCGAGCTCGTGCGCGAACGGCACGATCTCGTAGGGGTCCTCGACGACGTCGACCGGGCCGCGGTCATGCGAGCTCGTGGATCGACACGGTCCGGTCCACGACCTGCGCCTGGATCGCCTCGGCGAGACGCTCGGCCCGGTCGGTGTCGACGACCAGGATCAGCAGACCGCCCTGCGCCGACGACGCTGTGGGCGACCTCGATGTCGTGGATGTTGACCGACAGCTCGGTCGCGAGCGCCGTGATGGCGGCGAGCTCGCCCTTGCGGTCCGGGATCGACACGCGCAGCTCCGAGAGCTCCTCGGCGGGCGGCGCGCCCGTCGGCAACGACCGACGGGCGACCTGCGCGCTGCGGAGGCGTCGGTCGAGCTGGGCCGTGTCGCCGCGGTCGATCACCGAACGCATCTCGCCGAGCGAGCCGATCAGGTCGTCGAGCACGTCGAGGATGGCGCCCCGGTTGTCCTGGCAGATGTCGAGCCAGATGCGCGGGGTCGCCCGCAGCGATGCGGGTCATGTCGCGGAACCCGCCGGCGGCCAGGCGCAGCAGCGCCTGGTGCTCGGTCGAGCGTTCCGAGGCCAGTCCCATGAGGCTCGCCGCGGTCAGGTGCGGGACGTGCGACACGGTGGCGACCAGCGCGTCGTGGTCGCCGGGTCCCAGCGTGAGCACCTCGGCGCCCAACGCTCGGACGACCGAGTGGACCATGGCGAGTGCCGAGGAGTCGGTGGCGGGTGTCGGGGTGAGCACCCAGACCGCCCCGGTGAACAGGTCGGCTCGGGCACCGTCGACACCGAGCGCCTCGGAACCGGCCATCGGGTGACCGCCGACGAAGCGCGGGTCGTCGAGTGCGTCGACGACGGGTGACTTCACGCTGCCGACGTCGGTCACGACGCCACCGCGGGCCAGCGCGGCCCGAGCGGCCTCGACGACGCTGCCGACCGGGACGGCGAGGAAGGTGAGCTCGGCGGCGGGGTCGGTGCCCGTCGCGTCGAGGCAACCACGCTCGAGGGCTCGTGCCGCGTTCGGCCGGGTCCAGGTCGTCGCCGGTGACGTGCCAGCCCAGGCGCCGCAGCCCCAGGCCGAGCGACCCGCCGATCAGTCCGGTCCCGACGATCTGCACCCGACGCGGACCGGACTCGGTCACGGCGGAGATCATTCCGGCAGGTCGTCCCGGAGCGATCGAGCGTCCTCCAGGTACACGTGTCGCAGCTCCGAACGTGGCCGGTCGGTGGTGATGTGGATCATGACGCGGACGCAGCGTGGCATCCCGCCGTCGATGTCGAGCTCCCGGGCGCAGATGAGCGGCACGTCGCCCATGCCCAGCTGGCGAGCCGCCAGCGCGGGGAACCCGGAGTGCAGGTCATCGGTCGCCGTGAACAGGATCGAGATGAGGTCGTCGTGCTCGAGCCCGTTGCGGTCCATGATCTCGGTGAGCAGGCGTGTGACCCGCTCGAGCATGTGCTCGCGCTCGTCGCGCTCGAGTGTGATGGCGCCCCTCAGGGCTGCGACGGTCGTGGACATCGGGGCGAGGTTAGCGGCCGTTCCCGACCGCGCCCTCACCCGTTGCTTCCTGCTCGGCTGCCGAGGGCGACACCGCCCGCTCGAGCTCGCGGACCTCGTCGGTCGTCAGCTCGCGCCACGTGCCGGGACGCAGCTGAGCATCTCGCAACGGGCCGATCCGCGTGCGGACCAGGCGGAGGACCGGATGGCCGACCGCCTCGCACATGCGACGGACCTGACGGTTGCGGCCCTCGTGGATCACCAGCTTCACGACCCCGGGCGCGGGGCTCGAGGCCGAGGCGGGCGCGGTCGGACCGTCGTCGAGCTCGATGCCCTCGCGCAGACGCCGCAGCGCGCCCCGCGAGGGCGTGCCGTCGACCTCGGCGACGTACTCCTTCTCGACCCCGAAGCTCGGATGGGTGAGCCGGTGGGTGAGCTGACCGTCGTTGGTCAACAGCAGCAACCCCTCGGTGTCGAGGTCGAGCCGGCCGACGGAGTGCACCCGAGGCTCGGACGGCACCAGCGACACGACCGTCGGTCGCCCCTGGGGGTCGTCAGCGGTGGTGACGACGCCCTTGGGCTTGTTCAACAGGTAGTAGACGAGCCCTGGCTTCACCCCGATCGGGACCCCGTCGACGGCCACCACGTCGCGGTCGGTGTCGACCCGGGCACCGAGGATCGCGGTGACACCGTTCACGCTCACCCGGCCGTCCTCGATCAGCTCCTCGCTGACACGACGCGAGCCGATGCCGACCCGGGCGAGGATCTTCTGCAGGCGCTCACCCTCGTCGGCGGGCGAAGTGCTCACCGTTCAGTCGTCCTCGGCGTCGAGGTCGAGCGGCACCGGATCGGTGATGTCGACCGTCACCCCGTCGTCGGCCGTCCGGTCAGCCTCAGGCCGGTCGCCCTCAGGCTCGTCGGCTGCTGGCTCGTCGCCTCCTGGGGCCTCGTCCACCGGAGCCGACTCGGCCTGGTCGGACTCGACGCGCAGACCGTGCTCGAGCAGCTCGACCACGTCGGCGCCGGGCACGAAGTCGCCCAGCGACGGCAACTCGTCGAGCGAGTTCAGCCCGAGGCGCTCGAGGAACACGTCGGTGGTGCCGAACAGCGATGCCTGGCCGGGACCCGGGTCGCGGCCGGTCTCGTCGACGTAGCCACGCTGCTGCAGGGTGCGCATGACCCCGTCGACGCCCACGCCACGGATCGCGCGCGATCTGCGCACGCGAGATCGGCTGCTTGTAGGCGACGATCGCCAGCGTCTCGAGCGCGGCCGCCGACAGCCGAGCGGTCTGTCCGGTGAGCACGTAGCGCTCGACGTAGGGAGCGCAGTCCTCGTGGCTCTGGTAGCGCCAACCGCCGGCGACCTTCAGCAGCCGGAAGCCCCGCTCCTCGGCCTCGTAGGTGGCGGCGAGCTCCTCGAGGATCTCCTCGACGGCCGCTGGCGAGAGCTCGACGAGCTGCGCGAGCAGCGCGGGGTCGGCCGGCTGGTCGGCGACCATGATGACGGCCTCGAGTGCCCGACGTGATTCAGTGCTCATGACTCGTCCTCATGCCCTGTGCTCATGACGTGGCTGCTCCCAGCATCGGTGCATCCGCGAGTCGGTGATGCCGTGACTGCCAGTGTCCACCACCACACGGTGGTGCTGCCACCCGTCAGCCGTCGTAGGCGTCGACGAGCTCCGAGGCGTCCGCGGCGACGTCGTCGCCGCCCTGCCAGTGGATCTCGATGTCGCCGAAGGTGTTCGGCTGACGCAGATCGACCAGGCCCTGCTTGAACAGCTCGAGGATCGCCAGGAAGTGCACGACGACCTCGAGGCGCTCGGCGAGCGAGGCGGTGAGCTCGCGGAACGACACCCGGCGCCGTCGGGGCAGCTCGTGGCACAGGTCCGCCACGGCGTCGATCACGCTCGCCCGGATGGGCGCCACGTGGAACAGGTCGATCTTGGCCTGCGGCTTGGGTGCGGTCGCCCGGAGGAAGGCGTCGCGCAGACGCAGCGGGTCGACTCCCTCGAGCAGGTCGGGGGCCAGGTCGAAGTAGCGCTCGTCGGGGCCGACGAGGCGCGGCACCGAGCGTGCCGCCGACGTGTGGAGCACCTCGAGCACCGAGGCGGCGTCCTTGAAGGTCTTGCACTCGAGCAGGCGGGCGAGCAGCAGGTCGCGCTCCTCCCACAGCGAGAGGTCGTCGTCGAGGTCGACGTCGTCGTCGCCGGGCAGCAGGCGCTTGGTCTTCAGCTCGACCAGGGTCGCGGCGATGAGCAGGAACTCGGTGGCCACCTCGAGGTCGAGGTGCTCCATCCGGTTGAGCTCGATCAGGTACGCGTCGACGATGGTCGACAGCGAGACGTCGTACAGGTCGACCTGTTCGCGGAGGATCAGGTGCAGCAGCAGGTCGAAAGGACCTTCGAACACGGGGGTCTGCACGGCGTAGGCCACGTGGACAGCGTACCCGCGGATGACACGCGTGTCATTTGTCGGTTCCGGGCCCGCTCCCCCGGTCTCCCGCAGCCGGGGAACCGGGTTCTGTCCGCCGGGGTGCGCTCGGTAGTGTCGGCGCCCATGTCACGCGTCTTCTCGGGAATCCAGCCCACCGGCGATCTGCACCTCGGCAACCTGCTGGGCGCGGTCCGCAACTGGGTCGACGACCAGCACGACGCCGACAGCTTCTACTGCATCGTCGACCTGCACGCCCTGACCGTGCCGAAGCAGCCCGGCGAGGTCCGGGCCAGAAGTCGCTCGAGCTGGCCCAGGTCCTGATCGCCTGCGGTCTCGACCCGGAGGTCTGCACGTTGTTCGTCCAGAGCCACGTACGGGAGCACACCGAGCTGGCCTGGCTGATCCAGTGCGTGACCAGCATGGGCGAGCTGCGCCGCATGACGCAGTTCAAGGACAAGTCCGAACGGCAGGACTTCATCTCGGCGGGCCTGTTCACCTACCCCGCACTCCAGGCGGCCGACATCCTGCTCTACGACACCGACCGGGTACCGGTCGGCGAGGACCAGCGTCAGCACATCGAGCTGACCCGCGACGTCGCCGAGCGCTTCAACTCCCGCTACGGCGACACCTTCGTGCTGCCCGCCGCGACCATCCGGGCCGCGGGCGCTCGTGTCATGGACCTGCAGGTGCCGACCGACAAGATGTCGAAGTCCGCCGCGAGCGACGCCGGCACGGTGATGGTCGATGAGGACCTGGCGTCGGTGGCGAAGAAGTTCAAGCGTGCGGTGACCGACTCCGACGGCGAGGTCCGCTACGACGTCGCCGAGAAGCCCGGCGTGTCGAACCTGTTGTCGATCCTCGGCGCGGTGACCGGTCGCAGCCCCGAGGAGGTGGCCGAGCAGTACTCGCAGTACGGGCCGCTCAAGGCCGACACCGCCGAGGCCGTCGTCGAGATGCTGCGGCCGATACAGGAACGCCTGGCCGAGCTGCGGGCCGACCCCGCGGCCACCTCCGGACTGCTGGAGACCGGTGCGGCCAAGGCCCGCTCGGTGGCCGCGCCGGTGGTGGCCCGGGCCAAGGAGCACATCGGACTGCTGCCGCCGGGGGCGTGACCCCGGCCGGCTCCATGAACCCGGGCGCAGCTCCAGCCTCGGAGCGACTCCGTCCAGCAGCTCGTCTAGGCAGGCGCCAAGTGCCGCTCGAGTTGCTCCCAACCGGCGGGAGGCTCGCCCGAGACGGTGCCGGGCGGAACCGCGAACTGGTCGAGCTCTTCAACGGTTCGGAACCGAACTCGCTGGCTTCCGCTTGCTCAGTCAATCGGTCCGGCGGTCGATCAGAGCTGTTCGTCATCGGCGGCGACCAGCAGACGCCCGGCGTCAAGCGGTACCGACCACGTCTCCTCGGGCTCGTGGTGCTCCGCGGCCCAGGCGATCACTCGGGGATCTGCGTCCGCGACGGCGAGCAGCTCCGCGCCCAGGGTCGGATACTGAAGGTACAACCCGATGCGCCGCGTCATGCCCCGCCGGTCGGCCCAGACGCGGGCCATGGAGCGTCCGCCGACGGCCTCGGACAGCGTGGCCATGACACGGCCGTAGGTCCCGAGACCGGCGACCGACTTGCCCACGTCGTGGGTCAGCGCCGCGGCCAGGATCCAGCGGGCCCCGTCGTCGTCGATGCCCAGGCCCACACGGTCGAGGTGCGCGGCGACGCCGCGGGCCACCCCGACGGAGTGGCTTCGGTCGACCACCGGCATGCGCTCGAAGAGTCGCAGCTCGCGCGGGCTCAGCCAGGTCGCGACCCACGCGAGGTCCTCGGTCGACGGTGGCTTGGCCCGCAGCGTCGCCACCAGACGGCGGGCCCGGTGTGCGGGGCGCAGGCTCACGACTCGGCCCAGGTCGACGTCGGCGGCGCCTGGCGGGGCGCGTCGGGCCGCCCGTTGGCGCGTGGGTGCGCCGCGTCGTAGGCGGACCAGAGACGCTCGTTCGACACCCGCGTGTAGATCTGGGTGGTGCTGACCGACGCGTGGCCCAGCAGCTCCTGGACGGTGCGGATGTCGGCGCCGTGGTCGAGCAGGTGCGTCGCGCACGAGTGGCGCAGCACGTGCGGGCTGATGTGGGCCTCGAGGTCGGCCTCGGCGGCCCGGCGTCGCAGCACCTGCCAGGCGCCCTGGCGGGTCAGCCGCGAGCCCTTGGACCCGAGGAAGATCGCGTCGGCGTCGTCGCGGCTCCGCCAGGCCCTGGGGGTCAACTCGGGTCGGCCGCCGTCGAGCCACTCGGCGAGCGCCCTGACCGCGGGGCGTCCCAACGGCACGATGCGCTCCTTGGACCGCTTGCCGAACAGGCGCACCAACGCTGACTCCAGGTCGAGGTCACCGAAGCTCAGGCCGCACACCTCGGACACCCGTGCCCCGGTGCCGTAGAGCAGCTCGAGCAGGGCCAGGTCACGACGGGCGTAGGCCTCGAGCCGTGGGTCGGGCACGTCCGCGGCGACGGCGGCCTCGACGGCGCGTTCGACCACCTCGAGCAACGACACCACCTGTGCCTCGGACAACGCCTTCGGCAGCGGCGAGGGCAGCTTCGGCGACTCGACGTCGAGCGCCGGGTCCACGTCCAGCAGTCCTTCGGTCACCAACCAGCGGTACATGGTGCGGACCGCGACCAGCGTCCTGGTCGCGGACGCCGGCGACAGACTGCTGCGGAGCTCGACGCCGAACGCAGCGACGTCCTCCGGGGTCGCCTGCACCACGGTCCGACCGCGTGGCGCGGCCGCCAGGAAGGCGTGGTAGCGGCGCAGGTCCCTGGTGTACGCGTCGATCGTCAACGCGGAGCGGCCCTTCTCGACGACCAGGTAGGCCAGGAACTCGCGTGCCTCGTCCGACAGCACCTGCGGGACCGCTCGGCGCGGTGCGACGTCGCCGGCCACCGCTGCCACCGGTCAGGCCCCGGGGGACCCGGCGAGTCGGGCGGCAGCGAGGGTCACACCGATGATGGACTTGGCGTCGGTGAGCTCGCCCGAGGCGATCATGGCGGGCGTGTCGGCGAGCGGCACGTGCACGACCTCCATGTAGGACTCCTCGACACCCTGTCGGTCCGCCTCGACCTCGACCAGGTCGGTGCCGAGGAACACGAAACTCTCCTCGTCGGTGAAGCCGATCGAGTTGTGGAACCGGGCGAGCAGGGTGAGCGACCCGGGGTCGAGGCCGACCTCTTCGATCAGCTCGCGTCGGGCGGTCAGCTCCGGGGGCTCGTCCGCGACGTCGCGCTTGCCGGCGGGGATCTCGAGCACCAGGTCGTCGACCGCGGCGCGGTACTGGCGCACCATGACCACGTCGTGGTCCTCGGTCAACGCGACGACCGACACCGCACCGGGGTGCCGGACGATCTCACGACGGAACCGGGAGCCGTCGGGCGCCTCGAACTCGGAATCGCACAGGGTGATGACGTGACCGCGGTGCAGCACGCGGTCGTCGAGGTGACGGAACCCGCTCACGCCTCGCTGACGGAGCGCGCCGCGGGACCGGTTGCCCTCCGCACCGTCCGGGCGATCCTCGTCGCCGACGTCGATCAGCTGCGGGTTGCGGCCGCTCGCTCGGTCCTTGGCCGCACCGATGAGCTCGCGGAACAGCGGCGCCGGGTTCGTCGGGCCGGCTCTTGAACTCGGGGTGCGCCTGGGTGGCGACCCAGTACGGGTGACCGGCGAGCTCGATGAACTCGACCAGGCGGCCGTCGGGCGACGTGCCCGAGAAGAGGAAGTCGCTGCCGTCGAAGCGGCGCCGGTAGGCGGGGTTGAACTCGTAGCGGTGCCGGTGGCGTTCGGAGATGACCTCTTTGCCGTAGGCGCGCTGCACGATCGAGCCGGGCTCGAGCATGGCGGGCTGGGCGCCCAGCCGCATGGTGCCGCCCTTCTTGGTGACGTCGCGCTGGGAGTCCATCAGGTCGATCACGGGGTGCGGGGTCGTCGGGTCGAACTCGGTGGAGTTCGCGCCGGTCAGGCCGAGCACGTTGCGGGCGTACTCGACGGTCATGACCTGCATGCCGAGGCAGATGCCCAGACAGGGGATCTCGTGTTCGCGGGCGTACCCGGCCGCGGCGATCTTGCCCTCGATCCCCCGCTCGCCGAAGCCGCCGGGGATGACGATGCCGTCGAGGTCCTTGAGACGTCCTGCGGCGAGCAGCCCTTCGACGTCCTCGGCCTGGATCCAGTCGATCGAGACGTCCGCGCCGTGATGGAACCCGGCGTGGTTCAACGACTCGACCACCGACAGGTAGGCGTCGGGCAGGCTGACGTACTTGCCGATGATGCCGATCCGCACCGGGAACGTGGCGTCCGCGACCCGCTTGACCAGATCGGTCCACTCCCCCAGGTCGGGGTCGCCGGCGTCGAGCCGCAGGATGTCGCACACGACGTTGTCGAGTCCTTCGTCGTGGATGACGAGGGGGATGTCGTAGAGGCTGTCGGCGTCCGCGCAGTTCACGACGGACTCGACGGGCACGTCGCACAACGACGAGATCTTGCGCTTCAGGTCCGAGGAGATCTCCTCGTCGGAGCGGCACACGATCGCGTCGGGCTGGATGCCACGGCTGCGCAGCTCGGTGACCGAGTGCTGCGTCGGCTTGGTCTTCTGCTCGCCGGAGGGGCCGATGAACGGCACCAGGGTGACGTGCACGTAGCAGACGTTCTCGCGGCCGACGTCGAGGCGGAACTGACGGATCGCCTCGAGGAACGGGAGGATCTCGATGTCGCCGACGGTGCCGCCGATCTCGGTGATGACCACGTCGGTGCCGTCGATGGCCAGCCGTGAGATGCGTCGCTTGATCTCGTCGGTGATGTGCGGGATGACCTGGACGGTCTTGCCCAGGTACTCGCCGCGTCGCTCTGCGGCGAGCACCGACTGGTAGATCGAGCCGGTCGTCGCGTTCGAGTCCCGGGTGAGCTGCTCGTCGATGAAGCGCTCGTAGTGACCCAGGTCGAGGTCGGTCTCGCCGCCGTCCTCGGTGACGAAGACCTCGCCGTGCTCGAAGGGGTTCATCGTGCCCGGATCGACGTTGATGTACGGGTCGAGCTTCTGCATCGTGACCCGCAGACCTCGGGCCTTCAGGAGCCTCCCGAGGGAGGAGGCCGTGAGGCCCTTGCCGAGACTCGATGCCACTCCGCCCGTGACGAAGATGTGCTTTGCCACAACCTCTCCTGAATGTCGGTTCAGCCGAGGGTAGCGCGACGGGGCGGTCGCCTCGGTCACCGATGACGGCCGGTAGCCTCGCACTCCCCGACGGAACGCCGAGGACGAACACCCCAGATGCCAGCTACGACAACGATTCCCGACGACACGGGGGCCCCGGCAGCGCGCCGGACGTTCCGCTGGGGCGACATGGTGGCACTGGTCACCCTCGCGCTGCTGGTGCGTCTCCCCGCGTACTTCTCGCCCAGGGCGCTGTCGTTCGACGACGGCGTGTTCTCGAACTCGGCGGTGGCCATGCGCGCCGGCGGGGTGCCGTTCCGCGACGTGTTCTCGAGCCAGGGTCCGCTGTTCCTGCCGCTGGTCTGGCTGGGCGACCTCGTCGGGTTCCGCACCATGAACTCGCCGCGCGTCATCGCCGTGGTGTCCGGGCTCGTGATCGTCGCGGCGATCTACTGGACGGCGTCGCAGATGACCGACCGTCTGGGCGCGCTCGTCGCCGGGGCGCTCGCGGCCACCAGCGGTGGACTCGCCTGGGTCACCGTCTCGCTCGCGTCCGACGGCCCCGCACTGGCGGCTGCCTCGCTCGCCGTGGGGCTCTCGGTCCGTCAGCGCAACCGGCCCACCACGTGGGGCGCGGTCCTCATCGGCCTGGCGGTCGGGGCGACGCTGTCGACCAAGGCGACCGCCGCGCCGGTCCTGGTGCCGGTGGTGCTCGTGCTGCTCGCACCGTTCGTCGCGGATCTCCGCTCGCACCGCTCGGTGGTCACGTCGCTGGTACGAGGCGCGCTCGCAGCGCTCAGCGCCGCCGCGGTGTTCCTGGTGGTGAGCATCCCGCTCGGGCATGACCGAGGTCTGGGACCAGTCGGTCCGCTACCGCACCGACGCCGCGGCAGAGCGCGACGTGCTCGCGAACGCCCGCAAGCTGTGTTCCACGCTCTGGGACCGCGACCTGGCGGTGCTCTTCTTCGCCGTGGTGGCACTCGTCGCCGGGATCGTCGCACACCGCCGCAGCGGCAGCGCCGCCACCACCGCGGACCGCAGCGACGCCTCGTGGTGGAGCCGACAGGCCTGGGCGAGCCGGGAGTGGGCACCCTCGGATCGCCTGCTCGCCACCTCGTGGGTCGTCGTCAGCGCACTGTGGCTGGTGGTCGTCGTCAGCCCGTTGTGGCGCCCGCACGTCTCGGCCATGGCGCCGCCGCTGGTGCTGCTCATCGGGCTCTACCGGCCCCCGTGGAAGGCCGCGGCCGTGGCCGGGGTGCTCGCCGTGCCGATGGCGTTCGTGCAGCTCGACGGGCTGCTCCCTCCGGCGGAGTACACCGGCACCGAGGCCGAGATCCTCGCAGAGCTGCGCCGACTTCCGTCCGACGCCTGGGTGATCAGCGACGAACCCGGCGTGGTGTGGCGTGCGGGCCTGCGGACCACCGACGACCTCGTCGATCCGTCGATGCTGCGACGTCACCAGGAGCGCTACACCGAGCAGAGCCTGATCGAGGATGCATCCGACCCCCGGATCTGCGCGTTCGTGGCGATCTCCGAGCAACGCTTCGCCCACTTCGACGGACTCGCCGAGGGCCTTGCCGCCGAGGGGTTCGAGCCGGTCGCCGGAGTGGGTGACGGCGACGTGCTGTTCCTGCGTCAGGACTGCAGCGCCGGCTCCTGAGGCGTTCCGTCCCGGCCAGGTCGCTGCGCGTCGGGCTCGCCCTCACCGTCGTCCGCCACACCGTCGTCCCCCACGCCGTCGTCCCCCTCGGCGCCGTGGTCGCCGTCGGAGAGGTCGCGGTCGTCGACCCGCAGCAGCAGGTGCACCAGCGACGCGTTCGCGACGCCGATCATCATGCCGGGCACCGAGATACCCGAGTCGTTCAGCGCGAACCCGAGCACCATCGCGGTGAGCAACCCGGCGAGGGCGGCGCGCTCCTCGGGGATGCGTCGCTCGATGCCGCGCAGCCGCCAGGGGGCCCACCAGAACATCAGGCCGACGAACGCGAAGACCAGCGGCAGCATCAGCGTCCACACGGAGCTGGTCAACACCGACAGGTTCGCGTTCAGCTTGCGCAGCACCACCGTCTGGAAGGCCTCGAACCCGTTCTCGCCGATGTCGGCGAACAGGCGCCCCAGATGGGAGCGCTGGGCGGCGGGGCGGGCCATGTCGAGGAGTCCGAACCCGACCACCACCGCAGTGGTGCACACCGCCCAGATCGCTGCGGTGCGCAGCTTGATCCTGAGGCCGAGCAGCATCCATGCCGTCACACCTGCGGACGGCACCAGCGCGAGCGCACCGCCCACGTCGGCGCCCCAGAACGGTGACCCGTCGAGCAGCACCGCCCAGGCCAGCAGCGCGACGCCGAACCAGGCCCCTCGGCGTCCGCCGACGCGGTGTGCGATCAGCGCCGCCAGGATGATCACCGAGGCGGCGAACATCGAGAACGCCGGGTTGCCCATGCCGTTGAAGCGGCCCGCGACCGTCGGCGTGTACCCGAAGACCGTGTTGAACTGCAGCGGACCCCCGATCACGATGTCGACGCTGAGGAAGACGACGATCAACCCGAGCGTGGCGATCAAGGGATCGACCAGCTCGCGCCGCGTCGCGAAGTACAGGAGCGTCGCGACGACCGCCGAGGTGCCCACGACGAACGCCCAGTACGCAGCGACCCCCCATTCGTGGAACGGGAAGGCGCCGGCCATGAAGGTCACGGGCAGGTAGACGAGCACCGCGAGCGACGCGATCTCGGTGACGACCCGCAGCCGCCGGCTCCCCTTGGAGAACGTGAGCAGCGCCAGTCCCCACAACACGAGCTGGACCAGCACGAACAGCGTCGAGGCCAGCCCGAGCACGTCGTCGCGGAACTCCGCCGCCCGGTCGGCCTCGACCAGGAAGTGGCTGCGGTCGGACAGCGCGTCGCCGCCGGCGCCGCGGCGCTCCATGAGCGTGCCCTCCATCGACGACGGCGGTTCGACGCCGACGAGCGAGAGGATCGACGGGGCCAGGTCGACGGTCTGCACGAACCCGGCGCGACGGGTCGTGCCCGACGACAGCAGGCCCGGTTCGATGTCGGGGGCGTGCACCCCGACGAGCGTCAGCGCGGTCGTCTCGTCGGTCGCGTAGGGCGCCACGACGACCACGGCGTCGCGCTCCAGGTCGACCGACTCCAGCAACTTCCCGAGCAGGGCGTCGGAGCGGGCGATCGCCTGCGCCTTGAGTCGATCGCGCTGTGCCTCGAGCATCAGCGGGATCGCACCCTCGTAGCGAGCCAGGTCGGAGGCCTCGACGAGCACCACCGAGTTGGGGCTCCAGAACTCCTCGAACGACTTGGCGACCTCGTCGTTGTCGTAGCGGGTGCCGAAGGGCGCCGCCGAGTCGGCCTCGAGCAGCGTGCGCCCCACGCGGCCGTGCGCGACGATGCCGGAGCGGTCGATCAGGCCCAGGCTGGCCTCGCGCCGGAACTCGACGTCGTCGGAGTCCTGACCTCGGTCCGCGTTGGCGACCACGGCCCGGTCGACGCCCCCGGCGGCGAGCGCCTCGCCGAGCGCACCGACCTCTGCACCGAAGAGCATCCGGTCGTTCAAGCGGCGCATCGAGACCAGGCCGAAGTTGAACACCTCGCCCACCGCGGGCATGACACCGGTCCGCCAGGCGAACTCCTCGGCGGCGGGTGAGCCGTCGTAGTCGTCGAGGACCTGCGGCGGCATGGCCGTGTCGCTCTCGTTGGGATCCGGTTCGGCCTCGGGGTTGGGGAGGACGTTCTCGGGGACCTCTTCGCCACCCTCGTCGGGGTCGAGTGCACCCGGGGGCAGCTCGACGGGATCGCCGTCCTGGTCCGAGAACCCGGACCGGGCGAGGCCGGCCACGAAGGCGAGCACGCCTGCCGAGGTGCCCTCGGTCCGCGTGCCCGCGTTGAGCGTGGCGTAGCCGTCGACGGCGTCGGTGCGCTGGGTCACGGACCGCACCGACAGGTCCCCCACCACCGATTCCGACAGCAGACGTTCAAGGTTCGGGGCGTCGTGGTCCTCGAGGTCGGACCACGACAGTGTCGGCACGGTGAACACCAGCACGCGCTCCGCCCGCCCGAGCGGGGCGTCGTCGGTCGGACCCTCCGCAGCGGCGACGTCGCCGACGAGGCCCCCGACGAGGGTGACCAGCAGCGCGAGCGCGACGGTCCGCCGGAGGCGGATCGTGTTCGAGAGGCCGAGGCGGATCATGTGGGGGTCCCTCCACGAGGAAGTCGTCGGGTCACCGACACACCGAGCAGCCGGATGACGCCGACGTAGAGCGCCAGTGAGACGGGCACGAGCACGAGCAGCGCGACCAGGTCGAGGCCTCGGCTGTCGGGCGACCAGGCGTCGTAGGCGAACCAGACGACCACGCCGATCACCGCGGCGACCGCGGCGGTCGGCAGGAGCAGGCTGGGCAGCACCCATTCGCCGATGCGACGCCGCAGCGCGACGAGCAGGATCACGCTGCCCAGCAGGAACGCCACGCTGTGGGCGACGCCGAGCCAGAAGATCGTCGAGGTGCCCGTCGACAGCACCGCCGCTGCGGCCATGATGCCCACGCCGACCATCGCGCCGAGTCCGCCCACGATCGCCGGTGTGCGGCTGTCACCGAGCACGTACCAGGCTCGGGCGAGCAGGAAGAACGCCCCGTAGGGCAGCAGGCCGAGGCCGAGCGAGGCGAGCGACGCGGCGAGCAGTTCGACACCATCGCCGGCACCGGCTTGGCCGAACGCCAGCACCGACATCGCGGGG
This sequence comes from uncultured Actinomycetota bacterium, assembly GCA_963707555.1. Taxonomy (GTDB): domain Bacteria; phylum Actinomycetota; class Acidimicrobiia; order Acidimicrobiales; family Microtrichaceae; genus JAFAFN01. Next base: position 51,734 of record CAVPQM010000009.1, read on the forward strand.
ACCGACAGCGCGACGCACAGCATGGTGAGCGGCACCAGCAGCACGCACATCGAGTCGAGCGCCCAACGCAGCGACGCCGAGAAGGATCGCAGATCACCCGAGGCGTGTTCGCTGACCAGCTCGGGGAGGATCGTCGTGTGGATCGGCTGCGCGATGATCCCGTAGGGCGCCAGGAAGAAGAACCAGCCGACCTGGTAGGCGACCACGCCACCCTCGACCGCGCCGCCGGCGATGATCGCCGCGCCGAGCAGCATGGCGGCGAACGCGTGCTGCAGGCTGGCCCACCCCGAGAGGGCGACGAGCTGGCGCAGCCCGTCGTGGCTGCGGGTGAACAGCGGCCGGAGTCGGAACCCGGAGCGGGCGACCGCGATCATCGGGGCAGCGACGAACGCGACGACACCGAATGTGCCGGCGAGCGCCAGCATGAGCTGCTCGACGAAGGTCAGGTCGAGGCCCGGATCCGGCCCCGCCATGACCCGGAACGCCACGAGGAAGCCGACCATGACGACGGTGTTCCCGATCGGGGCGAGGGCCGGGACGACGAAGCTCCGCTGCGAGTGCAGCACCGCTGTCGAGATCGCACCGAACGCGTACAGCACGACCTGCGGGATGAAGAACCACAGCAGGAACGTCGTCAGCTGCTGCTGCTGGGCTGCGATCGTCGGGTCGTCGACCGCGGCGGTGAGCAGGTCCGCGAGCCACGGCGCGCCGATCATCGCGACGATCGACACTGCGCCGAGCACCACGATCGCGACGCCGAGCAGCTCGCCGGCGAGTGTCTCGGCGCCGGCGCGGTCGCCGCGCTCCAGGTGCGACACGAAGCTGGGCACGAGCACCGCCGAGAGTGCCCCCGCGGCGAGCAGCTCGAAGAGCACGTTCGACACGGTGTTCGCGCCCTGGAACGCGTTCCCCAGGTAGGTCGTGCCGAGCACCGCTGCGATGACGAGCACGCGCAGCCCGCCGAAGGCCCGCGACACCGCAGCGGCCGCACCCATGCCGGTGGCGGACCGGACGACGGCCCGGGAGCCACCGTCCGGAGCGGTCACGGCGCCTGCCATGGCGGCAGCACGGCATCGGCCTCCGAGCCGATGCCGAACCTGCCGAACACGTCGTCACGTGCCTGTGCGATCGCGAGCACGGTCGCGACCCGCCCGGGCAGGCGGTCCAGGTCGTCGACGGTGGAGAAGGTCAGCGGACCGTCGTGGAGCAGGCTGCTCAACAGCTCGCCACGCTCGTCGGGGTCGGCCGGCGGGGACACGAAGATCTCGGCGAGGGTGGCCGCTCGACCGGCGAGCGCCGCCTGCTCGGCCACCTCGATCGCGGCCTCTCCGGGGGTGTCCAGGCTCGACCCGGTGCCGGTCACGACCGCGACGACGACCTCGCCGCCCGCTACGTCGTCACCGCCGTCGATGCGCTGCAACCGCAGCAGTCCCGCCTCCTCGGCGTTCGCGAGCATCGGGTGTGCGAACACGTCGGCGGGGTCCTCGGGCGCCTCGGTCGTGGTGGGCGCGAGGGTCGTGGTCGGATCGCCGACGGTCGTGCCGGGTCCCTCGACCGTGGTGGTGGTCGCAGCGTCGCCAGGCTCGTCGGAGCCCTCCGAGCCAGGTTCGGTGGGGTCGAGCAGCGCGGCCCAGAACGCGCGGCGGACCGCTTCGGGGGTCGACTCCCCCGCCCCGGCGATGGCAGCGAGCAGCTCGACCTGCTCGCGATCCTCGAGCTGCCAGGAGCTCTCGAGCCAGACGATGCCGTCGACGCGGGAACCGGCCTGACGCAGACGGGTCACCAGGTCCTCGACGGTGCCGGTGTCGACGCCGGGCTCGGCCACGACGAGCGATGTCGTCTCGAGCAGCTCGCCCTGCACCGCGTACGGCGCCGAGGCGTCCACGTAGGCGTCGAGCTCGTCGATCTCGCGGTTCTTGTCGTCCATCGCGGCGACGGTCTCGTCGAGCGACGTCTCGACCCTGTCGAGTCGGTCCTGCAGCGAGTCGGCGATCCGGCCGTCGAGCACCGAGCCCACGACCACGCCCACGGCGAGGGCGAGGAAGAACGCCACGACGGACACGAGGTAGAAGCGGAAGGTGACCATGTCAGGTGAAGCGTCCAGTGAGTGAGTACCAGATGTCGCGGAGGTCGAGCCACACGGTCCGCAACAGGAGCTGGAGTGAGTCGGAGACGGTGGCCACCGCCAGGATCACCAGGATCGCGGCGGCGACGAGCAGGGCGATGTCGCGGCGACGGACCCGCCCCCGGTAGAGCTGGCTCACGCCCTTGGCGTCGATGAGCATCGGACCCAACCGGAGTCGGGTCAGGAAGGTCGACGACATGCCGGCGCGGCCCTTGTCGAGGAACTCGACCATCGTGGCGTGGGTGCCGACGGCGACGATGAGCTCGGCACGGCACTCGTAGGCGAGCAGCATCGCAGCGTCCTCGCTCGTGCCCTCGATGACGAACTCCTCGTACGGCAGCCCGGCCGCCTGGAGCTCCTCACGCCCGGGGGCCCGACCGTCGGGGTGCACGTGGTGCACGAGCTCCGCGCCGCAGTGCCACGCCCGCTCGGAGAGGGAGTCGAAGTCGCCGATGATCATGTCGGGCGTGAGCTTCATGTCGAGCAGTGCATCCGCGCCGCCGTCGACGCCGATCAGCACCGGGTGGTACTCGACGATGTAGGGCCGGAGGGCCCGCAGGTCCTCCTTGTAGTCATGCCCGCGCACGACGATGAGCACGTGTCGCCCGGCGAACCGGGTGCGGATCTCGGGCACGACGATCGGCTCGAAGAGGAGGCGGGCCTCTTTCTCGATGTACTCGAGGGTGTTGACCGCGAAGCGCTCGAGCTCGTTGCCGATCGAGTCCCGTGCGCCTTCCATGAGCTCGACGACGTCGCGCACGTCGAGCACCGACCCCTCGGCGACCTCGATGCCCTCGACGACCAGCACGCCGTCGACGATGCGCAGCTCGGCGCCGGTGCGGATGGAGTCCATGACCTCGCTGCCGACGTCGTCGATCAGCGGGATGCCGGCCTCGACCACCCGCAGCGGTCCACCGTTGGGATACCTGCCCGAGATCGACGGCGAGGCGTTGACGACCGCGGCCACACCGGAGGCGGCCAGGCCCTCACCGGCGACGCGGTCGAGATCCTGGTGGTCGATGACCGCGATGTCGCCGGGACCGAGCGTCTTGATCAGGTCCTTGGTCCGCCGACCGACCTTGGCGGTGCCGGACACCTCGACGACGGTCGGATCGCTCGCCGGTCGGGCATCAGTGGAGGATCGACGCGTCGACGGGGGCTGCTGCATGGGAGATGGTGCGCCGGCTCCGGGACGGGAGGGTCCGACTACGGAGCGAGATGGTAGTTCAACTCTGCGTCGCCGACGGTGCTCGGTGTCGCTCGCCGCGCCCTCGGCGGGCCGTCCGGCGGCGCCGTTCAGACCGGCGGTTCGACGTGCCGTCCGAGCATGTCGAGCCACCGCAGCGGTGCCACCGAGGCGATGACCGAACTGAACGAGACCCGCTCGCTGAGCAGGTTCATGGCCAGGAGTCCGATGAGCACCCCGACGCGCACCGACTGGCTCTGGCTGATCACCACGGCGAGCCCGATCGAAGCGCCCAGCGGGTTCGCTCCGGCGTCGCCGAGCATCAGGCGTTCGCGCAGCTCCGGGACGAGGAGGCCGCAGGCCGCGGCGATGACCACGACCATCCCGGTGACCTCGTAGGGAACACCGACCGTGGCGGCGGTGCCGATGGTGAGCGCCGCGCCGCACAGCAGCGAGACCTTCGTGACCCGTCCGGGCGCGCGGTCGAACAGGTTGGCGAGGTTCGCGGCGAGGGCGACGATGGCGCCGTCGACCAGCAACCAGGTGACCGAGCCGCCCGAGATCGGGTGCACCGCGACGACGGCGATCGCCGGCCCGGCGACCATCTTGAGCGAGCCGGCGCTCATGCGGCCCGACAGCAGGGCACGCAGGTGGCCGCGGTAGCCGGAGGTGCCCTGGTCGACGGCGACGTCGTCCACGACGCCGAGCAGGCTGAACCCTGCGACTGCCATGGCGGTCAGTGCCAGGGAGCGCTGCGCGGGACCGGCGGCGTCCGGGCCGATCGCCGCCACGACCACGATCACCGCAGAGGTGCAGAACACCGCGATCGGCAGGACCAGACCCACCGAGGTCGGCAGCTGCACGCCCCGGTAGTTCAGCCGGAGGAACACCGGCCGTTCGAACATGTTGCGGAGCCCCGACCAGAGCTGCCACCCGAACAGGACGCCGAGCACCGCACCCACCACCAGGATCACGAGCGCCCCCGGCCACCCGAACGCGCACTGCCCGCCTGCCCTCTGCCCGCCCGGGACGAGTCGAGCAGCTCCCGTGCGTGCTCACGTGCCGAGTCGCTCTCGGGCGAACCCGACAGCATCCGGGAGAGCTCGATGACGCGATCGTCGTCGTCGAGCTGCCCGAGCGTCGTCGTGACCTCGTCGTCCGACGTCGACTTCGTGACCTGCACCTGGTCGTCGGCGAACGCCGCGACCTGCGCCAGGTGCGTCACGACGAGCACCTGCCGGTCGCCGGCCAGGTCCGACAGCGCCCGACCCACCGAGATCGCAGCGGAGCCGCCGATGCCGGCGTCGACCTCGTCGAACACCATCGTCGGTGGACCTTCGGAGAGCACGAGGCGCAGCGCCAGCATCACCCGACTGAGCTCGCCGCCGGACGCGACCTTCGACACGCTGCCCGGGACGCCGCCCGCGTAGGTGGCGAACCGGAACTCGACCGCCTCGCCGGCGCCGGGCAAGTCGGCGGTGTCGTCGACGACGACCTCCATCACCGCGCCGGGCAGCGCGAGGTCTGCCAGGTGGCCCATGACGGCCTCGGCCAACCCGGGGGCCGCGGCGCGGCGGGCCGCGCCGAGCTCGGCGCCCCGTTCGAGCACCTCTCGGTGCGCGACGTCGAGCTCGACGCCGAGTCGCGCCCGTGTCTCGTCGTGTGCGCTCAGCTCGGCGAGTCGTTCCCCCACCTCGGCCCGGTAGGCGACGACGTCCTCGACGGTGTCGCCGTACTTCCGCCGCAGCTCCGTGAGCTGGTGGCGGCGCTCGCCGACGGCGGCGAGGCGCTCCTCGTCGGGTTCGATCGACTCGCCCAACGCACGCAGCTCGGTGGCGCAGTCGGACAGTTCGGCGGCCAGGTCCTTGAGCCGCGACGCCACCGACTCGAACGGGCCGTGACCCTCGAGTCGGTCCGCGGCGCGGGCCACCTGATCGCCGGCACCGCCGTCGTCGGTCAGCAGTGCGACCGACAGCTCCGAGGCACTGCGATGCGCCACTGCTCCCGCCAGCAGCTCCTCCTCGTCGCGGAGCTGCTCGTCCTCGCCGGCGACGGGCGCGACGGCGTCGATCTCGTCGACCTGGAACTTGAGCAGGTCGATCTCCCTGGCTCGGGTCCGGTCGTCGCCGCCGAGCTCCTCGAGGCGCCGGCGGATCGACGTGACCGCCGCTCGGGCCTCGGTCAGCGGCGTGCGGTCGACGCCTGCGAAGCGGTCGAGCGCGTCACGCTGCGTCCGAGGCTGGGTGAGCGCCTGCTGGGCGTGCTGGCCGTGCACCTCGAGCAGCGTGGCGCCCAGCTCCGCCAACCGGGTCGCGGTCGACAGCTCTCCGCTGACGTACGCCCTCGAGCGACCCTCGGCCGGGACGACGCGTCGCAGCACCCACTCGTCGTCGCCGACGGCGAACAGCCCCTCGACGATCGCTTCCTTCGCGCCGGGTCGGACCCGCGTCGGGTCGGGCCGCTCGCCGAGCAGCAGGTTGATCGCCTCGACGACCATCGTCTTGCCGGCGCCGGTCTCGCCGGTGAGGACCGTCATCCCGGGGCCGAACGCGAGTCGGGCGGACTCGATCACGCCCAGGTTCTCGACCGCCAACTCGACCAGCATGGAAGCCCGAGCGTAGAGGACGGGGTCCGCTCCCCCGTCGACGCTCGGCACCGGCGACCGGTCGGCTCAGCGTTCCGACAGGCCGAACTTGGACCGCAGCACCGCGTGGAAGTCGTGGTTCCCGAACGTCACCAGCCGAGCCGGTCGAGCACTGCCCGAGCACACCACCGAGTCACCGGGCGCCAGCGACCCACCGGCACGGCCGTCGACGGACACCCCGGCGGCCCGGTCGCCCGCGACCGTCACCCGCACCTCGCAGTCGGGCTGCAGGACGAGGGAGCGGTCGAAGAGCATGTGCGCCGCGACCGGCGACATGAGCACCGCTCGGTGCCGCGGGTCGATGATCGGTCCCCGGACCGAGAACGCGTACGCGGTCGAGCCCGTCGGCGTGGCCAGGATCAGACCGTCGCTGACGTACGAGGTGAACGGCAGGCCGTCCAGCTCGACGTCGAGCCGCACCGTGTGGCCCATCTCGGACTTCTCGATCACCGCCTCGTTCAGGGCGGTGAGCAGCTCGGCCTCGGCGCCCGCGCGCTGCACGACGACATCCAGTCGGAGTCGTTCCTCGATCGAGTAGGAGCCGGCGAGGAACCGCTTGAGGGCCATGCGCAGTCCGGACGGCTCGACCTCGGTCAGGTAGCCGAGCTGGCCCAGGTTGATGCCGAGCACGGGCACCTCGTCGGGCGCCGCGAGCTCGACCGCCCGCAGCATCGTGCCGTCACCGCCCAGGCTCATCACCAGATCGAGTCCCGCCGAGAGCTGCGACTCGGGCACGCCGAGCTCCGCGCGGCCCAGCGCTGCCGCCTGGCCGTTCGACAGCCGCACCTCGTGACCGCGGCTGGTGAGCCACTCGATGGCGTCGATCGCCAGGTCGGTGCCCCGGTCGACGTGCATGAAGAGACCGATGCTGCTCATCTCACGCCACCTCTGCGGTGCCGTCGACGGCGCCGTCGATCAGCACGGCGATCTCGTCGGGAACACTGCTGCCAGGGAGGCTGGCAGCGCCGGCGGTGTGGACGCCGGAGGTGTGGGCGTCGGGGTCGGGGCGCAGCAGCATCAGGAACTCGACGTTGCCGTCCGCGCCGTGCAGGGGCGAGCGCCGGAGCCCGTCGACCCGGGCGCCGGCGGCGAGCGCGGACACGGCGACCCGCTCGAGGGCGCCACGCCACTCGGCGGGATCGGCGATGACGCCACGCCCTTTCGAGACCTCACGACGTCCCGCCTCGAACTGCGGCTTCACGAGCAGCACCATCCATCCGTCGACGTCGCAGCAGTCCACGAGCACCTGCATCACGACGGTGAGCGAGATGAAGGACAGGTCGGCCACCACCGCGCCGAAGGGGCCGAGCTCGGCCGGGTCGACGTGGCGCAGGTTGGTCCGCTCGAGCACGACGACCCGACCGTCGGCTCGGAGGCGCTCGTGGAGCTGTCCGTGGCCGACGTCGAGGGCGACCACAGAGGTCGCACCGTGCTGCAGCAGGACGTCGGTGAACCCGCCGGTCGAGGCGCCCGCATCGAGTGCCCGGAGGCCGCTCGGGTCCAACCTGAACCCCTCGAGGGCGCCCAGCAGCTTCTCGGCACCTCGGCCCACGAATCGGGGCGGATCGCCGGTGAGCACCACCGGATCACCCGGTGCGACCTGGTGGGCGGCCTTCGACGCGATCGCACCACCGACGAGGACCCGTCCAGCATCGATGTATCCCTGTGCCTGGGTCCGGCTCTCGGCCAGTCCCCTGCGCACCAGTTCGGCGTCCAGTCGTCGGCGCACCGCAGCAGCCTACCGATGCCGCGCGCTCCTGCCGGTGCGACGGAGCAGGCATGCCGGTGCGACGGAGCAGGCATGCCGGTGCGACGGAGCAGGCATGCCGGTGCGACGGAGCAGGCATGCCGGTGCGCTCAGACGCCGTGTGCCGGGTCACCGGCACCCTCTCCCTCGTCGACGAGGGCGTCGTCGACGAGCGAGGCGAGGTCCACGGCCACCTTCCACGGCTCGGGCTCGACGGGCAGATGGTCGCGGCTGGTGACGCCGCTGAGCACGAGGCCGAAGCGTGCGCCCAGCGTGGCCGCGAGCCCGCCGTCGGTCTCGGGCTTGTCGCCGACCACGACGTCGACGGGCCCGTACCGTTCGACGAGCAGCGAGGCGGTCGCCGCATGGGGTTTGCCGGTGACCTCGGCGGGGCGTCCCGCTGCGGTCGCGACCGCAGCGACCAGTGCACCGTTGCCGGGCAGCAGCCGTCGACCAGCGGGCCCGTCGACGGGGTACGTCGGGTCGTCGTTGGTCGCCAGGAAGCGAGCGCCGTCGCGCACCGCGTCGGCGGTCATGCCGACCCTGGAGCGGTCCCAGCGGGTCGACGCGCCGACCACGACCACGTCGACCGGCTCGACCGGATGGCCGTCGGGCAGCTCGAACACGTCGGTCACGGCCAGGCCGGCGGCTGCGAACACCTCGATCAACGTGGGATCGCCCATCGCCAGCACCCGATCACCGGGTCGGCAGGCCGCCGCTGCGGCCTCTGCGGACGTGACGACCGGGCACTCGGGCACGCCCATGGTGGCGAGCTCTGCCTGCTTCTTCGCCGGGGACTGCGCGTGGTTCGTGCAGAACACCACCTGGTGACCGGCACCGAGCAGCCGACGCACGGCCAGGTCCGAGCCGGGCACCAGCTCCGCACCGCGCCACACCACTCCGTCGAGGTCGATCGCCCAGATCCCCATCGCCGAGACACTTGCACAGACCCGGCACCGGGTTTCCCGTACTCGCACCGCTGTGCGAACCTGTCCGGATCGACTGGGCCGGGGATCCGGTCCCGACGCACGAGTTGAGGAGCGAAGCGTGGACGAGAAGATGCTGACGAAGGTCCGGGACGACGATGGGTTCATCGCCGCGCTCGATCAGAGCGGTGGCAGCTCGCCGAAGGCGCTGAAGCTCTACGGGGTCGACGAGAGCGAGTACTCCGGCGACGACGAGATGTTCGACATGATCCATGCGATGCGCACCCGCATCATCAAGAGCTCGGCGTTCAACGGGGCGCGCGTCCTCGGCGCCATCCTCTTCGAGCAGACCATGGACCGCGAGATCGACGGCATCGGCACCGCCGAGTACCTCTGGACCGTCAAGGACGTCGTGCCGTTCCTCAAGGTCGACAAGGGCCTGGCGGACGAGGCGCAGGGCACCCAGATCATGAAGCCGATCCCGGACCTCGACGAGCTGTGCCAGCGAGCGGTCGCCAAGGGCGTGTTCGGCACCAAGATGCGCTCGGTGATCAAGGTCGCCGACGAGGCGGGCATCACCGCGAACGTCGCCCAGCAGTTCGAGTTCGGTCGTCAGATCCTGGCCAACGGCCTGGTGCCGATCATCGAGCCCGAGGTCGACATCAACAGCCCGTCGAAGGCCGAGGCGGAGGTGCTGCTCAAGGCTCGGATCCTCGCCGAGCTCGACGGCGTCGACCAGCCGATCATGCTGAAGCTGACCCTGCCCGAGACCGACGGCTTCTACACCGAGCTCGTCGAGCACCCGTCCGTGCTCCGTGTCGTCGCCCTGTCCGGCGGCTACACCCGCGAGGAGTCCAACGCCCGCCTGTCCCGCAACCCGGGCGTCATCGCGAGCTTCTCCCGTGCGCTGACCGAGGGCCTCTCGGCCCAGCAGACCGACGCCGAGTTCGACGCAGCCCTCGATGCCTCGATCGAGAGCATCTACCAGGCCTCGAAGGCCTGACACTTCGGGCCGCGACCGGCCCACAGCACGACGCAGACGGGGGAGCGCACTGCGCTCCCCCGTTCCGCGTGCACGTCAGATCAAGCTGTCGATACGGCTCGCCGTGTCGAGGAAGTCGGGCTCGGCACGCACGATCCGCTCGAACAGCGACCGCGCCTGGGGCAGGTCGCCGGCTCGCTCGTACAGGTCGGCCAGCGCATAGGCGCGACGCAGGTGGTGCTCGCCGGGATGCTTCGGGAGACGGAAGCCCTTCGACAGCAGGCGGATCGCCGAGGCCAGCTCACCCTGGTCGGCCAGGGCGCCTGCGGCGACGATGCGTCCTTCGGCCATGAGCGCACCGCTCGGTGAGGCCTCACGCAGCTCCTCCCAGAGGCGTTCGACCTCGCGGTACTGCTTGAGCGCACGACGGCAGTCCGCCAGCACCGGGTGCTGTTCGGTGCTGCCGGGGTTCAGCTCGACGAACGCCTCGAGCTCACGGGCAGCTTCCTTCCAGCGGCCGAGACGGTAGAGCGTCAGGCCGTAGAGCTCGCGCGCCTCGCCCAGGTCGGGAACCTCGCGGGCGATCGGCGAGAGGATCTGCCGCGCCTCACCGAAGCGCTCTCCCGAGAAGGCCTCGGCCGCCTCGCCCAGTCGCTGCTGGAGCCGTTCGGCGCGCCGGGGACCGACGAGCTCGACAAGCTGCGGCATGTCGACGTCGACCTTGGTCGAGCCGGCGGAACGCCTCCTGGCGGGGCGTCGAGCGGTCGTCGAGCGTCCGCTGACGCCTTCATCGATCCAGACCTCGGGCTCGGGCACCACGATCTCCTCGTCACCCGAGCGCTTCGGTGGCCGAGCACGCCGAGGCGGCGGTGCGGGCACCGCGCGATCGTCCCGCGGACGCGCCGGCCCACGGGGACCATCACCCCGACCCGGCCCACGGCTCGAACCACCACGGCTCGAACCACCGCGGCTCGGCCCGTCGCCACGGCTCGAACCACCGCGGCTCGGCCCTCCGCTACGGCTGCCGCTGCTGCCGCCGGACCCACCCGGTCGTCCGCCGCCCGGGCGCCCTGCTCCACCGGAGCGCCCACCGCCGGACGAGCTCCTTCCGGAGCCACCCGTTGGGCGCCCTGATCGGTTCGAAGAGGAGTTGTCAGCAGTCATCACACACCTGGCGGGGGGAACAAGTCGGATCGAGCACGCTACCCGCGAGGGTGCGACGCACGACAGTCGGCGCGCACGCAGGGGGCGTACGGGCCCAAAATGCCACGAGCGGAAGCCCGAAAGGCTTCCGCTCGTGAGAGAAATCCGGCGACGTCCTACTCTCCCAGGGACGCTCGTCCCAAGTACCATCGGCGCTGGAGGGCTTAACTTCCGTGTTCGGGATGGGAACGGGTGTGACCCCTCCGCTATGGCCACCGAAATCTGTTGTCAACTGACGAGCGGCGAACTGGTCGAAACCAGTCCGGCGACACTCGAGGACTTCATAGCGAGCACGAACGACAGTGTATGCCACAAGATTTGTGTACAAACCCAAGCCCTCGGCCGATTAGTACCGGTCAGCTGAACGCATTACTGCGCTTACACTTCCGGCCTATCAACGTGGTGGTATGCCACGGGCCTTACCAGGTTAACCCTGTGGGTAGATTCATCTTGGAAGAAGCTTCCCGCTTAGATGCTTTCAGCGGTTATCTCGTCCGTAGGTCGCTAACCAGCCATGCCCTTGGCAGGACAACTGGCACACGAGAGCTACGTCCATCCCGGTCCTCTCGTACTAGGGACAGCTTTCCTCAATCTACCTGCGGCTACAGAGGATAGGGACCGAACTGTCTCACGACGTTCTAAACCCAGCTCGCGTACCGCTTTAATGGGCGAACAGCCCAACCCTTGGGACCTGCTTCAGCCCCAGGATGCGATGAGCCGACATCGAGGTGCCAAACCTTCCCGTCGATATGGACTCTTGGGGAAGATTAGCCTGTTATCCCCGGGGTACCTTTTATCCGTTGAGCGACGGCGCTTCCACACGCAACCGCCGGATCACTATGCCCAGCTTTCGCTCCTGCTCGACCTGTCAGTCTCGCAGTCAAGCTCCCTTTTGCCATTGCACTCGACGCCTGATTGCCAACCAGGCTGAGGGAACCTTTGGGCGCCTCCGTTACATTTTAGGAGGCGACCGCCCCAGTCAAACTACCCGCCTGACGCTGTCCCCGACCCGGATAACGGGTCTGGGTTAGAGCCTCGCCATACGCAGGGTGGTATTTCAAGGTTGACTCCACGCTGGCTGGCGCCAACGCTTCCCAGTCTCCCACCTATCCTACACAACGCATAACAAAACCCAACATCAAGTTATAGTAAAGGTCCACGGGGTCTTTCCGTCCTTCTGCAGCTAACGAGCATCTTTACTCGTACTTCAATTTCGCTGAGTCTCTGGTTGAGACAGTTGGGAAGTCGTTACGCCATTCGTGCAGGTCGGAACTTACCCGACAAGGAATTTCGCTACCTTAGGACCGTTATAGTTACGGCCGCCGTTTACCGGGGCTTAGGTTCAGAGCTTCGCCCGAGGGCTAACCCTTCCCCGTAACCTTCCGGCACCGGGCAGGCGTCACAGCGTATACAGCGCCTTACGGCTTGGCACGCTGCTGTGTTTTTAGTAAACAGTCGCTTCCCACAATTTTGTGCCACCCCTTCGAGCTCAGGCAGCAAGTGCCGTCACCCTAACGGGGTCCTCCTTCTCCCGAAGTTACGGAGGCATTTTGCCGAGTTCCTTAACCAGAGTTATCTCAATCGCCTTGGTATTCTCTACCTGTCCACCTGTGTTGGTTTGGGGTACGGGCACCACAAGAACTCACCGCTAGGATTTTCTAGGCAGCATAGGATCAATGACTTCCCCTGAAGCGGGTCCGTATCACGTCTCAGGCTGTATGAGGTGCGGATTTGCCTACACCTCGCCCTACGCGCTTACCCCGGGACAACCATCGCCCGGGATCATCTACCTTCCTGCGTCCCCCTACGGCTTTCCGCACACTGGTGGGTCGGTTCGTTCAACGGCAATTAAGCCGAAGACAGCCCCTTAGCAACCTGTGGTTGGAATTGGCGCGCTTGTGGTGGTACTGGAATATCAACCAGTTGTGCATCGACTACGCCTCTCGGCCTCGCCTTAGCTCCCGACTCACCCTGGGTGGATTAGCCTTCCCCAGGAACCCTTGGACATCCGGCGGAGGGGTTTCTCACCCCTCTTTCGCTACTCATGCCAACATTCTCACTCGACCACGCTCCACGACCGGTTACCCTGCCGCTTCACTGCGAGATCGACGCTCCGCTACCACGCGTCATACGACGCACCCGTGGCTTCGGTATCAGACTTGAGCCCCGTTACATTGTCCGCGCAAGACCACTCGACCAGTGAGCTGTTACGCACTCTTTCAAGGGTGGCTGCTTCTAAGCCAACCTCCTGGCTGTCTTTGCGATCTCACATCGTTTACCACTTAGTCTGAATTTAGGGACCTTAGCCGACGATCTGGGCTGTTTCCCTCTCGACCCCGAAGCTCATCCCCCGGGGTCTCACTGCTGCACTCTGGATCCGTGGCATTCGGAGTTTGGCTGGGGTCGGTAAGCTTGTGGGCCCCCTAACCCATCCAGTGCTCTACCTCCACGGATGAACATGCAACGCTGCACCTAAATGCATTTCGCGGAGAACCAGCTATCACCGGGTTTGCTTGGCCTTTCACCCCTATCCACAGGTCATCCGCCCAGTTTTCAACCTAGGTCGGTTCGCGCCTCCACGAAGTCTTACCTTCGCTTCACACTGCCCATGGATAGATCACCCGGCTTCGGGTCTACAGCATGCGACTCTACGCCCTATTAAGACTCGCTTTCGCTCCGGCTACCCCTCACGGGTTAACCTTGCCACATACCGTAACTCGTTGGCTCATTCTTCAAAAGGCACGCCATCGTCCCCCGAAGAGGACTTTGACTGCTTGTAGACCAACGGTTTCAGGTACTATTTCACTCCCCTCCCGGGGTACTTTTCACCTTTCCCTCACGGTACTAGTTCGCTATCGGTCGACAGGGAATACTTAGCCTTACGAGGTGGTCCTCGCTGATTCACGCCGACTTTCTCGGATTCGGCGTTACTCGGGAGCATTGATCAGAGACTGCATAGGTTTCGTGTACGGGGCCGTTACCCTCTATGGCTCGTCTTTCCAAACGATTCCACTACCTAGCAGCTTTGTAACTCTGTGAGGGTCCTACGTTCCCTCCATCATGTCCCACAACCCCGAACTGGCAACGCCGTAGGGCTATCACACCAGTTCGGTTTAGGCTCTTCCGCGTTCGCTCGCCGCTACTGACGGAGTCACTGTTGTTTTCCTTTCCTCAGGGTACTGAGATGTTTCAATTCCCCTGGTTCCCTCTACCCGCCCTATGTGTTCAGGCGGGAGTCACACCCCATGACGGGTGCGGGGTTGCCCCATTCGGACATCTACGGATCATCGGTTGGTAGGCACCTTCCCGTAGCTTTTCGCAGCCTCCCACGTCCTTCATCGGTTCCTGTCGCCAAGGCATCCACCGTTGGCCCTTAATAACTTGGGTATTGCATACAAAGATGCTCGTGCTCGCTATGAAATTCTCAAGTGACACTGGCGAGCCCGGAGGCTCGCCGAGGAAGGCTGACGCGTGAGAGCCCCCCGTGGAAACGAGGGGCGCAACGCACCTTCACAACGGAAGACAGAACGGGTACGAGGTGCTCGAGCGTCTCTGACGATCGAGCGGTCCAAGCACCAGACGAGTGCATCAACTGGGTGTCCAGACTCGGCATGAAACGAAAGCTCATGATCCGAGCGGAATTGGACTCCTTAGAAAGGAGGTGATCCAGCCGCACCTTCCGGTACGGCTACCTTGTTACGACTTCACCCCAATCGCTAACCCCACCTTCGGCAGCTCCGTCCCCGGAGGGTTCGGCCACTGACTTCGGGTGTTGCCAACTTTCGTGGTGTGACGGGCGGTGTGTACAAGGCCCGGGAACGTATTCACCCCGGCGTTGCTGATCCGGGATTACTAGCGACTCCAGCTTCATGAAGTCGAGTTGCAGACTTCAATCCGAACTGAGACTGGCTTTTTGGGATTCGCTAAACCTCGCGGTCTCGCAGCCCTTTGTACCAGCCATTGTAGCATGTTTGCAGCCCTAGACATAAGGGGCATGATGACTTGACGTCGTCCCCACCTTCCTCCGAGTTGACCCCGGCAGTCTCCCACGAGTCCCCGCCATTACGCGCTGGCAACATAGGATAAGGGTTGCGCTCGTTGCGGGACTTAACCCAACATCTCACGACACGAGCTGACGACAGCCATGCACCACCTATCGCAGGCCCCGAAGGACACCACATCTCTGTAGCTTTTCCTGCGTAGTTCAACCTAGGTAAGGTTCTTCGCGTTGCCTCGAATTAAGCAACATGCTCCGCCGCTTGTGCGGGCCCCCGTCAATTCCTTTGAGTTTTAGCCTTGCGGCCGTACTCCCCAGGCGGGGCACTTAATGCGTTAGCTACGGCACGGAAAGGGTTGATCCTCCCCACACCTAGTGCCCAACGTTTACGGTGTGGACTACCAGGGTATCTAATCCTGTTTGCTACCCACACTTTCGCTCCTCAGCGTCAATTCCAGCCCAGAGCGCCGCCTTCGCCGCTGGTGTTCTTCCTGATATCTGCGCATTTCACCGCTACACCAGGAGTTCCACGCTCCCCTACTGGATTCTAGTCACAGCAGTATCGAGTGGCCTCTCCGAGTTGAGCTCGGAGCTTTCACACCCGACTTACTGAACCGCCTACGAGCTCTTTACGCCCAATGATTCCGGACAACGCTTGCCCCCTACGTATTACCGCGGCTGCTGGCACGTAGTTAGCCGGGGCTTCTTCTGCAGGTACCGTCATTTTCGTCCCTGCTGAAAGCGGTTTACAACCACGAAGGCCGTCATCCCGCACGCGGCGTTGCTGCGTCAGGCTTTCGCCCATTGCGCAAGATTCCCCACTGCTGCCTCCCGTAGGAGTCTGGACCGTGTCTCAGTTCCAGTGTGGCTGATCGATCTCTCAATCCAGCTACCCGTCGTTGCCTTGGTAGGCCATTACCCCACCAACAAGCTGATAGGCCGCGAGACCCTCTCAGAGCGAAATTCTTTCTTCAGTCGACCATGCGATCATCTGAAGGTATGCGGTATTAGCTCGAGTTTCCCCGAGTTATTCCCCACTCCGAGGCAGGTTTCTCACGTGTTACTCACCCGTTCGCCACTAGGTCTTCCGAGAGCAAGCTCTCATGGACCCCGTTCGACTTGCATGTGTTAGGCACGCCGCCAGCGTTCGTCCTGAGCCAGGATCAAACTCTCCATCGAGATCTTTGGATTCCGTTCCTCCGAAGAGTTCAGGTCTCCGCAAATCGAAGAGCCGGCTACGAACCGAAGTTCGGAGCCAACTGGCACAAGTACTGGCATTTTGCTTCGGCGAACCGAAGCGTCCTGTCCGTTCATGTGCTTTAAAGGTTATTGACTGGGTCGACTCATCCGATCGCTTCCGACCGGACCGTCGCCCGCACTCGCCTATTTGGCATTCTGTCTTCCGTTGTCAAGGAGCGTTGGCCATCTCACGGAGGGCCGCTGCTGGAACATGACCTTGGTCAGTGGTTCCTGTGCTGCTCCCGCCGGCCGTATCGGCCGTGCGGGGCGAGAAGAGAACTTACATGCCCGTCCCGGTTGTGTCAACTCGCTTCCGAGTGACGCTTGACACTCTCGTTTCGGAGGGTGTCCCGGTCCGTGCAGTTGGGCTCAGAACAGTTCCACCAGATGGTGTGCCGTCTTGCCTCGTCGCAGCAATAAGAACCTACCGTGCAACGCGTCGGGAGCGCCAATCCGGCTCGCAGATCCTTCCTCGAGGGCCGCCAGAGCCACCTGGTTCACATAGTGACCCTGTGGGTTCCGACGCACCTCTCCCTTGGACGAGGCCAGCCCGACGGCGGCGAACAGCCCTGCGGCGTCGAGCGCTCCGACCTCATCACGGCTGAGCCGCGTGACGGGGATCTCGTCGGCCAGGAGGGCGAAGCCCGCCTCGTCGAGCTCGTCGATCGGTGTACCGAAGAGCACCCCGGCGGCGGCCTCGATCGGGGCGATCACCCCGTCACCGTGCACGAGCGAGGTGATCTCACGGGCCAGGCGTCGCTGCCCGGTACGGCGCGACGGGTCCTCGGCGTGCACCCGGGCCACCTCGAGGCACTCCTCGACGGGCACGGTGGTCAGCCGGAGGAGCAGCGACGCGACATCGGAGTCGGCGACGTTCAGGAGGTACTGGTACATGCGGTACGGCGAGGTCCGCTCCGCGGAGAGCCAGATGTTCTCGCCCTCGCTCTTGCCGAACTTCGTGCCGTCGGCCCGGACGATCAACGGTGCGGTCATGCCGTGCACGACGTCTCCCGTGCGCCGACGGACGAGGTCGGTCCCCGCGGTGATGTTGCCCCACTGGTCCGATCCGGCCACCTGCAGATCGCAGCCGTGGTCGCGGTGCAGCACGTGGAAGTCGTTCGCCTGCAGGAGCATGTAGGAGAACTCGGTGAAGGAGATGCCGGCCTCTCGGTCGATCCGGCTCTTGACCGAGTCCCGAGCCAGCATCGTGTTGACCGTGACGTACTTGCCCACGTCCCGGAGGAACTCCAGCACGCCCATGCCCTCGGTCCAGGACCGGTTGTCGACCAGGGTGGCGCCGGCGTCGAAGTCCAGGAAGCGGCGCAGCTGGGCGCCGATGGACGCCCGGTTGTGGTCCAGCACGTCGAGGTCGAGGAACTGGCGCTCCTCGGTGCGACCGCCCGGATCGCCGATCATGCCCGTCGCGCCGCCGACCAGGGCGATCGGACGGTGCCCGGCGAGCTGGTAGCGCCGCAGCAGCATGATCGACTGCAGGTTGCCGATGTGCAGCGAGTCGGCCGTCGGGTCGAAGCCGCAGTAGAGAGTGGTCGGCGACGCATCGAGGCGGGCGACGAGTGCGTCGCGGTCGGTGCAGTCGTGGAGCAGGTTCCGCTGCTCGAGGTCCGCGAGGAGCGCTGCTCCGGTCGACATGTGGTCCGCTCCTGGGTCGATGATCGGCGTTGTGGACTGTAACGCGACACCCTCGATCGCCTCGACGGCGTTCAGGCAGTTGCCTGCCGGAGTTCAGGCAACTGCCTGAGCGCACGCCCGGTCGAGCGACGGCGTTGCCACCGGCTCGGACACGGTGGCGACCACAATGGACCGGTGCGCCGAACCCAGCCCCTCCGTTCCCCCCGACGGCCCTCTCTCCGACGCGCCCCCTCCCGACGAGGTGGCTTGCTGATGACCGGGGCGTTCCTGTCGGTCGCGCTGCTCGCCGGTGCGTGCGGAACCCAGAGCCGTGGCGCGACGCCGCTCGAGCTGCCCGTCAACGCGGAGCCGTCGGCCATCTACGCCGCCGACGGCACCTTGATCACCACCCTGCGCGAGGAGAACCGGGTGACGGTGCCCCTCGAGCAGATCCCTCGGTCACTGCAGGACGCCGTCGTCGCTATCGAGGACGCCCGCTTCTGGCAGCACAACGGCGTCGACCCCCGGGCCATCGCTCGTGCCGCGTCGACCAACGCCGAGGCCGGCGAGGTCGCCGAGGGCGGATCCACCATCACCCAGCAGTACGTGAAGACCGCGCTGCTCTCCCCCGAGCAGACCTTGAGCCGCAAGCTCGAGGAGGCCACCACGGCGCTGGCGCTCGAGCGCAACTACTCCAAGCAGCTCATCCTCGAGCTCTACCTGAACACGATCTACCTGGGCAGCGGCGCCTACGGCGTGGCCGCAGCCGCCCAGGAGTACTTCGGTGTCCCGGTCGAGGACCTGACCCTCGAGCAGTCCGCACTGCTCGCCGGAGTGATCCAGTCCCCGTCGCGCAACGATCCCCGGTCCAACCCGGACGCGGCCGTCGCTCGCCGGAACCTGGTGCTGTCACGCATGGAGGAGCAGGGTCTGATCACCCCCGCCCAGGCGCAGTGGTCGACCGCGGTCCCGCTGCAGCTCGCCGAGCAGCCGCCGCGGCCCGAGCAGCTGCCCTACGCCGCGCCCCACTTCGTCGACGAGGTGAAGAACTGGTTGCTGCGAGGATCCGACGTGCTCGGCGAGACGACCGCGGAACGCCGCGAGATGCTGCTGCGCGGCGGCCTCACGATCGAGACCACCATCGACCTCGCCCTGCAGGGCAAGGCCGAACAGGCCATCGCCGGCGTGCTGGCCGGACAGGGCGTCGATCCGCGCACGCCGGACGCCGCGCTGGTGTCGATCCAGCCGACCACCGGCTACGTGAAGGCCATGGTCGGCGGCCACGACTACTTCGGCTCCCACTCGTACCGTCAGACGAACCTGGCCGTCGGCACCGGTCGCTCGACCGGCTCTGCGTTCAAGCCCATCGTGATGGCCACCGCGCTCGAGGCGGGTGTCTCCCCCGGCAAGGTGTTCGACTCCCCCGCCTCGGGCAGCTTCAAGATCCCCGGCGGCACCTGGAGGGTGAAGGGCGGCGGCGGCATCGGTGCCGGGACCATGGCCCAATGCACGGTCGTCTCGTCCAACACCTGTTACGCCAACATCATGTTGGACGACCAGGTCGGGCCCGAGCGCACCGTGGAGATGTCGAAGAAGCTCGGCGTCACGAAGACCGAGGTGACCCCGGACCCCGCCGCGGTGCTCGGCGCCAACAACGTCACCGTGCAGGACATGGCAGCCGTCTACTCGACCTTCTCGAACGACGGCATGCGCGTCCCGCCGGTGCTCGTCACCAAGATCACCGGCCCGGACGGCTCGGTCATCTTCCAGCACGAGCACTCCCAGACACGGTCGATCTCGTCGGAGACCGTCGCGCAGATCACCCCAGCGCTCGAGGGCGTGATCACCAGCGGCACGGGCACCTCGGCGGGCATCGGCCGCCCTGCCGCCGGAAAGACCGGGTCCGCCCAGCAGAACACCGATGCCTGGTTCTGCGGCTTCACCCAGGAGCTCTCGACCGCGGTCTGGGTCGGGTTCGCCGAACCGCGGGACACCGGCAGCGGCAAGCGCCAGCTCGTGTCGATGAGCCGGCCCAACACCCGGATCACCGTGTACGGCGGCACCTACCCGGCGCAGATCTGGTCGCGGTTCATGCGCACCGCGCTCGAGGGCAGCCCCGCCGACACCGCTGCTCAACCCGGCCGCTGCGACGACGACGACGACGACCGCAGCGCCCCAGCCGAACGCCGAGTTCCTGGCGCCCGCGACGAGCGACGAGACCGTCACCGTGCCGGACTTCCAGAACATGACCAGCGCTGCGGCACTGGCGGACGCCCGGCGACTCGGACTGCGCGTCGAACGCCTGAACCTGCCCGTCCGCGACCGCTCGCCCCGACGTGGTGGTCGGCCAGAGCCCCGCGGCGGACAGCCAGGTCGAGGCCGGATCGAAGATCTGGCTCGAGATCACGACCCCCGCGACCACCACGACCGCGCCCACCACCACGGCGCCGACCACCACGGCGCCGACCACCACCGCCGCGCCCCGTCGCTGAGACCCGTCGCTGAGACCGGCCGCGCCCCGTCGCTGAGACCGTCCTCGGGTTGTGCCATCCGGGACACCGTCCCGATGCAGGAGCCGCGCGGACGCGATGGCAGACTCGACCCCCATGGCAGGTCGGCGCATCGCAACGTTGTTCACGCTCGCGGCGGTGCTCGCCCTGGTCGGCGGCTGGGTCTACATCCTCTTCATCTACGACCCGGGGCTCATGATCGACGAGCTGCCGGACCGGACCTTCCCCGAGGCCGCCGAGCAGGTCTGCGCCGCGGCGGTCGCCGAGTACTCCGAGCTGCCGCTGGCCAACGAGTCGGACAGCGCGGACGAACGGGCCGACACCCTCGCGGCGTCCAACGAGATCTTCTCGCGGATGCTCGAGGACCTGAGGCCGCTGGCTGACGACGCGGCCGAGGTCTACACCGCGGAGGACGAGCAGCGGTACGCCTCGGGCATCAGCGACTGGGTCGACGACTGGGGCACGTACCTCGAGGACCGCGAGGAGTACGTCGAGAACCTCCGGACCGACGACGACGCACGCTTCCTCGAGACCGCCAAGGGCTCCGACACCAAGGGCATCACCCGGGCGATCAACAGCTTCGCCCAGGTCAACAAGATGATGTCCTGCGTGACCCCCGGCGACGTCAGCTGAGCCGGGACTTCCGGTAGGCCGCCAGCCCGGCGCGGGCCAGGCGGACCAGTCCCTCTTCGTCCGCCAGCTCGACGAGCTCGTCCATGTCGACCCACCGCAGGTCGGTCGACTCGTGGTTGCCGACGATCTGCGCGTCGGCGGGAGCGACGACCACGAAGCGCAGGTCCAGGTGCAGGTGCTCACCGAGCGCGTCGCCGTGGTCGACCGGGTGCACGTCGAGATCGACGGCGGGCACCAGGACCCGGAGACCCCACGATGCCGGTCTCCTCGGACGCCTCCTTCAGCGCCACCCCGGCCGAGCTCGTGATCGCCGTCCGCGTGTCCGCCGGGCTGCAGCCAGCGCCGCAGCTTGGTGTGCAGCAGCACCACGACCCGCTCCCCGGCCTCGTCGACGACGAGCGCGGACCCGGTCAGGTGACCGGGCGCGGTGATGCGGTCCGCGAGGATCTCGCCGTGCTCGTCGAGCAGGCGCGAGCACCTGGTCGCGGGCGTCGACCGTGGTCGGGTCGGTGAGTCGTGCCGCCCGCAGGTGCATCGCCGAGCGCCGCGGGTCACGACTCCGGGCCAGGCGCGGATCGTCGGCCGCATCGAGCGAGTTCGGAGGCGCTGGCGGGCCGGTCCTCGGCTCAGACCACACGGGACGGACTGCCCCTTCGACACCGCCGTGGCGCCGGGCACGCAGAAGCGCCAGGGCAGCTCCACCGCACGCGTGATCCCGACCCGGGTCGTCGCGACAGGATGCTCCGGGGCGGCGAGGCCGTCACGCTCGAGACGCAGACCGGGCACCGGGCACCGTCAGGTCGGTCCCGTCGTCGCTCGCCGGTGATGCCCAGCGCGGCGCAGAGCTTGCCCGGCCCGTTGGCCAGGTCCTCGTCGGCGAGCGATGCCGGGCCGATCCGCTCGCACGGCATCGATGCCCTCGACGACCTCGGCGGCGCGCAGCAGCACGCCGGAGCCCTCGCCGACCGGCGCCGGTGACGACGTTGGCGCACCAGTGGATGCCGTAGGAGCGGTACACGTACAGGTGGCCGGCCGGTCCGAACATCGAGGCATTCCGGGCGGTGCGGACCACGGTGGCAGTGGCTCGCGGGGTCGTCGCCGCCGCCGTAGGCCTCGACCTCGACGATGCGCGCCACACGCTCGCCGACGACGAGCAGTGCGTTGAGCAGCGTCGGCGCGACCACCTGGGGTGCGCCGTCGAGCTCGTCGCGACGGACGACCCGGCGACTCACCCGACCTCGGCCCACCTGGCACGCTCGGCCGAGATGCGGGACGCGAGGCGCGCCCGCTGCTCGGTCACCGGCACGGGTCCCGCCCCGCCGGGGGTGGTGCGCTGGCGCACCGGGACACCCGGTTCGAGCAGGGCCGCCGCCTCGTCGCCGAGCAGCGGTTCGGCACGGACCAGTGCAGCGAGGTCCTCGCCGTCGTCGAGTGCCCGTCGGACGAGCGCGCCGACCACGCCGTGGGCGTCCCGGAAGGGCAGCCCGTTGCGGACCAGGAACTCGGCGAGGTCGGTCGCCGCCGCGTACGGCGAATCGGCCGCTGCCTGCATGCGCTCGGGACGGAACTGCAACGTGCGGTAGAGCCCGGCCATCGCGCCCAGGCCCAGGCGGACGGTGTCGAGCGCGTCGAACAACGGCTCCTTGTCCTCCTGCAGGTCACGGTTGTACGCCAGCGGCAGCGACTTCATGGTGGCGAGGAAGCCGGTCAGGTCGCCGATCAACCGACCGGCCTTGCCCCGGGCCAACTCTGCGATGTCGGGGTTCTTCTTCTGGGGCAGCATCGACGAACCGGTGGCGTACGCGTCGTCGAGCCGGGCGAACCCGAACTCGTCGGTGGTCCACAGCACGACCTCTTCACCCATGCGCGACAGGTGCAGGCCGACGACGGTCAGTGCGAACAGCGACTCGGCGACGAAGTCGCGGTCGGAGGTGACGTCGAGGGAGTTCTCGAAGCGCGCCGCGAAGCCGATGTCGGCCGCGGTGCCGTCGGGGTCCAGGGGCAGCGACGACCCGGCCAGCGCGCCGGCACCCAGCGGCGACACGTCGAGTCGACGCCGGCAGTCCGCGAGCCGGTCGGCGTCGCGCAGCAACGCCCAGGCATGCGCCATCAGGTGGTGCGCCAGCAGGACCGGCTGCGCCTGCTGGAGGTGGGTGTAACCGGGCAGGTAGATCGCGTCGTCGCCGGTGCCGGCCTGATCCGCCCGCGCCGCGAGCACGTCGACCAGGTCGAGCACCCGCTCGGCGATCGTGGCCAGGTCGCGCTTCACGTAGCTCCGGAACGCCGTGGCGACCTGGTCGTTGCGGGACCGTCCCGTGTGCAGCTTCGCCCCGGCGGAGCCGGCCAGGTCGGTCACTCTCCGCTCGATCGCGGTGTGCACGTCCTCGTCGGACTCGACGAACTGGAGCTGGCCCGTGCGGTACTCCATCTCGACCGCGTCGAGCGCGCCGAGGACCGCGCCGAGCTCGGCCTCGTCGAGCAGACCGCCTCGGGCCAGCCCGCGGACGTGTGCCTTCGAGCAGCGGATGTCGTCGAAGATCAACCGCTGGTCGTAGCTGAGGCTCTCGGTGAACGCGACCAGTTCGGCAGCAGGCCCGGTGTCGAACCGGCCGTGCCAGAGCTGGCCCCGCTCACCGTCGCCGCTCATCGTGCGCCCGGCCCCTGCACGCCGGACCAGGTCTGCACGCCCAGGCCCCAGATGCGCACGAAGCCCTCGGAATCCGCGTGGCGGAAGCGGTCCGCCGCGTCGTAGGTGGCCAGGCCGTAGTCGTAGAGCGAGGCCGGGGCCCGTCGTCCGACCACGTCGCAGCGACCGGGCTGGAGCTTCAGGCGGACGTCGCCGGTCACGTGCTGCTGCGAGGAGTCGATGAACGCGTCGAGCGCCTCGCGCAGCGGCGAGAACCAGAGTCCGTCGTAGACGAGCTCCGCGTAGCGGTGCTCGAGGCGGAACTTCTCACGCTGCAGGTCGCGCTCCAGGGTGATCGACTCGAGGTCCGCGTGCGCCATCATCAACGCCAGCGCACCGGGTGCCTCGTAGGTCTCGCGACTCTTGATCCCGACCCGACGGTTCTCGACCATGTCGAGGCGACCCCAGCCGTAGGAACCGACGAGGTGGTTGAGCTCGATGACCAACTCGTGGAGCGGCGTGCGTTCCCCGTCGAGCGCGACCGGCACACCCGCCTCGAACGAGATCGTGATCTCGCGGGTGTCGGTGGCGGTGAGCTTCGTCATCTCCCAGACGCCGACGGGCGGCTCGGCCCACGGGTCCTCCATCTCGCCACACTCGATGGCGCGGCCCCAGAGGTTGTCGTCGATCGAGTACAGCTTCTCCTTCGTCGCGCCGACGGGGATGCCGTGGAGCGCGGCGTACTCGATGGAGTCCTCGCGGGTGAAGCCCCAGTTCCGGACAGGGGCGACGAGTTCGAGGTCCGGCGCCAGTGCCATCGAGGACACCTCGAAGCGCACCTGGTCGTTGCCCTTGCCGGTGCACCCGTGAGCGATGCCGTCAGCGCCGTAGCGACGGGCCAGCTCGACCTGGTGCTTGACGATCAGCGGACGCGACAGGGCGGAGACGAGCGGGTACTTCTGCTCGTACAGCGCGTTCGCCTTGATGATCGGGGCGAGGTAGTCCCGGGCGAACTCGTCGCGCAGGTCGAGCTCCTCGTAGGCGATCGCGCCGGCGCCGAGCGCCTTCTCGCGATTGCCGTCCAGCGTGCCCTCCTGGCCGACGTCCGCGGACATGCAGATGACCTCGACACCGAGGTTCTCGATCATCCAGCGGACCGCGACAGAGGTGTCGAGACCGCCGGAGTAGGCCAGCACGACTCGTTGCGCCATGGGTACTGCTCCAGTTCTGGGGTTCGGGGGAAGGGGATGTCGGACTCGATGTCCGCTTGTTCTACAACGTTGCCGGGCGGTGCACTCAGGCGAGCCCGGCCGTCACTTCAGGCCGGCCCTCACATCGGGCCGGCGCTCACACCAGACCGGCGCTCACATCAGGCCAGCAAGGTCGTGCACGTTCGCCATGACCTCTGCGCCGCTGCCCTCGGTCGAGATGAGCACGAGGGTGTCGTCGCCGGCGATCGTGCCGATCACGCCGGGCAACCCGGCGCGGTCGATCGCGGAACCGACGACGTGTGCCGAACCCGGCGGGGTGCGCACCACGACCAGGTCGCCGGAGCGGTCGAGCTCGACGACCCAGTCGCCGAGCACCCTGCGGAGGTGGTCCTCCGGGACGACCTGCTCCTTGGGGAGCTCCGGCACGGCGTACGCCGTCTCGCCGCCGGGGATGCGCACCTTGATCGCGCCGAGCTCCTCGAGGTCTCGGGAGACCGTCGAGACGTTGACCTCGGTGCCGTCGGAGGCGAGCAGCTCGACCAGGTGCGCCTGGTTCGTGACCCGGTGCTCCTCGAGCAGGCGTGCGATGCGGTGCTGGCGCTGTGCCTTGTTGGGCCTGCTCGGCTTGAAGGAGCTGCCGCTCATCGGAGCGACTCGTCGAGCAGCCACGCGAGCAACCCGCGAGCGGTGTGCATGCGGTTGTTCGCCTGGGGCCAGATGCGACTCTGCGGCCCGTCGAGCACGCCGTTCGTGGCCTCGTCGCCGCGATGTGCAGGCAGGCAGTGCAGGAAGATGGCGCCCGGCTCGGCGTGCGCCATGAGCGCCTCGTCGACCCGCCAGGGGCCGAAGGCCTCGACGCGGATGCGCTGCTCGTCCTCCTGACCCATCGAGTACCAGGCGTCGGTGTAGACCACGTCGGCCCCGGTGACCGCAGCGACGGGATCCGGCTCGAGCACGACCTCGCAACCGGCCGCGCGCAGCATCGAGACGGTGGCGGCGTCGAAGTCGT
This sequence comes from uncultured Actinomycetota bacterium, assembly GCA_963707555.1. Classification (GTDB taxonomy): domain Bacteria; phylum Actinomycetota; class Acidimicrobiia; order Acidimicrobiales; family Microtrichaceae; genus JAFAFN01. The sequence goes on from CAVPQM010000009.1 coordinate 77,401, forward strand.
AGCCGGGCGGGTTGCTCACCCTGAACTCGATGCCCATCAGCCCGCACGCGACGCCGAGGGAACGAGCGACGTTGTTGGCGTCGCCCACGTAGCTGATCACCCGCCCGTCGAGCGCGCCGAACTCCTGACGAACGGTGAGCAGGTCGGCGAGCGCCTGGACCGGATGTGCGTCGTCGGAGAGCAGGTTGACCACCGGCACCGAGGCGGCGCTGGCGAGCCGTTCGACCTTGTGGTGCTCGAAGACCCGTGCGCCGATGACCGCCGCGTACCCCGACATGAGTCGTCCGAGGTCCTCGGCGGTCTCCCGGGTGTCGATGCCGACCTCTTCGCTCCGGAGCGTGATCGGATGGCCGCCGAGTTGGACCACGGCCATCTCCATCGACGAGCGGGTGCGTGCCGAGGGCTTCTCGAACAGGAGGGCCGCTCCCCTGCCCTCGAGCAGCTTCGGCAGCGTGGCGCACTCGGAGAGGTCGAGGATGCGTGCGAACTCGCCGGCGGTCAGGTCGTCGACCTCGAGCAGGTTCCGGATCGCGGTGGTGTCGGTCATCAGTCGGTCTCCTGGGACGGAACGGGTGCGGACCCGGCAGCGGTGAGGGCCGCCCCGACCGAGGCGACGATCGCCGCCGCGCCGTGGCGCATCTCGTCGTCGGTCATCAGCAGGCTGGGTGCCAGGCGCAGTGCGCTGGGCGTGACGGCGTTCACCACGACACCACCGTCGAGCAGGTCCGCGGCGATCGTCGCCGCGGTCGCCGCGCCGAGCCGGTCGGTGTCGAGCTCGATCGCCAGCAGCGCTCCGAGTCCACGCACCGAGGTGACACCCGGCGCGCCCTCGAGCAGCTCGCGGAAGCGTGCGCCGATGCGTTCCGCGAGCAGCGGGGCCTCGACGTCCTCCATGACCTGCAGCACGGCGCGTGCCGCCGCGGCAGCGAGGGGCTGGCCCCCGTAGGTGGTGGCGTGGTCGCCGGGCTCGAACACCGAGGCCACCTCGGAGCGCGCCCAGCACGCGCCGATCGGCACGCCGTTGCCGAGCGCCTTCGCGCTGGTGACGACGTCGGGCACCACACCCAGTCGCTGGTGAGCGAACCAGGCGCCGCAGCGGCCGAGACCGGTCTGCACCTCGTCGACCATGAACAGGATGCCGCGCTCGTCGCAGAGACGACGGACACCCTGGAAGTACTCCGGCGTCGCGGGGTTGACGCCGCCCTCGCCCTGGACAGGTTCGAGCAGAACCGCCGCGACCGTGTCGTCGAGCGACCGCTCGAGCTCGTCGAGATCGGCCCAGGTGACGTGCCGGAACCCCTCGGGCAACGGCTGGAAGGCCTCGTGCTTGGCCGGTTGACCCGTGGCGTGCAGCGTGGCGAGCGTACGTCCGTGGAAGCTGCCGTAGGCGCTGACCACGACGTGACGTCCCCGGCCCCCGAACTTCCGGGCCAGCTTGATCGCACACTCGTTGGCCTCGGCCCCGGAGTTCGCGAAGAACACCTGGCCCCCGCCGCCCAGCAGCCGGTCGAGCGTGGTCGCGAGCGGACGGTTGTGCTCGTTGCCGTAGAGGTTCGACACGTGCAGCAGTCGGCGGGACTGGGTCGCGAGAGCGTCGGCGACGCGGGGATGGCAGTGCCCCAGCGAGGTGACCGCGAGGCCGCAGAGGAGGTCGAGGTAGCGACGACCGTCGTCGTCGTAGAGCCACGACCCCTCGCCGCGCACGAACGTGACGGCGGGGTCCGGATAGGTGGGCATGAGTGGATCGGTCATGACACGTCCTCGGCGTCCGGCACGATCGGGGCGGCGGTGACCATCGTCCCGACACCCGCGTGGGTCAGCAGTTCGAGCAGCAGGACGTGCGGGAGCCGCCCGTCGATCAGGTGCACCTGGCCGACGCCGTGCTCGATCGCGCGCACGCAACCGGCCATCTTCGGGATCATCCCGCCGGAGATGACCCCGGTGCCGATGTGCTCACGGACCTGATCCGCGTCGACCTCGGTGATCAGCGACGTCGGGTCGTCGACGTCCGCGAGCAGACCCGGGACGTCGGTGAGGAAGATCAGCTTCTCGGCACGCAACGCCTGGGCGATCTCGGTGGCCGCATCGTCCGCGTTGATGTTGTAGGTCTGCCCCGTCTCGTCCGAGCCGATGGTCGCGATCACCGGGATGAGGTCCATGGACAGCGTCCGTTCGATCAGCACGGGATTCACCTTGGTGACCGAACCGACGAAGCCCAGATCAGGATCGTGGACCTCGGCCTCGAGCATCATCGCGTCGGTGCCCGACAGCCCGACCGCCACCGGTCCGAAGGTGTTGAGGGCGGTCACGATGTCGGAGTTCACCTTGCCGATGAGGACCATCTGGGCGACCTCGAGCGTCTCGGCGTCGGTCACCCGACGGCCGTCGACGAACTCGGTCTCCTTGCCCATGCGACGCAGCCACTCCCCGATCTGCGGGCCGCCGCCGTGCACCACCACGGGGCGCATGCCCACCCGGTGCATCATCACGACGTCCTTCGCGAAGTCGGCGAACAGCTCGGGTGAGCTCATGGCGTTGCCGCCGAACTTCACCACGACCACCCGACCGCGGAACTGCTCGATGTAGGGCAGTGCCTGCAGGAGGACGTCGACCGCGACCTCCGGGTCGCGACGCTCGTGCTCTGCGGACCGGCGGCTCACGGGTAGGTCCCGACGAGCTGGAGGCCGGTCGTCTCGGGCAGGCCTGCGGCGAGGTTGGCGCACTGCACGGCCGCACCGGAGGCACCCTTGCCGAGGTTGTCGATGGCGCACAGGCCGATGACGGTCCCGGTGCGCTCGTCGACCCTGGCGGTGACGTGCGCGACGTTCGTGCCGAGGGTCGCCTTGGTCGACGGTGACCGCTCGGAGACCACCACGAACGGCTCGTCCGCGTAGAAGTCGGTGAGGCACGAGAGCACGTCGTCGGTCGTCAGGTCCGGCCGGGACGGCTGGCCGTAGCAGGTGGCGAGGATGCCCCGGTTCATCGGGACGAGGTGCGGTGTGAAGAGCACCGGTGCGCCGATGTTCATCTCCATCTCCGGGGTGTGGCGATGGGTCAGCAGGCCGTAGGCCGTGACGTCGGAGTCGACGGCGCAGAAGGTCGTGTTGGGCTTCGGCGGACGACCGGCGCCCGAGACACCCGACGCCGCGTCGACGATGATCCGATCCGCTGCGACCAGCCCGGCGCGCACCAGCGGCGCCATCGGCAGCGAGGCCGAGGTCGGGTAGCAGCCGGGGGTGGCGATGCAGTCGGTGGTGGCCAGCTGCTCCCGGTAGAGCTCGGGCAACCCGTAGACGAAGCGGTCCAGCAGGTCGGGGCGGGAGTGTGGCTCGCCGTACCACTGGACGTAGTCGTCCGAGGTGCGCAGCCGGAAGTCGGCACCCAGGTCGATGATGCACCGGACCCGGTCGAGCAGGTCCGGCACGATGCCCTGGCTGGTGCCGTGGGGCAGGCCGAGGAACACGATCTCGACGCCCTCGAGCAGATCCGGCGACCACGGCACGTAGCTCGTGTCCGGGTACGCCGCGGCGAGGCTCGGGTAGAGGTCGCCCACTCGGCTGCCTGCCTGGGAGTCACCCGTCGCGAAGCGGAGGTCGAACTCGGGGTGCTGAGCGCAGAGCCGCATGAGCTCTGCACCGGTGAACCCGGAAGCGCCGATGATGCCGATGGGGACCATCGGCGCACCTTAGCGCATCTTCATGCAGACTCCTGCAATGTTTTGCGGCCGTCGGCGACCGCCGCGAGGGTCAGCCCCGGAGGGTCGCTCCGAGTGACGTCTCGACCTCGGCGATGATCGCCGAACGGGCAGCCGCGACCTCGGCGTCGGTGAGGGTGCGGTCCGGCGCCTGGAACCGGATGCGGTACGCCAGGCTCTTGCGCCCCTCGCCCAGCTGTTCGGAGCGGAACGACGTCGAACAGCTCGACCTCGACCGGGAGCAGCCCGTCAGGCCGCCCGGCGCCCGACAGGATCGCCAGGTGCAGATCTCGAGCGGTGACCTCGTCGTCGACGACGAAGGCCAGGTCGATGTCGCTCGAGGGGTAACGGCTGACCGCCCGAGCGGTGGGGACCTCCGGCTCGATGGCGAGCAGCACACCCAGGTCGAGCTGCAGCCAGGCGACCCGCTCGGCGATGTCGTAGGCCTCGAGCACGCCCGGATCGACCTCGCCGACCTGACCGACGACGTCCTCCCCCACCAGGATCTGGGCGGAGCGGCCCGGGTGCAGTCCCGCCAGCTCGACCTGATGCAGGTCGACCGTCGCGATCTCGGCGACGACCGGGGCGAGAAGTGCCGCGTCGAGGGACCAGCGGTGCACCGAGCGCAGCAGGACCTCGACGAGCCGCACCGCGTCGGGAGCCTCGGCTCCGGCGAGCACCACCGCCAGGTGCTCGGTCTCGCCGGAGAGCACTCGGTCCGCGAGCGCCGAGGCGTCGACGTCGACGACCACGCCGTCGCCAAGGCCGAAGACCCGTCCGAGCTCGTAGAGCCCGACGCCGGGCGCTCGATGGCTCGCGTTGTAGGCGACGGCCTTGAGCAGGCCCGGCAGCAGCGACGTGCGCAGCACGGACTCCTCGGCGGCGAGCGGGTTGGCGAGCACGAGCCCGTCGGCCGGAAGACCGGCGCGCTCGAGGTCACCCGGGGCGAGGAACGGCATCGGCATCGCCTCGTCCAGGCCCGCACCGACCAGCGCCCGGCGCAGCGGCGCGGCGGTCCTGCTGCCGCGCGCTGAGCTCGCCGGTGTGCGGCGACACGGGCACCGTCTTGGGCAGGTTCGCCATGCCGTAGTGGCGGGCGACCTCCTCGATGACGTCGATCTCGATCGTCGAGTCGGGCCGCCAGGTCGGCACCTGCACGTCGAGGCCGTCCTCGGTCGCCGTGCGTGGCGAACCCGATCGGCTCGATGAGCGCGGCGATGTCGTCCGAGGACAGCTCGAGGCCGAGCAGGCCGTTCACCTTCGAGGTGCGCACGTGGATCCGGGCCGGCTCGGGCAGGTCGCCCGGCCACGTCGATCTCGCCGGGGTGCAGCTGCGAACCACCGATCTCGGACAGCAGCTGCGCGACACGACGCGCTGCGACCGGCGCCATCTCGGGGTCGACGCCCCGCTCGAAGCGCAGCGACGCCTCGGAGTGCAGGTTCAGCCGGGTCGACGTCGCGGCGATCGCGCCGGGATCCCACCAGGCGCACTCGACCAGGACGTCGGTGGTGGTGTCGGAGATCTCGGTGGCTGGCACCGCCCATCACTCCGGCGATGCCGACCGCGACGTCGTCGCCGTCGACGATCACGCCGTCACGCTCGCCGAGCGTGCGCTCGACGCCGTCGAGGGTGGTGATCCGCTCCCCCGCACGCGCCCACCGGACCCCGAGGCTGACCGCCGGCGACCTTCGCCAGGTCGTAGGTGTGGTTCGGCTGGCCGAGCTCGAGCATGACGTAGTTGGAGACGTCGACGACGTTGTTGATCGGGCGCATGCCCGCGGCGCAGGAGCCGCTGCGCCATCCAACGCGGCGACGGGCCGAGCGCGACGCCGGAGACGACCCGGGCGACGAAGCGACCGCAGAGATCCGGCGTCGTCGATGTCGCACCGAGGCGAGCGTCGAGGCGTCCTCGCCCGCGGTGGTCGGGTCGAACCGCGGCACCTCGAAGCGCACCTTCTGGCGGGCGGCCAGGTCCCGGGCGACGCCCAGCACGGACAGGGTGTCGGGTCGGTTCGGCAGGGCGTCGAAGTCGTAGACGACGTCGCTGCGCATGCCGAGGGCGTCGGTCACGGGTTCGCCGAGGGGCACGTCGGTCGGGAGGATCAGGATGCCGGCGTGGTCGTCGCCGAGCTCCAGCTCGCGCGCCGAGCACAACATGCCGTTGCTGACCTGCCCGCGCATCTTGCGGCGCGGCGATCTCCATGCCGCCGGGCATGACCGTGCCGATCGTCGCGAGCGGCACCAGGTCGCCGACGGCCATGTTGAACGCACCGCAGCAGATCTGGAGCGGCTCGCCGTCGCCGGGGTCGACGTCGACGAGCTGGATCTTGTCGGCGTCGGGGTGCTCGCGGATGTCGAGCACCTGGGCGACGACGATGCCGTCGAGGCCCTCGCCGATGCGGGTCGACCGACTCGAGCTCCATGCCGAGGTCGGTCAGCTGCACGGCGATGTCGTCCGGGTCGCCCTCGATCGGGGCGAACTCGCGGAGCCAGGAGAGCAGAACCTTCATCGTTGTGGGTCCATCTTCGTCGGTGGTGCCGTCGTGTCGTCGGAGCGTCTGGAGGCTGTCAGAACTGCGACAGGGTGTCAGAACTGTGCCAGGAAGCGGACGTCGTTGGTGACGAACTCGCGCAGGTCGTCGACGCCGTGGCGGATCTTGGCGAGTCGGTCGATGCCGAACCCGAAGGCGAAGCCGGACCACTCCTCGGGGTCGAGCCCACCGGCCCGCAGCACGTTCGGGTGGACCATGCCGCAGCCGCCCGACCTCGAGCCACGAGCCGTCGAGCGGTCCGAGATGTCGAACTCGGCGGACGGCTCGGTGAACGGGAAGTACGACGGACGCAGCCGGCTGGTCATGTCGTCGCCGAAGTAGGCCTTGACGAACGACTCGATCGTGCCGGCCAGGTCGGCCATCGTGATGCCCCGGTCGACGACGAGGCCCTCGATCTGGTGGAACACCGGCAGGTGCGTCGCATCGGCGGTGTCGCGGCGGTAGACGCGGCCCGGGCACGACGACGTAGATCGGCGGGCCGGACCCTCGCGGACGGCCCGCAGCATCGAGCGGACCTGCACCGGCGAGGTGTGGGTGCGCAGCAGGAGCTGCTCGGCGCCCACACCGTCGATGCCCTCGGGGTCGAGGTAGAGGGTGTCCCACAGCGAGCGGGCCGGGTGCTCGGGCGGCATGTTGAGCGCCTCGAAGTTGAACCAGTCGGTCTCGACCTCGGGGCCGTCGGCGACGGTGAAGCCCATGCCGCACGAACACGTCCTCGAGCCGTTCCCAGGTCTGGGTGATGAGGTGCGCAGTGGCCCGTTCGCGCCGTGCCGAGCGTACTCGGTCAGGTCGAGCCGCTCCTGTGCGAGACGGGCGCGCCGGGCTTCGGCCTCGAGCGCGTCGCGGCGGACCGCGAACACGCGCTCGAGCTCGGAGCGGACCCGGTTGAGCGCGGCCCCGAGGCCTTGCGCTGCTCGGGGTCGAGGTCGCCGCATGGCTGCCTTGGCGGCGCTCAGCGTCGACTTCTTGCCGAGGAAGTCGGCCTCGGTCGCCCGGAGGATCTCGACGTCGGTGATCGTCGCGACCGCTGCGGCGGCCCGCCCGACGAGGCCGTCGATCGACGACGTGTCGAGTCCGCTCGTGTCCTCAGCCATCGCCGAACTCTCCTGTACCTCGTGCGCCGGTCTCTCGTGCGCCGGTCTCGTGCGTCGCGGGGACCGACGTCGTGGGGACCGACATTGTGGCCCACCGCGGCGGGCGGGTGGCCATTCGGTTCTCCCGCACGCCGCTGGCGGGCTGCGTCGAAGAGGACCGCTGCACCGGCGACCGCGGCGTTGAGGGACTCGACCCTGCCCTCCATGGGGATGCGCGACCGCGAGCGTCGCAGGCGTCGAGCACCGCGGGCGCGAGGCCGTGGGCCTCGTTGCCGATCACCACGCGCCACCGGCGCCGGTGAGGTCGACCGCCTCGGGCGCGGGGCCGCCGGCTCCACCGGTGGTGGCCACCGGCAGCGACGCCCGCGTCGCGCAGCGCGGCCAGCGACCGCGATCGAGGTCGTCGACCTCGACCACCGGCACGCGGAACACCGCACCGGCCGTCGCCCGCACCGTCTTCGGGTTGTACAGGTCGGCCGTGTTCGGTCCGAGCACCACGCCGGCGCACCCGGCCGCCTCGGCGACCCGCACCAGCGTGCCGACGTTGCCGGGGTCGGACAACCCGGCGAGCACCAGGATCGGGCGACGCTCGGCGACCGAGGCGCGCACCAGCTCGTCGAGCCCGGCTCGTCGCGGCGCGGCGACGGCCACCATGGCCTGCGGCGCGTCCAGGTCGAGGACCTTGGCGAGCGCGCCGACGGCGATGTCGCGGATCCGCAGCCCGGCCTGGCGCGCCGCCCACACGACGTCGTGGTCGAGCGCGCCGGGTTCGACGTACACGGTCTCGATCTCGACGCCCGTCGTCGATCGCCTCGGCGAGCAGCGTCGGGACCGTCGATGACGAACGCGCCCTCGTCGGAACGAACGCTGCGGCGCCTCGCGAGGCGCCGCAGTCGTTGCAGTTCTGGATTCGTCGGGCTGAGAGCGCTCAGCTCTCGGCTCCGACGCTGGCCGACTCGGCCGTGGTCGCGGGCCGCTGCGAGCGCGGCCTCGGCCGCCTTCACCAGCGCGGCGAACGCGGCGTCGTCGTGCACGGCGAGGTCGGCGAGGACCTTGCGGTCGACCTCGATCTCGGCCAGCCTTCAGGCCGTTGATGAACCGGCTGTAGCTGATGCCGTTGAGGCGGCACGCCGCGTTGATGCGCTGGATCCAGAGCTTGCGCAACTCGCCCTTGCGGGCCCGGCGGTCGCGGAAGGCGTACTGCCCGCGTGCATGACCGCCTCGTTGGCGGCGCGGAAGAGCGGCTCTGGTTGCCGTAGTACCCCTTCGCCCGCTCGAGGTACGGCGCGGCGCTTCTTCTTGGCGTGAACGCCACCCTTGACGCGTGCCATGGGGTGCTCCTTTCGTCAGTGGTCGAGTCGTCAGATGCCGAGCTGGCGTTGCGGACGCGCGCGTCGTCGCCCTTGGAGAGCTCGAAGTCGCCGGTCAGGCGGCGCTTCCGCGTCGCCGACTTCTTCTCGAGGATGTGGTTCCGGTTCGCCTTGCGGCGCATGAGCTTGCCGGTGCCGGTGATCTTGAAGCGCTTCTTCGCGCCGCGGTGGGTCTTCATCTTGGGCATGGCTGTTCCTCGTGGTGTGGCGGTCGTGCGGTTGCACGGCCGTCGGTGGTCGTGGTGGCTGGCGACGTGTGTCGGTCGGGCCGCTGCGTCGATCAGGCGTCGGTGGCGGGTGCCGGTTCCTCGACAGGAGCTGGTGCTGCAGTCGGTTCCGGTGCGGTCGGTTCCGGTGCGGTCGGTTCCGGTCGGTCTCCGGTGCAGTTGCTCCGGTTGCGGTCGCTTCAGGTGCGGTCGCTTCAGGTGCAGGGGCCTCGGTCGGGACCGTCTCGGAATCGGACGCTGCCGCCTCCTCGTCGGCCGCCTTCTTCGCCTGTGCCGCTGCCTGCGGCCTGCGCCTTCTTGTCGGGCCCGAGCACCATGGTCATGTTGCGGCCGTCCTGCTTGGGCATGATCTCGACCTCGCCCGACGTCGGCGACCTCCTCGGCCACCCGGTCGAGGATGCGGCGCCCCAGCTCGGGGTGCTGCATCTCTCGGCCACGGAACATGATCGTGATCTTGACCTTGTGACCCTCGCCGAGGAACTGCTCGACCTTGCGGGTCTTGGTGTCGAAGTCGCCGCCGCCGATCTTCGGGCGGTACTTCATCTCCTTGACCACGACGTTGGTGCCTTCTTGCGGGACTCCTTCGCCCGCTGCTGCTGCCTCGTACTTGTACTTCCGTAGTCCATGATCCGGCAGACCGGAGGGTTGGCCTTGTCGGCGCACCTCGACGAGGTCGAGCTCGAGCGCCCGGGCGATGGACTAGCGCCTCGGGCAGGGGCTTGATGCCCGAGCTGCTCTCCGTCGGGATCGATCAATCGGACCTCGCGGGCGCGGATCCGATCGTTGATCCGGGGCTCGTCACCTGGTGACGCTGCTATGGCCGATCACTCCTCAACATCACGTCCTTTCTGCAGGGATCGCGTCCGTACTCTGTGACAACGCCAGGCCGGTCGGATTGCTCCGGACGGACACCGCTGCGAAAACGAGACGAGCGGATGCCGAGGCACCCGCTGACGACGAACGGCGGACCGATCGAGGTGTGAGGTCCTGGCGCACTCGGTGCCGTGTCGATCGCTCGACGTGGCGTGGACAGGAGGGGCGGGAGCCCGCTTGGTCAGTTGTGGCAGCTACTGTACCAGCCGATCCGCCCGGGGCCAGCATCGGCGCCCCATCCCCCCCTTCTGGAGATCGCCATGAGCTCACTGTGGACCCCCGACGGCGAACGACGGGTCCCGCCCGCGTCCGAGCAGGACCCTGCGGCCGCCTCGTCCGCGACCACCCCGTCCGCCACCACCCCGTCCGCCCCCGACAGCGGCGACCCGCTGCGCGCCGCGGCCGAAGCGCTCGGCGTCGACCTGGACGCGCTGTCGGCCGAGGAGCGTCAGCAGCTGGCCGCCGAGCTGAACGAGATGATGCGGGTCCGACAGGAGATCGGTGCCACCCCGGCGGCCGAGATGATCAGCAACCACATGATCCGCTTCCTGGACCTGGCCACCATCTACCTCGAGACGGAACCGCCGTCGTTCGGAGAGGCGGCCACCGCGATCGAGGCGTTCCGGGCGGTGCTCGAAGGTGTCGGGGACCGCCTCGGGGACCAGCAGCCGATGCTCGCCGAGGCACTCGGGCAGATCCAGATGATCTTCGTGCAGGTCAAGCAGGCCAGCGAGGGCGCGACGCCCGACGCCTGATCAGCCGGGCGGTCGGGAGGCTCAGGCGGTCGGGACGAGCCCGGTCGCTTCCCAACGTCCGAGGCGACCCGGCACCACGTCGTAGCGGACCCTGACACCTTCGGGGATGTCCCGGGTGCCGTCCGCGATGGCGGTGCAGTGGAACGGGAGCTCGCGTGCCGTCCTCGGCTCGGACGGTGCCGAGCCCGACGGCCTCGTCGAACGCCGTCACCACACCGATGTGCTCGGGTGCACGCGCCACGGGTCTCAGTGCACGATCTTCGACAGCGGCAGTTCGATGATGTCGGTGGCGCCGGCGTCCTTCAGCGCCGGGATGAGCACGTTGATCTCGTTCTTCGGCACGACCGTCTCGACCGCGTAGCCCGCCGCGCCGTAGAGCTCGTTGACCGTCGGGGTCTTCATGGCCGGCAGGACCGCGATCACGGACGTCCAGCTGCTCGGCGGAGATGTTCAGCTTCACGAGGACCTTGCCCCGAGCCTCCATGACACCCAGGAGGAGCGTCAGGATCTGCTCCATCGCGTGGCGCTTCTCGGGATCCTCGTAGGCGGCGCGGTTGGCCACCAGCTCGGTGTAGGAGATGAGCACCTCGTCGATGATCCGGAGGCCTGCGGCGCGCAGCGCCCGGCCGGTCTCGGTGATCTCGATGATGCAGTCGACGATGTCGGGCACCTTGGCCTCGGTCGCGCCGTAGGACAGGCGGATGTCGGCGTCGACGCCCTTCGACTCGAAGTAACGACGGGTCAGGCCCATGTACTCCGTCGACACGCGCACGCCTGCGGGCAGGTCGGCGGCGCTCTGGTAGGGCGAGTCGTCCGGGACCGCCAGCACGACCTTGATCGGCTTGCTGGTCGCCTTCGAGTAGCGGAGCTCACCCAGGCTGACGACGTCGGAGCCGGTCTCCTCGACCCAGTCGCGGCCGGTGATGCCGAGGTCGAAGAGCCCGTCGGCGACGTAGGTCGGGATCTCCTGGGGTCGCAGGATCCGCACGCTGTCGATGCGGGGGTCGGAGATGTTCGCCTTGTACGCGACCTCGGAACTCCGCTGCACGCCCAGATCGGCGGCCTCGAACAGTTCCATCGTCGCCTTCTCGAGCGAACCCTTGGGGAGAACGAGCTTCAGCACGTGCCGAGGGTACTCCTGCAACGCTCAGGACGAAGAAGTCGATTCCCGCCGCTCGACGGTCTGATGTCGTGTGCTCACCGACCTGTTCCGGGCGCGGCCCGAAAAGTGACCCTTGGCGTCGTGGATCGGCTGTGCTTAGCTGACGCGGTCGTGCGTTCGACACACCGGTGTTCGCTGGGGCGAGCGAATTTTCGAGGATGAGGGCGTGGGCGACCAACATCGAGTGAGCACCGTCATCGATCCATCCACGGACGGCGCCGTCACGGCCCCCGGGGTCATCGACCTCCGTTCCGACACGAGCAGCCTCGATGCAGCGGTGTCGACATACCGAACACTGCACCAGCTCGCGGGCGGACCCTTCCCTCAGCGCCAGGGACTGCTCGAGGACGACATCCTCGCGGCACTGCGCGACGACCGGACGATCACCGGCAACCTCTTCGACGCCGCGGGGCAGCCCGTCGCCGTGCCCGTCCTGACCCCGGTCGACATCGTCAACTGGTACTCCGAGGAGTTCCGGCGCGCCCGGTTCCCCGAGGCCGTCGGCGCTCACTCCCCCATGTGGCATCTCTCCACGTATCCCGGACTCTCCGACGAGGCGTTCGAGCAGCTCGCGCTGCCGGCGTTGCGAGCAGCCGCGCTCGACCCCGGCGCGCTGCTGTTCACCGATCACGCCGAACGGGCGGACGACCCCTCGACGCACCGACTCGACGCCGTCCTCGCGAAGGTGGGCCCCGACGTCCACGAGTTCGCCCTCGTCCTCGACGGCCCCGCCCGGGAGCACTACTTCGCCGGACGCGTGTCGCTGATCGATCCGGGTCGACTGCTGCACGACACCGAGGGCATCGACATGCACGACGGTTCCACCGACACCTCGTTCGTCGACGAGCTCTGGGCGATCTACGAGTCGCCGTTCCTCGAGCTCGCCGAGCTCACTCCCGTGCGCACCTACTTCACCTACGACGAGCTGACCGCGGCGCTGCAGCATCCAGGTGTCACCCACGTCGGGCTGCGGGTGGACGGGCATCTCGTGTCGTGGATGATGCAGACGTCCGACATCGCCTCGTTCCCGTGGATCGATCCGGACGTGCATCCGCGCGGCGGCACCCGGATCCCCGCGGAGTGCACCTACATCATTCCCGGGCTCGTCACCGATCCTGCGTACCAGGGCAACCACTACGCCGATCGACTCATGGTCCAACTGCTCCAGGGCGGACTGTCCAGCGCGGGCTGGAGCACCTGCTCGTCTTCGAGACGCTCGACCGCAACGCGACCTTCCTGCCGGCGCTCATCACTGCTGTCTTCGCCGCGAGCGGCTACGGCACCGTGGTGTTCGAACCGATCGGCACCCAGCTGTACCGCTCGTGGCGGCTGTCGTGACGTGCATCCCGGAGTTCCCCGCCTCGATCCCGACCGGCGAGATGTCGCATCACGAGCTCGACCGGCTGCTCCCCCCGAGGGAGATGGCATCGGACTACCAGTGGCTCAGCCTTCGCACGTGGAATCCCGAGGCCCAGCTCTCGGTGCTCGACGGCGCGCTCGTCGTCGCCTTCCGCGGCTACCACGACCTCGACGAGCGGTTCTACGGGTTCGTCGGCGGCAACGACGTCGGCCGTATCGCCGAGACGCTGTTGGTGACCTCGGAGCGCCGAGGTTGGGGCTCGACGCTCCGACTCGTCCCGGACTCGGTGGTCACCCGGCTGGGCGACACGTTCGAGGCGACCGAGGACCGCGACAACTTCGACTACGTCTACCGGTCAACTGACGTGGTCGAGCTCGAGGGCTCTCGACATCGGATGAGCAGGAAGCACCGCAACCACTTCGCGACCGATCACGCCGGACGTTGGTGCACCCGTTCGACGAACGCCACCGATGCCAATTGGTCCCAGATGATCGAGCTCACCGAGCGGTGGGCCGAGGGAACACCGGACCTGAACGCAGCCCTCGACGAGATCAAGGCCCTCAGGCGCTGCTCGGAGGCGGTGCCGCTGGCACACGACCAGCTCGACCTGATGATCACCTCGCTCGAGGTCGACGGCCGCATCGTGGGATTCGACATCACCGAGATCATCCTGGGCACCTGGGCGCTGAACCACTTCCGGCACACCCCCCATGAGATGGTCGGCTCTCACGTCACCCTCCGACACGCCGTCGCCGACCGCCTGCGGTCGCTCGGGGTGCCGTTGTGGAACGCCGAGCAGGATCTCGGGGTGGAAGGACTGCGCGCACGCAAGCTGCGGGACCGCCCGGACCACTTCGTCAAGAAGTACGAAGTCGCCCGACGGTCCTGATCGAGCCTGTCTGGATGACCAGGCCCTACCAGCTCTCGGTCGTGTAAGGGGCGATGACGAGGGAACCGACCGGTTCGCCCTCGCACCTGCTCCCGATGACCACCTGCTGGTGCGGGAGGTGGTCAAGTCCCCGTGATCGGGTGATGAAGGTCAAGGACGCCTGGAGCTCTTCACGCACCTGGGATTCGCTGCCACCCTCGTGTTCGACGAACAGCCCCTTGCCGTCGGCTGGGTCCTGCACCCAGGCGACACCCGCCCAGGCCTCCTGGCCGAGCACATGTGCACTCTCGAACGCCCACACCGCGTAGAGACGGTCACCCCAGGCTCCACCGGGCGACACCGACGCTGCGTCGGAGCGCAGGTCGATCACGTCGACTGACGAGGGTTCCGTCACCGGGGGCAGCGACGTCGACGCCGACACGAACGACCCCGGTGGGATCACGCTCGAGAGCCGAACGAGGTTGAAGTTGTAGACCCCCGCGACCCTCAGGGCGTCGTCGAACGCGGCGAGCGCCGTCGGACCGACCCCCGTCGCAGCAGCGACCTCGATGTGCAGATGGGTCGTGACAGCGGTGCTGACGAGCTCAGACATACCGGCAAGGTACTTACCGGAACGATGTTCAGCGTGGATGTGGTACCCCGCAACTTCTTCATCTCTCTCAACTCACACCGTCTGCGACCGATCTGTGTAGGGACCACCCGAAGATCCTCCGGGCCCTCGACGCAGAAACGCGGCGGCATGCAGCACATCGACGACATCAGGCCGGACAGCGACGCTGCCGACCGCGTCAGACTGAAGCGGTACCTGGTTGCCACCGCGCTCATCGTGCTCGTCGTCCTCGTCGTGCCGCCCGAGGCGTCGTCGCTGGTGTTCCTGCCGTACTGCTACGTGACCGGCTTCGTCGTGTTCCGACGGGTGCAGCGGCTGCCCGAGCCGGCTCGCGGCGCCACCTTGCCCCTCACCATCGGCGGACTGTTCGCCGTCGTCGCCCTGACGCTCAGGGCCGCCATCTCGTGGCTGTCGGGCGAGACGAACGTGTTCCCGTCGGCCGCCGACGCGTTCCAGCTGCTGTCCTACGTCATCGTCGGCTTCGCCATCGTCGGGATCATTCGTCGACGAGTGACCCAGCTCACCCTCGATCCGATCCTCGATGCCGTCGTCGGCGGCATCGCTGCCGCGCTGCTGCAGTGGTCGCTCGTACTGGTCCCGTACCTGCGGGTGGACGGGATCCCCGGCGACGAGGTCGCGATCAACCTCGGGTACAACATCGTCACCTGGGCGCTCGTGCTGCTCGCGGTGCTCGCGCTCGTCGCCGGCTCGACGCCCTCGGTCAGCAACCGGCTGCTCGCGGCAGGCCTCGTGATGATCTTCACCTCCGAGGTCGTCGCAACGCTCGTGTCGGCGGGCATGGTGTCCGACTCGGTGCAGTTCGCGATGTCGCCGATCGCGCTCGTGCTGAGCGTCGCCGGTCTGCTGCACCCGTCGGTCGTCGACATCGCCACGCCTCCGAGTGACGCCAACCGCTATCGGCGCCTCACCCGCCGCCGCGTCACCGTCCTCGCGCTCGCGCTGCTCACTCCCCCGGTGCTCATGCTCTGGGCGGCGATGGAACTCGACGTCGACTCCTGGTATCTCCTGCCGGCAGCGACCTCGCTCGCGCTGACGCCCCTGGTCGTCGTGCGTCTCGGTCGACTCGTCCGTCAGAACGAGGAGTTGGCCTCGCTCGAGGCAACCCTGCGAGGCGTCGGTGAGCGACTCGTGAGCGCAGAGACGACCGAGGACGTCGTCCGGGTGATCACGGTGGGCGCCGAACAGGTGCTCGGCGACAACTTCGTCTGCGGCGGCCTCGTGGCCCAGCCCCTGGGCGGGGACGCACGAGCGTCGGCCGGCGACGTGACCCCTGCCCTCGATGCGCTCGCGGGCGTCGTCGACGCCGGTGACCAGCTGGTCACCGGCAGGGTCCTGGTCCTCGAGGAGCTCCACAGCACCGACTCCCACTGGGTGGCCGGACTGGTCGTGGTGCAGCGCACCCTCTGCGGAGCGCTCGTACTGGCGACGCGCACGCCGCTGAGCGACGACGAGGCCAACGCCGTCACCCAGCTCTGCCGCGAGACGGCCATCGCCTTCCGCGCTGTGGAGCAGACCGAGCGGCAGGTCCGCCAGCGCTCCGAGGACCGCTTCGCCGCCCTGATCGACAACTCCTCGGACATCGTGGCGATCATCGACGAGGGCATGCACCTCTCCTACGTCTCCCCCGTCGCGAGCCGCCTCCTGGGCTACTCCCCGGGTGACGACCCCGGCGACGTCTCGGTCATGGACCTGGTCCACGCCGACGACCGCGCCGCGGCGTACCGACTGCTCGACGACATCCGCTTCGGACTGCGCAACATCGTCGAGATCCGCCTCCGCCACAGCGAGGGCCCATACCGGTGGTTCGAGGTCGGCGGCATGGACCTCTCGAGCGACCCGAACATCAACGGCATCGTGCTCAACGCACGTGAGATCGACGACCGCAAGCAGGCCGAGGAACGGCTGCTGCTCTCCGAAGCCCGGTTCAAGTCGCTCGTGCAGAACTCGACCGACCTCGTGATCGTGCTCGACCCGAGTGGAGCGATCAGCTACGCCAGCCCGTCGGTGACCGGCGTGCTCGCCGAGACGCCAGAGGAGATCATGGGTCGACCGCTCGACGAGGTCTTCCGCCAGAGCAACGTCGACTGGACGTCGCGCCTGCGCACCGATCCGTCCCGCTCGCTCGGCTCCTCGGAGCTGATCGAGTTCAACTTCGACAACGCAGAGGGTCAGTTGCGCTCGGTCGAGACGTCGCTGACCGACCTCCGGGCCGAACCGGCTGTCGGCGGGTTCGTGCTCAACGCCCGTGACGTCACCGACCGCAAGTCCATGGAGCAGCGGATCCGCTACCAGGCGACCCACGACGAGCTCACCGGGCTCGCCAACCGGGTGCACGTCCTCGACGACCTCGCCGGCATGCTGGGCCGCAACAGCGGCAGCACCACGGTCGCGGCGATCCTGCTCGGCATCGACGACTTCAAGGACATCAACGACTCGCTGGGCCATGCGTTCGGCGACCTGCTCCTGACCTCGGTCGCGGAGCGCATCACCGGCATGCTCTCCTTCGGCGACATCGCCGCCCGCGTCGGCGGCGACGAGTTCGTCGTCGTGCTCGAACGGGCCCACGGCGAATCCCACGTCACCGACCTGGCCGAGCAGCTGCTCACGACGATCTCGAGCCCGTTCGTCATCAACGGGCGCGAGCTCAACGTCACGGCCTCTGCGGGCATCGTGTTCGACCACGACCGCACCAACACCGGCGACATCCTGTTGCGCAACGCCGACATCGCCATGTACCGAGCGAAGACCATGGGCAAGCGCCAGGCCGTGGTGTTCGAGTCGCAGATGCACACCGCGTCGTTCGACCGCCTCGAGCTGCGTGCGGACCTGGCCCGAGCGGTCACCTCGGACCAGTTCGTCGCCCACTACCAGCCGGTGTTCGACCTGACCTCCCGACACATCGTCGGCTGCGAGGCGCTCATCCGCTGGGACCACCCCCGTCGCGGGCTGCTCGGACCCGGGCTGTTCATCCCCCTCGCCGAGGAGTCCGGCCTGATCGACAAGCTCGGTGAGTGGATCCTCGAGCGCGCCTGCACCGACCTGGCCAGGTGGCGCGAGGAGTACGGCGCAGCCGGCCGAGGACCTCACCATGTCGGTCAACCTGTCGGTGCAGCAGCTGCACGACGACGGCATCGTCCGCACCGTGAGCGACATCCTCGAGCGTGCAGGGATTCCCGCAGAACGCCTGGTGCTCGAGGTGACCGAGTCGACGCTCATCACCGACACCGAGAAGATCAGCGCGACGATGCACGAGCTGCGCCAGCTCGGTGCACGCCTCGCGGTCGACGACTTCGGGACGGGCTACTCCTCGCTCGGCTACATCCAGCAGTTCGAGTTCGACGTGCTGAAGATCGACAAGAGCTTCGTCGACGACATCGACCAGTTCACCAACCAGCGGATCGTCACCGCGGTGCTCGACCTGGCCCGCCAGCTCGGCGTGCGCACGATCGCCGAGGGCATCGAGACCGAACTGCAGGCCGGCCTGCTCGAGGAGCTCGGCTGCCGCCTCGGCCAGGGCTACCTGTACTCACGGCCGGTCCCCCAGGCGGACTTCCGCGAGCTGCTGAGCGCCGATCGCAGCGCCTCGGCGTCGCGTCCCATGCTGTGAGGGGTCCGGGAGGGCTCTGAGCGGTCCGGGAATGCTGAGCGGTCAGGGTGCTCAGCGCGCCCTGAGGGCCTGCAGCACGGCGATCATCTCGAGGGCGGTGTCGGCCGCCTCGGCACCGTTGTTGCCGCCGACCACGTCGCCGTCGACGACGGACCGCACGAGCGCCTGACGGCGGTTCTCGACGGTCAGCACGCCGAAGACGATCGGCACCTCGGTCTCGAGCTGTGCGCGCAGGATGCCCTCGGCGGCCGGGCCGGCGACGTACTCGAAGTGCGCGGTGTCGCCCCGGATCACGCAGCCCAGGGCGATCACGGCGTCGTAGCGGCCGGTCGCGGCCATGACCTTCGACGCCAGCGGCACCTCGAAGGCCCCCGGCACCCAGGCGATGTCGACATCGTCGTCAGCGACCCCACGGGCCGCGAGGGTCGACGTCACGCCGTGCAGCAGTCGCCGGGTGATCACGTCGTTCCACCGTGCGCACACGACGCCGACGCGCCGACCGGTGCCGTCGGCCGGCTCGGCGCCGTCCGCGTCGGGGGATCTGAAGTCGACGCCCATCGGTCCCTCTCAGTCCAGGCCGTCGAGCATGTGGCCCATGCGCTCGCGCTTGGTCCGCAGGTACTCGATGTTCTCGGGGTTCGGCACCGACTCGATCGAGACCCGGTCGGTGATCTGCAGGCCGAAGCCCTCGAGACCGCCGTACTTCTTGGGGTTGTTGGTCATCAGGCGCATCGTGGTGATGCCCAGATCGTTGAGGATCTGCGCGCCGATGCCGTACTCGCGGCTGTCGACCGGCAGACCGAGCTCGGTGTTGGCGTCGACGGTGTCGTGGCCCTGCTCCTGGAGGCTGTAGGCCCGGATCTTGTGCCCGATGCCGATCCCGCGGCCCTCGTGGCCACGGAGGTACACGACCACCCCGAGGCCCTCTTCGTCGATCGCCTTCATGGCGGCGTCGAGCTGCGGACCGCAGTCGCAGCGCAGCGAGTGGAACACGTCGCCGGTGAGGCACTCGGAGTGCACCCGGACGAGCACGTCGTCGCTCACCCTGCACCGCGCCGCGGACCATGGCCACGTGCTGCTCGCCGTCGAGCACCGACTCGTACACGTAGGAGGTGAAGTCGCCCCACGGCGTCGGGATGCGAGCCTCGGCGACGCGACGCACGAGCTTCTCGTTCTGGCGGCGGTACTTCACGAGCTGGGCGATGGTGACCATCAGCAGCCCGTGCTCCTTGCAGAACTCGATCAGGTCGGGCACCCGGGCCATGGTGCCGTCGTCGTTGACGATCTCGCACAGCACGCCGGCGGGGTCCATGCCGGCGAGGCGGGCCAGGTCGACCGCCGCCTCGGTGTGGCCGGCACGCTTGAGCACGCCGCCCTCGGCGTAGCGCAGCGGGAAGATGTGACCCGGGCGGGCGAGGTCGATCGGCTTGGTCGACGGGTCGATGAGCGCCTTGATGGTCGCGGAGCGGTCGGCGGCCGAGATGCCGGTGCTCGTGCCGTGCACGTAGTCGACCGAGTAGGTGAACGCGGTGCGGTGCGACTCGGTGTTGTCGTGGACCATCAGCGGGATGTCGAGCTCGTCGAGCCGCTCGCCCGTCAGGGGCGCACAGATCACGCCCGACGTGTGGCGCACGAAGAACGTGATGTTCTCGGGTGTCGCGGCCTCGGCGGCCATGATCAGGTCGCCTTCGTTCTCACGGTCCTCGTCGTCGACGACGACGATGATCTCGCCCCGTGCCATCGCTGCGACCGCGTCCTCGATCGAGGCGAAGGCCGAGTCGGCCGCACCCTGGTGCTCGAGTGGTTCACGGGTCATGATCGATCTCCTGTCACTGCGTTCGGCGCCGCATCGTGTGCGACGCCCGGTGCGGCGAGGATCCCCGCCATCAGTCGTTCGGCGTACTTGGCCATCACGTCGACCTCGAGGTTCACCGCGTCGCCCGACCTGTCGGCGTCCGAGCGTCGTCACCTCGGAGGTGTGCGGGATGACCGCGACGGTGAAGCCGTCGTCGAGCACGTCGACCACGGTCAACGAGACGCCGTCGACGGTGATCGAGCCCTTCTCGACGATGTAGCGCATGAGCGCTCCGGGCACCTGCACCCGCAGGTCGGGCACCTCGGCCACGATCAGGCCCACGCCGTCGACGTGGCCCTGCACCAGGTGGCCGCCGAGGCGGTCCTCGAGACGCACCGGCCGCTCCAGGTTCACGGGATCGCCGGGAGCGACGCCCTGCAGCGACGTGCGGGCGAACGTCTCGTCGCTGACGTCGGCCTCCCACCAGTCGTCGCCCCAGGCGACGACGGTCAGGCAGCAGCCGTTCACGGCGATCGACGCGCCCATCGACACGTCGGCGAGCACCGTGGTTGCCCGGAGCCGCAGTCGCGGCCCGGTGAGCGACTCGACCGATCCCAGTTCCTCGACGATCCCGGTGAACACCTCAGTCCCCTTCCGTCGGCGCGGCGAGCTCGATGCGCAGATCGTCGCCGACGCGTTCGACGCCGACGAAGCGGCCCCGCCAGAGGTCGTCGACGTCCCAGGCGCCCGCGCCCTCGAACAGTCCATTGGCATCGTCGCCGCCGAAGAGCGCCGGTGCGATGTAGATGACGTAGCGGTCGACCAGGCCGGCCCGGTGGAAGTCTCCGGCGACCGCCGCTCCGCCCTCGACGAGCAGCTGCACGACACCGTCGGATCCGAGCTCGTCGAGGATGAGCCCGAGGTCGCCGGACATGGAGCGGCACGGCTGCACCTTGGCCGCTGCGTCGACCTGCCCGAGCACGACCCGGAGCGGATCGGCGGAGCCCGACTCGGGGACGACGGGTGGACGGTAGTCACGCACGGTCAGCGACGGGTCGTCGCGGCGCACGGTGCCGGCCCCGACGAGGATGGCGTCGGACTCCGCACGCAGGCGGTGTCCGTCGGCGCGGGCCGCGGGCGACGTGATCCACTGGCTCGAGCCGTTCGGTGCCGCGGTGCCGCCGTCGAGGGTGCTGGCCAGCTTCAGGACGACCCACGGCCGACCGGTCCGGCGGTGCTTCAGGTACGGGGCGAGCTGGTTGCGCACCTGCTCGGCCTGGATCCCGACGCAGACCTCGATGCCGGCGTCGCGGAGGCGTTCGAACCCGGTGCCGCCGACTCTCGGGTCCGGGTCCTCGATGCCGACCACGACGCGGACCACACCGGCGTCGATGATCGCGTCGACGCACGGGCCGGTGCGTCCCGTGTGGCTGCACGGCTCGAGCGTCACGTAGAGCGTCGAGCCGTCGGCCAGGTCGCCCGCGGCGTCGAGCGCGACGACCTCGGCGTGCTCCCGGCCGGGTTCCCGGGTCGCACCCTCGAACATCTGACCGTCGGGTGTGCGCAGCACGGCACCCACCCAGGGGTTCGGCGACGTCACGCAGCGCACGGTCGACGCGGCGAAGACCGCCCGGGTCATGCACTCGCGATCGGTCGCGTCGGTGGCGGGTGAGGGTGTCATCCGAGCCTCATGGTATCCGTGACCGTCCGTGTCGGTCGAATCTGATCCGGCCGTGGACGATCCGACCGGCCGCTCGCCGATCGACCCCCACCCGGCCCTCGACGGACCGTCGTCCGACCGAGCCGAGTGTCGGCGCTGTCACGCTGCGCGGTCGCCGCGGAGGGGATCAGGCGCCCCGGACGTCGCTGTGCGAGGTCTTGCCGCCCATGACGGCCAGCGCCTCGGGCACGACGTCGATCACCGCCTCGAGCATCGCCACCGCGCCGACCGGATCGCCCGCCAGGTTCAGGATGAGCGCAGCTCCCCGGGTGCCGGCGATCGAGCGTGACAGTCGCCCCAGCGGCCCGATCTCGCGGATGGCGTCGGCGAGACCCGGCGCTGCTCGGTCCAGGATGCGCTTCGTCGCCTCCGGGGTGATGTCGCGGGGACCGAACCCGGTGCCACCGGTCGTGACGATCAGGCCGTTGAAGCCGTAGGCCATGTACGACAGGGCGTTCGAGACCTCTTCGACGTCGTCGGGCACCGCCCGGTGTTCGATCACGTCGAAGCCCTCGGCGCGGAGTCGTGCCGTGAGCGCCACGCCGCTCAGGTCCTCGGTCGCACCGACCTCGACCCGGTCGGACACCGTGAGCACCTTTGCCTGCTGCGGCCCGAGCTCCACCATGGCGTCTCCTTCTGCATTCGGACGGACGTCCGCGATGGTACCGGCGGGTCAGTCCGCTGTTCGGCGGTAGCGGAAGATGCACATGCCGTCGGTCGACGCGGCCTGCGGCAGCAGGATCGCACCGCGCCCCCACGGGGCCCACGGACCACCTGGCGCGTCGAGCGCCACCATGTCGGGTCGACTGACGGCGAGGTGCTCGTCGACGCCCCGGCTCTCGCGGTCGCTCAACGTGCACACGCTGTACACCAGGGTGCCGCCGGGACGAACCAGCGATGCGGCTGCGTCGATCAGACGGCACTGGAGCGCTGCGAGGCGGCGTGGAGCATCGGCCTGCAGCCGCCAGCGGGCGTCGGGCCGTCGGCGCAGCACCCCGAGCCCGGAACACGGCGCGTCGAGCAGGACCACGTCCGCCGATCCCGGGCGGAAGGGCGGTCGGGCGGCGTCGGCGACCACGGGCACGACGCCGGTGGCGCCGAGGCGGGCGGCGTTCGAGGCGATCAGACCCACCCGGTGCGCCTGCAGGTCGGCGGCGACGACGGTGGCCCCGCTGCGCGCGATGGCGGTGGCCTTGCCGCCGGGAGCGGCGCACACGTCGAGCACGAGGTCGCCGGGCGCGCCGCCGGTCAGCTCCGCCACCCACTGCGATGCGAGGTCCTGCACGTAGCCGTCGGCCCGGGTCGTGACGTCGGGGGTCTCGTTCATCTCGCGCATGGCGGCGTCGGCCACCTCGGCGCCCAGGTCGGCCCGCAGCAGGTCGATGATCCAGTCCGGGTACGACAGCTCGGTGCGGTCGTCCGGCGGCGTGGTCGGCGCAGCGGCGACCTTGCGCAGCACCGCGTTGACCAGCCCGCGGAAGCGCTTCGGCGCGGCCTGCACGGTCGCTGCGACCGCGGCGTAGTCCGGGACGTCGTCGCGGAAGACCAGCTGGTAGGCACCCAGACGCAGCGCCCGGCGGGCCGGTCCGGGTGGATCCGAGGTCAGGAACCGGTCGACCAGGTGGTCGCAGGTGCGCTGACGACGCAGCGTGCCGTACACCAGGTCGGTGACGAAGCCGCGATCCTGCTCGGAGAGACCGGAGCGCTCGAGCGTGGCGCCCAGGGCCAGGTTCGCGTACGCGCCGTCGTCCGCGACACGGGCCAGCACCTCGAGCGCCGTCCTGCGCGCCTCGGCCCCGGTGTCGGTCACCCCGGCGACGCTCACGAGCCGAGCCGTTCCCCGGTCGGGCGGGCGCCGTTGGCCCAGGCGGCCGCGTCCAGGCGTGCCTTGCCCTCGGGCTGCACCACCTCGAGGACCAGCGAGTCGTCGCCACAGGCGACCGTGACCGGATCGATGAACGTGCCCGGCTCCCCGGTCGCGTCCGTGCCGGCGACGCGGGCTGCGTGCACCTTGAACCGGGCTCCGCGCCAGGTGGTCCAGGCGCCTCCGACGCGGACGGTCCGCAGCACCTGCGCCGCGGGCTCGCGCCAGCGGAGCTCGAGGTCCGCGGGCGTGAGCTTCTCGGCGTAGGTCACGCCCTCCTCCGACTGCGGCTCGGGCTGCGCCAACCCCACGTCGAGCGTCTCGACCAGCAGCTCGGTGCCGCGCTCGACGAGACGGGCACGGAGCTCGTCCGCCGTCTCGGTGGGGCCGATGTCGAGCGCCTGCACCGCGTACACGTCGCCGGTGTCGAGTCCCTCGGCGACCTGCATCACGCAGACCCCGGTGCGGTCGTCGCCCGCCAGGATCGCCCGTTCGACCGGGGCCGCCCCGCGCCAGCGGGGCAGCAACGAGAAGTGGAGGTTCACCATCGGTACGGCGGCGAGCTGGTGGGGTCGGATGATCCGGCCGTACGCGACCACGACCCCCAGCGCCGCGTCGGCACCCACGACGTCGTCGGGGTCGGCCGAGACCGGGATCCCGAGCTCGAGCGCGGCCGCCTTGACCGGGCTCGGCGAGGTCGCCCCGCCGCGACCGCGTCGTTTGTCGGCACCGGAGACGACCAGCACGATCTCGTGGCCCGCGGCGTGCAGCGCGCGCAGCGGCGGCACCGCGAGCGCCGGGGTCCCCAGGTAGATCAGCTTCAACGGAGCTTGAAGAACGATCGCTTGGGCTCGGGGCCCGTCGGCAGCTCGTCGCCCACCATCGCCCGCTCGCGCAGGGCGCGCTTGGCATCGCGGCGCTGCTCGTCGTCGAGTCGCTCGAGCAGCAGCACGCCGTCGAGGTGGTCGAGCTCGTGCTGCACGACGCGGGCGAAGAACTCGTCGGCCTCGAAGGACACGTCGTTGCCGTCGAGGTCGAGGCCGGTCACGTGGATCTGCTTGGGCCGCACGATGTCGAACGACATGCCGGGCACCGACAGACAGCCCTCGTGGAACTCCCACTCCCCCGACGACTCGGTGACGACGGGGTTGATCAGCACCTGGCCACCGTCGCCGGCGCCCAGGTCGTAGACGAAGAAGCGCTTCTGCACGCCCACCTGCGGCGCGGCGAGCCCGACACCGGGCGCGTCGTACATGGTCTCGAGCATGTCGTCGCAGAGCTTCACGAGGCGTCCGTCGATCTCGGTGACCTCGTCCGAGCGCTGACGCAGGACGGGATCCCCCACGAGACGGATGGCGTAGGGAGTTGCCATGGCGCTCCACGATACCGTGGACGGCGTGCACCGCCCCGACAGCACCCACGAGTCGGGTGTCACCGACCGCTCCGCTCCCCCGATCCCGGCCGCTGCTCCCGGGCAGTACTTCGAGACCCGACCCGATGTCGCCTCGCGGCGATCGACGGTCCGGCTGGACCTGCCCGACCGGTCACTCGAGCTCGTCACGGACCGCGGCGTGTTCTCCTCGAGCCGGATCGACCCCGGCACCAAGCTGCTGCTGATGGAGCTCCCGGCGTTGCCCGACGGGCCGGTCGTCGACGTCGGGTGCGGCTACGGCCCGATCGCCTGCACGGTCGCGGCCCGCCAGCCGACCCTCGCGGTCTGGGCCGTCGACGTCAACGAGCGCGCCCGGGAGCTCTGTGCCCTGAACGCCGCAGCCACCACCGGTGGCGTGTCGGTCGTCGCCCCCGACGACGTCCCCGCGGCACTGCGGTTCGAGACGATCGTGTCGAACCCGCCCATCCGCATCGGCAAGGCAGCGCTGCACGGCCTGATGGAGCACTGGCTCGACCGCCTGACGCCCACCGGCACCGCGTGGCTGGTCGTGCAGAAGCACCTGGGCGCCGACTCGCTCGCCGCCTGGATGACCGCTCGCGGTCACGACGTCGAACGGGTCCGGTCACGCCAGGGCTACCGGATCCTCCGGGTCAGCGCAGCCGCGCCGGATCGACCCTGAGCCGCAACCTGCCCGGCGGCCTGGCGACGGTGCCCAGGTGGTCGAGCAGCGCCGCGGGCTCGTCGGCGCGCAGCAGCCATCGGCCGTCGTCGGGACCGAGGACCTCGACGCCGACGGGTGCACCCACCGCGTCGACGTAGGCCTCGGCGGCCTCGCCGCCCACCACTGCGACCGTCGCCGCCGGCGGGAAGCGGACGATCCGTCGACGCTCGGCCTCGACCTCGGTGACCAGGCGCGGGTCGCCGCGCAGCGCAGCCTGCACGACCTCGTGCTCCGGGCGGCGGGTCTGCACGATCAGGCGCCCGCCCCTGGAGCGACCGCCGAGCTGGCGCGACGCGAGCAGCAGCAGGGCCAGGCACTCCTCGGCGGCCCGGTAGCGGGGAGCGAGCAGCTCCTGGTCGAGGTCGAGGAAGACCACCAGGCCCGGGTCGGTCACCCGGTGCAGCGCCGCCTCGGTGCCGATCACGATGCGTGCGCTCGAACCGTCGAGGCCGCTCGATGCGCCCGCATCGAGCCGGTCGCTGCCCGTCAGCGCCACCACCGGCTCCATCGCGAGCGCCTCGAGCTCCTCACGTGCCCGGGTGACGCCCTGACGGAGGTTCGACAGTGCGCTCGACCCGCACTCGATGCAGACCATCGGACGTCGGGCATCGCAGCGCGGGCACACCAGGACACCGTCGTCGTCGAGGTGCACCGCCGCGCCGCAGGCGTCGCACTCGGCGATGGTCCCGCAGCCCCGACACGCGAGGAGCCGTGCCCGACCGGTCCGGTTGAGCACGCAGACGACCCGCCGTCCCGAACGGGCCGTCTCGCGGACCGCGTCGACGACGCGGCTCGAGTAGAGCCCGGACCGCCCCGTGTCCTCACCCCGACGGTCGACGACGGTCAACGGCGACCAGCCGGCACGCCGCTCGCTGCGGGACTCTGCGACCGCTGCCGCTGGTGGGGCGTCCGCGGCACGCAGCGACCAACCGGGCGCACCCCCGGCGGTGGTCTGCGCCGCGTACGCCTCGAGCGACGGGCACGGCGAGACCAGCACGCAGGGCACCCCGGCACGGCGAGCCCGCTCGACGGCGAGCTCGCGGGCGTGCCAGGTGGGTGACGACTCGTTCTGGAGGCTCTCGTCGTGCTCGTCGACGACCACGACCGCCGAGAGCTCCGGGGCTGGGGCGAACACCGCCGCCCGACCGCCGACGACGGTCGCGCCCCCGCGGCCGCCTGCCAGTCGCGTGGCCACCTGGCCACCGCCGCTCCGTGGCGACGCAGCCCCGCCGCCACGTGATCCGCGGTCACGACCCCGGGCACGACCACCAGCGCCTGGCCCGTCGCCGCGGCGGCGACCGCCACGGCGACCAGGTCGGACGTGGGCGAGACCTCGGCGACGTGCACTCCCGGCCCCCTCGAGAGCGCGTCGGTGATCGTCGGGGCGGCGGCGCTCGGATCCGCGGTGCGCACGCGCAGGGCCGGACGACGCAGGACCGCCCGGGCCGGGCTCGCCGGGCGCAGCAGGGCGGGAAGGCGCCCGGCCCACCGCCAGGCGGCCCAGCGACAGAGCTCGATCACCTCGGCCGACGGACCCTCACCGACGACCTTCGAGATCGTCGCCAGCTCGATGCCGGGCGGTGGCTCCACGTCGGTGGCCATCACCCACCCCACGATGCGGCGCCCGTGCAACGGCACGCGCACCATCGTCCCGACGCGCACCTGGTCCCCGACGTCGTCGGGGACCAGGTAGTCGAACTGCCGATCGATGGCCGGCACGTCCGGCAGGACGCGGACCACTCTCATGGTGTGGCCAAGGACAGCCGTGTCAGCGACAGGCGGATCAGAGACCCAGCGCCGAGCGCAGGTCGTCGACCCGGTCGGTGCGCTCCCAGGTGAAGCCGTCGCCGGTGCGACCGAAGTGGCCGTAGGCGGCGGTCTCCCTGAAGACCGGGCGACGCAGGTCGAGATCGCGCACGATCGCTCCCGGGCGCAGGTCGAAGATCGCCTTCACGGCGTCCTCGATGGCGGTCGGGTCGACCTTCGCGGTGCCGAAGGTGTCGACGAAGATCGACACCGGGTGCGCCATGCCGATCGCGTACGCGACCTGCACCTCGCAGCGCGACGCCGCACCCGAGGCGACCACGTTCTTGGCGACCCAGCGAGCGGCGTAGGCAGCCGAGCGGTCGACCTTGGACGGGTCCTTGCCCGAGAACGCACCGCCGCCGTGGCGGGCGGCGCCGCCGTAGGTGTCGACGATGATCTTGCGACCGGTCAGGCCGGCGTCGCCGACAGGACCACCGATGACGAAGCGACCGGTCGGGTTGACGAAGACCTCGTAGTCGTCGTTCGCGAACTGCTCGGGGACGACCGGCCGGATGACCTGCTCGATGAGGTCCGGACGGATCTCGGTGTCACGGTCGACGCCGTCGTTGTGCTGGGTCGAGATGAGCACCGTCTTGAGGGCGACCGGGCGGCCGTCCTCGTACTCGAAGGTGACCTGGGTCTTGGCGTCGGGGCGCAGGTACGGGATGGTCCCGGCCTTGCGGACCTCGGCCATGCGCTCGGCGAGCCGGTGCGCGGTGTGGATCGGCAGGGGCATCAGCACGTCGGTCTCGTCGACCGCGTAGCCGAACATCATCCCCTGGTCGCCCGCGCCCTGCTTGTCGAGGTCGTCCTCCTCGCCGGCCTGGCCGGAGCGGACCTCTTCGGAGTCGTCGACACCCTGGGCGATGTCCGGGGACTGCTCGTCGAGGGCGACGAGCACGCCGACCGTCGAGCCGTCGTAGCCGTAGCTCTCGCGGTCGTAGCCGATGTCGGTGATGGTCTTGCGCGCGATCGACGGGATGTCGACGTAGGCGTTGGTGGTGACCTCACCGCCGACGAGGCAGAGGCCCGTCGTCACGAAGGTCTCGCACGCGACGCGTGCCGTCGGGTCCTGGGCGAGGATCGCATCGAGGACCGAATCCGAGATCTGGTCCGCCATCTTGTCGGGGTGACCCTCGGAAACGGATTCCGAGGTGAATGTCCATCTGCTCATCTGCTCTCTCCTGATGGGGGTGCGCTCGTGGGGGCCTGCGTTCGGTGGGCGACGACGGCATCGAGCACCGCGTCGGCCACCACCCGCTTGTCGGTCAGCGGCACGTGCGCCGCCGATCCGTCGGACCCGAGGATGTGTACTTCGTTGGTGTCGTGCTCGAAGCCGACGCCGGGTGCGGCGACGTCGTTGACGACGATGAAGTCGGCGCCCTTGGCGAGCAGCTTCTTCTCGGCGTTCTCACGGACGTCGTGGGTCTCTGCCGCGAAGCCGACGAGCGTCTGCCCGGGCGTACGTTCGGCGCCCAGGGCGGCCAGCACGTCGACGGTCGGCTGCAGCTCGACCACTGGCACGCCGTCGCGCTTCTTCAGCTTCTCGTCGGCGACGGCGACCGGTGTGAAGTCGGCGACCGCTGCGGCCATCACCACGACGTCGGACGCCGCAGCACGCGACAGCACCGCGTCGGCGAGCTGGGCGGCGGACTCGACCGGGACCCGCTCGATGCCCGACGGCACCGGCAGCGCGGTCGTCGTCACCAAGGTGACCGACGCGCCGCGGGCGGCGGCCGCCTCGGCGATCGCGTGGCCCTGCTTGCCGGAGGAGCGATTGCCGATGAACCGCACCGGGTCGATCGCCTCGCGGGTGCCGCCCGCGCTCACGAGCACCTGCGTCCCGACGAGGTCCGCGGTGTCGGCTGCCGGCGTCGAGCTCAGCAGCGCGGTCACTGCCTCGACGATGGTCGCCGGGTCGGCCAAGCGCCCGGCCCCGACGTCGCCGCCGGCGAGGCGACCCGATTCGGGCGGGACCACCAGCACGCCGCGCGACTCGAGGGTCGCCATGTTGTCCTGGACGGCGGGGTGCTCCCACATCTCGGTGTGCATGGCGGGACAGACCATGACGGGCGCCCGCGTGGCGATCAGCACGTTCGTGAGCAGGTCGTGGGAGTAGCCGGCCGCGTAGGCGGACAGCAGCCGGGCGGTCGCCGGGGCGACCAGCACCAGGTCGGCGCCCTGACCGAGACGGGTGTGAGGGATGGGGTCGCCGTCGTCGAACAACGAGCGGCGCACGGGTTCCGAGGCGAGCGCCGAGAGCGTCACCTCGCCGATGAACCTGGTGGCACCATCGGTCATGACCGGCACGACGTGCGCGCCGGCGTCGACGAGTCGACGACTCACCTCGACGGCTTTGTAGGCGGCGATGCCGCCGCACACTCCGAGCACGATGCGCCGACCGGCCAACGACGCCATGGGACGAAAGGGCTCAGGCGCCGTCGGAGTCGCCGCCGTCGATGACCTCGACGGCGTCGACGGCCTCGATCAGATCGAGCTCGGACACACCCGAGATGCCCTCGATCTTGTCCTCGGAGATCTCCTCGAACGCGATCGACAGCGGCTTGCGGGCGGTCGAGGCGACCTGCGGAGGCACGACGTGGCCGAGCCCGTCACCGAGCTGGCCGTAGTAGCTGTTGATCTGACGAGCACGCTTCGCGGCGAGCGTCACCAACGAGAACTTGGAATCGCACCGATCGAGGAGCTCCTCGACGGGCGGGTCCATCATCGTGTCGAGACGTTCTGCCATGTGCGTTGTGCTCCGAGCGGGTGTCGAGTGGTGCCGGTCAGGTCAATGACCGACTCGGCAGGCTAGCAGCCGAACCCCTACGAGCGCGAACGATGCCGCTCGATGTGGGAACGGATCTCGTCGATGGCCCGTTCCAGGTCGTCGTTGACGACGGGCACGACGTCGAGCTCCCGGGCGAGCGCGACCTCCTCGTCGGCCTTCTGCAACCGCTGGCGGATCCGATCCTCGTCGTCGCCGCGGCCCCGGAGCCTCGCTTCCTGCACGGAGCGGTCCGGTGCGTCGACGAAGATCAGCAGCGCGTCCGGGTAGAGCTCGGAGATGGCACGTGCCCCGTGCACGTCGATCTCGAACACGACGTCACGACCCTCCGGCGGTTCGGGCAACGGGCTGCCCTGCAGGTAGTCGAGGAACTCGACCCACTCCAGGAACCCACCCTCGGCGATGCGCCGCTCGAACTCGTCGCGTGTGGCGAAGCGGTACGCGTCCGCTGCCTCACCGGGTCGCCGATCACGGGTCGTCCAGGAACGGCTGAGCCACAGTCGGTCGTCACGGTCGAGGATCTGCGCGACGAGGGTGCCCTTGCCGACTCCCCCGGGCCCGGAGATGACGATCACCGACGATCCGTCGGGCAGTTCCGGCACAGAGCGGCTCACGGCTCTGCGATCGGTCCAGCCTCCTCGACCGGCTGGCGAAGCGAGCGACGAGCTGCTGCGGCGAGTGCGTCGTCGATCACGGCGAGCGGCGTGGCGGCGTCGACACCCAGCGCCGCGAGCGCGCGACGGGTCGAGATCTTCCTCGCCCCGGGCACCGACTCGAGGACCCAGAGCAGCCGGACGGCGCCCAGCGCCGGGTCGCCGGTGCGCGCCGACATCACCTCGGCCAGGTCGACCGCACCGCTGCGCAGCTCGTCGCGCACCCCTTCGCGTCGGCTGCGGGCGGCCTCGGCCCACTCGAGCGCGTCACGTCGAGCGGCCTGGGCGGTCATCACACCGCGGCGGCGATCGCCGCTGCCGCAGCTGCGGGGTCGTCGGCCTTGGTGACCGCACGACCGATGACGAGCAGGTCGGCGCCGTTGGCGACGGCCTCCTGCGGGCTGGCCGCACGGGCCTGGTCGTGGCGGGCGCCGCCACTGAGACGGATGCCGGGCACGACCCGCTTGAGTCGTGGGGCGAGCTCACGAGCGGTCTGCAGGTCCTCGGCCGCGAGCACCAGCCCGCCGCAGCCACCCTCGAGCGCCAGGCGGACCCGGTTCGGCACGATGTGGGGCGGGGCGGAGTCGTCGCTGGTGAGCACGGTCACCGCGAGCGCCGTGGGCACCGGCAGCCCGGCGCGCTCGGCGCCGTCGTGCAGCCCTTCCACGCCGGCCCGCAACATGTCGACACCGCCGAGCGCGTGCAGCGTCAGGTACTCGACCCCGAGGGAGCCGAGGACCGTCGTCGAGCGGTTCACCGTGGTGGGGATGTCGAACAGCTTGAGGTCGAGGAAGACCTGGTAGCCGAGGTCACGCAACGCCGCGATGGCGTCGGGCCCGGCGGAGCTGAACAGCTCGAGGCCGACCTTGGCGACACCGAACCACGGTCGCAACATGGCGGCGTAGCGGTGTGCCTCGACCAGGTCGTCCACGTCGAGTGCCAGCGCCAGCCGACGCCGCACGTCGTCGGAGACGGCTCCCTCGGCACTTGCGGTGGTCTCGATCTCAGACATGCCCTTCACTCCCTGCACTGTTGTTCGCCGAGCTCAACCGACGAGGGCGCCCGTCAGCTCGGCAACACGCCCGACTCCCTGACGAGCGCACCATGTTTCCAGACCCTCGAGCAACCGGATCGCCGATCGTGGATCCGCGAAGGTCGCGGTCCCGATCTGCACGGCGGTTGCGCCGGCGAGCAGCAACTCGACGACGTCCTCGACGGTCGACACGCCACCGACGCCCACGATGGGCAGCTCGGGCAGCGCGCCGTGAACATCGTGGACGGCGCGGACGGCCACCGGGTGGATGGCCGGACCGGACAGCCCGCCCTTGCCGGCGCCGAGGACGGGACGGCGGGACTCGACGTCGATCGCCATGCCCATCACGGTGTTGACCAGGGTCACGGCGTCGGCGCCCGCCTCGGCCGCGGCACCTGCCACCTCGACGAGGCGGTCCGTGTTCGGGCTGAGCTTCGCCCAGCGGGGCAGTTCGAGCCCCGAGGTGGCGCGGAGCACCGCGGTCGTCGCTGCGGGATCGTGCGCGAACAGGTGGGCGCCGCCGTCCAGGTTCGGACACGACAGGTTCACCTCGACCGCGACCAGGCCGTCGGGCGCGTCGGCGAGCGCCTCGGCGGCGCGGGCGTAGTCGTCGACGGTGCGGCCCCAGATGCTGGCGACGACCGAGGCGCCCGTCGCGAGCAGCGCCGGGAGCTCCTCGGCGCGCCATGCGGCGACGCCGGGGCCCTGGAGGCCGACGCTGTTGATCATGCCGCCGGCGGTCTCGTGCACCCGCGGTGACGGGTTGCCCGCCCACGGATCGGCCGACAGCGACTTCACGACCACCGCTCCCAACCGGGACAGGTCGAAGTACCGGGCGAGCTCGTCGCCGTGCCCGGCGGTGCCCGACGCCGTCATCAGCGGCGCGCCGAGCGCGAGGTCCCCGACCCGGACCGACATGTCGACCGGTCGACCCCGGTGCGCGCGGCGCCCGAACATCAGGCGCGGACCCCCTGGTGGTATGCCTGCAGGCTCCGCACGCCCAGATCGGTGCCGTTCCACTCCCCCACGCCGTTGGCCGCGGCGAGCGCGGCCGAGGCGGTGGTCAGCAGCGGGACCTGGTGGGTCGCCGCGGCACGACGCAGGTGCGCACCATCGGCCCTGGGACCGCGGCCCCGAGGGCTGTTCACGACCAGGTCGATGCCGCCGGTCGAGATGAGCTCGACGCCGTCGACCTCGCCGTCGGCGGGCACCGACGGGTCGCTCCCGCCGGGCTTGGTCAGCTTGGCCACGACCTGCGCCACCTCGACGCCCTCGGCGCTCAGGTGGGCGGCCGTGCCGGAGGTCGCGACGATCGAGAAGCCGAGCTCGCGGAAGCGGCGTGCGGCGAGCGTGCCGACCGCCTTGTCACGGTCGGCCAGCGAGAAGAAGACCGTGCCGCTCGTCGGCATCCGGTCCCCCGCCGCGAGCTGCGACTTGGCGAAGGCCATGCCGAACGAGGTGTCGATGCCCATGACCTCGCCCGTCGAGCGCATCTCGGGCCCGAGCACCGAGTCGACGTCGGGGAACCTGCTCCACGGCAGGACGGCCTCCTTCACCGCGACGTGGTCGCCCACGACCTTGCTCGCGCAGGAGCCCCTCGTCGCGCAGCTCGGCGAGCGTCGCGCCGCACATGACCCGGGCGGCGACCTTCACCAGCGGCACGCCGGTCGCCTTCGCGACGAACGGCACGGTCCGCGACGCCCGCGGGTTCGCCTCGATCACGAAGACCTGGGCGCTGCCGGGATCGTCGCCCATGCGCTTCACGGCGAACTGCACGTTGATGAGCCCGACGACGCCGAGCGACTCGGCGATCCGCTTGGCGTAGTCCTCGATCACCGCGACGGTGGACTCGGCGAGCCCGACCGGCGGGATGACGCACGCGGAGTCACCGGAGTGCACCCCGGCCTCCTCGACGTGCTCCATGATCCCGCCGATGATCACGTCGCCGGTGTGATCGCGGATGGCGTCGACGTCGACCTCGGTCGCGTCCTCGAGGAACCGGTCGATCAGCACCGGACGGGTCGCCGAGAGGCCGCCCTCGCGACCCAGCGAACCGCTCTCGGTGATCGCGGCCCACGCACGGGTCAGGTCGTCGACGTCGTACACGATCTCCATCGCACGCCCGCCGAGCACGTAGCTCGGCCGCACCAGCGCGGGGAAGCCGATGCGCTCGGTCGTCGCGATCGCCTCGTCGAGGGTCGTCGCGGTCGCGCCGGCGGGCTGGGGGATCTCGAGGCGGGCGCACAGCGCCGCCCACTGGTTGCGGTCCTCGGCGGCGTCGATGCTCTCCGGCGGCGTGCCCAGGATCAGCTCACGGGGCAGGTCGTCGGCGAGCTTGAGCGGGGTCTGACCGCCGAGCGAGACGATGACGCCCTTGAGCGAGCCGCCCCCCTGCTCCGCCGAGCGACGTTCGGCGTCGATGACGTTCAGCACGCCCTCGGTCGACAGCGGCTCGAAGTAGAGGCGGTCCGAGGTGTCGTAGTCGGTCGAGACCGTCTCCGGGTTGCAGTTGACCATGATCGTCTCGAAGCCGGCGTCGGCCAGCGCGAAGCAGGCGTGCACGCAGCAGTAGTCGAACTCGATGCCCTGGCCGATGCGGTTCGGACCGGAGCCGAGGATGATGACCTTCTCCTTCGAGGACGGAGCGACCTCGCTGTCGTCCTCGTAGGTGCCGTAGTGGTACGGGGTCTCGGCCTCGAACTCGGCGCCGCAGGTGTCGACCGTCTTGTAGGTGATCTCCACACCCGCCGCGAGCCGTGCCTCACGCACCTCGGACTCGCCCAGCGACCAGAGGTGGGCCAGCTGACCGTCGCCGAAGCCCATGCGCTTGGCGCGACGCCAGGCGCGGACGTCCATCGACTCGAGGGCTGCTGCACCCGTGCCGAGCGACTCGAGCGCGGTGCGCTCCTCGACGATCGACAGGATCTGGTCCAGGAACCAGGGGTCGATCCGGGTCAGGTCGTGCACCTCGTCGACGCTGAGGCCGCGGCGCAGCAGCGCTTCGACCTCGAAGATCCGGTCCGGCGTCGCGATCTGCGAACGGGCGGCCAGCGCCTCGGTGTCGACGGCGTCGAGCGTCGCCTCCGCGGCGTCGCCATTGAGACCTCCGCGACCCTGCTCGAGGGAGCGCATGGCCTTCTGCAACGACTCCGGGAAGGTCCGTCCGATGGCCATGACCTCGCCGACGGACTGCATCTGTGTGCCCAGGCGCGGTTCGGCGCCCGGGAACTTCTCGAAGGCCCAACGCGGGACCTTGGTCACGATGTAGTCGATGGTGGGCTCGAAGCTCGCCGGCGTCTTCTTCGTGATGTCGTTCGGGATCTCGTCGAGGGTGTACCCGACGGCGAGCTTCGCCGCGATCTTCGCGATCGGGAAGCCCGTCGCCTTCGACGCGAGGGCCGACGAGCGGCTCACCCGCGGGTTCATCTCGATGACGACCTGCTGACCGGTCTCGGGATTGACGGCGAACTGCACGTTCGAGCCACCGGTCTCGACGCCGACGCGCCGGATCACCTGGAAGGCGGTGTCGCGCATCTGCTGGTACTCGACGTCGGTCAGGGTCATGGCGGGCGCGACGGTGATCGAGTCGCCGGTGTGCACACCCATCGGGTCGAAGTTCTCGATCGAGCAGATGATCACGCAGTTGTCGGACCGGTCACGCATGACCTCGAGCTCGAACTCCTTCCACCCGGCGATCGACGTCTCGATCAGCACCTCGCCGATGGGGCTCGCCTCGATGCCCCGGGCGACCATGTGCTCGAACTCGGCCTGCGTCGACGCGATGCCGGTGCCCTTTCCGCCGAGGATGAACGCCGGGCGGATGACGACCGGCAGACCCAACTCGCCCAGGACGTGCGCGGCTTCGGTCATGTCGTGGGCGATGCCCGATGCCGGCACGTCGATGCCGATCTCGATCATCGCCTTCTTGAAGAGGTCTCGGTCCTCGGCGGTGCGGATCGCCTCGGCGTTCGCGCCGATCAGCTCGGTGTCGTAGGCGGCGAGCACGCCGGACTCGTCGAGTTCCATCGCCAGGTTCAAGGCGGTCTGCCCGCCGAG
The DNA here is from genome assembly GCA_963707555.1 of uncultured Actinomycetota bacterium. Classification (GTDB taxonomy): domain Bacteria; phylum Actinomycetota; class Acidimicrobiia; order Acidimicrobiales; family Microtrichaceae; genus JAFAFN01. The sequence goes on from CAVPQM010000009.1 coordinate 113,445, forward strand.
GGTCGGCAGCACCGCGTCGGGGCGCTCGGTCGCGATGATCCGCTCGAGCACGTCGGCGACCAGCGGCTCGATGTAGGTCGCGTCCGCGAAGTCGGGGTCGGTCATGATCGTCGCCGGGTTCGAGTTGGCGAGGATGACCCGGTAGCCCTCCTCGCGCAGCACCCGGCAGGCCTGCGTGCCCGAGTAGTCGAACTCACAGGCCTGACCGATCACGATCGGTCCGGACCCGATGAGGAGGATCGACTCGAGGTCGTCGCGGCGAGGCATCAATGGCTCCTGGTGGGGGAATCGGCCGCCGCGATCCGGCGGGCATGTGCGGGGGGAGCGTCACGGTGTGCGACGCTGGGGACGTGAAGTTCGCATTCGAGCAGCGATGGACGGCGACGGTCGACGACGTGGTCGACGTCTACCTCGACGAGGGCTTCTGGTCGGGCCTGTCGGACCTGACCACGACGAGCCCGCCGAAGGTGCTGGGGGTCGAGCGCTCCGCGGACCGAGCGGTGGTGACGCTGCACTGGGTCCTGAGCGTCGACCTGCCCAAGGAGGCGGCACGCTTCATCGATCCCGACGACGTCGCCTGGACCGAGGAGACCACCTGGGACCTGGGCGCACGCTCGGCGACCGTGGCGTTCCGTCCGGACCAGGCCGCCGGTCTGCTGCGGGCATCGGCGACCGCCGTGCTGCACCAGGACGGCGCCGAGGCGGTGCGCACGATCCGCGGTGAGCTCAAGGTGCGGATCCCGCTGGTCGGCCACAAGGTCGAACCGGTGATCGTCGACGGCATCGGCGAGCACCTCGACGAAGAGGCCCACGCCGTCGCCGAGCGACTCGACGAGTAGCGACACACCGCTCACGAGGTGTGCTCGTCCATGAGCACCGCGAAGCGCTCGAACAGGTAGCGGCTGTCGTGCGGGCCGGGGCCCGCCTCGGGGTGGTGCTGGACCGAGAACGCCGGCACGTCGGTGCACCGGAACCCCTCGACGGTGTCGTCGTTGAGGTTGCGGTGCGTCACCTCGATGTTGTCGATGCCGTCGAGGTCGACGCAGTAGTTGTGGTTCTGGCTGGTGATCTCGACCTTGCCGGTGGTCAGGTCGCGCACGGGGTGGTTCCCGCCGTGGTGGCCGAAGGGCAGCTTGTAGGTCGAACCGCCGAGCGCGGTCGCGAGCATCTGGTTGCCCATGCAGATGCCGAAGATCGGCACCTCGCCGAGCAGCGCCCGCAGCGTCTCCGGCACGGACTCGACCGCGGCCGGATCGCCGGGGCCGTTCGAGATGAACACGCCGTCGGGTTCGAGCGCCAGGATCTCGTCGGCCGAGACCGACGCCGGCACGACTTCGACGTGGCCGACCTCTGCGAGGTTGCGCAGGATCGTCGTCTTGATGCCGAGGTCGATCGCGACGATGCGACGCGATGCTCCGGCGACGCCGGGCACCGAGTAGCGCTGCTCGGTGGTCACCCCGGCGACCAGGTCGAGTCCGTCGGTGCCGGCAGCGGCGAGGGCTGCGTCGCGCAGCGTGGCCTCGTCCGCGGTCCCGAACGCACCGGGCAGCGCGCCGTGGTCACGCAAGTGGCGGGTGAGTCGCCGGGTGTCGACGCCGGCGATCGCGGCGACGCCGTGGCGCTGCAGGTACTCGTCGAGCCCACCCTCGGCGCGCCAGTTGCTGTGGCGGCGTGCGAGCTCGCGGATCACCACGCCCGCGCAGCGCGGCCGGGCGGATTCGTCGTCGGTGACGTTGACCCCGTAGTTGCCGATGTGCGGCGCGGTGAACGTCACGATCTGGCCGGCGTACGAGGGGTCCGAGATGACCTCCTGGTAGCCCGACAGGACGGTGTTGAACACGAACTCGCCGGTGGTGACCCCGCCATCGACGCGGGCCCCGAAGGCCTCACCCTCGAACACGGTGCCGTCGGCCAGGACGATCGCTGCTGCTTCGATGCTCATCGCTCCACTCTCTCGGCTCATCGCTGTGCTGCTCCGTCGATCACGACGGGCTCGCCGTACAGGACGGTGTGGCGGACCTTGCCGCGCACGGTGCGGCCCACGTAGGGCACGTTCCGGCTGCGCGACGCGCCGCCGCTGTCGTCGATCGTCCAGCGCAGCCCGGGGTCGATGACGCACAGGTTGGCGGCAGCGCCCTCGGCGACGAGGCCGCCCTGGTCGGCCATCCGTCCGATGGCGGCGGGGCGCCACGACATGGCGGCCAGCACATCGGCCTCGGTCATGCCGGTCCCGCCGTCGACGAGCTCGGTGAAGGCCAGCGCCAGCGCGTACTCCAGGCCCAACATCCCCGGCGGCGCGTGGTCGAAGGGACGCTCCTTCTCCTCCTGGGCGTGCGGGGCGTGATCGGTCGCGATCGCGTCGAGCGTCGCCGCAGCGAGGCCCTCCTTGACCGCGGCGACGTCGCTGCCGGAGCGCAGCGGCGGATGGACCTTGAAGGTGGCGTCGTAGCCGGCGCAGCACTCGTCGGTGAGCGTGAAGTGGTGCGGAGCCGCCTCGGAGGTGATCGACATGCCCCCGGCCTTGGCCGCCGCGATCATCGCGACCGACCCGGCGGTCGACATGTGCTGGAAGTGCACGCGGGCACCGGTGAGCCGGGCGAGCGCGATGTCACGCATGACCATCAGCTCCTCGGCCTCGCTCGGCTGGCCGGGCAGCCCGAGGCGGGCCGACCACTCCCCCTCGTGCATGCAGGTGCCCTCGGACAACGAGGTGACCTCGCAGTGCTGCGCCAGGGTGACGTCGAGACCTGCGGCGTACTCGAGCGCACGGCGCATGAGACGGTCGTCCTGGACCCCGGTGCCGTCGTCGGTGAAGAACGTGACGCCGAGCCCGGCCATCTCGGCCATCGGGGCCAGCTGCTCACCGGCACGGCCGACCGTGATCGCGCCCGAGGTCCGGACCTCGCACGGCGCGCTGCGACCCAGTTCGAGCACCTCTCTGACGACCGCGGCGCAGTCGATGGCCGGGGTGGTGTTCGGCATGGCGAGCACTGCGGTGTAGCCCCCCAGCGCCGCGGCGCGTGCGCCGGTCTCGATCGTCTCGGCCTCTTCCTTGCCGGGCTGGCGCAGGTGGGTGTGCAGGTCGACCAGACCGGGGCCGACGATGCAGCCCGAGGCGTCGAGCACCGTGTCGGCCGACAGACCCTCGCCGACCGCCGCGATCCGGCCGTCGACCACGAGCACGTCCGCGGCCCGCTCGCCGCTGGCATCGATCACCCGCCCGCCCTTGATGACGACGTCGGGGTGGGTGCTCATCGGTTCTCCTCTGTGGGGCGTTCGGCGGGGCGATCGGTGGGACGTTCCAGGTGGCGCCCGGATCCCAGCAGCATGAACAGCACGGCCATGCGGACTGCGACGCCGTTGCTCACCTGCTCGGTGATGACGGCGTTCGGGCGGTCCGCGACGGCGCTCGCGATCTCGACGCCCCGGTTCATCGGACCGGGGTGCATGACGATGGCGTCACTGCGCAGCCGCTCGGCGCGGGCCTCGGTCAGACCGAAGCAAGCCGTGTACTCACGTAGCGACGGGACGAGCGCCTCGGTCATGCGCTCCTGCTGCATGCGCAGCAGGTAGCAGACGTCGACGGTCGGCAGGACGGCGTCGAGGTCCTGGGTGACCGCGACGTCCCACGCCGCGGTCGACGACGGCAACAAGGTGCGCGGTGCCACGAGCGTCACCTGCGCGCCGAGGCGGGTGAAGATCTCGATGTCGGAGCGCGCCACCCGGGAGTGCTTGATGTCGCCGACGATCGCGACGTGACGTCCCTCGAGCGAGCCCAGGTGGCTGCGGGCGGTGTAGGCGTCGAGCAGCGCCTGGGTCGGGTGCTGGTGCCACCCGTCGCCGGCGTTGATCACCGCAGCGTCGGTCCACCGGGCGATCTGCGCGGGCACACCGGAGGACTTGTGGCGCACGATGACCGCGTCGATCCCCATCGCCTCGATGGTCTCGATCGTGTCGCGGACCGACTCGCCCTTGTTGACCGACGACGACGACACCGCGAACGACATCGTGTCGGCGGACAGCCGCTTGGCGGCGGTGTCGAAGCTGAGGCGGGTGCGTGTGGAGTCCTCGAAGAACAACGACACGACGGTCCGGCCGCGGAGTGCGGGCACCTTCGGGATGGCCCGTCGCCCGACCTCGACGAAGGTGTCGGTCAGGTCGAGCAGCTCCTCGATCTCGTCGCGGGTGAGCGAGTCGATGGAGAGCAGGTGACGTGACGAGGGCGTGATGGTCGGAGCCGGAAGCAGCTCTGCGGACGCAGCGGTGGTCGTCACGACTTCTGGAGCTCGCCGAGCTCGACACCCGACATGGTCACGTCGACCAGTTCGTCGCGACGGGTGGGCAGGTTCTTGCCGACGAAGTCCGGGCGGATCGGCAGCTCGCGGTGGCCGCGGTCGACCATGACGGCGAGCTGCACCACCTTGGGACGCCCGAAGTCGACGACCGCGTCGAGCGCCGCGCGGATCGTCCGGCCGGTGAAGAGCACGTCGTCGACGAGGATCACCGCCTTCGAGTCCAGGTCGACGGGGATGTCGGTGACCTCTTCGGGCAGCACCGGGCGGATGCCGATGTCGTCGCGGTAGAGGGCGACGTCGAGTGTGCCGACAGGCACCCCGTGGTCGGACTCGTCGAGCTCCTCGATCTCTTCGAGGGTCGAGGCCAGCGCATGGGCGAGTTGCACGCCGCCGGTCTGCAGACCGATCAGGACGACGTCGTCGAGGCCGTGGTTGCGCTCGAGGATCTCATGGGCCATTCGACGCAGCGCACGATGGATGTCGTCGGCATCCATCACACGTGAATGGGCAACAAAAACGCCCCCGTAGGGGCGCGTCATCCTTCGCTCGCGTTCTGCCATCGGCAGGACCTTTCTGTCCGTAGGGGCCTCTCTGGACCCCCTTCACGTACAGGCGCTCAAGCTATCAGGCGCGCGGCCCCTCGTTCACCTCGCAGCCGCGCTTCACCTCACCGCTGCCCTCATCTCATGGTGCCGCGCGGACGGGCGACCGGGAGCACCTCCATCGGGCGGCCGCCCGGCAGCACACGGAATCGGGCGGCGTCGGTCGCCTGCGCATCGGGGTCGGTGGTGTCGATCGTGCGATAGGTCACCGTCAGCGCGTCGGGTGTGACATCGACCACCGTGTAGCCCTGGTCGACCATGTTCAGGTGCCGCATGCCCGGCCGGTTCTGGTCGACCACGAAGCGCTCCGCCACGCGCAGCAGCTCCTCGGCGACGTCGAGCGGCAGATCGCCCAGGTAGGCACGCCGAGGATCCGGATCCGCCGTCAACGAGCCCGCGCAGAAGTCGTGCGCGGCGACCCGGCTCGACGAGGCGTGGGTGCGCAGGTCCGACGAGATCGCGATGTGCGTGTGCGCGCTCGCGAAGACGGTGTCGCTGATGTCGTGGTCGACGAGGAAGGCGAGCAGGTCGCGCCGTTCGGCCATGTAGTCGTCCCACGCCTCGTTCGGCGCGTACACACCGGGTTCGGCGGGCATGTCGGGGCGGAACAGCCGGAGGAACTCCAGGTCGACCAGCTTCCAGGGAGCGATGTTGTACGGGTTGCCGATGAGGCGCCACGCCGCGGTGGACGCCGCCAGGCCCGAGGTCAACCAGGCGTACTGCTCGGCGCCGAGCGTGGTGCGGCCCGGATCGTCCATGGCGCTGGCGCCGGTGTGCACGACGTCGTCGAGGGCGGGGTCGCGGTACGAGCGCACGTCGATCATCGAGACGTCGGCCAGTCCGCCCCACCCGAACCGCCGGTAGGACCGTCGCCCACCCGGCTCGACGGCCGAACCAGCGAGCGGGAAGGACTCGAACCACGCCTGCTTCGCAGCCGCCAGGCGCTCCGGTGAACCGTGTGCGTCGACGCCGTTGTAGAACTCGCCGTCGTCCCACATGGCGACGCACGGCAGCGCGGCGTGCAGGTCGCGCAGCATCGGCTGGGCCCGCCAGCGGCGGTAGGTGTCGCGGTACTGGTCGAGGGTGAGCGTGCCGTGGTCCGAGCCGTACACGTAGTCGCCGAGGTGCATGAAGAAGTCCAGGCCTGGTTCCGCGGCGATCGCTGCGTGGGCGTTGAACCAGCTGTCGTTGATCTGCTGGCACGAGCCGAACGCGAAGCGCAGGTGGTCGGGTGTGGCGCCCACCGCCGGCGAGGTCCGCAGGCGGCCCGTCCGACTGACCGTCGAGGCGCCGTCGGCGCCGGGTGCTTCGAAGCGGTAGTGGTACCAACGGTCCGGCTGCAGGCCAGTGACCGCCACCTGCACGGTGTGACCGGTCGCTGCCTCGGCGGTGACCAGCCCGGCGCCGCGGATCGATCCGAACGACGGGTCGTCCGAGACGTTCCACAGCACAGGGACCGCACCGCCGTCGGCCGGCGGGCGCACCCTGGTCCACAGCACGGTGCCGTCCGGTGCCGGGTCGCCGGCCATCACCCCGTCGGGGAACGGACCGGCGTCGGGCACGCCGGGTGGAGGCAGTCGCGGCTCCCCCGGTGCCGGCACGGTGCACCCGGCCACGACGACCGCCGCGCCCACGCCGAACCCCAACCCGCGCAGCATCTCGCGCCGGGTCATGCCCCGACTGCCCGATGCTGCGATCGCCGTGCGTCGATCCATGTCGCTCCCCCGCCCCTCGTTCGGCCGGACCCCAGATCCCTGACCGATCGTCAGTGTGTCACGGCGCAGCGCCGTCGTGCCCGGGACACGCCGAGTGTTCATCCATCGTTCAGGAGTGGTGCTCACCCCCGCCTGCTCGGTCATGGTGGGACGGGTCCGGCTCGTTGGCGGTGGTGGCGTTGGCCCCAGAACCGGTAGCCCTGCGGTGTGGTCCAGATGGTCCAGCCGTCGTCGGTGAGCTCGAGGGTCCAGCCCTTGCGGTGCGCCACACGGTGATGCCGCCGACACAAAAGGGCGAAGTTGTCGAGATCGGACGGTCCGTCGTCGTCCCAGTATTCGATGTGGTGCGCGTCGAGCCATTCGTGATGGGCGTCGCAGCGGGCGAAGTCGCAGTTGCCGTCGCGTGCGTCGAGCGCGATGCGTTGTTCGTCGGTCGCGAAACGCTTCGCGTGGCCTTGGTCGAGCGGCACACCCATGTCGTCGAGCAGCGTGGCGATCCAGGTGGCGTCGCAGAGCAGGTGTTCGACGGTGCTGGCGGGCAGCGGTCCGAGCAGTCGGTGGTGGATGCCCCACAACTCGAGATGCTCCGGCAACACCGGCCCAGCACCGGCGTCGGCGTGGCGTCGGGGTCGGCGTGGCGGTTGTCGCGGTGGTCGCCGAACGCGGGCGCGGCAAGGAGGCTGAGCCGGGCTTCGACCTTCGGTCCGGTCGAGGCTGCGGGGTCGACGCCGAGGGATCGTCGGGCCATCTCCTCGAGCGCCAGTGCGAGCAACGTCGAGCCTCGGCGGGACGGGCAGCTCACCGCCCGAGACGTTGTGGTCCCGGGTGTACTGCTCGAACAGCTCGTCCGCGATCGACTGCAGGGTGTCGTGGATCGTGATGAACCGATCCGCGGTGAACTCCCCACGCACCAGCCCGAACCGGTCCGATTCCGAGAGGGTGAGCCGGTTCTTGAGCAGGTCGGCGTCGGGGTCGTGCGGGCCGTCCATGTCGGCCAGTTCGCCCAACGCGCGGACGTGGTCCTTCCACCGGTCGAACACCATCGCCGAGGCCGCGTCGACCAGATCAGGGATGAGCTCGGACATCGCCTCGAGGTTGCGTTCGTTGATCGCGCCGGCGAACACGCGGGCGTGATCGACACCGATGCGCCCCTCGACCAGCGCCTCATCGACCACGGTCAGGTCGTTCGCGAGACGGTTCGCCAACGACAACCGCGCACGAGCAACACCCGCGGGCAGGTTGGCATGCTGGGCGAGCCACTTCGACGTCGTGGCGCCCAGGCGGATGTCGGTGTGACGGCGACGATCCAACTCGGCCAAGGCGTGTGCCTCGGCCGCGTCGACCGCGGAGCGGGCACGTTCGAGCTGCAACGTCAGACCGCGCAGCGCCGGACCGTCGAGCGAACCGACCGGCACCGCGGATGCGACCGCGAGCGCGTGCACGGCCGCGTCGGCACACGCACCCAGCAACGCCCCGGGCGTGGCCAGGTCGAGCTGCCCCGCTTCCTCGTCGATCGTTGCTGCATCGAACATATGTTCGAGCATAACGAGGCGCTCCGACAGCGAAGCCGCTGCTGCGGCTCACCCGTCCCGGGCGTGCTCCGCAGCGCGAGCGAGGCCAGCTGCGCGCTCGGCCACGGCGACGGTGAGGTCGCCGTGGGTGATGACGTACGGCTCGCCGGCGAGGACGGCCTCGATCACGCCGCTCGGCCGCGTCCTCGGCGGTGGCCAGCATCGAGGCCATCGTCGGGTTGCTGGCGATCATGGCGTCGAAGTCGTCGTCGTTGGCGATCGGCCGGCGCAGGTGCGCGGGTTGGGCGGCCTCGCTCGATCTCGAGGTGGCGGGTGATCATCCCCGACGGGAAGATGACCGACACGCCGATGCCGTCGTCGGCGAGCTCGAGCCGAAGCGTCTCGGCCAGGCCCCAGACCGCGAACTTGCTCGCCTGGTAGGCGCCGAGGCGGGCGGCGGGGTCGAGCATCGACGACGACGTCGTGAACGCCAGCCGACCGGCGTCGGCGCGGCGGAGCAGCGGGAGGAACGCCCGGGCCGACACGGGCCGAGCCGATCACGTTGACGTCGAGCAGCCACCGCCACTCGTCGTCGGTGAACGCATCGATCGCGCCGAAGAGCTGGACGCCGACGTTCGAGACGACCAGGTCGGCACCGCCGAACCGCTCCTCGACCGCGGCGGCCGCACCGACGACGCTCGCCTCGTCCGCGACGTCGACCGCCAGCGCCAGCGCCGTCGACCCCGTGGGCCTCGGCCACGCGGGCCGCCTCGGCCTCGGCCCGTTCGCCGTCGAGGTCGAGCAGCGCCACGTCCATGCCCGCTCGCGCGCACCGCTCGGCCGAGGGCGCGGCCGAACCCCGACGCCGCCACCGGTGATCACGGCGACCGGCATCAGGTCGACCTCTCGGCGTCGACCATGTCCATGTGCAGGCGGGTCAGCGTCGACGAGGCGATCCGCCAGCCGTCGGCGTCTTCTCGTAGGTCTCGTGGTAGTGGCCGTAGCCCGTCGAGGCGCGATGCCGTCCGGCCAGATCAGGATGTCCTGCAGCGCCCAGATCGCCGGTCGCCGTCGTCGTCCGACGTGAGCTCGATCTCGGGCATGTGGCCGTGGTGCACCGTGACCACCTCGCCGAGCGCGTCTCGCAGGAACGCGATGAACTCGTCGGCGCCCGTGGACGACGCCGCCGCCCGACTCGGTGGTGTCGATGACCACGTCGTCGGTGAACACCTGGCGCATGCCCGCCCAGTCCTTGGTGTCCATGGTGCGGAAGTAGCGGGCCTTGAGCTGCTTGATCGCCTCGATGTCGTTCACCAACGCCTCCGTGGATCGTCGACCAGCGACCAGCGAGCAGCGTGTCGCGAGCGGCGACGCTAGCGCCGGTCGATGTGTGCTCAACGGGTGGGCGCGTCGGCGATGCCGCGGAGTGGGACGGGACGCCGGGCCAGTTCAGTCGGCAAGCCCTGCCGTGCCAGCACGCCCGGACGCGGCGAGCGATCTGATGGCCGTGGCCAGCAGGAGCAGTGCCGGAACCGATCCAGTAGAAGAACGCGGCGCTCCACATGGCCCCGGGGTCGAAGGTCCGCACCGGATGCTGGTACAGGAAGGTGCAGGTCGGTCCGAACGGCCAGAGACCGAACGAGCCCCACCCTCCGCCGGACATGTCCCGCACCATGCAGTACGGAGCGTCGCCCAGGTACGGCGGATTCCACGAGGCCGGCAGCGCGGCGCCGAACATCGCCACCGAGTACACCATCCAGACACGGGCCCGATGCCGCCATCGCCAACTCCCGCGCTCGAGCGACCGAGGACCGTCGACATGTCCAATGAGGGCCCTCAGCGCCGACCGGCGTCGGAGGTACAGCGGGAACGCGACGACCCACAGCAGGAGCACCGATGCCGACCAACCGACCGGCCCCATGTCGAAGAACCCGGCGACGAGTCCACGACGGACACCCCGACGCCGTGCGTCGACGAAGACCCACGTCGCCGACGAGCGCTGCGACCGCCATGAAGAATCCGCCGCCATCGCCGCCACTCCCCTCCCGTGCCAACCCGTGGCCGTTCACGCTATCGGGCGTGCTGCGGCGATACGGCGGGGTGGGACGGGCCTTCAGGCGGGGCGGAGCTGGTCGGCCGCAGCGGCGAGCAGGCCGTTGACGAAGCGCGAGGAGTCGTCGGTGCCGTATCGCCCGGCCAGGTCGACCGCCTCGGAGAGCACCACGCCCCTGGGCACGTCGGGTCGGTGGGCCAGCTCGAAGCAGGCCAGGCGCAGCACGACGACGTCGAGGGTCGGCATGCGGGCGATCGTCCAGCCCCGTGCGAGCCCGGAGATCACGTCGTCGATCTCGTCGATGTGGTCGGCGACACCGCGCACGAGCGACTCGGCGTACTGGTCCGCGGCGAGCACCTGCGACGAGAGCACCTCGTCGACCGGCAGGTCCTTGGCGGCGGCCTCGTAGAGCAGGTGCACCGCACGCTCACGGGCCTCGTGGCGCCCGCCAGCGACGGGACGGACGCAGGCGGCGGTTCGACGTCGATCTGCTCGACGACGGTCTCGGGGTCGAGCACGGTGTCGAGCACCGATCGACTCACGACGGCGTCGGGCGCGTCGGCGTCGAAGAGCAGCTCCTGCTGGAACGGCGCTGCTCGTCGGGCAGGACCGTCGCTCATGCCCGCGACATGAAGTCGCCGGAGCGGGTGTCGACCTTGACCTTCTCGCCCGGGTTGACGAACAGCGGCACCTGGATGACGAGGCCGGTCTCGAGCGTCGCGGGCTTCTTGGCACCCGACACCCGGTCGCCCTGGACGCCGGGCTCGGTCTCGGCGAGGTCGAGCTCGACCGAGGCCGGCAGCTCGACGCCGATGATCTCGTCGCCGTACATCTGAGCTGGCGGTCGAGGAGTCGATCAGGAAGTTCGCTGCGTCGACCGAGCGTGGCGCTGGGCACGTTCATCTGGTCGTAGGTCGCGTTGTCCATGAAGACGTAGTCGTCGCCGTCGCGGTAGAGGCAGCTGCATCTCGCGCTTGTCGATGATGGCCCGCTCCATCTTCTCGCCGGCGCGGAAGGTGCGCTCGACGACGGCGCCGGTGCGCACGTTGCGGAGCGTGGTCCGCACGAACGCACCGCCCTTGCCCGGCTTGACGTGCTGGAACTCGACGATCTGGAACAGGCCGTCGTCGAGGTCGACGGTCATGCCGTTCTTGAAGTCTGCGGTGGAGATCTGGGCCATGGAGGGGTCCGTTCGTGGAGGAGCAGGTGCCGGGTCGGCACTCAGCCGAGGTACGGGTCCTTGGGGGCAAGGGTGAGACGGTCGCAACCGCGCTCGGTGACCAATACGGTGTCTTCGATCCGCACGCCTCCCACCTCGGGGAGGTAGACGCCCGGTTCGACGGTCACGACGTGGCCGGCGACGAGGGTAGCAGTCGAGCGCGACGAGACCCGAGGCTCCTCGTGGATGTCCAGGCCGACACCGTGCCCGGTGGAGTGCAGGAAGGCGTCGCCCCAGCCGGCCTCGTCGATCACCGAGCGGCACACGGCGTCGATCTCGGACGCCGTCGCACCGGCGGCCACGGCCTGCACGCCGGCGTCCTGGGACTCGAGCACGACGCTCAGCATGCGGCGCCGCTGCTCGTCGACCTCGCCGACAGCGACGGTGCGGGTCATGTCGGAGTGGTAGCCGTCGACGAGCGCACCGAAGTCGATCACGACCAGGTCACCCTCGGCGATGCGACGCGGTGACGGGTGGTGGTGCGGCTTCGCTCCGTTCGGGCCGGCAGCGACGATCGTCTCGAAGCTGACGTCGGCTGCGCCCATGCGGCGCATCGTGGCGTCGAGCAGCAGGCCGAACTCGACCTCGGTCGGGCCGTCGAGCAGACGGTCGCGCACCTCGGCCAGCGCGGCATCGGCGATGGCGCAGGCGGAGCGGATCCTGGCGGCCTCACCGGCGTCCTTGACCAGGCGGAGCTCCTCGACCAGGCCGACGGTGGGGACGAGCTCGCCGGCGGTGAACAGGTCGCTCGCCCACCGGCGCTGCTGTGCCCAGGTGACGGTCTGCGACTCGAGACCCAGCCGTGACGTGCCGCCCGCGACGGCGGCATCGGCGACGACGCCGTCGGGGTCTGCGGCGACCACCTCGATGTGTGCCTTCACGCCCGCGGCGGACAGCTGGTCGGCGGACTGGTCGCGGTACCGCCCGTCGGTGACGAAGACGAGCTCGTCGGGGGTGACGAGCACCACTGCGGCCGACCCGGTGAACCCGGTCAGATAGCGGACGTTGGTCAGGTTGGCGACGACCAGCGCGTCGACCTCCGCGGCGTCGAAGGTGGCGCGGAGTCGGTCGGCTCGCCCGGCGACGTCCATGGGCGGCAGCTCGTCGGGGGCGTGTTCGGGTGTCAGTCGTTCGGTCACTGCCATGGCGACCAGACTACGACCGCGGGACCACGAGCTGAGCTTCGACCCCTCGATGATCTGCACCCAGCGGGCCGAGCACGACCACGTCGACGACACCGATGTCGGGCCCCACGAGGATGTGGTCCAGACGCAACAGCGCCGGCACCCGACCACCGACCGGCCACGTGGGCACGAAGCCGCCGCCTCCGACATCCTGTGCATCACGCAGATCGCCGGCGCGCAGCAGCTCGCGAAAACGCCGATGCCCGCTGCCGGCGTTGAGGTCGCCGGCGACGACCGTCGCCGGACCGGCCTCACCGACCGCCTCGGCCAGCTCACGCAGGTCCCGCTGCCACATCGGCAGGCTGTACAGGTCGCTGGGCGAGACAGGGTGCACCGCGAAGAGCGTGACCTCGTGGCCCTGCACGTCGAGCACGGTTCGCACACCTGTGAGGGTCATCGGCAGCAGTGCGGGCTCCGAGAACGGCATCGTCGAGAAGACCGCGAGTCCCGGGCCATCGGGCACCGCCTGCTCCCAGCGGTACCGGTACCGCTCCGCGACGCCGGCACTCTCGAACGCAGCGGCGTGCGCCGGGGTGTACTCGACGATCACGAGCACGTCCGCGTCGCGGGCGAGCAGCTCGTCGACGGCGTGGGCCGGCTCGTCGTTCTCGAACCACAGGTTCTGCACCACGACGGTGAACTCGGTGCCACCGTCGGCGCGCTCCGGGGTCACCAGGCCCGACAACGTCGGCCACGAGATCCACACCACCGCGACCCACGGGACGATCGCGAGCAGCGCGGCCCGCCGCCACGGACGTGGCGCCAGCCAGAGCAGCGCGGCGCCGACGGTCGCCATCAGCGCGAGGCCGAGTCCGATGAACTCGCCGAGCGCCGCGGTGCCGATGAAGCGATACCCCGCCTCCTGGATCACCGAGTAGCGGATCACCAGGTTCAGCCCGGTGCCGAACAGCCCGAGCGCGACGATCGTGGCGCCGAGCGCGGCGAGGACCACCCGCCCACGTCCGCGAGTGGTGGACCCGGTCACCCGGTCGATGGGTCGAGCAGGTGGGCGGCCGCGTCGACCGCCATCGGGTACCCGGCGCCGCCGAGTCCCTGGATCAGGGCGTCGGCCACGGGGGTGACGACCGACGTGTGGCGCCAGGACTCACGCCGGGAGGGGTTCGACAGGTGCAGCTCGACCACGGGCCCGTCGTAGGCCGCGAGGGCGTCGTGCAGCGCCCACGAGGAGTGCGTGAAGGCACCGGCGTTGATGATGATGGCGGCATGGTGGCCGCGTGCCCGGTGGATCGCGTCGACCAGCTCGGACTCACGGTTGGACTGGAGGTGCTCGACCCCGAGTCCGTGCTGCTCGGCGCGATCGGACGCCGCGGCGACGTGGTCCTCGAGCGTCGCCGTGCCGTAGACCGCCGGCTCGCGTTCGCCGAGCAGGTTGAGGTTGGGTCCGGACAGCAGCAGGATCGACGCGCTCATCGAAGGGCTCCGCTCATCGAAGGGCTCGCAGCGTGGACCGGACCAGGCCGGGGTCGACCTTCGTGACGACCTCGACGCCGTCGGGGCCGTCGAGCACGAAGGTCAGCCCGGCATCGAGCGACCTTCTTGTCGCGGGCCATCAGCGCCATGAGCTCGTCGTCGTCGAGTCCGTCGGGCAAGGCGGTCGGCAGGTCGTAGCCCGACACGACCCGACGGTGCTCCGCGACCGCGGCGTCGTCGATGCGTCCCAGCGCGCGGGCCAGCTCGGCGGCGTAGACCAGCCCGATGGCCACGGCCTCGCCGTGGCGCAGCTCGTAGTCGCCCGCGATCTCGATCGCGTGGGCCAGCGTGTGGCCGTAGTTCAGCAGCGCCCGGCGACCCGATCTCGCGTTCGTCGCGAGGCGACGACCTCGGCCTTGATCTCGACGCAGCGGGCGACGCGCTCGTCGAGCGTCGAGCTCGTCGAGGTCGACCCCCGCCGAGCCAGTGGTACTTGGCGAGCTCGCCCAGGCCGCAGCGCCACTCACGCGGCGGCAGCGTCGCCAGCGTGGCGGTGTCGCAGATGACCGCCGACGGCTGCCAGTAGGCGCCGACGAGGTTCTTGCCCTCGGGCAGGTTCACGCCGGTCTTGCCGCCGATCGCTGCGTCGATCTGGCCGAGCAACGTCGTCGGCGACGTGCACGACGGGCAGGCCACGGTGGTACACCGCCGCGGCGAATCCGGCGACGTCGGTGACCATGCCGCCGCCGACGGCCGACGACGCAGTCGGCCCGGGTCAGGCCCCACTCGGCGAACTGCGAGCAGAGCGACTCGATGGTCGACGAGCGACTTGTGCGCCTCGCCGTCGCCGATGACGAACGTGCGGTGCTCGCGTCCGGGGTCGATGTCGACGGGGATCCGGTCCTGGGTCACGATCGCCACCCGGCGGGCGCGCGACGGCAGCAGTCCGGCGAGCTCGTGCCGGGCGCCTTCGCCGACGAGCACGGGGTACGAGCGCTCGTCACCCAGGTCGACGTCGACCGTGATCACGGCCGATCCGTCCCCAGACCGGCGACGATCTCCTCGGCGACGCTCAAGGGGTCGACGCCGTCGACGTCGATCACGGTGTCGGACACCTCGTCGTAGAGCGCGGCGCGCTCCTCGGAGAGTCGCTGCAGGGCGAACTCGACGTCGCCGTCGAGCAGCGGCCGGGCCTCTGTGGTGTCGGCGAGTCGTGCGGCCAGCTTCGATGGATGCGCCCGCAGCCACACGACGTGCGCGTCGCTGCGCAGCGACGAGCGGTTCGCCGCGCTCAGCACCACTCCCCCGCCCGTGGCGATGACCGCCGGAGGACCCGAGAGCGCGTCGAGGAGCGCCTCGGTCTCGAGCGAGCGGAACCTGGCCTCGCCGTCCGGCTCGGCGAAGAGCTCGGCGACCGGTCGTCCGACCCGCTCCGCGACGACGCGGTCGAGGTCGACGGCGATGCGTCCCGTGCGAGAGGCGATCAGCGGCGCCGCGGTCGACTTGCCCGACCCGGAGAGCCCGACGAGCGCGATGTGGTCGACGTCGGAGCGGGTCACACGACGACGACGGGCAGGTCCGTCATGAGCTGCGCGATCGCGGACCGGAGTGCGATCGTCGGGCAGTCACGGGCCTCGAGCAGGATGGTGACGCCCTGGTCGCACTCGACGACGAGCGCTGAAGCGTCGCGGTGGATCTTGGTGTTCATCCGGAAACGTGCCTCATCGGAGTTCTGGACCTCGACGGTCTTGACGGACTCCCACGATATCCGGAACGACAGATCGCCAGGGCCCGACAGCTCGAGGCCCGTCCGACTCATCGTCGCGGTGCACTTCTTGCGGCGCTTCGACTGGCCGGGGTAGCCGCCCAGGTAGACGACGTCCTCGAGCTCGAGGCTCGCGGAACGACCCAGCGGGGCCGACGACGTGCCGGCAGCCTGTGCGTACTGCGTCGGGTCGGCCTCGGGCTGGCCGGCCGGCGACGGCTCGGTCGGCGACAGTTCGGTCGGCGACGGTGCGGCTGGAGAGACCGAGAACGCACCGGCGGATTCGGGTGAGGGCGCCTCGGCGGCAGGTGCAGCAACGGGCGCGTCGGCGACAGGAGCATCGGCTGCACGGGCCTCTGCGGAATCCGGCGAGACGTCCTCGAAGGTGACGTCGGGTCCCGGGCGATCGTCCGTGGTCGGGGCGTCCACTGTCAGGGTGCCTGCAGCCGGGCTGTCTGCGGTCGGGCTGTCCGCGGTCAGGGTGTCCACGGGCGCAGCGTCGGCTGCGGGACGCGCGTCGTCGCCGACGCGACGTTCGGCGAGCACGGTCAGCGTGAGCACGACGGCCTCGCAGAACTGGTCGCTCCAACCGGCGCCGATGACCGAGCCGTCATCCATCGTGATCTCGATCTCGGAGAGACCGTCCACGGCTTCGCCGATCGCGTCCAGGTGGACCAGCCGGTTCAGGTCGAGCCAGACCGGAGAGGTGACGCGTTCGGTTCGTCCGATGCCCATGCTCGACCCGGCGAGCACGAACAGCGCCTCGGTGCGTTCACCACCGGGAGGGCGGACCCACCCCTGCGTGAGCGCGTCAGGCTTCGGCTCCTCCACACCGGCGGCATGATCGTCTGCTGGCACCACGTCCCCTACTCCTCCGAGCAGCACCGGACTCGCACCGCCGGCCGCACTCGGGATCCACGGTACCGGCAAGTTCGACGTGTGTGGTTCCGACGGGAGCCTCTCGGGGAGCTCCCGGTTCCACACGTCGTCGCGCACGGACATCAGAACATCCCGGAGAAGGTGACGGGACCGTCACCGTCGCCGTCGGCCTCGCTGGACGCCGATGAGGGCTCCTGGGCCGGGGCGCTCGCGGGCACCGAGCTGAGCGCCGCAGCGATCGCTTCGGCGGCCTGCGGGCTGAGCTTCGACATCTGGCGCAGGACCTCGTCGGTCGAATCGTCGGCGTCGTCGGAGAGGTCGGCAGCGATCTCGTCCTCGGCAGACCCATCGGTGTCGGACAGCAGGTCGTCCCACGCATCGGGTCCCGACGACACCGGCGCGTCGTCGACCTGCGCCGAGCTGTCGCCGGAGCCGTCGAACGAGGTGCCGTCGAACGCAGCGCCGTCGAACGCAGCGCCGTCGAACGCAGGGCCTCGAACGGCGCCCGTTCGGGAGTGCCCCAGGTGTCGTCGGCATCTGAGGCGTCGCCGCCGAGCAGGTCGTCGATCGGGAACCGTTCGGGGAACCCGGGCTCGGTGGGCCCGTCGTCCGACGGCTGCTCGGTGAGGTCCGAGAGCTCGGCGAGGTCGATCGAGGGGCGATCACTCGACGGGTGATCGGCCACTTCGCCGGCTCCTCGGTCGTCGTGGGATCGGTCGGTGGTGTCGGACACGAACCGTCCGCCGACCTCGGCGTTCGCCAGCTCGTGGGATGCGGGCTCGGTCATCGTCGCCAGTCCCCGCTCCACGAGCGATGCCGCAGCAGCGCAGGCGCCGAACTCGTCCAGGCCGAGCGCGTCGCCGATCACGGCGACGACAGGGTCCGCTGCGGCGGCGATCACGAGGGACCACGACGCGGCATCGAGAGTGACGGAGTCGTCCGGCAGCTCGTCGACCAGCACCACCCGGTGGGCGAGCGACGGCACGACGGCGACGATGTCGTCCCACTCGGTGAGGAGCGTCGCTGCCTCGTCCATCGCCGCGGCGAGCCGGGTCGCCTCGACCGAGTGCTGCGGCAGGCTGTCAGCGGGGGCTGCGTCGAACGCGAACGACGCGTCGGTGAAGCGGAGCATCTCGAAGAGCAGCGACGCTGCGGTCGCACCGCCACCGCCCACCATGTCGCCGCCGACCACGTCTCCGTCGCTGATCCACAACGCGGCCGACCCACGGTCGCCGTCGAGTGCGAGGCGACCCGACTTCTTCGACGAGGCGAGGAGGGTCAGCACCTCGGTCAGTGGGAAGCTGTCGATCGTTCCTTGGAGCGCCACCGCACATCCTCCTGCGAGATCCGGGGTCCGACGGGACCCTGTTCTTCATCGGCACGACTCGGAGCGCGGTTCAGCTTTTCCTGGGTCGAACGACCCAGCGGGGGGCGGGGTGGAGTCCGGGTCGAACGACCGGACTTCCTGCGCCGAGCGTCCGGAGGGTGGGGCGTCCGGAGGGTGGGGCGTCGGGAGGGTGGAGCGTCAGGACCGTGCGGCGTCGGTCATGACGTCGACGGGCGCGGGGACCCCGGTCCAGTGCTCGAAGGCGACGGCGGCCTGGTGGACCAGCATCGACAGTCCGTTCGAGGTACGGCAGCCTGCGGCCTCGGCCGCTGCCATCAGCGCTGTGCGCTCCGGGTGGTAGATCAGCTCGGCGACCACTTGACCGGCGCGCAGCAACGACGGGTCGAGGGGAACGTCTGCAGGGCCGCCCTCGGTGTCGGCCATGCCGATCGAGGTGGCGTTGACCACCAGATCCGCATCGGCGACGGCGTCTGCTGTCACCAGCGCCCCACGCGCCCCTGCCAGGGCGGCGGCGGCCTGGCCGCGAGCAGCGGTCCGGTTCACGACGCCGACCGATCCGGCGCCAGCGTCGGCGAGCGCCAGCACGACCGCGCGGGCCGCTCCCCCCGCGCCGAGTACGACGCACCGTGCGCCGGCGGGGTCCAGACCGAAGTCGTGGCGCAGCCCCGAGACGAAGCCGGCGCCGTCGGTGCTGTCGCCGATCAGGCGGTCACCGTCGCGCACGACGCAGTTGACCGCGCCCAGCCGCTCGGCGGTCGGCGTGAGCTCGTCGAGCGCGGCGATGACCGCCTCCTTGTGGGGCATCGTGACCGACAGCCCACGGATGCCCGTGGCGCGTATCCCCTCGACGGCGGCCGCGGCGCGACCGTCGGGGGTCGGGAACGCGACGTAGACCCAGTCGAGGTCGAGGGCCGGCGAAGGCGGCGTGGTGGATCACGGGCGAAGGGAGTGCCGGACCGGGTCGCCGATGACCCCGGCGACGCGGTCGATGCGTGATCTCCGCCCGCTCAGAACACCCCTCGTTCCTGCGCGTCGTTCTTCGCGTCGAGGAACTCGTTGTAGGAGTCGGTGAAGAGTGCGTGGGCGGGTCGTTCGAGGTCAGCACGTAGTAGCGCCAGTCGCCCTCGGCCGGTTCGATCGCCGCCTCCAGGACGCCGCGCCGATGAGCGAGATCGGCGTGGGCGGCAGGCCCTTGACCTTCCGGGTGTTGTACGGCGTCTCCGCCTCGAGGTCGCCCTTGGTGAGCTCCCCGTGGAACGGCCGAGGCCGTACAGGATCGATGCATCGATGCCGAGGGTCTCGTCCGCCTCGAGGCGGTTCGAGATGACGCGGGAGATCTTCCCCCGCTCCTCGGGCGGAGCCCCGGTCTCCTTCTCGATCAGCGACGCGATCGTGATGAGCTCGTAGGCGGTGCGACCCTGCAAGGCCTCGGCCTTGTCGTAGCCGAGCTCGTCGAGCACGTCCTCCATCTTCGAGGCCAGGGTCTGCAGGATCAACTGGGGGGTGGCGTCCTTCTCGAACTGGTAGGTGTCGGGGAAGAGGAGACCCTCCCAGCTGCTCACGTCGGCGGGCTTGTACTTCGAGGTGACCGCACCGGAGTCGAGGGTCTCCTGGAGCTGGTCGGCGGTGACGGTTGGCATCTGCTCGGCGATCTGGACGAAGGCGTCGGCGAGGCGGCGTCCGTCGGTGATCCGGACGACGGCCGGCTCACGGGCATGGGTCCTCCGTCGAGCACCTCGATCGCGTCGTCGAACCTGGAGTTGTCGGAACTCGACGTACTCGCCGGCGTTCCAGCGCCACCGTCGCCCTCCAGCTCGGGTGTAGCTGAACCTCCGGACGCCGGCGATGACGCCGTCATCCTCGAGGTGGTCGAGATGCCAGACGGTCGTCGTCCCGTCGGGATGGTGACCCTCGATCTCCACGCTGGGGTCCGGGGGGGTCGATCTGGCGGGTCACCCACATCACCATCGCCGCGGCCATGATGGCGATCACCAGCACCGCGAGGCCACCATCCGGAGCAGGCGGCGTCCGCTTGGCGCGCTGACGGCGGCACGACGTCCTCGTCCTCGGGTGACTCCGAGGTCGACGCGGGGTCGCCCTCTTCGGCGGTCGTCCCGGCGGTCGGTTGCCGTCCGTCCGCAGGTCGATCCTGTGGCGGCCTTTGCTGCTTCGGTCGATTCCTGTGGCGGCCTCTGCTGCTTCGGGCGATCCTGCGCCGGTCGCTGCTGCGCCAGGTCGCTGCTGCTGCGGCTGCTTCGCCCGGCCCTGGGGCGGTCGATACCTGTGGCGGCCTCTGCTGCTTCGGGCGATCCTGCGCCGGTCGCTGCGGGGTCACGGGGCGCGACGTCTGGGGTCGGGCTGGATGCAGCCCGGACCTGGTCGGGTCAGGCGCCTGCACGTCCTCCGCTGCAGGCGGGGTCGCCGGAGCTCGGGTCCTGCGGAACGACCGCTCCGCCGCGTCGCTGACGCACGACCGGCTTCACGGTCGTCGAGTCGACTCGGGCGGGTGATTCAGGGTCCTTCGGTCGGGCATCGGGCGGCCCTCTCCGCCCGGTGGTCCAGCCAGGCCTGCAGCATCACCGCGGCGGCGACCTTGTCGACCACCCGGCGCCGGGCTCCGGCGCCCAGGTTCATCGCATCGAGCGAGCCGGTCGGCGGTGACCGTGGTGAGGCGCTCATCGTAGGTCTCGACCGGCACCGGGAGGGTGGCACCGAGCTCGCGGCCTCCAGCAGGGCGCGCTTCGGCCGCCGGCCCCGCGAGCCGTCGAGCGAGCAGCGGCAGGCCGACCACGACGACCTCGGCCTCGGCCTCGGCCACGATCGCAGCGATCGCGGCGGTGGTCCCGGGCCACGTCGCCGCTGCGCTGGACGACCTCGTAGGGCGTGGCCAGCGGTGCCCGCGGAGTCGCGACAGCGCCACGCCGATCCGCTTCGAGCCCGAGGTCGAGGCCGAGCACCCGCACTCGGAGGCTCGAGCCGGCCGCGGCGCGGACCAGGTCGAGCGCCTCGTCGAGCCCTCGGGGTCCTTGCCGCCGGCCACGGCGAGGTCGGCGCCCTTGCCGCCGCCGCCGCCGACCGTACGGCGCGGCGTCGGCGATGAGCTCGCCGGCGTCGAGGCCGCTGTCGGGGTCGACGGCCGCGACGAGGGCGACGCCCCCGCCGCCCGGCGCGCGCCGAGCACGACGGCCGCGGATGCCCGGGCGGTCGCGGACGGCGACGGCGAGGTCGCGCAGGTCGTCGCGCGGTCGGCCGTCGACCCGGGCGACGACGACGCCGTCGACCGCGCGTCGGCCGCGAGGTCGCCGGCCTGGCCGCCGGCGCAGCCTGGCGCGCGCAGCGCCTTCGACCTCGTCGCGCAGCGCCTTGAGCTCGGCCAGCCGCTTGCTCGATGCCGTCGACGCAGCTCGTCGGTCGGCGACGCCGAGCGCGACGGCCGCGGCCGCGTCGAGCGTGCGCCTCCTCGGCGCGGAGCCGGTCGATCGGACCGAAGCCGGTGACCGCCTCGATGCGGCGCAGGTTCGAGCCGATCGACCCCTCGCGACACGATCTTCACCGGGCCGATGTCGCCGAGCGCGCGCACGTGGGTGCCGCCGCACAGCTCGATCGAGTGCGCGCCCGGCCTCGAGCACCCGCACGATGTCGCCGTACTTGTCGCCGAAGAAGGCGATGGCGCCGAGCTGCTCGGCCTCGTCCTTGGTGGTCTCGTAGTGGCGGACCGGCTCGTTGCGAGGATCTCGTCGTTGACGAGGTCCTCGATCGCGCGGATCTCGTCGGCGGTGACGGCGCTCGTAGTGGCTGAAGTCGAACCGCAGGCGGTCGGGCGCGACGAGCGAGCCCTGCTGCTTCACGTGGTCGCCGAGCACCTCGCGCAGCGCCCAGTGCAGGAGGTGGGTGCCGGTGTGGTTGCGGCGGATGGCGTCGCGCCGGTCGACGTCGATGGCGGCGGTGGCCTCCTGGCCGGCCTCGGCGATCGCGCCGTCGACGATCCGCGACGACGTGGCGGTGCAGCCCGGGCAGCGCGTAGGTGGTGTCGAGCACCTCGGCCCGTGCCGGTGTCGGTGCGTGATCGTGCCGGTGTCGCCGACCTGGCCGCCGGACTCGGCGTAGAACGGCGTGCGGTCGAGGACGATCGACGCTCGCCGTCGTCGCCGGCACGACGCGCGAGCACGGTGGCCTTCGACTCGTACTCCTCGCGGCCGACGAACTCGGTCGGCGCCGTGCTCGTCGAGCACGCGCTGGAAGTCGTCGAGCGTCGTCGCCGGCCGCGACGCCGGCTGCTCTTGCCCGCGCCTCGGGCCCGCTGGCGCTGCTCGGCCATCGCGCCGCTCGAAGCCGTCCTCGTCGACGTCGACGCCGCGCTCGCTCGGCGATCTCCGGGGTGACCTCGAGCGGGAAGCCGTAGGTGTCGTGCAGCTGGAAGGCGACGTCGCCGGCGAGCGTCGCCGCCGTCGAGCGGCGTCGAGCTCGGCGTCGAGGAGCGTCGAGCCCCGGTGCGAGCGTCCGGCGGAACTGCTCCTCCTCGCGGCCGATCGATGCCGACGATGCAGTCGTGCGCTGGTCGACGAGGTCGGGGTAGGCCTCGCCCATGACCTCGACGCTGCGCTCGACCATCGGCGGCGTGACCAGGTCGCTCGACGCCGAGCAGGTAGGCGAAGCGGACGGCCCGGCGGATGATGCGGCGCAGCACGTAGCCGCGGTCCTCGTTGGACGGGATCACGCCGTCGCTGACCAGGAAGGTCATCGGTGCGGGCGTGGTCGGCCAGGAGCTCGCAGCGCGACGTCGGTCCGCTCGGCTCGTCGCCGAGGCGCTGCCCGGTGAGCGACTGCGCCTCGTCGACGAGCGGCGGCGAGCACGTCGGTGTCGAACACCGACGGCGCTGCCGGCGAGCACGGCGAGGATGCGCTCGAGGCCGGCGCCGGTGTCGATGTTCTTGCGTCGGCAGGTCGGTCAGCTCGCCGTCGGGCCGCGGAAGTACTGCATGAACACGAGGTTCCAGATCTCGACGAAGCGCTCCTCGGCCGCCGGGTTCGCCGGACCGCCGTCGGGGCCGTAGCTCGGCGCCGTAGTCCCAGAAGATCTCCGAGCACGGGCCGCACGGACCGGTCGTCGCCCATCTCCCAGAAGTTGTCCTTGTCGAGGCGCTGGATGCGCTCCGCGGGGAACGCCGACCTCGTCGGCCCAGATCTCCTCGGCCTCGTCGTCGGTGACGTGGACGGTGACCCAGATGCGGTCGCCGTCGAGGCCGAGCACCTCGGTGACGAACTCCCAGGCCCACGGGATGGCCTCGGCCTTGAAGTAGTCGCCGAAGCTGAAGTTGCCGAGCATCTCGAAGAAGCTGAGGTGGCGGGGCGAGCGGCCGATGGCGTCGAGGTCGTTGTGCTTGCCGCCCGCCCGCACGCACTTCTGGACCGACGTGGCCCGGGGCGGCTCGAACGGCACCGGCTCCTCGCCGAGGAAGTACGGGACGAACGGCATCATCCCGGAGTTGGTGAACATCGGGGCCGTCGGGTGGTGCGGGATCAGGCCCGCCGACGGCACGACGGTGTGCTGGCGCGCTCGGCGAAGAACTCGGTCCAGGCGCGCCGGAGCTCCTGTGCGGTGGTGATCACGCGCCGGTGCTGGTGACATGGAGCCCCCAGGCTACCGGTGGACGGCTCGCCGACCACGCGTGTTCGGCGGCGTCGGCGCGTGGATCAGGTGCGGTGACGACCCGGCGGGGTCGACGGCCACGTGGACGTCATCGGACGGGTCGCCCCGCCGGCGCGGTGTCGCCGGTCGGCGGCGTCGCCGCGGCCGTAGTGGTCGCGCAGCTCGGCTCACGCTCGCGCATGGCGCCGCGCCCGTCGGCCACGGCGTCGACGACCGACCGGCCGACCGCCTTGGCCTTGATGGCCCGCGGTCGACGACCAGTGCGTCGGGCTGCGAGCGCGTCGAGCTGTCCGCGCACCTTGCGCTCGGCCCAGACCGTGCCGGACACGCCGGCGCCGGCGCCCACGCCCATCCAGAACACCCGTCGCACGTGTGCCTCCGTCGTGATCGGCGTCCGCCGGTCGGCTCCGGCGTGCGGGCCGTCGTGCTCGCCGGCCGCTGAGTCGCTGCGCCACGCGCCAGGTGCCCGACGCGAGCGCCACACCCTTGATCACCGGCGTCGTGAGCGCGCGGTAGGCGGCCTCGGTCGCGGTGTCGAGCCGGTCGCCGACTTCGTTCGCCGCCTCGAGCAGGTCGTCGACCCGCTCGACCGTCGCCGACCGCGGCCGACGCGGCGTGCCGCAGCTCCTCGACCGCCGGTTCGACCGCCTCGGTGAAGCTCGACACTGCCTGGTCGAGCGCCGTCGCGGCCCGCAGCACCCGGGCGCAGAGCAGCGACAGCACCGCAGCGGCGGCCAGGCGCGAGCACCGCGCACGACGACGGCGAGGAGTCCAGCGCGTCCATCAGCGACCATTGTCCTCCGCCGCGGGCGTCGAGGGTCGGTCTCGCCGCGGCGCTGCGCGCCAGCGCTCGGCCAGTCGGCCCTCGACGCCGTGCGTCGGACGGTCGTAGTACGTCGACGTCGAGCAGCTCGTCGGGCAGGTACTGCTGGTCGACCCAGCCCCCGGGGTCGTCGTGAGGGTACTCGTAGCCCTCGCCGTGGCCGAGCTTGGCGGCGCCCCGGTAGTGGGCGTCGCGCAGGTGGGCGGGCACCTCGCCGACGGGCCGGTCGCGCACGTCGCTCGCGGCGCCGCGCCAGACGCCAGCGGCGGTCGGTTCGACTTCGGCGCGGTGGCCAGGTGGACCGACGGCCTGGGCCAGGTTGAGCTGCGCCTCGGGCAGGCCGACGAACTCGACGGCCTGGGCCGCGGCGTCGGCGACGAGCAGCGCCATCGGGTCGGCCATGCCGACGTCCTCGCGAGGCCGAGGATCACCAGCCGGCGGGCGATGAACCGGGCGTCCTCGCCCGCCTCGAGCATGCGGGCCAGCCAGTAGAGGCCGGCGTCGGGGTCCGAGCCCCGGATGCTCTTGATGAAGGCGGAGATGACGTCGTAGTGGTCGTCGCGGCCGTAGCGCAGCGGCCCTGGTGCCGAGCGCGCGCCTCGGCGTCGGCCAGCGTGACGCACCGCTCCGCCGTCGGCCCGCTGCGCTCGGCGAGCGGCCAGCGCCACCTCGAGGCTGGTGAGCAGCGTGGCGGCCGTCGCCGTCGGCCCGGTCGACCAGGTGGTCGAGGGCGTCGTCGTCGGCGGTGGCGCCCTCGGCGCTCGAGGCCCCGCTCGAGCCAGCGTCCGTCGAGCGCCGTCGTGGTCGAGCGGCTCGAGCCGGAACAGCGTCGAGCGGCTGAGCAGCGGCGGGTTGACCTCGAAGTACGGGTTCTCGGTGGTGGCGCCGATCAGCACGAGCAGGCCGCTCTCGACCGACGGCAGCAGGGCGTCCTGCTGGGCCTTGTTGAACCGGTGGACCTCGTCGAGGAACAGGATCGTGCCCTGCCCGTGCTCGCCGAGGCGGTGCTCGGCCTCGGCGGTCACCTCGCGGACGTCCTTCACGCCGGCGGTCACCGCCGACAGCGGCTCGAACGCCTTGCGGTCGTGCCGGCGATGAGCCGGGCGAGCGTGGTCTTGCCGGTGCCGGGCGGCCCCCAGAGGATCACCGACGACAGCCGGTCGGCCTCGATCAGGGCCCGCAGCGGTCGGCCCGGGCCGAGCAGGTGGTCCTGGCCGACGACCTCGTCGAGCGTCGCGGGTCGCAGGCGGTCGGCCAGCGGCCCCTCGCGGCGAGTGTCTGCTCCGCGGCCGCACTGAACAGGTCGGAACCGGACTGGGGGGACCGCGGCGCCATGGTCAACTCTCTCGTCGGTCGGGGTGGCCGCTGAGCCGGGTGCCGCCGTGGTCGAGCAGCTCCTGTCGCAGCAGCCCCAGCAGCGTGATCACGGTGAACTCTCTCACCTGTTGTCGCCGGCCCGGGAGGCGCAGCATGGTCGAGCGTACCGAACCGCCGCGGTCGGGGTCGCCCACGACGACGGCGAGGCAGACCGTGCCCGGCGGACTGCCCTCCTGCGGGTCCGGCCCGGCGACGCCGGTGACGGCGACGCCGACGTCGGCGCCGAGCACGCTCCGGGCGCCGATCGGCCATGCCGATCGGCGGCCTCCTCGGAGACGACCGGGCCCTCGGGCACGCCGAGCAGGTCGAACTTCACCTCGCGAGGCGTAGGACACGATCGCAGCCGCGGAACACGTCGCTGGCGCCCGGCGACGTCGGTGAGGCGGGAGCCGATCAGGCCGCCGGTGAGCGACTCGGCGACGGCCGAGGGTCAGGCCGCGCTCGCGCAGCAGGTCGAGCACGACGGCCTCCATGGTCTCGTCGTCGACGCCGAACACGAGGTCGCCGAGCATGCTCGCGGACGACGGCCTCCTCGGCCGTCGAGCACCGCGGCCAGCTCGCTCGCGGTCGGCGCGCCTTGGCGGTGATGCGCACCTTGAGGCCCTCGATGCCGCGGCGAGGAACGCGAGGGTCGGGTTGCCGACGGCGTCGAGCTCGTCGATGCGCGTCGGCGAGCAGCTCGGCCAGACCGGACTCGCTCTCGCCCCAGGTGCGCAGCGTGCGGCTGCCGATCGCGACGGTGATGCCGGCCCGCCGCTGCAGGTCGGGGAGGACGGTGCCCGGCGACCATCTCCTTCATCTCGTAGCGGCACGCCCGGCACGGCGTAGATGACCTTCGGTCGTCGAGCCGTCGGCTCGGTCACTCGACGGGCAGATCAGGCCCGGGGCGGTGCCCGGCTCTGCTCGATGATCGACGCGCCCACCGGGCATCTCGGCCTGGCGCAGGTTGTTCGTCGGGCATGCGCCGGCCGCGGCCGCGAGAACATCGCGATGATGCGCTCCTCCATGTCCTCGTCGAGCTCGAGGTCGACGCCCATCACCTCGGCGATCGCGTCGCGGGTGATGTCGTCCTGGGTCGGGCCGAGCCCGCCGCAGCAGATGACGGCGTCGCTGCGGCCGAGGGCCAGCTCGAGGGTCGACGACGATCCGGTCCGAGGTTGTCGCCGACCTTGGTCTGGAAGTGCGAGTCGATGCCCGGCGAGGGCGAGCTGCTCGCCGATCCACGACGAGTTCGTGTCGACGATCTGCCCGAGCAGCAGCTCGGTGCCGACGGCGACGACCTCGCAGCGCATGGTCGGCACGCTACTCGAGCGCGCAGCGGCCCGGTCGGCCGCCCCCGGGGCTCGGGTGCTCAGTCGCGGGCCATGGTCGACGTGGCCTGCGACCCCGCCACGACGTACTGCGCGGCGCTGATCCACGCCACGGCGACACCGAGCCACAGGAACGTGTCGGCGAGCCAGTGCAGGTCGGCGGTCCAGGGCCAGCACCACCCAGCCGACGGCGCCGACCTGCAGGAACGTCTTGACCTTCGCGACCTTCGAGGCCGGCACGGCGAGGCCGCGGCGACCCCAGTACGAGCGGAAGAGCCGAGATGACCGCCTCTCGCACGGCGATGAGCACGACGGGCAGCCACCAGAACCGGCCGCCGCAGCACCAGCGCCCACAGCGCGCCGAGCACGAGGACCTTGTCGGCCAGCGGGTCGAGGAAGGCCCCGGAGCGGGTCGTGCCCTGCCGGCGGGCCAGGTAGCCGTCGAGGCCGTCGGTGGTGGTGAGCACGAGCCACAGGGCGAACAGCGGCCAGCTCGACGTCCTGGCGGATGATCATGACGAACGCGACCGGCGCGAGCAGCAGCCGGACGACGGTGATGACGTTGGCTGGCGTCACCAGCGCGGACGGCCCGAACGAGGGCTGCGCCGGCTGCTCACGGTGTGCTCGCCGCTGGCGGCGCTCGGGCGCTGCGTCCAGGTCCGGGCCTTCGGCGCCGTGCACGACCACCCGGTGGAACTCGCCGACGGGCAGCGCCTCGGGCACGACGACGATGCCGTCGATCTCGGGCGCCTCGCGATGGCTGACGGGCGACGCCGGGCTCGTCGACGAGCACCGTGATCGTCGGTGCCGATCAGCTCGTCACGGCGCGCCGCGGTGATGTCGTCCTGCAGCTCGCGCAGCTCGGCGAGGCGCTCCTCGACGAGGCCGTCGGCGACCTGGCCGTCGAGGTCGGCCGCGTAGGTGCCGTCTTCGGCGGAGTACGGCGAAGAAGCCGCACCAGTCGAGCTGCGCCGCCTCGACGAAGGCGAGCAGCTGGTCGTGGTCGTCCTCGGTCTCACCGGGGTAGCCGACGATGAAGTTCGAGCGGAACGCGGCCTCGGGCTCGCGCGCGCGGATGTCGCTCGATGCGCTCGAGGAACTTGTCGCCGTCGCCCCAGCGGCGCATGCGCCGCACGAGCGGCGCGCGACACGTGCTGCAGCGAGAGGTCGAAGTACGGGACACCGGTGCCCGCAGCCATGAGCTCGATCAGCGCGTCGGTGAGGTCGGACGGGTACAGGTAGAGCAGCCGGACCCAGTCGACCCGCTCGGCGACCGCCTCGCACCAGCGGCACGATCGACTCGGTCGCCCACGCCCTGCGTCACGGCCGTAGGCGGCGAGGTCCTGGGCGACCAGCACGATCTCGCGCACCTGGAGCGACTCGACCTCGGCCAGGATCGAGTCGATCGGGCGGGAGCCGCTGCGGGCCCCGGAACGACGGGATGGCGCAGAACCCGCAGGCCTGGTCGCAGCCCTCGGCCACCTTCACGTACGCCCACGGATGCTCGGAGGGCGGCCGCGGCAGGTTGAGCAGGTCGAGCGCCGGGACGGACTCGTCGGTGGCGAACAACGTGCGCGACGCCGGCTTCGTGGTCAGGTTGACCGACACGTCCGAAGCCCGCCACCGCGTCGACCTCGGGCAGCGCCTCGGCCAGCTCGTCGCCGTAGCGCTCGGCCATGCAGCCGGTGACGACCAGCTCGGAGCCCTCGGCGCGGTGTTCGTCGAGCGCCAGGATCGTCTCGACGCACTCCTGGCGGGCCTCGTCGATGAAGGCGCACGTGTTGACGACGACCAGATCGGCGTCGTCGGGCGACTCGGCCGGCACCAGCCCGTCGGCCAGGAGGCGTGCCGGTCAGCTTGTCGGAGTCGACCTGGTTCTTGGGACAGCCGAGCGTCTCGACCCAGAAAGTGCGTGTCACGGTCGGACCAGTCTAGGGCGGCCCCTCTCGGACGGCCCCGGCGGCGTGATCAGGCCCGGTGTGCGAGCTCGAGCCCCGCGACGGGCCAGTCCAGCGCGAGCAGGCGCCCGGTGCCCGAGGCGGTCACGTACGCGGTGCGCAGGTCGTCACCGCCGAACGCGATGTTGGTGACGAGCGGGTCGTCGATCGCGACGTGGCGCACCGAGGAGCCGTCGGGGGCGACGACGGTGATGCCGCCGTTGTCGATCGTGCCGACGCACACGTTGCCCGCGCCGTCGACCGCGAGGGAGTCGAGCAGCTGGTGGCCCTCGAGCCCGGCGAGCAGCTCACCGTGGGGTTCGAGCAGCCCGGTGCCGACCGCGACGCCTGGCTCGGGCACGCTCCAGCCCCAGAGCCGACCGGTGTGGGTCTCGGCGACGTAGACCCGGTCCCCGGCAGGTGACAGCCCGATGCCGTTCGGGGCGTCGAGCGGGAAGATCACCTCTCGGATGCTCGAGCCGTCGGCCAACGCGTAGAACACGCCGGTGCGGTCCGAGAGCCGCCCGTCTCGCACGCCGTGGTCGGTGAACCAGAACCCGCCGTGTGCGTCGAAGACCAGATCGTTGGGGGCTCGCAGCGGCCGGCCGTCGCAGGAGTCGTACACGGTCTCGACCGCGCCGGTGGCCAGGTCGACCTTCTGGATCGAGCCACCGGTCCAGTCCTCGGGCAGCGGTCCGGGCAGGAGCAGGCTGCCCAGGTCGATCCAGCCGAAGCAGCCGCCGTTGTTGGTGATCCACGCGCTGCCGTCGGGGCCGATCGCGCAGCCGTTCGGGCCGCCGCCGCAGTCGGCGACGACGGTGATCCGTCCGTCGAGGTCGATGCTGCTGAGCGTGCCCCGCGCGATCTCGACGACGAGCACGGAGCCGTCACGCAGTGCGACCGGCCCTTCCGGGAAGCGCAGACCGGTGGCGATCGTGCGGTAGTCGGTCGGCAGCGGCTGGGCGGACGGCGATGTGGTGTCGGTCACACCAGCCACGGTAGCCAGCGTCAGAGCTCGCCGGCCTCGATCATGTTGTCGAGCTCCTCGGGCGTCATCATGACGGTTCGCGCCTTGGAGCCCTCGGACGGACCGACGACGCCACGGTCCTCGAGCAGGTCCATGAGTCGACCGGCGCGGGCGAAGCCGACCTTGCAGCTTGCGCTGCAGCATGGACGTCGACCCGAGTCCGCTGCGGACCACGAGCTCCATCGCCTGGGCGAGCATCTCGTCGTCGTCGCCGCCACCGCCTCCGGCCGGAGCCGCCACCGGAGCTGCTCGACCCGGAGACCTCTTCGTCGGCCACGCCCTTGACGTAGTGGTCCTCGATGACGGGTGTCTGCTTGCGCCACTGCCCGACGATGGCCGCGACCTCGGACTCCTCGACCCACGAGCCCTGGATGCGCTGCGCGGCCGAGGACGCCTGCGCCGAGCAGCAGCATGTCGCCCTGCCCGACGAGTCGTTCGGCGCCGAGCTGGTCGAGGATGACCTTGGAGTCGGTCGCGCGAGGCGACCGCGAACGCGAGCCGCGACGGGATGTTCGCCTTGATGACACCGGTGATGACGTTGACCGACGGTCGCTGCGTGGCGATCACGAGATGGATGCCGACCGCACGGGCCATCTGCGGCGATGCGGCTGATCGACTCCTCGACGTCGCGCGCGGCGACCATCATGAGGTCGTGAGCTCGTCGACCACGACGAGGATGAACGGCAGGCGCTCGAACTCGCGCTCGACGCCCGGGTCGGGCTCGCAGGTCACCGCGGTCGAAGGCGGCGTTGTAGCCGGTGATGTCACGCACGCCGACCTCGGCGAGCAGGTCGTAGCGGCGCTCCATCTCCTTGCACCGCCCAGGTGAGGGCGTTGGCCGCCTTCTTCGGGTTGGTCACCACCTGGGTGAGCAGGTGCGGGAGCCGGTTGTACTGGCCGAGCTCGACCCGCTTCGGGTCGATCAGGATCATGCGGACCTGGTCGGGCGTGGCCCGCATGAGGATCGACGTGATGATCGAGTTGATGCACGACGACTTGCCGGCACCGGTCTGCACCGGCGATGAGCATGTGCGGCATCTTGGCCAGGTTCATCGAGCACGGCCGTGCCCGTCGATGTCGCGGCCGACGCCGACCTCGAGGGGATGGGTCGCCCGGTGGGCCTCTTCCGAGGCGAGGATGTCGCCCAGGGCGACGAGCTGGCGATCGCTTGTTGGGCACCTCGACGCCGATCGCCTGACGGCCCGGGATGGGCGCCAGGATGCGGACGTCGGGGGACGCCATGGCGTAGGCGATGTCCTTGTGCAGGCTGGTCACCCGGGCCACCTTGACGCCCGACGCCGAGCTCGAGCTCGTAGCGGGTGACCGTCGGGCCGACGACCATGCCGACCAGGCGGGTCTCGACGCCGTGTTCGGCGAGGGCGCCCTCGAGCACA
Organism: uncultured Actinomycetota bacterium; assembly: GCA_963707555.1. Classification (GTDB taxonomy): domain Bacteria; phylum Actinomycetota; class Acidimicrobiia; order Acidimicrobiales; family Microtrichaceae; genus JAFAFN01. Next base: position 144,965 of record CAVPQM010000009.1, read on the forward strand.
CGCCCGCGCGCCTCGACCGCCTTGGTGTCGACCGTGCGCTTGCCCGACAGGCCCAGCAGCTTCTTCGGGGGCAGTCGCCACGCGGAGCCCTCGGCACCGGGGCCCAGTCCGATCGCGAGCTGCTCGGTGCGTGCCGGGTCGCCGTCGTAGGGCTGCGCGTCCGCGACGACCACCGCGACCTCGCCCGGAGCGGGAGCGGGGCGGGAGCGGGCTCTTCCTTCTTCTTGCGGGGCTTCGGCTTGGCCTTCGGCGGCACGTCGGCGTCCTGGTCGAACAGCGCGGGCGATGCGTCGTCGTCGGTCAGGTCGACCTCGGGGCCAAGGTTGAACAGGTCCGAGACCCAGTCGCGCAGGGCGTGCACCGCGGGGGCTGCGGCGTCGGCGACGGCGTGCCACATCTGGCGCAGCGACCAACCGCTGATCAGGCTGGCGGCGACGAGGCCGAGCAGGACCAGGACGGCGGTGGCGCCCCAGCGACCGACGAGCAACGCGAGGCCACCTGGCACGGCGCCGAGCAGCCCGCCGCCGGCGGCGTACGCACCGAACCCGGACTCGTCGAGCGTGCGGCCCTCGGCGAGGAACAGGTCGAGCAGACCGGCGACGACGATCACACCCAGACCGACGCCGAGCCAACGCAGCGCCGGGGACCGGTGCTCGTCGTCGGTGATCTCGTCGAGGGGTTCCTCGTTCACCTTCGGTCCGCGGATCAGCAGCACGCCGAGCACGGCGAGCGCCGGCGGCACCAGGATCTCGAGGCGGCCGACCAGCGAGCCGGCCAGGTCACCGAGCGAGGACCCGACCACTCCCCCGGCGTCGCTGTAGACGCCGACGCCGACCAGCACGGCGAGGATCAGTGCCGCGACACCCCACAGGTCGTGACCGTGGCCGTCGACGAGGTGGCGCAGCAGACCGGGCTGCTGGGCGGCCGCGCGGGTGGTCGTGGTGGACCTGGTGGTGTTCGACTTCTTGGCGCGGGAGGTCGTCGACGTACGCGAGCCACCGGAACGGGTGGCCGGTGTCTTGCGCGTGCTTCTGGTGCTGGAGGTCTTCTGTCGAGTTGCCACGCCTCGACCACGGTACTCAGCCCCACCGACAGTGGCGCGGCACTGACCGAGTGACGCCTGTTCGGGGCCGGCGTCAGGCCTCGAGCACCACCGGGACGATCATCGGGCGGCGACGGGTACGGTCGGCGACGAACCCGCCCGACGCACGGCGCACCGCTCGTTCGAGCCCGGGGACGTCCGCGTTGTCGGCGAGGGCCTTGTCGACCGACGCGCGCACCCGCTCGACGAGCTCCTTCGAGCAGCTCGCCGGACTCGGGCTCGTAGATCCAGCCGCGGGTGGCGATCTCCGGGCCGGAGACCATCTTCCGCTTCTTGCGATCCACACAGACGATCACGGCCACGACGCCGTCGTCGGCCAGGATCCGGCGGTCGCGCAGCACCCCGGTGCCGATGTCGCCGACGGTGCCGTGCACGTAGATGTACTCGGCCGGCACCCGACCGGCGGGACGGAGCCCCGCGTCGTCGAGGATCAGACGGTCGCCGTCCTCGGCGATCAGGATGCGGTCCTCGGGTGTGCCCATCACCGAGGCCAAGCGGGCGTGTGCGACAAGGTGGTGGTACTCACCGTGCACCGGCACGAACCAGTCCGGCTTCGCGATCGAGTGGTAGAGCTTGAGCTCCTCGGCCTTGGCGTGGCCGGTGGCGTGCACGTCGGACAGGCCGGAGTGCACGACGTCGGCGCCCTGGCGGAACAGGTTGTCGATCACCTTCGTGACGGCGTTCTCGTTGCCGGGGATCGGGTGCGACGACAGGATCACCGTGTCGTCGGGGGTGACCTTGAGCCAGCGGTTCTCGTTGGCCGCGAGCAGCGTGAGCGCCGACATCGGTTCGCCCTGCGATCCCGTCGAGAGCACGAGCACCTGGCCCGGCTCGTAGCGGTCGACCTGTTCGATGTCGATCAGGGAGGTGTCCGGGATGGTCAACAGACCCATCTCGCGGGCCATCGTGATGTTCCGCTTCATCGACCGACCCAGCGGGGCGATCACCCGGCCGAACTCGATCGCTGCATCGGCGAGCTGCTGGATGCGGTGGATGTGGCTCGCGAAGCAGGCGATGATCAGCCGTCGCCCCTCGAGCTCGTGCATCAGGCTGTAGAGCACCTTGCCGACGCTGCGCTCGGAGCGCGAGTGGCCCGCCTGATCCGCGTTCGTCGAGTCCGCGAGCAGCAGTCGGATCCCCTCGCCGTCGGCGAGGGCGCCGATGCGGGACAGGTTGGTGAGGCGCCCGTCGACGGGCGTCAGGTCGATCTTGAAGTCGCCGGTGTGCAGGATCGTGCCCTGCGGGGTGTGGATCGCGGTCGCGACTCCCTGGGGCACCGAGTGCGTCGCCGGGATGAACTCGACGTCGAAGGGTCCGATCTCCCACCGGTCGCCGTCCTCGACGACGTTGAGCTCGGTCCGCTTGAGCAGCCCGGCCTCTTCGATGCGTCCCTTGGCGAGACCGAGCGTGAGCTCGGTGCCGAAGAGCGGGAACGACGCCTCTCGCAGCAGGTACGACAGCGCGCCGATGTGGTCCTCGTGGCCGTGGGTGAGCACGCAGCCGACGATGTCGTCGGCACGCTCGACGAGCCAGGTGAAGTCGGGCAGCACCAGGTCGACGCCGAGCATGTCGTTGTCGGGGAACATCAGGCCGCAGTCGATCAGGAGCAGCGAGCCCTCGACCTCGATGACGGCGCAGTTGCGGCCGATCTCTCCGAGACCGCCGAGGAATGTGATGTGAACGGGAGATGGCATCAGTTGAGGTCCTCGAGCACCCTGCGGGCGCGGTCGGCGAGATCGGCCGGGACGGGTCCGAGCGGCGGTCGGCATTCGCCGACCTTCAGCCCGAGCACCTTCAGCAGCGTCTTCGTGGGGATGGGGTTCGGGGCGTCGTCGCTGCCCTGGTAGTCGTACGAGGCGAGCAGGCCCGCGTTGATGCGTCGTGCCGCGTCGATGTCGCCCTTGAAGAAGGCGTCGATCATCTCGCCGAGCTGGCGACCGACCCAGTGCGATGCCACCGAGATGACACCGACCGCGCCGACCGAGAGCAGCGGCAGCGTCAGCGGGTCGTCACCGCTGTAGACCTCGAAGCCCGACGGTGCCCGGGCGATCAGCCTGGCCGTCTCGGCGGGGTCACCTGCGGCGTCCTTGAGCCCGACGATGTTGGGCACGTCGCTCGCGAGCGCCAGGACCGTGTCGGTCGCGAGCCCACGCCCGGTGCGCTTGGGCACGTCGTAGAGCACCACCGGCAGATCGGTGGCCGCGGCGACCGCGCGGAAGTGCGCGTCGAGGCCGGCCTGCGAGGGCCGGTTGTAGTACGGCACGACCGAGAGGATGGCGTCGACGCCGGTCTCGGTGGCCCGGCGGGTCTGCTCGACCGCGGTGGCCGTCGAGTTGGAGCCGGCGCCGGCGATCACGGGGATCGACACGGCTTCGCTCACCTTGCGGAACAGCACCAGTTCCTCGGACTCGGTCAGCGTCGGGCTCTCACCGGTGGTGCCGGCGAGCACGAGCCCGTCGCTGCCGTTCTCGGCGAGCCAGCTCGCGAGCTCGACGGCGGCGTCGAGGTCGAGGTCGCCACGCTCGTCGAACGGCGTGACCATTGCGGTGATGACTCTGCCCAGTGTGGGACTCATTCACTCTCTCCGTTCTGCGTGGGCCCGGGGGTCGTGGGCACGTACTGCGGCAGCGGCTCGGTCGAGCGTTCGCGACCCAGGGTGACGAGCAGCTGCTCGTGCAGCTCGAACCACACCCCGTGATACGAGTCGACCGTGGGCTTCGCGATCCACTCGGTTCGGCCCGCAGCGATGTGCTCGTGCGCCGTGGAGAGGCGTGGACCGAAGTCCACGAAACGGACCGAGGTGTCGGCCAGCGCGTCCAGGACCGGACCGGATCGGCGGTGCAGCTCGTCGAGCCTGCCGAGCACAGCGGCGTCTCGAGCAGGGTCGGAGTGGTCGTTCGGGACCAGCTGGCCGTCGACCGAGACGGTCTGCCAGTCGGTGCACACGGCGAGCAGCTCGTCGTTGAGCGGCAGGAACCCGCGGTAGCAGGCCTCGATCTGGGTGTGGGTGCCGTCGGCGTCCACCTCGGCGCGCAACAGCTGCTCGCCGTGTCGACGCCCCGAGGGGGTGAGGCTCCAGCCGGCGGCCAGGCCGCTGCGCAGTTGCACCCAACCGGCCGCTGCGAGCAGGTCCATCTGGGCGTCGACGCTCTCCGGCGCCAGCCCGAGGGACTCCGCGATGGTGATCGACGGAGCGAACGCCTTCAACCGCAGCAGGAGCAGCACCGAGGCCACGGACTCGTCGGACATCGCACTCAGTCTAGTTGGAGGTCGGGTCGCCCTCTGAGCCGCCCCGACGCCCCTCGCCGCTCAGGACGCAGCGAAGTCCGCGCCGGTGAGGGCGAACGCGTCGAGCTCGTCGGTGGTGTCGGCCCAGTCCTCGAACTGGATGACGCCGATCTCCTCGAAGCGGTGGCGGAGCCACTTGTCGTTGCGGTCGAGCAGACCGAGCTTCTTGCAGTTCGGCACGATCTTCGAGAACAGCATCATCTGGAACATCTGGCGAGTCTCGGTCTGCATGACGAGCTGGATCGCCTCCTTGACCGGCACGCCGAGGTGCTCCCAGACCTCCTGCTGCAGGAAGCGGTCGCGCATGCGCACGGCGGCCTCGAAGGCGAACTGCTGACGCTCGAAGATCTCTGCGTCGGTCAGACCCTCGTAGTACTCCTTGAGCGAGAGCACGCCGAACGCGACGTGGCGGGCCTCGTCGCTCATCACGTAGCGCAGCAGCTGCTTGAGCAGCGGTTCGGTCGTCATCATGTGCATGAAGCCGAAGGCGGCGAGCGCCAGGCCCTCGACCATGATCTGCATGCCCAGGTAGGTCATGTCCCAGCGGCTGTCGTTGACGATGTCGTCGAGCAGCATCTTCAGGTGGGCGTTGACCGGGTAGTGCCCCGACAGCTTCGTGTCGAGGTACTTGGCGAAGACCTCGACGTGGCGGGCCTCGTCCATCACCTGGGTCGAGGCGTAGTACTTGGCGTCGATCCACGGGACCGTCTCGACGATCTTCGCGGTGCAGATCAGCGCACCCTGCTCGCCGTGGAGGAACTGCGAGAGCATCCAGTTCTGCGACTGCACGCCGAAGTTCAGCCACTCGGCGTCGCCCCACTTCTCGAAGGCGGTGCCCTTGACGTCGACGTCGATCATGTCGCCGCCGTACATGGCCTCGGAGTTGGCGATGACGACCGCTTCCTGGTCGACCTCGGTGTCCCACGGCAGATCGGTCTCGCCGTTCCACATCGAGGTCTTGGCCTTCTCGTAGAGCTTCTCCAGCGGCGGCCGGGCGCCCTTCTCGTAGTCCCAGGTGAAGATCGCGTCGGAGTGGTCCTGCACCGTCGAGATCAGCGCGTCCCGGTCGGTGTTGGTGACCGCGAGGATCGCCTCGAGGTCGTTGACATCCGCGCGGCCGATGAGCTGCTCGTTGTCCTGGGGGGACGCTTCTGTGGTGGACATCGTGCTCCTGTGGTGTCGCGTGGATGGGGCTTGCAGTCGGCGGAGGTGGGCTGGACGGGATGGGATGGGCTGGGCTGGATGGACGGGTGTCAGCTGCGTGCCGCGGCGATGCCCGGAAGGACGACCGTGCGGACGAACGACCGGGTGCGACCGGCGTCGGTGAGGTCGAGCAGGTCGCTCGGGGTGGTCAGGTACGAGACGATCACCCGGGTCATCCAGATGGTGACCTCTCGGGCGCAGGTGGGATCGAGGAACCGCTCGAGGACCGGCCCGATCAGTTCCGCTGCGGCCAGGAACAACGCGTCGAGGCGGTCGAAGCCGAGCACCTGCTCGAGCAGCACCGGTTCGTGGGCTCGCATGAAGGCCAGTGCCTCGTGCTGCTCCAGATACGTCGCAGCGGTGACGACGGCATGCACGAGCACGTCCTCGAGTCCGTCGATCTCGGACAGCTCGAGGGCCAGCAGGCCGACCAGCTCGGCGACCTGGGTGTGCGCTGCGTGCACGACGATCGACGGCTTGCCGCCGGGGAACACCCGGTACACGGTCGCCCGGGAGACACCGGACTCTCGGGCGAGGTCCTCGATCGTGGTCTTCGCGAGGCCCCAGCGGGCGATGCAGCGCATGAGCGCCTCGGCGATGCGGTCCTCTGCGGTCAGCGCGCGGGGCGACTGCGTCGACCGCAGGTCGACGACGTGCACCTCAGGCCCCCCGGCGATGACTTCCATCGCATGGAACAATAAGAACCAAAGTGTCTCATTGCCACGGTCGTCGTTGTGACTTCCGTCTCAGGCGACGAACCCGGCCAGGAACTGGGTGCGCACCACGTGTCGGCTGGTCGCCTCGTCGGTGAGGTCCGACGACGCCGAGGAGCCCAGCCAGGACAGCATCATGCGGGTCAGGTAGTCGGCGGCGAACTCGACGTCGACGCCCTCGACCAGACGTCCCTGGTCGCGCTCCTCCTCGAGCAGCTCGCGCAGGTAGTCACGGATCACGCCGTGGATCAGCGGCTCCGATGGGTGCACCGCTTCGACCAGCTCCTGGAGCTCGGAGTCGAGCAGGTTCGACAGGATGCTGCTGCGGGCGATCAGCTTCGCCCCGATCACCAGGCCGGTCGCCAGACGTTCCTCGAGGGTCGGCAACGGGGCCACCGCCTCGGCGAGGCGTCGCCAGAAGCGGGCCACCTCCCACGTCGCGGTCTGCTCCACCAGCTGCGATCGACCACCGGGGAAGTTCCGATAGATCGTCGTGCGGGAGACACCCGCGCTCGCGGCGACGTCCTCGAGCGAGAACCCCTTCACACCGCTCTGCTCGACGCACCTGATCGCCGCGGACATGATCCGCTCGCGCATCTCGGTGATGTCGTCACTCACACCCGGTCCCACTTACGCCCAGCCCCGACTCACACCCGACGTCACCCGGGCGACGGTACCGACTCCTCGGGGTCGACGGGCACCTGGTCCTGCTTGGCCCGGTTGCGGGCGACCATTCGCAGCACCAGCGGATAGCCCGCTGCGGCGATCAGGGCGAAGATCCACCACTGCATCATGTAGGAGAAGTTCTGCGAGGAGTCGCTCGACACGATCTCGATCGGTTGCGGCAGGGAGTCGGGCTGCGGCGGCTCCTGCCCGTCGAGCACGATCCACACCGGTTCCAGCTCGTACGGGAGTTGCGCCTCGAAGCGGTCCAGATCGACGCGGGCCATCGTGGTGAGCGTGCCGTCCGCGGCATCCTGGGACCCGAACGAGCCTCGTTCCTGGGTGAGCTGCAGGTTGCCGGTGACGACGACGTCGCCCTCGGGCGGCTCCGCCCCCTCGAAGGGCGGCAATGCCTCGGCTGCGGGGTCGAAGGGGATCCAGCCACGGACGACCGCCACGGCGGTGCCGTCGGGCTGCACCAGCGGCGTCATGATCCACGCACCCGGCGCGCCACCCTGTGACCGGTTCAGGATCGCCACCTCGGCCGCGGCGTCGTAGGTGCCCTCGAGGATGACCCGGGTGTAGCGATCGGACTCGGCGACGTCGCCGGTCGAGTCGTCGATGTCCACCACGTCGTCGAGCGGGACCGCCTCGGCGCGGGCCTTCTCCTCGAGACGTTCGGTCTTGTCCTTCTCCTCGAGCCAGCGCGACCGCTGCCACAGCCCCAGGCCGATCAGGCTGCACACCAGCGCTGCGATCAGCACGTGCGAGAGGATCCAGATGGGCCGCCGCAGGAACGAGTACATCGGCCGCCGACACTACGCCCGGGCCGTGCCACGCTGGAAAGCGGCGCCCGGGTAGGCGCTCAGGCTCGCCGTCAGGCCGGGCAGCCCTCGAACTCGTCGTAGTCCTCGTCGAGCTCCTCGTCGTCCCCAGACCCGTCGCCGGTTCCGAACTCGAAGCCGTACTCGTCCAGGTACGGGTTGATCAGGTCGGCCAGCTGCTGGTCCGAGTAGCCGCTGAGGTCGAGCGGTTCGATACCCAGCATGGTGGTGCCCATCCGATCGTCTCGATCATCTCGAGGCGATTCTGCGGACCGATCCTGGTGTCGAAGGTCGGCAGCGACTCGGTTCGACGGCCTCGATGCGGTCGATCGACTGCGTCGACCTCGTCGTCGCTGAGCGACCGGATGGTCGCCGGGTCCAGTCCGATGAGGACGGCCCCGTCGTCCAGCATGACTGCTCGGCGATCTCGCGGCCGAACATCGCGGTCGGCGAGAGCGCCCGGCGGTCCGGTCGCTCGACACCGAGCGGCGACGCCGAGCGCAGCTCGGACAGCGCGATCACGGTGGAGGGGTCCGGGGCGACGATCTCGATCGTGCTCTCCCAGGTCGAACAGCTCCACCGTGAGCGACATCGACCCCTGGTCCGACAGATGTACGCAGTCGCGGAACTGCTCCTCGATGTCGTCGGCGATCTCCAGGTGCACCCGTCGGATGAATCCGTCGGGGCCGACGAGCACCTCGACCGAGGACTCCGTGCGCGACCAGGCGTAGTCGTCGATGCGATCCATGCGCGCCCTGTTCCTCGGCCGACGCCTCGGGACCTTCGTCCCCGAAGTCGCTCGGGCCGAAGATGCTGTCGCGGCCGACCACGCCGGCGAAGCGCCGCAGCGACTCCCCCTCCCGGTCCACCGGATCGAGCTCTCGTACCTCGTCGAGGTCGTCGAGCAGCTCGGTGGGGTCCGTCAACAGGCTCGAAGGGTCGCCGGCGAAGAGCGTGCCAAGGCCCTCGAGATCGTCGTCCGAGTCGATGGGCATCGCCGGGCTCTCGACCCAGTCCTTGCCGACGAGCTCGGTCTCCATCGCTGCACGCTGCGCGGCGAGCGCGGCGGCGATGTCCTCGTCACCGGGCACGTCGAAGGTGTCCAGCATCGACCTCGCGCTGCGGAACTCACGTCCGCCCACGACGAGCGCCTCGCCGGTCGAGCTCCTCGCCGTCGACGACCATCGTCACGTTGTACCGGGCGTCCTCACCGACGAACTCCCCGTCGGCGGCGGTGTGCATCGACCAGTCGTCGGCCTCACCCGATGGATCCGGCATGTCCATCGTCCACTCGAAGCGGAACCGCCCGAAGTCCGGGGTCTCGTCGATCGCATCGGCGAGTGCCGCAGCGCCGTCGACGTCGTCGGTGACGACCTGTACGCCCTCGTCGCCGGTGCAGCCCGCCGCGAGCGCCAGCGCTGCCAGGGACCCGACGAACGTCGCGCTCCACCGTCGTCGAACTCGACCGTTCCGCATCCCCGCTGCCCTCTCCGCCGGGTGGGCCCGCCCCACCGCTGAGGTCGAGGGTACACACGGCACCGAACGGCGCAACGATCCGACCGGCCCAGATCCTGGGCCGTCGACCTCGTGTCGCAGCGCCGCCGGGACGCGGAACGACCCGGCGATCGCCGCCGGGTCGTTCCTCACTCGAACCGCTCAGTGGCCCGATGGACCAACCGCTGCCTCAGACCCCGTCGCAGGGCCCCGTCGCGGCTGGTGTTCCACGGGGACTGCCTCGACGCCGGCGGTCACCGTGCTGGCGCCCGGAGCCCCGGCTCCGTCGGCCGAGCCCCACCAGTTGCAGCTCGCGACCAGGTCGTTCGGACGGGTCGCGCCGTTCCAACGCACACCGATCTTCGGTGCGTCGACGACGCCGGCACCGCTCCACAGACCGCCATCGAACTGGTTGCCCGAGATCGTCGCCTCGACGGTCGTCGTGCCACAGGCGCCGGCGACGAGGACCTGGATGCCCGAGCGGTTGTCCACGAACGTGTTGTCGACGAAGGAGTTCGACGCCGACGCGACGTTGGTGCCGTCGCACACCTGGTGGAACACGCCCGAGCCGAACCCGGTGAAGGTGTTGCCCGACACCGTGTTGCCGCCGGAGGTCATCACGATGCCCGCGGGCGACCACGAGGGTGAGTCCCAGCCGGTCGCATCGAGGACGTTGTCCGACACTGTGATCGTGCCCGGGAAGGGCCCACCCAGGTACTCGTTGACCCAGATGGCCCGGTTGGTGACGTGGGTGATGACGTTGCCCGAGATGGTGCCCGACTCCACTGGATGTGCGGCGTCGAACTGCGTGACGTCGATCGGTGCACGGAAGTTGGCGAAGGAGTTGTCCGTCACCTCGTAGGTGCCCGACATCACCATGACCGCCGCGTCGGTCATGGTCGTGCACGTGGACCCGCAGTCCGAGACCCAGTCGCCGCCGTTGAAGACGTTGTTCGTCACCGACACCTGCGCCCCTCCGAACAGGGCGACGAGATGGTGCGTCGGCGCGGCGATCAGCGCAGCGTCGCCCTGAGGATCGATGGTGAAGCCGTCGACCGTGACGCTGTTCGCGCCGGACGCGACCGGGTGGGGTTCACCCGGGGTGCGGAAGCCCTTGACGATGCTCTCGGCCGACCGGCTGTCCGGATCGACCCCCGCGCTGCGCTGGGCGTTCGCACCCTCGAAGACGAGCGCCTTGGTCACCACGACGAGCTCGTCGTAGGTCCCCGCCGCGACGTGCACGGTCTCACCCTCGAGCGCGTGCGACACCGCGTAGTTGATCGTCCGACACGGAGCGATCGACTCCGAGCAGTCCCCGGCATCGATGCCGAGTCCGGCGGACACGTATCGCCCGTCGTCCGGCGCCACCGTGGTGGTGGTCGTGGTCGTCGGTGGCACCGGCGTGCCGCACGCCGCCACCATCACTCCTGCGGCAGCGATCACGCCAGCCGCGAAGACGCCCTTCATCGGTCGCATCTCTGATCCCCCTCATTTCGCCGGGGCCCCATACCCCGAGACAGCTCGCACGGCTTAGCACCGTTCCGCGCCCGGACCACCACCTCGCGCCGAGAAGAATCTTCCGAGTCCGAGCACCCGAGCGACCGCTCGGCGACCGCCCGGCGACCGCGCCGGGCGGTGCTGGTCAGGTCTTGCTGGTCAGGCCGCGCTCGTCAGGCGGTGGGCAGGACGTGGTCGGCGAACTGGTCGCGCAGGTCCTTCTTCGAGAACTTGCCGACGCTCGTCTTGGGGACCTCGTCGATGAACACGACGTCGTCGGGCAGCCACCACGACGCGACCCGACCGTCGAGGAACGCGATGATCGCAGCCTTGTCGAGGCTCTCTCCCGGCTTCACCACGACGCATGCCAGCGGACGCTCTGCCCACTTCGGGTGCGGCACCCCGATCACGGCGGCCTCGGCGACCTGCGGGTGGGCCATGATCTCGTTCTCGAGCTCGACCGACGAGATCCACTCCCCGCCCGACTTCACGACGTCCTTCGTGCGGTCGACGATCTGCACGTAGCCGTCGGGCGAGATGACCGCGACATCACCCGTGCGCAACCACCCGTCAGCGGTGAAGGAGTCGGCGGAGCGCTCGTCGTCGTAGTAGCTCCCGGTGATCCACGGTCCGGCGGCCTGCAGCTCGCCCCGCGACGTGCCGTCCCACGGGAGCACCTCACCGGATTCCTGGTCCGCGATGCGCAGCTCGACGCCGAGCAGCGCGGGGCCCTGCGAGGCCCGCAGGTCCGCCAGGGCCTCGTCGGACTGGTCCTCGAGCCACGAGCGGGTGATCGCCACCGACGCGACCGGGCTGGTCTCGGTCATGCCCCACGCCTGCAGGATCGGCAGGCCGGTCTGCGCGCGGTACGCCTCGGACAGCGCCTTGGGCACCGCGGAGCCACCGCACGGGATGGTCCGCAGCGCCGAGGTGTCGCGCCCCTCGAGCTCGGGCAGCACACCCATCCAGATGGTCGGCACGCCCGCCGCGACGGTGACGCGCTCCTCGACGATCAGGTCGGCCAGCGCCGGCGGCGTCATGCGCGGACCGGGAAGGACCAGCGACGCACCGCTGGCGACGCCAGCGTGGGCCAGCCCCCAGGCGTTCGCGTGGAACATCGGGACGACCGGCATGACCGTGTCCCGCTCGCAGACCCCCACCGAGTCGGCCTGCAGCACGCCGAGGGTGTGCAGGTAGGTGCTGCGATGCGTGTAGACGACGCCCTTCGGGTTGCCCGTGGTGCCCGAGGTGTAACACATCGACGCCGCCCGGTTCTCGTCGGTCACGACGAACTCGGCGGGCTCCGCTGCGGCGAGCAGCTCCTCGTAGTCGAGCAGCGTCACGCCGTCGGGGAGGTCCGTCGGCGCGCCGTCGTCCATCACGACGAAGTGCTTGACGGTCTCGAAGGTGGGGATCAGCGGTGCGAGCAACCCGAGCAACGACCGGTCGACGAAGATGACCTCGTCCTCGGCGTGGTTGACGATGTAGGTGACCTGCTCGGGGAAGAGCCGGATGTTCAGCGTGTGCAGCACCCGGCCGCTGCACGGTGCGGCGAAGTACAGCTCGAGGTGTCGAGCGGTGTTCCAGGCGAACGTCGCGACCCGTCCGTCCGGCGAGATGCCGAGCTGGTCGAGCACGCCCCCCAGGCGACGGGTGCGGGCGGCCCACTCACCGTAGGTCGTGCGCTCGACCCCGGTCGCGGTGCCGGTGACGATCTCCTTGCCGGCCGTGTAGCGCTCGGCGCGCTCGAAGAAGTGCGTCAGCGTGAGCGGACGGTCCTGCATGGTGCCCTGCATCGGTTCCCCCTGGAATCGTGAACGGTCCGTCGTGAGCGGTCCCGTCGCTGAGGTGCCTCGGTCGGCGACCTGTAGCGTGTCCGGAGCCTACGCGGACCGACGGCGGCGCCGCGGACGTGCCGGACGGCCCGGCGGACGACAACGGAGCCTGATGACCGACCTCCCGATCGAGACCCCCACCGCACGCCCTCGTTGGGTGCTGCCGGCGGTCGGAGCCTGCATCGTCGTGCTGATCGCGGCGAACAACATCGGCAACGTGGTGTGGGCCTCGTGGCTCGAGGACAACCCGCTCGGCCTGATCGCGCTGAACTCGTCGAACAAGTACCTGCTGGGCACCTCGGTCAGCACCGAGCTGGTCCCGTTCTTCGTGATCGCGCTGACCCGGCTCATGCTGCCGGATCCGCTGTTCTGGTGGCTCGGCCACTCCTACCGCGACAAGGCGCTGAACTGGGCCCGCCAGATCTTCCCGGGCATGGACCCGATCTTCGACCAGTTCGAGGGTGACCGCACCGGTTTCAAGAAGCTGCTGCACGTGTTGATCGTCGTCATGCCGAACAACCCGGTGTGCCTGCTCGCCGGTGTCGCCGCCATCCCGTTCCGGCGCTTCATCGTGTTGAGCCTGGTCGGGACGATCGGCCGCATCGCGATCATGCGGGGCATCGGGATGGTCTTCGAGGACCAGATCGAGGACGTGCTCGACTTCGTCGCGAAGTACCAGGTCTGGCTCACCCGCGGCTCGATCATCGCGGTGATCGGCTACGTGGTGTGGCAGTTCGTCGGCAAGCGCGGGCTCATCGGCGGTGTCGAGACCCTCGACGAGGACCTCGGCGACGACTGAGCGGTCGCCGCGGTGACCGGGCCGGGGTTCAGATGCCGAGCAGGCGGTCGAGCCCGACGGTCACGCCGGGCCGGTCGCCGACCTGCTTCACGGCGAGCACCACGCCGGGCATGAAGCTGGTGCGATCGATCGAGTCGTGGCGGATCGACAACGACTGACCGGTGGTACCGAGCAGCACTTCTTGGTGGGCCACCAGACCACGCAGACGCACCGAGTGCACCCGGATGCCCCCAGGTCCCTCGCCGCCCCGGGCGCCCTCGATCACCTCGTGCTCGGTCGGGTCCTCGGTCCACTCCGAGGATGCCTCGGCCATCTTCTGCACCGTGAGCATGGCGGTCCCCGACGGTGCGTCGACCTTGGCGTCGTGGTGCAGCTCGATGATCTCGGCCGACTCGAAGTAGGGCGCCGCCAGCTCGGCGAAGTGCATCATCAGCACCGCACCGATCGCGAAGTTCGGGGCGATCACGCAGTTCGACCGGGTGAACTCCGCCGAGAACGTCGCCAGGTCCTCGTCGGAGAAGCCGGTCGTGCCGACCACGGCGTGCACGCCGTGGGCCGCCAGCCATGCCAGGTTCGCGACCGACGCACTCCGCTGCGAGAAGTCGACGACGACCTGCGCGCCGGTGCGTTCGAACGCGCTCGGTTCACCGGAGATGCGCAGCTCGGAGTCGACCCCGGTGACCGTGCGCAGGTCGATGCCCCGGTAGCTCGGGTCGACCGCAGCGACGAGCTCCAGATCGGGATCCTCCGTGACCGCCTGACAGACGGTCGATCCCATCTTGCCGCCTGCTCCGAAGACTCCGACCTTGATCGCCATGGCACCGAAGTGTACGACGGCGTCGGGCCGGGCCCGTCAGCCGGACGCCCGCCGCTCAGCCACCCTCGAACAGGTCGCGCCGCGGCTCGTCGAGGTACACCGGCTCGCGGCCCTGGTCGAACGCACGGATCGCCTCGGGCAGGTTGTCGGTGAACCCTGCCATCAGCTGGTTGCGGTCCTCGAACTCGATCGCGGCGTGCAGGCTCGAGATCTCCTGTTCCACCCACAGCGACTGCTTCGTCGCCTCGAGGCCGTGGTGGGAGTACTTCGCCATCGACGCCGCCATCGACAACGCCTCGTCGAGCAGCGCCTCGTCGTCGACGACGCGCGAGACCAGGCCCATCCGCAGCGCCTCGGCGGCATCGATGCGACGACCGGTGAGCAGCAGGTCGTTCGAGTTCGCCGAGCCGATCAGCCGCGGGAGGATCCACCCCGCACCCATCTCGGCCGACGTCAACCCGTTGACGATGCCGGTCGCGTTGAACTCCGCCGAGGACCCCGCGATGCGCAGATCCGCCCCGAGGGCAAGGCACATGCCGCCGCCGAAGGCCGGACCGTTCACCGCGGCGATCACCGGCTGCGGGATCGCCCGCAGCCGGCGGGTCAGCTGGGAGTAGATGCCCATCGAACGGCTCGCGATGCGGTGCACCGACAGCCCGTCGATGTTCGGGATGATCCCGTAGTCCTTCAGGTCGAGCCCCGAGCAGAAGCCACGACCGCGGCCCGTCAGCACGACGATGCGCGCCTGGTTGTCGTCGCCCACCGCGGCCAGCGCCGCATCGAGCTCGACGGCCAGGTCGATCGACAGGGCGTTGAGGCGGTCGGGCCGGTTCAACCGCACGATCCGCACGGCGGTGTCCACCGTCTCGATCTCGACCAGCCCGGTGCTGTCAGCCATGCTCTTCCCCCTTGCGATGTCGGGACCACCCGCTCGCGGGCCGTACCGTACCCCTCATGAGCAGTGACCCCGACCTGCCCGACGGGACCCTCCTGGTCCGAGTGTCCGGCGCCGACCGGCCCGGCATCACCATCGACCTGATGCACGTCCTCGCCGCCCACGGGGTCGAGGTGCAGGACGTCGAGCAGGTGCTGCTGCGTGGCCACCTCACCCTGGCCGCGGTCATCGACGCACCCGCGGCGTCCGCCGACCGTGCACGCCTCGAGGCCGACCTGGCCGACTTCGCGGTCGGCCACGATCTACAGGTCTCGCTCGACCCGGTGCCTGCGGTGAGCACCGACAAGGGCAACGTCGAGGCCGTCACGGTGCTCGGCCACGAGCTCGAGACCGCCCTCTCCCCCGCCGAGATCGGCGCGGTCGCAGCCGGCATCGCCGCCTCGGGCGGCAACATCGACCGGATCATCCGGCTCGCCCGCTACCCGGTGTACGCCTACGAGTTCAGGGTCACCGGAGCGGAACCCATCGCGCTGCACCGCCTGCTCGGCGAGGCCGCCGCGGCGCACCGCCTCGACGTCGCCATCCAACCCGAGGGGATCGAGCGACGGGCCAAGCGGCTGGTCGTGCTCGACGTCGACTCCACCCTGATCCAGGACGAGGTCATCGAGCTGCTCGCGGCGGAAGCCGGCTGCCTCGACGCCGTCCGGGGGCTCACCGACCGAGCGATGGCCGGCGAGCTCGACTTCGAGGCCGCCCTGCGTGAACGTGTCGCGCTGCTCGAGGGGCTCGATCTGGCCGCCGTCGGTCGCGCCCGCGCCGCGATGCGCCTCACACCCGGCGCCAGGACGTTCGTGCGCACGCTCAAGCGGCTCGGCTACAGCGTCGGGATCGTGTCGGGTGGTTTCACGCACTTCACCGACGGTCTGGCCGCCGAGCTCGAGCTCGACCACGCCGAGGCGAACCACCTCGAGATCATCGACGGACGCCTGACCGGGCGGGTGCTCGGACGGGTCGTCGACCGGGCCCGCAAGGCCGAGCTCATGCTCGCCTTCGCCCGCGACGAGGGCGTGCCGGTCTCGCAGACCGTGGCGGTCGGTGACGGCGCCAACGACCTCGACATGCTCGCAGCGGCAGGACTCGGCATCGCGTTCAACGCGAAGCCGCTGGTCCAGGAGGCCGCCGACACGACGGTCAACGTCCCGTACCTGGACGCCATCCTGTTCGTGTTGGGCGTGACCCGCGACGAGGTCGAACGCGCCGACACCCTCGACGGCTGAACTCACTCGACGGCTGAACTCACTCGACGGCTGAACTCACTCGAGGGCTGGGCCCGCGGGCGTCTCAGCCGAGTTGTTCGAGGCCTCCGGGACCGACGATCGACAGCACACGGGGTGAGCCGAACACCGTCGCCGCGGCAGCAGCGACGTCGTCGACGTCGACCGCGTCGATCAGCTCGAGGTGGCGTGCCAACGGCACGACCTCGCCCCGCACCGTCTCGGAGATGCCCAGCCGGGCACCACGCGAGCTCGGGTCCTCGAGTCCCAGCACCAACGACCCGCGCAGCGACCGCTTGGCACGGTCGAGCTCGTCGGGTCGGATGCCGTTGCGGCGCAGCTCCTCGACCTGTGCCTCGACGACCTCGAGCAGCTCCGCCGCCTTGGCCGTCCCGGTCGCGCACTGCACGGTGAGCGCCCCGGCATCGCTGTACTGGGTCAGGCCCGAGACGATCGAGTACGTCAGACCGCGTTCCTCGCGCACCGTCTGGAACAGGCGCGACGACGGGCCGGAACCCAACACGTGGTTCAGCACGGTCAACGCGAAGCGACCCTCGTCGAGCGCACCCCGGGTGCGCCAGCCGAGCGCCAGGTGCGCGAGCTCGCCGCCACGGTCGTCTCGCACGGTCGCTGCGACCGCCGCTGGCGGCGAAGAGCGGCGCGGCGCCGAGCCCGAGGGACCCGCTCCGAACCGTTCGGCGACGTCGTCGACGAGTCGGTCGTGGTCGATGAGGCCCGATCCGGTGATCACCAGGTTCACCGGGCGATACCACTCGGCGAAGAACCCGGCGACGTCGTCACGGGTGAGCGCGTCGATGCTCTCGACGCTGCCCAGGACCTCTCGCCCCAAGGGATCACCGGGGAACAGGGCTTCGAAGAGCCGCACGCCGACCAGGTCCTCGGGGTCGTCGTCGGCCGCGGCGAGCTCCTCGAGGATGACCTCTCGCTCGCTGTCGAACTCCCCCGGACGCAGCGCCGGCTCGGCGACCACGTCGAGCAGGATCTCCGAGGCGACCTCGTACTCCGAGGCCGGCACCCGGGCGTAGTACGCCGTGTACTCGCTGCTCGTGTAGGCGTTCATGTCGCCGCCCACGCAGTCGATCTCGAGCGCGATGTCGAGGGCGTTGCGACGCTCGGTGCCCTTGAACAGCAGGTGTTCGAGGAAGTGCGACGAACCCGCACCCTCCGGGGACTCGTCCCGGCCGCCGATCCCGGCCCACACGGCCAGGGTCGCCGACGCGGCGTCGGGCACGCGGTCGGTCAGGACACGGACGCCGTTGGGCAGCACGGTGCGACGGACATCGACAACGGGCGGTGGCAAAGCCACCGCCCGCTGGATGTCGTCAGTGCTCTGGTGCGGCGTCGCCGTCACCTGCGACCGCGGCCACCGCCGCCGCCACGGCCACCACGACCGCCGCCGGAGCCGCCACGACCACCACGGTCGTTGCGATCACCGCCACGGTTGCCGCCACCGGAACGCACCGGAGCCGGACCGAGGTCACCGAAGGTCTCGGTGAGCTCTGCGTCGAAGCTCTCGGCGAAGTTCATCTCGATGCGGTCGCTCGACCCCTCCGAGGCCTCGGCCTCGCTGTCGGAGCCGGACACCGCGGAGTGGGCAGCGCCGTCGGCGCCACCCTCACTCGCTTTTGGGGAGACGTCGTCCACCAGTGCCAGCGAGATCTTCCCGTTCGGGTCGATGTCGTCGACACGCACCTTGACGGCGTCACCCAGGTCGACGACGTCCTCGACACGGTCGATGCGCTTGCCGCCTCCGAGCTTGGAGATGTGCAGCAGGCCGTCCCGACCCGGGAGGATGTTCACGAACGCACCGAACTTGGTGATGTTCACGACACGGCCGTCGTACTCGGCGCCGACCTCTGCGGTGGGCGGATCGAGGATGAGCTTGATCTGGCGCTCGGCCTCGGCCATCGCACCGGCGTCGACCGCCGCGATCGCGACCGTGCCGACCATGCCGTCGTCGTCGACGCTGATGTTCGCGCCGGTCTCGGCCTGGATGGCGTTGATGACCTTGCCCTTCGGGCCGATGACCTCGCCGATCTTGTCGATCGGGATCTCGAAGCTGATGATCTTCGGGGCGGTCTCGGCGACCTCGTCACGAGGAGCAGCGATCGCGCTGGCCATCACGTCGAGGATCTGCAGACGAGCTTCCTTGGCCTGGTTGAGGGCCGCGGCGAGCACGTCGGAGGGGATGCCGTCGATCTTCGTGTCGAGCTGCAGCGCGGTGATGAACTCGGCGGTGCCGGCGACCTTGAAGTCCATGTCGCCGAAGGCGTCTTCCGCACCGAGGATGTCGGTGAGGGTGACGTACTTGCCGTCCGCGTAGATGAGGCCCATGGCGATGCCGGCGACCGGCGCCTTGATCGGCACACCGGCGTCCATCAGCGACAGGGTCGAGGCGCACACCGACGCCATCGACGACGACCCGTTGGAGCCGAGGACCTCGGACACCAGACGGATCGTGTAGGGGAACTCCTCGAGCGAGGGCACCACCGGGAACACGGCGCGCTCGGCGAGGGCACCGTGGCCGATCTCACGACGCTTCGGGCCACGCATGAAGCCCGGCTCGCCGGTGGAGAACGGCGGGAAGTTGTAGTGGTGCAGGTAGCGCTTGCGGGTGATCGGGTCGATGCCGTCGATCATCTGGTCCATCTTCGCCATACCCAGGGTGGCGACGTTGAGGACCTGGGTCTCGCCACGCTGGAACAGGCCGGTGCCGTGCGCGGTGGGCAGGACGCCCACCTCGGCCGACAGCGGACGGAGATCGGCGAGGCCGCGGCCGTCGATGCGGGCGCCCTCGTTGACGATCCGCGACCGGACGGTGGACTTCGACAGCGAGCGGAACGCGCTCTTCACGTGCTTGTTCGCCAACGTCGTGGCGACATCGGCGGGCTCGCCGGCTGCGACCGCTGTCTCGACCAGGTTCGGGACGAGGCGCTCGAGCAGCTCGTCACGCAGCGCGCCCTCGGCGGCGGTGCGCTCGGCCTTGTCGGCGATCTGCATGATCTCGGTGATGCGCTCGGCGCCGAGTTCCTTGACCGACGCGTAGATGTCGTCGGAGTAGTCGACCTGCGGGGTGTAGTCCATGGTGCCGATCTCGCCCTTGGCGGCGACGACACCTGCGACCAGCTCACGCTGGGCGGCGATGGCAGCCTTGATCGGCGCCTTCGCAGCCTCGAGCGCGGACGCCAGAGCGGCCTCGTCGACCTTCGGCGAGCCGTTCTCGTAGAGACCCCAGGCGGCTTCGGTGCCACCGGCCTCGACCATCATGACGGCGACATCGCCGTTGTCGAGCTCACGGCCGGCGACGACGATCTCGAACGACGACTCGTCGCTCTCCTCGTAGGTCGGGTGGGCGATCCACTCGCCGTCGGCGTCGTAGGCCAGGCGGACGGCACCGATGGGACCCTCGAACGGGATGTCCGAGATCATCAGGGCAGCCGACGCGGCGTTGATGGCGAGCACGTCGTACGGGTTGGCCTGATCGGCGCCGAGCACGGTGCCGACGATGTGGACCTCGTTGCGGAAGTCCGACGGGAACGACGGGCGCAGCGGCCGGTCGATCAGACGACAGGTGAGGATCGCGGACTCGGGCGCACGGCCCTCACGGCGGAAGAACGAGCCGGGGATCTTGCCCGCGGCGTACATGCGCTCCTCGATGTCGACGGTGAGCGGGAAGAAGTCGATGCCCTCCCGGACGTGCCCGGCCGCGGTCGCGGTCACGAGGATTCGGGTGTCGCCGATGCCGGCGAGCACTGCGCCACCTGCGAGCCCGGCGAGCTTGCCGGTCTCCAGGGACATGATCTTCTCGTCGCCGGCACCAATCGGTGCCTCGACGCGGATAGCTGTGGCCACTTGGCCCTCCTTCGATCCCCCTCGGGATCGTTCGGTGCGGTTCGGGCCAGCTCCCAGACGTCGACGCCCGAGCGGATTCGTGCCAGCTCGGAGATCGGCAACCGGAAACTGACCGGCCTTCCGCACTCACTTGTTGTGATGTGTTCCGACCAGGCTACCCGACCCACGCCACCGGAACGCGAACGGGGCCGGCTCGGCGCCGGCCCCGTCCACGGTTCTCGGTTGTGCCTGGATCAGCGGCTCTGCAGCTGGCACGCCTCAGCGGCGCAGGCCCAGCTCGGCGATGACCGTGCGGTACCGCTCGATGTCGTTCTTCTTGAGGTAGTCCAGGAAGCGGCGGCGCTTGCCGACCAGCATCAGCAGACCACGACGGGAGTGGTGGTCCTTCTTGTGCATCTTCAGGTGCTCGGTCAGGTGGTTGATGCGGTCCGTCAGGAGCGCGATCTGCACCTCGGCCGACCCGGTGTCGGCGGAGTCCTTGCCGAACTTCGTGATCGTGTCCGCCTTGGGCGGCAGGTTGGTGGGCTGACGATTGCCCATGGGGGTACCTCCGTGTTGGGTGTCCGACCCGGCCCCGATGACCGACAGCTCCGTGGGACGACCACGAGGGTCGTGCGAGGGAACCGCGAATCTCGGCGCGGTGGCCCGGCTGCTCAGCCGGGAAGGGACGACGTTAGCTCGCCGGCCTGCGGACCTGCCAGCTGTACTGCGGGGCCCGATGTCGCCCCACCACCCTGCGGCGTGTGTCCGCAGGGGTCAACGTCAGGACGCGGGCCCCGGGGCGGTAGCAGACCCGCTCGACATCGGCGAGGGTCGGGCGCTGCTTGCGCACCCCTGCCGCACGCAGCGACGTCCGGATGCTCTCGCCCAGCTCGGCCGACAGCAGATCGGCGATGATCGCCGGCAAGGTCTCGGGGTCCTTCAGGATCCACGAGTGACCGGCCCGTTCGATCGTGATGAGCACGCCGTCGGTGCGATCGACGGTGTCGCGTGCGGTGCGGTGGGGCACGGCCAGGTCCCAGGCGCCGTGCAGCACGAAGACGGGCACGTCGTGATCGCGCAGCGCGTCGAGGGCGTAGCGACTCGCCCGGGACCGCAGGATCGTCCACATCGGCCCGAGCAGCCGCCAGGGCTGCACAGCGTGCGCGGCGAACGTCGGCACGACCAGCCGCACCAGCTTCATGGCCTGACGCGGATCCGAGAACGTCGGGATCACCGTCATCGAGTCCAGCATCAGCAGACCTCCGACGACGTTCAGCAGCGGCGGCGCGACGCGGAACAGCTGGACCATGTGGTCCCAGGTGTCGCCCACGATCGCGTCGATCAGCACCACGCCGATCACCCGCTCCGGCCTGTTGGCGGCCATCCGGATGATGAGCTGCCCGCCCATCGAGTGTCCGGCGACCACGAAGCGTTCGATGCCCAGCTCGTCGATCGCGCGCCCCAGCAGGTCGGCGTAGTCGTTCAGGCTCTGGCCACTCAGCGGGAGGCCCTGGGTCGCGCCGTGCCCGGCGGTGTCGATGGCGATGACCTTGAAGCCCATCTTGACCAGACGGGACAGGGACTGCGCGTACAGGAACCCCTCGGCCGAGAACCCGTGCACCACGACGAGCGGCACCCCCTTGCCGGCGACGGTCACCCCGACGCGATGACCGTCCTCGAGCACGATCTGGTGGCGTGCCAGACGAGGTGCGTCGACCGCGCCGTCGACGAACGGCGCATCGAGCGTGGGTCCCTCGATCGGGTCGGCAACCTCTGTCATGGTGCGGATCCACCTCCCCACGCCGTGTGCCGCACGACACCCGACAAAACGTCAGCGTATCGGGAGCGCCCCACGGAACGGCTGATGGCCCCTCGGGCGGGCAGCGGCGATCACAGGGCGAGCAGCTGCCGCGCCCGATCGCAGTCGGCGCGCAGCTGGGTCGCCAGCTCCTCGGCCGAGGCGAACCGGGCGTCGGCCCTGATGCGGTGCGTGAACTGCACCCGCACGTCCTTGCCGTACAGGTCACCGCTGAAGTCCAGGACGTGCACCTCGAGCAGCACCATGGCCTGGTCGTCGTAGAACGTCGGACGGCGCCCCACGTAGATCGCGGACGCCAGCGCCCGACCGCCGTCGACGTCGTCGCAGCGGAGCCACCCGGCGTAGATGCCGTCGGCCGGCATGAGCATCTCATCGGGGATCGCCACGTTCGCCGTCGGGAAGCCGAGCGTTCGGCCCCGTCGGTCACCCTGGACCACCGGACCTCGCATCTCGTAGGGACGACCGAGACGGAGGTTCGCGTCGACGAGACGCCCTTCGTGCAGGTCCCGCCGGATCGCGGTCGACGACACCTGCGCGTCGTCGCGCGCCGCCTGTCCGTCCGAGCCCACGAGCTTGTGACCGAGCACCTCGAAGCCGAGCTCGGTGCCCATCTCCTCGAGCATCTCGACGTTGCCCCGCCGGCGGTGACCGAAGTGGAAGTCCTCTCCGACCACGACCTCACGGGCGCGCAGGCAGTCGACCAGCACGGTCCGCACGAAGTCCTCGGCGCTCTCGTTCGAACGCTCCTCGTCGAAGCGCACGACGAGCGCGTAGTCGACGCCGGTCTCGGCGAGCAGCTCGAGCTTCTGATCGAGCGTCGTCAGCAGCAGCGGGGCCGAGTCCGGCCGGATCACCTGGGCGGGATGGCGGTCGAAGGTGACGACGGCGGAGCGCATGCCCTGCTCCTGCGCCCGTCGCCGGACCTCGGCGATGACGGTCCGATGGCCCAGGTGCACGCCGTCGTACGCCCCGATCGTCACCACGGAGCCTTCGGGCGGAGCGGGGCAGGAGTCGTCGTCTCGGAGGATGTCCACGGCCGAACGCTATCCAGGGCTCGCGACATCAACCAGCGTGGGCAGTCTCAACCAGCGTCCGGTGCGGCGAGCACGATGGCTGGTTTCGCCGAGTCGTCGCGGTGCGCCTGGTAGACGGCGAGCAGCTCGTCGTCGGAGGCGACCACGGCCCACGGCCCGGGACCCTCGGCGCCCAGTGCGTCGAGTGACAGGACCCGCCCGTGGCGCACGAACCCGGCGAGCTCGTCGTCGACGTCGACACGTCCCAGGTGTCGCACACCCTCGATCACCGGCAACACGGCCAGCGACTCACCCAGGGGCTGTGCCTCGGACAGGTCGAAGGGCCCCACCGCGGTGCGCCGCAGCGCGCTCAGGTGCGCTCCCCCGCCGAGGGCCGTGCCGAGGTCGGCTGCCAACGACCGCACGTAGGTGCCCGACGAGCACTCCACCACGGCGTCCCAGACGAGCGGATCGTCGGTCGGGCTCAGGTCGAACCGGCGCACCGTCACGGGGCGGGCGGCCCGCTCGATCTCGATGCCCTCACGTGCGAGCTCGTGCAACCGCCGACCGTCGACCTGGATCGCGGACACCATCGGCGGCACCTGCTCGATCGGCCCCGTCAACGTCTCGGCGGCGGCGAGCACGGCAGCGGGCGCCAGACCCGCCATGTCGTGGGTGGCGGTCACCTCGCCGTCCGCGTCCAGGCTGTCGGTCTCGCTGCCGAACGTGATGCGGGCCTCGTAGGTCTTGTCGACACCCGTGATGAACGTCAGCAGACGGGTCGCCCGCCCGACGCCGAGCACCAGCACCCCGGTCGCCATCGGGTCGAGCGTGCCGGAGTGACCGACGCGACGGGTCCCGAGCAGACCCCTGGCCTTGGCGACGACGTCGTGACTCGTCCACCCGGAGGGCTTGTCGACGATGCAGATGCCGGTGGGGCCGTCGTCGGAACGTCGTCGGCGGCTCACTCCGGCGGTTCGTCGCTCGACGTCGGTGCTGCGTCGGCGCCGGACTGCTCGCCGTCGCCCTGCTCGCGGTGATCGGGCTCTCCGTCGTCCTGCTGGCCGATGTCGCGGAGGATCTCCTCGATGCGCAGCGCGGACGACAGCACGGTGTCGGGACGGAACCTGATCTGCGGGGTGCGTCGCATCTGCACCGCCCGGTTGATCAGCTGCTGCACCTTCCAACGCTGCTCGTCGAGCGCCTCGGCCACCTCTTCGGAGCGGCCCTCCTCGTCGGCCGACATGGCCGAGTAGAAGACGTCGGCGGTCTCGAGCGACCCGTCGACGTCGACCGCGGTGATCGTGACCAGCTCGAGCCGTTCGTCGCCGATGCGTTCGAGCTCGGACGCGACGATCTCGCGGAGCTGCTCGCCCACTCGATCGGTCCGGCTGAACTGACGCGGTGCAGAGTGTCGCCGACGTGCCATACCGACATTGGTACCACGCCCCCGAGGGTCCGCTGTCAGCGGTTTCGCGGCCGGGTGGAATTGCCCCGTCGAACGACGTTCGGTGATCGGGCACACTGAAGCGGTCATGAGCACGAGCCAGGTCGACGCACCGCCCTCAGAGGTACGCCGGTCCCGCCGCCGCTCCGAACTGACGACCGGGCGCCTGATCGGGGTCGCCGCGATCGCTCTGGTCGCGGCCGTCGTCGCGGTCCTGACCACCGACGCCGCACCCACCGACCTCGCCGCGTTCGACGCCCTGTACGTCGCGGGCGTCGTGGTCGCCACCGTCGCCGCCGCCTCGCGGGCACGTCGCTGGAGCCTGTTGATCGCTGCGGCGCTCGTGTCCGTCGGTCTCGAGGGTGCTCCCCTGCTGATCGGCGTCGGGGCGCTCGTCGTCGCCCTCGTGCTCGCCTGGCGGAACCGACGCAACCGCGTCGCTGGCGCCCTGGTCGGGGGCCTCGTCGCGGTCGCCGCGATGCAGCTGACGTGGCCGGCCTCGCCGTCCGGCGCGACCGCGGTGCTCGCCGCTGCGGCGATCGTGCCGCTGTGGATCTCCGGGTACCGGGTCGCGTCGTCACGGGCGCGGCGGCGGATCGTCCTCGCTGCGCTCGCCGTGCTCGCCGTACTCGCCGTCGGTGTCGCGTCAGGGGCTGCGGTCGCGCTCACCCAACGCGGCCGCATCCTCGATGCAGCGGACCAAACGACCGACAGCGTCCGAGCGCTGGGCAGCGGCGAGTCCGACGAGGGTGCCGCCGGGTTCGAGCACTCCGCTGACGAGTTCCGCTCCGTCGTCCGGGTGACCGACTCGTGGTGGGCGGCCCCCGCCCGGATGACGCCCGTGGTGGCGCAGAACCTGGAGGCGGTCCGGACCGTCGCAGCGACCGGCGCCCGGTTGACCGACGCGGCTGGAGCGTTGGGTGCCGAGGTCGACTACGACCAGCTACGCCTGCCCGATGGACGCATCGACCTCGAGCGCCTCGCGGCGTTCGCCGGGCCGATCACGGCTGCGTCCGACGCCGTCGTCGCTGCCGACGACCAGATCGCGGCGCTGGACGCGCCGTGGATCGCAGCCCCCGTGCGGACCGAGCTCGATGACCTGTCGTCGCAGCTGGGAGAGGTCCGGCGCAGCACGGCACTCGCCGCGGCAGCGGTCGAGGACCTGCCGGCCCTGCTCGGCTCGGACGGACCACGCCGCTACCTGCTGCTGCTCGGCAATCCGGCCGAGGCCCGCGACCTGGGCGGCCACCTCGGCAACTGGGCGGAACTGGTCGCGACCGATGGCCGCCTCGAGGTCGTGCGGGTCGGCGCCCCCTACGAGCTGTTCGGCCCGACCACCGAGCTCCGCCCGACGCTCAGCGTCGAGGTCCCGCCGGCGTTGTCCGCCATGGGACCCACCCGGTTCCCCCAGAACTGGGGAGCCAGCCCTGATCTGGCGACGGTGGCCGACGTGGCGGCCGAGCTCTACCCACAGGCGCCTGGCGGTGCCCCGCTCGACGGCGTGATCTACGCCGATCCCTTCGCGCTGGCGGCGCTGCTGTCGGTGACCGGACCGGTCACGACGAGCGACGGGACGTCCCTGTCCGATACCGACGCCGTCGAGTTCCTCACCCGTGGACAGTTCGTCGGCGATCTCGACGGACGGGCCGACGCCACGGTCACCGAGATCGTCGAGCTCGCACTCGACCGGCTGACCGGTCAGCAGACCCCCGCGCCGCGTACCCTGGCGGAGCGATTCGGCCCGGTCGTCGC
This sequence comes from uncultured Actinomycetota bacterium, assembly GCA_963707555.1. Lineage (GTDB taxonomy): Bacteria > Actinomycetota > Acidimicrobiia > Acidimicrobiales > Microtrichaceae > JAFAFN01. The sequence goes on from CAVPQM010000009.1 coordinate 171,255, forward strand.
CCAGGGTCGCCTGCAGTTCCACTCGCTGCACCCCGAGGACCGTGACGTGCTCGTCCTGTCGGGTCTCGACCGACCGGTCGGAGCACCGGATGGGGCGGACCTGCTCGCCGTGGTGAACCGCAACGCCAACCCGTCGAAGATCGACGCCCACCTCCGGCGCAGCGTCGACTACGACGTCGACTGGGACCCGGAGAGCGGCGAGGTCCGGTCGAGGGTCGTGGTGACCATGACCAACGACCTTCCGCCCGGTGATCTCGGCACCGAGGTCACGATTCCGCCCACCGGCGCCGCACCCGCGACGAACCGGACCCAGCTGTCGATCATCACCCCGTTCCGTGCGACCGGCGCCCTGATCGGCGACGCCGAGGCAGCGATCGGATCCGTCTCGGAGACCGATGATCTGCGTCGCCACACGGTCACCGTCGACCTCCCAGCCGGTGAGCAGCGCACGGTGACCGTCGACCTGATCGGTGCGGTCACGCCGGGTGACCGCTACCGCCTGCGCTGGATCGCGCAGCCGCTGGTGCACCCGACCGACGCCCGGCTGCTGGTGAGCTCACGTGGCGCGGCGCTCGCCGGCGGGGCACGCGACGGCATGGTGCGCCTCGGCACGGATCGGATCACCGACGTCACGGTGTCGACCGTCGAGGCCGACTGACCACGTCGTCGGGCGCGGCGACGCCCGGCCGTCCGAGCAGCGAACTGCCGAACGACCGGGCGTCGAAGGACTCAGACCCGCGGGATCTCGCGGAGCTCGTAGGTCTCGATGATGTCGCCGCTCTTCAGGTCCTGGAAGTCCGACAGGCCGATGCCGCACTCGTAGCCGGCGGACACCTCGCGGACATCGTCCTTGAAGCGTCGCAGCGACGAGATCTCGCCCTTCCAGAGGATGCCGCCGTCACGCAGGAAGCGGACCTTGGACCCTCGGGTGATGACACCCGACTGGACCAGACAACCGGCGATGAAACCGATCTTCGGGACCTTGAAGATCTCGCGGACCTCGGCGTCGCCGGTGACGACCTCTTCGTACTCCGGCTCGAGCATGCCGATCATCGCTGCTTCGACGTCCTCGAGCAGCTTGTAGATGATCTCGTAGGTACGGATCTCGACGCCTTCGCTGGCGGCGAGGTCACGGGCCTGACGGCTCGGCCTGGTGTTGAAGCCGATGATCGTCGCGTCCGAGGTGGCTGCGAGCTGGATGTCGGACTCGGAGATGCCACCGACGCCACGGAGCACGAAGCCCACCTTGACCTCGGGACGTTCGAGCTTCTTGAGGCTCTCGGTGAGCGCCTCGAGCGAACCCTGTGCGTCGGCCTTGACGATGAGGTTGAGGCTCGTCTGCTCGCCGGCCTGGATCTGGGCGAAGATGTCCTCGAGGCGGGCACCCTGCACGTTGACCGCTGCGTTCTGGCCACGTGCGGCCTCACGCTGCCAGCGCTCGCGGGTCTCGGCGACCGAACGGGCCTTGCGCTCGTCGGGGGCGACCACGAAGTCGTCACCGGCGAACGGCACGTCGGACAGGCCGAGCACCTCGACCGGGGTCGACGGGCCTGCTTCCTTGATCTGCTCGCCGTGGTCGTTGATGAGCGCCCGGATGCGACCCCATGCGGGGCCGGCGACCAGCGGATCACCGACGCGGAGCGTGCCGTGCTGCACCAGGATCGACGCGACCGGACCACGGCCGATGTCGAGGTGCGCCTCGATGACCACGCCACGGGCGCGGCCTTCGGAGCTGGCCCGCAGGTCCTCGATCTCGGAGACCACGAGCAGGTTCTCGAGCAGCTCGTCGATGCCCAGGCCCTGCAGGGCCGAGACCTCGCACATCATCGTGTCGCCGCCCCACGACTCGGGAACGAGCCCGTGTTCGGAGAGCTGCTGCATGACGCGGGTGGGATCTGCGCCCTCACGGTCGATCTTGTTGATCGCCACGACGATCGGGACCTCGGCCGCCTTGGCGTGCGCGATGGCCTCGAGGGTCTGGGGCATGACGCCGTCGTCGGCCGCGACGACCAGCACCACGATGTCGGTGACGTCGGCGCCACGGGCACGCATGGCGGTGAACGCCTCGTGACCGGGGGTGTCGATGAAGGTCAGCCTGCGGCCGTCCTTCTCGACCTGGTAGGCGCCGATGTGCTGCGTGATGCCACCGGCCTCGCCGGCGACCACGTTCGCCTTGCGGATGCGGTCGAGCAGCTTGGTCTTGCCGTGGTCGACGTGGCCCATGACGGTGATGACCGGGGGTCGGTGCGGCCAGGACTCGTACTCGACGTCGTCGTCCTCGGGGATGTCGAGGACCTTGCGGAGCTCGACCTCCTGCTCCTGGCCGAGGTCGACCAGCGAGATCTCGGCACCGACCTCTTCGGCGAAGAGCTCGATCATCTCGTCGGACAGCGACTGCGTCGCGGTGACCATCTCGCCCTGCTGGAGCAGGAAGCGGACGACGTCGGCCGCGGTGCGGTTCAGGCGTGCGCCGAGGTCCTGCGGGGTCGAACCACGCTCGATGACGACGACGCCCTCGGGGACCGGTGCACTCGCCGGCGTGTAGCTCGGCATGTCCATCGGCTGGAGCTCTTCGCGGTTGCGACGGCGACGTCCCTTGCGTCGCGGCGGACGCTGCTGTCCGCCGGGGCGGCCACGGCCACCGGGACCACCACCGGGCCCACCACCGGGTGGCGGGAACGACGGGCCACCACCGGGGCGGAAGCCGCCACCGGGTCCACCACCGGGACGCGGCGCGCCGCCACCGGGACGGGGGCCACGCGGGCCTCCGGGGCCACGCCCTGCGGGAGCAGGACCACGACCACCCAGACCGGGCGGCGGCGGGATCGGCTTGCCCGACCGCGACAACGGCGGACCGGGCGGCGGCGGGATCGGCTTGCCCGACGCGGACAGCGGCGGACCGGACGGTGCGGGAGCACCGCCGGGTGCCGGTGCGTCGGGTGCGGCGGGGCCGTCACCGGTGCGGGCCGCTGGGGCCTGGGCCGCTGGGGCCTGGGGTGCAGCCGCGGGAGGCTCCGGGGCCGGAGTGGCCGCCGGGGCGGGTGCGGGCGCCGCCGGTGCAGCAGGCGCCGGTGCAGCGGGCGGCTGCGGTGCGGGAGCCGCCGCTGCAGGGGCCGACGGGGTCGGCGCTGCGGGGCGCGGCGGGGCTGCGGGCGGGTCGACGGGACGAGGCGCCGGTCGACCGCTCGTCGGCTTCGACGAGATGACCTTCTTCGTGGCGGGCTCCGCTGCGGGAGCTGCCTCGACGGGCGCGCTCGGCGCCTCGGCCGCAGGCGCTGCGGGCTGCGGCTCGACAGGTGCAGGGGGTGCGGGCGCAGGCGCGGGCGCCTCGGCCGCTGCCGGCTCCGGTTCGGGAGCCTTGTCGGCGGCCTTCTTGCCCGTCTTCTTCGCAGGCTCCTCCGGCTGCTGGTCACGGACCAGGCCCTCACGCTGCGCCTTGCGGCGGACCTGATCTGCATAGGCACCGTCCAGCGAGGACGAGTGACTCTTCACGCCGTATACCCAGCGCGTTGCAGAGGTCGATGCACTCCTTGTTGGTGAGACCGAGCTCTTTCGCAAGCTCGTACACCCGTAGCTTTGCCAAAACGTTCCGTTCGTTCCTTGGTGACCGGTCGCCGGCCACCACTCATGACCGCTGCGCCCGCGGTACCCCGGGCGCGACGGGCGCCGGGCTCCACCGGCAGTCATACATCTTCGCACGGATCGCGACGCTGTACGAACCGCCTTCCGTGCAGCGGACGAGCGTCACATCCAGCCGTTCACCTCTGGGTCGCGCCGGGTGCCCGGTCGGCCGGGACGCTGTCGGAGACCGCTCGACGGACCGCGGCCGCGTCGATCGAGGACCGATCGACGCGCAAGGCCCGCGCCAGGGCGCCCTTGGCGAGCGCCGCCTCGACGCAGGCCGCGTCGTCGCAGAGCCACGCCCCCCGACCGGGTCGGGTCCGTCCGACCGCGATCCCGTCGGGCCCGACGACGAGCCGGATCAGATCGGCCTGGGCGGTGCGACGGCGACAGCCGACGCACGTGCGCTGGGGACCCTCAGGCCTCCGTGGCTGTGTCATCACCGGGAGTGTCATCACCGGGAGTGTCATCACCGGGAGTGGTCGTCACCGGAAGCGTCATCGCCGGCCGGCGCATCGGACTCGGCGTCGGCGGCCACCTCGGCCAGCTCCGCCTCCTCCTCGTCGACCTCTTCGGTCGCGATGACGTCCTCGACCTCGTCGATGGCCTCGGCGACGTCCTCGGCCAGGGCCTCGGTGACGATCTCCTCGACCTCTTCCGCGTTGGCCTCGGCCTGCGCGGCTTCCCACTGCTCGAGCGTCATCGCCGGCGAGCCGTCGGTCGGCTGCCAGAGCTGCTCACCCGTCGCTGGATCCACGATCCACTGGCCCTCTGCGTAGGCGTCGGTGCCGTAGGTGCGCTCGTAGGCCTCCTGCTCGGCGATCTCGGTCTCGCTGCGGATGTCGATGCGCAGACCGGTCAGGCGGGTCGCGAGGCGGGCGTTCTGGCCCTCCTTGCCGATCGCGAGCGAGAGCTGGAAGTCCGGCACGATCACCTCGGCGACGCGGGTGTCGTAGTTGATCCGCACCTCCTTGACCTTTGCCGGCTGCAGGGCCTTCATCACGAAGTCGTTCTGGTCGTCCGAGAACGGCACGATGTCGATCTTCTCGCCACGCAGCTCGTTCACGACCATGCGGACGCGGGCACCGCGGGCGCCGACGCAGGAACCGACCGGGTCGACGTTCGGGTCGTTCGACCACACGGCGATCTTGGTGCGCTGACCTGGTTCACGGGCGCAGGCCTTGATCTCGACGACGCCGTCGGCGATCTCGGGGACCTCGAGCTCGAACAGGCGACGGATGAGGCCCGGATGGGTCCTCGACACCACGATCTGCGGGCCCTTCGCGGTGCGACGGACCTCGACGATGTACGCCTTGACGCGCTCGCCCGGCTCGGGCCGTTCGTAGGAGACCTGCTCGGACTGCGGCAGCAGCGCCTCGACACGACCCAGGTCGAGCAGCGTGTAGCGGGTGTCGGACTGCTGGATGATGCCCGTGACGATGTCGCCCTCCCGACCGGCGTACTCCTCGTACTTGAGCTCGCGCTCGGCCTCTCGGATGCGCTGGGTCATGACCTGGCGGGTCGTCTGCGCAGCGATGCGTCCGAAGTCGTCGGGGGTGACGTCGAGCTCGGGACCGACCGGCTCGCCCTCTTCGTCCAGGTCCTGGGCGAAGACGCGGATCTCACCGGTCTCGGTGTCGATGTTCACCCACGCGAACTCCTTCGCGTCCAGCTGCTTCTTGTACGCGGCCTCGAGCGCCTCTGCGAGCGCGGAGAACAGCGTGTCGACGGTGATCCCGCGGTCGGCTGCGAGCTCCTGCAGCGCCTGCATCATCTCGGGGTTCATGGCGTGGCCTCACTGTCGTTCGGTTTCGTGGGGTTCGAGCTCTTGGAGCCCTTCGACTGCTTGCCGGGCTTGGGGGCCGGCGTCCAGTCGTGGACGGTGTGCGCCCGGTCGACGTCGTCGATCGACAGGCTGCGGGTCGAGCCGTCGTCGAGCTCGAGGGTGACCGACCCGTCCTCGACGGCGCTCAGGCGACCCTCGACGCGGCGGTCGCCCTCGACACCCGCTCGGGTCTTGATCTTGATGTCCTCACCGACCGCGCCCCGGAAGTGCTCGGCGGTGCGGAGCTGACGTTCGATGCCCGGGCTCGACACCTCGAGGGTGTAGGCGTTGGGAACCACGTCGGCCTCGTCCAGCGCCGCGGAGATGGCTCGGGTGGCACGGGTGATGGAGGCGACGTCGATACCACCCGGTCGGTCCAGGGTGACCCGGAGGCTTCCGCCGATGTGGTCGACGTCGTACAGCTCGACATCGAGGTCCGCGAGCAACGGGACGATCACTTCCCGGACCCTGTCGACGGTCACGCTCACGGCTCACCTCCTGCGCTCTGGGACTCACCCGACGACACCTGCGGCGGGCACTCGGGGTCCGGGGCATGCGCCGACGGACCGTGTTGAGCCGGCTCCATAGAAAAGGCGTGGGCAATGCCCACGCCCTCCGGAGAACCGGAACGGAGAACACTCTAGCCGATGACCGCGCGGACCGTGTCGGACAGGTGACGAACAGGTGGCCGCCGAGGGCCCGGCCGGTGCTGCGCTGCGAGGTCGCAGCACACCACCGGCACGGGCTCGCTGTCAGTAGGACCGGGCGACGAGGGCGACGGCATCGGGGTCGTCGTCCGATGCGGGCAGGTCGCCGTCGGGTGTCTGCAGACACCGCACCGTCACGGCATCGCGTCCGAGGCGTTCGATGCCCTCGTCGCCAACCGCCGACCAGGCGATCCGGGCGAACCCGGTGGACGCTGCCTCGAGCGCCTCGTCGATCGTCGAGCAGTCGACGGTGCGGGCGTCGCGCTCGGCGAGTGCGGTCGAGACCATCGCGCGCTGGATCTCCTCGAGCAGAGCGGGCAGCGTCGCCGCCGCGGCGGTCACCTCGGTGGGTGACTTCCCGCCGGTGTCGCGACGGGCGATCACGACGCGGCCCTCGGCCAGGTCCCGGGGGCCGACCTCGATGCGCACCGGCACGCCCTTCAGCTCCCAGTCGGTCGCTCGGCGACCGAAGGCGGTCGCGACCTGGGCGTCGAGCCGGACCCGCACGCCTGCATCGGTGAGCTCCTGCACCAGACGACGCGCCGCCTCGGTGACGGAGCCGTCGTCGTCCTTCACGACCATCACCACGGCCTGCACCGCGGCCAGGCGCGGCGGCACCCTGATGCCGCGGTCGTCGCCGTGAGCCATGATCAGGCCGCCCATCATGCGGGTCGACACACCCCACGACGTCGTCCAGCACAGCTGGCGAGTGCCCTGGTCGTCCTGGAACCCGATGTCGAAGGCACGCGGCGAAGTTCTGGCCGAGCTCGTGGCTCGTGCCCATCTGCAGCGCCTTGCCGTCGCCCATCATCGCTTCGCAGGTGATGGTGTTGATCGCACCGGCGAAGCGTTCCTGGGGGATCTTCCGACCGATGAAGACCGGGATGCCGAGCACCTCGACCATGAAGTCGCGGTACACGTCGCGCAGGATCTGCGCGGCGTAGGCACGACCGTCGGCCTCGGTGGCGTGGGCGCAGTGTGCCCTCCTGCCACAGGAACTCGCTGGTGCGCAGGAACAGGCGGGGGCGCAGCTCCCAGCGCACGACGTTCGCCCACTGGTTGAGCAGCAGCGGCAGGTCGCGGTGCGACTGGATCCACTTCGACATGTACTCGCCGATGACCGTCTCGCGAGGTGGGCCGCACGACGACCGGCTCCTCGAGCTCCTTGCCGCCCCCGTGGGTCACCACGGCCAGCTCGGGGCTGAAGCCCTCGACGTGCTCGGCCTCGCGCGACAGGTACGACTCGGGGATGAACAGCGGGAAGTAGGCGTTCTCGGCGCCGGCGGCCTTGATGCGGGTGTCGACCTCGTCGACCATGCGCTCCCAGATGGCGTAGGCGTAGGGCCGGATCACCATCGTGCCCGCGCACGGGGCCGTTCTCGGCGAGCTCCGCCTTGTTGAGCACGTCCTGGTACCAGCGGGGGAAGTCGTCCGCCCTGGGGGTGAGAATCGGAGCCTTGGCCATGGCGGGCGATCGTACTGCCGAGTCCGAGCGTCACCGGGACTCGGTTCCCGCCGTGGCGGGAGTCTGTGCCGCCCCGCCGCTCCGTCGACGGGTCAGGGCGCCGGTACTGTTCCGGTCCATGGCTCGACGATCCCGACCGATCCGGACCCTCGGCGCCGTCGTGCTCGGGCTCGGCATGGCCGGACTCGCCGGCGGCGCCGCGGTGCGCGTCGGCGGACGCAGGCTGCGAGGGCGCACCGACCCCGAGCTCGACACGTTGCTCGAGGTGCCGGATGACGTGGTGCACCACCACCTGCCGACCGCCGACGGCGGCACCGTGCACGTGGTCGAACACGGCAGTGGGCGGCCGGTGGTGCTCCTGCACGGCGTCACGCTGCAGTGGTGGGTCTGGTCGGCGCTGTTCCGGCTGCTCGACGACCGCTACCGCGTGCTCGCCTGGGACATGCGCGGACACGGCGAGTCGGTCGCCGGCAGCGACGGCGTCAGCCTCGAAGCGGTCGCCGACGACCTGGCGGTCGTGCTCGAGTCGCTCGACCTGACCGACGCGCTCGTCGTCGGTCATTCGATGGGCGGCATGGCGTTGGCCCGCTTCTGCGCGGACCACCACGACGTGCTGCGCGAGCGCGTCGGCGGACTGATGTTCCTCGCCACGAGCGCCGCGTCGATGGCCCTGCCGGCACTCGCTGGGGGCGCCGTCGGCGCCGCGAACCTGGTCGCCGGGCTGGCGACCGACGGTACGAGGCTGCGCTACGCGTGGAAGGACAGCGACCTGTCCGCAGTGCTCATCCGCCGGGTCTTCGGGCGCCACGTCACCGGCGCAGCGATCGACGAGGTGCGTCGCATGTTGTCCGAGGTCGACCCCCGGACCGCTGCCGAGGCAGGAGCGGCGATCGCGACCCACGACGTGCGCCGAGCGCTCGACCACGTCGACGTGCCGACGCTCGTGGTCGTCGGAACCGACGACCACCTCACCCCCGTCGCCCACGCACGCATCGTCGCGGACGAGGTCACCGGGGCTCGGCTGCACGTGCTCGACGGCATCGGGCACCAGGTCATGCAGGAGGACCCCGTCGCCCTCGCCGACCTGATCGACGAGCTCGCCGCCGTCTCCCCCGCCTGAGCCCGGCTCAGCTCGCGTCGTACTTCTTGTGGATGAGGTCGACGCGCTGCTCGCTCGCGTTGGCATCCGCGCCCTGCTCGTCGAGCAGGGCCGCACGGTCCTTCTCGGCCTCTCGCCGGGCCTTCTCGATGTCGACCCGGGCCAACGCGGCATCGGTGCCGTGCTCGGCGATGAACTCGGCCCACTCGACGAGCGTGCCGACCATCTCGTCCTCGGGCACGACGGCGACGTTGACGCCCTTCACGAACAGGTGGCCACGGTGGCGACCGGCCGCGATGCCGAGGTCGGCGTCGCGTGCCTCGCCCGGCCCGTTCACCACGCAGCCCATGACCGCGATCTGCAGCGGGAGCTCCTTGTCGGCGAACGCGTCGCGTGCGTCCTCGGCGACCTTGATCACGTCCACCTCGGCGCGTCCGCAGCTGGGGCACGCGATCAGGTCGACGTTCGTGCGCTCACGCAGGCCGTAGGCCTCGAGCAGCACCCTGGCCGCTTTGACCTCTTCGACGGGATCCGCGGTGAGGGAGTAGCGGATCGTGTCGCCGATGCCCTCGGCGAGCAACGTCGCGATGCCGGCGGTCGCCTTGATCAGTCCGTCCGGCAACGGCCCGGCCTCGGTCACCCCCAGGTGCAGCGGGTGGTCGGTCACCTCGGAGAGCTGCCGGTAGGCCTCGATCATCAGCGGCACGTTCGACGCCTTCACCGAGATCTTGATCAGGTCGAAGCCGACCTCGTCGAAGTAGGCGATCTCTGACAGCGCTGACTCGACCATCGCTTCGGGGGTGACCCTGCCGCCGTGACGCTCGTAGAGCGCGGGGTCGAGCGAGCCGCCGTTGACGCCGATGCGGATCGGGATGCCGCGGTCGCGTGCTTCGGCGGCGACGGCCTTGATGTGCTCGGGCTTGCGGATGTTGCCGGGGTTCAGGCGCAGGCCGTGCACACCGGCCTCCATCGCCGCGAGGGCCATCTTGTACTGGTGATGGATGTCGGCGACGATCGGCACCGGGCTGCGGGGGACGATCCGGGCCAGCCCCTCGGCGGCCTCCATCTCGTTGCAGGTGCAGCGCACGATGTCGACGCCCGCCATGTCGAGCGCGTAGATCTGCTGCAGCGTGCCCTCGACATCGGCCGTCTTGGTGGTCGTCATCGACTGGATGCTCACCGGCGCCCCGTCACCGATGGGCACGTCACCGACCTGGATGCGGCGCGTGACGCGCCTCGGGAAGGTCAGTTCACCAGCGTCCATGGCACCGATCGTACCGTCCGGGCTCGAGCCGCCGTGTGCGCCGCCTCAGGGGCGATCGCTGCCGGGACGTCGATCAGAAGCTCACGCCGCGGGTGATGTCGACGAACATCGCCAACACGCCGACGACCGCGAGCACCAGGATCACGCCGTACGCCACGGGCAACATGCGCGACACGTCGGACAGGTAGCGCTGCGTGCTGCGCCGACGCATCTCCTGGGCCTTCTCGTAGCAGGCGATCACGACGTGGCCGCCGTCGAAGGGCAGCATCGGGATGAGGTTGAAGATCCCGATGAAGATGTTGAGCTGCGCCAGGAAGCCGACCAGGTTGGCCAGGTTCTGCGACGACAGGTCGGAGCCGAGCATCGCGACACCGATGATCGAGATCGGCCGGAACTCGTTGCCCGTCGGGGTCGACGCGGCGACGGTCGCCTCGTTCGTGGTGTCACCACCGCCGCTGACCGCGTCGGTGATGAAGGCCGCGATGTTCGGCGGCCAGAGGAACTTGCCGACACCGGAGATGCTCAGCCAGGCGACGTCGCCGAAGGTCTCGACCGACGACACCGCGGCGGCGGGGATCGACTGCCGCTCCAGCACCTGTGCGGCGCCGACGCCGACGAAGGCCCCCGGCTCGGTCGTCGCGACCTCGCTGCCCAGGTCGACCTCGTGGGTTCGGACCTCACCCGACGAGGTCGCCGTCTCGAAGGTGAGCTGTCCGTCGGAGGAGCCGCCGACGCGCTGCACGTCCTCGAGGTCGGCCACGGGCTGGCCGTTGACCGACAGGAGCTCGGCGCCCTCGGTCAGACCGGCGGCCGCGGCGACCCCGTCCGGGATCGGCTCGCCGAGCACGAGCGCGTCGCCGTTGTCGATCACGTCGATGTCCTCGCGGACCGTGCCGATCAGCTTCATGCGCGTCGACAGCGACACCGGGACGGTGATGGCCTCGCCGCCGCGCAGCACGTCGAGCTCGACGGTGCCCGGCTCCGCGTCGGCGATCTCGCGACGGAAGTCCTCGAAGCTCGACACCTCGACACCGTCGAACGCGACGATCTCGTCGTCGAGCTGCAGCCCTGCCGCCTCGGCCGCGCTGCCGGCGCTCACGTTGGCGACCTGCCAGCGATCGCCGTCGGGACCGCCGATGAACGCGAACTGCACGAAGAGCAGCACCAGGGCGATGAGGAAGTGCATGGTCGAACCGGCGACCGCGACGCCGAAGCGCTGACCGAAGCGCTTCTGTCGGTAGGTCCTCGACTCGAGCGCCGGGTCGACCTCTTCCATGTTCGACATGCCGATGATGCGCACGTAGGCACCGGCGGGGATCGCCTTGATCCCGTACTCGGTCTCGCCGCGCTGGAACGACCAGATGCGCGGGCCGAATCCGATGAAGAACTCCGTGACGAGCATGCCGGCCCGCTTGGCCATGATGTAGTGGCCCAGCTCGTGCAGGAAGATCATGACGACGAGCGCCGCCACGACGATCAGCATCGACAGACCCTGCGTCACGCCGAGCAGGACGATCAGTGCGACCAGGGCACCGAGACGCAGGGCTCGGCCGAGCGGCGAGCCGATGACGCCCTGCAGGTCGGCCTGCTCCCGGGCCACCTCGGACTCCGACGCGCCGAGCGCTTCGTGCTCGGTGTGATCGTCGACGTGTCCGGGTGGTTCGAGGCTCATCGCGAAGGCTCCAGGTCGAACGACGAAGTGGCGAGCAGGTCGTCCGCGGCGCGACGGCCGGCGGCATCGGCGGCGAGCACGGCGTCGAGCGACGACGCTGCAGCACCGTCCCAGCGCTGCAGGGCTGCGTCGACGACCGCGGCGATCGAGCTCCACCCGATCCGCCCGGCCAGGAACGCCTCGACGGCCACCTCGTTGGCGGCGGAGAACCACGCCGGAGCGGTGCCGCCGCTGCGTCCCGCGTCGTAGGCCAGGCCCAGGCAGCGGAACGTGCCCAGGTCCGGTGGCTCGAACTCGAGGGTGGTGGGCGTGGTCCAGTCCATCCGACCGAAGGCGACCGCGCCGCGGTCCGGGTACGACAGCGCGTACGTGATCGGTAGGCGCATGTCGGGCATCGAGAGCTGGGCGATCGTGGTGCCGTCGGAGAACTCGGCCATGGAGTGCACGATCGACTGCGGGTGCACGACCACGTCGATGTCGTCGTAGCCGACGTCGAACAGCTCGTGTGCCTCGATGACCTCGAGGCCCTTGTTCATGAGCGTCGAGGAGTCGATCGTGATCTTCGGGCCCATCGACCACGTCGGGTGTGCGAGCGCCTGTTCGACGGTGACCGACGACAGCTCGTCCGCCGAGCGGCCACGGAACGGACCGCCCGAGGCCGTCAGCACGACTCGTGACAGCCGACGGGTGCCCTCTCCCGACCGCAGGCACTGGTGCACGGCGCAGTGCTCGCTGTCGACCGGCACCAGCTCGGCACCCGGGGTGTCACGCACCGAACGGACCACGGGGCCCGCGGCGATCAACGACTCCTTGTTGGCCAGCGCCAGGCGTTTGCCCGACGACAGCGCCGACATGGTGACCGGCAACCCGGCGAAACCGACGACTCCGTTGACGGCGACGTCCGCCTCGGCGGCGAGGGCCGCGAGTGCGTCGGGTCCTGCGACGAGCTCGATCCCGACGGGCAGCAGCTCCTTCAGCTCGGCGGCACGACGGTCGTCCGCCAGTCCGACGACCTGCGGCCTGACCGCACGGGCCTGCTCGGCGAGCTGCTCGATCGAGCTGCCGGCGCCGAGCGCGACGATCTCGTAGCGATCGGGCTCGGCAGCGACCACCTCGATGGTCTGGGTGCCGATGGAGCCTGTGGAGCCGAGCACGGCGACGGTGGTCATCGAGATCTCATCGTATCGACCCGGCCCACGGGCTCACGGTGCAGCCCGCAGCGCTCTCAGCGAGCGCCCGAGCGGACCGGTCAGCTGCCGACCGAACCCCAGATGTCGAAGAGGATCGTGACGAAGTAGGCGGTGGGCAGCACGAACAGGAGCGCATCGAAGCGGTCGAGCACGCCGCCGTGGCCCGGCAGCACCGTGCCCATGTCCTTGATGCCCAGGTCGCGCTTGATGAACGACTCGCACAGATCACCCAGCGGCGCGACCAGTGCGCACAGCAGGGCGAAGATGAACACCCGTGCGAGGTCGCCGCCGATCGGCGCGATGCCGACGAAGCCGACCACCACGACGGTCACCACGAGCGAGCAGACGACGCCGCCGCCCAGGCCCTCCTGGGTCTTGTTGGGGCTGGCCGCGGAGAGCGGGGTGCGTCCGAACTGCCGTCCGACGAAGTAGGCGCCGACGTCGTGGCTGACCGCAGCGACCACGGCGGCGATCAGCACGCCGATGCCGGGGTTCGACGTGATCGCTGAGCTGCCGTCCTCGAGGACCTTGCCGAGACCCACGAACAGCGTCGCGAACGAGCCCAACAGGCCCACCCACATCACGCCGAGCAACGTGAGCCCGAGGTTCGTCGCGGACCGCTCCCCCGGCGCCACCCAGAGGAACCACAGCAGGCCGGTGATGATCGTCAGGCCCAGGATGATCGGATAGGCGGCGAGTCCCGAGGTGTAGCTCGCGATCATCAGCCCGGCGATCGAGACGATGCCCAGCAGGGTGGCCGGGTTGTGGCCGCTCTCGCGCACCGCGTTGAAGTACTCGAACCCTGCGAAGGTGACGACCACCGTCGCGAGCAGCGCGGTCGGCAGCGATCCGAGTGTGAAGCAGACCAGACCGAGCGCGACCAGGCCGACGCCGACGGCGACCGCGGTCACCAGGTTGCGATCGCCGCCGCCACCGCCCGACGACGAGGGCTCGTCGCCCTCGGCTCGGCGGCGCGGTCGCCCGGCGCCTGCGGGGGCGGGCTCGTCGTCCGGGGCGAACTCGTCGAACTCGTCGTCGTCGTAGTAGACGGCGTCGACCTGGCGGCTCGGCTCGCGCTCGTCGTCGATGAAGCGATCGTCGCCGTAGGGGCCATCCGCGAAGAAGTCGCCCTGATCGGCAGGGTCGTCGCTGCGGAGCGCGCCGAGCAGCGGCTCGTCGTCGATCAGGTCGTCGAAGTCGTGGGACGAGGTCCGCTCGCCCTCGTCGCGCCAGCGGGGCTGGCTGCCGTAGGTCGCCAGCGGCTCCGGCTCGGGGGCGTCGTCACCGACGACCACCTTGGGCACCTGTCCCGTCGGAGGCTCGGTCCAGTGCGGCAGGACGAACGAGTCGTCCGCGGGGCCGTCGAAGTCGTCGTCGTACCCGTCGTCGCCCGAAACCGGGGCTGCCCCGACGGCCTCGGCGGGAGCCAAGGGGTCGACGTCCAGATCGGGCTCGGGATCGGTGTACCGGGGATCGGAGTAGTCGTGGGTCGAGTAGGTCGGCTCGTCCCACGTCGAGTGGCTGCCGGTGTCGGAGGCCTGCGCCGGCTGGTCGTCCCAGCTGCCGTAGGACGACTCGGCCACGGGCTCGGGTTCGGGCTCGACGGGCTCGCTCGGCACGATGCGGGCGTGGCCGAAGCCGGCGCGCTCGGAGTCCTCGCCGTACGCGGGAGGGAGGTCGTTGTCCTCGATCCAGCGCGGCTGCTCATCGGGATCCGCGCCCGGTCGGACCACCGGCACGCCGCCGAGGCGATCGGCACCCGACTCGGACTCGGTGGTCGAGATCGTGATCTTGGGCAGGTCGCCCGCGACCGCCGGCTCGTCGGGACGGTCACCGAACTTCTTCTCGGAGCGGCGGCGCCTGCGCACCACGTCCGGGCGGCCGGCCGCTTCGGCGGCCTCCTGGGCACCGATGATCCGGACACCCTCGTTCCGACGGTCCGTCGGGTCGTCCTGATCGCTCATCGGTGACCTCCAGTGGTGTCGACTCGTCGGGGGTACCGCAGCGCCCCGGGCCTCGTGGAACCGATCATCCTTCCATCAGCTCCACGGTCTTGGCATCGAGCGACTCGTCGATCTCGGCCTCGTGTGCCTTGGTGAGGCGGTCCAGCTCTGCTTCGGCGCGACGCAGGTCGTCGGTGGAGATGTCGCCGTCCTTCTCCATCGCCTCGAGGTCCTTGCGGGCGTCGCGGCGTGCGCTGCGGACCGCCTGGCGGCCGTCCTCGGCCTTGGACTTCACGAGCTTCACGAACTCCTTGCGTCGCTCCTCGGTGAGGGGCGGGAACGCGAGCCGCACGGTGATGCCGTCGTTCGAGGGGTTGAGGCCCAGGTTCGAGTCCTGGATCGCCCGCTCGACGGCCGCCATGGACCCCTTGTCGAAGGGCGTGATGTACAACATGCGCGCCTCGGGCACCGAGAAGCTCGCCAGCTGTTGCAGCGGCGTGGTCGTGCCGTAGTACTCCACGGGCAGCTTCTCGACCAGCGCAGGGGTCGCCCGACCCGTGCGAACCCCGGCGAACTCGCTCTTCGCGTGCGCGACCGCCTTCGACATCCGAACTGTTGCGTCCTCTTGGACGGCCTGGATCAACTCGTCACTCATCGCAGTCAGCCTCCCACACGTGAGCCCCTGCTCGGGTGTCTCCTCGCCCTGTCAGGAGCACCGTGGGTCAGGAGACGAGCGTGCCGATCGACTCGCCCGCGAGCAGCGGCGCCAGGTTCTGCCCCATGAGGTCGAACACGCAGATCGGGAGGCTGTTGTCCATGCACAGCGAGATGGCGGTCGAGTCCATCACCTTCAACCCGCGGTTGAGCACGTCGATGTAGCTCACCTCGGTGAGCAGCTCGGCGTCGGGGTTGGTCCGCGGGTCGTCGGTGTAGACGCCGTCGGTGCCGTTCTTGCCCATCAGGATCGCGTCGGCGTCGATCTCGACGGCGCGCAGCGCTGCGGTGGTGTCGGTCGTGAAGAACGGGCTGCCCGTCCCGGCCGCGAAGATGACGACGCGGCCCTTCTCGAGATGACGGATCGCCTTGCGCCGGATGTACGGCTCGGCGACCTGTGACATCTGGATGGCGGTCTGCACCCGGGTCGGCTGACCGAGCCGCTCCAGTGTCTCCTGCAGTCCGAGGGCATTGATGACCGTGGCGAGCATGCCCATGTAGTCGGCCTGGGCACGGTCCATCCCGGCGCCCTCGCCGGTCATCCCACGCCAGATGTTGCCGCCACCGACGACGACCGCGATGTCGACCTCGAAGCGCTGCTTCACCGCGACGATCTCGCTGGCGAGCGCAGTCACGACGTCGCCGTCGATGCCGAAGCCCTGGTCACCGGCGAAGGCCTCGCCGGACAACTTCACCAGGACGCGGGACCAGCGGGCGGGGACGCTGTCCCCGCCCGCTGTGCCCGTCGACGGATCTGCTCCTCCCGCCGGCGGCGGTACGCGAGGTGCGTCTGATCCGTGGTCGTTCAACGTTGCTCCGCTCAGCTACCGATGGTGGACTGGGCGAAGCGGACGATGGTGGCGTCGCCCAGGTGCTCGGCGACGGTCTCCTTCTCGCCGAAGAGCCCCTGCTCGGGCAGGACCCGCTCGGCGTACCAGGAGTTCAGGCGACCCTCGACGATCTTCGGGACGGCCTGCTCGGGCTTGCCTTCCTTGCGGGTGAGCTCCTCGAAGCCGTCGCGGGCCTTGGCGACGAGCTCGGGGTCGATCTCGTCGCGGCTGAGGGCGATCGGCTTCGCGAACGCGATGTGCAGCGAGATCTCGCGTGCAGCCTCGGGAGTGGTGCCCTGCACCTCGAGCAGGACGCCGTTGACGCCCCGGCCGTCCTGCATGTGCAGGTAGGTGTCGAGCACGTTGCCCTCGGCGGCCTCGAAGCGGACCACGTCGCCGATGACGATGTTCTCGCGCTTGGCGACCTTGAGGGTGTCGAGCTCGTCGCTGAGCGAGGCGAGCGCCTCCTCGCCCTGCGCGAGCACGACGTCTGCCATGCGCTGCACGAGCGCCACGAAGTCCTCGGACTTGCCGGCGAAGTCGGTCTCGCTCTTGAGCTGCACCATCGCGGCGTTGCGGCCGTCGGTCGCGATCGCGACGGTGCCCTGGTTGTTCTCGCGGTCCTCGAGGGTTGCGACCTTGCTCAGACCCTTCTGGCGAAGGATCTGCGCCGCCTGGTCGCGGTCACCGTCGGCTTCGACGAGGGCGTTCTTGGCGTCCTTCATGCCGGCGCCGGTGGCGTCACGCAACGCCTTGACGTCCTGCGCGGTGATCGCTGCCATCAGTTGCTCTCCTCGGTGGTTGCGTCGGTCACTCCGGCGGCGTTGTCGGGGTGCGCGGGCTGATCGGGTGCGTCGGCAGCCGCATCGACGCCGGAGGTGTCGGAACCCTGGATCTCGGGCTCGACGGTGACCTCACCGGCGGCGGCCTCGGTCTCGATGGCCTCTTCCTTGGCGCCGAGCACGCGGGCATCGCGGGCGGCCTGTGCGGCTGCTGCCTCGACACGAGCGCGGTCCTGTTGGTTGCGGCGCTCGGCCTCTTCCTCGGCGGTGCGCTCACGCGGGGCGGCCTTGGCGGCAGCCGTCTCCGGGTGCGACTTCGAGCGCATGATCTTGCCCTCGATGACGGCGTCCGCGATGACCCGCGTGAGCAGGTCGCCGGAACGGATCGCGTCGTCGTTGCCGGGGATGACGTACTGGATGATGTCGGGGTCGCAGTTGGTGTCGACCACGGCGACGACCGGGATCCCGAGCTTGTTCGCCTCGGTGACCGCGATGTCTTCCTTCTTGGTGTCGAGGATGAACACCGCGTCGGGCAGGCGCTCGAGGTTGCGGATGCCGTTGAGGTTCCGCTCGAGCTTGTCGAGCTCACGGGTGAGGAGCAGTGCTTCCTTCTTGGGCATCAGCTCGAACTCACCGGAGTCCCGCATGCGCTGGTACTCCTTCATCTTCGCGACGCGCTTGGAGATCGTCTCGAAGTTGGTGAGCATGCCGCCCAGCCAACGCTGGTTGATGTACGGCATGCCGCTCTTCAGGGCGTAGTTCTGGATCGAGTCCTGCGCCTGCTTCTTCGTGCCGATGAACAGCACGGTGCCGCCGTCGGCGACGAGGTCGCGGACGAACGTGTACGACTTCTCGATCCCGCCGAGGGTCTGACGGAGGTCGATCAGGTAGATGCCGCCGCGATCGCCGTGGATGAACCGCTTCATCTTCGGGTTCCAACGGCGGGTCTGGTGCCCGAAGTGGACGCCGGCTTCCAACAGCTGCTTCATGGTGACGACAGGTGTCACGGTGTGCTCCTTCCCCTCGGTTCGTCGAGACCCGGGGACGACGCCGACCGGGGTCGGCGACCGAGGGTGTTCCCGGGCGATGATGTGGTGTCGTGCTGGCGGACCAGCGCTGGTCACGTCGGACTCGGGGCTGCTGTGTGAGCAGCGGATCGGACCGCGACGTGGTCGACCCGGAGATTCGGGCCGACGGGAGACTCTACTCCCCCGGGCCTGTGCCCGGACAACCTGCCGCCAACCTGCCGCCGACCTGCCGCCGACCTGCGGGCGTCCTCGATCAGGACCCCCTCAGCCTGCTCCGGGGACCAGGACGGCGCGTCGCCGGTCCCCGCAGAGCAGCGGCGCGGGATCGACGTAGCGGCCACCCTCGCGCACCCCCAGGTGGATCGACGTGCCGGCGGTCCCGACGACGCTCCCGCGTGCGACCAGCTCACCACGGGCCACGTGCAGCGAGGCCAGGCCGGTCAGCGACGACGATCGACCGTCGGAGTGGGCCACGCTCACCGCGAGGCGTCCGGCGACGGCCCCGGCGAACGTGACCCGGCCCGCTCCGATCGCCCGGACGGGTCGGCCGGGTGAGGTGGCGTACTCCAGCCCCCGGTTGCCCGCCCCGTAGTGCCCGTGCGGCAACCGGAAGACGTCGATCACCGGGGTGTCGACCGGCGGGCGGTAGGCGCCGCAGCCCGACGTTCGGCGCGCCGTCGGCGCATCGATGGGCCGGGCTCCCGGTTCGGACGCCGCGCCGGCGCTCGCTCCCGAGCCCAACACGAGTGCGATCACCACGACCAGCGCGCGTGCCATGACACCACCACCTCACCGTGTCATCGACCGCCCGTACGGGGCGGCCGTCGAAGTGGGGGAAGTGCAGGCGACGACCGGGCCGCTCAGACCGGTTCGCGGTCCATGCTCGAGAACCTCGATCGCAGGTGCAGCACGGCCTTCGTGTGGATCTGGCACACCCGTGACTCGGTCACGCCGAGGACACGACCGATCTCCTGCAGGGTGAGGTTCTCGTAGTAGTAGAGCGTCAGCACGATCTTCTCGCGCTCGGGCAGGCCGTTGATCGACTGCGCGAGCAGCTGACGGGTCTCGGTCACCTCGAAGGCGCCCATCGGGCCGTTGGTCGAGGTGTCGGGGATCGTGTCGCCGAGGGTGATGGCCTCACCGCGGTCTCCGCCGACGGCCAGGATCTCGTCGAGCGCGGCCAGACCGACGTGCGAGATCTGCGTGAGCGCCTGCTGCAACTGCTCGTCGGTCCACTTGAGCTCGGTGGCCAGCTCGTCGTCCGAGGGCGGACGGTGGTGGATCGCCTCGAGCTTCGCGTACGCCTTCTCGATCTGGCGGACCTTGGCGCGCACCGAACGCGGCACCCAGTCGATCGACCGCAGCTCGTCGAGGATCGCACCCTTGATGCGGGCGATCGCATAGGTCTCGAACTTGAAGCCGCGCTCCGGCTCGAACTTGTCGATCGCATCGATCAGCCCGAACATGCCGTAGCTGACCAGGTCGGACTGCTCGACGTTCTGAGGGAGCCCGACCGCGACGCGGCCCGCGACGTACTTGACCAGCGGCGAATAGTGGACGATCAGGACGTCACGTGCGTGCGACGTCGGGTCCGACTTGTAGTTCGACCACAGGTCCTGCAGTTCGATCTCGGTGGGCTCGGTTGTTCTCAAGGCATTCCCCAGTGTCGATCGTGGCCTCAGGCCCTCGGGTGCGAGGACTCGAAGACACTCCGAAGTCGTTCCCTGCTGACATGCGTGTACACCTGCGTCGTTCCCAGATCCGCATGCCCCAACAACTCCTGGACCGCTCTCAGATCGGCACCTCCGTCCAGGAGATGAGTGGCGAAGGTGTGGCGTAGTGCGTGGGGGTGGGTGGGAACGGGCGACCGGCGGTCCAGGACGCGGCGGACGTCACGCGGTGAGATGCGCCGTCCGGCACGGTTGTGGAACAGAGCCGCGGCGTCGTCGACGTGCACCGAGGGGACCATCGAGAGGAACTCGAGACGCTCGCCCGTGAGCCAACGCGACAGCGCGTCGGCCGACGGGCCGCTCAGGGGAACCGCTCGCTGACGGGAGCCCTTGCCCCACACCGTCACCCGCCGTCGAGGCAGTTCGACGGCATCGACGTCGAGCGAGCACAGCTCCGAGACCCGCAGGCCCGAGCCGTAGAGCAGCTCGAGGACGGCGTCGTCGCGGGCCCCGGTGGGTCCCTGGTCACGGGCGTCGACGTCGTCGAGCAGCTGGTGGAGCTCGTCGTTGCGCAGCACCCGTGGCAGGCGGGCCTCACCGCCGGGCGAGGACAGACCGACGGTCGGATCCTGGGCGACCAGACCGGTGCGGAGCGCCCAGGCGAAGTAGCGACGCAATGCCGCCACCTTCCTCGCCACCGTGCGTGACGCGAGCTGACGGGCGCGGAGCGACACCAGGTACTGGCGCAGCACCGCCCGGTCGACATCCGCTGGACCGGCCAGGTGCTCCGCGTCGGAGGCCCACTCGGCGAAGGACCGGAGGTCCCGTCGGTAGACGTCGAGGGTCGACCCGGCGAGCGCCGTGGCAGCGACGAAGTCGTCGACTCCCCAACACTCGTCCTGCATTCGTCCCTCCAATTCGTCCCCACGCAAAGGATCTCTTTCCGTAGCGTAGCGACCACTGAGCGTGAGTTCCATCGAAACCTCGATGCAACCTGTTCCATTCCCGGATCGTCCTGCCGATCGAACATCTTTCGGTCGACACAGCCACGACCGAGCAACACCCGCGGACGAATGGGGGATGGCGAGCAGCCTACGGAGCGGACGCTCCCCCGTCGGGGATCCGCCGCATCAGGATCGGCAGCATCAGGGACCGGCCGGGCGTGCGACGCGCTCGACCCAGCCGCCGCTGCGACGGACCCAGCCGGCGGACTCCAACTCGGTCACCGCCCGGGAGATGCCCCCGAAGTCGAGACTGCACGCACCGGCGAGTTGCTCCATCGACACGGGCCGCCATCCGACGGCGTCGAGCACCACCGCCGCGGCTCCCGTGGGGGCCGGGCGTCGATCGGCGACCGGCCCGGACGCCTTCGGACCGCCGAGCGCCGAGACGGGCGGACCGCCCGGCAGCGCCATGAGCACGTCGGCAGCGCACGTGGCGACGAGTGCACCATCGGCGATCAGACGGTTCGTGCCCTCGGACGCGCGGCTGTCGATCGGGCCGGGGACCGCACACACGGGCAGGTCCCGATCCATGGCCTCTCGCACGGTGTGCATCGAGCCGCCGGCACCCGGCGACTCGACGACCACCACCAGATCGCTGAGCGCCGCGATCACGCGGTTCCGGACTGGGAACCGCCAACGATCCGCCCGCACCCCGGGCGGTGCCTCGGACACGACGACACCGCGTGCTGCGACGATGTCGGCCAAGGGCCGGTTGCGGCGAGGGCATGGGGCGTCGAGCCCGCCGGCGACGACGGCGACCGGAGCGGCTCCGTCGTCGACCTCGACCGAGCCGCGGTGGGCGGCGGCGTCGATGCCGAGCGCCAGGCCCGACACGACCGAGACCCCGGCGAGGCTGAGCTCCCCGCCCAGGTCGGTGGCGACCCCGAGGCCGTAGCCCGTCGCTCGGCGCGTCCCGACGATCGCCACCCGCCGAGCCGCCATGCGGTCGGGATCACCCAGGTGGAACAGGACCACGGGCGGGTCGCGGTCGGCGCTCAACGCAGGTGGGTAGCCGGCACCCCCGAGCGACACGACGCCCACACCCAGGCGGATGCAACGGTCCCAGCATCGGCCGGGCTCGAGGCCGGCGGACTCGAAGCGCCACGCCGACCGGAGCTCGTCGGGCCCGACCCGCCGGGGCAGGCGCGGCAGCCGTCCGGCTCGCACGCGGGACCAGACCTCGTCGGGTCGCCCCAGGGTCAGCATCCAACGCAGACGGCCCGGACCGACCTCCTTCAAGGAGCTCAGCGCCGTCAGATACGCCTCGTGGGGAAGATCGGGGGTCACGAGGGCACCACCCGTCGCTCCCCGCCGCGCAGCGAGAGCGCCTCGGCGACGAAGTCGGCGGCGATCGGTACGTCATCGCCCTGCAGGTCGCCGAGGGTCAGGGCGAGCACGCGCGCCCGCTGCGCGCCCCGCATCGACAGCGAGCCGCTGCGGAGCCGTTCGCGCAGGAGCTCCTCGGCCTCGGTCGACAACGGCGCGTGCTGCTCGAGCGCGCCGCCCCGCAGCTCGCGGTTCGAGCCGACGCCACGCTCGACGGCTCGCTGGCGGGCGAGGGCGACCCGGGCGCGGACCGCCGAGGAGGACTCGCCCCCGACGCCGCCGTGCAGCACGCTGTCGGGGTCTGGCGGGTCGATCTCGAGTCGGATGTCGAACCGGTCGAGCAGCGGACCGGACAACCGCCGCGCATAGCGGTCGATCGCCGCAGGGGCGCAGCGGCACTCCCCCCACCTGCCCACGCCGCACGGGCAGGGGTTCGTGGCGGCGACGAGCAGGAACCGCGCCGGCAGGGTGACGTGCGCGGCGGCCCTGGACACCCGCATGATCCCCGACTCCAGCGGCTGTCGCAGGGCATCGAGGTGCGCCGCCGGGAACTCGCCGAGCTCGTCGAGGAACAGCACGCCGCTCGACGCGAGCGACACCTCGCCCGGACGCATCACCGAGCTGCCACCGCCGACGAGCGCCACCAGCGACGCGGTGTGGTGCGGCGCCCGCATCGGCGGTCGGTGCATCAGGCCGAACTCGGCCCGGAACGACGACGCGGCGGAGTGCACCCGGGACACGTCGAGCGCGTCGCGCTCGGAGAGGTCGGGCAACAGCGTGGGAAGCCGGTCGGCCAGCATCGTCTTGCCGGAGCCGGGAGGGCCGACCATGAGCACGTGGTGACCACCGGCCGCCGCCACCTCGAGCGCAGCGCGTGCCATGACGTGACCCTGGACCTCGGCGAGGTCGACCGTCGACGCGCACCACGGCGGTGCCACGTCGGCCGATGGCGGGGTCGCCCAGGCGCCCTCGCCCCGGAGCACGTCGACCAGGTCACGCAACGTGCGCACCGTCCTGGCGTCGCTCCGCACGAGGCGGGCCTCGTCAGCGTTGCCCACCGGAACCACCGGCACCGAGCCATCGAGCGCATCGATCAGCGACAGCGCCCCGACGACGGGTCGCAGCGTGCCGTCCAGGCCGAGCTCGCCCAGGAAGCCGAGCCCCTCGACCGCCGAGGCCGGCACCTGCTTGCTGGCGACGAGCAGCGCGACGGCGATCGCCAGGTCGAGTCCCGAGCCGACCTTGCGCAGGTCGGTCGGCGCCAGGTTGACCACGACGCGCTGCTGGGGGAACTCCAGACCCGAGGACAGCGTGGCCGCCCGGACACGGTCGCGCGACTCGCGGCACGACGCGTCGGGCAGACCCACGACGGTGAGGCTCGGCAGGCCCCTCGACACATGGACCTCGACCCGGACGGGATGGCCCTGGACCCCCAGCAGGGTCGCGGACGGCACATGGGACAACACGGCGGGCTCCTCGGGGTGCGCTGCAGCGTGCGCGCTGTGGCTTCACGACGGGGCAGCGTCCGCTGCGAGTCCGGCCCGGGAGCTGGTGCCTGAAGGCTACGCCCGCGCAGGGACAACCACGCCGAGGCCGGACGGGGACCGCTCCCCCGTCCGACCGATCCCCGTCCAACCACTGCCCCGTCCATTGGCCGCGCAGGGATGACGTCCCGTTAGATTCCTCGTGTGCCGACGACGCCGGAGGACCCCAGCGAGCTCGCGAGCCCGGGTCGGCGCGTGCACCGTTGGCAGCGTGAGGACGGGGCCGAGTTCGACCGGATCGCCTTCTTCTCCGACGCCATCTACGCCATCGCGATGACGCTGCTGGCGCTCGACCTGCGCATCGACCACCTGGCACCACCACAGGACTCGCCGTCGTCGATGTTCGCGGCGCTCGACGACCTCGTCCCCAAGCTCGTCGCCTACTTCGTCGGGTTCCTGCTGCTCGCCCGGTACTGGAAGGCCCACCACGGCTTCTTCGGACGGCTGAGGGCGGTCGACTCCCGCCTGCTCACCCTCAACCTGACGTACCTGGGTTTCGTCGCCCTGCTGCCGTTCCCGACCTCGCTGATCGGTGAGTACGAGAACAACCCGATCTCGGTGGTGCTGTTCGCGCTGAACATGGCGGTCATCAGTGCGCTCGAGACGGTCTCGCTGCGCCACGCCTACCGAGCCGGTCTGATGCGACGGAGCAGCAGCCCGGCCTACCAACGCTGGGAGATCATCCAGTCGCTCACCCCGTCGGTGATGTTCGTGGTGACGATCCCGCTCGCGTTCATCGACCCCACGTTGCAGCTCGTGAGCTGGCTCCCGATCGGGATCGCGACGACGTGGTTCGGCTCGCGGACCGAACCACCCGAGGTGCCGACGACGGTCTGACGCCAGGCGCTGCGCCGGTCCGGTTCCGGACGCTGCGCTGGTGTCAGACGTCGGCGGCGCCGGGCGCGGGCAGCGGACCCGCCAGCTCCTCGAGCGCCGCCCGCAGCACCGCCGCCGCAGCGCGCAGCTCGGCGACCTCGGTCTCGAGCGCTTCCACCCGGGCGACGAGCGCCTCGTCCGCGCCGCTGCGCCGGGAGGCGGCCGGCCGGCCCTCGGCGAGCACGGCCAGCTCCTCGGGGCTGGGGGAACCCATCAGCAGCTGCACCCAGCGGCGGTCCTTCTGGCCCGGGGCACGTTCGAGCTGCAGCACCAGCGGCGCCTCGCGAGCCGCCAGCGCCGACAGCGTCGCCTCGACCCGCTCCGGTGAGTCGAACGGGTGCAGTCGTTCCGACCGTGTGCGCAGCTCGCCGGCGGTCTGCGCACCGCGGAGGAGCAACAGGCAGACGACCGCGAGTTCGTCGTCGCCCAGGCCCCACGCCTCGTCGACGACGTGGCGGAACTTGGTGGAGCGGTTCGACTGGCTGTGCACGAACCGGACCAGTCCCGCCCGCTTCAGCCCGTCGAGCTCCCGCTGCACCATCGACTCGTCGTAGTCCACCACCGGCGACCTGCTCGTCGTCTGGTTGCTCGCTCGCGTGATGGCGTTCGCGGTCATCGGGTAGTCCGCCGGTGTCGTGCGCTCCTTCTCGAGCAGGACGCCGATGATCCTCGCCTGCTCGGCGCTCAGCAGCGCAGCCCCCGCCTGGTTGCGGCCCCCGTCGCCATCGGTCCTGCCCTCGTCGTGCACGTCGCTCATCGACCGCACGATAATGAGGCGTGGGCTTCAATCCTCAACGACAGCACCGTCGCTCCCCGTGGGACTACGTCTTCGTCGCGTCCGCACTGCTCGTCGCCGCCGGGCTGCTCGTCTGGGCCGTCGTCGGCTGATGCTCGCCGGATCGACCCGGTGAGCGTCGACTACACGGCCACCGCCGAGTGCGAGGTCCGTCGTGTGCAGCCCTACGAGGCGCACAAGCCCTACCTGTGCCCCGGCTGCAACCGTGACATCGCGCCTGGCACGGGCCACCTGGTGGCCGTGCCCCTCGAGGCGCCCGACCTGCGCCGCCACTGGCACCACGGGTGCTGGAACGGTCGCCTGGTGCGCCGCCCACGGCGCTGATCGCCGGCCGATCGATCCCAGCCGATCGACCCAGCCGGCCAGCGCGCCGGTTCGGTCAGAGCGCGGACTCGATCACGTCGACGCGTCGGCCGACGACTCCGGCGACGTCGAAGCGCAGCTCGGTCGGACGGAACGGTGCGGCCTCTCGCAGCCATCGCCCGGCGAGACGTCGAAGCCGCCGACGTTTGTCGGGACCCACTGCGTCGAACGGCGTCCCGAAGCGGTCCGACGAGCGGGTCTTGACCTCGCAGAAGACGACCGTGGTCCCCATCGCCAGGATCAGGTCGAGCTCGCCGTCGCTGCAGCGCCAGTTCCGAGCGACCACCGTGTACCCGCGCGCCTCGTACCACTCGGCGACGACCCGTTCGCCGTCGGCGCCGAGTCGTCGGGAGTCGTAACGACGTGCCATGTCCACCTCCGCGGGTCGTGCGGGCGCGGAGCGCCACGCCGACAGCGGGGAAGTGCGACGGCCGGGACCGTCGGGCGACCGCCACGTGCGGCGGTCAGGAGGGGACGATCAGTCCCGCTTCTCCTTGATCTTGGCGGCCTTACCGATGCGGTCACGCAGGTAGTACAGCTTGGCCCGGCGCACGTCGCCACGGGAGACGCGCTCGATGCGGTCGATGATCGGCGAGTGGACCGGGAAGGTGCGCTCGACACCGACGCCGTAGGAGACCTTGCGGACCGTGAAGGTCTCGTGGATCCCGCCACCCTGGCGACGGATGACGTCGCCCTGGAAGACCTGGACGCGCTCCTTGTTGCCCTCGACGACCTTGACGTGCACCTTCAGGGTGTCGCCGGCGGCGAAGTCGGGGACGTCGTCCCGCAGGCTGGCCTGGTCGATGAGGTCGGTGGGCTTCATGTCAACGTTCTCCTCGGACGGCGCCTCGGGAGCGGCGCCGGATGCACGGCTCGTCGATGATAGTGGCTCGCTGCCCCGCCCGTGAAAACGGGGTGCGCTCCCCCGTCGGACGCCGCTCAGCCAGCGGTGCCCGGCCCGTCGTCGGGGGCGAACTCCTCGAGCAGCGCCAGGTCGTCCGCGGTCAGCCCGCCGCGGGCCTCGATCAGGTCCGGGCGCCGTTCCATCGTGCGCGACAGCGCCCGGGCCCGGCGCCAGCGGGCGACCCGGGCGTGGTCGCCCGAGCGCAGCACCTCGGGCACCGTCCAGCCCCCGGAAGTCCGCCGGGCGGGTGTACTGCGGGTACTCGAGCAGTCCGGTCGAGAACGACTCGTCGTCGGCCGAGGTCGCGTTGCCCATCACGCCCGGCACCAGCCGTCCCACGGCCTCGATGACGACCATGGCCGCGACCTCGCCGCCGGCGAGCACGTAGTCACCGATCGACAGCTCGCCGTCGACCAGGTCGGTGCGGACCCGCTCGTCGACCCCCTCGTAGCGTCCGCACAGCAGCGAGAAGCCGTCGCCGGCGGCCAGCTCGGCAGCGACCGACTGGTCGAACCCCCGACCGCCGGGGCCGAGCAGGAGCAGCGGACGCGGCGGCGACACGCGCTCGACGGTGTCGAAGATCGGCCCGGGCGTCAGCACCATCCCGGCGCCGCCGCCGAAGGGCGAGTCGTCGACGGTGCGGTGCACGTCGTCGGTGGCGTCGCGCAGGTCGTGCACCCGCACGTCGAGCAGACCGCGGTCACGAGCCTTGCCGATGAGCGAGGTCCCGGCGAAGGACTCGACCATGTCCGGGAAGATCGTGAACACGTCGATCCGCATGGTCGACGTCACTCGGTCAGGTCGAAGAGGCCGTCCGGGACCTCGACGCGCACGACGCCGTCGGCGGGCGTGCCGACGACGAAGACGACGGGCACCAACGCGCCGCTGTCGAGGACGAGCAGGTCGGCGGCCGGGTTGTCGAGGACGGACTCCACCGTTCCCCGCTCGGTGCCGTCGGCGTCGACGACCGTGCAGCCGATGAGCTCGTGGACCCAGAGCGCGTCCGGGTCGTCGATGGGCTCGGCGCTCAGCACGGTGCCTCGCGCGGCCTCGGCGTCCTCACGGGTCGCGAGCTGCTCGAAGGCCACGATCCAGCGGTCCTGGTGCCGGCGCGACGACGCGACCACGTAGGACGTGCCACGGTCGCCCTGCAGCACTGCGCCGCGGGCGACTCGCTCCTCGCGGTCCGAGGTCAGGTAGACGACGACCTCACCGCGGAGGCCGTGCGCCTTGGTGATGCGACCGACCTCGAGCAACCGTGGCGACGAGGGGGTCTCGTGGTCGGGACGGTGACCGTCCGACACGGCGTTCAGTCGACGAACTCGACGTCGATCTCGACGCCGTCGCGCGCGGCAGCGGCCCGGGTCACGGTGCGGATGGCGGAGGCCATGCGGCCCCGCTTGCCGATGATGCGGCCCATGTCGCCATCGGCGACGTACAGGTTGAGCTGCTGGCGCGGCGAACCGTCGACCACCTCGACGCGCACGCCCTCGGGCGACTCGACGAGGGACTTCGCGATGTGCTCGAGCACCGCGCTCGCGTGGGCGGGAGTGGGCTCGGCTGCGTCGTCGCTCACTTGGCGGCCTTCGATGCCTGGAACTCGTCCCAGGCGCCGGAGATCTTGAGCAGCTTCTCGACGCGCTCGGTCGGCTGCGCGCCCTTCTGCAGCCACTCGACGGCCTTCTCGTTGTCGATGGTGATGACGGAGGGCTCACGACGCGGGTCGTAGGTGCCCACGATCTCGATGAACCGGCCGTCGCGGGGCGAACGGGCATCGGCAGCGACGATGCGGTAGGTCGGCTGCTTCTTCTTGCCCATCCGCATGAGGCGGAGCTCGAACGGCCACGGGAGTGTCTTCCTTCGGTAGTTGCGAACGTGGCCAGGCGGCCCGGCGTCCGTACAGCGCCGACGTGACCACATGCCACGCGGCTGCCCCGTGCGGGGGCGGTCAACCATGATGGTCGCCGGAGCGCCGTTGCGGCAAGCCGACGCCCGCGGAACGGACCCTCAGCCCAGGTCGTCGGGGGTGGGACGCCCGCCGCGGCCCGGCAGCTGGGCCTCCATCTCCTCGATCGTCGGCAGCGCGAACGCTTCCTTCTTGATCTGGGGAGCGCCCTTCGGCGTGACGCGCCCGCCGCCCTTCGGCCCTTCTTCTTGGCCTTCTTCGCCTTGCGCTTCGCGAAGGCGTTGCCGCCCATCTGCTGCATCATCTGGCGCATCTGCTTGAACTGCGTCACGAGCTGGCTGACGTCGGACGTCGACGTGCCGGAGCCACGGGCGATGCGGTCGCGGCGGGAGCCGTCGATGATGTCGGGCTTGATGCGCTCCTCGATCGTCATCGACTGGATGATGCCCTCGATCCGGGCGATCTCGCGGTCGTCGATCTCGACGTCGCGGATCTCCTTGGGCATGCCCGGCATCATGCTCATGACCCCCGAGAGCGGGCCCATCTTCTTGAGCTCCTGCATCTGGTCGAGGAAGTCGTCGAGGGTGAACGTGCCCTCCATGAGGCGGGCAGCGCGGCCTCGGCCTCGTCCTGCTCGAAGGCCTCCTCGGCCTTCTCGATGAGGGTGAGCATGTCGCCCATGCCGAGGATGCGACCGGCGAGGCGGTCGGGGTGGAACAGGTCGAAGTCCTCGAGCTTCTCGCCGGTCGAGGCGAAGGCGATCGGGCGACCGACGACCTCCTTGACCGACAGCGCCGCACCACCGCGGGCGTCGCCGTCGAGCTTGGTGAGGATGACGCCGTCGAGCTCGAGCGTCTCGTGGAAGGACTCGGCGACGCTGACGGCGTCCTGGCCGGTCATCGCGTCGACGACGAGGAACGTGTAGTCGGGCTCGACCTCGGCCGAGATCTGGCGGACCTGCTCCATGAGCTCGGCGTCGATGGCGAGGCGGCCGGCGGTGTCGACGATCAGGACGTCGCGACCCAGGCGTCGGGCCTCGGCCACGGCACCCTTGGCGACGTCGACCGGATCGCCGGCGCCGGAGGCGACGACCTCGTCAGGGGCGGAGTACACCGGCACGTCGATCTGACGACCGAGGGTGCGGAGCTGCTCGACGGCGGCCGGTCGCTGGAGGTCGGCGCCGACCAGGAGCGGGTTGCGGCCCTGCGCCTTGAACCAGCGGGCGAGCTTGGCCGAGTTGGTCGTCTTGCCCGAGCCCTGCAGGCCGGCCATGAGCACGACGGTCGGGCGGCTTCGAGGCGTAGGTGATGCGGAGGGTCTCGCCACCGAGGGTCTCGGTGAGCTCCTCGTGGACGATCTTGATGACCTGCAGCGCCGGGTTGAGGGCCCTGGAGAGCTCCTCGCCGACGGCCCGCTCGCGGATCCGGGCGAGCAGCGCCTTGACCACCGTGAGGTTGACGTCGGCCTCGAGCAGGGCGAGGCGGATCTCCCGCAGGACCTCGTCGACGTCGGCCTCGCGAGAGCCGACCCTTGCCCCGGAGGCGGGTGAAGATGCCGTCGAAGCGATCGGTGAGTGACTCGAACATCGGGCGCGAGGCTACCGGCGCGAACGGCTCGGGAGCGATACGGGGCGATCGAGTCGGATCGACGCCGCGACGGGCGCTGGATCAGTCCTGGTCGAAGAGCGCGTCGACGAACTGGTCGGCGTCGAAGTCGACCAGGTCCTCGGCGGTCTCGCCCAGCCCGACGAGCTTCACCGGGATGCCCAGCTCGGACTGGATGGCGAACACGATGCCGCCCTTGGCCGAGCCGTCGAGCTTGGTCAGCACCACGCCGGTCACGTCGGTCGCCTCGGTGAACTGACGCGCCTGCTGCAGGCCGTTCTGTCCGGTCGTGGCGTCGAGCACCAGCAGCACCTCGGTGACCGAACCGGCGCCCTTGTCGGCGACCCGGCGGACCTTGGCGAGCTCTTCCATGAGGTTGGTCTTGGTGTGCAGTCGCCCGGCGGTGTCGGCGAGGACGACATCCGCGCCCTTCGCCCCGGCGGAGGCGACGGCGTCGAAGATGATCGACGACGGGTCGCCGCCCTCGGCCCCGCGGACCAGGTCGGCGCCGCAGCGCTCGGCCCAGGTGCCCAGCTGCTCGGCGGCTGCGGCGCGGAACGTGTCGCCCGCGGCCATCACGACCCGGTGGCCCTCGTCGGTCAGCCGCTTGCCGACCTTGCCGATCGTGGTGGTCTTGCCGACGCCGTTGACGCCCACGAACAGCCAGATGGTCGGCGACTCGGGCGACATCACCAGGTCGACGGGACCGGCGAGGCGGGCCTTCATCTCGTCCTTCACGGCGTCGATCAGCTCGACCGACGTCGTGATGCCCCGCTCCTTGACCGTGGCCCGCACGGCGTCGAGCAGCTCGGTGGCCGGCCCGATGCCGACGTCGGCGCGGATCAGCGCCTCTTCGAGCTCGTCCCAGGTCTCGGCGTCGATCGTCGTGCGCGACAGGATCGAGCCCATGTAGCCCGAGAACGTCGAGCGGGCTCGCGACAGTCGGTCGCGGAACGTCGGCCTGGCCGCCTCCTCGACGCGAGCGAGCTCGTCGGCGAGCTCGGCCGCCTCGGCGAGGGCGATGTTCTCGGCCTCTTCCTCGGGCGTCAGCTCGGGGCCGGTGATGACGACCTCGGGCGGCATGACGACCGAGATGGGTTCGACGACCTCGATCTCGGGCTCGATCAGGTCGTCGCGGTCACGCTCGATCGTGCCGACGTCGCCCGGCGAGTCGAGCGACTCCGGCGGTGGCTCGACGAGCTCACCGCGGCCGGGTCGGCGCATCGTGACGAATCCGGCGACGACGATCGCGACGAGGACGACGGCGAGGATGATGTAGAGCGGTTCCATAGCGGCGTCGAGCCTACAAGCGCCCGGTGCCGCGCCTCGCGGGGAACCGCCGCATCCGTCGGCGCGTCGGGCAAGCTGTCGGACACACCCGAACCGCGCATCTGCATCGCGCACCCTGAACGGCGGATCAGCAAGATCCGCACACGATGAGCGCGACCACTCGCCTCGCCGTACCGTTCACCCCCACACGGGTTCGCCGGAGCCACCCGACGAATCCGCACTGCACGTCCAGCCGTCGGCTGAGGAGAGAGATGGACCAGTCCCCCACCACCCCGGGTTCGCCCGACGTCCCCGCGGTCATCGACCACCAGGAGGACCACCAGGTCGGCACCGAGGCCGCGCTCCTCGAGCAGCTGCTCTTCGAGGTCAAGAAGGTGATCGTCGGCCAGGACCGGGCGATCGAGCGCATGCTCGCCTGTCTGCTCGCCGGCGGCCACTGCCTGCTCGAGAGCGTGCCCGGCCTCGCGAAGACCCTCGCGGTCGAGACCCTCGCCCGGAGCGTCGGCGGATCGTTCTCACGTGTGCAGTTCACCCCTGACCTGCTGCCCGCCGACGTGATCGGTACGCGCATCTACCGTGCGTCGACCGAGAAGTTCGACGTCGAGCTCGGCCCGGTGTTCGCGAACTTCGTGCTGGCGGACGAGATCAACCGTGCGCCCGCCAAGGTGCAGTCCGCGCTGCTCGAGGTCATGGCCGAGCAGCAGGTGACCATCGGCGGACAGAGCCACAAGGTCGACGAGCCGTTCCTGGTCATGGCCACCCAGAACCCGATCGAGTCCGAGGGCGTGTACCCGCTACCCGAGGCCCAGCGCGACCGCTTCCTGATGAAGGTCGTGCTCGACTACCCCTCGCCGTCCGAAGAGGTCGAGATCGTCCAGCGCATGGGCACCAGCCCGCCCCGGGCCTCGCAGGTCGTCGAGCTCGGCACCGTGAAGCGGCTCCAGAAGGCCGTCGAGCAGGTCTACGTCGACCGCAGCGTGCTCGAGTACGCCGTGAACCTGGTGCTGTGCACGCGCACACCCGAGAACTACGGCCTGCCGGAGCTCCGCACCTACATCGAGCTCGGCGCCAGCCCCCGTGCATCGATCGGTCTGGTGCGCGGCGGTCGTGCGCTCGCGCTGCTGCGAGGTCGCAACTACCTGACACCGCAGGACGTCTTCGACGTGGCG
Source organism: uncultured Actinomycetota bacterium (assembly GCA_963707555.1). Taxonomy (GTDB): domain Bacteria; phylum Actinomycetota; class Acidimicrobiia; order Acidimicrobiales; family Microtrichaceae; genus JAFAFN01. Next base: position 203,847 of record CAVPQM010000009.1, read on the forward strand.
CCGGAGATCCTCCGCCACCGCCTGTTGCTGTCCTACGAGGCGCTCGCCCAGGACATCGACGTCGAGCAGGTGCTCACCCGCATCCTCTCGACCGTGCCCGCCCCTCGCGTCAGCCCCACCCAGCACGCCGCGCCCACCGACGCCTACCACCACACGCCGACCGACGCACGGCCCTGGGGGGCCTGAACACGGTGGCAGGACTGTCCGACACCCTCGGTCTCGTCGGCGAACGCCCGGCTGAAGAGGTCATCCGCCGACTGACGCTCGACGTCAGCCGGCGCCTCGACGGCATGCTGCACGGCGACTTCATGGGGATCGTGCCCGGCAGGGGCACCGAACCCGGCGAGACACGCGCCTACGAGCCGGGCGACGACGTGCGCCACATCGACTGGAACGTCACCGCACGCATGCAGACGCCCTACATCCGCGAGACGATCGCGGACCGGGAGCTCGAGACCTGGATGCTGATCGACCGGTCGCCGCGTCTCGACTTCGGCACCGCGTCGTGTGAGAAGCGCGACCTGGTGCTCGCCGCGTCGGCGGGTGTCGGATTGCTCACCGCCAAGGGCGCCAACCGAGTCGGCGCGATGCTGCTGCGGGGCGACGACCTGTTGACGGTGCCGCCGCGCCAGGGCCGACGGAACCTGCTCGCCATCCTCGACCGCGTGCTCGCCTCGCCCCGCCAGGACGGCGCCGGCACAGCGGACCTGGGCAAGGGGTTGCGTCAGGTCGGGTCGATGGCACCCCGGCGGGGTCTCGTCGTGGTCATCTCGGACTTCCTCACCGACCCGGACACCTGGCGCATGGCCCTGGGCTCGGTGGCGCTACGGCACTCGGTGCTGTGCGTGCAGGTCGTCGACCCCCGCGACCTGGAGCTGCCCCCCGTCGGCGTGCTCCACTTCGTCGACCCGGCCACGGGTGCGACCCGCGAGGTCAACACCGACGACCGACGGTTGCGCGCCCGCTACGCGGACGCCGCCGCCCGCCAGCACGCGGCCATCGCCGGCGCGATCCGCAGCGCCGGATCCGACCACGTGGTGCTGCGCACCGACGGCGACTGGCTGTTGGAGCTGGCACGGCACGTCACCCGACGGCGCCACCGTGCCGAGATGACCGCCGGGCGGCGAACACGATGAGCCCCTGCACAGAGACGAGCGAGTGTCGAGATGAGTGAGTGGTTCCTCGAACCGAGCCGGTTGTGGCTCCTGGTCGTCGTCGTCGCGCTGATCGCGCTCTACGTCGGGCTCCAGTTCACCCGCCCCCGGTACACCGTGCGCTTCTCGAACCTGGAGCTGCTCGACAAGGTCGCTCCCAAGCGTCCCGGCTGGCGACGTCACCTGACCGCGGCGTGCTTCATCGCTGCGGCGGCGCTGCTCGTGGTCGCGTTCGCGCAGCCGATCATGACCGTGAAGGTCCCCCAGGAGCGCACGACGATCATGTTGGCGATCGACACCTCGCTGTCGATGGCTGCCGAGGACGTCGACCCGAACCGCCTCGCCGCCGCCCAGGCGGCCGCGACCGAGTTCGTCGACGAGCTGCCCGACCGGCTCAACGTCGGACTGGTGGGCTTCGCCGGCACGGCCCAGCTGCTCGTGCCGCCGACCCAGGACCATGACGACGTGAAGCTGGCGATCGCAGGGCTCGAGCTCGACAAGGCCACGGCCATCGGCGACGCGGTCAAGCTGTCGCTCGACGTGATCGAGGACCAGGCGCAGGGCGTCGACGGCGAGGATCCCGACGCGGCGATCGTGTTGATCTCCGATGGCGAGACCACCGTGGGACTCCCCACCGAGGAGTCGATCCCGCTGGCCGTCGAGGCCGGCGTCGCCGTCACCACGATCGCCTACGGCACCCCGGACGGCACGATCATGGTCGACGAGGACGGCGACGGCGTCGGTCAGCTGACCGGCGTCCCGGTCAACGTCGAGGAGCTCCAGCTGCTCGCCGAGGGCACCGGGGGCCAGTCCTTCAGCGCCGAGACCGCGCAGGACCTGCGGCAGGTCTACGACCAGCTCGGGTCGACCATCGGCTACGAGGAGGAACCGAGCGACGTGTCGTACCGGTTCATCGCCGCCGGTCTGGTCATGCTCCTCGCTGCGGCCGGCTGCTCGCTGCGCTGGTTCAGCCGCCTGCCCTGACCTCGTCAGCAGCGACGCTCAGGCGTCGAGCACCGCGGTGGCCCGCTCGGAGACGACCTTCGAGGAGCCGCCCGGCTCCATGGTGACGCCGTAGAGGATGTCGGCGGACTCCATCGTGCGCTTCTGGTGGCTCACGATGATCAGCTGCGCCGTCTGGCGGAACTCGGCGATCAGATCGAGGAAGCGGTGCAGGTTGACGTCGTCGAGCGCGGCCTCGACCTCGTCCATCACGTAGAAGGGCGACGGTCGCGACCGGAACACGGCGAACAGGTACGCCAGGGCCGTCAGGGAGCGCTCTCCACCCGACAGCAGCGACAGCTTCCGGACGTTCTTGCCCGACGGCTTCGCCTCGATCTCGATGCCGGTCTCGAGCAGGTTGTTCGGGTCGGTCAGCTTCAGCTGGCCCTTGCCACCCGGGAACAGCGTCTCGAACAGGATCGTGAAGTTCTGGCTGACGTCGGCGAACGCCGAGGAGAAGACCTTGACGATCTCCTCGTCGACGGCGCGGATCACCTTCGAGAGGTCGCGCCGGGTCTGGCGGATGTCGTCGAGCTGGCTCTCGAGGAACGTGTGGCGCTCCTGGAGCTCCTCGAACTCCTGCAGCGCGAGCGGGTTGATCGGCCCCATGATCCGCAGCTCCCGCTCGAGCTCACGGACCCGAGCCCCGGCGGCCACGCCCTCGGGCAGCGGCGGGCACTCCGCGGCGAGCGCGGTGGCCGGCTCGGCGTCGAGCTCGTTGCGCAGCGACTCCGTCGCTGCCTCGAGGCGCAGACGGGTCTCGGCATCGGAGATCTCGGCCTTCTGGACCCGTGCCCGCAGCTCCTCGAGCTGGGACTCGGCCTGCTGACGTTCGCGACGCAGCGCATCGAGACGACCGGTCACGCCACGGGCCTCGTCGGACTGACGCTGACGCTCGGCGCGAAGGCCCGAGAGGTTGGTCTCGATGACGGTGAGTCGAGCGGCGACGAACTGGGTCAGACGATCCGTGGCCTCGGCCCGTGCGACGAGCTCGACGCGCCGTCGGGCCGCCGCGTCGCGCTCGGCGATGTTGCGCGACAGCCGTTCGTCGACCTGGGCGAGACGTTCCGCGAGGTAGCGGCGACGCTCCTCGACACCGGCGGAGCGGACCTCGAGGTCGGTCCGCACGGCGGCGACCTGGCCGCTGCGGGCATCGAGGGTCTCCCGCGCCTCGGACATGGCCCGCGCCTTCGCCCCGAGCTCGGCCTCGGCGGACTCGAGCGCCGGCAGCTGTTCGGCGAGATCCGCGACACGGACCTCTTCACGGCTCAGCCGCTCGACCAGTTCGTTCAGGTGGGCGCCGAGCGCCTCGAGCTCTGCACGAGCCTCTTCGGCGTCGGCGTCGAGCCGGCGCACCGACTCGGCCAGGCTGCGACGGCGCGACTCGTTGACGTCACGTGCGCGGGCAGACTCCTGCTCGCCACGTCGAGCCTCGGCGAGCCGGGTCCGGGCGTCCTCGACGGCGCGTCGGGTGGCGTCGCGGACCTGGAGCGAGCTCTCGGTGCGTGCGGTCGCCTCGTCGAGCGCCGCGCCGGTGGCACCCGAGCGAGCGGCGCCGATCCGCCAGCCGGACACGCCGAAGCGATCGCCCGAGCGGGTCACGACGACCGCCGAGGGGTGCTCCGTGGCGACGCGGAGCGCGACGTCCCAGTCGCCGTCGACGGCGACAGCGCTGGAGAGCAGGGCGTCGAGCACACGCTCGATCCCGTCGACCGCACCGGGCGACGACGACGCCGAACGCACCGCACGCACGTGTCGGCGCACCGGTTCACCGGTCGTCGGAGGGGTGCTCGTCGCGATGCTCGCGACACCGCTGAGTGCGAGCACCGCACCGCGGTGATCTCCCTCGGCGAGCGCCCGCAGCGCCCGGCCGGCAGCGTCGACGTCGGCCACCACGACCGCGCCGAGCGCTTCGCCCGCAGCCGCCTCGAAGGACTCCTCCCAACCGGGGTCGACCTCGACCAGGTCGAGCAGGGTGCCCAGCACCCCGTCGAGCCCGGACAGTCGCTCGGCACCGGCGCGTTGGCGGGCCTCGTCGAGTGCGAGCGAGAGTGCCTCGACCCGTGCCGACCAGGCGGAGTGCTCGGCCTCTGCCTCGGTCGCCGACTGCTCGGCGCTCGCGAGCGCGTCGTCGGCGGCGGCCCGGGCGAGGGTCGCACGCTCGACGGCGGCGACCACGTCGGTCTCGGCGGCGTCGGCGGCGGCCAGTTCGTCGGCGGCCTCGGCCCGTTCGGCTGCGAGGCGCTCGACCCGCTCGGCGAGCGAGGTACGACGCGACTGCAGGCGGGCCCGATCGTTGCCGGTGCGCTCGATCGCCGAGCGCAGTGCGGCGAGCTCGCCGCGGACACCCGCGGCTTCGCCGGTCGGGGCGGCGACACCGTCGCCCCATTCCTCCTCGAAGCGGCGGCGCTGCTCGGCGAGGTCACCCTCGGCCTCCTGCAGCTCCTCGGCCTCGACGAGGATCGCCTCGCCGTCGCGCTCGGCGCGGGCGGATTCCGCCCGCAGCTGGGACTGCTCGGACTCGAGCGAGGCGATGACTGCTGCGTCGACCGAGGAGTTCAGCTCGCGCTCGACGCCCCTTCGGCGCTCCGCGAGCAGGGCAGTCAGGCCGCGGCCCTTCTCGCGCAGGGTCTCGTAGCGCACGAGGGCGTCGCCGACGTCGCGTCCACCGAGCGCGGAGAGCTGGGCCTCGGTCGAGATGACCTGCGCGTCGAGCTCGGCGAGCTTGGCCCGCAGCTCCTGGTCCTTGCCGCGCAGCTCGGTCTGGGCGGATGCCCCGGTCTCGAGCTGGGCACGCAGCCGAGCGAGCTCCTTGCCGGCGACGAACAGCTTCAGCGCAGACAGCTCGGCGACCAGGTCGCCGTGGCGACGGGCTGCGTCCGCCTGACGCTCGAGCGGCCGGAGCTGGCGGCGGACCTCTCGCAGCAGGTCCTGGATCCGCGTGAGGTTGGCCTCGGTCGCGGTCAGCCGGCGCTCGGCGCGTCTCCTTGCGGCGGCGGTACTTCAGGACACCCGCCGCCTCCTCGATGATCAGTCGGCGCTCCTCCGGGCGGGCGTTGAGGACGCCGTCGATGTTGCCCTGGGAGATGATCACGTGCTGCTGGCGCCCGACGCCCGAGTCGCTCAGCAGCTCCTGCACGTCGAGCAGTCGGCACGGCACGCCGTTGATGGCGTACTCGCTGTCACCCGAGCGGAAGAGCAATCGGGTGATCGTCACCTCGGTGAAGTCGATCGGCAGGTGACCCGCGGAGTTGTCGATCGTCAACGACACCTCGGCGCGGCCGAGCGCGGGCCGCTTCGAGGTACCGGCGAAGATCACGTCGTCCATCTTCTGGGAGCGGACGATCGACGGCTTCTGCGCCCCGAGCACCCAGCCGATGGCATCGACCACGTTGGACTTGCCCGAGCCGTTCGGCCCCACGACCACGGTCACACCCGGCTCGAGGGTCAGCGTCGCCACGTCGGCGAACGACTTGAACCCCTTGATCTGCAGAGTTTTCAGGAACACGTCTCTCCTGCAGGTGTGCGGGGGCTGGTGGACTGGGGCCGGTGCGGACCGCCGGCCCCGACGGACCGGTCAGACCTGTGTCTGCTCGCAGAAGTAGGTGTAGCCGTTGCCGAAGCGGGCCTTGACGATGGGACCCCGTGCCCGGGGGCTCATCTCGCCGTCCCGCTTGTAGACGGTGATGTACTGCTGGTACTCGCCGGGCTCGCCGGAGAGACCCACCCACCCGTCGTCGCCGAGCGAGGTGCCACCGTACTTCAAGGCCTCGTGCACGGTCTCCACGACCGCGCGGTACAGGCGGCGGATCTCCTGGGCCGACAACGTGGACGTCGAGCGATCGAAGCGCAGGCCCGACTGGAAGAGGATCTCGTCGGAGTAGATCGGACCGATGCCCACCAGGAACGTCGGGTCCATCAGGATCGACTTCAACTTGCCGTCCCGCCGCATCAGGGCCTCGCCGAAGGTCGTCCACGACACCGGTTCGTCGACGGTGTCGAGGCCGAGTGCAGCGAGCTCAGGGTGCAGCTCGTCGAGCGCGTCGTTCTCGACGTACTCGACGGTCGCTTCCTTCTTGGGGTCGAGCAGCCGGAGCTGACCGCCCTGGGTGAAGGTCAGCACCAGGGCCGTACCGGGAGCCACCGGCTCCTTGGCCTGGTTGCGGGTCAGGCGTGAGTGCTCGCCGATCGAGATGACCAGCTTGTGGGTCCCTTCGACACCGAGCAGCAGCAGCATGCCGCGGCGGGTGACGCCGGTGAGCTTGGCGCCCTCGAGCGCGGTGATCAGACCCTTCTTGTTGGGCTGCTTCACGACACCGGCGACGGGGACCTCGACGGTCTTGATCTTGCGGTCGCCGACCTCCCGCTCCAGGTCTCGTCGCAACAGCTCCAGCTCTGGTAGCTCAGGCATGGTCTCCCCCTCGGGTCGTTCCCGCCGTCTCCGGTGTGGCCCCTTCGTCCTGGGACGCCGCCGGGCTCCGTCGATCGTGGTCGTGGTCGGTCGATGTGCTCACTGATCCGCTCTCGTGGTGGCCATTGCCGGGGTCCGGTGCAGCGCGCTCTGCGCCACCCCCTTCGGGCCGCTTCTTGGACGGCTGCTGCTCGAGGCGCACGACGGCGTCTCCTGCGGCAGCCTGTTCGGCTTCTTTCTTGGTCCGGCCCTCTCCCGTGCCCCAGGGCTCTCCCCCGAGCTCGACGCGAGCCCAGAAGTGCTTCTCGTGCTCGGGACCGTCCTCGCTCAGAACGTAGCGCGGCAGCTGGCCGAACCGGTGCGCAGCGAGCTCCTGCAGTCGGGACTTGTGGTCGCTCGCCAGTCCACCGTGGATGACCTCGGCCATCCGGTCCTCGAGCAGGTGCAGCACCAACGTCGTCGCTGCGCCCACACCACCGTCGAGGTAGACCGCTCCGATCACGGCCTCCATGCCGTCCGCGAGGATCGAGGTCTTCTCACGGCCGCCGGTGGACTGCTCCCCCTTGCCGAGCGCCAGCGCGGCGCCGAGCTCGACGCCGCGAGCCACGCCGGCGAGCGCCGTGGCGCTCACGAGCTCGGATCGATGACGTGCCAGCACGCCCTCGGCGGTCTCGGGAACCGAGCGGTACAGGTGATCGGTGACGACCAGGCCGAGCACGGCGTCACCGAGGAACTCGAGACGCTCGTTGGACTCCACGGCCCCGTTCTCGGAGCACCACGACCGGTGCCGCAGCGCGAGATCGAGCAGGGTGGAGTCGCTGAACTCGTAGTCGAGCAGTCGACAGAGCTCGCGACGAGGATCGGGGTCGGACGCCGTCGCAGCCGCCGGCTCAGAGTCGGACGACGACGTAGTCGACGGCATCACGCACGGACTTCAGGTCTTCGAGGTCCTCGTCCTCGATCCGGAACCCTGCGCGACGGTCGCCGAACTCCTCCTCGATGGCTTCGACCAGCTCGATGAGCTCGAGAGAGCCGAGGTGGAGGTCCTCGGTGAAGGAGTCACCTTCGTTGATGGTCGCCTGGTCGATCTCGAGGATGTCGGCCAGCTGGTCCTTGATGAGTGCGAGCACCTCTGCTCGGTCGATCTGACCCGATGGGGTGTCGGTCTCGGCAGCCACGTTCGCTCTCGTTCTCCTCTGAGGGCCGCGGTCACGCTCGGGCGCGGCGAAGTGCCGACACTGTAGCCCTCACGCGCGACACCGCGGGCGATGTTCATTGACCGATCTTCAACGGTGTCGGTGTGCCTGGCCGGCGTGTTCGACACCCGCGATCGGTCGTTCAGTCGACCTCGATCGCCTGGCGTCCTGCGTACCAGCCGCAGTTGCCGCACACGACGTGGGGCAGCTTCGAGGCGCTGCAGCGGGGGCACACGCTCCGGGCAGCCGGCTTCAGGGTCCAGTTCGAGGCTCGCCGGCTACGGCTCTTGGCCTTGGAGGTCTTCTTCTTGGGGACAGCCATGGTCGTCTCTGCTCTGGTTCTGGACCGAGGGGTCGCTGGGGGTCTCTGCTCTGGAGGGTGCGTCGGACGCGGTGGCGTCGGCGCGGACGAGACAGCCTACCTAGTCGGTGGGGTCCGAGTCGAAGCGGAGCTCCGACAACGCCGCCCAGCGAGGATCGGCGGGCGGCTCCGCAGGCTCGGACTCGGTGCTCACGGGGAACTCCGACGGTGCGGGGCCGGTGCAGTCCTCGCGGCACAACGGCGCCAGCGGGAGCGACATGACGGTGATGTCGTGGACCACGGGACCCAGGTCGACGTGGTCCCCGTCGATCGCGTGGGTGTCGCCCTCGTCGGGCTGGTCCTTGAAGACCTCGAGCACCTCGGCGGTGGCGACGCCACGGGTCGGCTCCAGGCAGCGTCGGCACTCCCCCTCCCACGGCACCGAGATCGTGCCGGAGACGGTCAGGCCGTCCGAGAGCGATTCCAGGATCAGGTCGACGCCGACCTCGTGCGGCTCGGGGATCGACGCGGTCGAGGTCGCGATCGCTCCGACCGGGACCTCGCGCTGCACGACGTAGCGGTTGCCCGGTCGTCGCCTGAGCTCCGCGATGCCGAGTCGGAGTCCGGTGTCGCTCACTGGTCCTGGTCGAAGACGGGGACCGCCACCGAACCCGTCGGCGGATCGATCCGGTCGCCCAGCTCTGCCTCTTCGATCGTCGGCGCCGAGAGGCGGTCGCGACCGGCGGCAACGGTCTTCTGCACACGCGCCAGCACGTTCTCGAAGCTGGCCAGCTTCTGGTCGCAGTAGTCCTCGGTCTCGCGTCGCATGCGCCGCGACGCCGCCTCGGCCTCTTCGATGATCTGGGCGGCGCGCAGCTCGGCCGCCTTGGCGACCTCGGTGCGCTGCACCATGTGGGCGACCCTGGACTTCGCATCGGCGATCAGCTCGTCACCGTCGCGGCGAGAGCGCGCCATGAACTCCTCGCGCTCCTTGAGCAGCCACCGCGCCGAGCGGAGCTCGTCGGGCAGTCGCGACACCGCCTCGTCGAGCAGCTCGAGCACCTCTTCCTTGTTCACGCGGACCGACGCCGACATGGGCATGCCGGGTGAGGTGTCGATGATCTCGATCACGCGCCGGAGGATGCCCTCGGACTCGGGCATGCGGTACTGGGAGTCGGCATCGCGTCGACGCTCGCCCTGACGGGGAGCGGGCTCGACTCGATCGTCGTCGACTTCGTCGAAGGCTCGGGGGCTCATGGCGTCTCCATGTTCTGAATTCTTCCGAGGATCCGGCCGGGCACGGGTGATGGCCTCGGCCGGCTGCGGCGAGCGTCAGCCGCCGCCGAACTTGGTCGTGAGTCGGTTCGCCACCGGCGGTGGCACCATCGTGGTGACGTCGCCGCCGAAGCGGGCGACCTCACGGATCAACTTCGACGCGAGGAACGAGTTCCTCGACGCCGACGGGACGAACAGGGTGTCGACCCCCGAGATGGACTTGTTCATCTGTGCCATCTGCAGCTCGGACTCGAAGTCCGACACCGCCCGCAGACCCTTCACGATGAAGTGCGCGTCGACCTCACGTGCGAGGTCGACCACCAGCGAGGAGAACATCGTGACCTCGACGTTGTCGAGGTGGGCCAACGAGTCCTCGATGAGCTCCTGGCGCTCGTCGAGGCTGAACAACGGCTCACCCTTCTGCGGGTTGCGCATCGCGGCGACCACGACACGGTCGAAGAGTCGAGATGCCGTCTCGACGATCTCGACGTGGCCGTTGTGGATGGGATCGAATGATCCCGGGTACAGCACCACCGTCACGAGCGGTCCTCCGGAGTGAGTTGACCGGGGCGAGGATCCCCGTAGCGAGCGATGGTCACCACCGTACCGCCGTAGCGACGCGCTCTGATCAACGCCGCACCGTCACCGGGGTCGATCTCACGGTCCGACTCGATGACGACGATCTCGGCATCGAGGTCGGCGAGCAGCGACGGCCACTCGTCGAAGGCGTACGGCGGGTCCACGAGCGCCAGGTCGACGCGGGTGTCGGCGCCGCGGCGCAGGTGTTCACGTGCATCGGCGCGCACGATCGTCGCCCGATCCGTGAGCCCGGCCCGTTCCAGGTTCTCCCCGACCGCACGCAGCGCGTCGCGAGAGGTGTCGACGAAGGTCACGTGCGACGCACCGCGCGACAGCGCCTCTATCCCGAGTGCTCCCGAGCCGGCGAACAGATCCAGCACCGACGCGTCGCGGACGGCGTCGAGCGAGACCAGCGAGTTGAAGAGCGCTTCCCGCACCCGGTCGCTCGTGGGACGAACGGTGTCGCCGGGGGGTGTCACGAGCCGTCGACCGCGAGCGGTCCCTGCGACGATCCTCATCGGCGGAGGCGGCCGCTGAGCACGGCGGACCCGCGCTGGAGGGCTCGGCCGGTGGTGGAGTGCCGCGTCACGGAGGCGCACCGTACCCGAGCGGATCGGCACGGCGAGGGCACCGGGCCGCATCTGACGATCGTGGCCCGGGCTCCCTAGTCTCGTGCCCGTGACGGACACGACGCGGGACTCGCGGACCCACGACAGCGCTGCGGCGGTCGACGCTCCGCCGGCCACTGCACCAGCGCCACGGCCTGCGGTGCTCGGCAACCGCCTCGTCTCCACAGCGCTGGCGACCAGCCCGCTGATGTACCTGATCGAGCTCGTGGCGCCCCAGTGGGTCATCTACGTGTTCCGTGCCGCCTGGGTCGCCCTGGTGGCGGTCGCCGCCGTGATCGTCGTCCGCGAGCGCCGCATGTCGCGACGCCGGTCCACCCCGAGGAGCTGACATGCCACCCCGAGGAGCTGACATGACCGAGAGAACCTCCATCCGACGCGTCGGGCTGGTCGCAGGAGTCGCTGCCCTCGTGCTGCTGGGAGCCTGCAGCAGCGACGACAGCGGGTCAGAGGACGCCGGGGGCACATCGTCGACGTCGACGACCGCCGCCTCCCAGTTCGGTTCATCGATGGGCGTCGAGGACGTCGAGGCCGGGTCCATCGCCGAGCTGGGTGACGGTCCCGCGGCGGGTGAGACCTGGACCGTCCCGGTCGGACTGAGCATCTGCGGGCGCTTCATCGAGCCCCTCACCGGCACCCACGGCGGCGTCACCGCCCAGGCCGACGGCACCGTGACGGTGACCGGCGGGGGCGACGGCACACCGACCGTCGGCGACCTGGCCGAGGCCACGGGGATCCTGTTGGAGCCCGGCTCGATCACCATGCCGTCGAACGCGGTGCCGGCCGAGCTCGACTCGACCGACCCGCCGACCCCGGTCGCGGGCAGCACGCTGGTCGACGGCGACTCCTGCGGCGTGTCCGACGGTGCCGTCGAGGTCTGGGTGTACTCCGCCGCGGCCACCGAGACCGGCGACGGGATCAAGGTCGTCACCGACGACCCAGCGGCTGTGCCCTTCGCCGAAGAGGGCATGAGCATCGTGGTGGCCTTCGCCCCGGAGTCGTCGCTCCCCACGCTCCCACCCGCGGCCATCGCCCGGGGCTGAACGAGCGAGCGCCCCGGAGTCGTCGCTCCCCACGCTCCCACCCGCGGCCATCGCCCGGGGCTGAACGAGCGAGCGCCCCGGAGTCGTCGCTCCCCACGCTCCCACCCGCGGCCGTCGCCCTGGGCTGCACTGCTTCCAGCGAGCGATCAGGACTTCTGCAGGAACTCGGCGTCCTCGTCGGCGAGCAGCAGCTCGAGCTCCTCGGCCAGCAACGGGTGCTCGAGCAGGCCGGTCCCGTCGCCGACCAGGTCGAGCGCGACCTCACGCGCCCGCTCGACCCATTCGCGATCGTGTCGCAGCGAGGCGAGCTTGAGGTCGTTGCGACCCTTCTGTCGCTCGCCCATGACCGTGCCCTCGCCACGCAGGTCCAGGTCGACCTCGGCGAGCTCGAATCCGTCGGTCGTGGCGACCATCGCCGCCAGGCGCTGCTCGCCGTCCTCGGAGATCTCGCCGGTCGCGACCAGCACGCAGTGGCTGGCGTGGGCACCACGACCGACACGACCCCGCAGCTGGTGGAGCTGCGCGATGCCGAAGCGGTCGGCGTCGAGCACCACCATCACCGTCGCGGAGGGCACGTCGACGCCGACCTCGATCACGGTGGTCGCGACGAGCACGTCGAGCGATCCCGTTCGGAACGCGTCCATCACCGATTGCTTGTCGTCCGACGCCATCCGGCCGTGGAGCAACCCGATGCGGAGCCCCGACAGCTCTCCGTGGGACAACTGCTCGTAGGTCTCCTCGGCGGAGGCGGCCTCGAGCTTGTCGGACCCTTCGATCAGCGGACACACCACGAACGCGCGCCGACCCTGGTCGACCTCGGACCGCACGAGCTGCCACGCTGCCGCCTCGTCGGCCTCGTCCCGTGCCCACGTGGTCGCGATCGGCGTGCGTCCCGGCGGCAGCTCGTCGAGCACGGTCACGTCGAGGTCGCCGTACACCGTCATCGCCGCAGTCCGGGGAATCGGCGTCGCGGTCATGACCAGCACGTCGGGCACGGTCCCGTCGGAGTTGGCGGCACGCAGCGCGGCGCGCTGCTCCACTCCGAAACGGTGCTGCTCGTCGACCACGACCACGCCCAGCGACGAGAACGTCACAGCATCCTGGATCAGCGAGTGCGTGCCGACCACCAGGTCGATCGTGCCGCTCGACAGCCCCTCGAGGATGCGCCGACGCTCGGCGGCCCGGCAGCGGTTCGTGAGCAGCGCCACCGCGAGCGGACGCGAGCCGAGCAGGCTGCCCGGTTCGGCGACCGTCATGCCCGACAGCATCGAGGTGATCGACGCGTGGTGCTGCTCGGCGAGCACCTCGGTCGGAGCCATCAGCGCGCCCTGGTGCCCGCCCTGGACGGCGACGAGCATCGAGGCGACGGCGACGAGCGTCTTGCCGGCGCCGACATCGCCCTGCAGCAGCCGGTGCATCGGCACGGGCGAGGCCAGATCGGCGCAGATCTCTTCGACCGCCCGTCGCTGGGCGCCGGTGAGCTCGTAGGGCAGTCCCTCGACGAAGGACCGCAGCAGCCCGGGCGCCGGCCCGCCCTCGTCGCCGACCTCCTGTCGGATCCCCGTCGAGGAGCGCTCGATGTCACGCTTGCGCTGCACGAGCCACAGCTGGATCCGCAGCAGCTCGTCGAACACCAGGCGTTGACGTGCCTTCACCATGTGCGGCATCGACTCGGGGGCGTGGATGCCGTGCAGCGCGGCGCTGCGGTCGAGCAGGTCGAAGCGGTCGAGCACCTTGTCGGGCACGGGGTCCGCGAGCCCGCGTCGCTCGCACCGCCGCAGGGTCTGCGCGACCCACTCGCCCAGGTCCCAGGTGCTGAGGCCGGACTTCTCGGTCAGCGGATAGATCGCCACGATCTTGCCCGTGCGGTTGCCGAGCAGGTCCACGACCGGATTCGTCATCTGGCGTCTGCCGCCGAAGGTCTCGACCTTGCCGAACAGCGCGACGTCGGGACTGTCGCCGAGCTGGCGTTCGCGCCACGACTGGTTGAAGAAGGTGAGCTTCAGCGAGCCGGACTCGTCGCGGACCTCGGCGGTCACCATCACCTTGCCGTTCCGGGTGCGACGCGAGCTGACCGACCCGATCCGCCCGAGTACCAGTGCTTCCTCGCCGGGCACCAGCTGAGCGATGCGTGACTCCTTGGAGCGGTCGATGTAGCGACGCGGGTAGTGGGACAGGAGCTGGTCGAGGTACTCGATGCCCAGGCTGTGCAGCCCGCTCAGCTTCTTCGGCCCCACACCGGCGAGCTTCTCGACGGGGATCGACGACAGGTCGTGCAGGGTGATGGGGCCGACAGCGTCGGCGCCGGAGGCGTCGGCGGTCACGTCGGGCTGGGTGCCAGGCCGATGTGCAGGTCGTGGGGGCGGCCGACCTCGTAGATCGCCTCGACGGCGGCACCGGGGGACGCGGTGATCACACCCACTCGCCACGAGGCACCGAGTCCCTCGAACTCGACGAGGTCTCCCATCTCGTACCAGGTGGATTCCAGCCAGTTCGCCGACTCGATGCCGCAGCCTTCGTGTGGTCGGATCCGGCAGCGCACCTCGTAGCGGCGCCCGTCGGAGCTGACCGACGGCTGCTCGGACGGCGGTTCGGGCAACGGCTCGCCGGTCACGGTGCTCGCGAGGACGTCGAGCACCAGCAGGAAGCCCGCGGCGGTGGCGTCGACGGTTCCCCGCTCGGCGAGCTCGGGGTTGTTCACCAGGCCCGCCTCGAGCTCGGCCAGTCCCTCGTCGGCAGCGGCGATCACCGTGTCGCCCAGGTCGGCGCCGCTGTCGAGCGCCGAGAGCGCACCGGCGGCCGAGGCGGCGACGACCGCCGCCAGGCAACCGGAGTGTGCGCCGTCGTCACCCGCGGCGAGGCGCTCCGCGGCGATCTCGAGTCCGATCGAGCACCGTTCGGCGTCGAGGTGGTCCGCGTTGCGCAGCGCCTCGGCGATGCCGGCGAGCACCTCGACCACGGGCGATCCGCACGCCGCAGCGCGGCCGCCGCGCTCCATGGCGGTCGCGACGTCGGCCATCGTGCCCGTCGACGCCGACATGGCCGACGCAGCGCCGTCGAGCGTGCGGCCGAGCGCACTTCCCGGGCCGCGACCGGCCTCGCCGGAGGCGGTCCCGTCCGTCGTGGGCCTGTCCGTCGTGGCCGTCCGTCGGCCGTCGTGGGCCCGTCCGTCGTGGGCCCGGTCGCACCGGCGGACGTGCCGTCGTGGCCGTCGTCGTCGACTCCTTCGTCGCTCCAGGGGGCGCCGGCGTCGAGCTGGTCCAACGCGGCAGCATGGTCCTTGACCACGGCGGCCGCCGACGCGACCGCCCCGGTCAGCTCCGACGGGCTGAGCTGGGATCGGGAGTGCATCGCTCCCACCCTAGCCACCGCTCGGGCTCCGGCCGACGGGGCTCCGGTCGACCGGGGCCCCGCCTGGCTTGGGCCGGCCGGGAGCGATGGGCTACCGTGTTCCGTCGCCTCGTCACCGGTGCTGCAGAGCGCGTGACGGGCACCCCGAGCCCCCTGCGATCGAGAGAGCAACGAACATGGCCGCCGTCTGTGAAGTCTGTGACAAGAAGCCCATCTTCGGCATGAGCCTCAGCCACTCGCACCGTCGCACCAAGCGTCGCTGGAACCCGAACATCCAGCGCATCCGCGTCCAGGTCGGTTCGACCACCAAGCGGATGAACGTCTGCACGCGTTGCATCAAGGCCGGCAAGATCACCAAGCCGCAGGCTCGCACCTCGGCCTGAGGCCCCCTTTCGGGCGCGGAGCGATCCCGCCCACGTCAGCGCCGACACGTCGGCTGCCGACACTTTGGCGCGCCGACATGACCGCGCTTACGCTCGTCTGACCACGGCGACGTCCCTCAGGTCACCGTCGAGCGACAGGGAGCAATCTGGTGCAAGGCGTCATCAAGTCCTACGACCCCGCGACACGCGACGGCATCGTCGTGCGGGACACTGACTTGAGTGAGTACGACCTCGCGCCCACGGCGATCGACGGTTCGTTGTTCCGCATGCTCCGCCAGGGGCAGCGCGTGTGCTTCGTGATCGACGCCGAGGGACGGGCCGACTCGCTGTCGCTCGGATCCGAGGTCGACATGGGAACGCCCGCGTTCTCGGGTCACGCAGAACCGGCTCCGGAGGCCTGACGGTCACCGGATCTGTTGTGCAGGCTCGTCGATCCTGGCTGTGATCGGCGAGACTGTAGGAGTACCCCGCAGCGATGCGGACCGGCTACGACACATCAGCCTTGAGCAATTCGGTCGGGAACGAATCGAGGAACAATGGCAGGCAGCACCACCAATCAGAAGCTGATCGACTGGGTCACCGAGTGGAGCGAGGTCTTCCAGCCCGACTCCATCGAGTGGTGCGACGGATCAGCCGAGGAGTACGACCGTCTCTGCCAGCTCCTGGTGGACAACGGCACGTTCGAACGTCTCTCCGAAGCGAAGCGGCCCAACAGCTACCTCGCGCTGTCGGACCCCAGCGACGTCGCCCGGGTCGAGGACCGCACCTTCATCGTGTGCGAGCGTGAGATCGACGCAGGACCGACCAACCACTGGCGTCCGCCGGCCGAGCTCAAGGCCGAGATGATCGACCTGTACCGCGGCACCATGAAGGGCCGCACGATGTACGTCGTGCCGTTCTCGATGGGTCCCCTCGGTTCACCCATCGCCCACATCGGCGTGCAGCTCACCGACTCCGCCTACGTGGCGGTCTCGATGCGCATCATGACCCGCATGGGTCAGGGCGCCCTCGACGTGCTCGGCACCGACGGCGCGTTCGTGCCGTGCCTGCACTCGGTCGGCTACCCGCTCGTCGACGCGGACGGCAACACCCGCGACGACGTGTCCTGGCCGTGCAACGACGAGAAGTACATCTCGCACTTCCCCGAGACCCGCGAGATCTGGTCCTACGGCTCGGGCTACGGCGGCAACGCCCTGCTCGGCAAGAAGTGCTTCGCGCTGCGCATCGCCTCGACGATGGCCCGCGACGAGGGCTGGATGGCCGAGCACATGCTCATCCTCGGCATCACGTCGCCCGAGGGCGAGAAGCGCTACATCGCCGCGGCGTTCCCCTCGGCGTGCGGCAAGACCAACATGGCGATGCTCGTCCCGTCGCTGCCGGGCTGGAAGGTCGAGACCGTCGGTGACGACATCGCCTGGATGAAGTTCGGCGAGGACGGCCGCCTCTACGCGATCAACCCCGAGGCCGGATTCTTCGGCGTCGCGCCGGGAACCTCCGACGAGACCAACAAGAACGCCATGGACACGATGTGGGGCAACTCCATCTTCACCAACGTCGCCAAGACCGACGACGGCGACGTCTGGTGGGAGGACATGACCCCGGAGCCGCCGGCGCACCTGATCGACTGGTTGGGCAACGACTGGACGCCCGAGTCCGGCACGCCCGCCGCCCACCCGAACGCCCGCTTCACCACGCCGGCGTCGCAGTGCCCGTCGATCGCCCCCGAGTGGGAAGACCCCGCTGGTGTGCCGATCTCGGCGATCCTCTTCGGTGGCCGTCGCGCCACGAACGTGCCGCTGGTGACGCAGTCCTTCGACTGGCAGCACGGCACCTTCCTGGGCTCGATCATGAGCTCCGAGAAGACCGCAGCGGCCGCCGGCAAGGTCGGCGACGTGCGCTTCGACCCCTTCGCCATGCTGCCCTTCATGGGCTACAACGTCGGCGACTACATCAACCACTGGCTCGAGATCGGTGACGCCACCGACGCGGACAAGCTGCCGAAGCTGTTCTGGGTCAACTGGTTCCGCAAGTCCGACGACGGCAAGTTCCTGTGGCCGGGCTTCGGCGACAACAGCCGAGTCCTCAAGTGGGTCCTCGAGCGTGTCGTCGGTGGAGGCGAGGCGACCGAGACCGCGATCGGCTACGTGCCGACGCCGGAGTCGCTCGACACGTCGGGTCTCGACATCGACGCCGAGACCCTCGAGCTGCTGCTGTCGGTCGACAACGACGCCTGGCGCGGCGAGGTCGAGCTGATCAACGGCCACTTCGAGTTCATCGGCGAGCGCCTGCCCCAGGCCATGCGCGACGAGCTGGCGAACCTCGAGAAGCGCCTCGCCGGCTGAGCCATGCAGCAGTCGCACTGCCGACTGCAGCGCACAGATCATGACGATGGGCGGGCCCCCGGGCCCGCCCATCGTCGCGTCCGGACGCATCCCGCCTCCTTCGCTCATGGCTGAGATGCACCACAGGCCATGACCAAACATGAGTGCGTACGACTCATGTTCCCTGTACACTCAGAACTGTTCCAATCTCATGCAGCTCGCTGGAGGTACCGATGGTCACCCGATTCGCCCCCTACCCCACCCGCACCCGCCTCGTCGCCCCCACCCGTCCCTCGATCCCCATGGACGCCGTGCGCTCCGACGACGCGGTCGACCTCTTCTTCGACCTGCCGGGCTTCGATCCGGCCAGCGTCGAGCTGACCGTGGACCGCAACGTCCTGTCGCTCTCGGCGTCACGTCGCTGGGAGGTCGGCGAGGGTCGCACGGTGCTCGTCGGCGAGCGCCGCCAGGGTGAGGCCCGTCGTCAGATCCGACTCTCGGACTCGCTCGACGGCTCCCGGATCGCTGCGAGCTACGACAACGGCGTGCTCAGCGTGCGCATCCCCGTCGCCGAGTCCGCCCAGCCCCACAAGGTCGACATCGAGCTCGGTGGGCTCCCGCAGGTCGAGGCGATCACCGAGGCCTCCGCCGAGGAAGCTCCCTCCGCCAACTGAACCCGTCGCCGGATCGGTGCGCGTCGGATCGGTGCGATCGATCCGACGACCGAGATCCCCCTCCCCCTGGCCCAGTCCCTCTCCACCAGGGGCAGCGGTTCCCGGGCTCGTCCCGGCTCGGGAACGTGAGGAACGGCCCGACCCCCGCCACCGGGGTCGGGCCGTGCCGCGTCCGGCGAGCATGTCTCGTCCGTCAGCAGGTCGCGTCCGCCAGGCGCTGCGCACCGCAATCGTGTAGACCGTCCGGCGAGGCGAACGGGAGGCGGGACATGGGGAACAGGAACGGGGCATTCATCGTGGGGACGGCGGCAGCTGCAGCGTTGCTGCTGGGGGCGTGCGGCACACCCCCACCCGGGCCCGACTCCACGACCACCACGAGCGTGGACGACACCCGGTGCCGGACCGACAAGAAGACGATCGAGACGGCGATCGAGGCCTACGCCATCAGCCAGGTCGGCGTGAACTATCCCGCCACGCTCGACGAGGTGCTCGACGCGGGCTTCCTCCGGCCGGACACCGACCTGAGCATCTGGACCTACACCACGACCGGCACGGAGTTCAGTCTCACCGGGCCCTGCTGACGGGTCGGATCGAGGCCGTCGGGTCGGATCGAGCGCCTCCGAGGCGTTCAGCCGAGCAGCATGGCCCGGATGCCGAGCCCCATGAGGAACAGTCCACCGAGGCCGTAGAGCAGGTACTGCCACGCCCTGAGCTGCACCCGGTAGCCGTAGATGATCGCGATCGCGGCGATCGAGATGAAGCCGTAGAACTGGTGCATGCCCGGTGCCGGGATGTCCTCGACCGCGACCATGTACACGCCGAGCGCGACCTGCACGAAGATCGTCAGCTGCACGAGGGTGACGACGACCCAGATCCCCTTCACGCGCAGCGGCGGCAGCCAGTGCGCGCCCAGGCACCAGATGCCGGCGATCGCGTTGCCGAGGACCACGACCCAGGCCCACCACGTGTGCAGGTCGAGGATCACGCCCCGTCCCAGAGTGACGTCCGGAACGCGTCGCCCTCGGCCCGCGGTCGACCGGTCTCGATGAACCACTCGGTGCCGAACGCGCCCGCGAAGGTCTCGGGTTCCATGGTGAGGAACCACGAGTCGTCCGCGATCTGGCTGCGATGCGCCCGCATCGACTGCTCCTTGAGACCGACCAGGTCGACGACGTCGATCGCGTGGGTGATCTCGGCCTCGGGTGTCCCGAACGTCGACAGGTCCGAGATCCGCTCCTCGGGGTCGACACCGTCCTCGGGTGTCGCGTACAGCTCGATCTGACGGCGGATCTCGTCGCGGTTCATGGTGCCCTGGAACACCTTCGGTGTGCCGGCGAGCTCTGCGGCCCGGAGTCCGACCCGGTGGACCTGGATGTGGTCCGGGTGGCCGTATCCGCCGTGGTCGTCGTAGATCGTCAGGACCTCCGCGTCCTCCTCGCGGAGGATCGCTGCCAGGCGGTCCGCGGCGTGCTCGACGTCCGCGGTCCAGAACGAGTAGGGCGAGTCGTTGGTCGGCTCCCCCATCATCCCGGAGTCGACGTAGCCGAGGAACTCGACGCGCTGCACGCCGAGGATGCGGGCCGATTCGAAGGTCTCGGCGAGGCGGCGTTCCCAGAGCGCTTCACCCTCGGCGAGCACGCCGGGCGTGGGCTCACCGCGCTCGCCGCGGCGTGGCGAGCACGAGCACCACGCGGTGCCCGGCCGCTGCGGCGCGTGCGATCGTGCCACCGGTGCCGATCGACTCGTCGTCGGGGTGGGCGTGGAAGCTGACCAGGGTCGTCACGGCGGGCAACGCTACACACGCCCCGCCAGCAGGGCGGAACGGGCCCACCACGCCTCGGTCAGCACCCCCAGCAACATGAAATGACACTTGCTCTCGGAGCCATGGCTCCGAGAACAAGTGTCATTTCGGGGCTTCGGTGAGGCGTCGGTCAGGCGACGGTGCCGTCGGAACGGAGCGCGGCGACGCGGTCGGCATCTGCGCCGAGCCACTCGGCCAGGATCTCGTCGGTGTGCTGACCCGGGTGCGACGGCGGACGCTGCACCTCGCCCGGCGTGCGGTCGAATCGCGGAGCGGGCGCAGGCTGGGTGATGCCGGCGATCTCGACGAACGTGCCCCGCTCGACGTTGTGCGGGTGCTGGGCGGCCTCGTCCATGGTGAGCACCGGCGCGAAGCAGATGTCGGTGCCCTCCATGATCTCGTTCCACTCGTCACGGGTCTTCGTGGCGAAGATCTCCGTCAGCCGGTCCTTCATGTCGGGCCAGTGCGCCTTGTCCATCTGGTGCGGCAGCGTCTCACCGCGCTCGGTGTAGCTCGCCTCGAGCGGCGTGTGCGCCAGCAGCTCCGCGTAGAACTGCGGCTCGATCGCACCGATCGAGATGAACTTGCCGTCCGAGCACTCGTAGGTGTCGTAGAAGTGCGCCGCGGTGTCGAGCATGTTCGTGCCGCGCTCGTCGGACCAGATGCCCATGGCCTTGAAGCCCCAGATCATCGTCATGAGGCTCGCAGCGCCGTCGACCATCGCGGCGTCGACGACCTGGCCGGTGCCCGAGCGCTGCGACTCGAGCAGCGCGCAGACCACGCCGAAGGCGAGCAGCATGCCGCCGCCGCCGAAGTCGCCGACGAGGTTGATCGGCGGCGTGGGCTTCTCGCCCGCACGGCCCAGGTGGGCGAGCACGCCGGCGAGCGCGATGTAGTTGATGTCGTGCCCGGCGGTCGGCGCATACGGGCCGCTCTGGCCCCAACCGGTCATCCGGCCGAACACGAGCTTCGGGTTGCGGTCGAGGCACACGTCGGGGCCGAAGCCGAGACGCTCGGCGACACCGGGACGGAAGCCCTCGATCAGCGCGTCCGCCTGACCGACCAGCTCGAGCAGGGTCTCGACACCCTCGGGCGACTTCAGGTCGATGCCGATCGAGCGGCGACCTCGGTTGAAGATGTCGGCCGGCGGCACGTCGGGGTCGCCGCCCTGCACCGCGGCGGAGCGGTCGATGCGGATCACATCGGCGCCCATGTCGGCGAGCATCATCGCTGCGATAGGGGCCGGGGCCGATGCCTGCGACCTCGATGATCTTGATTCCGGACAGTGGGCCCATGGTGCTCGTCGTCTCCAGTGCTTGGGGTGGGTTCGGTGGTTCGGGGGGTCGGGGTGGTGGTTCGTCGGGTCGGTCGGTCAGACGCCCGCGCGTGCGGTGTTGTCGACGATGCCGGCGATCAGGCGGTCCCGGTACTCCGGCGGCATGTCGTGTCCCATGCCCTCGAAGACGTGGAACTCGGCACCCGGCACCAGCTCGGCGGTCCGGCGTCCGCCGGAGATGTCGACCAAGCGGTCGGCATCGCCGTGGAGCACGACCGTGGGCACATCGAGGGCTGCGAGGCCCTCGGCACGCGAGCCCGAGGCGAAGATCGCGACCAGCTGGCGTGCCACACCGGCGGGGTCGTAGGCACGCGACACCAGCAACTCGGCCCGCTCGGTCGCCCGCTGCTCGTCGAAGAGGTCACGGGTGCCGATGAGTCGGGAGAGCTCGACGGAGCTCTTGACCCGATCCTCGAAGGTGTCGCTCTCGCTCATCATGCCGAGCAGCGCGCCGAGCACCTCGCCGTCGGGCTGGCCGACCTCGGGCTCACCGGTGGTCGACATCAGCGAGGTGAGCGACAGCACCCGCTCGGGATGCTCGATCGCCATCGTCTGGGCGATCATCCCGCCCATCGACGCACCGAAGATGTGCGCCTGCTCGATCCCGAGCACGTCGAGCACCGCCATCCCGTCGACCGCCATGTCGGACAACGTGTACGGCGCGTCGACGGGCAGGCCCGACGATGTCGCCATCAGCGCGGCGAACGGATCGGCGACCACGCCGTCGAGGTGGGTGGACAGCCCGACGTCGCGGTTGTCGTAGCGAACGACGTGCAGGTCGTGGTTCGCGAGCTGCTCACAGACGTCGTCCTCGTAGACCAGGCACTGTGCGCCGAGCCCCGAGACCAGCAACACCGTGGGTGCCCCGGGGTCGCCGAACTGGTCGTGGTGGATGCGGATTCCGTTGGCGTCGCTGACCGGCATGCAGGGCAGTGTTCCTGTACTTGACCAGCCGGTCAAGCACCCCGGACCGGTGCTCCGGCAACCTGTACGCCGTCGACGTAGGTGCGCTGCACCTGCAGCCGGTCGTCGAGTACGGCGACGTCCGCCAGGTCGCCGGGACGCAACCGGCTCGCGGGGGCGCCCGTGAGCTCGCGCTGCACTCCCCCGCATGCGTGCACCGCGTCTGCCAGGTCCACTCCCAGCGCCACCAGGTGCCGCAGGCAGTCGTCCGGACCGGCGAGCCCACCGGCGATCGTGCCGTCGGACCGACGTGCGACTCCCTGACCCGCTGCGGCGACGGTCCCCGCAGCAGCCACGGCGTCGGTCGTGACCGCCACCCGGCCGGCCGCGGCGCGCAGGGTCAGCTCGACCACCTCGGGGGCGACGTGCACCATGTCGGCGATCAGGCCGACCGTCAGCTCGTCGCGGGTCAGCGCCACACCTGCCGGACCAGGATCCCGTGCGGTCAGGCGACGGTGTGCGTTCCAGCAGTGCGTGAGGTGACGCACCCCGGCATCGGCCGCGGCGTGCACCTGCTGCGCGGTCGCGTCGCTGTGACCGATGCCGACCACGACGCCGTCGTCGACGAGCTCCCTGACCAGGTCCAGCCCGCCCGGGAGCTCGGGGGCGACGGTCATCATCGCGACCGGGCCCGCGTCGAGCAGACGGTCGAGCGCCTCGGGCGACGGGTCGATCAGGTGCGCGGGGTCGTGCGCGCCGTTCCAGCGCGGCGACAGGAACGGGCCCTCGAGGTGGGCGGGGCACACCCGCGCGCCGACCGGCCGATCGGCCAGGGCGGCGCCGAGTCGGCGCAGGCTCAGGACGTGGTCGTCGACGGACTGGGAGTGGAACGTCGACTGGAAGGCGGTGACGCCCCGCTCGGCGAGCGCAGCAGCGACGACCGCGTAGTCGGCGACAGCGGCATGGCGCAGGTCGATGCCGGCGAAGCCGTTGACCTGGAGGTCGACGAAGCCGGGCACGGCCAGTCCCCCGCCGGCGACCGGCGACAGACCGGTGGCGACGACCGTGCCGGGGCCGGGATCGACCTGCACGTCGCCGGGCACCACGCGCCCGTCGACGAGCGCTGCGGCGACGCCGAGGCGCATCAGACGGCTCTCGGAGCGATGGTGACCGCGGAGCCGTCCGCTCCCGCCGAGCGGTACACCGCGTCGACCAGCGCATGGGCACGCAACGCGTCGTGCACGTCGGGACGCAGCCGGGTGGGATCGGCGCCGTCGAGCCGTGCGCGCACGGCGACCAGGAACCGCTGCTCGGCGCTGACCAGGGGCACCGCCCGGTCCCGCAGCCAGGTCACGAGCTCGTCGCCGTCGAGCACGAGCTCGCCGTCGGAGTCCTGCATGCGGACCGGTCCGAACACGTCGCCCTCGAGGGTCACCAACGCCCGTTCGCAGAACACCTCGATGCGCCGCTGGCTCGGCCGACTCAACACGTCGTGCCACACCGACGTCAGCGTGGCGGTCGCTCCGCTGCGGAACCGGAACAGCGCGCTGACCGAGTCCTCGATGCGCTCGATGCCGTGGAAGAACGACTGCTGCGCGGCGACGGACTCGGCGTCGCCGAGCAGCCACTCGAGGATGTCGACGTCGTGGATCGAGTGCTCGAGCAGGGTGCCGGAACCAGCGAGCTCGGGGTCACCACGCCAGGTCGACCCGTACATGCCCTGGGTGGGCAGGTACTGGTCGTCGCGGAACACGACGTTCATCACCGCACCGGACTCGGGGCGACGAACCAGCTCGCGCAGGGCCAGCAGCGCCGGCGAGGAGCGGAGCACCAGACCGACCATGTTGGGCACCCCTGCGTGCTCGACCGACTCGACGAGCGCTCGGGCCGAGGTCAGATCGGTCGACAGCGGCTTCTCGCAGAACACGGGCAGCCCTGCGTCGACGACCGCCCGCACCGATGCCAGGTGCTGCGCGGTCCAGGTGCAGACGAACACCGCGTCGCAGGCCGGGACGAGCTCGGCGACGTCGTCGACCACACGAGCGCCGTGGTCGACGGCGAAGGCACCGGCGCGATCCGGGTCGACGTCGAACACCGCGGTGATCTCACACGGTTCATCCGCGAGGTCGAGCTGCATGGCGTGGTAACGGGCGATGAAACCCGTGCCGAGGACTCCGACCCTGACCGTCACCCGTGCGACGGTAGCGGCGCTGCAGCGCAGGTGCCGACGGTAGCGTCGGGTCGTCCGGGACCACGAGGAGACGCCATGCCCACCACGTTCGGAGTGCACACGGGCCCCTCGGGGACGACGGTCGACGAGCTGCGGGACCTGTGGCGGCGCATCGAGGACATGCCGTTCGACTGGATCTCGATCTGGGACCACTTCTACTCGGCCGATGGTCGCTCCACGAACTGCCTGGAGTCGGTCGCGATGCACACCGCGCTCGCGCTCACCACCGACCGGGTGCGGTGCGGCTCGCTCGTCTACTGCGCCGCCTACCGGCACCCCGCGGTGCTCGCCAACGCGATGGCGACGATCGACCACCTGTCCGGCGGCCGCTGCGACGTCGGCATCGGCGCCGGTTGGTTGATCGACGAGTACGAGGCGTACGGCTTCCGCTACCCCCGCGCCGCCGAGCGCCTCGACATCATGGAGGAGTCCATCCGCTGCGTGCGCGGCCTGCTGCGCAACCCGTCGTTCAGCTTCGAGGGCGAGCACTTCACGCTGACCGACGCGGTGTGCGATCCGGCGCCGCTGCAGTCCGACCTGCCGATCTGGGTGGGTGGCGGCGGCGAACGTCGCACGCTGCGGGTCGCAGCCGAGCTGGCCGACGGCTGGAACGTGCCGTTCCTCGCCCCCGAGACCTTCGCCCACAAGCGCCAGGTGCTGCACGCCCACTGTGCGGACATCGGGCGTGACCCTGCCGAGATCACCTGCTCGATCAACGTCGGTTTCGCTGCCGACGAGGCATCGCTGCACCAGCAGTTCGGCGACATCGCCGAGTTCGTGCGACCCGGCGTGCTCGTCGGTACCGGCGAACAGCTCGTCGAGGCGATCGGCCGCTACGTCGACGCCGGCGCCGACCAGGTCAACATCGCGGTCCGGGCGCCCTACTCGATCGAGGCGCTCGAGACCGTCGCTGACGCCGTCGCCTCGGTGCGCTGAGGTGGACCTGCGACGCGACCCCTTGACCGGCGCGCCGACCGTCGTGGTCGGTTCGCGCCAGGGGCGACCCAACCTGCCGTCGCGTGACCTGCCGACGACCGACTGCCCGTTCTGCCCGGGCGGGCTCGAAGCGCCCGAGCGCTACGACGTCCGGTCGTTCGTCAACCGGTGGCCGGCCATGCCGGACGACCGCTGCGAGCTGGTGCTCTACACACCGGAGCACGACGCGCAGTTCTGGTCGCTCGGCCACGACGGGGCACGACGGGTGATCGACCTGTGGGCGGAGCGCACCGCCGAGCTCGGCGCGCGTGAGGACGTCGACTACGTGCTGGTGTTCGAGAACCGCGGCCCCGAGGTCGGCGCGACGATCGCCCACCCCCACGGCCAGATCTACGCCTACCCCGACATCCCACCCGAGCCGCTGCGCGAGCTCGTCGACGGCGTGCTCGAGCCCTCGGCGATCGACGAGTCGCTGGTGGTCTCGTCGTCGGGGCAATGGCTCGCGTGGGTGCCCGATGCCGCCCGATGGCCCTACGAGCTCCGGCTGGCACCCCGCGAGTCGGTCGGGTCGCTGGCCGACGCGGACTGCGACCGCGACGGCCTGGCCGCGGTGCTCGTCGACGTGCTCGCCCGCCTCGACCAGCTCTTCGACGAGCCGATGCCCTACATGCTGTGGATCCACCAGCGTCCGACCGACGGCGACGAATGGCCCCGGGCTCGGGTGCACGTGCACATCGCGCCGGCGAACCGCGGCCCCGGGCTGCAGCGCTTCGTCGCCAGCGCAGAGGTCGGCGGCGGCGTCTACTTCAACCCGGTCGAGCCGGCCGATGCCGCACGTGCGCTGCGCGACCTCCCCGGGGCACCGACATGACCCACGGCCCCTCCGAGGAGCGCGTGCGCTTCCGGGCCACCGCGCCGGGTCGCGTGAACCTGATCGGCGACCACACCGACTACATGGGTGGCCTGGCCATGCCGATGGCGGTGCAGCTCGCGACGACCATCGAGGGCACACGGCGCGACGGGATCATCTCGCTGCACTCCGCGGACGTCGACGGCGCGGTCGAGCTGACGCTGCCGATCCGCGACGCAGCCGCTGTCACCCCTGCATGGGGTCGCTACGTCGCCGGCGTCGCCGACGAGGTCGGTCGACTCGACGGCCTGGCCGGGGTGGGCATGGAGGCCGAGGTGCGCAGCACGATCCCTCTGGGCAGCGGGCTGTCGTCGAGCGCAGCGCTCGAGGTCGCGGTCGCTCTGGCGCTGGGCGACCCTGGCTCGCCGCTCGAGGTCGCTCGCCGCTGTCAGCTCGCCGAGCAGCTCGCCACCGGGGTGCCCTGCGGGATCATGGACCAGCTCGCCTCGACCTCGGGCGTCGACGGCGCCGCGCTGCTGATGGACTGCGCCACCGATCAGGTCACCCCGGTCGACGTCCCGACCGACGCCTGGTTCCACGTGCTGCACTCCGGACAGCACCGCGAGCTCGCCGGTTCCGAGTACGCCACGCGGCGTGCGCAGTGCGAACGCGCCGTCGAGCTCGTCGGCGCGCTGCCCGTCGCCGACGACGCGGCGATCGAGCGCATCGACGACCCCGTCGTGCGGGCCCGGGCGCGCCACGTGCGCACCGAGTGCCGACGTGTCGAGGCGTTCGCCGAGGCGCTCTCCGCCGGAGACCTGGGCCGGGCGGGCGTGCTGATGAGCGACAGCCACCGGTCGCTGCGCGACGACTTCGACGTGTCGACTCCCGCGCTCGATGCGCTGGTCGACCGACTGGTGGCCACCGAGGGCGTGCTCGGTGCTCGGCTCACCGGTGCAGGGTTCGGCGGGTGCGTGGTGGCTCTGACCCGGCCCGGCGTCGAGCTCGACGGCTGGCGGGTGCTGCCCGGCCCGGGCGCTCGACTCGAGTGGCTCGGGTCGGACTGAGGCAGGCCGACGGTCAGGCCGACGGAGGGGCGAGCAACCGAGCCTTCTGCTCCTCGAACTCCGCCGGGGTCAGGTGGCCCTGGTCGCGCAGCGCCGCGAGCTTGGCGATCTCGTCCGCGACCGACACCTGCGCGGCGGGGGCGCGCACCCGG
The DNA here is from genome assembly GCA_963707555.1 of uncultured Actinomycetota bacterium. Classification (GTDB taxonomy): domain Bacteria; phylum Actinomycetota; class Acidimicrobiia; order Acidimicrobiales; family Microtrichaceae; genus JAFAFN01. Next base: position 231,438 of record CAVPQM010000009.1, read on the forward strand.
TCGAACTTGCGGTTCTCGTTGTCCTCCATCTGCTGGTACAGCACCTGCTGCACGCCGATGGGGTCCCGCACGTCCTCGAAGGTCTGCACACCGTTCTCGCCGGCGGACTCGATGGTCAGGGTGCCGGCACCGAGGATCCGGTCGACGACCGTCTGGTTGAAGAACACGGTGTTGATGCGTTCGAGAGGGATCTCGACGCCCCGCTTCGAGATGATGCCCTCGCGGTAGATGCACCGGTCGGTGGTCACCACGAAGTTGGTCGACAGCCAGGCGATCAGCCGCTGCAGCGTGTAGAGCAGGCTGGCCAGGATCGCGACGCCCACCGCGCCCTTGATGATCCCGTGCAGGTCGGTCGTCAGGACCCAGATGCCGAGCGCCACCGATACGAGCAGCAGGAACAGCCCTTTGGCGAGCATGATCCAGTGGGGGTGCAGGTCGAGGACGACCTCCTCGTTGCGGTGCAGGTTGGACGCGTCGAAGGGCACGTCGTGATCGTACCGCCGCCGTCCCGGTTCCCGGCGGGATCCAGCCGGGTCAGCGGCTCGGTCCCGGACTCCCCTACGACCAGCCGAGGCGGTGCAGCTCGTCGTCGTCGATGCCGAAGTGATGGGCGAGCTCGTGCACCACCGTGATGCGGACCTCGTCGACGATCTCGTCGGGTGTCTCGCACATCTCGCAGAGGGGCACCCGGTACACGGTGATCCGGTCGGGCATGACCAGCCCGCCGTAGTCGTCGCGCTCGGTGAGGGGGACCCCCTCGTACAGGCCGAGCAGGTCCTCGGACTCGTGGCGGTCCTCGATGACGATCGAGACGTTGTCCATCAGCTCGAGGAGCTGGTCGGGGATCTCGTCGAGCGCGTCGACCACCAGCGCTTCGAACTCCTGCTCTCCGAGAACCTGCACGGCCGCACCGTACTGTGGGCCACCACGACGGATCGCGCACCCCGGAGCGGCCACCCCGGTTCCGGTGTCGGTCCCCGCTGGTACCGTCGCCGCAGTGCAGGATCCTCCCGGCTCTTCTCCCCCGCCGACCACCCAGAGTCCGACCTCGCCGCTGCTGCGTGGGCTGAACGAGGCCCAGCACGCTGCGGTGGTCTCCGAGGCGTCACCGTTGCGCATCCTCGCCGGTGCGGGTTCGGGCAAGACCCGCGTGCTGACACATCGCATCGCCTACCGGGCAGAGGTCGGCACCCTCGACCCCAACCGCGTCCTGGCGGTGACCTTCACCCGCAAGGCCGCGGGCGAGCTGCGCGAACGGCTCGGGCGGCTCGGGTTGCGCAGCGGGGTGCACGCCGGCACGTTCCACTCGATCGCGTACGCCCAGCTGCGTCAGCGCTGGGAGGAGCGGGGCATCCGTCCCCCGGAGCTGCTCGACCGCAAGGTCGGGTTCGTCGCACGGCTGATGTCGTCGCGTGGCGGCACCGCTCCGCTCGACGTCGTCGCCGAGATCGAATGGGCGGCGGCACGTCGCATCGGCCCCGAGCAGTACGAGGCCGCCGCGGCGCTCGCCCGCCGTCGACCACCGCTCGACGCCGGGAAGGTCGCCGAGATCTACGACCGCTTCATGAAGGAGAAGCTCAAGCGCCGCCTGGTCGACTTCGACGACCTGCTCCGGCTCGCCGTGCGCGACCTCGCCGCCGACCCCGTCTACGCCGCCGCGCGGCACTGGCGCTTCCGCCACCTGTTCGTCGACGAGTTCCAGGACGTCAACCCGCTGCAGCACGCGCTGCTGGCCGCGTGGTCCGGACCGGAGTCCGACCTGTGCGTGGTGGGTGACCCCAACCAGGCCATCTACGCGTGGAACGGCGCCGACTCCCGCTACCTGATCGACTTCGAGTCGTACTTCCCGGGCAGCACGTCGGTCACGCTCGAGGACAACTACCGCTCCACCCCGGAGATCCTCACCGTCGCCAACGCCGTGCTCGACTCGGGCCGCAGCGTGCCCATCCGTCTCCGGCCGCATCGCCCCTCGGGCCCGGTGCCGACGGTGACCGACCATCCCGACGCCGCGGCCGAGGCCGGCGCCATCGCCCGGTCGGTGCGGGACCTGCACTCGCCCGGCACGTCGTGGTCGCGTCAGGCGGTGCTCGTGCGCACGAACGCACAGGCGACGCTGATCTCCGAGGCCTTCACGCGCGCCGCGATCCCCCACCGTGTGCGTGGCGGCGGCGACCTGCTCGAACAGCCCGAGGTACGCCAGGCCGTCTCGGCGCTGCGTCGCGCCGCGTCGCTGCAGATGGCGTTGGGCGACCTCGAGGAGCAGGTGCGCGCCGCAATCCCGGAGGAGGGCGAGGACGCTGCCGGGAACGACGGCGCTCCGTCGCCTGCGAGCTCGGCCACGAGCGAGCACGCGCCGATGACCGCCCGCGAGTCCCGGCGCGAGGCCGAACACCAGCTGACCGAGGAGCGGGCCGCCAACCTGGCCGAGCTGGTGCGACTCGGACGCGAGTACCTGGCGATCGACCCCGACGGCGGCATCCCCGGCTTCCTCGGCTGGATGACCTCGGCCCTGCGCGGCGAGGACCGTTCCGCCGGCGACGCCGTCGAGCTCGTCACCTTCCACGCGGCGAAGGGCCTCGAGTGGCCGATCGTCCACCTTGCGGGGCTCGAAGAGGGCTTCGTGCCCATCCACCACGCGAAGGACTCCGACGACGACGTCGACGAGGAACGTCGCCTGCTCTACGTGGCGCTGACTCGTGCCCGCGAGGAGCTGCACTGCACCTGGTCGCGCAGCCGCGAGTTCGGCTCGCGCACGCTCACCCGCAAGCCGTCGCCCTGGCTCGAGATCGTCGCGTCGACGGTCGGCATGGCACCGCTGCAGGTCGACCGACGCGACGGCGCTCGACGTGCCCGCAACGCTCGGTCGGGAGCGTCTCGTTCCACGCGCGCGGCGTCCGACGACCTCGATCCCGCCGACGCAGCGCTCTTCGAATCACTCCGGGCGTGGCGCAAGCAGAAGGCGAAAGAGGCCGACGTGCCCGCCTACGTCATCTTCAACGACGCCACGCTCGCCGCACTCGCGACCGCACGACCGACCTCTCGTGCCCAGCTGCTGCGCGTCTCGGGCCTGGGAGCGGTGAAGGCCCAACGCTTCGGCGACGACGTCCTGCGCATCGTCGGCGAATCCGGCTGACGCCTCAGCGCTCGCGGAATCCGTTCCGCAGTTCGAGCAGCTGCGCGAACTTCTCGGTGTCGAACGCGATGAACAAGCCCTCGCCCTCGGCGGTGAGCTCACCGTTCGCCCGCAGCTCGGCCTTCGCCCAGATCTTGCGTCCCTCGGAGCGGTCCAGCCATCCCTCCATCGTGAGGGGCACGCCCAGCGGCGTCGGTCGGCGGTAGTCGATCTCGAGGTGCGCGGTCATGCCCTGGTCGCCCGACAGCGACTGCGCCGCGCCGAGCACCTCGTCGAAGACTGCGGCGACGTACCCGCCGTGCACGCAACCGGGCGGGCCCTCGTAGGCGGCGCCGAAGGTGACCCTGGCGTGGACCCGGTCGCCGGCGTACTCGAGCTCGACCGGCGGCGACAGCGGGTTCGCCAGACCGATGAAAGGGCTGTGGTCGAACGTCGCGGCCCACTCCGGGTCGTCGGAGAAGAGCGCGTCGATCTCGACCCCCGCGTTCGCCGACTCCGAGAACCCCCGGTAGTCCTGACCGGTCGGCAGCGCACGGAGGTACTCGGCGAACGCCTCGAGGTCGTCTGCCGCAGCAGCGAGATCCTCGGTCGGCGCGGTGGTCGACACCAGATGCTCGATCACCTCGCGCATCGCGGCGGCGAGGCGTCGCTCCTCGGCGCGACGAGGGGTCTGCTCGAGCGAGTGCAGCCCCGCGATGCGCGGGCTGATGTGTGCGGTCAGAGGGTCCTGCGCGTCGTCACCCATCGGCTTCTCGTCATCCATCGGGGCCTCCCGGCTCGGTCGGTCGACCGACGCGCTCAGCGATCGAACTCTGCGAGCACCGGCGCGTGGTCGGAGGGCTTGGTGCCCTTGCGTGCGTTGCGGTCGATCAGGTCGACGCGACAGGTCGAGGCGAGCGCGGTCGACGACAGCAGGTAGTCGATGCGCATGCCCCGGCGCTTGTGGAAGTCGCCGTTGCGGTAGTCCCAGTAGCTGTAGATGCCGGGCTCCGGGTAGCGCTCGCGGAGGGTGTCGACCAGACCCCAGTCGATCAGCGCGGCGATCGCGGCGCGCTCCGGCGGACTGACGTGGGTGGAGCCCTCGAACGCCTTCGGGCTCCACACATCGATGTCGGCAGGGGTGACGTTCCAGTCGCCGAGGATCACCAGCAACTCGTCGGGGGTGTACTTCGCGTCGAGGTTCGCACGCAGCCGAGCGAGCCAGGCGAGCTTGTACTGGTAGTGGTCGTGGCCCAGCTCACGACCGTTGGGCACGTAGACCGAGGCGACACGCACCCCGTTGCACGTGGCCCAGACGATGCGGGCGTCGGGATCCGGCTCGTCGGTGTCCTCGAAGCCGTAGACGGGGTCCTCGATGCCCACCTTGGACAGGATCGCGACACCGTTCCAGCGTCCCTCGCCGTGGTGGACCGACTCGTAGCCCAGCCGGCTGAAGTCCAGCGCCGGGAACTGCGCGTCGCTCATCTTGGTCTCCTGCATGCACAGCACGTCGGGCTGCATCTGCTCGAGCCACTCCTCGACGCGGGGCATCCGGGCGTTCAGGGAGTTCACGTTCCAGGTCGCGATGAGCACGCCGAGGAATCTAGGCCGCGCACCGACCCACCCGTCACCAGACCCCTCCCCGGGTGCCGGTAGCATGCCTGTTCGTGGCCGACGAGCACACCACCCCCGAACCCCTCGGACCCAACGCATGGTTGGTCGAGGAGATGCACGAGCAGTACCGGAACGACCCGAGCTCCGTCAGCGAGAGCTGGCGCGAGTTCTTCGCCGACTACCGCCCGCTGGGCCGTCGATCCCCCCAGGGCGGATCCACGTCCACGGCAGGTACCGCGACACCCCCCAGCGCGGCGCCCACGGCGTCGACCGCTCCGACTGCTCCCGCACCCGCCCCTGCATCCGCCTCGACCGCCGAGGCGGGTGAACCGCCGGGTGAGCCGATCCGCGGCGTCGGCGCCCGCATCGTCGCCAACATGGACGCCAGTCTCACGGTGCCGACCGCGACCTCGTTCCGCGAGGTCCCCGCGAAGCTGCTCGAGATCAACCGCAACGTGATCAACGGCTACCTGGGCCGGACGCGTGGCGGCAAGGTCAGCTTCACCCACCTGATCGGGTACGCGCTCGTCCGAGCGATCGCCGACCACGTCCCCAACCTGAACAACTCGTTCGTCGAGGGTCCCGACGGAAGCCCCCGCATCGTCCGCAACCAGCACGTCGGACTGGGCATCGCCATCGACATGGAGAAGCGCGACGGTTCACGTTCGCTCATCGTGCCGAACATCGCGAACGCCGACACGCTCGACTTCGCCGGGTTCATCGCGGTCTACGACGACCTGATCCGCAAGGCCAAGACCAACAAGCTGACCGTCGACGACTTCGCGGGCGTCACCGTCACCCTGACCAACCCCGGCACCATCGGCACCGAACGTTCGGTGCCGCGTCTCATGCCGGGCCAGGGAGCGATCGTCGGTGTCGGGTCGCTCACCTACCCGACCGGCTTCGCCGGCGCCGACCCGCGCACGATCGCCGACCTCGGCATCTCGAAGGTCATCACGATCTCGTCGACCTACGACCACCGGATCATCCAGGGCGCCGAGTCGGGCATGCTCCTGAAGAAGGTCGACGAGCTGCTGCTCGGCGGCGAGGACTTCTACGAGCGGGTGTTCCGCTCCATCGGCGTGCCCTACGAAGCCGTCCGTTGGCGCCAGGACTCCAACCCGTCGGACCACGCCACCACGCTGGTCGAGAAGCAGATGCAGGTCTCGACGCTGATCAACATGCACCGGGTGCGCGGGCACCTGATCGCGGATCTCGATCCGCTCTCCGCGAAGCCGCCGGAGATGCACCCCGAGCTCGACCCGGCGACCTACGGGCTCACCATCTGGGACCTCGACCGCGAGTTCCTCACCGGCGGCGACGTCGGCATCTACGCGGCCGTCGGCGGCACCCGCCGTCTCCAACTGGGCGAGATCCTCCGCGTCCTGCGCGACGCGTACTGCCGCACCGTCGGCATCGAGTACATGCACATCCAGGAGCCCGAGGAGAAGCGCTGGATCCAGGAGCAGGTCGAGGGCGCGCCCACCAAGCTGCCCGTCGAGGACCAGCGGCACATCCTCGACCGTCTGAACGCGGCCGAGTCCCTCGAGAAGTTCCTCGCGACCAAGTACCTCGGCCAGAAGCGCTTCGGGCTCGAAGGCGCGGAGTCGCTCATCCCGATGCTCGACGCCCTGCTCGAAGAGGCCGCCGACGCCGGGCTCGACTCCGCCGTGCTCGGCATGTCGCACCGCGGCCGTCTGAACGTGCTCGCGAACATCGTGGGCAAGTCCTACTCGCAGCTCTTCCGCGAGTTCGAGGGCTACGTCGACCCCGACTCGATCCAGGGCTCGGGCGACGTGAAGTACCACCTCGGCGAAGAGGGCATCTTCGAGGCCCGCTCCGGCAGCTCGTTGCCGCTCAGCCTCGCCGCCAACCCGTCGCACCTCGAGGCCGTCGATCCGGTCGTCGAGGGCATGGCCCGGGCGCGCATGGACGAGATCCCCTTCGACCCGTCGCGACGCTTCCCGGTGCTGCCGATCCTCATGCACGGCGACGCCGCGTTCGCCGGGCAGGGCGTCGTCGCCGAGACGCTGAACCTGTCGCTCATCAAGGGCTACCGCGTCGGCGGCACGATCCACGTGATCGTCAACAACCAGCTCGGCTTCACCACCCCGCCGGAGTCAGCCCGCTCGTCGGAGTACTGCACCGACATCGCCAAGGTGGTGCAGGCGCCGATCATCCACGTCAACGGCGACGACCCCGAGGCCTGCGTCCGCGTCGCCCGGCTCGCGTTCGCGTACCGGCAGCGGTTCCACAAGGACATCGTCATCGACATGGTGTGCTACCGCCGCCACGGTCACAACGAGGGCGACGACCCGAGCTACACCCAGCCGCAGATGTACCGGACCATCGACGAGCTGCGCAGCGTGCGCAAGCGCTTCGTCGAGACGCTGGTGCGTCGTGGCGACTTCACCCTCGACGAGGCCGAGTCCGCACTCGCCGACTTCCAGGCGCGACTGCAGTCCGCACTCGACGAGACCCGCCAAGGAGCTCCCGACGAGGAGTACGTCGCCGCGCCGCACCCACCGAGCAAGGGGGTGCTGCCCCACGTCGCGACCGGCGTCGATCGAGGCGTGCTCGACCGCGTCTACTCGGCGTTGTCGGCCACACCCGAGGGCTTCACCGTGCACCCCAAGCTCGCGAAGCAGCTCGCGGCGCGCGACAAGATGTTCGCCGAGGGCCAGGTCGACTGGGCACTCGCCGAGGCGTTCGCGTTCGGTTCGCTGCTGGTCGAGGGCACCTCGGTGCGCCTCGCCGGACAGGACTCGCGACGCGGCACGTTCTCGCATCGCCACTCGACGCTCTTCGACTACGAGACCGGCGCGGAGCACGTGCCGCTGAGCGCGCTGGCCAACCCGCCGGAGACCGAGTTGTGGATCTACGACTCGCTGCTCAGCGAGTACGCCGCGCTCGGCTTCGAGTACGGCTACACGGTCAAGAACCCCGAGGCCCTCGTCCTGTGGGAGGCCCAGTTCGGCGACTTCGCCAACGGCGCCCAGATCATCATCGACCAGTTCATCGTGGCCGCCGAGGACAAGTGGGGTCAGACCTCGGGCCTGGTCATGCTGCTCCCCCACGGCTACGAGGGCCAGGGACCGGAGCACTCCTCGGCGCGCATCGAGCGGTTCCTCACGATGTGCGCCGAGGACAACATCCAGGTCTGCCAGCCGACGACCGCGGCGCAGTACTTCCACCTGCTGCGTCGCCAGATCCATCGCGAGGTCCGCAAGCCGCTCATCATCACGACACCGAAGTCCGGTCTGCGTGACAAGCGCTGGCGCTCGTCGGTCGACTCGTTGCTGACCGGCTCCTTCGAGGAGCTGCTCGAACGACGCGTCGACGGCGATCGATCCGGCGAAGGTCACCCGGCTCGTGCTCGCCTCCGGCAAGATCGGCCAGGAGGCCACGACGATGCGTGACGAGCTCGGTCTCGATGTCGCCGTCGCCCGGGTCGAGCAGCTCTACCCGTGGCCCTACGAGGCCGTCGAGAAGGAGCTGGCTCGCTTCCCCCACGCGACCGAGGTCGTCTGGCTCCAGGAGGAGCCCGAGAACATGGGTCCGTGGAACTCGGTCAAGGGCCGCCTCTACGAGGCGCTCGGCGATCGCTTCACCGTGCGCCGGATCAGCCGGCCCGACGAGGCGAGCCCGGCCACGGGCAGCCATGCGATCCACGCGCAGGAGCAGAACATGATCCTGGCCGCCGCATTCGCACCGCTCGCCGAGCGCTCCGAGCGATTCGTCTGAGCCCTCGGTCCGAGGTGATCGGTCGGCGAGGGCGCCGACCGATCAGACGTTCCGCAGGGGAATGCCCAGTACCGCCTCGAGCTCGGCGATCGCGACGGCAGGGATCCTCGACCTTGATGGTCGTCATGCCGAGCGCACGCGCCGGCTTGAGGTTGATGCCGAGGTCGTCGAGGAACACCGCACGGTCGGCGGGCGATGCCGAGCGTCTCGAGAGCGATCTCGTAGAAGCGCGTCTCGGGCTTGCGACAACCCACGACCGACGACTCGATCACGACGTCGAACATCGCGACCACCTCCGCGAACGGCACCGACCTCGCCGCCGTCGCCGGAGACGATGTTGTTCGTCAGCAACGCGACCGGGAAGTGCTCCTTGCAGCGACGCACCGCCTCGACCATCTCGGGTCGCAGCTCGCCGCGCAGGCAACCGATGACCTCGGCACCGTCGACCGGTGGCCGAGCGCGGCCGCCTCGGCCTCGAACGCCGTGACGAAGGTCGCGACGTCGATCTCGGAGCGTTCCAGTCGCGCCCAGGCGTTCGTGTCGGGGTCGGTCGAGTTGATCGTGCGGATGATGTCGACCGGCAGCCCGGCGCGCGCTTCGTAGGAGCGGAACGCCTCGAACGGGCTCGAGAGGATGACACCACCGAAGTCGAACAGCACTGCGGAGATCATCGGCGAAGTGTAGGTGGCCCATACCCTCAGGGGGTATGTGCGGTCCTCGACCGTCGAGCGCGCGCGCGAGCATCGGTCGAACAACCTCGACCATTTCCGCCGCTTTGGTCGCGATCGCTGCTTCACTGATGCATCGAGATGGCCAACTCACAACTCGTCGTCGACGGATCGAACATCGCGACCGAAGGTCGCACCGCGCCTTCGCTCGCGCAGCTGGACGAGGCGGTGAGCGACTTCCTCAAGGAGCACCACTTCGACAATGTCGTCGTGGTCGTCGACGCGACGTTCGCGCATCGCATCGACCAGTCCGAGCGCGAGGCGTACGAGGAGGCGGTGCTCGCGGGCGAGCTGCTCACACCTCCCGCGGGCGCGGTCGGACGCGGCGACGCGTTCGTCCTGCAGATCGCGGAGCGGTCCGGCGCGACGATCCTGTCGAACGACTCGTTCCAGGAGTTCCACGCGACCTACGAGTGGCTCTTCGCTGACGGTCGGCTGTGGGGCGGCAAGCCCGTGCCGGGCGTCGGCTGGGTGTTCGTCGCACGTGTCCCCGGTACGCGGACCCGTCAGCCGACGGGCGGTGCGCGACGCGAAGAAGGACCCCGTCGGCGGGAAGGCGGCGGGCTCACGCCGCGGCGGCTCACGCGGCGACGCAGGGTCGAAGCCGGCAACGGACGAGCCGTCCTCGAGTCGGCGTCGTGGTCGCAAGAAGTCCGGGAGCGCGGAGACCGACAGCACGACCGCACCGACCTCGTCCACGAGCGCCGCGTCCAAGAAGGACGGCACGTCCAAGAAGGACGACGCTGCGAAGAAGGACGACGCGACGAAGTCCGGCAGGTCCGCGACGACCGACACCGCGGCCAAGGGCCGCAAGCAGCCGTCGAAGAAGCAGTCCTCCGAGCCGATCAACACCCCCGGTGACTTCCTCGGCTTCGTGACCTCCCACCAGCTCGGGTCGACGATCGAGGCGACCGTCGTCGAGTTCTCGTCACACGGTGCGTACGTCGACTGCGACGGCGCCCGCTGCTACATCTCCCTCAAATCGATGGGTGAGCCAGCTCCTCGCAGCGCACGTGAGGTGCTCGCGATGGGTGAGGTCCGCCCCTTCGTCGTGCAGGGCTTCGATACACCGCGACGCGGCATCGACCTTGCACTTCCCGGCTTCGAACTCGTCGAAGCCGATTCGTCCACCTCGGCGACGGACTCCTCGGCCTCGGCCGACGAGCTTCACGACGGTGACGATACAACTCAACCGGATTCGAAGGAGTCCGCCGAGGAGGCAACAGTGGCAGCAACCAAGAAGGCTCCGGCCAAGAAGGCTCCGGCACGCAAGTCGCCGGCGAAGAAGGCACCTGCGAAGAAGGCTCCGGCCAAGAAGGCGCCCGCGAAGAAGGCTCCGGCCAAGAAGGCTCCTGCCAAGAAGGCTCCTGCCAAGAAGGCGCCCGCGAAGAAGGCTCCGGCCAAGAAGGCGCCCGCCAAGAAGGCACCTGCACGCACGTCGCCCGCGAAGAAGGCTCCGGCCAAGAAGGCGCCGGCCAAGAAGGCGCCCGCGAAGAAGGCACCGGCCAAGAAGGCGCCCGCCAAGAAGGCACCCGCCAAGAAGGCACCTGCACGCAAGGCACCCGCCAAGAAGGCACCTGCACGCAAGGCACCCGCCAAGAAGGCACCTGCCAAGAAGGCCTGACCCCGCGGTCACTCGGTCAACATCTCCATGCGGCCCGGATCCGACGGATCCGGGCCGCATGCGCGTCCGGCCTGGGCGCGTTCGGCGGCACGAGTGGGCGGCCGGTACGATCCGACCCCATGAGCGCTCAGTACATCTTCACCATGCACCGAGTGGGCAAGTTCGTGCCGCCGGACCGCGACGTGCTGAAGGACATCTCGTTGTCGTTCCTGCCCGGCGCCAAGATCGGCGTGATCGGCGCCAACGGCTCCGGCAAGTCGACGCTGCTGAAGATCATGGCGGGCATCGACACCGAGTTCACCGGCGAGGCCCGGCTCACCCCCGGCTTCACCGTCGGCATGCTCGAGCAGGAGCCGCAGCTCGACCCCGACAAGGACGTGATGGGCAACATCATGGACGGTGTCGCCGAGGTCTCGGGGTTGCTCACCTCGTACGACGAGTTGATGGCGAAGTGGAGCGATCCCGACGCCGACTACGAGAAGCTCGGAGCGCAGCAGGCTGAGCTCGAGGCGAAGATCGAGGCCGCCGGCGCCTGGGACCTGCAGCGGACCATCGACATCGCGATGGACGCACTGCGCACCCCGCCGCCGGACTCCGAGGTGACCACCCTCTCCGGTGGTGAGCGTCGCCGTGTGGCGCTGTGCCGTCTGCTGCTCTCGAAGCCGGACCTGCTGCTGCTCGACGAGCCCACCAACCACCTCGACGCCGAGTCGGTCGCGTGGCTCGAGCGATACCTCCAGGACTACCCGGGCACGGTCGTCGCGATCACCCACGATCGCTACTTCCTCGACAACGTCGCGCAGTGGATCCTCGAGCTCGAACGTGGCCGCGGGTACCCCTTCGAGGGCAACTACACGGGCTGGCTCGAGCAGAAGGAGCGCCGCATGGCGCTCGACGACAAGGAGAAGGAGGGGCGACGCAAGGTGCTCGAGCGTGAGCTCGAGTGGGTCCGCATGGCGCCCAAGGCTCGTCACGCGAAGTCCAAGGCACGCCTCCAGGCCTATGAGGAGCTGCGTGAGCAGGCAGAGGCCGACAACCGCAACGACGGCGTGCTCGAGATCGTGATCCCGCCCGGTCCCCGCCTGGGCGACCAGGTGATCGAGGCGGAGCACCTGCGCAAGGGCTTCGGCGACCGGCTGCTGATCGAGGACCTGAGCTTCACCCTCCCCCGTTCCGGCATCGTCGGCATCATCGGCCCCAACGGCGCCGGCAAGACGACGCTGTTCCGGATGATCGTGGACGCCTACAACGGCACCGACGGTGAGAACGCTCCCGACGGCGGCACGCTCACCATCGGTTCCACCGTCGACCTGTCCTACGTCGATCAGTCGCGTGACTCCCTCAACCCGGACAACACGCTCTACGAGGAGATCACCGACGGCCAGGACATCGTCAAGGTCGGCAACCGGGACGTGAACAGTCGTGTGTACTGCGCGAGCTTCATGTTCAAGGGGCCGGACCAGCAGAAGAAGGTCGGCCAGCTCTCCGGTGGTGAGCGCAATCGGGTGCACCTCGCGAAGCTGCTGCGCACCGCCGGCAACGTGCTGCTGCTCGACGAGCCCACCAACGACCTCGACATCGACACGCTCCGTGCCCTCGAGGACGCGCTCGAGGGCTTCCCCGGCTGCGTCGTGGTCATCTCGCACGACCGCTGGTTCCTCGATCGCATCGCGACGCACATGCTCGCGTTCGAGGGCGACTCCCAGGTCCGCTGGTTCGAGGGCAACTTCTCGGAGTACGAGGCGTTCCGACGCAAGGAGCTCGGCGCCGACGCGGCACAGCCCCACAAGATCAAGTACAAGCCGCTGACGCGCTGAAGCGGACCCGCCTCGCCGCTCGACGGTGTGCCCGCCCGCATGGGCCGTTCGGCCCAATTCCGGCGTCCGGTGTCAGGCCGGTCGGATCGACGGCCGATACCTCATCTCATGGGGACCAGCACCATCACTCAGACCGGGGGATCGATGAGGAGCCGCGCCGTGCTCCGAGACGTCGAACCGGGAAGCACCGTCGACTGCTCGCTCTGCGGCGAGCGGGTCAAGTTCCAGGCCAAGGTCCGGCACAAGCAGGTCATCTGCAACGTGTACGAACAGGGCCGATGGTCGCGCGTGGAGCACTTCCACAGCGACTGCTACGAGCAGGCGGGAGAGCCCCATGGAGAGGTCGACCGCTCGCCCGTGGTGAGGCGTCGTGCCGCACCCGCGGGCGCGGCACCGGCGGTGGCTCGGAGCGCCTGAGCCCGCACTCCCGCGCGATGCTCGGGGGATGACCGACCAGGCCTCTCCCGACACCACACCCGCCGAGGGCGGGGACTTCTCGACCCTGCAGCTCCAGCGGCTGTCCGCGTTCGACCTGCCCACCCCCGGGCCGACCGCGCCCGTCGGTGTCGACGACACGATCGCCGTGCTCACCCTCGACCGACCCGACCGCCTCAACGCGCTCGATCCGGTCCTCATCGACGAGCTGCACCGCGCCCTGGAGCAGGTCGCAGCGGACGACTCGCTGCGTGCACTGATCCTCACCGGCGCAGGGCGGGGGTTCTGCTCGGGCCTCGACCTGACCGACATCGGCGTCACCGGGTCGGCGAACTCCGCCGGCCGGGGCCGGGTGCAGCGCGGCATGGACCTGCAGCAGCGCATCGCGGCGTTCGTGCCCGCCCTCCGCTCGCTGCGCATCCCGGTCATCGCGGCGGTGAACGGCGCCGCCTCCGGTGGCGGACTGGCGCTGGCGCTCGCCTCCGACGTGCGCGTCGCGGCGCGCTCGGCCCGCTTCAACGTCGCGTTCGTCCGCATCGGGTTGTCCGGGTGCGACATCGGCGTGTCGTGGTTGCTGCCCCGCTGGATCGGTGCGTCACGGGCCTTCGAGCTGCTCCTGACCGGCCGCATGGTCGAGTCCGACGAGGCGGAGCGCATCGGGCTGGTGAGCCGGGTCGTCGACGACGGCGAGCTGATGGCCGAGGCAGCCGCCACCGCTCGGCTGATCGCCGGCAACTCGCCGACCGGAGTCTGGATGACGAAAGAGGTCATGTGGTCCAACCTCGAGATCGCGAGCATGCGTGCCGGCATCGACCTGGAGAACCGGACGCAGATCATGACCTCGTTCACCGAGGACACCGCTGAAGCCGTCGGAGCGTTCTTCGAACGGCGTCCGCCCGAGTTCCGGAACCGCTGATGCCCCCGGAATCCACCCGGACCGCCTGGCGGGCCGCAGCCGTCGAGCTCGCCGCCGCGCACCCCGTCATGGAACAGCTGCACGACCGTCATGGCCCGCCCGTGCCCCGCCGTGGCGCGCCGCCGGCTCGACGCTTCGAGGCACTCGCCTCGTCGATCGCGTACCAGCAGCTCGCCGGGCGAGCAGCAGCGACCATCTGGGGCCGCGTGGTCGACACCGTCGGCGAGCCGTTCACCCCCGAGGCGGTGCTGGCCACCGACCCCGACGCGCTGCGCGCGGCGGGGCTCTCGGGCGCCAAGACCGCTGCGCTGCTCGACCTGGCAGCGCACGCCTCGGCCGGCACCGTCCGACTGGACCGGATCGCCCGACTCACCGACGCCGACGTGGTCGAGCACCTGACCGTCGTGCGCGGCATCGGCCCGTGGACGGCGCAGATGTTCCTGATGTTCGATCTGCGACGCCTCGACGTCTGGCCCACGGGCGACTACGGCGTGCGCGCCGGGTTCGCGAAGGCGTTCGAGCTCGACGCGATGCCGACCGAACGCGAGCTTGCAGCCCTGGGCGAGCCGTTCGCCCCCTACCGCTCGGTGGTCGCGTGGTGGTGCTGGCGTGAAGCCGACACCGTGGTTCCCAGCCCCAGCACCTGACCCGCCAGACCCTGAGTGGCGCGGATCACGCAGCCGTCAGTCGTACTGGACGGGTCGGCCTCGGGGCTCGTGGCCCTCGGCGGCGAAGAAGCGGTGCACGAACTGCACCGCGATCGAGCCCTCGCCGACGGCGGAGGCCACTCGCTTGACCGACCCGTGACGTGCGTCACCGCCCGCGAACACTCCGGGCATGCTCGTCTCGAGCGGGAACGGGTCGCGTTCGCGGGACCACGAGCGCCGGTCGACGTCGGAACCGGTCAGCACGAAACCCCGGTCGTCGCGTTGGATCTCGGGTGGGAGCCACTCGGTGAAGGGCTGGGCGCCGATGAGCAGGAAGAGCGCCTGCGCCTCGACCGTGGTCGTCGCCGAGGTCGAACGGTCACGAAGCACCAGGTGCTCGAGCCGCCCGGCTCCCCCGCCGTCGACCACCTCGGTGCCGAGGCGCACCTCGATGTTCGCCGTGGCCTCGACCTGGCGGACCAGGTAGTCCGACATGCCGGCTCGCAGCGAGTCGCCTCGCACCACCAGCGTCACCTGCTCCGCGTAGGTGGCGAGGTGCAGCGCCGCCTGACCGGCGGAGTTCGCGCCGCCCACGACGAAGACACGACAGCCCTCGAGCGCAGGGGCCTCCGAGGTCGGCCCGCCGTAGTACACCCCTGCGCCGACCAGCTCGTCGAGCGCCGGCACGTCGAGACGGCGATAGCTGGCGCCCATGGCCAGCAACACGGCGGTCGCCAGGATCGTGCCGCCGTCGGAGAGCGTGATCCGGAGCCTGCCGTCGACCGCCGCGATGCCCGTGACCGTCTGCATGAACGAGAATCGAGCGCCGAACACCCAGGCCTGGTCGTACGCCGCCCTGGCGAGCTTTCGGCCGCTGACGCCCCGGGGGAAGCCGAGGTAGTTCCGGATCAGCGAGCTCGAGGTGGCCTGGCCCCCGATGCCACCCCGATCGATCACCAGGGTGCCCAGCCCTTCTGATGCCCCGTAGACCGCAGCGGACAGACCGGCCGGGCCGGCGCCGACCACCACGACGTCGAACTCCAGCTGCTCGGTGCTCAGCGGCGTCCCCGCCACCAACGCGATCTCGGAGTTGGTCGGGTTGACCAGGACCTCACCGTTCGGGAACACGATGATCGGCAGCTCGATCCCTGCGCCCGCCGTCGCCACGAGCGAGCGTCCCTCGTCGGAGTCCGCGAGGCAGAACTTGTGCGGGATCGCGCACTGCTGGAGCGTTTCGCGCAGCTCGTAGGCACGCCCCGACCACGACTCCCCGACGACGTGGATCGTGTGCGGCGCCGACCGGGTCGCCTCGGCCCAGTCCAGCAGCATCGACGAGATCGCCTGGTGGAACAGCTCGTCGGGTGAGCACGAGGGACGGAGCAGGTAGTGCTCGAACCGACCCTGGGCGACGCCGTCGAAGATCGCCTCACCCGTGCGCTTCTCGCCCCACTCCCCCCACTCGATGAGCAGCACACGGCGGGCGTGCGGGTGACTCCGCCGCACCCCGTCGAGGACCTCTCCGCCGGTCGCCCCCGACATCCACAGCCTCGCCAGGACCAGTGCCACGTCCTCTCCCGAGGTCGCGAGCGACCCGAGACAGGTGCGTGCCTCGTCGGGTGACTGCAGGCAGACCACCCGGTAGTGCCTCGCGTAGCGGTCCTGCAGCTCGCGCTCGACGTCGGCCAGCGACTCGGCATCGTCATCGATCGCGACCAGCACCGGCAGCGCCATGCTGGGAACGTTACGTCACAACGACTGCGGTCTCACCGACATTCGGTGTCGGGAGGTCGAGCCCTCAGGCGGTCAGGACCTCAGTCCGTCACCAGCTCGAGCGCCGCGAGCACGACGTCGGCCTGTGCGGACGGCTCCCCGGTCCCCGCGCCGAGCACGAGCTCCGGGTTCGACGGCGCTTCGTACGGATCGTCGATACCGGTCATGCCGCGCAGCTCGCCGGCCCGCGCCTTGGCGTAGAGGCCCTTGGGATCGCGACGTTCGCACTCCTCGAGCGGAGTGTCGACGAACACCTCGACGAAGCGCAGGCCGGCCCCGACCACGCGGTCTCGCACCGCGTCGCGAGCAGCCCGGTACGGCGACACCAGCGGGACCAGCGCCACCACACCGGCATCGGCGAACAACGTCGCGACCTCGCCGACGCGGCGCACGTTCTCGTCACGATCCGCGGCACTGAACCCGAGGTCGACGTTCAGGCCGTGTCGCAGGTTGTCCCCGTCGAGCAGGTAGGCCGCGCGGCCCGAGCCGACGAGCCGACGCTCGACCTCGACCGCGACGGTCGACTTGCCCGACCCGGACAGCCCGGTGAACCAGACCACCATCCCCTCGCCGCCGGTCACCGCGGAACGGGCATCCCGGGCGACCAGGCCGTCGTGCCAGACGACGATGCGGTCCCCCGCAGCGTCGGCAGCGCCCGCGGAGTCCTCGTTCACGACGACTCGCCGAGGATCATCCCCGCTCCGACGGTCGCGTTCGTCGACTCGTCGATCAGGATGAACGAACCGGTCTCGCGGTTGCGGCGGTACTCGTCGAAGAAGAGCGGTTGGGTGGTGCGCAGGCTCACCCGACCGATCTCGTTCAGCGCCAACTCGGTGGCGGACTCGTCGCGGTGCAGCGAGTTCACGTCGAGTCGGTACCGGAGGTCCTTCACCATCGCCCGAGCCGAGCGCGTCGTGTGCTTGATGGCGAGCTTGGTCCGGGGCGTGAGGTTCGACGACTCGGTCAGCCAGCAGACCATCGCGTCGATGTCCTGACCGACGGTCGGCTGGTTCTGCGGCCGGCAGATCATGTCGCCTCGCGAGATGTCGATCTCGTCCGCCAGCCGGATGGTGACCGACAGAGGGGCGAAGGCCTCCTCGACCGGTCCGTCGAAGGTGTCGATCGCGGCGATGGTCGAACCGAAACCGGAGGGCAGCACCACGACCTCGTCGCCGGGCTTGAACACTCCCGCGGCGACCTGGCCGGCGTAGCCCCGGTAGTCGTGGAACTCGTCGGTCTGGGGGCGCAGCACGTACTGCACCGGGAACCGGGCATCGATCAGGTTGCGATCCGACGCGATGTGCACGGTCTCGAGATGGTGCAGCAACGACGCGCCGTCGTACCAGGTCATGTTCGGCGACCGGCTGACCACGTTGTCGCCGTTGAGCGCCGAGATCGGGATGAACGTCAGGTCGCTGACGTCGAGCTTGGCCGCGAACGACGTGAACTCCGCGACGATCTCGTCGAAGCGGTCCTGGTCGTAGTCGACGAGATCCATCTTGTTGACCGCCAGCACCAGATGCGGGATGCGCAGCAGCGACGCGATGAACGCGTGTCGGCGCGACTGCTCGAGCACGCCCTTGCGGGCGTCGATCAACACGATCGCCAGGTCGGCGGTCGACGCGCCGGTGACCATGTTGCGCGTGTACTGCACGTGCCCGGGGGTGTCGGCGATGATGAACTTCCGGCGGGGGGTGGCGAAGTAGCGGTACGCCACGTCGATCGTGATGCCCTGCTCACGCTCGGCGCGCAGGCCGTCGGTCAGCAACGCCAGGTTGGGCCCTTCGTGACCCATCCGCTCGCTGGCGTCGGCCACCGATTCGAGCTGGTCCTCGAAGATCGACTTCGAGTCGTAGAGCAGACGACCGATGAGCGTCGACTTGCCGTCGTCGACCGATCCAGCGGTCGCGAACCTCAACAGCTCAGCCATCAGATGTACCCCTCACGTTCCCGGTCCTCCATCACACCGGTCGGACCGGCGCACTCTCGTCGAGACAGCACCATCAGAAGTACCCCTCACGCTTCCGGTCCTCCATGGCCGCCTCGGAGGCCCGGTCGTCGGCCCGAGTCGCGCCCCGCTCGGTCAGGCGTGTGGCGGCGACCTCTTCGATGATCTGTTCGACCGTCGACGCCGGCGACTCGACCGCGCCGGTGCACGACGCGTCGCCGACGGTCCGGAAGCGCACCGTGCGGACCTCGGGCTCCTCGCCGTCCATCACCGTCACGTACGGCGACACCGCGAGCCACATGCCGTCGCGCTGGAAGACCTCGCGCTCGTGGGCGTAGTAGATCGACGGCACCTCGATGCCGTCGGTGGCGATGTAGTTCCAGATGTCGAGCTCGGTCCAGTTGCTGATCGGGAAGATCCGGATGTGCTCCCCACGGGCGTGGCGACCGTTGTAGAGGTTCCAGAGCTCGGGCCGTTGGTTCTTCGGGTCCCACTGCCCGAACTCGTCGCGGAAGGAGTACACCCGCTCCTTCGCCCGGGCCTTCTCCTCGTCGCGCCGGGCGCCACCGAAGGCGGCGTCGAAGCCGTGCTCCTCGACGGCATCGAGCAGCGTGACGGTCTGCAGCTGGTTCCGACTCGCACGCGGACCGGTCTGCTCGGTGACGCGTCCGCTGTCGATCGACTCCTGGACCGAGGCGACCACCAGCTTGATGCCGAGCTCGGCGACGCGGCGATCTCGGTAGTCGTAGACCTCGTCGAAGTTGTGGCCGGTGTCGACGTGCATGACCGGGAACGGGATCTTCGCCGGCCAGAAGGCCTTCTCGGCCAGACGGAGCATGACGATCGAGTCCTTGCCGCCCGAGAAGAGCAGCACCGGTCGTTCGAACTCGGCAGCCACCTCTCGGATGATGTGGATCGACTCGGCTTCGAGGGTCTTGAGATCGGAGAGTTCGTAGTTCATTCGATACCTGTCAGGTGCAGAACGGGTTCCGGCGACACTACGGCCGCGAAACCCGACCGGCAAGGTCAGGTATCTGCGCACACCGCCGCGCCCTGTCCCGGGGAGCAGACCTAGGGTGTCGCGATGCCGAACCAGGACGACCACGAGCTCGCCTCCCGGCTCGCCACCGCGGCGGGCGAGGTCCTCGTCGAGCTCCGCGTCCGCCTGCAGCGCGGACGGGGCCGATGAGCGCACCATCAAGGACGAGGGCGACCGTGTCTCGCACGAGCTGTTGACCGCCGCGCTGCGCGAGCACCGTCCCGACGACGCGGTGCTCTCCGAGGAGGCACGCGGCGAGGAGCGCGAGGACATCTCACGGCTCGACGCACCCCGCGTGTGGATCATCGATCCGCTCGACGGCACCCGCGAGTACGGCGAGGGGCGCGACGACTGGGCGGTGCACGTCGCGCTCGTCGAGGGTGGCGTCCCGACCGCAGGGGCCGTCGCGCTGCCAGGCCTGGGAGTCACCTTCGACACCCGTGTCCCGGCGACGGTCCCACCTGCACCCGAGCGTCTGCGCGTCGTGGTGAGTCGCACCCGCCCCCCCGCCGAGGCGTTGCAGATCGCCGAGGAGCTCGGCGCCGAGCTCGTCGAGATGGGCTCGGCCGGCGCGAAGACCATGTCGATCCTGCGAGGCGAGTCCGACGTCTACCCGCACTCGGGGGGACAGTTCGAGTGGGACTCGGCCGCGCCGGTCGCCGTCGCGGCCGCCGCAGGGCTCCACTGCAGCCGACTCGACGGCTCCCCGCTCGTCTACAACCGCGAGGACCCCTACCTGCCGGACCTGCTGGTGTGTCGCCCTGCACACGCGGAGCGTGCGATCGCTGCCGCCCGCACGTCACGATGACCGAGCACCGCGTCGCTGCCGACGTCGAACAGTTCGCCTTCACCGACGACGGACCCTGGGTCGTCGACCGCGACGCGCTGTCGTGGACCCCGGGCATCGCGGTGCTGCGCGCCACGACGCGCCGACAGGTACCGCTGCTCACGCGTCGACGTGTGCTGCCGCCACCCGGTCGGCTCGGCGTGGTCGCGACCCGCCTGGGCACAGCGGTCGGGGGTTGGGCGCTGGTCGACCGCCGCCGGGGAGGCTCGGCGTCGCGGGCCGGGCTGTCGCGTCGCCTGCGGCGAGCCGCGGAGCACCTCGGGCCGACCTACATCAAGCTGGGCCAGATCATCTCGAGCGGCGAGGGGCTGTTCCCGTCCGAGCTGGTCGAGGAGTTCAAGATCTGCCGCGACCAGGTGCCCGCCGAGGACTTCGCCTCGGTGCGACGTGTGGTCGAACAGGACCTCGGGCGACCGCTCGACGAGGTCTTCGAGCGCTTCGACGCGGTGCCGCTCGCCGCGGCGTCGATCGCCCAGGTGCACGCCGCACGGCTGCGCAGCGACGACGGCACCCCCGGAGCCGAGGTCGTGGTGAAGGTGCAACGGCCGACCATCCGCACCCAGGTGCACCACGACCTGGCGGTCATGTCGTGGCTGGCACCGTTCCTGGTCGGCCGGATCCCCGTCGCCGCGCTCGCGAACCCGCCGGCGCTCGTCGAGCTCTTCGCCGAGACGATCAGCGAGGAGCTCGACTTCCGGCTCGAGGCCGAGAACATGCTCGACGTCGCCGAGTCGTTCGCACAGCTCGGTCAGCGCGGCCTGATCATCGCCCGACCGCATCCCGACCTGGTGACACGCCGGGTCCTGGTCATGGAGCGTCTCGCCGGGTACGGCTTCGACGACCTCGAATCCATGCAGGCCGCTGGCATCGACACCCACGAGATCCTCCGCATCGGCATGACCGGGTTCACCGAGGGCTGCATGGTGCACGGCATCTTCCACGGGGACCTGCACGGCGGCAACCTGTTCGTCACCTCCGACGGGCGCATCGCGCTGCTCGACTTCGGCATCACGGCCCGGATGACCGACCTGGAGCGCGACCGCCTTCCTCCGGCTCATGATGACCGGGGCGATGGGCGACATCCGCGGCCAGATCGGTGCCCTGCGCGACCTGGGTGCACTCCCGGCGGACACCGACGTCGACGACGTGATCGCCGAGCTCCGACTGGACCAGCAGCCGGTCGACCCCACCTCGTTGTCACAGGAGGAGCTCGTCGGCGAGCTCCAGCGGGTCATCAAGGCGCTGCTCGGCATGGGCGCCCGCCTGCCGAAGATCCTCATGCTCTACGTGAAGAACCTGGTGTTCCTCGACGGCGCGATCGCGAACCTCGCTCCCGATCTCGACCTGGTGGGAGAGATCGCGACGCTGTCGACCCACCTGGCGGTCACCCACGGCGACCGCTTCGCCGCCGAGATCGGCGTGTCGGCGGACGACTTCCGGGTCGACCCGGACGCCATCAAGGCCGGCTTCGGCATCGTCGACGACGACATGGACTCGGTGACGTACCGGGACCTGCAGCAGCGTCGCGACGTCATCCGCCGTCGTCTCGACCGCCGCTGACGGGGCCGCGACACAGGTCACAGCACTTCATTGCGTACCGAGGCCCCGGATCGGCGAAGATGTCAGGTCCCCCTCGTGCCGGTCATCCGGTGCATCGTCGTGCCGGTCGTCCGGTACCCCCGAGACCGGAACCTCCATGAACACAGCTCAGGCCACCACCGACGCTGGCGCACGTGTGCCCGTCGACGGAATCCGCAACGTCGCCATCATCGCGCACGTCGACCACGGCAAGACCACGCTCGTCGACGCCATGCTCAAGCAGTCCGGCGCGTTCAGCGACCACGCGGCCGAGGTCGACCGTGTGATGGACAACACCGACCTGGAGCGCGAGAAGGGCATCACCATCCTCGCCAAGAACACCGCTGTCCGCTGGACCGGCGAGGGTCGCGACGAGGTCAAGATCAACATCGTCGACACGCCCGGTCACGCCGACTTCGGCGGCGAGGTCGAGCGCGCCCTCACCATGGTCGACGGCGTGGTGCTGCTCGTCGACGCATCCGAGGGACCGCTGCCCCAGACGCGCTTCGTGCTGCGCAAGACCCTCGAGCTGAACCTGCCGGTCATCCTGGCGGTGAACAAGGTCGACCGTCCCGACGCCCGCATCGACGAGGTCGTCGCCGAGGTCGAGGACCTGTTCATGGACCTCGATGCCGACATCGACCAGATCGACTTCCCGGTCATCTACTGCAACGGCCGCGCCGGCCGGGCCAGCATGACCAAGCCCGACTCGCCCGAGGACCTCGAGGACGACCTCACCCCGCTGTTCGAGCTGCTGGTGGACCACCTGCCGGCTCCGACCTACGAGCCGGAACATCCGCTGCAGGCCTGGGTCACCAACCTCGACGCCAGCCAGTTCGTCGGCCGCCTTGCGATGTGCCGCATCCTGAACGGCACGATCCGCAAGGGCCAGCAGGTGGGCTGGTGCCGCACCGACGGCACCGTCGAGCGGGCCAAGGTGGCCGTGCTCTACGTGACCGAGACCCACGAGCGCATCGAGGTCGACGAAGCAGGTCCGGGTGAGATCATCGCCATCGCCGGCATCGAAGAGGTCACGATCGGCGAGACGCTGAGCGATCCCGAAGATCCTCGCCCGATGCCGATCATCACCGTCGACGAGCCGAGCCTGGCGATGACCGTCGGCGTGAACACCTCGCCCCTGAACGGTCGCGACGGCGACAAGGTCACCGCCCGACAGATCAAGGCCCGCCTCGACGCCGAGCTGATCGGCAACGTGAGCCTCCGGGTCAAGGCCACCGACCGTCCCGACGCCTGGGAGGTGCACGCCCGCGGCGAGCTCCAGCTGGCCGTCCTGATCGAGACGATGCGGCGCGAGGGCTTCGAGATGACCGTCGGCAAGCCGCAGGTCGTCACCCGTGAGATCGACGGCAAGGTGCACGAGCCCGTCGAGATGGTCAGCGTCGACGTGCCCGAGGAGTACCTCGGCGCCGTCAGCCAGCTGCTCGCCACCCGCAAGGGCACGCTCGTCAACATGGTCAACCACGGCACCGGCTGGGTCCGCATCGAGCAGCGGGTGCCCGCACGCGGCCTGCTCGGCTTCCGCACCGAGTTCCTGACCGAGACCCGCGGCACCGGCATGCTGCACCAGATCTTCGACGGCTGGGAGCCGTGGTTCGGCGAGATCCGCTCGCGTGATCGCGGCTCGATCGTCGCGGACCGCTCCGGCCCCGTGACCGGCTACGCCGTCGTCGCCATCCAGGAGCGCGCCCAGCTCTTCGTCGGTCCCGGTGACGAGGTCTACGAGGGCATGATCGTCGGCGAGAACTCCCGCGCCGAGGACATGGACGTCAACATCTGCCGTGAGAAGAAGCTCACGAACATGCGGACGTCGTCGTCGGACAACACCGAGCGCATGACCCCGCCGCGGCGCCAGTCGCTCGAGCAGGCGCTCGAGTTCGTCGCCGAGGACGAGTGCGTCGAGGTCACCCCGTCGGTGGTCCGTCTGCGCAAGGTGTTCCTCGACGCCGGCGAGCGCGCCCGCAAGACGAAGGCGATCAAGACCGCCCGCCAGGGCTGACATCGTCCCAGCTGAGCAACCGAGCAACCAATACCCGACTACCTCACTCGGGTTTAGCGGGTTACTCTGGATCCATGACCGGATCCTCGTTGTTCTCCTTCCCGAACCCGGTGAACGACGTCTCGGCGCGCACCGTCGCCACCGGCGTGGTCGTCATGGCCGTGCTGGTCGCGGGCCTCGGCTGGGGCTGGGTCCTGATCCCGCTCACCTACGGGTTCGTCGCGCGGGTGCTCACCGGCCCGACCCTGAGCCCGCTCGGGCAGCTCGCCGTGCGGGTCGTCGCACCACGGCTCCCGCAGTTCGAGAAGCTGGTGCCGGGACCACCGAAGCGGTTCGCTCAGGGCATCGGTGTCGTGTTCACGCTGACGGCCTCGATGCTGTGGCTCGCCGGCTCGCCCGGCGCGGCCCGAATCGTCGTCGCCCTGTTGGCCGTGGCCGCCGCCCTCGAGGCCGCGCTCGGCTTCTGCCTGGGTTGCAAGGTGTTCGCACTGCTCATGCGTGCGGGTGTCGTGCCCGAGTCGGTGTGCGAGGAGTGCAACGACCTCTCACTGCGCCTGCCCGGGTTGGGATCGCCCAGCACCTGATCCAGCCGGCCAGCCGGATCACCGACCGGCTGGATCACCGAGGATCTGCGTCGCATTATCCTCGGAACGATGCGCCTGGTGATCGCCCGCTGCTCCGTCGACTACGAAGGTCGACTCTCCGCCCACCTGCCCGAGGCGCTCCGCCTGATCATGGTCAAGGCCGACGGGTGCGTGGCGATCCACGCGGATGGCGGCGCCTACAAGCCGCTCAACTGGATGAACGCGCCGAACCGGCTCGTCGAGCACGACGGACCACTGGACGATCACCAACCCCAAGGGCGAGACGCTGACGATCAACCTGGTCGAGGTGGTCGAGGACACCGCCCACGAGCTGGGGCTCGACCCCGGGCTGACCAAGGACGGTGTCGAGGCACACCTCCAGGAGCTGCTGGCGGCCGACCCGACGGTGATCGCCGAGGGACTGTCGCTGGTGCGGCGCGAGTTCCCCACCGACATCGGTCCGGTCGACCTGCTGTGCCGCGACGCGGACGGCAACGCCGTGGCGGTCGAGATCAAGCGCCGTGGCGAGATCGACGGCGTCGAGCAGCTGGCCCGCTACCTCGAGCGACATCGAGCGCGATCCCCTGCTGCGCGGCGTCAGGGGCGTCTACGTGGCCCAGGTCGTGAAGCCCCAGGCCAAGGTGCTCGCGGAGTCACGAGGCATCGCCTGGGTCGAGGTCGACTACGACGTCCTTCGCGGCGCCCGCGTCGCCGACCTCACCCTGTTCTGACCTGGCGCGGTTCTGACCTCGCACGGCTCTGACCTCGCGCGGTTCGGACCTCGCACGGTTCTGACCTCGGAGGCGGCCGAGGCGGTCACACTCGACCACCGAAGAAGACCTGGGTCTCGACCAGCTGTCCGTCGCGGACCGTGGAGTACTCGATGTTCCGGTACCGGCCGCCGTCGTGCAGCTCGTACTCGTACAGGAGGAACACACCGTCGGGCCTGGCGTCGACCAGCTGGACGATCTCCTGGGACACGAAGCGGTCCGCCGTCGGGAAGCAACGCTCGAGGAACGCGATCCCTGTCGATGTGGTCGTCCTGGGGACTGGTGAAGACGAAGTCGTCCGCGAGCAGCAGCTCCTCGGCACCCAGATCCTGCGATCGGTACGCCTCGAACGCCGCCCGCACGACCTCGGTGTTCTCCATGCAGCCCATGGTACGAAGCCGGGCGCTCTGCTTCCCGACGGACGACTCGGATTCGGGGTGATCGATCGGAATCGGAGTCGGATTTGTCTCCGGCGGAGGCGGGTCCGATGAGTCAGGCGAACACGAGTCAGGCGAGCACGAGGCGGGCCCGTTCGACGACCTCGTTGAGCACCCGTGTGGCGGCCGCCACGTCGTCGACGGGCAGGCCGTCCCAGACCGAGCTCGTGCGGGCCGCGATCGTCGACCGGACCTCGGCGACCAGCGTCGAACCGGCAGCGCTGAGCCGGCCCCCGGCGAGCAGCCCTCGTTCGCCGAGCGCCTCGACGAGCTCGGCGGCGTCGTCGATGTGGGCCCGGTCCTGCACCGCGGCGACGAGCCCGGACCGATCGACGCCGCCGTCGAGCAGTTCGGCCAGGCGCAGCGTCACCCACTGCGACTCGGTCAGGTCGGTGCCGTCGAGGATCCGGCGGAGCACGGCGTTGAGGGTCTTCTCGGTCTCGCCGATGAGTCGGGGTCCGAACGGTGTCGTCATCACTGCCTCCCATTTCGTTGGTCACCCCAACGATAACAATCGTTGGTCCCACCAACAAACCCCTAGGCTGCATCCATGGCACCCCTTCGACGCGTCGCCGACCAGCCGACCTGGCTCCTGGGCCGAGCGAACGCCCGCTCCCAGCGCATCCTCGCCGAGACCTTCAACGCCGCCGGTGCGCGGGGATACCAGTTCAGGATCCTCGCCGGGCTGGAGCAGCACGGGCCGTCGAGCCAGGCGGATCTCGGCCGGAACACCGGCATCGACCGCAGCGACGTGGTCGCCACGGTGAACGAGCTGGTGACGAAGGGCTTCGTGCGCCGTGATCCCGACCCCGACGACCGTCGTCGCAACATCATCACGCTCACCCCGAACGGCGGCGGCGCGCTGGAGCAACTGGACCGGGTCGTGCACGACGCGCAGGACCGGATGCTCGCTCCCCTCTCCCCCGACGAGCGGTCGACGCTGGTCGCCTTGCTCGCCAAGCTGGTCGACGCCGAGGAATAGTTCGTCGACGATGTCGAGAACTCGGTGCCGGCTCCGTCCCAGGGGTACACACGGCCCGCCGGGCCGCACGCCACACGAGGAGAACACGATGGCCAAGTACCTGTTGCTCAAGCACTACCGAGGTGCCCCCGCAGCGCAGAACGACGTCCCGATGGACCAGTGGACACCGGACGAGGTCCAGGCCCACATCCAGTACATGAGCGACTTCGCCGAACGACTCGAGCGCAACGGCGAGTACGTCGACGGCCAGGCCGTGTCGCCCGAGGGCACCTGGGTCCGCCACGACGGCGAGGGCCGACCGCCGGTGACCGACGGACCGTTCGCCGAGACCAAGGACCTGATCGCCGGCTGGATGGTGATCGACGTCGACAGCTACGACCGTGCCGTCGAGCTCGCCGGGGAGCTGTCGGCAGCCCCGGGCGCCGGCGGCGAGCCGATCCACGAGTGGCTCGAGCTCCGGCCGTTCCTGAGCGCACCACCGACCGTCACGCAGTGACGCGTCGGGCCACCCGTCATGGACGACGCCGAGCTGCGTGCACTCGTCCCACGGGTGTTGAGCGTCCTCGTCGGTCGCGGCGCTGACTTCGCGACCGCCGAGGACGCCGTCCAGGAGGCGCTCGTCCGGGCGCTCGCCGCCTGGGACGACGAGATGCCGGCGGATCCCACCGGATGGCTCGTCACGGTCGCGTGGCGGGCGTTCATCGACATGGTCCGGTCGGACGCCTCGCGACGCGACCGAGAGGTGCGGGTCGACACCGACTTCGGATCGGGATCGACCACGCTCGCCGTCGGGCCGACGACACGCTGCAGCTCTACTTCCTGTGCGCGCACCCGGACCTGACGCCGTCGTCCGCGGTGGCGCTCACGCTGCGGGCCGTCGGTGGGCTCACCACACGCCAGATCGCCCGCGCCTACCTGGTGCCCGAGGCGACCATGGCGCAGCGCATCAGCCGTGCCAAGCGCATCGTCGCCCGTGCTGGTCTGACGGGTCCCGGGGACCTGGCCACCGTGATGCGGGTGCTCTACCTCGTGTTCAACGAGGGCTACTCCGGTGACGTCGACCTCGCCGCCGAGGCGATCCGACTGACCCGCCAGCTGGTCGCCCTGACCGACGAGCCCGAGGTCGACGGCCTGTTGGCGCTGATGCTCCTGCACCACGCCCGCAGGGCCAGCCGCACCCGTGACGACGGCAGCCTCGTCGCCCTCGCCGACCAGGACCGCACCCGGTGGGACACCGACCTGATCGTCGACGGCATCGATCTGCTGCGAGCGGCACTCGAGCGCGACCGCCTCGGCGAGTACCAGGCTCAGGCCGCGATCGCCGCGCTGCACGCCGATGCGCAGCACGTCGACGAGACCGACTGGGTCCAGATCGTGGAGTGGTACGACGAGCTGCTCGCGTTCACCGACACGCCGATCGTGCGGCTCAACCGTGCGGTCGCGCTCGGCGAGGCCGACGGTGCGCCGGCGGGCCTCGCCGCATTGAGCGAGATCGCCCTCGACGTGCCCCGACGTGACGCCGTCGCGGCCCATCTGCACGAGCGCAACGGCGAGCTGGAGCTGGCCGCCCGGCTCTACGCCGAGGCTGCGCGCAACTCGCCGAGCCTCGCCGAGCGCGACCACCAGATGCTCCAGGCGGCGAGACTCCACCAGCTGCTGCGCTCGCCTTCGTGAATCAGGCCGTCCCCGGGAATCGGGTCTGCATTCGGGGTGGGCGCGCGAATGCAGATGTGATGTCGGAGACGACGGCTCAGGAGCCGGCTCAGGTGAAGGTGCAGCCGCCGGAGTCGATGACGACACGACCGTCGCCACCGAGGGTGCGGTGCACCGCGGTCCCGTCGCCGGTCCGCCAGATCTCGACGGTGATGTCCTCGCCGGGGAACACCGGCGCCGAGAAGCGACCGTCGATCGACCCGAAGCGGGCCGGATCCGAGTCGCACAGCTCCCGCAGCAGCGCCCGCCCGGCGAAGCCGTAGGTGCACAGACCGTGCAGGATCGGGCGGTCGAACCCGGCGAACGCAGCGAACGACGGGTCGGAGTGCAGCGGGTTGCGATCACCCGACAACCGGTAGACCAACGCCTGCTCCGGTCGGGTGCTGTAGCTCACCGAGTGGTCCGGGGTCCGGTCCGGCAGCTCGTTGGACGGACCCGAGGGCCCGCGCTCGCCACCGAAGCCGCCCTCGCCGCGGATGTAGGCGGACATGACCAGGTCGAAGAGCGGTTCGCCGTTCGGACGCGTCCGTGGCATGTGCGGTCACCTCGACCACCGCCCCCTTGCCCTTGTCCCAGATGGCCGTGATCTCGGCGATCGACTCGAGGGTGCCCGCGACGGGCAGCGCTCGGTGGCTGACCACACGCTGCTCGCCGTGTACGAGCATGGCGGGGTTGAACGTCCCGATCGTGCCGAACGCACCCGAGACGTCGCAGAGCACCACGGCCATCGTCGGCAGCACCCGCTGGGTGACGTCGATCGAGTTCTCGGTCACGAACGGCAGGTCCGCCGGGTCGACCGGGTGCTGCCCGGCACCCACTCCGACCGCGTAGAGCAGGGCGTCCTTCGACTCCCAGCTCGACCGGATGGGCTCGCTCCGCGTCCCGACTGCTGCAGGATTGATGGGCACGTTGCTGCTCCCCCGAGCTCCGATCGGGCGCCGACGCCTCGTGTGACCCCCATGGGACGCCGAACCCGAACCTGTGAATGTCACATGACAATGCCACGAGAACACCGCGCGAGTGCGCGACCCTTGTTGCCGTGTCCGGTGCCAAGAAGGCCACCCTGGCGGTCGTCGCCGTCCCACTCGCGTTCGTCGTGCTCGTCACCGCGGCGTGGGGTGTCGACGACGCGCGCACCAGCGACCGGGTCGCCCGCAACATCACCCTGGCATCGGTACCGGTGGGCAACCAGACCTCCGCAGAGCTCCGGGCGACCGTCGAGCAGCTGGGCGCAGAGCTGCCCGACACCGAGGTCGTCATCGACGCCGGCGAGTTCTCGCTGACCACCACCGCCGGTGAGCTCGGCATGTCGGTCGACGTCGACCGCACGATCGAAGAGGTCCGCGACGAGAGCAAGGACGGCCCGCTTCCCACCAGGCCGATCCGCTGGGTCCAGTCCTTCTTCGGTGAACGCGACGTCGATGCCGTGCTCGCCGTCGACGTCGAGCAGCTGGCAGCAACCATGGTCGCGCTCGAGGGCGATCGTCGGACGGTCCCCGTCGAGCCGTCGCTCGAGGCGACGCCCGAGGCCGTGAAGCTGGTTCCGGGAACCCCCGGCACGGAGCTCACGGTGCACGACGTCGTGGCGGCACTCCCCCAGCACGTGGCCGATGTCGACGAGCCGATCACCATCGAGGCGACCCAGACCGTCACCGACCCCCGGGTCTCCGACGAGTCGGTCGCGGCGCTGGCCGACCAGGCGAACACCGTCACCGCCGGCGAGATCACCCTCGAGACCGGCGGCGCGAGCAACAAGGTCGACGGCGCGGAGTTCCGGCCCGCGTTCGGTCTGGCCATCGACGGGTCCACCCCCCGCCTGACCATGCAGCCCGAACCGGTGGCAGAGATCCTCTCGCAGAACGTGCCGGCCAAGGCCAACCCCACGGGCGTGAAGTTCGACATCCAGGGTGGCGTGCCGGTGCCGGTCGGCGGTGAGGACGCCGCGGTGTGCTGCACCGAGGGCGCCCCCGAGACCATCGTCGCCGCGTTGCTCGCCGGTGAGACCACCATCGCGCTCCCCACACGCACCCAGACCGCTGCCGAGGGCCGCGAGTGGGCCGCCGGGCTCGGCGTGAAGGAGATCATCGGCTCGTACACGACGAACCACAAGGGTGGGGAGTCCCGGGTCACGAACATCCACAGGATGGCCGACATCCTGAAGGGCACGTTGATCCCGCCGGGCTCGACGTTCTCGGTCAACGACACCGTCGGCCGCCGCACGGTCGAGAAGGGCTTCGTCGAGGGCGGCGTGATCCAGGACGGAGAGTTCACCACCGACATCGGCGGCGGTGTGAGCCAGTTCGCGACCACGCTGTTCAACGCAGCGTTCTTCGGCGGACTCGACATCCCGGCCTACAAGGCGCACTCGAAGTACATCAGCCGCTACCCCTTCGGCCGTGAGGCGACGCTCGCCTACCCCGGTGTCGACCTGAAGATCCGCAACGACACGCCCTACGGCATCGTGATCTGGCCGAGCTACACCAACACCTCGATCACCGTGGACCTGTGGTCGACCCGCACCGCGGTCGGTGCGCAGACGGGCCAGAACAAGACGGCGGGCTGCGGGGCGGTCACGACCGAGCGCACCCGCACCTTCACCGACGGCCGCGTCGAGAAGGACACGTTCAGGGCGAACTACGACTGCGAGTGACGCGGACGTCGCCATCGGAACCGACACGTCCTGGCGAACGACGACTGCGCCGTCCGCCGGGCACCGAGTGACGGGCGTCGCATCTAACATGCGCGCGTGACCGACGCGCAGGGTTCTGAGGCAGTGCACTTCGAGGATCGCATGAGCGATTCGGATGCGCTGATGTGGGCGATCGAGAAGGACCCGATGCTGCGCTCGACGATCACCACGGTCGTGGTGCTCGAGGGTGAGGTCGACCCCGACCGCCTGCACCGCACCTTCGACCGGCTGAGTCGGGTCGTCCCGCGGCTCCGACAGCGAGTGCGATCGAACCCGCTGTCGGTCGCTCCGCCGCGGTGGGAGTTCGATCCCAACTTCGACCTGCGCTACCACCTGCGTCCCGCCCGGGTACCGGGGACCGGATCGATGGCCGACCTGCTCGCGATGGCCGCGCCGATCGCGATGCAGGGCTTCGACCGCGCCCGTCCGCTGTGGGAGGCCACCCTCGTCGAGGGCCTCGCCGACGAGCGCAGCGCCATCATCTTGAAGATCCACCACTCGATCACCGACGGGGTGGGCGGCGTCCGCCTGATGCTCGAGCTGTTCGACCTGGAACAGGATGCGGACGAGCGGCCGATGCCGGCACCGCCGACGATCCACGTCAAGAACCAGACCGAGCGCTTCGTCGACGCCTTCCAGTACGAGACGCGACGTCAGCTGGCGCAGGCGCGCAAGGCGACAGGAACCGGCATCGACAGCCTGATCGGGGCCTTCTACGACCCCACCGGGTCCGCCGTCGCGTCGAGCGAGCTGGTCGCGTCGCTGACGCGGATCCTGCGGCCGGTCAGCACGCCCTTGTCGCCGATCATGACGGCACGCTCGCTGTCGAGCCACTTCGACGTCCTGACCATGCCGCTCGACGTGGCGAAGCGCGTCGCCCACCACAGCGGCGGCACGCTCAACGACGCGTTCGTGGCCGGCATCGCGATGGGCATGCGCCGCTACCACGAGCTGCACGGCACCGAACCCGCGGCCCTGCGGATGGGCATGCCGATCAACACCCGCGACGGCACGCTGCCCCACTCGGCGGGCAACTCGTTCGTGCCTGCTCGGTTCGAGATCCCCATCGAGGAGTCCGACCCGAAGGCGCTCATGATGGCGCTGCGGCGACGGGTGCTCGCGGCGCGTGACGAACCGGCCAACCAGCTCGTCGAGCCGGTGTCGAGCCTGCTCAACCGCTTGCCGACCTCGGTCGTGACCCAGGTGTTCGGCACGATGATGCGAGGCCTCGACTTCCAGGCCTCCAACGTGCCGGGCTCCCCGGTGCCGGTGTACCTGCTCGGCGTCCCGGTGACCGCGGTGTTCCCGTTCGGACCGCTCGCCGGGGCGGCGGTCAACGTGACCCTGCTGAGCTACCAGAACGAGCTCAACGTCGGCGTCAACATCGACCCGGCGGCGGTCCCGGACGTCGACGCACTGATGGAGTGCCTGCGCGACGCCTACGACGACCTGCTCGACCTCGACTGAGCGGGGCTGAATAGCCCGTCGCGCCGCGGCGCCCGTAGCCTGCACCCTGTGAGAACCGTCGATGTCATCGT
The DNA here is from genome assembly GCA_963707555.1 of uncultured Actinomycetota bacterium. GTDB lineage: Bacteria > Actinomycetota > Acidimicrobiia > Acidimicrobiales > Microtrichaceae > JAFAFN01. The sequence goes on from CAVPQM010000009.1 coordinate 263,987, forward strand.
GGTCGGTGCCGGCCCCGCCGGGACCGCCGCGGCCATCACCGCGGCGGGCGCGGGACTCGACACCGTCGTCATCGACAAGGCGACGTTCCCCCGCGACAAGATCTGCGGCGACGGCCTCACCACCGGCGCGTCTGCGTCAGCTGGAGCGTCTCGGGCTCGACCCCGCGGACGTCGCCTCGTGGCAGGACGCGTCCCACTGCTGGATCCGTTCCCCGGCCGGCCCGACGCACCGCTACCCCCTGCCGAGCGGCGAGGGTCGCTACGCGGCGATCGCCACCCGAGCCGACCTGGACGCCGCGCTGGTGGACCTGACCCGCAAGGCCGATGTCGACGTGCTCGACGGTCATGCGCTGGTCTCGGCGAGCGAGGACGCCGACAGCGTCACCATCGAGGTCGACGGCATCGGTCCGATCCGTGCCCGCTGGGCGATCGGGGCCGACGGCATGTGGTCGCCCCTGCGCAAGCAGCTCGGCGTCGCGGTCGACGGCTACCGCGGCGAATGGCACGCGTTCCGCCAGTACGTGTCGAACGTCGGTCCGCTGGCGGCGAGGGACCTGTACATCTCCTTCGAGGCGGACCTGGTCCCCGGCTACTTCTGGTCGTTCCCTCTGCCCGGTGGCCGCGCCAACATCGGCTTCGGCATCCAGCGCGGCGGCACGCACCGCATCCAGGACATGAAGACGCTGTGGCCCGACCTGCTGCGCCGCCCGCACATCCGGGCGGTGCTCGGACCCGACATGACGCCGGACGAACCGCACCGGGCCTGGCCCATCCCCGCCGCGGTCGACTCGCTGCCGCCGACGACTGCGCGCACGCTGTTCGTCGGGGACGCCGTCGCCGCGTGCGACGTCATGACCGGCGAGGGGATCGGTCAGGCGCTGACGACCGGCATCACCGCGGCCGAAGCGGTCATCGACGTCGGCGCCACGGGCGACGCCGCGTCGAGCTACGAGCGACGGCTGCGCCTCGAGCTGGTCGCAGATCACCGGATGTCGAGCCTGTTGGTGCGTGGGCTCAGCACCCCGTCAGGGGCTGCACGTGCGGTGTCGATCGCCGCGGCGAACGACTGGACCCGACGCAACTTCTCACGCTGGCTCTTCGAGGACTATCCCCGTGCGCTGATCGCCACGCCACGCCGCTGGCGCAAGGGTGCGGTCACCCAGCCCGGCGCCTACCTGCCGGGCTGAACCAACGGGCGTCCTGTCCGGCTCCCCGACATCGGTCTCCGTTCCGGGGCGGGAGCACCGAGGACGAGTCGGATGTCGAGGCTCAGCGGAAGCGGGTGGTGAACGTCCCCAGGCCGTCGATGCCCGACACCAGCTCGTCGCCCGCTCGCAGGAACACCGGCGGCACCCGGCCTGCACCGACGCCGGGAGGTGTGCCGGTGAAGATGATGTCGCCGGGCTCGAGCGTGCAGACCTGCGACAGCTCGTGCACCAGGGTGGGCACGTCGAAGAGCATCGACGACGTGTCGCCGTCCTGCATGCGGGTCCCGTTCACCTCGCACCAGATCGACCGGCCCGACCCGTCATCGATCGAGCCGTCGTCGCGTCGGGCGTCGACCAGCGCGCCGCCGAGCGGCCCGTAGCCGTCGAACGACTTGGCCATCGAGAACTGCGGCGGGTTCCCCCGTCGTTGGACGGTCCGGTCGGAGAGGTCCTGACCGATCGTGTAGCCGGCGACGTGGGCGAGCGCTTCCTCACGGGCGATGCGGCGTCCCCCGCGCCCGATGACGACCACGAGCTCGACCTCCCAGTCGACGGTGTCGCCGCTGAGCTCGACGACGGCCCCCGGGCCGACCAGGCAGCTCGGGAACTTGGTGAACACGACGGGAGCGGTCGGTACCTCATGGCCCATCTCGGCGATGTGGTCGGTGTAGTTGAGACCGATCGCGAACACCTTCGCCGGTCTCGGCACACACGGTCCGAGCTGGTCCTCGGGAGCCGGTTCGTCGCGATCGTCGAGCCAGCGCTCCGCGACGTCGCGGAGCTCGTCCCAGCGAGCGATCGCGTCCATCGGGTCCGGCCCGAAGCGCCCGTCGGAGCGCTGTGCCAGGTCGACCAGTCCGCCGTCGGGCCCAGCGAGCGCCGCTCGACCGTTCCGGTTCACCAGGGAGAGGGTCATGCCCGACCGTACCTCCCGACCGGGCAGCGTTGCGGGCCCTTCCCGGGCGGGCTCACCTACGATGCCGCGATGCGCACCCGACTGACCGAACTGCTGAACATCGAGGCCCCGGTGATGCTCGCCGGGATGGGCGGTGTGTCGTACCACCAGCTCGTCGCTGCCGTGTCGAACGGCGGCGGGTTCGGCTGCCTGGGCGCCTCGACGATGAGCCACGAGGACATGGTCGAGGAGATCGCGAAGACCGCGGCGCTCACCGACAAGCCCTTCGGCGTCGACCTGCTGACCGCGGCACCGGGCGACATGGGCGCCAAGGTCGCCGACATCATCGACGGCGGAGCGACGGTGTTCGTCGCAGGGCTCGGCGTGCCACGTGAAGTGGTCGAGCAGTGCCACGACGCGGGCGTGCTCGTCATCAACATGTGCGGCAAGGTCGCCCACGCCGTCAGCGCCGTCGAAGCCGGCTGTGACGTCGTCGTCGCCCAGGGCACCGAGGCCGGCGGCCACACCGGCCAGATCGCGACGATGGCACTGGTGCCCCAGATCGTCGACGCCGTGGGCGATCGGGTCCCGGTCGTCGCTGCGGGTGGCATCTACGACGGCCGCGGACTGGCCGCGGCGCTGACCCTCGGTGCGGACGGCGTGTGGGTCGGGACGCGGTTCATCGCCACACCCGAGGCGCGGGCCGTGCGCGGCTACAAGGACCGCATCCTGGCCAGCGACGAGACCGGCACGGTCATCACCCGGGCATACACCGGCAAGACCTGCCGTGTGCTGCGCACCAGCTACGTCGCAGAGTTCGAAGAGGCCGGCGGCGTGGCCGAGCCCTTCCCCGGGCAGTACATCCGCTCGCTCCAGGACGGCGCCAACCACCTCGGCGGTGACGAGACCAGCGAGGGTGTCGACCCCGACCGCGAGTTCATGCCCGCCGGTCAGGGCATCGGCGCGATCCACGACCTGGTGCCCGCCGCGGAGCTGGTGACCCGGTTCGTGACCGAGGCCGAGGCCGCCCTCGGCCGCGCCGACGCCGTGCGCTGAGGCAGCCGTCACGGCCCCGGGGAGCCATCGGGTGGACGACATCGATCTCGGTGGATCGCCGTCGTGAAGTCCGATGAGTTGTTCGTGGAGGAAGCGGACTCGGTGAAGGCCCGGCGCGCAGGTCGGGAGTGGCCGCGAGGACGCGGGATTCCGGCAGGCCGTCGCCGCCGGGGAACCCGAACGGCGGACTGACCTGCAACGTTCGGATCGTCCCGTCGAGGGCGGTGATCTGAATCCCGGGGATCTCGAACGCTGAACGGCTTCGGGTACTCGTTGGTCAGGATCGAGCCGTCATCGGACACCCGCAGATCCACGAAGGAGAAGGAGCCGTCTCGTAGGACGGTGAGTTCGTCGTTCACCACGTCCCAACGCGCCAAGCGGGTGGGCGTTCCGTTCGCGTGGTCCTTGGCGAGGATCGCCCACCACCGCCCATCCGGGCTGGCGACGGAGCTCAGGCTGATGGCTCGTCCACGGGTCGAAGCCCAGCGCCTCGGTCACCAGCGCTTTCGACCTCGACGTCGGTGCGTCCATCTCGTCGGTCGGCTTCGGTGGAGGCAGCTCGGTTCGGCACAGCCGCTGAGCCACGTCGCCACCTTGCCGATCGGGCGATCGCCCCGATGGGATCGACGGCGACGTCGGGAGGCTTGGCGGATCGATGTCCCGGTGGACCGGTCCAAGTGGAACGTCCGCTCGACCTGGGCCGTCGGCTCACGACGTCCACGACCAGGCCGTCGTCGTGACGACCACCGGCCGCCAGGTCGGGATCGACGACGAGCTCCTCGGGCACGCTCGACCTCACGACGGCGCATCGGCCAGACGGGTGTCCGCCCCCGATCGAGGAGGTGCGCAGTCGCTACCGGCGTCGGGATCGCGCGCCCGGTCGGGACGCCGGTCCGAATCGCGTCGTCGGATGAGGACGCTGCCGTGCCGGACATGTCGGCACCGGGTCTGTGACCCCCTCGCCAGCGCCCACACGGTCGAGCCAACTCGGCCAGCGCAGCCCGGGCGTCGCGACGGAGATCGTTGACATGAGCAACCCTGTACGCTCTTGTACGGAAGGTACATGCATCGGACACCGCCCTCGTCGTCGAGGAACCGAGACCGGCCCCGCCTGTCGGCATCAGCAGACCGGATCCCGGCCGTGCCAGGCCACCAGGCGGTCGATGGCGGGAGCGTCGGCGGGGACGACGACGGCCTCGGCGAACGGGACGGCGACTTCGTCGACGCCCATCGCCGCGGCGATCTGCTCGAAGAGCGCTCGACGGTTCTGCGCGGGCAGGACCTTCGGCGCCTCGAGCGCTGCGAGCACCACCGTGTCGTCCCAGTCGGGCTGCTGACCGGTCCCGGTCGCGAGGTCCCAGGTGTGCACCGTCAGCTCCGAGAGGAAGTTGGTCAGCACGTCGGCGCCGGTCCCCTGGATCCACGGGAGCGCCATCGGCCGTTCGAGCACCGCGTCGTCGCTCCACGCCTCGCCGGCGCGAGCCGCGGCTGCCGCCCACGCGTCGGACCAGGCGTCGTCCGGAACGGCTGCCTCGACCACGGCGAACAGGTTCTCGCCGTTGCCGAGTGCGGTGATGCGGTCGAGCACGCCGACGAGGTGGCCGAGCATCGCCCGCACGTCCATCTCGGTGCACGGGGTCGGATCGTCCAGCTGGTCGGGCCGCACTCCGGCGACGACGACACCGCCGGTGGCGATGGCACGATCGAGGATGGGCCGAGGGTCGGCGAGGTGGACGATGGTGGAGCTGGTTGTTGTCATGCAGGCATCCTGGGACCCGACACGGACAGGTCCTGACCTGATTGCCGCAGAACGCGACGATGCCGCCCGGTGCGAACACCGAGCGGCATCGTCAACTCCGTCGAAGCACCAGGTTCACTCGGCCAGCGCCTTCACCTTCTCGATGAGCTCCGCCTGCTCCTTGAGGCCCTTGGCGATCGGCGTCACGTTCAACACGGTGACGCCGGCGGCCTTGTACTCGGCGATGCGGTCCTTGAGGTACCCCTCGTCGCCGCACAGCGACGTCGCTGCCAGGAAGTCCGCCGGGATCGCCGCTGCGGCCTCGGCCTTCTTGCCGTCGAGGTACAGGTCCTGGATCTGCTTCGCCTCGGCCTCGTAGCCGTAGCGGGTGAACAGGGTGTTGTAGAAGTTCTTGCCGCGGGCACCCATGCCACCGACGTAGAGGGCGACCATCGAGCGGGAGAAGTCGCGGATGGGTGCGACCTCGGCCTCGGGGCCGATCGCGAGCAGACCACCGGCGATGATGTCCATCGGGCCGAGGTCGGCCGAACGTGCGGCGTACCCGGTGGCGAGGTCCTCGCCCCAGATGCCCTCGGCCTTGCCGGGGTGGAAGAGGATCGGCAGCCAACCGTCGGCGAGCTCGGCGGTCAGCTGCACGTTCTTCGGGCCGAGCGACGCCACGTGGATCGGGATGTCGGGACGACGCGGATGCGTGATGATCTTGAGCGGCTTGCCCAGACCGGTGCCCTTGTCGGCCGGGAGCGGCAGCTGGTACTTCTTGCCGTCGTGCACCACCGGCTGCTCACGACGCCACACGTCGCGGCAGATGTCGATGATCTCGCGGGTGCGTTGGATCGGGGCGTCGTAGGCGACACCGTGGAAGCCCTCGATCACCTGCGGGCCCGACGCGCCGAGGCCCAGGATGCAGCGTCCCTCGGACAGGTCGTCGATGCCGGCCGCGGTCATGGCGAGCAGCGTGGGCGTCCGGGTGTAGATCGGCAGGATGCCCGAGGCGATCTGGACCGTGTCGGTCACCGCGGCCAGGTAGCCCATCAGGCTGACGGCGTCGTAGCCGTAGGCCTCGGCGACGTAGACGATGTCGAGCCCCGCCTTCTCGAGCGCCTGTACCTGGGCGACCGATTCGGCGAACCCCCCGGCGTAACCGATCTGCATGCTGAGCTTCATGTCATTCCCCCTTGGCGGACCGGAGGCCGGTGGCCTGACCGGTCCTGGATGTCCTGGACCTGCTCGTCGTGTGTGGTGGCGGCGTCGTCAGCCGGCTGGGACCTCGGGCGCCCGGTGCTCCCAGGCCTTGCGCGACATCAGCTGAGCGCCGTCGAGCGAACCGATGTCCTCGCCGTTGTCGAAGTAGACCCGGTAGCGGGTCCAGCGGAAGCCGTTCTTCAGGGTCACCTTGCCCGGCGTGCCCGCCGGGACCCCCGGGAGGTCGACCGCAGCGACGACCTTCGCGTGGACCTTGAACTCGGAGTCGTTGTCGTCCTTCTTCGCCATCGGCGGACACCGTACCAATCAGGGCTGCGCCGACGGGAATGCAGGCAGGAGGATTGCTGCAGGCGCCTCGCCGAGCCGGGCAGCCGGGCTTCGGCCGCCGCGCCGGTCACGGCACCGGGCGAGGTGCGGGACCCGGTCGGGGCCGGTCGCTGCCCAGCGTCAGGTCCGCGCAGCGTGGGCTCGGGTGGTCCGCGATCGAGCCGGTGCGCGTGAGGTCGTCCGGACGTCCCAGGCCGAGTGCGGCGAGGACCCGGGCGCCGATCTGCCGACGCGACAGCACCTCGGGACCCGGCAGGTGCCACACACCTGCTCGGTCGGCACGGTCGAGCGCGAGCAGCGCCCACAACGCTGCGGCCAGGTCGGCGGCGCGGACCGGAGTGCGCCACTCGTCGCTGAACAGCGTCGGCCGCTCCCCCGCCCGGACCGCTGCGAGCAGCCACGCGGTCGCCGGGTCGGGCGGGTCGAGTGACACCACGAGCGACGTACGTGTGATGCACACGTCGGGGACCAGCTCCGACGCGATCGCCTCTGCCGCGGCCTTCCACCTGCCGTAGTCGGTGATCGGTCGTGGTGGATCGGTCTCGACGTAGGGCGGGTCGTCACCGGCGAAGACCGCGTCGGTCGAGAGGTGCACGAGCGCAGCGCCCGTCGAGCGGCAGCCGGCGGCGACGTTCGCGGTCGCGTCGATGATCGAGGCCCGGCCGGTCATCGAGTACGCGGTGTGCACGACGACGTCCGGCGCGACGGCGCCGAGCAGCGCGTCGGTCGCCGAGGCGTCGACGAGGTCGACGTGGTGCGCCGGGAACCCGTCGGGCGGAGGACGGTCGAGCCAGGTGAGCTCGAGCGTGTGCTCGTCTGGCGCGGAGCGGAGCAGGTGCCCCGCGACGAGGCCCGCTCCGCCGGTGACGAGGACCCTCAGCGCGTCGTCCCCCGAGCGGCGCGCCGTGACTCCGCCCAGGTCAGGCCCTGTTCGACGTCGACGTCGTGGGGCAGGCCGAGCACCCGCTCCGCGACGATGTTGCGCTGCACCTCGCCGGTGCCGCCGCCGACGGTGAGCGCCGGCGCGAACAGGAAGCCGTAGTTCCAGCAGATCGGCCGGTGCCCCCAGCGGGCCGACGCCGTTGAGCATCCCGCCCGGCCCCGGCCAGGTCCTTGGCCAGCCCCATGATCTGCTGGCCGTGCTCGTCGGCGAGGATCTTGCGCACCGACGCCTCGGGTCCCGGCTGGCGCGCCCTTGATGGCCGCGGTGACCGTGCGCAGCCGGATGAGCCGCAGGATCTCGGCCTCGATGTGGAGCGCGGCGAGGCGCTGCCGCAGGTGATCGGATCGGTCGCCCCGCCGGCGTCCCGCACGACGTCGAGCAGGTCCTCGGCGGTCGGGCCCATGCCCCACAGCGCGCCGCCCGCCGACAGCGACACCCGCTCGTTGCCGAGCGTGACCTTGGCCAGCGCCCAGCCGTCGTCGACCTCGCCCGACGAGGTTCTCCGCCGGCAGCCGCACGTCGGTCGAGGAACACCTCGTTGAACGTGTGGCCGCCGGTCATCTCGATGATCGGCCGGATCTCGATGCCGGGCAGCGTCCATCGGGCAGATGAAGTAGGAGATGCCCTGGTGCTTCGGCGCGTCCGGGTTCGGTGCGGGCGATGAGGATGCCGTAGGCGGAGAGGTGGGCCAGCGACGTCCAGATCTTCTGGCCGTTGACCACCCACTCGTCGCCGTCGCGCACCGCCCGGGTCGCCAGGTGGCCAGGTCGGAGCCGGCGCCGGGCTCGCTGAAGAGCTGGCACCAGATCTCCTCGCCCGCGAGCATCGCGGCAGAGGTAGCGCGTCCTTCTGCTCCTCGGTGCCGGCGTGCGAGGAGCGTCGGCCCCGCCCAGCCGATGCCGATCGGGTTGACCGGCCGTCGGACGCCGGCCCGGCGCAGCTCCTCGTCGATGATCAGCTGGTGGATCGGGTCGGCGTCGAGCCCCCAGGGCGCCGGCCAGTGCGGCACCACGTAGCCCGCCTCGGCCAGCTCCCGCCCGCTCGGGTCGGGGTGCTCGGCGAGCCACGTCCCGCACCGCGACGCGGCGGGGGTCGTCGTCGCCGGCAGCTCGAAGTCCATGCGCGGAGCGTAGGACCGCAGTCACCGCCCAGAGCCCTACACTTCGGCCCGTTCGTCACTCAGGGGGAAACCGAATGGCCGGCTGGAACTTCGCAGAGCTGTGGGAGCGCATCGCCGATCGCTTCCCCGACGCACCCGCCCAGGTCCAGGGCGACCGACGGACGACCTGGACCGAGTTCGACCGGCGCGCCGACGGCGCTCGCCCGCCATCTGCTCGACGGCGGCGCGGTGCACCAGGACAAGGTCGCGCAGTACCTCTACAACGCTCCGGAGTACCTGGAAGGCGATGTTCGCCGCCTTCAAGGCCGGCCTGGTCCCGGTGAACACCAACTACCGCTACGTCGACGACGAGCTCGTCTACCTGTGGGACAACGCCGACGCCGTCGCGGTGTCTTCCACGGCACCTTCGCCGACCGCATCGACGCGGTCCGCGACCGCCTGCCGAAGGTGCGCCACTGGCTCTGGGTCGACGACGGCAGCGGCCCGTGCCCCGACTGGGCCGACGCCCTACGAGGACGCGGTCGCCACCCCGACCGAGCGTGTCGTGGCGCCCTGGGGCCGCTCCGGCGACGACATCACGATGCTCTACACCGGCGGCACCACCGGCATGCCCAAGGGCGTGATGTGGCGCCAGGACGACCTGATCCGCGCCGTGCACGGCGTGGCGAACCCGCTCTACCTCGAGGACCCCGAGACGGTCGGGATCCACAGCGTGATCGACGCGATCCCGGTGCCCGGCGCGCCGGGGCTGCCGGCGTGCCCGCTCATGCACGGCACCGGCTGGTTCACGGCGAACCTGTACCTCACCGCCGCCGGCTCGGTCGTGCTGCTCGAGTCCCGCCACTTCGACGTCGACGAGCTGCTCGACACCGTCGAGCGCGAGAAGGTCGGCGCCATCACGATCGTGGGCGACGCGTTCGCCAAGCCGATCGTCCGCGCGCTCGACGCCGAGCCCGACCGCTGGGACATCTCCAGCCTGGTCCTGATCACCTCGTCGGGCGTCATGTGGTCCGAGGGCGCCAAGCAGGGCCTGCTGCGCCACCACGCCGGGATGCTGCTGATCGACGCCTTCTCGTCGTCGGAGGCGATCGGCATGGGCTCGTCGGTCTCGGCCGCCGGCGCCGAGGAGCGGACCGCGCACGTTCACGCTCGGCGCCGGCGCGAAGGTGTTCACCGACGACGGGCGACGAGGTCGCGCCCGGCTCCGGCGAGCAGGGCCGGGTCGCCGTCCCGGGCCACGTTCCCCTCGGCTACTACAAGGACCCCGAGAAGTCCGCGGCCACGTTCATCGAACGTCGACGGCAAGCGCTACTCGATCCCCGGCGACTACGCGACGGTCGAGGCCGACGGCACGATCACGCTGCTCGGGCGCGGGTCGGTCTGCATCAACACCGGCGGCGAGAAGGTCTTCCCCGAGGAGGTCGAGGAGGCGCTCAAGACCCACGCGTCCGTCGCGCGACGCGGTCGTCGTCGGCGTGCCCGACGAGAAGTTCGGCGAGGCGATCACCGCGGTCGTCGAGATCGAGCCCGGCACCACACCGTCGACGAGGAGCTCATCGCCCACGTCAAGGGCACGCTCGCCCCGTACAAGGCGCCCAAGACGCGTGCTCTTCATCGACACCATCGGGCGCGCCCCCAACGGCAAGGTCGACTACAAGCGACTCAAGCAGTACGCGCTGGACCAGCTCGGCATCGACGCCTGATCGCTCCCGTCGATCGGTCGACCCGCCGTTGCTCGTTGCGGCGGCCGCGACCTCTGGCACACTGTTCGGATCCGGGGCGGAGCGACGGAGGGAACTGAGTGGCACGGCGAACGGTGGGTCCGCCCGGAACGAGGAGCACAGCTCGCAAGTGGCGCGCGCGTGCCTGCGTGCTCGTCGGCCTCGCCTGCGTGCTCTTCGCCGTCGTGGCGCCCAGCGCCGGAGCGGCGTACGCCCGGTTGAGCGCCGAGGCCGGCTGCGACCGAGTGGTCGAGTGGACCGCGTCGGCGTCGACCGATGGCAGCGACGACGAGCGGACCAACACCGACGTCGTGGTCGAGTACCGCGAGACCGATGACGGCAGCTCGTGGATCGTGGCCGGCCGAGGCGCGTTCGACGCCGACAGCGACTTCTCCTTCAGCGGCAGCTTCGAGATGCCCGACGACGCCGACGCGGTCGAGCTCCGCGTGAGCCCTCGCGCCGACTGGGGACCCGACGGCGACGGCGACTCCCCGGGTGAGCCGCGCTTCGCGACGGCTGCGGTGCCCGAGGCGTGCCAGGCCCAGTCCCTCGATCTCGACGTGCGCGAGGACTGCGCCTCGGGCGGCGCGCTCGTCGAGGTCACGAACCTCGGCGGCGACACCGAGACGGCCGAGGTGGTCGTCGACCGTGTCGCCGTGCGGCGGATCACGCTGCCGGGTCGGGACTCCGCCAGTTTGCTGGTCCCGCTGCTCGACGATCGCGACACCCGGGTCGAGGTGCGAAACGGCGACATCGAGCTCGCGGACCGCACCTTCCGAGGGGCGTGCGATCGGCCCGGTCCGTCCGCGGTCGTCGTCGAGCGGTGCGGTGCCCGGCAGGCCGTCGTGCTCGCCGGCACCGACGGCAGCGACACCCGCACCGTGCAGACCCGTGTCGACGGAGTGATCGTCAACCGTTCCGAGATGACCTCGTCGCGCGAGCTGCAGCGGACCTTCGAGCTGCCCTCCGACGGGGCGGTCGACGTGGAGATCGAGATCGACGGCACCGTCGTCGCCGAGGGTCCTGTCGGCGGATGCGACGGACCCGTCGCCGGACTGGTGCACTGCGGCGGCGACGGACGACCGCCGTGCGGGACCGCCGCCGGGGCGAACGAGGTGCCGGCTCCCCCGCCACCCCCGGAGTCCCTGAACATCGAGGTGACCGATTCGGCGCTGCCGCTGACGGGGCCCTGGGAGCGCGGCATCGTGCTCGCGCTGGGCGGACTGCTGTTCACCGCGGGCGGCCTGGCGCTGCTCGGACACGAGCGTGGCCGTCCCCGTCCGACACCCATCGCGGACGCGCTCGACCCGTACCGCCAGCGGTGGTGGAACGATTCGTCCGGCAGTTGACCCGTCGGTAACTTGTTGCCCTGTGTCGGTGACGGGGGTCGAGGGACCACTTCGCGGCACGCCCACACACTCTGCATCAAGGGGACCACATGTCTGACCTGGTATTCGACGGCAAGGTCGCGATCGTCACCGGCGCCGGCGGCGGCCTCGGCAAGTCGCACGCACTCGAGCTCGCCCGCCGTGGCGCACGCGTCGTCGTGAACGACCTCGGCGGTTCCGTCGACGGCGTCGGCGACAACGCCTCGGCCGCTCAGGTGGTGGTCGACGAGATCATCGCCGCCGGCGGCGAGGCCGTCGCCGACCACAACTCCGTCGCCACCCCCGAGGGCGGCGCCGCCATCGTGCAGACCGCGGTCGACGCCTTCGACACCGTCGACATCGTCATCAACAACGCCGGCATCCTGCGCGACAAGACGTTCCACAACATGACCCCCGACATGGTCGAGTCGGTCATCGACGTGCACCTGCTCGGCGCCTTCTACGTGACCCAGCCCGCGTGGCTGATCATGCGCGAGAAGGGCTACGGCCGGGTGGTCAACACCAGCTCGAACTCGGGCCTGCTCGGCAACTTCGGCCAGGCCAACTACGGCGCCGCCAAGATCGGCCTCGTCGGCTTCACCCGCGTGCTCGCCAACGAGGGCCAAGTACAACATCAAGGTCAACGCCATCGCCCCGGTCGCCAAGACCCGCATGACCGAGGACCTGCTCGGCCCGCTCGGCGACAAGCTCGAGCCGTCCGAGGTCACCCCCATCGTCACCTACCTGGCGCACGAGGACTGCCCGGTGAACGGCGAGGTCTACTCGGTGGCCGGCGGCGTCGTCGCCCGCTTCTTCATCGGGCTCACCCCGGGCTGGTACGGCGAGAACCACACCGTCGAGGACGTCCGCGACCACTTCGACCAGATCCGCGACGAGACCGGCTACATCGTCCCCGAGGATCCCTCGGGCGAGCTCAAGAAGCTCCTCTCGACGCTCAGCTGAACGACGCGTCGAGCGTACGAACCGTCCCCGGACGCGATGAAGGCCGGAGCCCGAGGGCTCCGGCCTTCGTCGTCATCGGCCGTCAGGCGGAGACGGGCTCGGCGGGCACCACCGCATCGGCGTGCTCGACGCGGCGGCTGGGGGTCCAGACGACCGACACGACAGCGACCATCAGAGCGATACCTGCGCTGACCCACATCGACCCGGTCCAGCCGTCGAGGAACGCCGACTTCGCGGCCTCCATCAGCGCCGCGGCGGGTTCACCGAAGCCGGCGTCGGCCATCTGCATCGACACGCCGACCGCTCCGCCGATGCCCTCCTCGACGGCATGGGCCGCCTCGGCGGGCAGGGCGTTCGTCGAGGTCGAGATCGCCGAGGAGTAACCCGCGCTCATCACGCTGCCGAGAAGAGCGACACCGACGGCCGCCCCGACCTCGCGCACCGTGTCGTTGAGGGCCGAGGCGACTCCCTGCTCCTCGGGAGGCAGCGACGCGGTGATCGCCGTGGTCCCCGGCGTCATGATCAGGCCGACACCGACCGCCATGATCAACATGCCGGGCAGCACCGAGAAGTAACCGCCGTCGATGCTGGCCATCATCGCCATCGTCGCGAGGCCGGCCGAGATGAACAGGCTGCCGCCCACGAACATCACGCGCATGCCCACGCGTCGGGCGATCAGCGGCGCCACCGCGGACAAGGGCATCATCAGCAGGGCAAGGGGGATCAGGCCGGCGGCGGCACCGATCGCCGTGTAGCCGAGGACCACCATCAGGTACTGCACGACGACCAGGAACAGGCCGGTCATCACCGCGAAGGTCACCAGCAGCGCGAACGAGCCGGAGGCGAGCATCCGGTTGCGGAACACCCGGAGGTCGAGCAGCGGGTGAACCTGACGCAGCTCCCACACCGCGAACCCGATGGCCGCGGCGACACCGACGATGAGCGCGGTGACGGTGAGAGGTGCACTCCAGCCCACCTCGGGACCCTCGTGGATGCCGAGCACGAGGGCACCGACGGCGATCGCGGAGAGCACCGAACCGACCGTGTCGAAACGGCCCTCGTGGTGCTCACGGGAGTGCGGCACCACGGCGACGGTCATGATCAGGGCGATGGCCGCCATCACGACGGGCAGGGCGAACACCCACGGCCAGGTGAAGTTGTCGATCACCAGCGAGGAGGTGAAGAGACCGATGATGCCGCCGGCGCCGGCGAAACCCGCCCAGACGCCGATGGCACGGTCCCGGTCCTCTGCGGGGAAGCTCGAGGTGATCACCGACAGGGTGACCGGCATGATCATCGCTGCAGCGACACCGCCGAGCACCCGGAAGGAGACGAGCATCGCCACCGACGAGGCGAACGCCGCCGCCACGTTCGAGACGATGAACAGGGCGAGGCCGGTGACGAGCACCTTCTTGCGGCCGAACCGGTCGCCGATGGCGCCGATCGGCATCAGGAGGGCCGCCAGGGCGATGGTGTAGCCGTTGATGATCCAGAGCAGCTGACTCTGGCTGGCACCCAGCTCGACGGCGAGCTGCTGCTGGGCGACGTTCAGACCCGAGACGGAGGCGACGACCGCGACGAGAGCGACGCACATGGCGACGAGGATCCGGGTGCGCGTGCGCGCATCGTCCACACCGTTCTCCGGCGGGGCATCCGCGTAGGTGAGTTCCACTTCGTGTTCGGTCATCGTGTTCCGTTCGGGGGTGTCTTGAGCTTTACGATACGAGACGGTATCGTACGATTAGTCCAGGACGTCACTCAACCCCCTCGGGTGCGACACCAGTCACAAGGAGCGTCAGGCGCAATGGATCCACGAATCGCCAAGACACACGCGACGGTGATGGCTGCTGCGACCGACCTCCTGGTCGAGGGCGGCCCGGAGGCCCTCACCGTCGACGGAGTGGTCGCCCGATCCGGCGTGGCCAAGTCGACCGTCTATCGCCACTGGGCCACGCGGGACGACCTGGTCGCCGCCGTGTTCGACGCCTGCGCACCCGATGTGAGCGAACCCGACCCCTCGCTCGGCGCCGCCGACGCGCTGCGCGACCTGACTCGCCAGCTCGCCCACAGCCTGTCGGACCCGCGCTGGACCCGCCTGCTGCCGGCGCTGCTGCTGCTCAAGCTGCAGCACGAGCCGGTCGCCGGGATCCAGGACGAGATCACCGACCGCCAGTTCGAGGTGGGCGAGCGCATGCTCCGGCGCTGCGTCGACGAAGGTGCGCTCGACGCGTCGGTGCTCCACGACGTCGACGGCTCGCTCGCCCTGCTGCTCGGCCCGCTCCTGCTCGCCGGGCTGTTCGAGACGGTGGCGCTCGACGACGCCTTCGTGGAGCAGGTCGCCGATCAGTTCCTGGTCGCCCACCGGCCGACGGGCTGAACGCGCCTCGGCCGAGACACCTCAGCCGATGCGTCTCAGCCGATACGGCTGTGCTGGCCGCCGTCGACGGGCAGTAGCACACCGGTGATGAAGCCGGCCTCGTCGGAGGCCAGGAACGCGACGGCGTGTGCCACGTCCCAGGCCGTGCCCATCTTCCTGCCGAGGGGCACCATCGCATCTCGGGCGGCGCGCAGCTCGTCGCGGTCGATGCCTGTCGCTGCGGTCATCGTCTCGATCGCCATCGGGGTGTCCATCAGGCCCGGCAGCACGGCGTTCACGCGGATCCCGCGCGAGGCACCCGACATCGCGAGCTGGTGGGTCAGCGCGTTCAAGCCGGCCTTCGAGGTCTTGTAGGCCAGGAAGCCGACCGAGCACACCGACGCGATCGACGACACGTTCACCACCGCTCCCCCGCCGCCCTCGGCGAGCACCGGCAGCGCGTGCTTGCAGGTCATCCAGGGGCCCTTGAGGTTCACGTCGTGGATCAGGTCCCACGACGCCTCGGTCAGCTTCGTCGCGCCGGCGTCACCGGTGCCGATGCCGACGTTGTTGACCAGCACGTCGATCGCGCCGTGCCGCTCGACGGCTGCCTCGGTGATCGAACGGCAGTCGTCCTCGGAGGTGATGTCGGCCCGGAACGCGCTCGCCGTCCCGCCGGCGTCGACGACCATCTCGACGGTCTCCTGGGCCGAGTCGACGTCGCGGTCGACGACGACCACCTGCGCACCCTCGCGTGCGAGCCGCAACGAGATGGCCCGGCCGTTCCCGATCCGGTCGCCCGGGGTCTGCCCGCCGCCGACGACGACGGCCACGCGCCCCTCGAAGCGCTGGACGGATCGGACGACGTCGGTCACGTGGGGAAGCCCGGCACGCCCGGGTCCCGCTGCACGCCGAAGGTCCGCAGCGCCATGCTCACCATGACGTACTGGCCGACGGTGAACACCAGGTCCATCAGCTGCTCGGTCGACCACCGCTCGCGCAACCGCGCCCAGGTGTCGTCGCCGATGCGCTGGTCCTCGACGAGCTCATCGGCCGCCGCCAGCAGTGCCGCGTCACGGTCGCTCCAGCCGTGGAGCCCGTCGAGCGTCGTGCGTCGGATCTCGTCGTCGCTCACACCGACCTCACGGCCGATCAAGGTGTGCTGCCCGAACTCGTAGTCCGAACCGCAGCGCCACCCGACGCGCAGGATGACGAGCTCGCGCTCCCTGGCCGGCAGCGACGACTTCGACAGCACGTGCCCACCGAAGACCAACCAGCGCTTCAGGAGCTTGGGGTGGTTCGCCATGGTGGTGAACAGGTTGAGTGGACCGACCGCCCCGAGCAGCGCGGCGGTGTCGTCGTCCCACTCCGACTCCGGGAGGGGCCCGATCCGCACACGGTCGTCGTCCGGTTGGTCGTTCACGTGCGGCCCTCCGGACCCTCGGGATCGTCGGGGCCGCCCACGCCGCGGCCGGCGTCCTCACCGATCTGGTCCGGGTCGAGGGTGCGGTCCGGCTCGGTGATCTGCCCCTCGTCGCCGACGCTGACCATCTTGCCGGTGGTCAGGTCGAGCACCTCCTTCTCGCTCGAGAACTTCAGCTTCATGCGCAGCACCCGCAGCTCGACGAGGTAGTACACCGGCAGCGACACCGCGAACGCCGCGGCGATCAGGATCGGCGTGCGTGCCAGCTGCATCCCGGTCCCGGCATCCGCACCACCCAGCAGCGCGATCAGGATCAGGTACGGCAGGGCGTGCCAGACGTAGAGCGTGTAGCTCATGCGACCGAGCCACTGGAAGTGCTTGTAGGACAGGAACCTGGCGAACCACCAGTCCCTGTACCGCACGAGTCCGATCAGCATCAGGCCGAAGGCGAGCGCGCCGAGCGTGTGCCCGAAGCGGAACCAGTACATGGTGTCGAGCATCTGGGGGCGGGTGAACTCCGACGGCCCCGACGGCAGGTAGTCGACGTACGGTCCACCCAGCTTCTTCACCAGTCCGCTCGACAGGTTGAGCATGACCAGCCAGACCACGAAGGCGCCGGTGCACACCACCATCATCGGGCGGCGGACCCGGGCGGTGCGCTCCTCGGTCAGGTAGGCGTTGCCGCAGGCGAGCGCCACGCCGAGCATGAGAGCATCGGGCCGCTGCAGCAGCGCCATGCGCACGCCGGCGATCATGTCGGCGTCGTCCTGCCAGAACCCCGTGAACGCGAACCACCGGCCGATGCCGATCGCCACGAACGCGCCGACCATGAGCGCCCCGAGCTGCGCGATCCAGCGCTTGCGCACGCAGACCAGGACGGTGCCGGCGATGCACGCGTAGAACCACTCCTCGACCGACAACGTCCACAGGTGCCACATCGTGCGGTGCTCCTGCACCGCGGGCTCGATGACGGCCAGGCCGTTCGGGAAGAACAGGTGGTACACGTAGAACACGGCCGCCGCTGCGTCCTGACCGACGTAGCGCAGGCTCAGCTGCTCGTACCCGATGATCGTCGCGATCGTCGAGATGACGAGCCAGACCCCCACGAACAACCAGACCGACGGGAACAGCCGGATGGCACGGCGTGTGTAGAACTTCTTGAGGTCGATCGAGCCCGTCGTGCGGGTCTCCTGGAGCAGCAGGGTCGTGATCAGGAACCCGCTCAGCACGAAGAACGTGTCGACGATCGTCACCCACGACTCGACGTACTCGAACAGCGCGTGCCCGACGAGCACCATGCACACGCCGATGCCCCGCATGCCGTCGAAGCCGCCGACGAGCCCCAGCTTCGGGGCCTGCGTGACGAAGACGTCCCGGCCCGACTCGGTGGTCGTCACCTCTGCTCCGGTCCGGTGTCGTCGGATCGGTCGTTCGACGAGCCCTCGACCAGGCCCCGGTCACCCGGGGACAGATCAGCGGGTGTTCCCTCGATCTCCTCGGCGCTGACGTCGCCTCGAGAGCGCGCCATCGCCTCTTCGACGCTCATCATCTTCCCGGTGTTGAGGTCCAGGACCTCCTTCTCGGCGGCGAAGCGCAGCTTCACGCGCAGCATGCGCTGCTCCACGCCGAAGTAGATCGGCAGCGACGCCACGATCGCGATCACCGTCAGGATCGGCGCACGCCACTTCTCGCCCAGCCTGTCGTCGAACCCGAGCCAGTGCAGGATCAGGAAGTAGAAGAACGTGTGCCAGACGTAGATGGTGTACGACATGCGCCCCAGGAAGCGCAGCGGCTTCCACGACAGCGCACGATTGGCCCACCAGTCGGCGTTGCGGGCCATCGCGAGCATCGCCGGGGCGAAGGCCAGGGCGGTGACGGTGTGGCCGAACTGGATCCACACCCGACCCTGGTACTGGTCCGCGAACTCCGGCGGGATCGCCATCGGCACGTACGGGAAGTACGGGATGCCGAGCTTGTCGGTGGCCTCGTTGAGGAAGCCCGACGCAGTGAGCATGGTGACCGCAGCGACGGCGAGTCCGATGACGCCGACGATCGGCAGCCAGCGCTTCCAGAACTTCGGCAGCGGGTCCGGCAGGTGTGCGTTGAGCACGGCGAGGCCCACACCCCACATGAGCGAGTCGTAGCGGGACAGCCACAGCAGGCTGACCCCTCGGGCCGGCACGCTGGAGTCCGTCGGCATGCCGCCGTTGATCGGGCCCGTGTGGCCGGTCCAGCGCTGCCAGCCGATCCACGCGGCGATCAGGCACAGGCCGATGGCCAGCTGCGTCATCCACCGCTTCTTCAGGCACACCAGCACCGTGGCGGCGATCACCAGGTAGAACTGCTCCTCGACCGCCAGGGACCAGAACTGGTCGATCGAACGCTCCGCGGCGACCTCGGGGGCGACCGAGGCGAGCCCGACGGGGAAGACCAGGTTGTAGATGTAGGTCACCGCTGCGGCGGCGTCCTGCAGCACCCAGATCAGCCGCTCCCGGTCGAAGAGCAGGCAGAAGACGATCCACGCCAGCAGGCACAGGTACGCCGAGGGCAAGAGGCGCACCGCACGGCGGGCGTAGAACTTGCGCATGTTGATGCCGGAGTGGTCCCGGTACTCCTGCATCAGCAGCGTCACGATCAGGAACGCGGACATCACGAAGAAGACGTCGATGATCCCTGCGAACGACGGCGACAGGTTCGAGTACGCGTGGTTCATCAGCACCATGAGGATGCCGATCCCGCGCACGCCGTCGAAGCCGCCGACGAATCCCAATCTCGGTGCACGCGACACGAAGCCCGCCGGTGCCGCCCCCGTACTCGCCATCCGGCGAGAGTACGGGTTCGGCGACACGGGTCACAACCGGACGAACCACCCAGTGAGCCCTAGCCTCGGGGCATGACCGGCCACACCTCGCCCCACTCTCCCCTGGCCCAGAACGTCGACCCGCGGGACGTACTCGCGCTCGACACCCTGCTCTCCGACGAGGAGCTGCTGTTGCGCGGCACCGTGCGCCAGCTCGTCGCCGACAAGATCCTGCCCGACGTCGGGGAGTGGTTCGACGCCGGCACGTTCCCCAGGGAGATGGCCAAGGAGTTCGGCGCGCTGGGTCTGCTGGGCATGCACCTGGACGGCTACGGCTGTGCGGGCACCTCGGCCACCGCCTACGGGCTCGCCTGCCTCGAGCTCGAAGCCGGCGACTCGGGTGCCCGCAGCTTCGTCTCGGTGCAGGGTTCACTCGCCATGTTCCCGATCCACGCCTTCGGCTCCGAGGAGCAGAAGCAGCAGTGGCTGCCCGGCATGGCGGCCGGCGATCTGATCGGCTGCTTCGGTCTGACCGAGCCGGACTCGGGATCGGATCCGTCGTCGCATGCGCACCATCGCACGCCAGGACGCCTCGGGCGACTGGGTCCTCAACGGCGCCAAGATGTGGATCACCAACGGCTCGGTCGCCGACGTCGCCGTGGTGTGGGCTCGCACCGACCCCGACGGACCCGACGGCGGGGCCGTGCGCGGCTTCGTGGTCCCGACCGACACGCCCGGCTTCTCGGCGCCCGCTCATCCACCGCAAGGTGTCGCTGCGAGCGTCGGTGACCTCGGAGCTCGTGCTCGACGACGTGCGTCTGCCCGCCACGGCGGTGCTGCCCGGTGTCACCGGCATGCGCGGACCGCTGTCGTGCCTGAACGAGGCCCGCTTCGGCATCGCCTTCGGGGCGTGCGGAGCCGCTCGTGCCTGTTACGAGGCGGCGCTCGACTACTCCCTGCAGCGGGTCCAGTTCGACAAGCCCATCGCCTCGTTCCAGCTGACCCAGCGCAAGCTCGTCGAGATGATGGTCGCCACGCAGCGCGGCACGCTCGTCTCGATCCACCTGGGTCGCATGAAGGACGCCGGCACGCTGGCGACCCCGCAGGTCAGCTTCGCCAAGATGGACAACGTGCGCATGGCCCTCGGCGTCGCTCGTGAGGCCCGTGGCGTGCTCGGCGCCAACGGCATCACCATCGAGTATCCGGTGATCCGCCACATGAACAACCTGGAGTCCGTCTACACCTACGAGGGCACCAACGAGATCCACACGCTGATCCTCGGCAAGGCCATCACCGGGATCCCGGCGTTCGAG
>CAVPQM010000010.1:0-301037 GCA_963707555.1 uncultured Actinomycetota bacterium
GTTTAAGCCCCCTGCGCCTGCCAGTTACGCCACCCGGGCCGATCGCCGGTGCTCCATCGTCGCACGTCGACCCCGGCGGGGCGGGGTGCGATGCCCCTACGGGGTCCCCGGCGAGGGGAAGTTCTGGATGTCCGGCGGGGGTTGCCCTCGGAACGGTGGCGGCTGCGGGGTGTCCGGGAGCCGCACCGCACCCGCTGCCAACGGGGGCAGGACCGCGACCGGTGCCACCGGCTGGCCGAGCGGCGGTGACGGCGAGGCGCCGAGCGCGTCCACGACGTGCTCCTCGACGAACCGCTTCATCGAACGGAGGTACGCCGCCGCCGACGACGACCCGGCGCGGGTAGGTCACCCGCCACGAGGACGTCTCGACGGACACCGGCATGACGAAGGCGGCGAACTGCCGGTTGTGCACCCGCTGTGCCCAGTGCTCGGCACCCGGTGCCATCGCGTCGGTGAGGATCACGGGCACGGTCGACGTCCCGGACTGCATCCCCCTCGGGAGTCCACCCTTGTTGCGGATCGAGTACGCAACGCTCTCGCGTGCGAAGCCGTCGGCCAGTTCACGCGTGGCCCAGCCGGGCGGCACCACACCGATCATCATGAACACGTGCACCCGGGTGAACACACCGATCGGGTCGGCACGACACACCACGGTGTCCACGCCGCACACCTGCATCCGCTGCACCTGCAGCCGGTGCGCCCGGGCCGATCGCTCCAGCGCGGTCGCCGCCGCCGAGATCGACTCCGAAGGGGTAGCTGCGTGCACACGGCGACTCTATTGGGCGCCTCACGCGACCCGCATCGCCGGCACCGACCGCACGGGTGACGTCGTCGAGACATCGGCCGCTCCCCTGTCGACCGAACCGGCGTCGACCGCCGCCCATGCGAGTCCGCGGAATCGGTCGGCGGACTCGCCCGTCAGCCGGTTGGCCACGATGGCGCCCTCGATCACGTCGGCACGCACGGCGGCGAGCGGCCGCTGACCCCGCCTGACCGCCACGATCACGGTGCCGTTCGCCCGACGCAGGATGGACCGGTCGACCCCCTCGATCCGTGGCGGTGAACGGAACACCGGCGGCTTGAGCCCGCGCCGCCGGCACAGCTGCACCACGGCGCGAACGCACTCCGAGAACTGCGTGGCGCTGGTGCGCTGGCCGTCGCCGCCGACGGCGCGCAGAGGTCGTGGGGGACAGGGCTCGACGGACGTGGGGGCGGCGGAGGGCATGGCTCCACAATGCCGGGCGGGTCTGACAGCGAAGGTGGGCCGCTGTGCTCTGGCGAAACTCGCCCGATGACCCCACACTTGGGCCCTTCGACGCATGTGGTGCCGCCACCGAACGGGCGGTCGATGATGGAGATGGCCGTGTCAGAGCTCAAGGTCCACTGGTTCCTGCCCACCGGGGGCGACAGCCGGGACATCCTGCCCACCGGACCCGACGCGCACCGCCGTGCTCCGTCGTTCGACTACCTCGCCCAGGTCGCGACGGCGTGCGAGGACATCGGGTTCGACGCGGTGCTCACGCCGTGCGGCACGGCGTGCGAGGACGCGTGGATCGCCACGGCGCCGCTCATCGCGGTGACCCGCAAGCTGAAGTTCCTGGTGGCGTTCCGACCCGGGCCTGCTCAACCCCACGCTCGCCGCGCAGATGGCGTCGACGTACCAGCGCATGTCGAACGGCCGCCTGCTGGTGAACATCGTGATCGGCGCCGAGGACGTCGAGCTCGCCCGCTTCGGCGACTTCCGCCGCCAAGGACGAACGCTACGAACGGGCGGCGGAGTTCCTGCAGATCCTCGACGGCGCGTGGAGCCCGGAGCCCTTCGACTTCACCGGCGACCACTACCGCGTCGAGCAGGCCACCACCCGCGACCAGCCGTTCGTGCGTCCTCGCATCTACTTCGGTGGCGCCTCGCCCGCCGCCGAGAAGGTCGCCGCCCGCCACGTCGACGTCTACCTCGCGTGGGGCGAGACTCCCGACATGGTCGGCACCCGGCTCGACCGCATGCGTGAGCTCGCCGCCGGGGCCGGTCGACCCGAAGGTCGTCCGCTCAGCTTCGGCATCCGCTTCCACGTGATCAGCCGTGACACCGCGGACGAAGCATGGGCCGAGGCCGGACGCCTGATGTCGGGCATCGACCCGGCCGCCGTCGAGGCCGCACGAGCCGACTTCGCGACCAGCCAGTCCGAGGGTCAGCGCCGCATGGCCGAGATGTCGGCCGGCGCCGCCGACGGCCCCGTACCCGTCGACCCGCGTGACCTCGAGGTCTACCCCAACGTCTGGTCGGGCGTCGGACTGGTCCGCGGCGGCGCCGGCACCGCGCTCGTCGGCAGCCACGCCGAGGTCGCGGATCGCATCGAGGAGTACCGGCGCGTCGGCTTCGACGAGTTCATCCTGTCGGGCTACCCGCACCTCGAAGAGGCCTACGCGACCGGCGAGGGCCTCTTGCCCGAGCTGCGCCGCCGAGGTCTGCTCGCTGCCTCGGACCGGCTGGTGGACACCACCACGTCGTCGTTCCGCTGAGGCTGCGATGACCATCGGCCTGCTGCTGTGCGACCACCTCGACCCGGACGTGGTCGAGCAGGTCGGCGACTACACCGAGCTGTACCCCGCGGCGTTCGGTCCGGCGGGTGTCGAGCTGCGCGTCTACGACGTCACCGCCGGCGAGCTCCCCGAGTCGCCCGACGAGTGCGACGGCTGGATCGTCTCGGGGTCACGACGCTCGGCCTACGAGGACGAGGGCTGGATCCGACAGCTCTCGGAGCTCATCGTGCGGCTCGTCGGCGAGCGTCGGCCGACCGTCGGCATCTGCTTCGGGCACCAGTTGATCGCGCGGTCGCTCGGCGGTGAGGTGGAGCGAGCGGACGTCGGTTGGGGTGTCGGGGCGAAGCGCTTCGACCTGGTCGAGCACCCGGACTGGATCGACCCGGAGCGTGACGACTTCACGCTGCTCATGAGCCACCGCGACCAGGTGACGCGCCTTCCCGAGGGCGCGACGCTGGTCGCCACTTCGACCTACTGCCCCGTCGGCGCCTACCGCATCGGCGAGCACGTGTTCTGCGTGCAGGGCCACCCCGAGTTCGTGCCGCAGCTGTCGAGCATCCTGATGCGCAAACGACGCGAGGCCATCGGTGACCAGGTCGTCGACGCCGGGCTGATGAGCCTGGAAGGTCCCCTCGACCAGGACCGCGTGGTCGATTGGATCGCCGACTTCTTCGACGTCTGAACCGCGTCGACCAGCGCTGCGCACACCCGCGAGCGCCTCATCCCGGCAAGCGCCTCACACCGGCAAGAAGTCCAGCAGCAGGTCCGTGACCACCGAGGGTTGCTGCAGCTGCAGCCAGTGGCCGGCGCCCTCGACGCGCTCGTAGCGCCACGGTCCTGCGACGTGCTCGGCCGAGCCGGTCATCTGCTGCTCGGTCAGCGCGAAGTCCTTGGCGCTCCAGATGCCCATCGTCGGCGCCTGGATCGGGGGCAACTCCAGTCGGGGCGCGACCCACGCCTCGGCGGTGATGTTCGCCCGGTACCAGTTCAGCCCCGAGGTGAGCGTCGCCGTGGACGCATCGTCCGAGACGTCACCCGCCTCGAACTGCGCGATGACCCCCTCGGCGTCGGGGTGGTGCGACCACGCCCGGAGGTTGGCCCAGTCGTCGCCCCGCAACCACCGCTCGGCGACGTCGTGGAACTGGAACAACAGGATGTACCACGACGCACTGCCCTGCTCGAAGTCCGTCAACCGGAACGCGCCGGGGTGGCCGACCGACATGGCCACCAGGTGGTCGACCCGGTCCGCGCAGAACGTGGCGAACACCCACGACAGCGCCGAGCCGAAGTCGTGGCCGACGACGTGGGCACGCTCGATGCCGAGGTCGTCGAGGACGGCGGTGACGTCGAACGCCGAGGTCAACAGCGAGTAGTCCTCGACGGCCTCGGGAGCGTCGGACCGGCCGAAGCCCCGCAGGTCCGGGGTGATCACCCGGAACCCCGCCTCGACCAACGGCGGCACCTGGTTGCGCCACAACGCGGCCGAGTCCGGGAAGCCGTGCAGCAACACCACCGGCCGCGCGTCGTCCGGCCCGAACACGTCGTACTCGATCCCGACCCCACCGACGTCGACGCGCATGCTCGCTCCCCTCGCGCGGCCACCGCCCGGTGGCCGACGTGGCGCTCAGCTTCGCGCACCGGG
This sequence comes from uncultured Actinomycetota bacterium, assembly GCA_963707555.1. Lineage (GTDB taxonomy): Bacteria > Actinomycetota > Acidimicrobiia > Acidimicrobiales > Microtrichaceae > JAFAFN01. The sequence continues at coordinate 4,184 of CAVPQM010000010.1, forward strand.
ACGGCCACGTCGCAGCACGGTCACCGTGGCGGGAGTCAGCTCAGCGCACCGGGACGGCCCCGTCGCAGCACGGTCGACGTGGCGGAGTCAGCTCAGCGCGGTGCCGGCGGCCGCATCCCGAGCGTCGTCCGCATCGGCCATGACGGTGAAGCGCCCGGTGAGGATGAACACCAGCGTGACGGCGACGAGCAGCGCACCGGCGCCGACGGTCGTCGCCCTGATGCCGACCTGGTCCGAGATCACACCCCACAGGTACAGCCCGATCGGCAGGGCACCGGTCAGGCACATCAGGTAGAGCGCGATGACCACACCCCGGAGCTCCTCGGTCACCACGAGCTGGATCGACGTGTTGATGGTCGACGCGATCGCCAGGTAGGCGCCGCCGAAGCACAGCAGCGCCACCACCGCGGCGACGTATCCCGACGACAGTCCCGACCGCGACGGTCGCCGCGCCGTACGCGACCATCGAGGCGCCGAGCAGCCGGGCACGGGGCAAGCGCGGGGCGACGCTCAGCAGCAACGGCGTGAAGAGGATCGACGCCGATGCCCGCCGCGCCGAAGAGGACTCCGAGTGCCAGCCCCTGCACCGAGTAGATCTCCTCGCCGTAGACCGCCAGGTAGCTGAACAGCGGGCTGCCGATCCCTGCGACCGCGATGATCGCCGTGCAGCACGCGAGGATCGCCGGTGTGGCCAGCACGTAGCGGATCGCGACCTTCCAGCCAGCGATCACACCACCGGAGTCGCCCCGGCGTCGTCCGTCGCTGTGCCCGCGGATGACGAACAGCACACCCATCACCACCAGGAACGACACGGCGTTGATCGCGAACGCGGTGGCGGCTCCCCACGACGCGATGACCACACCGGCGAGCAGCGGGCCGAGGGCTCGCGCCGCGTTGAACTGGGCGCTGTTGAGCGTGACCGCGTGCAGCAGCAGGTCGCGCGGCACCAGCTCGGTGACGAACGACTGCCAGATCGGCGTGTTGAGCCCGCCGGCCAGGCCGGACACGAACGCGAGCGCCGACATCCACGCCGTGGTCGCCGCTCCCGACGCCACGACCCCGTAGAGCGCCATCGCGCAGGCCGCCTGGGCGACCTGGCACACGATGAGCAACGCACGGCGCGGGAACCGGTCGGCGAGCGTGCCGCCGATGAGGCCCATCACCATGAACGGCACGTACTGGAAGAACCCGGTGACCCCCACGTCACCCGCCCGGCCCGTCAGGTCGAACACGACGTACGGGATCGCAGCGTTCTGCATCCAGTTGCCGGTGTTCGACACCACTGCACCGATCCAGAACAGCCGGAAGTCACGGTGCCCCAGCGCAGCGAGGGCGCCGCTGCGACTGGTGTTCGAAGAGGTCTCGGGCACGCGCGGAGGGTACCCGCGGCCCACCGTGACCGGAACGCGACGCACCCCGGGACCGTTGCCACGCGCGACGTAGCATGGCGCAATGGCCCCGCCCCCCAAGCGCGCCGAGCCCAGGGCTCGCACGACACCCGAGCGCCGGCGTGCGAGGCAGGCCGTCGAGGCGGCCCGGAACGCCAGCGCGACGACCACGAGCGCGACAGCGACGATCGATCCGTCGAGGACCGACGGGCTCTCACCGAACGGTGCGCGCGGGCACCGACCTGGTCCCGGTGGGCCGTGGCACCGACCCCGACGTGCTCGACGACCGTCGCCTTTCCGACGTCAACGAGTGGGGTCGCTCGGAGCACATGCGCGAGATCGCTCGGCGCATCTACGACCCGGTCTACCGGCACTGGTTCCGCGCCGAGTGGGAGGGCCTCGAGCACATCCCCACCGACGGTGGCGCGCTGCTCGTCGCGAACCACGCGGGCGCCATCCCGTCGGACGCACCGGTGATCATGCACGGCATCGAGACCGAGCTCGAACGCCCCGTCTACGGCCTGGCCGACAACCTCTTCCGCACGCTGCCGATGATCGGCACGATCTGGAACCGGCTCGGCGGCCTGCCGGCACACCCCGACAACGCCTACCGGCTGCTGCGCGAGCAGCACCAGTTGGTGCTCGTCTTCCCCGAGGGCTCCAAGGGCCCGGCGAAGACCTACGACGAGCGCTACCAGCTGCGGCGCTTCGGCCGCGGCGGCTTCGTCGAGATCGCCATGCGCGCCGGTGTGCCGGTGATCCCGATCGCGGTCGTCGGCGCCGAGGAGTCCATGCCGACGCTGTTCCGGATCCCGTCGGTCGCCAAGGCGCTCGGCCTGCCCTACGTCCCGTTGACGGCCAACATGTTGGTCGGCGGGCCGCTCGGGGTCGTCTCCTACTTCCCGGCCAAGTTCAAGCTGAAGGTGCTCGAACCGGTGCACTTCGACGTGCCGCCCGGTCAGGAGCGCTACTCGCGCTCACGGGTGATGGACGAGTCCGAGGCGATCCGCGACCACATCCAGGCCGCGCTCTACGAGATGCTGCGGGTCCGCCGATCGGTGTGGTTCGGATGAACGCCGACAACGGCTCGGCCCGAAGCCACCGCACCGGGCAACGAGCGGCGCCGGGTGCTGGTGACAGGCCTGGGCACGTTCTGGGGCGGTCGCGTCGCACAGGCGCTCGAGGAGGACCCGAACGTCGAGGTGATCGTCGGGCTCGACACCACCGAGCCGACCGTCGAGCTCGAACGCACCGAGTACGTGCGGGTCGACGCGAACTACTCGATCCTGTCGCGCATCGTGCGGGCCACCGAGGTCGACACGATCATCCACACGTTCCTCGCCGTCGACCCGACCCAGATGTCGACCCGGGCGATGCACGAGATCAACGTCATCGGCACGATGAACCTGTTCGCGGCGGCCTCGGCGCCGGCGTCGACGGTCCGCAACGTCATCGTGAAGTCCTCGACGATGATCTACGGCTGCGCACCCGAGGACCCGGTGTGGTTCACCGAGGACACACCCCGGTCGCGCCCGTCGCGGGCGCCGATCGAACGCAGCCTCGAGGCGGTCGAGGGCTACGTGCGCGACTTCGCCGAGGACAACCCGCACGTCAACGTCGCGCTGCTGCGCTTCTCGAACGTGATCGGCTCCGAGCTCGAGACACCGCTCACCCGGCTGCTGAGCCTGCCGCTGGTCCCGTCGATGTTCGGCTACGACCCACGCTTCCAGTTCGTGCACGAGCACGACGTCATCCGGTCGATCCTCTACGCGTTCGACCACGACCTGCCCGGCGTGTTCAACGTGGCGGGCGACGGTCTGCTGCCCTGGTCCGAGGTCGCCGCGCTGTGCGGCAAGCGCACGATCGCGCTGCCGCCGTGGGGCACCTCGCTGCTCACGAGCCCGTTCCGCAGCCTCGGCATCGCGGACGTGCCCGACGAGTACCACGGGCTGCTCAAGTTCGGCCGCGGCGTCGACAACAGCCGATTGAAGCACTACGGGTTCCGCTACGAGTACACGTCGTCCGAGGCGATCGAGGGCTTCATCCGCTCGAGTCGTCTGCGGCGCACCGTCGGCGACAGCGAGCCGTCCTACAAGTACGAGCGCGACGTCGAGCAGTTCTTCCGGCACTCCCCCGCCGTGCACCGCGACTGATTCGCACCGCGCCCAGCTCGCGCGCCTGGGTTCAGTCGCGACCGCGCTCAGGTCGGCTCGCCGACCCCCGCCACCTCGACCGCCAGCGCGCCCACCGTCGACTGGATGTGGGCCCAGTCGTAGCGGGCCCGGAAGAGCTCGTCGCCTGCGTCGGCGAGCCGCTGGCGCAGCTCGGGCTGCTCGATCAGGCGGAGGCACGCGTCGGCGAAGGTGCGCGGGTCGTCAGCGATCAGCGCGTCGACGTCGTCGGTCAGCGCAATGCCCTCGCAGCCGACCGTCGTGGTGACCAGCGGCAGGTGGTTGGCGAGCGCCTCGACGACCTTCAGGCGGGTGCCGGCGCCGACGCGGATCGGCACGATCGAGATGTCGGTGGCGGCGAGCTCGTCGGCGATGTCGGGGACCGGCCCCACCAGGTCGACACCCGGGACCTCGGACACCCACGACAAGCCCTCGCCGCCCCGACCGACGATGCGGACCCGGGCGCGGGGTGCCCTGGCCTTCACCAGCGGCAGGACCTCTCGCACGAACCACTCGACGGCCTCGGTGTTGGGCTCGTAGTCGAGCGCGCCGACGAAGAGCATCGTCGGGTCCTCGCCCCGCAGCGTGGTGCGGTCCACGACGGCCTCCGGCGCCGGGTCGGCGCCGTTGGGGACGACCACCGCGTTCGCACAGCCCGAGCGCCGTGCGTCGAGCTCGCTGCACACGACGACGCGGTCCACCTGGTTCGCGACGCTGCGCTGCAGACGGTCCCAGCGACCCTCGTCCACCAGGTCGAACGCCCGTGAGGTCGCCCAACGTGCCGACGCCGTGAGGCGATCGGTCAGCGCCGCGCCCGGCGCGAAGCGGGGCGGGGTACGTCGCCGGAGTCGCAGCGCCAGGTTCTCGAGGTTGTCGAAGTCGACGATCGACGGCACACCGGCGACCAGGTCGTGCAGCGGCCACCAGGTGTCGACGTGCGAGAACCAGACCAGATCGGGCGCGACGTGCTGCGCCACCAGGTCGTCGACGGCGCGGCGGGCCTCGTCCCACACCGGACCGAGCACCCGACGAGGAGCCGACGAGCGCACCCACACCGGACCCCAGTCACGGACGCCGACCTCGGAGCCGGGTGCGGCGACGACCCGGTCGACGCCGTCGAGCGGGCTCGCCACGACCTCGGACACGCCGCTGCGGTCGAGCGCCACCACGTCGACCGTCGACACCTCGGCCAGGCCCGCGATCAGGTGGTGCAGGCGCTGTCGGTACCCGTCGGTCGCGGGCCACGGATACTGTTCGGCCACCACGAGGGTCCTCACGGCGTGGCACCGTACCCGCTCGCACCGTCCTCGGCCCGTCTGCACAGGAGCTCACCATGTCGTTGATCGATGTCAGCCACGTCGGACGTGTCGCCGTGATCACGCTGGACGATCCCGGGCGCCGCAACACCCTGAGCCTCGAGCTGTGCACCGAGCTCTCGGCCGCAGTCGACGAGCTCGAGCACGACGCCGGAACCGGGGCGCTGGTCGTGACCGGCCGGGCGCCTGCGTTCTGCGCGGGCGCGGACCTGTCGCAGCTCGGCGCCTCGCGCCGCGAGGGGCTGCTGGCGATCTACTCGGGCTTCCTCGCCGTGGCCCACACACCGCTGCCCACGATCGCCGCGGTGAACGGCGCCGCGGTGGGCGCCGGCATGAACCTCGCACTCGCCTGCGACGTGCGTGTCGTCGGCGCCTCGGGTCGGTTCGACACCCGCTTCCTCGACCTGGGCATCCACCCCGGCGGCGGCCACACCTGGATGCTGCGGCGGCTCGTCGGGCCGCAGACGGCCGCAGCGCTGGTGCTGTTCGGCCAGGTGCTCGACGCCGCCGACGCGGTGCGCGTCGGCCTGGCCTGGGAACAGGTCGACGACGACGGGCTGCTCGCCCGCAGCGTCGAGCTCGCGGCCCGTGCAGCGGACGCGCCGCCCGAGCTCGCCCGACGGGTGAAGGCGACCCTGTCCGACGTCGCGGCGATCGACGAGCACGACGACGCGGTCGAGCGTGAGCTCACCGATCAGTTGTGGTCGATGGACCAGCCGGAGTTCGCGGCGAAGCTCGCCGCGCTCGCCGAGCGGATCACCAGATCCACTCCGTGAGCAGCTCGTCGCGGCGCTCGACCCACTCCTCGGAGGTGATCGCGTACCGGACGTGGTCCTCCCAGACGCCGTTGATCTCGAGGTAGCGCTCGGCGATGCCCTCGTCGCGGATGGCGAGCTTCTCGACGACCCGACGGCTCGCTGTGTTGCGCGGGATGATCGAGATCTGCACCCGGTGCAGCAGCAGCTGCTCGAAGGAGAACTGCAGCGCAGCGACGACCGCTTCGGGCATGTAGCCCTGACCGGCCAGGTTCCGGTCGATCCAGTAGCCGACGTACGCGCTCTGATGCGCGCCCCGGTGGATCGAGTTGACGTTGATCTCGCCGGCGAACGCGCCGCCCACGAAGATCCCGAAGCCGTAGCCGGTGCCGAGCTGGATCTCACGCATGCGCATCGAGCACCGCGCCGAGAAGGCCTGACGGTCCTCGACGGTGTCGGGCTGGCCGGGGATGCGTCGCGGCTCCCACTTCGTCAGCCACTCCTGGCAGTCGCGTCGCACGGAGCGCCACTCGTCGAAGTCGTGGAGCGTGAGCGGCCGCAGCAGGAGCCGCCGTCCGTGGACGAGGGCCGTCATCGGATCGTTTGTCGATTTCCGGCGCAGCACTGGCGGGAGCCTACCGACACGTCTGCAGCGGTGGTCACCGGATCTGCGACAGGATCAGGCCGTCGAGGATGTCGGACTCCGACACGACGCACTCGTCGAAGCCGAAGTAGCGGAAGATCCCGACCAGCACGCAGCACCCGCCGACGATGATGTCGGCCCGTGCGGGTTCCAGTCCCGGGTTGAAGCGGCGGTCCTCGACGGACTCCGTGGCGAGGGTCCGGAACACGTCCTCGGCGGCTTCCCTGGTCAGCACGAACTGGTGGATGGCGTCGCGGTCGTACTCGAGCAGACCGATCTCGACCGCCGCGACGTTGGTCACCGTGCCGGCGAGGCCGACGAACCGAGCGGCGGAACCGGCGCCCGGAACCTCTCTGGTGACGTCGTCGAGGTGCTGCTCGACCTCGGCGAGGCAGTTCGAGAGCTCCTCCGGCCGGGGCGGGTCGTGCTCCAGGTACTTCTCGGTCAGTCGCACGCAGCCCATGTCGATCGAGATCGACGACTCGAGCTCGTCGGTGCCGAGCGCGAACTCGGTCGAGCCGCCGCCGATGTCGACGACCAGGTTGCGGCCCGGCACCTCGGGCAGGTCCGACAGCGCGCCGTGGAAGCTGAGCGCGGCCTCTTCCGGGCCGGTGAGCAGCTCGGGGGCGACCCCGAGGATCTCGGTGGCCGGGCCGAAGAACTCGTCGCGGTTCGAGGCGTCGCGCGCCGCGGACGTCGCCGCGATGCGCACGCCGGTCACGCCGTGGCCGTCCATCACGCCGCGGTACTCGCGCAGCACGGTCAGGGTCCGTTCGATCGCCTCGGGGTCGAGTCGACCGGTGCGGTCGACACCGGCGCCGAGGCGCGTCGTGCGCATCAGCCGCTCGAAGCGCTGCTCGCCGTTCGAGACCAGGAGTCGGGTGGAGTTCGTGCCGCAGTCGATCGCTGCCAGGACGGGTTCGCTCATCGTGGCTCCGAGTCTGCTCCGCCGTCGAGCCGCTCGGCCACCCACGCGCCGACGGGGTCGTCGCCGCCGGCGAGGTACCAGGCGTAGTGGGTGTGCAGGCACTTCACGCCGCGTCGGGTGCCGCCGACGCCGCCTGAGGGCCGGGGCCCGGTCCAGTCCTCGGGCATCTCCGCGTCGCGCTCCGCGCGGTAGCGCTCGTGCGCCGCGAGCAGCGCGTCGGGGTCGACATCGGCCTCGGCCTGCTTCACGCCCCCGCCCGCCTCGAGACGGCCGATGCGACGGTTCAGGTCCCGGTCGAGCAGCCAGTAGAGCGTGGGCATCGGGGTGCCGTCGTCGAGCAGCGGGTGGTTGCGGATCACGACCGGTCGCCCGGCGTCGTCGCGCACGACGATGCGGTGCGGGCCGCGGGGCGCTCGACCGAGCAGCTCCTCGACCGCTGCCTCGTCGGACGGGGCTGCCTCGTCGGACGGGGCTGGCTCGTCGGACCGGCCTGTCTCGTCGGACCGGTCTGGGGGTTCGGGATGTTCGGGCTCGTGGCTCACTGGCCGCCGGTGGCGGCCTGCTCGACCGGGTCGCTCAGCACGTCGAAGGGCCAGGCGCGTGGCAGGACGAGTCCGGCGGTGGCCGGGGGCAGCATCGTGTAGGCCTCTTCGCCGACCTCGACCAGGCCGTACTCGCGTCGGGCGATCCGCTGGATCTCGTCGGGGCGGTCGAGGCGCTCGAGGCGCTCCTCGAGCCGCTCGTTGCGAGCGGTGACCTCGGCGAGCACCTCTCGACGTTCCGAGATGTCGTCCTGCTGGGACAGGTAGCTGCGTGCCGGGACCGCGAGCAGGGTCACGGCGACCAGGAGCAGCGAGACCACCACGGCCAGGTTCCGCCGCAGCACGGAACGTGCCTCGGCTGCCGTGGTGGTGCTCCGCCCGTCGGCCATGGTCAGCCCTTGCGGCCCACCGGGGCCAGCGCCGCGGCGCCGCGGTAGACGGCGGCCTCGCCCAGCTGCTCCTCGATGCGCAGCAGCTGGTTGTACTTCGCGACGCGGTCCGAGCGGGCCGGCGCGCCGGTCTTGATCTGACCGCAGTTGGTGGCGACGGCCAGATCGGCGATCGTCACGTCCTCGGTCTCTCCCGAGCGGTGCGACATCACCGAGGTGTAGGCGTTGCGGGTCGCGAGCTCGACCGCCTCGAGGGTCTCGGTCAGCGAACCGATCTGGTTGACCTTCACCAGGATGGAGTTGGCGACACCGGCCTCGATGCCACGGGCCAGACGCTCGCTGTTGGTGACGAACAGGTCGTCGCCGACCAGCTGCACACGGTCGCCGACCTTTGCGGTCAGATCGGCCCAGCCGTCCCAGTCCTCTTCTGCCATGCCGTCCTCGATCGAGACGATCGGGTACCGGTCGCACAGGTCGGCGAGGTAGTCGGCGAACTCCGTGGAGGACAGCGTGCGACCCTCACCGGCGAGCGTGTAGACGCCGTCGGAGAAGAACTCCGTCGATGCGGCGTCGAGCGCGATGGCGATGTCGGCACCCGGGATGCGGCCGGTCCGCTCGATCGCCTCGACCAACAGGGCGATCGCCTCTTCGTTGGAGCCGAGGTCCGGCGCGAAGCCGCCCTCGTCGCCGATCGCGGTCGACAGGCCACGATCGTGCACGACCTTCTTGAGCGTGTGGTACGTCTCGGCACCCCAGCGCAGCGCCTCGGAGAACGAGGCCGCGCCGACCGGCATCAGCATGAACTCCTGGATGTCGACGTTGTTGTCGGCGTGCTCGCCACCGTTGATCACGTTGAGCATCGGCACCGGCAGGACGCAGGCGTTCGGGCCGCCGACGTAGCGGTAGAGCGGCAGGTCGAGCTCGTCGGCGACGGCGCTCGCGACGGCCAGCGAGACGCCGAGGATGGCGTTGGCGCCCAGGCGTGCCTTGTTGTCGGTCCCGTCCAGGTCGATCAGCACGCGGTCCAGGTCACGCTGGTCGACGGCGTCGAAGCCGAGCAGCGCATCGGCGATCTCGCCGTTGACGTGGTCGACGGCGGTCTGCACGCCCTTGCCCAGGTAGACGTCCGCGTCGCCGTCGCGCAGCTCGACCGCCTCGAAGGCACCGGTGGACGCACCCGAGGGCACCGCCGCCCGGCCCGTCGCCCCGGAGTCCAGCTCGACCTCGACCTCGACCGTGGGGTTGCCACGGGAGTCCAGGATCTGCCGTCCGATGATCCCCTCGATGATGCTCACGTGCGCTGCGCTCCTCGGCCGTTGTGCCGGCACACCCTCGGGCACCGGACGTCGTTGTCTCCGCCCGGCATCTTGCCAGGCCACGGTCGCGGGACCGAATCGATCGACGGCATCGCCCGCCGGCCCGCCCGGCTCACAGGTTCGACCGGATCAGCTCGGCGAACGCCGCGGCGCCCGTGGCCTTGAGGTGCGCCCCGTCGTTGGCGAACCACTCCGGGTGCGCCGATGCGAGCGAGTACCAGTCGACCAGCACGGCGTTCGGGTGCCGTTGCGCCGCGGCGGCCAGTCGCTGGTTGACCAGGTCCTGCCACGGTCGAGCCACCCGGGCGTTGACCAGCAGGACCTTCCGGTCACCCGCGATCTCCATCAGGCGGTCCAGGTCACCGTCGGTGAACGTGCCGTTCGTCCCGGCGTGCACCACCAGCGGCCCGGGGATCAGCCCCTCGCCGGCGTACCAGCTGACCACGTTGAGCACCGAGTCGAACTGCCGTCCGACCTTGGCGTCGACGCGCATCCCGGGCATCGCCGAGGTGAGCGCGCCGGACGCACCCAGCATGACCGAGTCACCGACGGCGACGGCGTCGGTGCCCTGCGCTGCCGCCGTGGTCGTCGGTGCCGGGGCGGTCGTCGCAGACCCCTGGGCGGGTGCGGTCGTGGCCGGCGCGGCGGAGGTCGTCGTCGAGGTGGTGTCGGTCGTGACCGGCGCATCGGGGTCGTCGCCCGGCTCCGCGATGCCCGAGTCGTCGAAGCCTGCGGCGTCCTCGAGGCCCGCCATCGCGAGCTGTTCGCGTTCCGGGCTGTGGGTGGCGCCGTAGAGCCCCACGGTGAGCACGACGAGCAGCACCGCGAAGACACCACCGACGGTCATGCCACGGCGGACCAGGGCCTCACGTCGCACGCCGGTCGAGCTGCGAAGGTCTCGCCACCAGTCGCCGAGCACACCCTTGCGCAGCGGCTGCTCGACGTAGCGGTACGACAGCTCCGCAGCGCCGAAGGTGAGCGCCATGCGCAGGACGAACAGCGGCAGCCCGCTGAGCGGCACGTCCTGGTCGGGCCGGGTGACCTGGAAGATCGGCCAGTGCCACAGGTAGAGCGCGTAGGAGCGCAGGCCGATCCACACCAACGGTGCCCAGCCCAGGACCGACGAGAGTCGGGCGGCGGGGTGCACCAGCACGGCGATGACCGCGATGCAGACCAGATCGAGCAGCAGGAAGCCGCCGCGGTAGATGAACGGGTCGTACACGTTGACCCGCACCATGAACCAGCCGATGACGAGCAGACCGACGACGCCGATCAGGTCGAGGGTGGGCCCCGCGCGTCGTGCGGCGGGCCTGGTCGACGTCCAGGGACTCCAGACCATGGCGAGCAGCACGCCGATCAACAGGCCCGCGGCGCGGGTGTCGGTGCCGTAGTAGATGCGTGAGGTGTCGGCGCCCTCGTCGAAGAGCAGCGCCATCTCGATCGCCGAGGCGAGCGCGACGACGAGTACCACGGTGCGCGTGCGCTGGCGTCCGAGCTTGGCGAGGCCGTAGACGAACAGCGGCGGGAAGAGCAGGTAGAACTGCTCCTCGACCGCGAGCGACCACAGGTGCATCAGCAGCGGCGGCCTGCCCGACTGCACGAAGTAGGACTCGTCGAGGAAGATCTGCCACCAGTTGCTGACGTAGAGCAGCGCGGCGAGCACGTCGCCACCCATGCGGCCCGCTGCGTCGCGGTACACCAGCAGTGCGGCGCCCGACACCACGGCGAGCAGCAGATAGAGCGCCGGAAGCAGACGGCGGCCTCGCCGGATCCAGAACTGCCGCATGTCGACCGCACCGCTCTTGGCCCGCTCCTCGAGCAGGAGGGTCGTGATCAGGAAGCCGCTGACGACGAAGAAGACCTCGACGCCGAGGAAGCCACCGGGCATCCACTTCGCGCCGGCGTGGTAGAGGATGACGGCGACCACCGAGATGGCGCGCAGACCGTCGAGCGACGGCTGGTACCCGAGTTTCCTGGGCGCGACCCGCCCTTCTACCGCTACTGCCATCAGGTCCCCCATTCTGGCCCAGCCGACGGGGGCGCAGGAGCCACGACCCGAGGGTCCCGGGGGGCTGTTCAGCGGGGTTCGAGACGCACCGTGAACGACCGGACCGCGCGGGCGAAGATGTTGGCCTCGACGTCGGGTTCGGTCACCACGACAGGGGCCCGGAACCGTCGGGTCAGCTCGCCGAACAGCAGCTGCAGCTCGAAGCGGGCGAGGTTGGCACCGATGCAGAAGTGGGTGCCGTGACCGAAGGCCAGGTGCGGGTTGGTCGTCCTGGTCGTGTCGAAGCGGAAGGGATCCTCGAACACGGCCTCGTCCCGGTTCGCAGAGGGGTACAGCAGGATCACCCGGTCCCCCGCGGCGACGGGCTGCTCACCGATGCGGGTGTCGGCCACCGCCGTGCGGAAGAAGTTGTTCAGCGGGGTCACCCAGCGGATGACCTCTTCGACCGCACCCGGCACGAGCGACGGATCCGCGGCCACGCGGTCCCACTGGTCCGGATGATCGGCGAAGGCCCGCAGGCCGTGGCTGATGGCGGTCCGCGTCGTCTCGGCTCCACCGGCGATGAACAGACCCGTCTCGTGCAGCAGCCGCCGGTCGGAGTAGCCGACTCGGTCCCCCATGTCGGCGTGCACCCAGACCGACACCAGGTCGTCCACCGGGCAGCCGCGCCGCTCCGGCACCACCTGGCCGAGCAGCTCGACGAACTCCTCGATGGCCGCACTCAGGCCGAACAGGGCGTCGGTGTCGTACGAAGCCGCGTCGAAGCGCATGATCGACTCCGACCAACGCTGCACGTCGCGCCAGCGCTCCTCGGGGAACCCGAGCAGCCGAGCGATCAGCCGGCTCGGCAGCGGTGCCGCCAGGCCGCTGATCACCTCGAGCTCGCCGTCGGGACCGATGCCGTCGAGCAGCTCGTCGATCGTCGCGCGCAGCCAGGGCTCGTGCTCCCGGCTCGCCCGCGGCGTGAACCGGTTCGACACGAGGCGACGGTTCCGCAGGTGCTCCGGGTCGTCCGAGGAGATGATGTTGTTCTCCTCCGGCGCCCACCACGACCGGTACCCGCGACCCGAGACGAACGTCGCGCTGTCGCGTTCGACGGCGAGCAGATCGGCGTGGCGCGCCACCGCCCACAGCGAGTTCTTCTCGTCGCGGTACACCGGCTCGTTCGAGCGCATCCAGGTGTACGCCGAGTGCGGATCGCCCCGGTGGAACTCGGGGTCCAGCAGGTCGACGTCGGGTCGGGCGGCGCACATGGGCCCCGAGTCTGCTCCGTCGGACAGCCACCGGGCGACCTTCCCGGTCTCCGCACTCCGACCGGCGGCCGCTGTCGGCCGGGGTCCTATACAAGTTGAATACAAGTGCGTAGGGTCAGGCCATGGGCGAGCGACGCAGCGACCAGTGGGACCCCGACGCCTATCGACGCTTCGGCGGCGAGCGCGCACGACCGTTCCACGATCTGGTGTCGATGGTTGCGCCGGTGCCGGGCGGTTCGCTGCTCGACCTCGGGTGCGGCACCGGTGAGCTCACCGCAGAGGCTGCTGGCAGCCTCGGTGTCGCCACCGCCGTCGGGATCGACCACTCCCCCGACATGCTGGCCCGGGCGCCCGGCGCCACGACGGGAGTCGAGCTCCGCTTCGAGCTCGGCGACGTCGCCGCCCTGGGTGACCGCCCGCCGGTCGACGTCGTGCTGGCCAACGCGTCGCTGCAGTGGATCCCGGACCACCGAGACGTGCTCGCGGACTGGGCGGCGCACCTGCGTCCCGGCGGACAGCTCGCCGTGCAGGTGCCGGCGAACGCCACGCACCCCTCGCACACGACGATCACCGAGGTGCTGCACGAGCAGCCCTGGTTCGACGAGCTGGCGCAGTCGCCGCCGGAGGACCCGGTTGCCCGTTCGGTGCTCGGACCGGCGGAGTACGCCGAGGTGCTGTGGTCGCTGGGCGCCTCCGAGCAGCTCGTCCGCCTGCAGGTGTACGGCATGGAGCTCTCGGGCCCCGACGCCGTCGTCGAGTGGACCTCGGGCACGGCGCTGGTCAGGGTGCGGCGGGTGCTCTCGGCCGAGCGGTACGACGCGTTCGTCGAGCGCTACCGCGAACTGCTCGGCGAACGGCTCGAGCACCGCAGCCCGTACTTCTACGCCTTCCAGCGCATCCTCATGTGGGCTCGCTTCGACTGACGGCGACGCGGAACCCGGAACCGTGGCTCAGTTGCCACCGATCGAGAGCCACGCGTCGGCGACGTCGGCGTCGCCGAGCACGTCGAGCCCTCGGCCCGCCGCCTGACGACCCCACAGGCGCAACAGCACCGACTCGGCGGTGCCCCGCACCGCGGCGTCGCCCTTCCGGTGGGCACGGTCGACCAGATAGGTCCCGTCGACGACTTCGACGGTCCACTCACCTTCGGTGTCGGTGCAGTGCAGGTGCACGCTGCCCGAGGGCAACGTCCGTGCGTCGCGCTGCACGATCCTGGGCACGATCACGCTCAGGTACTCGTCGACGCCGTCCGCCGCGACCGAGGGATCGATCGGCAGCAGCTCGCCCAGCGCCTCCTCGGCGTCACGCCGGTGCAACGAGGTCTCTTGGGTCTGGCGACGGGTCCAGACCGCCACCGTGGGGGACTCGATCGGGAACGGCGTCCAGGTCGGGGTGTCCGGTGGAGCGGCGTCGATCGAGTCGGCCAGTGCCGCAGCGCTCTCGGCGTACCAGTCGACCAACGCGTCGTCGGTGACTCGACGCTCGACGGGCAGGGTCCCGGCAGGGGCCGTCGCGTGCAGCACGCACTCGGTCGCCCAGCGGTGCACCGACCCGAGGTGCACCACCAGGTCACGCAACGCCCAACCGGGACATGCCGGCACGACCGTGTCCAACTGCCCGCGCTCGGCCGCAGCCTGGGTGAGCAGGGTGATCCGATCGGCGTCGGCGCGCAGCTGCGCCGTGTCGGCGATGCCCGAGCCGTCCGTCACCCAGCCCTCCGGTGGCTCAGCCCGCTTCGGAATGGGTGACCGCCGCTTCACCCATCCACTCGCGCAGCGTGTTCTTGAGCTTGGTCTGCTGGATGAAGATGTCGTGCTCGGGCGCCACGCCACCGGCGGGCTGTGGGGCCTTCCAGTAGAAGCTGAGCCACTCCTGCACACCGGACTGGCCGGCACGCGCCGCCAGGTCGAGGAAGAGCGCCAGGTCGAGCACGATCGGCGCCGCGAGGATCGAGTCGCGGCACATGAAGTCGACCTTGATCTGCATCGGGTACCCCATCCATCCGTAGATGTCGATGGCGTCCCAGCCCTCCTTGTTGTCACCACGCGGCGGGTAGTAGTTGATGCGCACGACGTGGTCGATGTTGCCGTACAGGTCCGGGTAGACCTCGGGCTGCAGGATGGTGTCGAGCACACCCAGCTTCGAGACCTCCTTGGTCTTGAAGTTCTCCGGGTCGTCGAGGACCTCGCCGTCGCGGTTGCCCAGGATGTTGGTCGAGTACCAGCCGCGCAGGCCGAGCATGCGCGCCTTGAAGCCCGGCGCCAGGATCGTCTTCATCAGCGTCTGACCGGTCTTGAAGTCCTTGCCGGTGACGGGCACTCCACGCGAGATCGCGAGCTGCTCCATGCAGGGCAGGTCGATGCTCAGGTTCGGCGCGCCGTTCGCGAAGGGCACGCCGCTGGTCAGGGCCGCGTACACATAGATCTGGCTCGGGGAGATGTTCGGATCGTCGGCACGGAGGCCGGCCTCGAAGGCCTCGATGGTCTCGTGCACCGCGGTGGGCTCCTGGTACGCCTCGGTCGAACCGCACCACACCATGACGAGTCGGTCACACGCGTTCTCGACCCGGAAGGTCTCGATGTCGGCGATGACCTGCTGGGCGAGGTCCCACTTGCTCTCCCCTGTCTTCACCCGGACGCCGTCGAGGTTCTTCACCCAGCGCTGGTCGAAGACGGCCGGCATCGCGTTGATGCCCTCGAGCTCGCCCGACAGCGGGCCCAGGTCGCGCTCGTCGAGCACGCCGCAGGTGCGAGCGGCCTCGAGCGCGTTGGGCGAGATCGGGTCCCAGCCGCCGAAGACCACGTCGTCGAGCCCTGCGAGCGGCACGAAGTCCTTGATCATCGGGTTGCGGTTCTCGTCGCGCTCGCCGAGGCGGATGTGGGCCATCTGGGTGAGCGAGCCGATCGGCTTCGCGAGACCCTTGCGGGTGGCGAGCACGCCGGCGTAGGCGGTCGAGGCGACGGCGCCCATGCCGGGGGTCAGGATCCCCAGGCGTCCGGTGGCGGGAGCGATCTGCAGCGGTTCAGGCATGACATGGGACTCTAGGTCCCCGGGCCACCAGCCTCATGTTGACGGACCTGTGCCATGCGACGGTCCGTCGCCCGCCGCAGCGCGTCCTCGGGATCGACCCCGGCACGTTGCGCCGCCTCGACCAGTGCGAACAGCTCGTCGCCCAGTCGTGAGTCGGCGTCGTCGCCCGGCGCCGGCACCGTGGTCGTGGCACCGATCGCCGCCGATTTGCGGACCACCTTCAGCGCGCGGGCCAGCGCGGGAAGCGCCGTCGGGATGCCGTCGAACACCGAGTCCCGGCCGAGCTCGGCCCGCTTGTCGTGCTCCCAGTCGGTGACCAGCTCCTCGACCGTCGGGGACGGCGCATCACCCCGGTCCGGGTCGAACACGTGCCCGTGGCGGCGCACCAGCTTGTCGTGGATCGAGTCCGCGACGTCGCCGAGCGAGAACCAGCCGGCCTCCTCGGCGATCGCCGAGTGGAACACCACCTGGTAGAGCAGGTCGCCCAGCTCGCCGCACAGCTCGTCCGCGCCGTCGCCGCTGTCGGGGTCGTAGGCGTCGATGGCCTCGAGCACCTCGTAGGACTCCTCGAGCAGGTACTTCTTCAGCGAGTCGTGCGTCTGCTCGGCCTTCCAGGGGTCCTCGTCGCGCAGCCGGTGCATGACCGCATCGAGGCGGCCGACCCGGGCAGCGGCCGACGGAGGCACCGACGGGATCCACAGCGAGGTCAGGTGGTCGGGCTCGACCGCGCGGTCCATCTCGGACCACGGCACCTCGAGCACCACCTCGTCGTCCAGGCCGAGGCGCTGCAGGATCGTCACGGTCGCGTCGCCGGGGTCCTCGACGCTGAGCTTGATGTCGGACAACACGTTGCGATCGCTGCACTGGGCGACGAGCAGCGGGCCGCGCTCCCCCGCGCCCTCGCTCGCGTAGCGGTGGCCGTCGACGACCCGGACCCCGAGCTCCGCCGGGTCGATGCCGAGCCGCACCCAGGTCAGGTCGAGGAACGACAGCGCCGGGTGCACGACGACCTCGACCCTCGGGTCGAACAGCAGCAGCTCGACGGTGTGCTCCGCGACGACCGGGCTGCCCGGCACGGCGTAGAGCACCCATGCTCCCGAGGCCGCCGCGGCCTCGGCGGCGGCGGCGAGCTCGTCGACGATGCTCCGGTACACCTCGTCGAAGGTGTCGGCGGTGTCGTAGAGGTGGTCGAAGGTCGCGGCGTCCGGCACGACCGACGCGGCAGGGTGCCAGTCGGTGCGCAGGTAGCGGTGCGGCGTCGAGGCGATGACGTCGAGCGTGCCGGCGGTCACCAGGTCCGGGCCGGCGGGGCCGAGCCCGACGACGTGGATCACGCCGGTCGACACGTCAGCCGCCGGTGCCAGCGGCGGGATCGCCTGCTGCGGGATCCTCGCCGAACCCGCCCAGCTGGGTCAGCATCTCGCCGGCCGGCTGGAGCGGCGCCGGCGGAGGTGCGACCTCGAACCCGCCGCCGAGCTGTTCGGAGCGGGCGACGACGCCGGAGCCGTAGCGGGGGTTGACCTCGGCCGAGCGCATGCGCTCTCCGATCCAGTCGAGGATGATGCCGACGGACTGCTCCTGGGTCTGCTGGGCCTGCTGGATCTCCTGCTCGGTAGGCGTCCGCGCCCAGCTGGCTCAGCGCACCGAGCGCTTCGACAGCGCCCTGCAGGTTCTGCGCCACGAAGGCCACCTCTTCGCGTGCCTCGTCGAAGCTCGACGAGGAGGCTCGTTCGACCTCGAAGTACATGAGGCCCTGATCGGCGCCCAGGCTGGTCTCGACCGGGGCGGGTCGCTGCGATCCGTCCGCGTCACGAGCGGCGGTTTCGAGCTCCGGTGGCAGCTCGCTGCCGACGAAGCACTGATCGGGCGTGGCGAGCAGCTCGGCGTCGTCGACGCGGTCGGCGACCTCGTCGAGGGCGACGCCGTCGTCGAGCAGCGACTCGACCCGGTCGGCCCCGTCGGCCGGGATCGCGACCACGGTGAGGCACCACGAGCGCCAGCGCGACGGCGCACCCTCATAGATCAGCCGCAGGTCGTCCTCATCGGTCGGGTCGATCTCGGCGAAGCGCTCCAGCAACACGTTCTGCGCGGCGCTCGAGGCGATCGCACGGTCACGGTTGTCGTCGCTCAGCTGCACGCCGGCGCCAGCGAGCTGCGCGTCGAGCTGCACCTCGGCGTCGGCGACCTGCTCCGGGGTCGGCTCGACGCCCCAACGCTCGGCCTCCTCGATCCACGTCACCCGCTGGATCTCGTACATGAGCGCGGTGCGAGCCAGGTCACCGGGCTGACGGCTCTCGTCGACGCCTTCGACGGCGGGCCCGACGATGGCGGGATCGTCGACCACGGCGTTCACGTCGTCGATGCTGACCGTGCGCTCACCGACGGTCGCTGCGGTGGTGTCGGCGGTGACGCCGCAGGCGGTCGCCGCGACCCCGAGCACGCCGACCAGCGCCAGCGAGCGGACAGGACGGCGCGCGAGCGAGCGGATGGGACGGAGACGGAGCGACGGGCGCATGGTCCAGGATGCTAGATCGGGCCGAACCGGTGGGGAGAACCTGCGGTGGACGGCCTCAGCCGGCGACGGGCGCGGGGTCGGGGACGAGCTCCTTCAGCGCGGCGGTGATGTCCTCGGCCACACCCGGACCAGCGGCGACACGCAATCGCAGCTCGCGGTCGCCGTCACGGTAGGTCGACCCCTTGTAGAGCCGTTCGAGTCGCATCTGCTTGGACTGCGGGAGCGTGACCGGCGAGAGGCTGGCCACCAGGCCACCACCGGACAGCGCCGGGTTCTTGGTGACGGTCACGTCGGTGACGCCCGCTCGCACGCACTCGGCGCGCAGGTGTGCGACACGGATCAGCGCCGCTGCCGGTTCCGGGATCGGACCGAAGCGGTCGATCCACTCGCCTTCGATGTCGTCGACGTCGCCGGCGGAGCGCACCGCCGCCAGGCGACGGTAGGCGTCGAGGCGCACGTCCTCGCGCTCGACGTAGTCGGGCGGAAGGAACGCCGGCATGGGCAGCTCGAGGGTGATCTCGTCGGGTTCCTCGACCGGTTCGCCGTTCAGCTGGGCGATCGCCTCGTTGACCATCTGCACGTACAGGTCGTAGCCCACCGCCGCGACGTGCCCGGACTGCCCCGTCCCCAGCAGGTTGCCGGCGCCGCGGATCTCGAGGTCGCGCATGGCGATGCGGAACCCGGAGCCGAGCTCGGTTGCCTCGCCGATGGTCTTGAGACGCTCGTAGGCCTCTTCGGAGAGCTGACGGTCCTGCGGGAAGAACAGGTAGGCGTAGGCACGCTGTCCGGCTCGACCGACACGGCCGCGCAGCTGGTGCAGCTGACCGAGGCCCAACAGGTCGGCACGTTCGACCACGAGGGTGTTGACCGTCGGCATGTCGATGCCGGACTCGATGATGGTCGTGCACACGAGGACGTCGTACTCGCCCTCCCAGAACTCCATGACGACCTTCTCGAGGCTGCCCTCGTCCATCTGGCCGTGGGCGATCGCGACCCGGGCCTCGGGGACGAGCTCGCGGATGCGGGCCGCCTGCTGGTCGATGTCGCGCACCCGGTTGTGCACGTAGAACACCTGGCCCTCTCGCAGCAGCTCACGGCGGATCGCCTCGGTCACCGCCCGCTCGTCGTACTCTCCGACGTAGGTCAGGATCGGCTGGCGGGCGGCGGGCGGCGTGTTCAGCAGCGACAGGTCACGGATGCCGGTCAGGCTCATCTCGAGCGTGCGTGGGATCGGGGTCGCGGTCAGGGTCAGGACGTCGACCTCGGCGCGGAACTGCTTGATCGCCTCTTTGTGCGACACGCCGAAGCGCTGCTCCTCGTCGACGACGAGCAGCCCGAGTCGCTTGAACTCGATGTCGGCCGACAGCAGACGGTGCGTGCCGACGACGATGTCGACCTCGCCCGAGCGGAGCTTCTCGGTGACCGCCCGGGCCTGCGCCGCGGTCAAGAAGCGCGACAGCACCTCGACCCGGACCGGGAACCCGGCGAAGCGGTCCGAGAACGTCTGGTAGTGCTGCTGGGCGAGCAGCGTGGTCGGTACCAGCACCGCGACCTGGCGGCCGTCCTGCACGGCTTTGAACGCGGCTCGGATGGCGATCTCGGTCTTGCCGAACCCGACGTCGCCGCAGACCAGACGGTCCATCGGCACCGTCGACTCCATGTCGGCCTTGACCGCCTCGATCGCGGACAGCTGGTCGACGGTCTCCTGGAACGGGAAGGCCAGCTCCATCTCTCGCTGCCAGGGCGTGTCGGGCGCGAATGCATGGCCCGGCTGAGCGAGACGGGTCTGGTAGAGCACGACCAGCTCCTGGGCGATCTCGGCGACCGCGGAGCGCACCTTGGCCTTGGTCCGCGAGAAGTCGGCCCCGCCCATCTTGTTGAGCTTCGGGGTCTCGCCGCCCGAGTACAGCCGGATGGTGTCGATCTGGTCCGACGGGACGTAGAGCTTGTCGCCGCCCCGGTACTCGAGCAGCAGGTAGTCGCGCTCGACGCCCCCCATGGCCCGCTTGACCATGCCGTCGAACCGAGCGACGCCGTGGACCTGGTGCACCACGTGGTCGCCGACCTTCAGGTCCTCGAAGAAGCGCTGCGCGTCGCGCCGGGGTGCGCGAGCTGCGCGGTGGGTGCGCCGGCGGCCGGTCAGGTCGGCCTCGGCCAGGATGGCGAGCTTGACCGACGGCAGGATGGCACCACGCTCGAGCGGGGCGACCACGATGTGGCCCCCGGGTTCACGCAGCCGGCGGGCACCGGCGGTGATCTCCTGGGGCGAGGCGAGCACCGGGAACGAGAACCCCTGCTCGTTGAGCAGCTTGTCGATGCGCGACGCGGAGCCCTCGCCGTCCGCACAGATCACCACGGAGTAGCCGTCGTTGATCACCTGTCGGAGCTGACCCACCAGCGCGGCGCCCTCGCCGACGGCGGGGGGCCAGGCCAGTGCCGTCACCGCCGGCGACTCGGGTGCGTCGGGCACGTTGAGGATCGACCAGACCGGCGCAGCGGTGTGCTGCAGCAGCCGGTCGAACTCGACGTGCAGTCGAGGCAGGTCGAGGTCGTCCTCGCCGCCGTCGAGGCCCCAGGTCCGGGCCAGCGAGGCACCGAGATCGGCTTCTTCCGCCGCGATGTCGGCGGCGCGGTCACGCAGCCGACGCGGCTCGACCAGCAGGATCTGCGAGGTGTCGGGCACCAGGTCGAACAGCACGTGCTCGCGATCGGCCAGCCACGCGAGCCAGGCCTCCATCCCCTCGAAGACCTCGCCGTCGGCGAGTCGCTGCCACTGCTCACGGCCCCACGGCTGGCTCGCGACGAGCTGCTGGGCGCGGGCCGCGACCTGCTCGTTCGGCAGCAGCTCGCGGGCGGGGAAGACCGCGATCTCGTCGAGGTCGACCGTCGCTCGCTGGTCGGCGACCGAGAACTCGCAGAGACGCTCGACGTCGTCGCCCCACAGGTCGATGCGCACCGGCGCATCGGCGGTGGCGGGGAAGATGTCGATGATCGACCCGCGGACGGCGAGCTCGCCGCGGTGCTCGACCTGGTACTCGCGGCGGTAGCCGGCGTGCACCAGCGCCTCGACCAGCCCGTGGGAGTCGATCTGCTCCCCGGAGCGGATGACGATCGGCTCGACGTCCTCGACGTGGGGGCCGAGCCGCTGCACGAGCGCACGTGCAGGAGCGACCACGACCGACAGCGAGTCGTCGCCGGTCCGCAGGCGCCACAACGTGCGCAGGCGGCGACCCATCGTCTCGATCGAGGGGCTCACCCGCTCGAAGGGCAACGTCTCCCACGCAGGGAACATCTCGACGGAGTCGGCCGGCAGGTAGGACCCCAGGTCACCGGCGAGGCGCTCGGCGTCGGCGACGGTGGGCACCGCGACGACCATCGGACGACGCCGGGACAGCTCGACGAGCCCGGCGACCGAGACCGCCCTCGCTGCCTCGGGCACGACGAGCACGGTCGAGGACCGGCCGAGCGCACCGACGAGGCCCGGCTCCTCGCGCAGCATCGAGCGCAACGGGGCCAGGGGCGGCGTCGGGTCGTGCGGGCGAGGCGTCGCGATCGGTCCGGTGACGGTCACGCGGCGAACCTATCGCGAGGCTCCGACGGCGTCGGCCCCGGCCCCATCAGCGGCGTCACTGCGACTGGTTGCAACGCTGCATCGCGGCGTCGACGCCCTCGGAGGCGATCAACTCGACCGCATCGGCGGCCTGCTCGATCGCGATGTCGAGGTCGGCGCGCTGCGCGGACGGCACCTTGGACAGCACCCAGTCGGCCCCGCGCTCCGCTCCGCCCGGGGGTCGTCCGACACCGATGCGGACCCGCGTGTAGTCCTGGGTGTGCAGGTGCTGGGTGATCGAGCGCAGCCCGTTGTGACCCGCGAGCCCACCACCGAGCTTCACCTTGGTGCGGCCGGAGGGCAGGTCGAGCTCGTCGTGCACCACGACCAACCGGCTCCAGTCCTCGATGCCGTAGCGCCGCACCAGCGGTCCGACCGCCTGACCCGACTCGTTCATCCACGTGGTCGGGAACGCCACCGCGATCCGTCGACCGTCGACACGCAGCTCCGCGACGAGCGCCGAGGTCCGCTTGTCGGGCGAGAGCCGCTCGCCGTGGCGCGACGCGAGCAGCGCGACCGTGTCGGCGCCCACGTTGTGCCGCGTGTTGGCGTAGCGGCCGCCCGGGTTGCCGAGCCCGACCACGAGCAGATCCCACGGCGTGCCGCCGTGCTCCTTCTGACCGGATCGCCGAGAGCGGGGACCGATCACCTTCGCGGCGAGGTCACTCGGCCGCAGCGTCGCCCGCCTCGTCCTCGTCGGAGCGAGAGGTCACCGCGGCGCGGGTCAGCTCGGCGGTGACGACGGCCTGCTGCGGCTTCGACAGGGCGACGGTGCCCTCGGGCAGCTCGAGGTCCTTGACCAGCAGCGACTTGTCGAGGGTCATGACCGAGATGTCGACCTCGATCGCGTTCGGGATGCGGTCCGGGCTCACCCGCACCAGCAGCGAGTTGAGGCGCTGCTCGGTCATGCCGCCGTTGACGGTGACCTTCTTGGCCTCGCCGACCAGGCGGATCGGCACTTCGAGCTCGATCGGCTTCTTGGAGTCGATCTTCAGGAAGTCGACGTGGGTGACGTCACGGCGCACCGGGTGGCGCTGGACCTCCTTGACCACCGTGAGGACCGTCTCGCCGTCGACCTCGATGTTCACCAGGGCGTTCTGGCCGGCATCGGTCGTGAGCGCGGTGCGCAGGTCGGTGCGCAGGAAGGTCACCTGGGTGGCGGGACCGCCACCGCCGTAGATGACACCCGGGATGCGACCTTCGGCGCGGAGGCGCCGCGAGGGGCGGGTGCCGGTGGTGCGGCCGGTCTCGACGGTGAGGGTGACCTCGGACATGGGGGACTCCTGGGACTGCCGGCACTCGGTGCGCTCGGCGGGGTTCGACTTGCGAATGATCGAGCCGGGACGGCAAATCGTGCGCGCGACCTGTCTCGGACCGAACGGTGACTCTACCGGTGATGGCCCACCGCTCGCCAGACAGCGAGCGGCGCCGGGCCGCTCAGCTCTGGTTCTGCCCGTCGAAGATGTCGGACACCGAGCTCTCCTCGAACACCGCGTCGATCGCGTCGGCGATGATGCCGGCGGCGGAGAGCACCTCGATCTTGTCGATCTGCTTCGAAGGAGGCAGCGGCAGCGTGTTGGTGATCACGACCTTCTCGATGACCGAGTTCTTGAGGCGCTCGATCGCCGGGTCGGAGAACACGCCGTGGGTGGCCGCGCAGTAGACCGCGCTGGCACCCCGCTCGACGAGCTGCTCGGCCGCGGCGACGATCGTGCCGGCGGTGTCGATCATGTCGTCGATGAGCACGCAGGTGCGGCCCTCGACCTCGCCGACGACCTCCTTCGCCTCGACCTCGTTCTTCGCGCCCTTGATGCGGCGCTTGTGCACGATCGCCAGATCGGCGTGCAGCTGGTTGGCGTAGCGCTCAGCGACCTTCACACGGCCGGCGTCGGGTGACACGACGACCAGGTCGTCGGGCAGGTTGGCGGCCATCCAGTCGACGAGCACCGGCATCGCGGTGAGGTGGTCGACCGGACCGTCGAAGAAACCCTGGATCTGACCGGAGTGCAGGTCGACGCTGACGATGCGCTTCGCGCCCGCGACCTCGAACATGTTGGCGATCAGCTTGGCGGTGATCGGCTCGCGGCCCTCGGCCTTGCGGTCCTGACGGCCGTAGCCGTAGAAGGGCGCCACGACGGTGATCCGCTTGGCGGACGCCCGCTTCGCGGCGTCGACCATGATCATGTGCTCCATCAGGGCGTCGTTGACCGACAGGTCGTCGGTCGAGCAGTGGCTCTGGAAGATGAACAGGTCGGAGCCGCGGATCGACTCGCCGTACTTGCAGTGCAGCTCGCCGTTCTTGAACTCGGCGATCTGGATGGGACCGAGACCGAGACCGAGGCGCTCCGCGACCTCTTCTGCGAGCTCTCGATTCACCCGCCCCGCGACGATCGTCAGTCGCTTCTTGGTGACCAGCTCCACACTGTCCTCCAGCTCGTTGCCCCGTCGGCGCCGCTCAGCGCCCGGAGCCAGCAGTGTAGAACGAGCCGGTGACCGAGTCAGCCGGGAGCTCGGCGCCGGGTCCGAGCGAGGCGTACGGGCCGACCACGCACCGGTCCCCGACCCTCGCGTGCCGGGCGGTCGCCTGTTCGATGACGCAGTCGGCGCCGACGACGGTGTCGACGAGCCGCGTGTCCGGGCCGAGCTCGGTGCCGTCGCCCACGCGGGTCGCCCCCTGGAGGATCACACCGGGGAAGAGCGTGACGTCTCGCCCCACGACGACGGTGGTGTCGACGTAGACCGACGCGGGGTCGACCATCGTGACGCCCGAGCGCAGCAGGGCCTCGTTGGTCCGGGCGCGCAGCTCGTGCTCCGCCGCAGCGAGCTGCAGTCGGTCGTTGACGCCCTGGGTCTCGGCCGCGTCGTCGACCACGTACGCCTCGACGGGATGCCCCGCCGACGCGAGCACCTCGACGGCGTCGGTCAGGTAGTACTCGCCCTGGCTGTTGTCGGGCTCGATGCGACGCAGGGCGGGGGCCAGCAGGCTGCGTCGGAAGCAGTAGATCGAGGTGTTGACCTCGGTGAGCTCGAGCTCCTCGTCCGAGGCGTCGCGCTGCTCGACGATGCGCACGACCTTGTCGTCGCGCCCGTGGACGATCCTGCCGTAGCCGGTGGGGTCGTCCATGTGCGCGGTCAGCACCGTCGCCGCGGCGCCGGTGCTGCGGTGGTGGTCGAGCAGTGCGGCGACGGTCGACGACCGCAGCAGCGGGGCGTCGCCGATCAGCACGATGACGTCGCCCTCGACGTCGTCGTCGTCGGGCAGACCGACCAGACCGACGAGCGTCGCGTCGCCCGTGCCCCGTTGCACGCGTTGCTCGACGAACTCGATCTCGACGTCGTGGCCATGCTCCTGCATCTTCTTGGTGACCCACTCGGCCTTGTGACCGACCACGACCGCGGCACGGCTGACCGGCACCTCGACGAGCGACTCGAGCACGTAGACGAGCATCGGCTTGCCGCACAGGCGGTGCAGCGGCTTCGGACGTTCGGAGCGCATGCGGCTGCCCTCACCGGCCGCCAGGACGATGGCGGACAGTGGCAGCGCGTCGGGGGTCGGAGTCATGGCTCGCGGGGCAGGATTCGAACCTGCACTCTCCTGATCCAAAGTCAGGCGTTCTGCCAGTTGAACTACCCGCGACGGACAGCAGCGCCACGGTACCGCGCCCGGGCGGCGGGGCCGATCCGAATCGGGACCCGGCGTCGCCGTCGACGCCGTCGTGGACCGTCGCCGAGGTCGGCGGCCGGGCCTCGTGGCTCAGCGGACCCGGCGCCCCTCGCTCATCACCGTGTCCAGGCGCGACCCGATCGACGCCCAGGTGTAGTTGCGCGTCACGAAGTCACGAGCGGCGGTCGCCACCCGCTCGCGCAGGTCGGGGTCGTCGAGCAGGAGCAGGATCTGCTCGGCGAACTCCTCGGCGGTGTTCGCGACGAAGATCTCGCGGCCCGGCTCGGCGCAGATCGCCCGGTTGACCAGCTCGGTGGTCACGCACGGCACACCCATCGCCATGGCCTCGAGGATCTTGTTCTGCTGTCCGGCGCCGATGATCAGCGGGGCGACCATGACCTTGCCGCTGCGGTAGGCGTCGCGGATGTCGTCGACCCAACCGCTGATCTCGACGCCCGGGCCGGCCAGGTCGCGCACCGTCCGGCTGGGTCGGGCCCCCGCGATGAGCACGCTCGCGTCGGGACGCCGGGCTCTGACCAGGGGCAGGATCTCCTCGGCGAGCATGACGGCCGCACGCACGTTCGGGGCGTACCCCATGTTCCCGACGAAGGCCATGTCCGACTGGTCCGGCGGCGCGGGCATCGGGTGGAAGTCCTCGGTGTCGACCGCGCTGGTGACCAGCTCGATCGTCTCGGCCCCGGGGAACGACAACGAGTCGCGGTCCTGGATCGAGATGATGACGTGTCGGTCGAACCAGTCGAAGACCTCGGCCTCGTAGCGGGCGATACGCCCCGCCTCGAGGCGGAGCCACCAGCTCATCGGCGCGGACGCACGCTCCGAGCGGCGCCGCGTCGAGGTGCTGAACGCGTCCTGGTAGTCGATCGTCGAGGGGATGCTGCGGTCCCGGTGGTACGGCGCGGTCCGGATCAGCTGGCAGTAGACGTGGTCGGGGCGCTCCTCTGCGATGATGCGCTCGACCCGGGCGATCGCGGAGCGGTCCTGGAAGTAGCCGACCTGCAGCGGCACCCCGGTGAGCAGCGCCTTCAGCGTCGACAGCAGCGTCGCCACCCGCCCCAGCTGGACGACGTGGACCCGCGGGCAGCACTCGCGGCGCACTTTCTCGAGATCCTCCGGCTGCACGGCCGAGTGGCTCAACGCGACGAGTGTCACGTCGTGGTGCACCGACAGCTCCTGGAGCTGGTGGAACGCCCGGTGCTTGTCGCCCTTCTCCATCGGATAGGGGAAGCGCGAGGTGATGACGAGGATCTTCACGGGTGCAGAGTAGGCAGGCGCGACGGACCCGACTCGACGTGCGCCGCCGGTCCGCCCGACACGTGGGTCAGCGGCGCTTGCCGAGCAGGGTCGGGATGGTCCGCAGCCCGATCACCAGGTCCCGCCACAGCGACCAGTTCTCGATGTAGCGGTTGTCGAGGCGCACACGGGTCTCGATGCTCGTGTCACCCCAGTAGCCGTTGACCTGGGCCCACCCGGTGATGCCGACGGGCACACGGTGCCGGAAGTGGTAGCTGTCGATCTCCTCGCCGAACTGCTCCACGAAGTGCGGGCGCTCGGGCCGTGGGCCGACCAGCGACATCTCTCCCCGCAGCACGTTGAGCAGCTGCGGAAGCTCGTCGAGGTGCGTCGGACGCAGGAACCTGCCGACCTTGGTGACCCGGTCGTCGTCGTTCACCGACCACTGGGTGGCCGAGTCGTCGTTCACCTTCATGGTGCGGAACTTCAGGATCTCGAACGGACGGCCGCCGATGCCGACGCGGACCTGTCGGAAGAACACCGGACCCCGGCTGGTCAGCCGCACCGCCAGGGCACAGGCCGCCAGCAGCGGCGAGACGAGCAGGATCAGCACGAGCGACGTGACGATGTCGAAGGCGCGCTTGGCCGGCCACAGGCTGGCCGACACACCGGGACGGCGCACCGGCACGAGCGGCAGACCGGCGACCTCGTGTCCGACGTCCTCGGCGGAGACACCCAGCTCGAAGAGCCTCGGCACGGCGTAGAACTGCACCATCTGCTCCTGGCAGCGGCGGATGATCCCGACGAGCTCCTCCTCGCCGGCGGCACCGAAGGCGAGGATCACGTGGCGCACACCGGTGCGGGCGAGGATCTCGGGAAGGTGCTCCGGACGACCCACGATCGGCAGCGGCACCTCGTCGTCGTAGCGGTCGACGAAGCCGCACGGCACCAGGCCGAACTCCGGGTTGTCCTGCAACGCCCGGGCGACCTCGACACCGACCGGGCCGGTGCCGATGATCAGCGTGTCGTCGAGGTCGTAGCCCCGGGTCCGTGCGAGTCCGACCAGACGGAAGGTCACCAGTCGGCCGAGCAGGATCAGCGGGATGGTCCCCACCACGATCTGGGCGACGGCCAGCACGTCGATCGTGCGGCCCGGACCGGCGAAGTTCTCCATGCGGACGACCGAGACGATCATCAACGTGACGATCGGGGCGAGCCCGACCCTGGCGACGACCGAGAGGAGACCCTCGCTCGGGACCACGACGAGGCGACCCCGGCGCGCGGTCGGCCACAGCAGCAGCGTGCCGACGAGCGCGAAGAGCAGGACGACCCGCAGCGGGATGGGCTGCTGGGTGACTGCCTCGTAGACCATCAGGGGCGCTGCGAGTGCGATGAAGTCGAACACGTGGCTGAGCAGACGCAGCACCCGTCCGACCGCACGGCGCTCCTGGACGGGGACGCTGATCTCGGGGGCCTGCAGGAGCACGTCGCGATCACCGTCGGTCAGGACCCGGAGGTCGATCACGACCGGTGCCTCGGTCTCGACCGGCGCGGAAGCGATGTGGTCGAGTGCGATCTCCGTCGCCGTCCCGCTGCGCAGCGACACCTGTCGGCCACCTGCTCCCAGCTCATCCTCGGAATAACGCAACATCACGCCCCGTTCACCCATGTCCGCCGACCCCACTCAACGCACATCCGCCTTCACACTCCGCCGTTGCGACCATCCGACCTCGCCGGTCGTTGTCGCATGGTCAAGTAAACGTGTGACGCCGGCCACCGTCAAGGGTGCAACGGCCGAAGATGGGCTCCGACGGGGAGCAATTCTGCTCGTGGACATCCCCTGCTCACCGGGGGGTCTGCCCGCCGAAATCTCCTCGGGGATCCGTGCGCCCCGTCCGCTCGTGACAGGCCACGGCCGCGTCCGGCACACTCCCCTGTCATGTCCGACCCCGTCCCCGCACCGACCGGCGCGCTGTCGACCGAGCTCCGCCTCGAGGTCCTCGAAGGGCTGGGCGACCGCGCCGCCGACTGGGACCGCCTCGTGGCCGGCGCCGAGCTGCCCAGTCCGTTCCTTCGCAGCTGGTGGCTCGACCACGCGGCGACCGCCGCTCCCACCCTGCTCTGTTGCCTCGACGGCGACGAGCTGGTGGGCGGCGCCGCGTTCGAGACGAGCGCCGTCGGCCGTGGGCCGCTGACGATCGAGGTGGTCCGTTCGCTGGGTCAGGGTCCCCTGGCGCCCGACCACCTGGACGTGGTGGCGGCCCAGGGACACGGCCCCGGAGTGACCCGGGCGGTGCTCGGCTGGCTGCACCGTCGAGGATCCCGTGTGGTCGACCTGGACGGGCTCGCCGCCGACGGCCGACTGGGACGCGCGCTCCGCGACGATGCGATCGAGTCGGTCGCCGCCCCGTTCGCCGAGCTGGGCGACGACCTCGCTGCCTACCTGGCCGGACGGCCGGGCCGCGTCCGCAGCACCCTGAAGCGGACCGCCAAGCGGCTCGAACGGGACGGCGTGACCGATCGGGCGGTCGACGGGTCCGACCCGGTCGCGTTCGACGCCGCGCTCGAGCGACTCGCGGCGCTGCACGACGGGCGCTGGGCCGACGAGTCCGAGTTCCTCACCGGTTGGGCGCAGCTCGCCGGGGCCGCCCGTGCGGGGGCCGCGGCCGGCGACGTGACGGTTCACGAGCTGCTGACCGCGGACGGGACGGTCATCGCGAGCGAGCTCGACCTGACCGTCGGCGGGCGCGTCGCGTTCTACCAGGCCGGCCGGCTGACCGAGCACGAGTGGCGCGGCAGCGGATCGGTGCTGCGCACCAAGATCCTCGAGCGGGCCGCCGCCGAGGGGGCCACCGAGTACGACCTGCTGCGCGGCGACGAGGCCTACAAGGCCGAGTGGTCGACGGGTCGCCGCGAGCTGCTGCGCTGCCGGTTCGGCGTCGGCGCGCCGGCCAAGGCACTGCTCGGCGCCCACTCAGGTCGCGTCCGGGTCTCGGAGTTCATCCGGGCCAGGCGTGGCGACGCGGCGAACGGTGCGGTCAGTGACCCCGCACCTTCG
The DNA here is from genome assembly GCA_963707555.1 of uncultured Actinomycetota bacterium. Lineage (GTDB taxonomy): Bacteria > Actinomycetota > Acidimicrobiia > Acidimicrobiales > Microtrichaceae > JAFAFN01. The sequence continues at coordinate 34,021 of CAVPQM010000010.1, forward strand.
ACACCAGCGTCAACAGCTCCTCCCGAGCCGCCCGGCTGATCCCCAGGCCGACCAGACCACCGACGACACCAGCGGCGACGATCAGCATCATCGAGCCGAACCCCGGCCCCGTGAGCAGCCGGACCGGCCACGCGAGTGCCGCCACGGACGCAGTGATGATCAGGCCGGGCGTCAGCGCGCCGAGCACCGCGGATCCCTCGGCCTCGACGATGTTGTTCACCACGAGCTGGCGGATCAGGGTGAACACCGACGCCACCACGAGGTGCACCACGGCGACCCAGACGACACCTTCGTCCGCGACGATCCACATCGCGAGGAGCATCGTCGGCACCATCGCCAGGTTGATGCGCATCATCACGCCGGGACGGCCGATCGCGAACAGCAGGTCACCGGTGGCGAACCCGAGGCCGACGACGCAGCCGGTCAGCGAGAGGACCTCCATCGTCTGGATGGTCACCGGCGCGGCGCTGCCGTACATGACGCCGATCGCGTCGCGGGCGACCAGGGCGAGGGCGACACCGACGGGCAGCGAGAACATCGCGACCAGGCGCAACGCCCGGTAGAGAGCGTCGCGCATGGCCACGGTGCCCTCGGCCCGGATGCGTGCGTACATCGGGAACAGCACCGCCGACATGGCGTTGAGCTGGGCACCCATCACGAACTCGGGCAGGCGGAACGCCTGGTAGTAGAGCGGGTACTGATCGGGGCGCCGGTTGCCCACGATGAGGTAGTCGCCGTTGAGCGACAGCACACCGAGGATCCGGGTACCCGCCATGCGCCAGGCGTAGGCGAAGAGCTCCTTGACCACGGGGAAGTCCCACCGCAGGACCGGGCGGAACCGCATGAACAGCCAGGTGAGCACCAACCAGACCGCGTACGCGGCGATCAGTCCGATCATGACCGCCCAGGCGCCGAACCCGGCGGCGACCAGGCCGATCGTCACCACGAAGCGGGTTCCGTCGCGAGCGACCTCGACGACCGCGCGCTTCTTGAAGTCCATGCTGCGCATGAACAAGGCCCACGGGATCGTGGTCAGACCCGACAACACCACGACGATCGAGAGGCAGCGGAACAGGTTGGTGAACTCGGGCAGGTCGAAGTACGACGAGATGATGGGTGCGAGCAGGAACGCCGAGGCGGCCAGCACCGTCATGACGCCGACGTTCGCGGTGAACGCGACGCGCACCCGGTCGGTGATGCCCTCTTCCTGCTCGTAGACCAGCGCCGCTCCCATGCCCAGGTCGAGCGCGTTGTCGAAGTAGAACATCACCACCATGAGGGTGACCATGACGGCGTACTCGGTCGAGTCGAGCACTCTGGCCAGGTAGGCGGCGAGCACCAGCGCCGAGGCGTACCGGGTGAACACCCCGACGTTGGCCCAGAGGAATCCCCGGGACGCCTTGGTCCCGACGGACAGCTCGGGCTCGCCCTCGGCTGTGGCCGCGTCCAACGCGGCGCGGGTCTCTGCGTCGCCGAGCAGCGCGCCGGCGGCATCGGTGGTCCCGCCGGGGACCGCACCGCCGTCGGCGGAGCTGCCCGGCTCTTCGCCCCGGGTGTCCATCGACTAGCGGCGAAGGACGATGACGCCCGACGCCCCGGAGCTGAACGACCGCAGGGTGTCGCCGGCCGATCGGGCATCGCTCAGGCTGGTCTCGCCCTCGGTGACGACCATCAGGGTGGCGTCCGCCAGCGAGAGCAACTGCGAGGTGGGCACCGGGCCGGGCAGGCGCGGTCCGTTGACGACCACGACGTAGCGGCCGGCGAGCCCCTCGAGCACGCGGTGGAACGTGGTGCGCATCCGCAGGACGTTGCGGCTGGTGTCCACGCCCACGCTCAGGAACTTGACCATGCCGGCCGGCGCCTGCAGACCGTCGAGGGTCGGAGGCAGGTTCGCGTCGCTCAACGGGAGCAACGCCGCATCGGCGTCGAGCTGACCGGCGAGGCACTCGGACAGGCCGGCGACGTCGGTGGCGTGCAGCAGCCCGCTGAGCACGCCGTTGTCCATGTCGGCGTCGATCAGCGCGACCGGCTGGCCGAAGCTGCGTGCGATCACGCAGGAGAGCGCGAGCGCCATCTCGGCGCGGTCCTCGCCCTCGCCAGTGCCGACGAGCACCAAGCGGTGCACCGAGTCGTTCAGGCTGAGCCGTTCGACCGCTGCGACGACGCCGGCGACGGAGTCCTGCGGGCTGGCACCGCGGGCACGCAGCGCCGGGACCTTGGCCAGGATCGGCAGGTCGATGGCGTCGGTGACGTCCTGTGCGGTGACCACGACCGGTCGGCGGAGGTTGCGCACGGCGAAGAACGCCGCCGGGACGATTCCGCCGAGCAGCAGCCCGAAGACCACGGCGAAGGGCACCGAGGTGTTGGTCGTGCTCTGCAGCGGCTTGGGGAACACCTCTTTGAAGATGGCGCCGCTGATGCGCTGATCGACCGGCGTGTCCTCCTGGGCCTCGTCGAAGATGCCGCGCAGCGCAGGGATGACCTGGGCGGAGACCTGCTCGGAGACCTCACGGTCGGGGTTCGTCACCACGACGTCCATGAAGGCCGCTTCGGGAGAGCGCTTGGTGCTGACCATGCCGGAGATCTCGTCGATCGACTGCGGCAGGTCACCGCGACGCTTGATCTCGGCCGCGAGTCCCTTCGACTTGATGATGCTCTCGAGGGCCAGGGTGAGGACCTCGTTGTCGTTCGGGTTGCCACCCGAGAGCACGATGACCGAGCGCGACGTCTGGTACTGCGGCACCTGCACCGCGGCGAGCGCACCGGCGACCGCACCGACGATCAGGGCCGAGGCGACGACGATGAGCACCTGGGTCCGGGTGAGTCGGAGGGACCGTCGCGTCTCCTCTTGGCGGGCCGGCTCCTCGTAGGCCGCGACCGCCGTGGTCGATGTTCGCATCGGGGTCATCTCGACCGATCGTCTCCTCGTCAAGTGGGCGTCGCCGCCGGCGACGTCTCCATCCCCAGGACGGGGTCCGGTGTCCACACGCCTCGGGCGAGCCTATCGGGACCGTCTGCGGACCGAAATACCTCTGGTCACATTGCCCAGTCGCCGCGAGAACGACCGGCTCGTACGGCGAGACCGACGGGCTCGTTTTGAGATCTTCGCCGTGGTGGTCCTAGTGTCGAACACGCCATGGGCTCACTCATCAAGAAGCGCCGTAAGCGCATGCGGAAGAAGAAGCACAAGAAGTTGCTGAGGCGTACGCGCCATCAGCGCCGCGCCAGGGGCAAGTGAGCCCCGGGTCCGCCGGTCCCGTCCCCTGCCCTACGGCAGCGTGCTGACGACGACCCGGTCCGGACCCGGATGAGCACCCTCCACGAACCAGGTCGACCCGCTGCCCGCCAGTCGGGGACGTCTGCCTGACGCACGCTCGAGCTCGGCACGCCAGTCGGCGAGCTGCGGGTACGCCTCGAGCGCCGCGGGTTCCAGATCGTTGTCGCCGGAGTCGTTCCGGGGGCCGCCCAGCTCGTCCCAGCACCGGTACACCACCGGCGTGGAGGCGTGCACAGGCGGTGTCATCAGCGTGAACGTCCGCTCCTCGAAGGGCAGCGGCTCCACGACCTCGCCGACACCTCGCACCCGGGCGCGTCCACCCACCAGGCAGAACGCGACGTCCGCGCCGATCCGCGCAGCGAGCTCCAGGTCGTCGACCCCGGCCCAGCGCAGCACCGCCGCGGCGTCGGAGCTGCCGCCGCCCAGTCCTGCGCCGGCGGGGATGTGCTTGTGGAGCTCGATCCCTGCACGCCGCTCGGCCGCCCGCAGCGCCTGCTGCACCAGGTCGTCGGGCGAGCCCGGCTCGGCCGTGCCGTCGCGGACCACGACGAAGGCGTCGCCGTCGGGCTCGAGCTCGATGCGGTCGTACAGGTCGACGCTGACCATCTCGGCGTCGATCAGGTGGTACCCGTCGCCGCGGACGCCGGTGATGCGCAACGAGAGCGTCAGCTTCGCCGGGGCGAGCAGGGTGAGTGGGGCGTCGCTGGAACCGGTCTGCGTCATGGGTGCTCCTGTCCGTCGTGGGCGTCGCGACCGACCAGCGTGGCGACGGCCTCGGCCAGGCGGGTCCACTCCACGATGTCGAGCTCCTCGGGTCGGCGGGTCACCTCGATGCCGGCCGCCTCGAACGCCTCGGCCGGCACGGAGCGCCCGAGGGTCGAGCGCAGCATCTTGCGGCGCTGGCGATAGGCCGTCTCGACGAGCGGGAAGACGTCGCCCGGTCCGACCGTGGTCGATGGAGGGGGACGTCGGGTCATGCCGACGACCGCCGAGTTCACCCGCGGCGCGGGCACGAACACCTCCGGGGGCACCACGCCGAGCAGCTCGGCCGAGGCGTACCACGCCACCTTCATCGACGGGATGCCCACGATGCGCCCTCCGGGCCCGGCGACCAGTCGGTCCGCGACCTCCTTCTGGACCATCACGACCAGCTGATCGACCACCGGCGCGTCGGCGAGCACCGACATGATCAGCGGTACCGCGACGTTGTACGGGAGGTTCGCGGCGAGCGTCCAACGGTCCGCCCGCCGGGTGAGCTCCGCCTGCCAGTCGAGCGACATGGCGTCGGCCTCGAGCACCTCGACGGTGCGGACCTGTCGCTCGTCGAGCACGGCGTGCAGCAGCGGTACGAGGGTCCGGTCCTTCTCGACGGCGAGCACCGACGCGCCGGTGTCGGCGAGCGCGAGGGTCAACGAGCCCAGACCGGGACCGATCTCGACGACGTGGTCGCCCGGGCCGACGTGTGCCCACCTGGCGATGCGCAGCACCGTCGAAGGGTCGGCCACGAAGTTCTGGCCGAGGGACTTCCTGGCGTCGAGACCGTGACGGTCGAGCAGCTCCCGGATCTCGGCAGGACCCAGCACGTCAGCCCGTCCGACCGGAGCTGTTGGACGCGCCGGAGCTGTTGGACGAGCCGGAGCTGCCGGAGCTGTTGGACGAGCCGGAGTCGTCGTCGGGCGCCTCGGTCGTGGTCGGCGGCAGGGTCGACACCGTCACCACCGGCTGACGGTCGGAGTACCGGCTCGTCTGCTTCGGGTACCAGTCGGGCAGGATCGCGATCGAGGTCGTCGTGGTGTTGTCCGCGACCTGCGTCGTCGTGACTGCCTCGGTCGTCGTCGTGGGCTCGTCGGTCACGTCGCGGTCCGGCTCGGCGTCGTCGTCGCTGCCGCCGAGCAGCGCGCCGGCGCCGAGGACCACCAGCGCGATGACGGTGATCACCCCCGCGACCATGTAGCGGATCTGCACGGCACCCATCGCTCAGGCCACTCCGAGTGCGTAGAACGCGTCGGCACGGGCGGTCGTGGCGCGGGCGACCTCGTCGACCGGACGCCCCTGCAGCGCAGCGACCTCGGCGCCGACGAAGCCGACCAGGCCCGGCCGGTTGCGGCGACCGCGGTACGGCACGGGCGTCAGGTAGGGCGAATCGGTCTCGACCATGAGCGACTCCAGCGGTGCACGGGTGACCGCCTCACGCAGCTCCGCAGCGGACGGGAAGGTGACGATGCCACTGATCGACAACAGCGCGCCGAGCTCCACGGCCCGCTCGCCCTCGTCGGGGCCACCGGTGAAGCAGTGGAACACGGTTCGTCGCGGCATGCCCTCGGAGGCGAGGATGGCGAAGGTGTCGTCCCACGCCGACCGGGTGTGGATGACCAGCGGCAGGTCGAGCTCGTGGGCCAACGTGATCTGCTCGGCGAAGACCTCGCGCTGGGTGTTCCGTGGCGAGTGGTCGTAGTGGTAGTCGAGCCCGCACTCGCCGATCGCGACCAGGTCGCCGCTGCCGTGGGCTGCGTCGACCACGGCGCGCAGCGCTGCGGTCCCCTCGACGGCGTCATGGGGGTGCACACCCGCGGTGGCGAACACGCGCTCGTCCGACGCGGCCACCTCGAGGCACGCCGCCGAGCTCGCTGCGTCGGTGCCGACGGTGATCATGGCGACGACTCCTGCGGCGACCGCCGCGTCGACGACCGCCTGCGAGCCGTCGTCGCCGGGCTGCAGGTGGGCCGGGGTGATGTGGCAGTGGTTGTCGATCCACGGCCCCGGAGGAGCCTCGCGTGACGGCCCCGGAGGTGCCTGTTGTGGCGGCTGGTTCACCGCAACACGGTACCGGCGCCGGTCCGACGTCGAGCAACACGGCGACGTTGCAGCCGTCACCCGTCGAGCAGCACGGCTCGACCTCCGCGACGATCAGACGTCGAGCAGCACGGCGCCGTTGCAGCCGTCACCCGTCGAGCAGCACGGCTCGACCTCCGCGACGATCAGACGTCGAGCAGCACGGCGCCGTTGCAGCCGAGGGAGAACGTGCGCACGACGGCTGCGGCGTCCTCGGCGTCGAAGGTCACGGTGCGACCCTCGACCAGCGTCAGCACGACCGCGTCACCCCAGGCGAGCACGGCGCTCACGGGCACGTCGCCGAGCACCGGAGGGGCGAGCATCACGACCGTGACGTCGGGATCGAAGCGGTCGAGCAGACCCAGCGGCACGGTCGCGTCCTTCGCCGCCCGGCGTCGGCCGGCGGCGACGAAGCGCAGCTCTCCCCCACCCCGCGACATCGACCGGCGCAGACGTCGAGGCAGCAGGAGCGGGTTCACCCGACGCACCACCGAGGCGATGTCGATCGACGACGTGACGACGTCGGCCAGGCCCTTGCGTCCGAGCCCGCCGAGCCGTGCGCTCAGCTGCGGGCGGTCGAGCTGCGCATCGACCAGCACGACGCGCCGCCCCTCGGCCACGAGCTCGGCCGACAACCCGAGCGCGAGCGACCCCGCCGAGCTGTCGCGGCGCGGCGAGGTGACGACGAAACGCCGCGGCCCGTCCGGATCCTCGAGGTGGTCGCAGTGCTCGAACGCCATCGCCGAGATCTGCGCGAACTGTCCGCTCGACACCGTGCGCCGTCGGCGGGTCCGGCCGATGTGGGTCCACAGCGGCACGCCGAGCACCGCGTCGAAGTCGTCGTCGTTGTTGACCCTGGGTCGACGCTGCTGGGTGAGTGCGAGGCCTGCGGCGATCAGCCCACCGGTCGCCATGCCCACGAAGACCAGCCAGATGGTGCGTGGCGGAACGGCCTCGACCTCACCCGCGCGACCGATGCGCAGGAAGAAGTCGCCGCTGTAGAAGCGCTGCTCACCGGGGACGATCGGGCGCAGCTCGTTGGCGGTCTGGACGCGGGCGAACTCGTGGGTCGAGCGGTAGAGCTCGTCCATGGCGGGCAGCAGCTGGGGCAGGACCGCGTCGGCGTTCGCCCGGTCGGTGTCGCTGAACTTCAACTCGACGTACGCGCCCATCTCGGGTCTCGTGACCGACATCCGCGACCTGATCTCGGGCACCGTCAGGTCGATGCCGGAGAGCTCCTTGAGCTGAGCGGCGTACGCGGCCGAGATGGCAGTGGTCAACACCCCCTGCAGGCGCTGGCGGTCGACCATGATCACGTCGCGCCCCTCGGGACCGTCGAGCTCCGGCACGAACACCCCGGCGACCGCCTCGTACTTGGTCGGCAGGGCGCCCGCGACGACGCCCATGCCCAGACCACCGAGCAGCGCACCGATCAGGATCCACGCGCGGAACCGCCGCGAGACCCGCAGATCCCATCGCGCGAGCCGGACCTGCGGCGGTGCAGGGAACCCGGGCACCGACGCCGTCGCCGTCGGTTCGCCCTGGTGGGGCACCGGCGCGCCCGGGGTGGGCACGGGCGCCGGCAGCACTGACGTCGACGCGGACGTGCCTGCGAGCCCACTCCAACGGGCACCCCACGACGGCACCTGCAGCGCGGCCGCGACGCCGATCAGCGACCACGACAGCTTGTTGTTCAGCAACGGCAGGAAGAACGAGCCGGACAGCACCGGCAGCATCATCACGAAGAGGATCGTCGACAGCTCGCGGTCCTCCTTCCAGCGGGGCGTGAGAAGGCTCCACAACGTGATGATGAACACCGAGACGAAGATGGCCAGGCCGATCAGGCCCAGGTCGCCGGTGACGTCCAACCACGTGTTGTGGGCGGACACCTCGGTCCTGGTGTCCATCAACCACTTCGAGCCGGGCGTGGTCAAGAGGTTCGGAACGATGTAGGTCTTGATCTGACCGAAGCCGTAACCGGTGAGTGGTCGTTGCTTGATCAGCTCGATCGTGACGTTCCACAGGTCGAGTCGCCCCGCACCACGGTCGGAGAAGCCCCGCTGGAGGTTCGCCGGGTTGGCGATGAAGCCGACGAGGAAGGCGAGCGCACCGAGCACCATCGCCGAGATCGACACACCCACCCGACGGGCGGCATCGAGCCCCGGCCGGGTGATCATCGTCGCGACGATCGCGATCGAACCGCCGATCAGGCCCGAGCGGCTGCCCGCACCGGCAGCGCCGGCGAGCACGAAGAGCAACGCCAGCGTGTAGAGCCACTTGGTGCGTGCGTCGGTCGCCTGACGACGGAAGTACACCGTCAGCGGGATCATCGACGCCTGCAGGAGGCCGAAGAAGTTCGGGTCGCCACCGAAGCCGACCGACCGCGTCCCGAGGAACAGGGCGAGGATGCCGGCCGCCGAGCCGAACAGACCGCCGACCCAGAACGCACGGAGATAGCGCTGCACCATCTGCGGGGTGTCGAGCAGCATCCCCGAGATGCAGAAGTAGGCGACGCCCAGACCGAAGACGCACAGGTTCAGGAACCAGGCGCCCGACGACGGCGACCACGCGCCGGTGAAGACCGCCCAGACGGTCAGCGCCCACACCGGGATCCAGTGCTTCGGAGGGATCGCAGGGGGACGCCAGCCCGAGAGCAACTTGTAGATCAGGAGCGCCGCTCCCACGCCGGCCACGATGCGGCCCATGCGGACGGGACCCTGCCCGACGCCGTCGAAGTGGATCAGGAAGGCCGCGATCTCCGCGAACACCAGCCCCTTGCGCTGCACCCAGACCGCGATGCCGCCGAGCACCAGCAGCCCGACGAGCACGAGCGCGCCCCAGCCCGTCCCCACGGCGACCAACAGCACCGGCAACAACGCCAGGCCGCCGAGCGCCAACAGTGCTGGTCCCGCCCAACCCGGACGGTTCCGTCGCGGAGTGGGACGATCAATCGTCTGCAACCGATTCCCCACGGGTAGATGCGCCGTTCGACGCGAAAGGATCAGGCTACCGGCGGCTGCTCGGATGCAACAGCGCACGAGAACGGTCCGCGCCAGACTGCGAGGGTGACTGCGCTGCCTCCTGATGCCACCCCGCTCGTGACCGACCCGTACGTGGCGGCGGCCGCCACCGCCTCGGAGCTCGTGGAGCGCCTGGGCGCGCAGCGCGTGGCGGTCGTGCTGGGCAGCGGGTGGGCGCCGGTCGCCGAGCTGCTCGGGCCCGTCCAGGCATCGTCACCCGCTGCGGCGTTCACCGGTGTGCCCTCGCCGACCGTGCCCGGCCACCGCGGCGTCTACCACTCGGTCCTGGCCGAGAGCACCGACGGCCCGGTTCCGGTCCTGGTCATGGCCGGACGCGCCCACCTCTACGAGGGGCACTCGATCGAGACGGTCGTGCACCCGGTGCGGGCGGCCGTGCTCGCCGGGTGTTCGACGGTGGTGCTCACGAACGCGGCAGGTTCGCTGCGACCCCAGGTCGGTCCCGGCACCCCTGTGCTGATCTCCGACCACCTGAACCTCACGGGATCGAACCCGATGTGCGGCCCGCTGCCGCCCCCCGACGTGCCGGGCCGGTTCGTCGACCTGTCCGACCTGTACAGCGCCCGACGCCGCGAGGCGATCCGTGCCGCCGCGCCGGACCTGTCCGAGGGTGTCTACGCCGGCCTGCTCGGCGCGAGCTTCGAGACACCCGCCGAGATCCGGATGCTGGCGACGCTCGGCGCCGACCTGGTGGGCATGTCGACCGTGCTCGAGGCGATCGCCGCTCGCCACCTGGGCGCAGAGGTCGTCGGCGTCTCGCTCGTGACGAACCTCGCGGCCGGCCTGCAGCCCACGGTGGACCACGAGGAGGTGCTGAGCACGGGGTCGCAGTCCGCCGAGCGACTGGCAGGCGTGCTCCGCACCGTCCTCGCCACGCTGTGAGCGGCACGACGGGTCGGCTCACGTTCGGCACGGCCGGCATCCGGGGGCCGCTGGGACCCGGACCGGGGCGGATGAACCCAGAGGTCGTGCGCGACACCGTCACGGGTGTGGTCGCCCAACTCCGCGCCGAGCACGGCCCGGACGCCCGGCTGGTCGTGGTGGTCGGCCGCGATGCACGACACGGGTCGACGGACCTCATGGACCAGGCCGTCGCCACGCTGCACGACCACGACGTCGACGTCGCCCGCTTCCGCGCCGAGGTCCCGACCCCGCTGGTCGCCCACGCGGTGCGCCACCTCGGCGCGGCCGCCGGACTGATGATCACCGCGTCGCACAACCCGGCCTCCGACAACGGGATGAAGGTCTACTGGTCCGACGGCGCGCAGATCGTCGCGCCGCTCGACGGGCAGATCGAGGCACGGATCCGGGCAGCGGACGACGAGCCCGCCTCGTCGCCCACCGGGCGGCCGGATCGTCGAGGTTCGACGATCGACCTGGGAACGGTCGACGGCGGAGGCCCGACGATCGACGCCTACGTGCGCGACGTGACGACGAACCGTCGGCCGTCGCGCCGACCGACGGACTCACCCCCGTTGCGCACCGTCTACACGGCGTTGCACGGCGTCGGCGCCGCGCTGTTCGAACGGGTCGTCCACGACGCGGGAATCGCGACCCGTGCGGTGCCGGACCAGCGCGACCCCGACCCCGACTTCCCCACCGTCACCTCACCGAACCCGGAAGAACCCGGAGTGCTCGCCGAGCTGCTCGCCGAGGCCGAACGCAGCGCGGCCGAGCTCGCTCTGGCACTCGACCCCGACGCCGATCGCCTGGCGCTGGCCGTCCCGACCGACCGTGGCTGGCGACAGCTCAGCGGCGACGAGACAGGCGCGCTGCTCGCCCACCACCTGCTCGCCGTCACCGACGGGCAGCCGGACCGCTTCCTCGCGTCGACGGTCGTGTCGTCCCGTCTGGTCGCCCGGATGTGCGCGGCCCTGGGTGTGCGCCACGTCGAGACACTGACCGGCTTCAAGTGGCTCTCGCGGCCCGGGCTGACCCACCCGTCGTGGCACCAGGTGCTGCTCTACGAAGAGGCCCTCGGCTACGCCGTCGGACCCCACGACCGCGACAAGGACGGCATCGCCGCCGCGTGCTGCGCCGTCGACGCCGTCACGTCGCTGCGCGACCGGGGCCTGAGCGTGGACGATCTGCTCGACGACCTGGCCCGACGCCACGGTGCGTTCGTCACCCGGAACGGGTCGGTGCGACTCGAGCCGGGCGCAGCGGTCCCCCAGCCCGTCGCCCCTTCGTCCCTCGGAGGTACCCCGGTGGCCAGCGCCGACCGGCCCGGACCCGACGTGCACCGGTGGCTGCTCGAGGACGACACCCGTGTGATCGTGCGCCCGTCGGGCACCGAACCCAAGCTCAAGTACTACTGCGAGGCGGTCGTCGCCGCGCACGACGGCGACGTGGTCGCTGCGCGGACGCTCGCGAACGACCGCCTGGATGCGGTGGTCGACGACCTCGGCTCGATCCTCGGACGCTGAACGCCCTCACACGGCGAGCGCTTCCAGCACCCTCACACGGCGAGCGCTTCCAGCACCGCGACCGTCGCGGACAGCCCGACCCGGTCCGCACCGGCGTCGATCACGGCGAGCACGGCATCGGCGGTGCGCAGCCCGCCGGAGGCCTTGACGCCGGCCCGCCGACCGACCGCCTCACGCATGATCGCCACCGCTTCGGGGGTGGCGCCACCCGCGGGGTGGAACCCCGTCGAGGTCTTCACGAAGTCCGCCCCCGCGTCGACCGCCGCCTCGCACACGTCGCGCAGCACCGGCGGGGTCCACAGGGCCGACTCGACGATCACCTTGAGCACGACGTCGGGCACCGCCTCGCGTACGACCGCGACGTCGTGTCGCACCTCGTCGAGATCACCTTCCGCGATCGGTCCGAGCGCGACGACCATGTCGACCTCGGTGGCGCCGAGCGCGACCACGCTCGCGGCCTCATGGGCCTTGACCCGCGGCAACGTCGCGCCGTGTGGGAATCCGACGACGGAGCAGACGGGGATCCGGCCGCCCAGCATGGACACGACGAAGGCGACCTGGTCCGGGTGCACGCACACCGAGGCGCAGCCGAGCTCGACCGCTTCGGCCGCCACACGCTCGACCTGCGGCCTCGTGGCATCGGGTGCCAGCACCGTGTGATCGATCATGGCAGCCACCGCAGAACGGGTGTGGCGGGCCCCATCCACGGCGTCATCGGGCGGAGAAATTTCGGGTCTCATCGGGGTGCCACCGTAGACGGCCGTGTGGAATGATCGTCGCAGATGGGGGCATCGGCATGAGGTTGTGGAGCGGGATCCGCACCGACGGGGGGACCGAGGTGCGCAAGGGCGGACGGAGCGTCTACCTCGACGCGGTGCGGGCGGTCGCGCTCGCCCGCGTGGTCGTCTACCACGCCTCATCGAACGAGTGGGTCACGATGTTCGCGGCCATGCCGCTGATGTTCTTCGTCGCCGGCTCGCTCTACGCGGCGTCGCTCGAACGCCGACGAGCACGGCTCGTCATCCGCGACCGCTACCGCCGCATCCTGATCCCCTACTGGCTCTACCTCGTGGCGATGGTCGTGTTGTGGGCGTCGCTCGCCGTGCTGAACCAGATCTCGCCGTTCGACTGGGTCGGGCTGATCATGCCCGTGCTCAGCGCGGACGGACCGCAGGGCCCGGGTGCCGGCACGCCGCTCGAACTGACGTGGATGGCGCTGTGGTACCTGCAGTTCCACCTGATCCTGTCGCTGGTCGGACCGCTGCTGCGGCGAGCCCAGCAGCGCCACGCCGTGGCCACCTGGGCGACCATCGGAGTCCTGTTCGGCGTCGGCCTGGTCGCGGGCTCGGCGATCGCGGTGGTCGTCTTCTACTTCGCCTGCTGGATCCTCGGGTACCACCAGCACGACGGCCACCTCGAGCAGGTCCTGCGTCGCCGGTGGCTACCGATCTGCGCGGTGGTCGGACCGGTCGGCGCGGCGCTCTTCGTGGCCGTCGGCACCGACCCCGGGTCACCCATCGGCGTCCGCCTGGGCGGGCTCGGCGCCGCACTGCTCGGCGTGTTCTGGCTGGTGGCCGCGATGGGGCTCCGACCGTTGATCGAACCGCATCTGAACGGATCGGGCACGCTCACGATCGTGAACTGGTTCAGTCAGCGGTCGCTCACGATCTACATGTGGCACCTCGTGGCGATCTACGTCGCCGTCGAGCTCGCGCTGCCCGGCATGTCGTCGTGGCCCGTTCGAGTGCTGTGGTGCGCAGCGGGAACCGTCGTCGCCGTGGTGCTCTTCGGCTGGGCCGAGGACCTCGCAGCGCGGCGGAAGGTCCGGCTCTGGCCGCGACGGGTCGTCACGCTGCCCACCTCGCGCGCCACCCCCGGCTGATCCGCCGGGACGCCTCGCCTCAGCGCGCCAGCAGCGGCGCAGCCAGCTCCGCGAGCGAGTGCTCGGGGCGGGCTCCGATGTGCGAGATGACCTCGGACGCGGCGAGCGACCCGAGCGCTGCACACGTCGCGACGTCGAGGCCCCGGCTGTGTCCGAAGAGGAAGCCGGCGGCGTACAGGTCGCCCGCACCGGTGGTGTCGAGCACCTCGGCCACCGGATGGGCCGGCACCGCGACGACCTCGTCGGCGGTCACGACGACCGAACCGAGCTCGCTGCGGGTGAGCGCTGCCAGCGTGCCACTCGCCCGCACCCGGTCGATCGCCTCGTCGAAGGTGTCGACCTCGTAGAGGGCGAGGATCTCGGCCTCGTTGGCGAAGAGGATGTCGACGTGGTGCTCCACGAGCTCGGCGAACGCGGCGCGGTGGCGATCCACGCAGAACGAGTCCGAGAGCGTCAGCGCCACGGACCGCCCCGCCTCGTGGGCGATGTGCGCCGCGGCACGGAAGGCGTCCTGCGCGGGCGGCGGGTCGAACAGGTAGCCCTCGAGGTAGAGCACACCGGCCGACGCGATCGCCGCGGCGTCCAGGTCGTCGGGTCCGAACCCGGCCGACGCACCCAGGTAGGTGTTCATCGTGCGCTGCGCGTCAGGGGTGACGAGGACCAGGCAGCAGCCGGTCGCCGGACCGTCGGCTGCGAGCTGCACCTCGTAGCGCACGCCCGTGGCCCGGATGTCGTGCGCGAACACGCCGCCGAGCTGGTCGTCGCGAACCTTGCCGAGGTACTGAGCAGTCCCGCCGAGGGACGCCACACCCACCACGGTGTTCGCCGCCGAGCCACCCGAGATCTCGATCGTCGCACCCATCGCCTCGTAGAGCTCGGCCGCCCGGGCCTCGTCGATGAGCTGCATCGACCCCTTGGGCACCCCGAGGCCCTCGACGAAGCCGTCGCTCTCCTGGCTGATGACGTCGACGAGCGCGTTGCCGATCGCGATCACGTCGATCGTGGGTTCGGCTGCGGTGGATGCGGTGGGGTTGGCGTCGTTCACGGAGGGACAAGCTACGGACAGTCGTGTGCCGACGCACACCCTCGACCCGGCGTCCCGCACGGATCCTGCACGGCGCCGGTTAGGTTGACGCCGTGGAGGATGCATCGGAGCCCTCGGGCGACCGCCCGCACCGTCGGGTCTCGAGGCGCGGCGTCGGGCTCGGCATCAGACACCACGCACGCGTCGACCCGTACGCCGCCGTCGAGCGGTTCGTGATCCGCCCATGGCCCGAGCGGCGCGCTCGCCGCACGAAGTGGATCATCCTCGCCCTGATCGTGCTCGCACCCATGGCCGGCATCGCCGTGAGCTGGTTCGGGGTCGTCGGTGACACCTCCGAGGATCTCGTGGAGCCCATCGGTGCGCAGGCGGACTCGGTCCTCATGATCGACGCGACCGCGCAGTCGGTCGACCTGCAACGCAACGAGATGTCGTTCCGGCTCGTCTTCCGGCCCTCGGGGGAGATGGTCGACCGCGCGGTGCTCAGCGAGGACGTGACGCTGGTGGTGAACGACGCTGCGGGCGCCGGGATCAAGGACTTCTCGGCAGGGACCGTCATGGAGCCGACCACGGTCGTGGTGCCGATCGACGGCTCGCAGATCGTGCGCTATCCCTTCGACGCGTACGAGACCGAGCTCGTCATCGGTGCCGCCACACCCCTGCCCGACGGCGGCTCCATGCCCCTCACCATCGACCTGGCCCTCGACGTGTCGCTCGAGGACTTCGCCGCGACCGCATCGACAGAACGACACGACAGCGCGGTCACCGTGCACCTCGACATGGGACGCCGGGCCTCGGTCGTGCTCTGGGTCGTGTTCTTCATGGTGCTGGTCTGGGGCATCGCACTCGGCTGCGGGGCCACCTCGTGGTTCCTGCTCATCTACGCCAAGGAACCACCGCGCTGGGTCTTCCCCTTCTTCGCCGCGGTGCTCTTCGCCCTGACGAACCTGCGCTCCGGGCTGCCCGGGCGTCCGCCCTACGGGTCTCTCGTCGACTGGGCGTCGTTCTACTGGGCGATCGTCATCGTGGCGGTCGGTCTCGTCGGCATGCTCGCGTTGTGGAACATCGAGGCCCGCGCACAGCTGCGCGAGCACGACCGCCACGACCGCTCCGCGCCACGACCTGGGGGCTGAGCCCGCAACACGCGGTCCGTGCCGCCGATCTCGGCCCTCGGCCGGTTCGGCAGCAGCGAGATGAGTGGGGCGAATCTCCGCCCTCGGCCACGATCGCGAGCGTCACCGACACGGCAGCGGTGGAGGCCGCGCTCGTGATGGGCGCCGTCGCCCGGGCGCGTCACCAGACCCAGCGGGTGGCCTTCTCGGCGAACTCCTCCTCGCGCTCGATCATGCCGATCGCCTTGCGCGGGCTGACCCTGAACGCCGCGTGCGCCACGAAGAACTCGATCGACTCGGCCACCTTCGCCGGGTCGCCGGTCTCGTCGTACTTCTCGGCCCACCCACGGGCGACCTCGGGCGGCGGGGCCAGCTCGGCAGCCACACCCTCGACGGAGACGAACTCGACGGTGTCGTGGGTGGTGACCACCGCGTGCGGGTTGACGCGCAGGTTGCGGGCTTTCAGTGCGCTCGGGGCACACGAGAACCAGAACGTGTCGTCGGTGTGCCACCAACCCCACACCGGCGTGGAATGCGGGCGCCCAGCCGGGTCGACCGTGACGACCCAATAGTTGCGGTTGGCGGCCAGCCGCTCACGGGCCCACTCGAACGGGAGCGCACCGGCCGGGTCGGCGGGCACCCCGTAGTCGGACATCGACGGGCGCTGAACCTCGGGCATGCAGCCGTTCTAGCCGTCTGCGGCCACAGTCAGCGTGGACCCCGCCACATCATCTCCAGCACGGGTTCTTGCGGATGGGGTGCGCTCACGTCAATGCGGTACCACCCGCTCCCGGCGTTCAGGGGCGCCGTTCCGGCGGGAGGGGCGCGACACGATGCTGGGGTCGCACGTTGGTTCGGTGAGCAGGCCGCGGTTCGAACCGGCCCCCTCTGCTCGGTCGCGCGACGTCACTCCGAGCGGACGCTTCCGCGGGAGCGTCGAGCGTCAGCGCGGCGCCGGTCCGTGGTGTGTCCCGAAGCCGAGTTGCGACGAAACGCGGGTGGTTCGACCGCCCGGTTTCGTTCCAACTCGGCGCGGGACTGCACCCGACACTCGCGCTCACCGACACTCGCGCTTCCGCGGGAGCGCCCTCCGAGCGGGCCGTCTGCCAACCGGCGAGCGGGGCGACAGGTCTGGCGAGGTGTCCGTCGCAGCCGCATTCATGAGGCTGCCGTGCCTGCCCCTCATGTGCCGGTAGCGGGCGAGTGCGAGGCTCCTCCGCAACTCACCGAGCGACGGAGATGTGCTCCATCCGTCTCACCTTCCTGGCGAACCTAGCCCTCGGTGAGCAGCCGCTTGAGTCGGTTCGGCGCGATGCCGTGCCGCGCCGCCACGGTCGCCGCTGCGTCGCGGCGCGTCGATCCCCCGGCGAGCTCGACCGCGAGCTGCTCGCGCAGCGCCTCGTCGTCGAGCGGAGCGGGTTCGGGTGCTCCATCGAGCACGACGACGTACTCGCCTCGTGGGGCCACTTCGGCGCAGTGCTCGACCGCCTCGGCCAGCGTGCCCCG
This sequence comes from uncultured Actinomycetota bacterium, assembly GCA_963707555.1. Classification (GTDB taxonomy): domain Bacteria; phylum Actinomycetota; class Acidimicrobiia; order Acidimicrobiales; family Microtrichaceae; genus JAFAFN01. The sequence continues at coordinate 51,136 of CAVPQM010000010.1, forward strand.
CCAGTACTCCTCGTGCAGCTTGGTCAGCTCACGACACAACGCGACCCGGCGCAGCGGACCCAGCGTCTCGACCAGGTCCGCGAGCGTGCGTTCGAGACGGTGCGGCGCTTCGTAGAGCACGACCGTGCGCCGCTCACCCACCAGCTCCGCCAGCCGCTGGGACCGAGCGGCACCCTTGCGGGGCAGGAACCCCTCGAAGCAGAACCGTCCGGAGGGGTCGAGCAGACCGCTGCCCGTGACCGCCACCGCACCGGCGAAGGGGCCGGGCACGACCTCGACGACCAGGCCGCCGGCGGCCGCGCTCGCGGCGAGACGAGCGCCCGGGTCCGACAGGCCGGGCATGCCTGCGTCGCTCACGACCGCGACGACCGCCCCGGCGCGGATGCGCTCGACCAGGCGGTCGATCTGCTCGACCTCGGTGTGGTCGTCGAGGCGCAGCAGCTCCGGGGCACGGATGCCGAGGTGGGCGAGCAGGCGACCGCTGCGGCGGGTGTCCTCGCAGCACACGACGTCCGCCTCGGCGAGCGCCGCGGCGGTGCGCGGCGAGGCGTCACCCAGGTTGCCGATCGGGGTGCCCACGAGCACCAGCCGGGGTCCTCGGGAGGTCACCGGAGCGTCGCCTCGATCAACGGACCTCCAGCACGTCACCGGCGCCGAGGCCCCACGAGGCGAACGAGCCGGCCGGCGCCTCGATCACGGTCACGGCGCCGCGCACCGGCAGGGTGACCCGGTTGGGGCGAAGCGTCAACGTGCGTCGGACGGTGCCGTCCTCGCTGCAGAAGGCGACGTCGATCGCGAAGCGCATCCCGAAGGTGTGCACCGAACGCGTCGGGATGACCAGCACCCCGTCGGCGCCGTCGCGCCCGAGCAGGCCCCGCCGTCGCGCAGCACGGGTCGTCGCGACCTCGGCGCTCGCCAGCACACGACCGTCGTGCACGAGCCAACCCTGTGAGGGAGCACCGGTCATGGGGACATGATCACACGTCGGGGCACCGGTGGTCACCGCGCTCGTCGACCCGGCCGTCAGCACCCGGTCAGACGTTGAAGCGGAAGTCCATGACATCGCCGTCGGCCACCACGTAGTCCTTGCCCTCGACCCGGGCCTTGCCGGACTCACGCGCCTTCGCCCACGAACCCGCCTCGAGCAGTTCGTCCCAGTGGATCGTCTCGGCGCGGATGAAGCCGCGCTCGAAGTCGGTGTGGATGACACCGGCGGTCTGCGGCGCCTTGTAGCCCTCTCGGAACGTCCACGCCCGGGTCTCCTTCTCACCGGTGGTGAAGAAGGTGCGCAGGCCCAGCATGCGGTAGGCGGTGTGCAGGAACGCTGGCAGCGCGCCCTCGCCCAGGCCGAGCGCCTCGAGCATCTCGGCGCGGGACTCCTCGTCGAGCATGGCGGCCTCGGCCTCGAGCTGGATGCACAGCCCGATCACCAGCTCGTCGCCGTCGGCGCCGAACGCCTCGCGCACGGGCGCCAGCAGGGGCTCGGGGTCCTCGAGCTGCTCCTCGTCCAGGTTGACCAGCGCCATCGCCGGCTTGGCGGTGAGCAGGAAGAACGGCTTCAGCGCCGCGCGCTGGTCGTCGTCGAGATCGGAGCGGTAGATCGGCGTGCCGGTCTGCAGCACCTCGATGGCCGCGTCGAGCGCCGCGACCTCGTCAGCGAGGGACTTGTCGACCCTGGCCGCCTTGCGTCGCTTCTCGGACTGCTTCTCGAGCGTCTCGAGGTCCGCGTAGACCAGCTCGACCTCGAGGATGCCGAGCTGCTCGACCGGGTCCGACGAACCGGGCACGTCGGTGTCGACGAAGGCGCGCAGCACGAACACGATGCCGTCGACCTCTCGGATGTGCGACAGGAACCGGTTGCCGAGCCCCTCGCCCTGCGCCGCACCCTCGACCAGGCCGGCGATGTCGACGAACTGGACGCTCGCGGGGATGACCGACTTGGTCTGCGACATCACGGCGAGTCGCTCCAGACGATCGTCGGGCACCTTCGCGACCCCGACGTTCGGGTCGACGGTGGCGAACGCGTAGGGCGCCGCCAGGGCGCCGCCGCCGGCGAGTGCGTTGTACAGCGACGACTTGCCGGCGTTCGGCAGGCCGACGAATCCGAAACGTTCCACGAGACTCCTCAGAAGACCAGCTCGCCGGATGGACCGGCGCACAGTGGCGGCCGGCGCTCGGCCACCCCGGCCGATGGCGCGGGTGCCGGTCCGGCGGCGCTCAGAGGGTAGTGGAGGGCGGAGCCGACCACCCATGGGGTCCTCGCCGCTGTGCAGGACGGAGCCGGGTTGGAGTCGCGCACCCGTGCTCCGGTAGCGTCGTCTCCCATGTCGAAGCGCACCTCGAAGAAGAAGGCCAACGTTCGGCGCAAGAAGGCCAACCACGGCCGGAAGCCCAACGCAGGTCGCAACTCCTGATCATCTGACCCAGGTCAGATCCCGAAACTGCGTGAGTCGAGGTCGCCGAGCGACCATGGCTCACGCCTTTTGGCGTTCCGACCCCTCTCACTCCACCGGTGGACGATGGAGGTCTTCGGGAACTGCGTAGATCAGGGGCACGCTGATCAGCGTGGCCAGGCACTTCACCGCGATGTTGGCCCACACGAGCGACACCGCCACCGAGAACGGCACCATGCCACCGAAGGCGATGGCGACGAAGATCACCGAGTCGATCGGGATCGCGACCAGGTTCGACGTCAGCACCCTGCCCCACTGCACGCGGTGCCCGAATCGCAGCACGAAGCGGTGGTACACCTCGGTGTCGGCCAGCTCGGCGATCACCTGGGCGATGACCGAGGCGGCGACGATCCGGGTGACGGGATTGAGCACCGGACCGAACCACTCCTGCGCCGGGCCCTCGACCAGTGAGTCCTCCGGGAGCGCCGCAGCGGCCCACAGCCCGAGCGCCAGCAGCACGTTCATCGCTGCCCCGGCCAGGATGACGACTCGGGCGGCCGAACGGCCGCCGACCTTGTGCACCAGGTCGCGCAGGGTGAAGGTCAGCGGATAGGTCAACGTGCCGGCGTCGATCGAGAAGCTCGCCCAGTCAGGGCCGAGCCGCAGGATCCGTACCGACATGACGTTCGCGATCAACGAGCAGGCGACGTATCCGGTCGTGGCCACCAGCAGCCACGTCAGCGCCCGGCGGTTCAGGTCGAGCTCGCCGGCGGGGGTGAAGTCGGTCGCCGTCACGGCGCCACGGTACCGTTCGGCGATGAACGACGGCAGGTCCGGCGGACGACCGACAGCTGCACAGCTCACCACGATCGAGCTCGGTGACACACCAGCGGCGTGGACCACAGCCGGGTTCGACGTCACCGGTGACCGCGTCCGCCTGGGGAGCACCACGATCGTGTTGACCGGCTCGGGCGGCTCGTTCCTCGGTTGGTCCCTCGACGGCATCGGATCGGCCGAGTTGGACGGCGTGGCGCTGCTCGACGCCGGCGCCGGCGCCGAGCACGAGTCCGGCCCGACGCACCCCAACGGCATCGTGTCGATCGACCACGTGGTGGTCCGCACCGGCGACTGCGAGCGCACGATCGCCGCGTTCGAGCGCGCCGGTCTCGAGGTGCGGGGCGGTCGATCGACGACCAGCTACGGCGCCCCCATGCGCCAGACGTTCTTCTGGGCGGGCGACGTGATCCTCGAGCTCGTCGGCCCCGACGCAGGTGAACCCACCACCGACCGAGCCCACCTCGATCTTCGGTCTGGCCCTCGTGGCCGCCGACCTCGACCGCACCGCCGAGACCCTGGGCGAGCTGCTCGGCGCACCGAAGCCCGCGGTGCAGGCCGGCCGACGGATCGCGGGCCTCCGCCACCGCCAGGCCGGCATCTCGCTGCCGATCGCCGTCATGAGTCCTCATGTGCGCACCGACGACTGACGCTCCCGAGCAACGTCCCGGTCTGCTCCCGCCCACCACTCCCGCCCACCACTCCCGGCCACCGCTCCCGGCCACCAGTCTCAGCGGCCGCTTGGGCGGCGAACTTACCGGCCGGTAACATAGGGACATGTCTGAGTACCGAGCCCCCGTCAAGGACGCCCTCTTCGCGCTGCGCCACATCGGCGAACTCGAGCAGCTCTCGAAGACCGACCTCTACTCCCACGCCGATCTCGAGACCGTCACCTCGGTGCTCGAGGAGCAGGGGCGCTTCATGCAGGAGGTGTTCGCGCCGCTCAACGCGTCGGGCGACCGTGAGGGACTCACCTGGAGCCCAGAGGGTGTGCAGACCCCCGCCGGGTTCAAGGAGGCGTACGCCAAGTTCGTCGACGCCGGCTGGCAGGGTCTGAACGCTCACGTCGAGTACGGCGGCGCAGGGTTCCCCGAGTCGGTGTTCGCCGTGGCGGCCGAGTTCGAGACCGCGGCGAACGGGGCGCTCACGATGTGCCCCGGCCTCACCACCGGCGCCATCGAGTGCCTGCAGGAATGGGGCACCGAGACCCAGAAGGAGATCTACCTCCGACGTCTGGTGACCGGCGAGTGGACCGGCACGATGAACCTGACCGAGCCCCAGGCGGGTTCCGACGTCGGGCTGTGCACCACCAAGGCGATCCCCCAGGGCGACGGCACCTACAAGGTGACCGGCACGAAGATCTTCATCTCGTTCGGTGAGCACGACATGGCCGAGAACATCATCCACCTGGTGCTGGCCCGCCTGCCCGAGGCGCCTCCCGGCACCAAGGGCATCTCGCTGTTCATCGTGCCCAAGTTCCACGTCGACGAGGCCGGCAACATCGGCGAGCGCAACGACGTGAAGTGCGTGTCGATCGAGCACAAGATGGGCATCCACGCCTCGCCCACCTGTGTCATGAGCTTCGGCGACGAGGGTGGAGCCACCGGCTACCTCGTCGGCGAGGAGAACCAGGGCATGCGCGCCATGTTCACCATGATGAACTCGGCCCGCATCGCTGTCGGCATCCAGGGCGCAGCCCTCGGCGACACCGCCTACCAGAAGGCGCTCGCCTACTCCCAGGAGCGTCGCCAGGGTCGCAAGATCGGCGGCGACTCCAAGGAGCCGGCGTTCATCATCGAGCACCCCGACGTCCGTCGCATGCTGCTGTCGATGAAGTCCAGCATCGAGGCGATGCGCGCGCTCATCGTCTACAACGCCGCGGCGATCGACCTCTCGCGTGCGCTCGACGGTGACGACGCCGAGCGCTGGCGCGAGATCGCCGAGCTGCTCACGCCCGTCACCAAGGCGTGGTGCACCGATGTCGGCATGGACGTCACCTCGACCGCCATCCAGGTGTTCGGCGGCATGGGCTACGTCGAGGAGTCGGGTGTCGCCCAGCACTACCGCGACATGCGCATCGCTCCGATCTACGAGGGCACGAACGGCATCCAGGCCATGGACCTCGTCGGCCGCAAGCTGGGTCTGCGCATGGGCGGCGTGGTCGGTGACCACCTGCAGGCCATGCGCGACCTCGACGCGGAGCTCGCCGACGCAGGTGAGGACTTCGCGTCCATCCGCACCGCGCTGGCCGCCGCGGTCGAGTCGCTCGCCGGCGTCACCGACTGGGTGATGACCAACGGCATCGCCGATCCGCTCCAGGCGCTCTCGGGCGCCACGCCCTACCTGCGCATCTTCGGCATCGTGACCGGCGGCTGGCTCATGGCCCGCCAGGCACTCGCGGCCCGCAACGAGCTCGTCGGCGGCTCCGACGACACGGCGTACCTGCAGGCCAAGATCACCACCGCCCGGTACTACGCCGAGCAGGTCCTGCCGACCGCCGCGGGGCTCGTCCCGTCGGTCCAGGCCGGCTCGTCGGTCCTCTACGAGGTCGACGGCGCCGCACTCGCGTCCGTCTGACCCGAAGCCCCACTCCGAATCCGCCGGCGCACACCGGGTCGACAGCCGTCGGCCCGGTGTCGCTCATCCTGGCGGCGGACCGAGGTCGATCGCGACCGCGCCGTCCTCGAGTCGCTGGTTCATCGAGCAGAGCCGCGCACGGGTCTCGTCGTCGACGAGGTCTCGCTGCACGAGCTCGGATCCGAGCAGGATCCGGCGGTACTTCCCGCAGAGCATGTGCACCCAGACCACGGTCTCCGGGTCGAGCCGTGCGAGTTGCGTGTCCGGCGCCAGGGGTACCCGGGCAGCGAATTCGGCGTCGGTGACGAGCCGCTCGACGAAGTCGGGCAGCCGCTCCTCGAGCTCACCACGCTCCTCCTGGAACCACTCGACCTCGGACGGCGACAACGGCATCGTCTCGGCGATCCGTTCAAAGCCCTCCGCTGGCGGCTCGAACACACCTGCGCCGCCGGTCGTCGTGACCGTGACCTGCTCGGTCCCGTCGCGACGGTGGCGCTCCCCCACCTGACGGATCACGACCGGATCGTCGACGCTGAAGTGGATCCCTTGCTCGTCGAGCAGGTCCATGAGCGCGACCGCTGTCTCCGCGGCGAGTGTGTTCCAGCTCGGCTCGATCAGCGGAGTGCCGGCCTCGGCGATCCGAGCGGCAGCCGGCTCGATGACCGCTCCGATCGCCTCCCGCGACGCCGCCTTCGCCCCGGAGCCCTCGTCCCGCGCCGGCAGGTTGGCACCGACGAGGACCACGGTCAGCGCCAGGGCGGCGACCGAGGTCAGGGTGGCGGGCGTCCGGGTCGCTGGCGTCCGGGTCGCGGGCGTGGGCTCGACCGGTCGGTCCCCCGCCGGGTCGTGATCGGGCAGCGCTTCGTGTCGCCACGCCGACCAGAGCCGAAGGCCGGTCTCGAGCACGGTGATCTGGACGAACAGCGCCATCGGCCATGCCCAGCGCATCAGTGTCAACGGCACGCCGATCGTGCGGATCGCCGTCTTGGACGTGGTGAGCAGACCGGCGGCACAGAGCGCGACGGCGAAGGCCATGACGACCGCGTCCTGCCAGCGGCCGAGCCGGAGCGCGACGACACCCAGGGCGATGGCGGCAACGACGACGACGACCACCAACCAGGGCGACGCCAGCTCGTCGATGGGCAGGGCCTGGGGTCGCCAGCTCCCCGGCAGCCAGTGTCTCGGGGCGAGGAAGGGCTGGGAGAGCGCACGGGCACCCGCGCCGATCCCGATCGGATCGTCCTGGCCCGCGCTGCCGCCGAGTGCGAGCGTGAGGTTGCCGGGCCCGGCACCGAAGAACTGCTGGACGAGGGTCACCAGGTTGGCGAGCAGCCCGGCGACGACGGCGCCGACCAGCGGCACCCAGGCGATCGGGAGGCCCACCACCCGGGGTTGCGACCCGTCGGCGAGCGACGCCCGACGACACCAGTAGGCACACCCGACCAGGGTGACCAGCGCTGCGCACCCTGCGACGGCGACGAACGAGAGGTGGGTCTGCAACGAGAGCGACAGCGCGACCACACCCGGCGTCGCCCACCCGGGACGGCCGCGCAGGACCGCCCACGCACACCCGAGCCCGCACCAGAACGGCAACGTCGCCAGGTGCGGGTTCCACGGGTCGACCAGCAACTCCGAGCCCATCGTCCAGCACAGGAGCGCGCCACCCCAGAGCACGAACCAACCGGCCCGTCGACCAGCGCCGGCGCGGACGGCGACCGCGGCCACCACGACCGAGGTCGCGTTCACCACCGCGGCACCGAGCGCCACGCCGATGCTGCCGAACAACGCGACGAACGGCGCGAGCAGGTAGAAGCCGAGCGGGCCGAGGTGGTGGTAGCCGTCGCCCTCGAGCAGGCCGCCCGACGAGCTCGAGCCCAGCAGCGGCGGATGGTCGCTGAACACCGAGCGCGACATGATCGACCAGAACCCGTCGTCGCCGCTGGGGATCCACCCGCCGCGCGCCGCCGAGATCGCGTGCACCACCACACCCAGCACCAGCACGCACAGCGCGGCGATCCACCAGGGGTCGACGCGCTGTGCAGCCGTACCCTCGTCCACCCTGCCCCCCACTCCCATCGCCGGTCGAACCTAGTCCGCCACTTCGCTGCAGCCGGCACTCCGCGCGGCGCGCGGTAGCCTCACCGCTGCATGCTCGACCACGTCTTCACCGATGCCATCGGGGCGCTGCGCGACGCCCTCGAGAACGCGCTGCTCGAGCGCCAGGCGTTCGAGGAGCGGTTCCACACCGACGTCCTGCTGGGCGATCTCACCTGGGAGACCAGCTACGGCGTCCCGGGCGAGGGACTGCCACCGAGGGTCCGGGCCGATCTGACGCTCGAGTGGCCGACGTGGTCCCAGACGGCGTACCGCTCCTGGTACATCGAAGAGGACCTGCCCGAGCAGCCGCGGATCGACATCGAGGTGGTCCTGAGGATCCAGCGGCTGGTCGACGCACCGGACCCGCGTCGTGTGCTCGACGCCCTGCCACCCGAGAGCCCGTCGATCGGCTCGGAGCGCCTGATCCGCTCGGGCCCCACGGTCGAAGCGGTCTCGAACGAGGACCTGACCGAGACCGAGCACGCGATCGAGGTCAGCTACGAGGGGAGCTACGAGCTCGACGAAGCCACGCTGGCCGACGGCTCGGTGCTCGACGACCACTTCTCAGCGATGGGCGGATGGATCTCCTCGACACTCGTCCGACTGGGCGACATCGACTTCGAGTTCCTTCCCCCGCTGGAGAAGGAGGACGACTGAGCCGACCGCTCAGTCGTCGACGAGCGCGCCGCGGTTCTTCCTGGCGACGAGCGTGAAGCTCTGACGCAGCTCGTCGACGACGCGCCGCACCGCCGGCGGGCCGGGTGCCGCCCGTCCGCCCAGCTCGATGTCGATCAGGTCCATGCCGAAGCGCCGGAGCTGGCGCACCGTCCAGGCACGGGTGGGCAGCGTCTCGACCTCGTACTCGGTCTCGCCGAGGAAGGTCGTCGCGACCCATCCGGCAGCCGCACCGGGCAGCACGCTGATGCCGGCATGGCCGTAGTGCGGGTCGCGCCGCAGGTGCTTCACGCTGAAGCGCACCGGGGCGACCAGGAACAGCAACCCACCCGGACGCAGCACGCGGACGCATTCGTGCAGCATGGCCACCTTGTCGGGCACGTGCTCGAGCACGTCGGACGACGCGACCACGTCGAACTCGCCGGTGGCGAAGGGCATCTCACACGCGCTGCCGACCTCTGCCCGGGCCACCACGCCGTGGGCGGCGGTCCGGATGCGGGCGGCCTCGACCGCGGGTTCGATCACGTCGATGCCGGTGGGCTGCGCGCCCGCCAGGCCGAGGGCCACCAACCACGCGCCGTTCTGACAGCCCACGTCGAGCACGCGGCTGCCCGGCAGGTCGGTGACCGAGCTGACCATCCGGTTGCGCGCCTCGGCGCGTTCGACCGCACTCTCCTCGTAGTCGATCCAGCGACCCCGGTGGGGGTCGTCGTCACGGAGGATCCGCTCGCTCCAGAACTCGTAGAACGGCCGCTCGACACCGGTCAGGTTCGGGAACCGCTCCGGATCGAGGTCCACCTTCACCATGACCCATCCCCTCGTCAGGCCGTCCGACGCCCCCGCAGCCGGCAAGTGATCTCCGGACCGCCTCGGCGATCCGTCGGCGCAGTCAACCACGGATCCGTTCCCCCGGCAATGAGGAGCGGGTGCAACGGTCCCGTGGGACGGGCCAGTCGAGGGATGAGCCAGTCGAGGGCGAGTCAGTCGCCGAGCGCGCGCTCGATGTGCTTCCACGTGCGCGGGCGGTCGAAGCGCTCCCAGGCCGCCTCGCACCGTTCGATCGCCGTCGGCCCCAGGTCGTGGGCCACCTCGCACATCGCGCCGGCGGTCAGGCCCGCGCGACCGCCCGCTGCGGCACCGGCCTCGGCGATGAGCACCGGTTGGGCGACGGAGTCCTGCAGGTCACCGAGTCGGTTCTGCAGCTTCCGCATGCGGCGCAGCGTCTCGTCGAAGGTCTCCGGTTCGTACAGGGGGCCGAAGATCGCGATGAGGTACCGGACCCGCTTCAGTCGCTTGCGCACCTTGTGCCACCGGTCGGGATCCGCACTGCCGTGCGCCTTCTTCCCCGCGCGGCGCAACTTGCGGACCGAACGGCGGATGGTCTCGTCGACGACCTGACCGCTGCGGCGCATCGCGTCCGCACCGGGCTCACTCCCGCCGAGCCGGTACACCGTCGCCATCGTCTGCCAGCGCCGCAGCAACGTCGTGTGCAGGTCGCCGTCGATCTCGGCGACGAGGCCCTTGTGCCGCAACGCCCGGTTCGCCCGCAGCTCGGCGAGCAGGTCCATGGCGCCATCGCGCATCGGCGGCGAGACGGCGGCCACGTGATCCTCGAACCCTTCGATCAGTACGTCGAGGTCACGCAGCGTCGAGGTCGCCGCGGCGAAGCGCTCCGCGAGTGCTCGCAGGAGCTCGAGCTCCTCGACGGGATAGACCTCACCGCCGGCGGACAGCAGCGAGCGTGCCCTGCGCAGGGCGACCCGGTAGGCGTGCAGCTCCTCGGGGTCGTCGCCCCGGCGCACTCCGGCCTCGTGCGACATGAACTCCGCCAGCTGCTCCTCGAGCACGACGGCGAAGACACGCCCTGCGAGCTGGTCCCGGTCCGCCGGACCGAGCTCCCACGCTGCCCGTGTCGCCGAGGTGGATGTCATCGGACCAGTCTCGCAGTCCGGATCGCCGTCCGGGGGGAGATGCCCGTCGCTCAGCCGGCCGGTGCGGCCGGCGCGGGATCGTCCCCGAACGAGGTGGCCTGCCGCTTGGAGTAGACGATGCCGCCGAGCACGACCAGGAGTGCCGCTGCGGCGATCGCGTAGCGGGCGCCGTCGTCGGCCATCGAGAGGATCGCCGGCAGCACGAGCAGCGACACCAGGTTCATGACCTTGATGAGCGGGTTGATCGCGGGCCCTGCGGTGTCCTTGAACGGGTCGCCGACGGTGTCGCCGATCACGACCGCGGTGTGCACGTCGGAGCCCTTCCCCCCATTGTTGCCCTCTTCGATGTACTTCTTCGCGTTGTCCCACGCACCGCCTGCGTTCGACAGGAAGTTGGCCATCAGCGCACCGACGACGATCGTCGCCGCGAGGTAGCCGCCGAGGGCGTAGGCGCCGAGCCCGAAGCCCACCGCGACGGGCATCAGGACCGCGAGCAGCGCAGGGGTGGCGAGCTCGCGCAGCGCCGCTCCCGTGCAGATGTCGATGACCGGTCCGTAGTCGGGCTTCTCGGTGTAGTCCATGATCCCCGGCTTCTCACGGAACTGACGCCGGACCTCCTGCACCACCGTGCCGGCGGTCCGGCTGACGGCGAGGATGGCGAGCGACGAGAACATGAAGACCACGACGGCGCCGATCAGCGCGCCGGCGAAGGTCTTCGGATCGGCGATGTTGATCGCGACGGCGTTGAACGCCGCCTCGATCCCCTCGCCGGTGCGGCCCAGCGCCCCTTCGGCCTCTGCCGCGATGGTCTCGCGGAACGAGGCGAACAGCGCGACCGCGGCGATCACCGCGGAACCGATGGCGAACCCCTTGGTGACCGCCTTGGTGGTGTTGCCGACGGTGTCGAGCCCGTCGAGGATGCGCTCGGTGTCGCCGTGGAACTCCCCCGCCATCTCGGCGATGCCCTGGGCGTTGTCGGCGATGGGCCCGAAGGTGTCCTCGGCCACGACGATCGCCGTGGTCGCGAGCATGCCGATGCCGGTGAGCGCGACCAGGTAGAACGCGAACAGCGTGCTGCCCCCACCCAGACCGAGCGCGACCAGGATGGCGACGGCGATGGCGACGACCGCCCAGACCGCCGACTCCATCCCGCTCGAGATGCCCGAGAGCACCACGGTCGCCGGACCGGTCTTCCCGGCATCGGCGATGTCCTTGACCGGCTTGAACTGACTCGAGGTGTAGTACTGCGTGACCCGGCTCGCCACCTGGCCGAGCACCACGCCCGCGACGATCGCGGCGAACATCCGGAGCCCGACCTGGTCGACCGACGAGCGAGCGGGGTCGCCGACGTAGCCGAAGGCGAGCACTGCGGCGCCGACCAGGGCGAGCAGCGAGGCGACGTTGAGGCCGCGGTTGATCGGCTTGAGTGCGTCGGTCTCCTCGGGCCGGGCACGCACCACGAACAGGGCGAGCAACGAGGCGAGCAGGCCGACGGCCATCATCGCCAGCGGGAAGATGAGACCCTTCGCCGCGTTGGCGCCCTCGATCCCGATCGCCTGGAACGCCGTGACGCCCAGGATGATGTTCGCGACGAGCACCACACCGAAGGACTCGAAGAGGTCCGACGCCATGCCGGCGCAGTCGCCGACGTTGTCGCCGACGTTGTCGGCGATGGTGGCGGGGTTCCGGGGATCGTCCTCGGGGATGCCCGCCTCGATCTTGCCGACGAGGTCGGCGCCGACATCGGCCGCCTTGGTGAAGATGCCACCACCGACGCGTAGGAACAGCGCCAGGAGCGAACCGCCGAACCCGAAGCCGACCAGGATCGACGACGCCGTGTTCTGGAAGACCATCACGATCGTGGTCGCTCCCAGCAGCCCGAGCCCGGCGGTGAACAGCCCGACGGTGCCCCCGGCTCGGAAGGCGACCTGCATGGCGTCGTCCATCCGACCGCTGCGGGCCGCCGCGGCGGTCCGCACGTTCGCCCTGGTCGCCAGCCACATGCCGAGGAACCCGATGAGACCGGAGAACAGCGCCCCGCCGAGGAAGGCCAGCGTGCGCCAGAGCCCGGACTGGACCTTGTCGAGTCCGTCGGCTGCGTCGAGGGGGCTCAGCACCTCGGTCGACGTGACGAACACGATCACCGCCAACGGGACCACGATGACCAGGATCGTCCGGAACTGGCGCTTGATGTACGCCATCGCTCCGACCTGGACCGCCTCGGCGATCTCGCCCATCGCCTCGGAGCCGGCGTCCTTCGCGAGGACGCTGCGCATCATCAACCAGCCGGCGACGAGTGCCACCAACGACACTCCGACGCAGAAGCACAACCAGAACCACTCCGAGCTTCCCAACTCGAAGACCTGGTAGCCGCCTTCGGCGGCGAGGACGTGCGACATGGACTACCTCATGAGGTCGTGGACGCAGCGCGCCCGGGGTCCTGCTCGTGTCATCTGGGCTCCGTCCCGCATGTGACGGAGTTCACGCAGAGTTGAGCGGACCGTCGTCCTTCCGTCAACAGTTTCCGAGCGTGTAGGCGCCGAGCGTCAGGGCGTGCGGTCGGTCGGCGTCGCCGACGTCGGGCAGCAGCGTCAGGCAGCAGCGGCAGGCAGGAGCGTCAGGCGGCGGAGTCGCTGCGGTGGCGGCGGGACTTCACGACTTCGAACACGATCGGCAGCAGCGACACCGCCACGACGACCAGGATCGCGATCTCGAAGTTCTCCTGCACGATCGTCACCGACCCGAGGAAGTAGCCCAGCGAGGTGACGCCGACGCCCCAGAGCAGACCGCCGACGACGTTGTAGCGGACGAAGGTCCGGTAGTCCATGTGCGCCACACCCGCGACGATCGGGCAGAAGGTGCGCACGATCGGCACGAAACGGGCCAGGATCAGCGCCTTGGGGCCGTGCTTGTCGAAGAACTGCTGCGCCTTCTCGACGTGCTCGTGCTTGAACAGCCGTGAGTCCGGGCGGTTGAACAGCGACGGCCCGACCTTGCGCCCGAACACGTAGCCGACCTGGTCACCCGCGACGGCGGCGATGAAGATGCCGACCAGCAGCACGAAGATGTTGAAGTCGACGTTCGGCAGCTTCTCGGTGAAGGCACCGCCGGCGAACATCCCGGCGGTGAACAGCAACGAGTCACCCGGCAGGAAGAACCCGATGAGCAGCCCCGACTCGGCGAAGACGATCGCGAAGATGAAGATGTAGCCGCCGCGGACGATCAGCTTCTCCGGATCGATGAAGTCGAGGGCTGCCAGCAGGGAGTTGCGCACGGCGGGCCACGCTACATGGGGGTCCGCCCCCACGCAGGATTCGACCGCGCTCAGTCCGAGGTGTCCGGAGCGACCGTGGTCGTCGTGGTGCTGCTCGTGGTCGAGCTCGTGCGTCCCATGGACGTCGGCGGCCCGTTTCACCAGGTCCCGCGCCTCCCGATCAGGCGTTGCGTACCGGCCAGATCGCCGCTCTTCAGGGTCGTCGTCGGCCTCGGTGAAGCGTTCGTCGGCCTGAGCGCAGGAGCTCCTCGACCGACGCCGACCCGTCGGGGACGGTCGTCGTCGGCGACTTCCGGCGACCGTCGCCGTCGGAGCGGTCGGCGGGGCGTCCACCGCAGTCCTCGGGATCCGAGTCGACCAGGTCGAGCATCGCCGCCTCGACGGTCTCACCGAAGCCGACGCCGTCGCCGGAGGCCACCACGACGCGCTGCAGGGTGAACTTGCCGCTCGACTCCTCGGCGGCGTAGATCGGCCGCAGGTACACCAGTGCGTTGCCCTGGGGGATGATCAGCAGGTTGCCGTAGCGGACCCGCGACGCCGTTGCGGCCGAGCTGCAGCTGGTACTCGGCCAGCGGCGGGTAGACCACCATCTTGCGGTTCGCCTGGATCGGGCCGTCGACGTCGTTGTTGCGCTGCATCTCGCCGTCGACGTCGGAGACCATGACGATCTCCTCGAGCTTCCCGTAGTCCTCGGGGTCGTTCCGGGCGATCATCACCGAGGTGAGCGTGCGGCCCTCGTTCCCGGCCGAGAGCACGAAGGGGCGGGTGAGCACGAACTGGCTCGTCTCGGCCGAGCCGATCTTCATCTCCTGGTAGTACGGATCGATCGGACCCTGGCCCTCCTGGGCGCTCGAGGGCTCGCCCTCGGCGTCGACACCCCGGTCCGACGGCGCGGGTGCGACGGTCCAGCGGTCGCTGTTGTTGAAGAACGTCGAGGGGTTGCTCTGGTGGTACCGGCCCCACATGTGGGTCTGCGTCTTGAACAGGAACTCCGGGTAGCGGAAGTGCGCCCGGACCTCGTCGGGGATCTCCTCGGTGAACAGTCCCGGGAACGCCTTGGCGTAGGCCCGGATGATCGGGTCCGGCTCGCCATAGAGCTCGTCGGTCAGGTACAGCGTGACGTCACCGTCGTAGGAGTCGACCAACGCCTTCACCGAGTTGCGCAGGTAGTTGAACGACCCGCTCATCCCCTCGGACACGGCCGCGGCGTCGACGCGCTGCGCGTACGGGTAGCTGGCGGTCGTCGTGTAGGCGTCGACGACGTACTGCACGCGGCCGTCGAGCAGCACCGGGTACGGGTCCTCGTCGGTCTCGAGGAACGGCGCGATCTCCTTCACCCGCTTGATCACGTCGCGGTTGTAGATGACCTTCGACTCGTCGGTGATGCTGTCGGAGATCAGCGGCTCGATCTCACCGAAGCGCAGGGCGAACGCCGCCCGACGCACGCTCGAGTCGATCGGAACACCGGCGTCGCCCGCGTAGGACGAGCTCACGTTGTCGTCGCTGAGCTCGCTCTGCTTCGTCCCGACGATCGCGTAGCCGTCCATCCGCTCGCCGTGGTAGATCTCCGGCTGCTCGATGGCCGGCAGGTCCTCGACCTTCGGCGGGATGCCGCTCACCAGGAAGTTCGGCTCGCCGCGGGTGTTCGCCGAGTTCGACGGCGCGACCGCAGCGGCGTAGCCGTGGGTGAAGACCAGGTGGAGCTTCTCCCACGACGGAGCGGTGACGCCGGCCAGGTTCAGCTCGCGGGAGCTGATGATCACCGGGGTCCGGCGGTCCTCGATCTCGTAGCGGTCCACGTCGACGTCGTAGAACGTGTAGTACTCGCGCTCGAACTGCATGTCCTGGATCGTGGGCAGCATGATCGTCGGGTCGAGCAGGCGGGCGTTGACCAGGTTCTCCTCGTCCTCCTTCGATGCCTGCGTCGGTGATCTGCGGCGAGTACTCGAAGTCGGTCTGCTCGACCTCGGAGAGCATCAGCGCGTCGCGGGTCGCGTCGATGTTGTGCTCGATGAAGGGACGTTCCTTGGCCAGCTCGGCCGGTTCGACCTGGAAGCGCTGCACGAACGCCGGGTAGATGCTGCCGGCGAGGATCGCGATGACGCCCCAGAGACCGAGGATGATGACCGGCAGCGTCCAGCCCTTGCGGCGGATGTTCAACAGCAGCAGGAACCCGGTGAAGGCCGAGATCAGCACCATGAGCTGGATGGCCGGCAGCGCGGCGTTCACGTCGGTGTAGCCGGCCCCGTCGAACGTCCGTCCCTGCGAGGTGACCAGCTCGTAGCGCTGCAGCCAGTAGTCGGCGGCCTTGGTCAGCGCGGCGGCGGCCAGCAGGACCGAGAGGTGGGCCTTGGCGTTGGGCGAGACCCGCTCCCCCATGGGCTGCACGCGGATCGCGCCGTTCAGGTAGTGCACCACCGCGACGGCCAGGGTCGTGACGATGAGGAACCCGAAGAGCCAGTCGACCGCGGTGGTCAGGAACGGCAGCTTGAAGACGTAGAAGCCGATGTCGGTCGCGAACTGCGGGTCGTCGACACCGAAGTCGCCGCCGAAGCGGAACAGCAGCCATTCGCGCCACTGCGCCGATGCGCTGAAGCCCGGCACGATCGACACGACGAGGGCGACCACGAGCCACAGGAGCCGCTGGCGACCGGCGACCAGGTCGCGGTAGCGGACCAGGATCTCGTCCTCGGGCCCGACGCTCGGACGGAACCGTGGGGCCAGCCGCTCGGCCACGATCAGGTTCGTCCAGAGCAGCAGGAAGAACACCAGGGTCGTCGCTGCGCCCAGGGTCACCTTGGCCGACAGCAGGCGGCCCCAGACCGCGGTCAGGTCGAGGCTGTCGAACCACAGGAAGTCGGTCCAGAAGGTCGCGATCGCCCGCAGCGACAGCGCGAGCACCACGACCGCGACGATGACGACGCCGAGGGCGATCCTCCCTCGGTTGACTCCTCCACGCCGTTCGGCGCGTCCCTCTTTGCGCGACGGACGCGGCATGTCACTCGGGTAGCGCACGGCGACAGGCTACCGACGTGCCGGAGCGAGGATGCATCGGCAGCCGGGGTGGGCCGGCGGCGTCAGGTCCCCGGTCGGGAACGGCTCCTCGCAGGGCACCGCGCCAGCGAGCGCGTTGTCCTCGCCGTCCGCACACGGCAGACCGCCGTTGTCGACGACCCACTGCCACGGCGTGCCCGGACCAGCGGCGCGGCGCTCGCCGTGGGTGAACCCGGCAGTGGCCAGATCGCCCGCCAGGTCGGCCAACGTGGTCGAGCGCCAGTCGCGGTACGACGCACGGACCCGGTCGCCGAGCTCGGCCACGTCGAGTCCTGCTTCGTCGGCCTCGGTGAACGTGCGCTCCAGGTGGGCGCGGTGCACCGCGAGGAACAGCACGACGCGGGCTCGCAGGCACTCCTCGACCAGCTCCTCGCCACCGAAGAGCGAGTCGGCCGCGGCGCCGGCGACCTCTTCCCAGAAGGTGGCGCCCGCATCGACCGCGTGGATGAACTCCGGCAGCAGCGACTCGACGTAGCGGTCGGCGTAGGCGGCGTCGTCCGCCGGCAGGATCGTCGACGCGTCGGGACGACCGCGCTTCACCCGGCGGAGCTTGTCGAGGATCTCGTTCTGCTCGTCCGACGCGAGGCGCTTGAGGGCCCGCGACAGGCTCTTCTCGATCGGCGCCAGGAGCTGGTCACGCGTGTCGAGCAGGTCCTGGTCGGTGCGCACCGCGACGTCGATGCCACCGTTCGACGAGGACCGGCTGTCACCGCCCGGACCCCGCCCGCCCGATGCAGCAACGCAGGACCCTCGGTCAGGTCGATCTCGTCACCCGGACCTGGCCCGCCGGGTGCCTCACCCTGGCCGGTCCTCGCACGTCGATGCCCTCGGCGCGGATCCGGGCGAACAGGTCGTGCACGGTCGCCCCGTCGCCCTCGACGTCGTCGACATGGGCCTCGCGCCCGTCGTCGTCGTCACCCTCGTCGTCCGTCCAGCGTCGCCCTCGTCGTCGAGCTCGTCCAGGTCGTCGTCCAGGTCGTCGTCGATCGCTGCGTCGATCTCGACCGGCGCTGCCGACGTCGTCGTCGCGACCGTCGAAGATCCCGATGATCTCTGCGTCGGATCCCGGGAGCTGCGGGCGACGCGGCGTCCGCGGTCGCCAGGTGCGCGGTCACCTCGACGTGGTCCACGACGGTCTCGATCGTCTCGATGACCAGCTCGCCGTCGTCGGTGTCGACCACGACGACCTCGTCGCTCACCTCGACCGTCGTGGCCGAGGCGATCGGCTCGTCGGCCGACTCGTCCGTGACCGCTGCGGCGTCGGTCGCGCTCTCGACGCCGTCGTCGGTCGCCGACCCCGCCTCGTCGGCGCAGACACGGTCTCGACGGCGACAGTCTCAGCCTCGTCGGCGACGGTCACGGCCTCGTCGGCGACGGTCGTCGGCCGCAGTCGGCGCTCGTCGGCAGCGGCCTCGTCGGCGACAGCGGCCTCGTCGGACAGCGGCGTCAGGGGCCGCCGGCGCCTCGACGACCAGCTCCTCGACGTCGACCGACGTCTCGTCGGTGTCACCGAGCTCGGCGTGCAGCGCCGCCAGCTCGCGTGTCGACATCGACGTCGAGCGCAGCGGCTGCGGCATCGGCGGCGGCGCTCGCCTCGACGTCGATGCGGTCCAACCCGTCGACGGTCTCGTCGAGCTGCGCGCCGGCGGCGCGCAGGACCTCGGCGACACGGTCCCGGGCGGCGAGCGCGCCCTCGATCTGGCGGCGGGCGTTGAGACGACGCTCGGCCAGGTCGGCGAGCATGCGTTCACGCAGCGCCTTCGTCTCGGCGACCATCATCCGACCCGACTCGCGGGCCCGCTCGACCTCGTCGACGGACTCCAGGCGGGCCGCTTCTCGCACCGCGGCGGCCTCGTCGGCAGCGGCGGCGGCATTCGCCTCGGCGGCAGCCAGCATGTCGGCGACGACCCGCTCGGCCTCGGCGGTGCGGTTCGCGAGCACCGACTCCGCGGCCTGCAGCAGGTCCTCGCTGCGCCGCTGGGCGTCCGCGAGCGTCATGCGTGGCGGAGCTCTCGGCCTCGGTGCGGATGGTCGTCGCGTCCGACGCGGCGTCGTCACGCAGGCGCCCCGCTTCGTCGCGCAGCGACGTCGCCTCGGCCTTCAGCGCCTCGGCCGCACTCGTCGCGGCGGCTTCGGTCTCGGCGAGCAGCGCGGCCGCCTGCTCCTCGGCGTTCGCCCGGATCTGACCGGCGGCGTCGCGCGCCGCGGAGATCACTCGGGCGGTCTCCTCGCCGAGCATCGCGGTGAGGCGCTCCTCGTCGAGCTCCTGGGCGCGTCCCAGCTCCTCGGCGAGGTCCTTCACCCGCTCGCTCAGCTGCGCGTCGCGTAGCTGCCAGATCCGCAGCGCATCGGCGGTCCGGCCCAGCACGGCGTGCACCTCGGCCGGCTCGAACCCCTTCCGGGCACGGCTGAAGCCGGTCGCCGCCAACGCTGCTGGGTCGATGTCAGGAGCTTCGGGCAGCGAGTCGGTCATGGTGCGATGCTACGAGGGCGTCGGGCTCCGGTGGCGTATGCCGCCACGTGACACGAGGCGCTACGACGAGCTCATGCCGGGGCCTCCAGACCATCCGGTTCCAGGAAGTCGACCGCCTCACCGACGGTCGCCACGGGCACCAGATCGAGGTCGTCGCCGGCGATGCGGCGCATCTGCTCCTGTTCGTGCTCGGGCGTCGCAGCCGGGTAGATGAAGGTGCGCAGGCCCGCTCGCTTCACCGCGGCGACCTTCTGCACGACGCCGCCGATCGGCCCGACGGAGCCGTCATCGGCGATCGTGCCGGTGACGGCGATGCGCTCGCCGTCGGTGATCGAACCGGGCGTCAGCCGGTCGATGATCGCGAGCGTCCACGCCAGACCCGCCGACGGCCCCGAGACCTTGCCCGAGTCCACCGCCACCTGGACGTCGGAGTCGATGCGAGGGTTGGCCGGATCCGCGGTGATCCCCAGGACCGGACGCTCCGGGTCGTCCTCGGTCGAGGTCAGCTCGACCTTGGTCTCGACGTCGGTCACCTCGTTGCCGACCACCCGCTGGAGGCGGAGCGACACCGTCTCGCCCGGGACGAACGACGCCAGGTGATCGCCGATGTCCGAGGGCATGGTGACCGGCTCGCCGTCGACCTCGACGATGACGTCGCCCGGCGACCAGGACCTCGTGCGACGGGGCGTCGGGCGCCACCCCGAGCACCCGGGCGCCGTCGCCGACGTAGGCGGCGTCGATGCCGACCTCCTCGAGCGCCACCCTGGTCGCGGTGAGCTTCGACAGGTCCATGCGCTGCTGGTTCAGCTGGCGGGTCGCGTCGCGGTCGCCCTCGGGGTACATCTCGGCCTCGGTGCGCACCTCGATGGCGTCGTCGAGCTGCGCACGGATCAGCAGCGCCAGCGTCGCCTGGTTGACGTAGACCGTCGTGAACAGCACCTCGCCCTCGGTGTCGAAGCTCTCCGCGCCCTGGATCTCGATGCGCTGCTCGGCAGGTCGGACCGACCCGGGCTGCACCAGGTAGTACGGCAGCGGCACGAGGAAGGCGGCGAGCACCGCTCCCAGCAGCACGGCGGCGAGCAGGCCGCCGAGGATCCAGCGGCGGCGGCGCCGACGACCACGCGGTACCGACGTCGACCTGTTCGCCGGTGGGGTCGCATCGGCGGCAGCGGGGTCTGACGATCCTTCGCCCTCGGTGGGTACGATCGATGTGGTCATGTTCACGCTGCTCGTCGGAGTCCTGTTGGTGGTGGGGAGTGCGGTCGGATTCGGCCTCGCACTCTTCGGCAGGCGTCCGATCCCTCAGCCTGCCATGGCGCGTGCCGCCGCACCGCTCGGAGCAGGCCTCGCTGAGACCCGGCCCAGCTCTCGATCCGAGGCACCGATCTCCTCCGACCCGGCCCCGGGCGACGATCCGGCGGCGGACCGCGGCGACGGCCTCGTCACCAAGGTCGTCCCGCGCCTGCAGCGACTGCTCCAGCGTGACGCGACCGCCGAGCGGGTCGACGCATCCGACGTGACCCTGTCGGGCTGGGTGCGGCTCCGGTCGTCGCTGCTGTTGGCCCTGACCGTCGCGGGGCTCGCGGCGTTGCTCGGCGTGGTCACGAGCGTGCTGGTCGTCGGCGTGGTCCTGCTCGTCACCTGACGGACGCGACCGTGGCCGACCCCGGAGGGCCGGCCACGGCTCGGTCGATCGAAAGGGTGCGGCTCAGCGCCCGAACAGGCCCCGCCGTGTGGGCTGGGAGTCGTCCTGGGGCTGATCCGCCGGCGGCGTCGGCGCGGGTGCCGGGGCCGAGGACGGAGCGGGCGCCGAGGACGGAGCCGGGGCCGAGGACGGGGCCGGCGCTGCCGACGGGGCCGGGTAGGTCGGCGTGGGCTCCGACGGGGCCGCGAACGGGCTGGTCGAGGTGGTGTCCGAGCTCGGCGCCGGCGCGGGTGCCGGGCTGGACGGCGACGGCGTCGGCGTCGGGGCGGGTGCAGGAGCGGTGTCCGATCCGATCGGCGACGCGGGCGTCGACGGGGCGCTCGGAGCGGACGGTGCGCTCGGCGCGGAGGTGCTCAGCGGGGACGACGAGGCCGACGACGAGCCGGCGCTGAGCGCCTGCAGTTCGACCTTGTAGTACGGCTTCAGGTCGAACTTGACCTCGCTGAGCTCGAAGATCCTGATGCTGTCGATTCCCTGGTCGTTGCGGATCGTCTCGACGAAGCTCACCGCTTCTTCGATGGACTCGAACTGGTTGTAACCCGGGTCACCGTCCGGATTCTGGAAGATAACCATGTGCTGGGACACGTGTGAGGCCTCCTGATAGGTACGCGGTGGTCAGTGTATGTCGATGTGGTGTGACATCGGTCCACGACGGCGGAGATTTCGTCGGTCGGTTCCGGACGCGCCGATGGCCGGCCCGACCGGGCCGGCCATCGTGTGGCACTGGCATCCGAGGGGGTGGCGTCGAGCCCGACGACACCCCCTCGATGCGCCGTCGTCAGTTGCCGAGCTGGGCCTCGAGCTGCTTCGAGTAGTCCACCACATCGCCCTCGGGGACCCACTGGCCACCGGTGCGCGTGATGAACTGCAGCTGGTTGATGCCGAAGGGGTCCTTCTCACCGTCGGTGTTCCACGTCAGGCCCTCGAGCTGGAGGCCGTAGTGGATGTCCTTCTGGAACCACGCGGTGTTCATGACCGATGCACGCTCGAGCTCGGGCGACGCCTCGAGCAGCTGCACCAGGTAGGCGCCGAAGCCCCAACCCGCGGCGACGTTCAGGTCGTTCAGGTCGGCCTCGGTGAGGCCGCCTGCGGCACCCTGCTCCTTGAACTCGGCGACGGCCGGCTCGCTGGCCGATGCCGGGTCCGCCGGGTCGTAGGTCGCTCGGGTGCTGATGGTGCCCTCGGACGCAGGTCCGGCGACGTCCATCAGGACCTTCGACGAGCATGTCAGGGTGACGTACGTGAGCGGCTTCCAACCGGAGTCGCTCACGGCCTTGAGGGCGTTCGGGCACGGCAGCGACGTCACGCCGAGCAGCAGCGCGTCGGCGCCGGAGCTGGCCAGCGTGGTCACCTGACCCTGCGGGTTGCTCTCGGTCTTCGGGTCGAAGGTCTGCTCGTCGACGAGTGTGATCTTCGTGCCCTCGATCGCCTTCTTGAACGCGTCGACGTACGCGTCGCCGAAGGAGTCGTTCTGGGCCAGGATGGCGACCTTCGCCTCGGGCTTGTTCGCACCCAGGTAGTCGGCGAACGCGATCGACTCGAGCGCGTAGTTCGGCAGGCCGTTGATGATCCACGGGTCCACCGCCGGATCACCGAAGCCCGGGTAGCCGGTGGCGACCGCCAGGTTCGGGACGCACAGGCCCTGCTCCGCGAGGAACTGGCTGGTCTGCTCGTTGTTCTCGGTGCCGACCATGCCGAGCAGCGCGAAGACGCCGTCGGTGTTCACCAGCGTCTCGACGTTGGTGCGGGTCCGCTCCGGGAGGTACTGGTCGTCGAGCGACTTCAGCTCGAGCTCACGCCCCTCGACGCCGCCGTTGGAGTTGGCGTACGTGAAGTACGCATCGATGCCGACGCGCACCTTGTCGAAGACCGAGAACAGGCCCGACTGCGGCAGCGAGTTGCCGATCAGGATCTTGTCGTCGGTGACGCCCTGGGTGCCGTCGTAGTTCTGGCACTGCGCCGGATCGGCGAGATCGGTCGCCGCTTCCTCGCCGGAGTCGTCGGAACCGCCGGAGTCGTCGGACCCGTTGGAGTCGTCGTCGCGACCGCCGCAGGCTGCGGCGACCATGGTCAGGGCCAGCAGCAGCGCTGCCAGGCTCTTCCACTTGCTGTTCGGTCTCATCTCGTTCCTCCTGGGAGTTGGATGGGGTCTTGTGGATGGAAACGATCCGGTCGAGCGCCCGGCGCCGACCGCTCAGGTCGACCGCGTCAGACCGCCGTGCCGGCGACCGGCTCGGCGAGCGGGTCCGGCGGCGGGAGCGGCGGCCCGTCCGAGGCGCGGCCTGCCCGGGATCGGGCGATGCGTGCCGAGACGTTGCGGTACACACCGATGATGCCGCCGGGAGCGACGAGCATGACGAGGATCAGCACCAGGCCGAACACCACCTGGGTGAAGCGCTGCGACTCCGCCGGCACGGCCTCACGCAGGTACACGATCACGAAGGCGCCGATCACCGGGCCGATGATGCTGTTCGCACCGCCGAGCACCGCGGCCACCAGCAGCGTGATCGACAGGGCGATGGTGAACGACGTCGGCGACACCTGGTTGTTGAGCACGGCGAACATCCAGCCGCCGATCGCAGCGATCGATGCGGAGATGCCGAAGGTGACGACCTTGTAGGTCGACACCGGCACACCGGCGACCTCGGCGGCGGTCTCGTTGTCACGGATGGCGACGAGCGCACGACCGACCCGGGAGTGCACCAGGTTGTGCACGAGCACGAACACGACGATCGCGATCGCCAGGAAGACGTAGTAGCGCCACTGGTCGTCGGCCAGCCCCGTCCAGTCGGGTGCCCGGAATCCGGCCTCGAACAGGAAGTTCCGTCGGCCGACCTCTTCGAGCAGGTCCCACTCGCCGTAGCCCTCGCGTGGCAGCAGGCCGCGGCCGACCGTGGCTCCGGTGATGTCTCCGAGTCGCACGACGATCTGCGGGAACAGCGTCGCGAGCGCCAGCGTGACGAGGGCCAGGTAGATGCCGGTGATCCGCAGCGCAGGAAGGCCGACGATCAGCCCGACCACGAAGGCGAACACGACCGCGACCACCCCGGCGAGGCCGTAGGAGACGTCGTAGTCGACCGTCAGGATCATCGTGATGTAGGCGCCCATCCCGAGGAAGGCGCCGTGGCCGAGCGAGATCTGACCGTTGAAGCCGGTCAGCAGTGCGAGACCGAGCGCGGCGACGGCGATGTACATGACCTCGCCGAGCCGATTCACGTCCGAGGCACCGACCAGGTGTGGGAGTGCGATCGCCACGACGAGCGCGACGAGCCACGCCGACCGCGCGCAGGGGTGTCATCCGCGCCGTCATGCCCTGCCCACCTTCGCCGTGCCGAACAGGCCCTGGGGCCGCACGAGCAACACGACCAGCACGAGCAGGAAGCCGGGCAGCAGCCGCATGTCGGGTCCGACGATGTCGACGTAGCCGACGACGAGCTCGGAGACGAGGCCGATGATCAGGCCGCCGACGACCGCGCCGATCGGGCTGTCGAAGCCGCCGAGCGTGGCGGCGGCGAAGGCGTAGATGAGCACGACCTGCATCATGTTCTTGTCGAGCGCCACCGCCGAGGCCGTGAAGGTGCCCGCCAGCGAACCGATCGCCGCGGCGAGACCCCAGCCGATCATCAGCGTCGTGGTCACCTTGATGCCCGCGAGCGCCGCGGACTCCTGGTTCGAGGTGACCGCCCGCAGGGCGAGTCCGAGCTTGGTCCGCTGGAACACCAGGTTGAACCCGATCACCAGGATCGCGAGCACGGCGAGCAGGCCGAGCACCTGGACCGCGATGCCGGCGCCGAAGATCTCGATGCGACCGTTGCCGAACACGCGCGGCACCGGTTTGGCGTCGGTGCCCCACATGACTCCTGCGCCGTCGTTCAACATCAGGAACAGACCGATGGTCACCATCACCACCGCGAGCGGGTTGGCGTGGGTCCCCCCGAGCCGCACGATCAACAGGCGGTACAACACGGCGCCCACCACGAAGCCGATCAGCAGCGAGGCGATCGAGGTCAGCCACCAGGGCAGCCCGACGTCGAAGAGGTTCCACGCCACGAACGTGGTGAACATGGCGATCTCGCCCTGGGCGAAGTTCAACATGCCCGACGCCCGGAAGATGATCACGATCGCCAGGGCGAGGATCGCGTAGATCGCTCCGGCCTGGAGTCCGTCGAAGACACGCTGGATGAACAGCTGCACGAGGTCAGACCCCCAGGTAGGCGCGGCGAACCACGTCGTCGTTGCGGAGCTCCTCCGCAGAGCCCTCGGCGATGATGCGGCCCGTCTCGAGCACGTAGCCCCGTGCCGCGATGTCGAGTGCCAGGTTGGCGTTCTGCTCGACGACCAACACGGTGGTGCCGAGCTCCGCGTTGACCGCCGAGATGCGCTCGAAGACGTCGCGGGTGACCAGCGGCGCCAGGCCGAGCGACGGCTCGTCGAGCAGGAGCAGCGTCGGCCGCGACATGAGCGCACGGGCGATCGCCAGCATCTGCTGCTCGCCCCCGCTCATCGATCCGGCCGCCTGGTCGATGCGCTCGCGCAGCCGCGGGAACACCTCGAACCAGCGGTCCATGTCGGCGGTGACCTCGTCGGCCGGACGGGTGAAGCCGCCGACGCGGAGGTTCTCCTCGACGGTGAGCTCGGGGAAGGTGCCTCGCCCCTGCGGCACGTGTGCCACACCCAGGCCGACCAGGTC
The DNA here is from genome assembly GCA_963707555.1 of uncultured Actinomycetota bacterium. Taxonomy (GTDB): domain Bacteria; phylum Actinomycetota; class Acidimicrobiia; order Acidimicrobiales; family Microtrichaceae; genus JAFAFN01. The sequence continues at coordinate 76,839 of CAVPQM010000010.1, forward strand.
CTCGGGCTTGCGACCCAGGACCTCGGTGCCGTCGAGCTGCACCGAGCCCTTCGCCGGGATCATGCCCGACAGGGCGCGCAGCGTCGTGGTCTTGCCGGAGCCGTTCGCTCCGAGCACGACGACGATCTCTCCGGCGCCGACCGACAGGTCCAGGCCATCGAGGACCTGCACGGGGCCGTAGCCCGCGACCAGGTTCCGGACCGCGAGGAGCGGTGCGTCGGGTGCGGTCATGTGGAGCTCCCGAGGTAGGCGCCGATGACGCGTTCGTCGTTCTGCACCATCGCCGGCGGGCCGTCGGCGATCTTCTGGCCGAACTCCATCACGACGACGTTGTCGGAGATGCCCATCACCATGCCCATGTGGTGTTCGACGAGCAGCACCGAGAGGTCGTACTCGTCGCGCAGCGAACGGATGGTCTCGCCCAGCTCGTGGACCTCGCTGTGGGTCAGGCCGCTCGCGGGTTCGTCCAGCATGAGGAGTCGGGGTCGCGCGGCCAGCGCACGGGCCAGCTCGATCCGCTTGAGGGTGCCGTAGGGCAGCCCTGCTGCAGGCCTCGCAGCGACCTCGGCCAGACCGAGTCGTTCGAGCACCGACAACGCCTCGGCGCGCATTGCGCGCTCCCGGGACCGGACCGGCAGACCGAAGAGGCTGCCGACGAAGCCGCCGGTCGTGCGGGCGTGCGCACCGACCATCACGTTGTCGAGCACGCTCAGCCCCTGGACCAGGGCGAGGTTCTGGAAGGTGCGGGCGATGCCGGCAGCAGCGATCTTGTGCGGCGGCATCGACAACAGGTCGGCGCCGGCGAAGCGGACCGCACCGTTCGACGGCTCGTACAACCGGCTGATCACGTTGAACAGCGTCGTCTTGCCCGCACCGTTCGGACCGATGAGTGCACAGACCTGACCCTGCTCGACGTCGAAGGTGAGACCGTCGAGCGCGGTCACCCCTCCGAAGCGGACACTCACGTCCTCGACCTCGAGCAACGCCATCGACAGATCGACCTCCGTGCGACACCAGGACCTGGACGATCCCGCCCCCCAGGCGAAGGGGAGATGACCCTAGCGCACATCCTATGAGGTGACGGCCGTCACCCGGGGATGGTCGTGGCGCTCAGCGGCGCGAGCCCATGAACATCTCGCGGAGCTCCTCGGTCACACTCCCGCCTCAGCGGCGCGAGCCCATGAACATCTCGCGGAGCTCCTCGTAGGACTCCACGACGCGGCCGGCGCCGAGCACGACGGACTCGAGCGGCTGGCGCACCAGCTGGACCGGCACCTCGCACTCGCGGGCGAGTCGCAGGTCGAGCCCCTTGAGCAGCGAGCCGCCGCCCACCAGGTGGATGCCGTGCTCGATCAGGTCCTGGGCGAGCTCGGGCGGCGCCTCGGCCACGCAGGCCAGGACCGAGTCGACCATCGCGTTGACCGGTTCGGCGATCGCCGTGCGGACCTCGGCGGCGGAGAGGATCACGGTCTTGGGCAGCCCCGACATGAGCTCGCGACCTCGCACCTCGGCGCGGACCTCGTCGGGGGTCTCGTCGGCCGAACCGATGAGGATCTTGATCTCCTCAGCGGTCTGCTCGCCGATTGCGATCCCGTACTCCCGGCGGATGTGGATGATGATCGCCGCGTCGATGTCGAACGAACCGACCCGCACCGCCTGGAGCGCCACGACGCCGCCGAGCGAGATCAACGCCGTCTCGGTCGTGCCACCGCCGATGTCGACGACCATGTTGGCCATCGGCTCGTTGATCGGCAGACCCGACCCGATCGCCGCGGCCATCGGCTGCTCGATCAGCTGGGCCTCGGTGGCGCCTGCCTTGCGGGCCGCCTCGGTCACCGCACGCTTCTCGACCGCGGTGATCGCGGAGGGCACGCAGATCACGACGCGGGGCCGGTTGAAGCGGTTGACGCCGACCCGCTTCAACAGGAGCCGGATCATCTCCTGGGTGACCTCGAAGTCGGTGATCGCACCCTTGCGCAACGGTCGCACCGCGACGATGTAGCTCGGCGTCCGTCCGATCATCTTCCAGGCGTCGCGCCCCATGGAGAGCACGCCGTTGGTCCTGGAATTGAGCGCGATGACAGAGGGCTCGTTCAGGACGATGCCCTCTCCCCTGGCGTAGACGAGCGTGTTGGCCGTACCCAGGTCGATCGCGAGGTCGCGTGCCAGCTCAGCTCTCCCGGCGTGACCGTTGTCCGGAGGTCTCGGCGACCTCGTCGGGGGCGAGCGCCCGCATCTTGTCGTTGAACTCGTCCACCGACGACCGCGGCGACGTCGGCGCCGGTCGGTTCCTGAACCACAGCGCGAGCAGTCCGATGCCGCTCAGGGCCACGGCGATCAGCAGGTAGTAGACGTTGTTCACGGGGCCCCGATCGTGTCGGCGGCAGGGCGGTTCGGCGTCACCCTGGGTGACGGAGCAAGTGGCGAGGAGGGGAACACGGGCCACATCGTAGGGAAGAACGCGCCCGCGACCCCACCACGCTCTGCGTCACCACGGCCGGCAAGGGCGCTGCCCGCCCGAGAAGCTCCTTGGTTATCGTTCGAGTGCATGACGGATCGGCGGAATCCTGACCCTGATGACGACGCCGTCCGCCTCGGTCCCTCGCAGCGCTGGCAACACCCCAGCGAGGTGGGACTGGCCGTCCGGGGGCGGACCGATCGGCGCCGCAGCACGATCCTCGTGACCGGCCTGCTGCTCGGGGGCGTCAGCCTGCTCGTCTCGGGCGTGCTGCTCGGGTCGATGGACCACGGCGAAGGGGGCGACGACCTGACCGAGGACCGCATCGAACACGCCGTCGTGAACGTGGTGGTGGTCGAGGACGGCATCAGTTCGACCGCCACCGGCCTGGTGATCGATCGCGACGGCCACGTGGCGGTGAGAGCGGGCGCACTGCGGGACGCGGACGAGATCTGGGCCCGTTGCGCCGATGCACGGATGGACGCGGCGACCGTGATCGCCGTCGACGAGGACGAGGATCTGGCAGTGCTGCGGCTCTCGTCGCCCGGAGGGCGACCCGCCGAGGTGTCCGAGGCCGTGCCGCGCCCCGGGATGGACGTGCTCGCCGTCGACGCGGTGCCCGGGGCGGTCACCACGGTCGACGCCACCGTCACCGCCTCGGGTACCTCGACACCTCCGGACCGCTTCCACACCGAGCTCGCCTCGTCCGGGCACAGCGCCTCGCTCGTGTTCGACGTGCACGGCCACCTCATGGGCATGTCGTCGGGTGGGCACGGCGTCGCCGACGAGCCGGGCGCCTCGGTCGTCGAGGTGCACAGCGCAGCCGGGATGATCGGTGCCGCGCAACGCCTGCTCGAACGCTGAGGCAGAGGGCCGAGGTGATGCGCTGCTCAGGCTCGTCGACGCCGCGACGCGACCCGGCGCCGAGGACAATACGATTCCTGGGGTGAGCAACGCGGGGCCCTTCGGGCCGGATCCATCGGGCGACGACAATCCGTTCGAGGCCATGAGCTTCTTCCTGCAGGACCTGTCCCGGATGTTCTCGGGACAGAGCGGCGGCAGCTGGGACACCGCCGCACAGCTCGCGGGCTCGATCGCCAACGAGGGCAGGCCCGAGTCGAACGTCGACCCGCTCGCCCGCGGCGAGGTCGAACAGCTCGCCCGGGTCGCGGAGCTCCAGGTCGCCGAGGTGACCGGTCGACGCGTCGACGAGACCGTCCGGCTCGAGCCGCTGAACCGCACGCAGTGGGCCAAGCGCTTCCTCGACGACGAACGTCCGTTGCTCGAGGACCTCTCCGGCTCGATCGGAGCGGCCCTGCGGGCCCAGCTCGGCGAGCTCGACACCGACGGCGAGGGCATGCCCGACCTGGGCCTGCCGCAGGTGCCCGGCATGCCGCCGGACGCCCTGATCGCCCAGCTGATGTCGATGATGGGACCCATGCTGCTCGGCATGATGGCCGGCAGCACCGCCGGTCACCTGGCCAGCCGGGCGCTCGGCCACTACGAGCTGCCACTGCCCCGTCCCCAGCCGCGGGCCGTTGACGCTGGTGCTGTCCAACGTCGACGAGTTCGCCGACGACTGGAGCCTCCCTCGCGACGGCATCCGGCTGTGGGTGTGCATCTCCGACGTGGTGCACCACCAGATCCTGTGCCTGCCCCACGTCCGCACACCGCTGGAGTCGCTGCTGCGTGAGTACGTCTCGGCGTTCAGCCAGGACCCCGACGAGATCGAGCGTCGCATGCGCGACCTGGGCGTGGACGACATGATGGGCGGATCCGAACCTGAGCTCGAGGCACTCCAGCGCCTCGCGGGCAACCCCGAGGTCCTGCTCGGGGCGATGCAGTCCGACGAGCAGCGCCGCTTGATGCCACGCATCGACGCGGTCGTCTCGGCGATCGAGGGATACGTCGACTGGGTGCTCGACACCATCGGCGCCCGACTGATCCCCGAGTACGACCGGGTGTCCGAGGCGCTGCGACGCCGTCGGGTCGAGGCCGCGCCGGCGAGCCGGTTCGTCGAACGCCTCTTCGGCCTCGAGCTCTCGCAGGCGACCTTCGACCGCGGCGCCGACTTCGTGGCCGGCATCGTCGAGCGCGCCGGCACCGACGCACTCGACTCGCTGTGGAGCGACGCCGAGCACCTGCCCACCCAGGCCGAGCTCGACGCGCCGGGACTGTGGCTCGCCCGCGTGGGCATCGAGTCCGTCGAGATCCCCCTCGACGAGGGAGAGATCTTCGAGATCCCGGACTTCATCGACCTCGACGACCCCGACGGCGGGGACTCCCCCACCTGACTCCGCCTGACCGGCCTGGTCAGGCAGGTCCGTCAGCCGCGGCGTCGTCGGAGGGCGGGACGTCCGACTCCACGACGGGACGACGACGTCGGCGTGTCTGCACCTCGTCGCGGATGCGTCGGGCGTCGGGCAATCGAGGCGGGGCGTGTCCCCGGGCGACGGCACGCATGGCCACGGCGTAGAACGCCGCGGCCGCCGCCGCCAGCACCGCGACCACCACACCGCCGAGCCTGGTCGGGATCGCGATGATCACGGGAACGGCCGCGCCCAGGACCCAGATCACCTGGAACCGGGACTCGAACCGGGCGAAGGACCGACCACGGTTGGCATCGGGTGCATCGCGCTGCACGACAGCATCGAAGGCCTGCTTGCCCGACGACGCGGCCACCGCCACGAACAGGGCCAGCATGGCCTGGCCGGGCAGCCCGACGAACAGCAGGCCGCACAGTCCGCCGAGTCCGCCGACGGCCACCGCGCCGAGCAGCAGGTACTCCTCGTCGACCTTGCGCCGGATGACCGGCGCGATCGCGGCGCCGAGCAGACCCCCGATGCCGGTCAGCGCGACCACCACGCCGAAGTGCCACACCGGTGGCGCACCGTCGGGCGCCAGGTCACCCAGGTCGACGGTCGCACCCGGGATCGCGATCGCCCGGCCGGTGATCGACCCCGTGGCCGGGGTGGTGTCGGCGCCACGCAGGGCGAACGCCAACAGGAACGTCACGAACCCCACCACCCAGCGCAGCGTGCCCATGGCCGACGCCGCCGAGAGGACACCTGCGCTGCGCAGCTCGGCCTTCTCCTCGACCCCCTCGGGGGAGGTCGCGATCGTCGTGACCGGGACCCGCAGCGAGGCGACCGCAGCCGCGCCGAACACCAGGGCGCAGAGGAACGCCACCGCTCCCGGCGAGAACAGCCACAGGACCAGGGCGCCGGGCACGCCGGCGGCGAACGCGGCGATGCCCGAGAGCAGCTGCAGCTTCGAGTTCGCCTCGACGAGCGCGTGGTCGCCCTGCACGACGGTCGGGACGATCGCCGCCTTGGCCACCGAGTACGACTTGGCCAGGACCAGCATGGCGAACGCCTGGGGGAACAGCAGGAGGCTGTCGGAGCCGACGCTCGAGATCATCAGCAGCGCCACGAGCGCACGCCCGACGGTCGAGCCGATGAGCATCCACCGCCGGCCACCCTTGGCACGGTCCATCGCCGGCCCGATGAACGGGCCGACGACCGCGAACGGCGCCATGGTGAAGAGCAGGTACAGGGCGATGCGCCACCGCGCCCCGGCCGGGTCGAGCGAGAAGAACAGCGAGCCCGCCAGCACCAGCGCGACCAGTGCGTCGCCGCTCGTGGCGAGCACGTGGGTGAGCGCGAGACGCCCGAACGGCGTCGACGTGTCGATCCCGGCGCCCCGCCCGGTGCGACGCGGTCCGGTGCGACGCGGTGGTGGAGCTCCGGACATCACTCCACCATCGTACGGGGGAGCACCGACGCTCTGATCGGCGCGCGGGCCGACCGGCGGCGCGCGCCGGCCCTCACGCCGGTGTCAGCGAGCTGCCGCGTACTTGTAGCCGAGACCGCGGATCGTGACGATGCGCACCGGGGCGGACGGATCGTCCTCGATCTTCGAGCGCAAGCGCTTCACGTGGACGTCCAGGGTCTTGGTGTCGCCGACGTAGTCGCTGCCCCACACCCGGTCGATCAGCGTCGAGCGCTGCAGCACCCGTCCGGCGTTCTCCATGAGGATCGCGAGCAGCTCGAACTCCTTCAGCGGCAGGTTGACGACCTGGTCCCGGACGCGGACCTCGTGGCTGTCGGTGTCGAGCTCGACCTCGTCGAGGCGGATCACGTCGTGCTCGTCGAGCACCGGCTCCCCCGCGTGCTGCCGGCGACGCAGCACCGCCCGGATCCGGGCGACGAGCTCGCGCAGACGGTACGGCTTCGTCACGTAGTCGTCCGCGCCGACCTCGAGCCCGACGACGGTGTCGATCTCGGCGGCCTTGGCGGTCACCATGATGATCGGGACGTCCGTGCGGCGGCGCAGCTCCCGGCAGACGTCGATGCCCGACACCGTCGGGAGCATCACGTCGAGCAGCACCAGGTCGGGCTTGACCTCGTCGAAGCGGTCGAGCGCCTCGGCGCCGTCACGGGCGACCTCGACCTCGAACCCCTCGCGCCGGAGCCCGACGGTGAGCGCGTCGACGAACGCCTCTTCGTCCTCGACGAGCAGGACCCTGACGGTGGAGGTAGCTCATTGGTCACCTGTGGGGAGTCGGGTCGGGTGATGCTCGGCGCCGGGTGCGGCGTCCGAGTCGTCGGGGAAGCGGCAGCGACAGGGTGAAGGTCGAACCCACGCCCTTCGGTGGAGTCGACCGACACCTCGCCGAGGTGGTTGCTCGCCACGTGTCGCACGATCGCCAGGCCCAGGCCGGTGCCGCCGGTGCCACGGGAACGGGCGCGGTCCACGCGGTAGAAGCGTTCGAAGACGCGGTCGAGGTCGCGCCTCGGGATGCCGACACCGCAGTCGGCGACGGTGAGCTCGAAGCGTCCGCTCGCGCTCGACGCGGCGACGACGACCTCGGACTGCGACGGCGAGTACTTCACCGCGTTGTCGAGCAGGTTGAACACGGCGGACACGAGCTGACGTCGATCGCCGTGCACGACCAGCTCCGGGTCGACCTCGACCGACACGGACACCGCGGCGTTCTCCGCAGCGCTCGAGATGCGCGCCACGGCCTCGCCGACCATCGAGATCGCCTGCACGTCGCCGAACTCCGCGTCGTCGCCGAACTCGATGCGAGACAGCTCCAGGAGGTCGTCGACGGTGCACCCGGCACGGTCGGCCTCGTCGATCATCCGCTCGGCGAGGCGCGACACGACCTCGTTGTCGGGTTCGTCGCGGATCGTCTCGGCGAGCAGGCCGAGCGCACCGATCGGGGTCTTGAGCTCGTGGCTGATGTTCGCGACGAAGTCGCGACGCACCGTCTCGGTCCGTCGCTGCAGCGACCGGTCCTCGATCAGCACCAGCGCGCCGGCGGTCGAGCCGTCGAAGGGGATGCCCGTGACGACGTAGGACTGCGGCGGGCGGCCCGAACAGGTCGACGGGTCGCACCACGCGCCGACCGTCCGACGGCATCGGCGAGCAGCTCCCGCACCGCGGCCTCGACGAGCACACGACCGTCGCGGGCCTCGAGGAAGCCCTGGGCGACGCGGTTCCGGAACAGCTCGACGCCGTCGCCGTCACAGATCACGACCCCTTGTTCGACCTGTTCGAGCGCGTCGTCGAGTCGGGTGAGCAGCACGGCGGCCGACTCGGCCGGAGCTGGTTCCGGTTCGATGTCCTCGACCGGAGCGGGTGCGGGAGCCGGCGCGTCCTCCGGGGAGCGCCGGGCCAGGCTCGTCGCGACCGCGGCTCCGAGTCCGATGCCGACGGCCAGTGCGAGCACGACCAGCAACGCCGTCACGACGGCCTCACGAGCGAGCGGCGGACACGGACGAGAGCGCGTCGACCAGCCCGACCGGCTCGTGACCCGTGATGCCCGTGAGTGCGGTGACCACCGGGTGGCCGGCCGCGACCAGCACGGTGTCGGAGTCCGGCGGCAGCACCTCGTCGGTCGCCACGAATCCGACCTCGATGCGCTCGTCGGTCCGGTCGAGCATCTCGGTCCGGATGTTGCCGAACGGTGCGAGGGTGCCCCAGCGGAGCTCGCCCAGATCGGCCGTGGCCAGGTCGGGCACGCTCAGGTTGATCGTCGTCGTCGACGCGGCGACCGCCAGCTGGTCGACCACGTCGGTGGCGAGCTGCGCAGCGACGTCCCAGTGCCGGATCGTCGCCTCGCGTCCGGCGATGCTCACCGCGACCGCGGAGAGCCCCAGGTTGGCCGCGGTCAGCGCGGCGCCGACCGTGCCCGAGTGGAGCGTGAGCCGACCCGTGTTGAGCCCGGGGTTCACCCCGGAGGCGACCAGGTCCGGTGGGGGGCCGAAGGCGCCGAGCTGCGCTGCGAACACGCACAGCGCCGGTGGGCCGTCGAGCTCGATCGACTCGACGTCGTCGAGACCGGCGAGCGGCATCGACCGGTAGCGCAGCATCGCCCCGTCGCCCAGGTTGCCGATGGCAGCACCGCTGCCGCTGCGGTCACCCTCGGGGGCGATCGCGATGACCTCGTGGCCGGCCGCGTCGAGCGCCGCGGCGAGCGCCCGCAGGCCCGGTGCGTGCAGGCCGTCGTCGTTGGTGACCAGGATCCTCACAGCGTGTCGTCGTCCGGGCCCGACCCGCCCGGAGGCAGGATCGTCGGCCCGGAGGGCTCGGCGGGACCCGACGGCGACTCACCGCGCTCGGCGGCCTCGGCCTCGCGGAGCCGTTGGCGGGCGCTGCCGGTCTTCTCGGGCAGCCACCCGGTGACCATGTACATGACCCGCTCGCCGATGTTCACCGCGTGGTCGCCGACGCGCTCGTAGTAGCGACCGATCATCGCCATCTGCACCGCACCCTGCAGGTTGAGGTTCATCTCGGAGTGCGACTGGAAGATCGCCTGCACGTACGCCGTCTGCAGCTCGTCGAGACGGTCGTCGATGTCGTCGAGCGCTGCCGCGAGCGACGTGTCGGAGTCGACGTAGGAGTCGATCGCCGCGCGGATCAGGAACGTCGCCTCGACGCCCATCTGTTCGATGAGCCCCCGGATCTGCGGGCCGAAGTCGACGTCGTAGATGCGCCGGGACGCCTTGCAGACGTTGACGATCAGGTCGGCGGACCGCTCGAGCTCGCCGATCAGGCGCAGCGTCGTGAGCACGAAGCGCAGCTCGCCGGCGATCGGCGACTGCAGTGCCAGGATCCGGTAGCAGCGCTCCTCGAGACCCAGGCAGAAGTCGTCGATGACGTCGTCGCCGTCGATCAGGAGCTGGGCGGCGTGCAGGTCGCGGTCGAGCAGAGCGGCGGTGCCGCGCCCGATCGTCTCGGAGACCATCGCACCGAGCCGGATCAGGTCCGAGCGCAGCTCCTCGAGCTCGCCGTGGTACTCGACCCGGATCTCGTTCATCTGGGGTTCCTCGGCCGGGCCGGTCTCATCGGCGATGCCGCTCATCCGAATCGTCCGGTGATGTAGTTCTCGGTGCGCTCGTCCTCGGGGTTGGAGAAGATCTTCTCGGTGCGGTCGAACTCGACGAGCAGCCCGGTGCGGATGTCGGACTCGGGGTTGACCTCGGTCGAGAAGAAGGCGGTGCGCGTCGCTCACGCGCGCCGCCTGCTGCATGTTGTGGGTGACGATCACGATCGTGTACTCGGTCTTGATCTCGCGCATCAGGTCCTCGATGCGGGCGGTCGCGATCGGGTCGAGCGCCGAGCACGGCTCGTCCATCAGGATCACCTCGGGGTCGACCGCGACGGCGCGGGCGATGCACAGGCGCTGCTGCTGGCCGCCGGACATGCCGAGCGCCGAGGCCTTGAGCCGGTCCTTGACCTCGTCCCACAGGGCGGCCCGGCGCAGCGACCGCTCGACGATGTCGTCGAGCTCGGCCTTCTTCTTGGTGCCGGCGATGCGCGGGCCGTAGGCGATGTTGTCGTAGATCGACTTCGGGAACGGGTTCGGCTTCTGGAACACCATGCCGATGCGTCGGCGGACCTCGACGGCGTTGACCTTCTCGCCGTACAGGTTCACGCCGTGGTAGTTGATCTCGCCCTCGACGCGGGCACCCTCGATCAGGTCGTTCATGCGGTTGAAGCAGCGCAGCACGGTGGTCTTGCCGCAGCCGGACGGGCCGATGAACGCGGTGATCTCGTGCTGGCGCACGGCCATGTTCACGTTGCGCACCGCCCGGTACGCGCCGTAGTAGACGCTGAGGTCGTTGACGTCGAACACGACCTTGCGCAGGGGCGCCTCGGCCGGGTCGACGGACTCGATCGGCTCGGGCCGCGCAGGGCGGACGCCTGCCGGTTCGGGACCGCCGCCCGGAGATCCGCTGACCAGCGGGTTCGTGATGATCGGCTCGGTGGTGTCCTGCGACATCGGGTACTGCTCCTGGTCTCGGTCGTCGTGCGTCATGTGCGGAGTGGGGTCATCCCATGTGGTGTGTCAGCGGGCGCTGTCGATCCGCTGGCCGATCGGATCATCCGATCGAACCGATCATCCGATCGAACCGATCATCCGATCGAGAAGCGCCGACTGATGCCGCGGGCGGCGAGGGTGAGGACCAGAACGATGCCCACCAGCGTAACTGCGGACCCCCAGGCGAGCTGTGTCGCGAGCGAACCGCCGTTCTGGAGCTGCGAGTAGATCTGCGCCGACAACGTCGTGTTCTGACCCGTCATCGACCAGTTGGTGGTCGTCACGAACCCGATGGTGAACACCACCGGTGCGGTCTCGCCGGCGGCTCGGGCCACGGCGAGCAGGCAGCCGGAGGTGATGCCGGCGAGCGCTGCGGGCAGCACGACCGACACGGTCGTCTTCCAGGTCCGGGTGCCGAGCGCCGCCGATGCCTCACGCAGGGCGTTGGGCACCAGCCGCAGCATCTCCTCGGTGGAGCGCACCACGATCGGCAGCATCAGGCACGCCAGCGCGAGCGACGCGGCGAAGGCCGACTTGCCCGACGAGCCGAAGCGAACCACCCAGATCGAGTAGATGAAGACGCCCATGACGACCGACGGCACGCCGACCATGACGTCGGTCATGAAGCGGATGAACGAGGCCAGCCGGCCCCGCTTGCCGTACTCGTTCAGGTAGACGGCGCCCATCACGCCCAGCGGGATCGCCATGGCCGACGCGCCGAAGACGGTGAGGAAGGTGCCGACGATGGCGGGCTGCATGCCCATGACGGTCGAGCTCGCAGAGGACTCCCCCGCGCACGCCTCGGGATCGCCGAAGCCCAGCTCGCACAGGTCCTGGTTGCCCGCCAGGTCGTCTCGGCCGACGTCGCCGGGGATCGGCTGGGTCCACCAGTCGGCGTCGAGCACGACACCGATGCCCTGGGAGACGACGTTGACGCCCATCGCCACGAGCGGGATCGCTGCGACGAGGAACGCGACGACCATCGCGACCGAGGCCATCGAGTTCTTCACCCGCCGCTGCCTGGGCATGTCGGCGCCCGAGAGCAGGTGCGCGATCTCGGCGGTGGTCGCGTTCGTCAGGTCGTTGCCCCGCCTGGGGGCGCTCGGCGACGACTCGTGGTGCGGGGTGCGGTGGGGGCTCACACGATTCCCTTCGTGCGTCGGTCGACGAGCACGACCAGGCGTCGTGCCGAGATGTTGATGACGACGGTGAGGACGAACAGGCAGACGCCGAGTCCGATCAGCGCCGATCGGTAGGTGCCGCCTGCCTCGGACAGGCTGCGGAAGATCTGCGCCGGCATGGTCTCGCCACGGCCGAACAGGTTGGCGGCGATCTGCGGGGAGGCGCCGATGAGCAGTGCGACGGCGACGGTCTCGCCCATCGCCCGGCCCAGACCCAACATCACCGCGCCGGTGAGGCCGCCGCTGGAGTGCGGGATCACGACGCCGCGGATCATCTCCCAGCGGGTCGCACCCAGGGCGAGTGCACCGGACTTGTCGTTGACCGGGACGGTCATGAAGACCTCACGGGTCACCGAGGTGATGATCGGGGTGATCATGAGGGCCAGCACCAGTCCGGCGCTCATGAAGCTCGAGCCGGAACCCGGGGCGAAGAGCGTGTTGAGGACCGGGATCGACGACACCGCGTCGGCGATCGAGTTGAACGTCGACTGGAAGATCGGGATGAGCTGGTAGAAGCCCCACAGGCCGAAGACCACCGACGGCACGGCGGCCAGCAGGTCGATCACCAGGGTGATGGTGCCGCGGACACGGCGGTGGGCCAGCTCGGTGATGAACAGCGCGATGCCGACGCTGACGGGCACGGCGAACACGATCGCGATCAGCGAGACCACGACCGTGCCGTACACGAGCGGGAGGATGCCGTAGAGGCCCTCGGAGGGGATCCACTCGGTCCCGAAGAAGTAGTCGGGGCCGAACTCGCTGAAGGCCGGCCACGCCTGTTGGGTGGTGGTGACCGCGATCAGCAACAGGACGAGCAGCACCGTCGCGCCGGCGAGCAACGCGACGCGTCGGAACACGCGGTCGACGCCGGCACCGCGGCCTTCGCTGGTCAGGTCGTCGACGGTGACCTGCGGTGGTGCAGGATCCCGGTCGAGTTGCATGGTCATGTGGGTGCAGCTCTCGGTCGAGGGAACGGACGGCGGTGGGAGGCGAGCAGGAACGGACGAGCCCCTCGGCCCGTGTCCGTCGCGACGGGAGGGCGTCGGACGGACACGGGACCTCGGGGTCCAGGGGGTGGTTCAGCTCTTGATCTGGTCGATCTGGGCGATGGCCTTCTCGGCCAGCTCGGTCGGCAGCGCGGTGTAGCCGGTACCGGAGGCCTCCTGCTGGCCGGTGGTCAGGAGGTAGCGGAGGTAGGCCGACAGCGTCTCGGCCTTGGCGGCGTCGGTCTGCTCGGCGACCACGAGGATCCACGTCGGGGCCGTGATCGGGTAGGCACCCTCACCCGGCGAGTTCAGCGGGTTGTAGGTCAGGTCGTCCGCGATCTCGGCGCCCTCGAGCGCCGCCTGCACGGCGGCGACCGACGGAGCGATGAACTCGCCGTCGGCGTTGGCGACGTTCGCGATGCTCAGGCCTGCCTTGCCGGCGTCCGCCAGGTCGACGTAGCCGATGGCGCCGTCGGTCTGGTTGATGACCTCGGCCACGCCGGAGTTCTTCTCGGCACCCTGGGTCGACGCCGGCCAGTTGACCTCGTCGCCGCTGTCGAGCGTCCACACGTCGGGCGCGGCGGCCACCAGGAACTTCGTGAAGTTGTTGGTGGTGCCGGAGCCGTCCGAGCGGTGCACGACCGTGATCGGCGTCGAGGGCAGGTCGGCATCGGGGTTGTCGGCGGCGATCTTCTCGTCGTCCCAGGTCGTGATCTCTGCCTGGAAGATGCCGGCGATCACATCGGGGGTGAGGTTGAGCTCGTCGACACCCTCGAGGTGGTACGACACGGTGATCGGCGCGGCGACGGTCGGGAAGAACAGCAGCGTGCCACCGAAGTCCTCGCCGTCCTTGGGCAGCGAGTCGGAGCCGGCGAAGTCGACGGTGCCCGCCGCGAGCTGGGAGCGCCCATCGGAGGAGCCGCTCTTCGCGTAGGTCACCCGCTCGGCGCCGGCGATGCCGTTGAAGTCGGCGTTGACGGCCTGGTAGTAGGCGTCGGGGAAGCTCGCCCCGCCCCCGGCGATCGACGCGGTGAGGGCTGCGATGTCGTCGTCCGAGGGGGCCCCGTCCGCCGCGGTCTCGGCGGGCGAGCTGCCCTCATCGGTGTTCTCATCGGCGGCGTCGTCGGAGCCGCAGGCGGCGGCGAACAGGGCCACCACTGCGAGCAACGCGACGAGCCAGGTGAGCCGGCCTCCGCGGGTCGAGCGGTCAGAGCGTGTCATGCGGGATTGTCTCCTTCATGGAGGGGGGTGGGTCGCGATGGCCTCCCTGGCCACCGACGCCCGCAGCGTAGGAATCGTCCATGGACACCCTCGGTGCTCCGGGTGAACACGAGGTGAACCCCGACTGAAGATTCACCTCGCGGTCGCCTGGCCGATGCTCCATGGGCCCGGCCGGGGCGGTGTTCACGTCCGGGAGGTGACGAACGAGTGAACGACGTCACCGTCGCTCGGCATCGTGGCGAGCTCGGCCACCCGGTCGAGCGGCACCCACTGCAGCTCGTCCACCTCGTCGTCGGGCTCGAACCCGCGGTCCTCCTCGACGACCATCGCCCACCACCGCACGGTCTTGTGCTCGCCGCGGGGGGTCTCGTACTCGACGGAGATCAGCTCGTCGCCGAGGCGGCACTCGAGCCCGGTCTCCTCGAGCACCTCACGCAGGGCGGTGTCCTCGTCGGACTCCCCCTTGTGCGCCTTCCCCTTGGGCAGGCTCCAGTCGTCGTAGCGAGGTCGGTGCACCAGCGCGACCTCGACGTGCCCGTCGTCGGCACGGCGCCACACCAGTCCCCCGGCCGCACGGACCTCTCGTCGAGCCGGGTCGGTCGGCGCCTGATCGGTCATCGCAGGTCGACCGTGGCCCGCTCCAGGGCGTGCCGCTGCAGCTCGAGGTGGGTCTCGACGGTGTTGTGCCGCTCCACCTTGCGCCAGGCGTCGTCCTCGAGGCGCCAGGCGAGCGTGTCGTCGGCCAGGTCGACCGCCAGCATCTCGTCCACTCGAGCTCGCAGCTCGGGCGAGTCGATCGGCACCATCGCCTCGACGCGGCGGTCGAGGTTGCGGGGCATGAGATCGGCGGAGCCGATGAAGTGGACGGGCCGCCCCGGCCCTTGGCCGTTCGCGAACCGGTAGACCCGTGAGTGCTCGAGGTAGCGCCCGACGACGCTGCGGACCCGGATGTTCTCGGACAGCCCGGGCACCCCGGCCCGCAGGCAGCAGATGCCGCGCACGATCAGGTCGATCTCGACGCCGGCCGCGGATGCCGCGTAGAGCTCGTCGATCAGACCGGCGTCGACGAGGCTGTTCATCTTCATGATGATCCGCCCCGACGCCGGCGCGTAGCGGCATTCGTTGCGGATCAGCTCGGCGAGTCCGGGGCGCAGCGAGTGCGGCGCGACGAGCAGCTTCTGGTAGTCGACGTCACGGGCGTAGCCGGTCAGGTAGTTGAACAGCTGGCTGAGGTCGCTGCCGATCGCCGGGTCGGCGGTGAGCAGCCCCAGGTCCTCGTAGAGCCGAGCGGTCTTCGAGTTGTAGTTGCCGGTGCCGATGTGGCAGTAGCGGCGCACGCCGTCGCCCTCCTCGCGCACGACCAGAGCAGGTCTTGGTGTGGGTCTTGAGGCCGACGAGCCCGTAGACGACGTGCACGCCGGCCTGCTCCAGGCGGCGGGCCCACTCGATGTTGCGCTCCTCGTCGAAGCGCGCCTTGAGCTCGACGAGGGCCGCGACCTGCTTGCCCTGCTCGGCGGCCCGGATGAGCGACTCGACGATCGGGCTGTCGCCCGAGGTCCGGTACAGCGTCAGCTTGATCGTCAGGACCTTCGGGTCGTTCGCCGCCTGCCGGATGAACTCCTCGACCGACGTCACGAAGCTGTCGTAGGGGTGATGGACCAGGATGTCGCCCTGGGCGATCGCCGCGAAGATGTCGCCGGTACTCGTCCTCCTCGTCACGGGCGAGCCGCCGCTGGGTCACGGGCACGAAGTCCGGATACTTGAGCTCCGGTCGGTCCACGTCGTAGACGGCGAACAGGCCGCCCAGATCGACGGGCGCGGCGTGCGGGAAGACGTCGTCGTCGGTCGAGTTCGAGCTCGTCGCGGATGCAGCTCGAGGGTGTCGGCGGAGATGTCGTCCTCGACCTCGAGGCGGACCGCCTTGCCGAAGCGGCGACGGCGCAGCTCCATCTCGATCGCCGCGAGCAGGTCGTCGGCCTCTTCGTCCTCGACGGTCAGATCGGCGTTGCGCGTGACGCGGAACGCCACGCTGTCGACGGTGTCCATGCCGGGGAACAGCTCGTCGAGGTGCGCTGCGATGACCTGCTCCAGCGGGCACGAAGCGTTCCCGGTCGGGCATGACCACGAACCGCGGCAGCAGCGGCGGGCACCTTCACCCGGGCGAAGCGCTGCTCGCCCGTGGTCGGGTCGACGACGACGACACGCCAGGTTCAGCGACAGCGTCGAGATGTACGGGAACGGGTGCCCGGGGTCGACGGCCAGCGGCGTGAGCACCGGGAAGATGCGGCGCCGGAACTCGTCGCGCAGCCACTCCCGGTCGTCCTCGTCGAGCTGGGACCAGCTCGAGAATCGGATGCCGACCGCCGCGAGCTCACCGCAGACCGGGCCGAGGAAGATCTCGTCCGCCCTCGAGGTGAGGGTGCGGACCTTGCCCCGGATCGCCTCGAGCTGCTCCGAGGCCGACAGACCGTCGACGCTGCGACGACGCACTCCGGCGGCGACGCGCTCCTTGAGACCGGCGACGCGCACCTGGAAGAACTCGTCCAGGTTCTGGCTGAAGATGGCCAGGAACTTCACGCGCTCGAGCAGCGGCGTGTTCGGATCCTCGGCCAACGCCAGGACACGGGCGTTGAAGTCGAGCCACGACAACTCGCGGTTCAGATACCTGCGGTCGTCCTCGTCACCCATGGGCCGACCTTACCCAGCGTTCGGCACGCCGGATCACGCGCCGGGTTCAGCGGTTGGCGTAGTCGTCGTCGCCCAGGTCCCAGTCGAGCAGGATCAGCTCGCGCTCGGCGTCGCGGTTGACGCGCTCCTTGTTGCGCCGGAACTGCGGGTCGTGCGGCGGCAGCAGCATGAGACGGGCGTTGACGCGGGACCGGAAGTCGTCGACGACCTTCTGGTCGCCGAAGTCGGCACGGATCTCCCAGTGCGGCGCGACCGGGCCCAGGTACACGATCGTCGCGTGCGCCTTCGGCGGCTCGGCGGGTGCATCGGGATCGATCGTCGACTGGTCAGACATGGCGGTCCAGCATACCCGTGGTGGGTGCGAGTCGCTTTTCGAGCACCACGAAGCGGAGGTCGTCGACCTGCGGCACACCGAAGCGCTCGTCGCCGTAGGGGAAGGGCCGCCGCTCGCCGGTGCGCTCGAACCCTCGGCGTTCGTACCATTCGATCAGCGACCGCCGAACGTCGATGACGGTGAGCTCGAGCCGACCGACGCTCCAGCGCTGCGCGACGAGGCCTTCGGCGTGCTCCAGCACGGAGCGACCCAGGCCGCCTGCCTGCCGGCCGGGATCGACGGCGAACATGCCCAGCGACGCCCGGTCGTCGTCGAGGCGACGCAGCTCGCAGCACGCGACGGCCCCGTCGTCGTCGGAGAGCACCAACACCACGACGTCGTCGTCGCCGAGCGCGGCGCGCATCATGTCGTGATCGACCCGCTGGCCAGCGAGGAGGTCGGCCTCGGTGCACCAGCCCGCTCGTGACGACTCGCCGCGGTAGGCGCGCTCCACCAGCTCGACGAGCTCGTCGACATCCCGTTCGTCGGCGATGCGGAACTGCGGCGCTGCCATGGCCCGGACGGTACCCACCCCGCGACCCGGACCGCCACGCTCGGGGCAGGGTCCGGCGCGTTGGTGGTGGTGGCGTTGGCCCCAGAACCGGTAGCCCAACGGGGTGGTCCAGATGGTCCAGCCGTCGTCGGTGAGCTCGAGGGTCCAGCCCTTGCGGTGAGCCACTCGGTGATGCCGTCGGCACAGCGTTGCGAAGTTGACCAGGTCGGACGGTCCGTCGTGCTCGTCCCAGTGTTCGATGTGGTGTGCGTCGAGCCATTCGTCGTGGGCATCGCAGCCCGCGAAGTCGCAGTTGCCGTCGCGTGCGTCGAGTGCGATGCGTTGCTCGTCGGTCGCGAAGCGCTGCTCCCTGCCTTGGTCGAGCGGCACGCCCATCTCGTCGAGCACGGTGGCGATCCACGTGGCGTCGCAGAGCAGGTGCTCGACGGTGCTCGAGGGCAGCGGTCCGAGCAGGCGGTGGCGGATGCCCCACAGCTCGAGATGCTCCGGCAACACCGGCCCAGCACCGGCGCTGGCGTCGGCGTTGTCGCGGTGGTCGCCGAACGCGGGCGCGGCAAGGAGGCTGAGCCGGGCTTCGACCTTCGGTCCGGTCGAGGCTGCGGGGTCGACGCCGAGGGATCGTCGGGCCATCTCCTCGAGCGCCAGTGCGAGCAGCGTCGACCTCGGCGGGACGGGCAGCTCGCCGGTGGAGGCGTTGTGGTCGCGGGTGTACTGCTCGAAGAGTTCGTCCGCGATCGACTGGAGGGTGTCGTGGATCGTGATGAAGCGGTCCGCGGTGAACTCGCCACGGATCAATCCGAAGTGGTCGGACTCCGAGAGGGTGAGCCGGTTCTTGAGCAGGTCGGCGTCGGGGTCGTGCGGGCCGTCCATGTCGGCCATCTCACCCAACACGCGGACGTGGTCCTTCCACCGGTCGAACTCCATCGCCGAGGCCGCGTCGACCAGATCAGGGATGAGCTCGGCCATCGCGTCGAGGTTGCGTTCGTTCACCGCCCCGGCGAACACGCGGGCGTGATCGACACCGATGCGACCGTCGACCAGCGCCTCGTCGACCACGGCGAGATCAGTGGCGAGACGGTTCGCGAGCGACAACCGTGCACGTGCGACACCCGCCGGCAGGTTCGCATGCTGAGCGAGCCACTTCGACGTCGTCGCACGCAGGCGGATGTCGGTGTGACGACGACGATCCAACTCGGCCACGGCGTGTGCTTCGGCCGCGTCGACCGCGGACCGGACACGTTCGAGCTGCAACGTCAGACCACGAAGCGCCGGGCCGTCCAAGGAGCCGACCGGCACCGCGGATGCGACCTCGAGCACGTGCACGGCCGCGTCGGCACACGCCCCCAGCAACGGAGCAGGACAGCGGACCTGGCGCTGACGCGACCCGACCCCGGCCAGAGGGAGCGAGGGAGGGAGAGTGGCCGGAGTCGGATCGATCTGTCGTGACCGGTGTCGGTCAGGTGCGTGCTCCGGCGGCTCGCGCCGCCGAGTTTCAGCGGGTGCCGAGTGTGGCGGTGACGGTCATCTCCTCACCGTTGCGTTCGATCCCGATCTCGATGGTGTCACCGACCGACCCGGCCCGGACCTCCTGGCCGACATCGGCAGAGGTGCGGATGCGTCGACCGTCGACGGACACGATCACGTCACCGGCCTGGAGGCCCGCCTCGCTCGCACCGGTGTTCGGCTGCACGGTCTGCACGAATGCGCCGGCGGTCGCAGTGATGCCGAAGCGCTGGGCCACGCTCGGGTCGACACCTGCGATGTCCAGGGTCTCGACACCGAGGACCGGCCTCGAGTTCTCGACGTCGCGACCCGCCTTGAGGTCGTCGACGATGCTCGTGATGGAATCGATCGAGAGGGCGAAGCCGATGTTCTGCGCGTCGGCCAGGATCGCCGTGTTGATGCCCACCACCTGACCCGCGACGTTGACCAGGGGTCCACCGGAGTTGCCGGGGTTGATCGCCGCGTCGGTCTGGATCAGCTCGGCCAGTGTGTCGCCCGTCGGCGACTGGATGGAGCGGCTGAGCGCCGAGACGATGCCCGTGGTGACGCTGGGCTCGTCGCCGAGGTTGAGGGCGTTGCCGATCGCGACGACCTCGTCACCGACCTGCAGGTCTGCAGAGCTGCCGAGCTCGGCGGGGGTGACCGGCTCGGTGAGTCCCTCGGCCTTGACCAGCGCCACGTCGTTCTCGGGCACCGCACCGATCAGGCGCGCCTCTGCGGTTCGGCCGTCCGCGAAATCGATCTCGATCGTGCGTGCTCCCTCGACGACGTGGGCGTTGGTGAGGACCAACCCGTCGTCGCTGAGCACCACGCCCGAGCCGGCGGCGTCACCGTTGCGAGTGCCGGTGTGGATCGAGACCACCGAGGGCCCGACCTTGTCGAGGAGCGACTGCACGTCCAGCGACTCGCCCGGGGTCGTGTTCGACGGGCGATTCCCCTGGGTGGCGACCTGCTGCGCTGCCGTAACGGGCGAGCGCTCGCGATCCCACAGCGCAGCACCGGTCACACCACCGGCGACGATCGCCCCGATGAGCCCACCGATCAGCGCGGCGCGCATGCCGCCGACGTGCTTCGGCTCCTTCGGCGACCCGGGAGCCGCGGCCGGGGTGGTCCCGCCGGGAGGCGGAGGGAACGAGTTGCCCGGTCCGTAGTGCCCACCGAGCTGCCCACCTCCGACACCTTCGAAGTCGTTCGTGGCCGTGGGCTCGGTGTAGAGCGGTGCGACCGGGGCGGCGTTGGGCGGCCCGGCCGGCGTGCCGGCGAGCGGCGGCGAGGACGGTGCCGAGCCACCGCGCCAGGGCGGCGGCGTGCCGGTCGGCAGCACGGCGGCAGACGGGGTCGGCGGCACCGCAGGGGAGGTGGTCTCCGCTGCACCCGGCGCCGACGGCGCGGGAGGCATCGGATACGCCGAGGAGTCCGCTGCCTGGGCAGAGGGCGGCGTCCAGGGGGCGGGGTCGGAGTCGTGCTGTTCGGCCATGGATCCGAGTATGCGGCATCACGAGCCGCTGTCGATGCCCACGACCCGCTGCGCAGAGAGGCCTCTCAGAGCGTGGTGAGCCGGGTCTCAGTTCGAGCGCCGGGGCGGGAATCGGTCAGGGGGCGTCGCGAGAAACCGTGGCCGTTACCCACCCGACGGATCGCTCAATCCTCGATCCGCGCACTTCCGGTCAGCTCTGAGCCACCTCTCAGCGCGCGGAGGAACTCGGGAACAAAGTGGGCCCTCACCACGTCAGACTCCCCATATGAAGGCACTAGCGATAGACACGAACTGGATGTCGATCGGCAACTGCGCCGACAAGCCCCCGAGCCTCTTCTTCCCCTCCGATGGCGTCGGCGTCGATGCCGCACGGCGCATCTGCGCCGACTGCCCCGTGAAGTCCGAATGTCTCGAGTACGCCCTGGCGAACCGGATCGACCACGGCGTCTGGGGCGGCGCCTCGGAGCGTGAGCGCCGCCGCATCATCAAGGCTCGGAGCAGGGAGCGCGCCGATCGGCAGCGCTCGGAGCGCGAGTCCGTCGCCAAGGCGAGCTGACCCAGCCAGATCTCGAAACGGCCAGATCTCGAACCGGACCGGGTGACGTCGTCGCCCGGGTCGTTCGCGTCGGCTACTTCGTCGCGTCCTTCGACGACGGATCGTCGTCGTCCGACTGACCGTCGGAGATGCCCTGCTTGAACTCCTTCTGGGCCTGACCCAGGCTGCGTGCCAGCTTCGGGATCTGGGACCCGCCGAAGAGCACGACGGCGACGATCACTACGATGATCCATTCGTTGCCACTGAACATGTGGACGAGCCTACAGGCCTGTTGCGCCGGCACCCTGTCGGGGCCGTGCGCCCGAGGAGTCGTCAGCCGATGTCCACCCCTGCGTCTCACGACTCCTCCGGCCGCCCGGCGGACCCGGCGGCGTTCCCAGGTCGTCCCGCGGCATCAGGTCCTCCGGCGACGCCAGATCCTGCGGCGACGCGCCGCGAGATGCGTCGGCTCAGAGCGTCGCTCGGCGAGGACGCACAGGAGACTGCCGCGCTCGACGTCGCCCGCCGACTGGCAGCGCTCGAGATCCTGGCGGGCACCGGCACGCTCGGGACGTACCTGCCCACCGACGGCGAGCTCGATCCCAACCGAGCGATCGACTCGCTCGCGTGCACGCGGCTGGCGGATCGCGCTGCCCGTCATCGGTGCGGACCGCTCCATGCAGTTCGCACGGTGGGAGGCCGGCGCGACGCTCACGCCGAACCGGTTCGGCATCGCGGAGCCGACGCCGCCGCTCACCGCCGTGTCGTTCGACGAACTCGACGTCGTGCTCGTGCCGTGCGTCGCGGTCGACCTCGCCGGTCATCGCATGGGCTTCGGTGCGGGCTTCTACGACCGGTTCTTCGCGGAGCCTGCTGCCACGTCGACGCCGGACGCCCTGGTCCCGAACGCGACGACACCGCCACGACGGGCGGTGCTGGTCGGGGTGGTCCACGACGTCCAGTTGGTCGAGCGGATCGAGCCCGATCCCTGGGACGTGCCGATGGACCTGATCGTGACCGGGTCGAGGGTGATCCGGCCCCGGCGGTGACGCGGGTCAGGCAGTTCGCGGTTGCTGCTGCTGAGCCGCTCGGGCGAGGGCGCGCTGGCGGCGGATGCGACGACGCTCACGCTCGCTGAGCCCGCCCCAGATGCCGAACTTCTCGCCGTTCTGCAGCGCGTACTCGAGGCAGTCCTCTCGCACGACGCAGCCCTGGCAGACACCCTTGGCCTCTTTCGTCGAGGCCCCCCGTTCCGGGAAGAACAGGTCGGGGTCGACGCCGAGGCAGTTGGCGAACATCTGCCAACTCTCGCCCTCCGTCGCCTCTTCGGGGTTCGCCATGTGTTCCTCCGTACCGTCGATCATGTCAGTGGGCCCCCGGCGTCGAATCCGAGGTGTCGGGACGGTGTGCCCCCCAGCGGTCCCGACCAGTCACGACGCTGTAATTACATCGATGTAAGGACGTAGTCTGACCCTCGTTCGGCGGAAACGCAAGCCGTTCTTCGCCTCGGAGCGCTGTCCGGACCACGTTCCTTCGGTGACGGAGCGCGCGAACCAGTCGCCGCCGAGGATCGACGCAGCGCGCGATCTCGCTGCTCAGGAGTCAGTGGCCAGCGCGCCCGACAGCGGGCACCCCAGCGGGTGCGCTCACGGACGAGCGACCTAACGACGGGCCCGCAGCATCTCGCGCTTCTGCTCGATGAAGTCGACCAGTACGTAGTCGCCCAGCGTCTGGGGCGTGGTGAAGAACGCACGGCCGCCGTTGAGCTTCGTCATCTGCTCGATGAAGTGCTGCAGGCTGCGGTCCGGATCGAGCATGAAGGTGTTGATCCGGATGTCGTCCTTGGTGCAGCGGGCGACCTCGAGCAGGGTCGCGTCGACGGTCGACCGCTGCGGCGGGTAGTGGAACTCGGGCTCGCCGTGGGCGTTGATGTGGGCGGTCGGCTCGCCGTCGGTGATCATGATGATCTGCTTCGTGCCGCTCTGGCGTGACAGGAGCTGGCGTGCGAGCTGGAAGCCGTGCTGCATGTTGGTGCCGTAGACGAAGTCCCAGCTCACCTCGGGCAGCTGCTCCGCGGTGAGGATCCTGGCCACCTCGCTGAATCCGACGATGCCCATGTAGTCGCGGGGGTACTGCATCGTGATGAGCGAGTGCAGCGCCATGGCGACCTTCTTCGCCGGCAGGAAGTTGTCGCGCATCGGCATCGACAACGACAGGTCGAGCATGAGCACCGTCGAGGACCGCACGATGTGCTCGGTCTGCTCGATCTCGAAGTCGTCGGGTGACAGTCGGACCGGAGCCGTCTCGCCGCGGAGGATCGCGTTGCGGATCGTGCGACCGATGTGCAGGTTGAAGGGGTCGCCCCACTCGTAGGGCTTGGTCTGGTGGTTGCGCTCGTGGCCCGCACCCGACTGCTCGAGCTCATGACGACCGAGCTGGTCACGATCGAGCTGTCGGAACAGCTCCGACAGCGCGTTCTGCCCCAGCCGTCGCATGCCCTTGGGCGTGAGCTCGACGCGACCCTCACGCTGCTCGATGAGCCCGGCGTCGGTCAGCATGCGGGTGATCTCGGACATGCGGTCCAGGCTCGCCGCGGCGTCGTCGCCGAGCAGCTCGCGCACCCGCTCGATGTCGACCTCGGCCAGGGCGCCGGGGTTGGGCGCGCTGCGCATCAGCTGTTCGAGCTGGTCGAGGTCGCCCAGCTCGCTCATCAGCGACGTGGCGCTCGACATGTCGAGCGGGTCCATGCCCTCGAACTGGTAGCTGTTGTCCCAGCCCGCGTCGGGCACCGCCTGGCGAAGGTTCTGCCCGAGCTGCTCGACCTGCCAGCGCAGGTCCATGTCCTCGAGCAGCTGGTCGGAGAGCTGCTGCAGCTGGGCCCGCTGCTCGGGCGTCATCGAGTTGAGCATCGCCTGGGCCGCTGCCATGCGGCGAGCCATCACCTCGAGCAGCTCGTCGAGCGTCTGCGGATTCTCCGGGAAGAAGTCGCCGTGTCGCTCCATGAAGCCCTCGAAGTCGGGCTCCTCCCCCGCCGCACGCTGGTCGAGCATGTGGTTGAGCTCGGCCATCATGTCCTTGAGGCGGGCCATGTCCTCGGGCGACATCGACCCCATGGCACCCGACATCTGGTCGACGGTCTGCTGCATGAGCTGCTCGCGCAGCTTGTCGACGAGCTCCTGGAAGCGCTCCGCCGCCGCCTCGGACGAGAAGTCGTACTGCTCGAGTCCCTTGACCTGGCCGGCGAGGTCCGGCGGCAACATGTCGAGCTCGAGGTTCTTGGTGACAGCGGTCTGCTCGGTCAGCTCCTCGCGGCGGGCATCGCCCGACTCGCGTGCCTGGTCGAGCTGCTGCTGGAGCTCGTTGCGCTCCTGTTCGACGAGCTCGCGCAGCTCCTTCGCGATGTCCTCGTACACGCCGCCCAGGTCGAACCGGTCGAGCGCGTCCTCGCGACGTTCACGGATCTGGTCGAGCATCTCGCGGATGCCCTGGATGCGCTCACCGTTGCGGTCCTCGAAGCCCTGCTGCATCATCCGGCGCAGTGCGGAGTTCAGGTCGCCGTGGTAGAGCAGGTCGTCGGTCAACTGCTCCATGACGTCGAGCGCATCGACCTCGAACCCGCGCTGCGATCCGTCCCAGGGTGAGTACCGGAACCGGGGTCGAGCCATGCGGCGAGGCTACCCCCGGCGTTGCCGCCGGGACCGTCGTCCCGCCCGACCCCGAGATCCGCGTCCGATTCGGTGCCATGGCAGCGGATCGAGGTCGGATGTCGATCGGTGTGGGGCCGTGCGACGAGGTCGGGTTCAGTTGCGGGCGCGGTACTGGGCGCGACTGCCGACCGCGTCCTTGTTGAGGCGCTTCGACAGGTGCAGCCCCTCGAGCACCAGCTCGACGGCCGAAGCGACCGCGGCTGGCGAGGGCGCCTCGCCGACGAGCTCGGCGACGGGCACCTGCAGGGCGGGCACCTCGGTCACCAGCGCGACGTAGTCGTCCGCCGAGACGTCCTCGCCGGTCTCGACCGGACCGCGCTCCTCGAGGGCGGAGACGACCTGCACCAGGTTCTCGGGGCTCACCCGCTCCCGGAAGACGGTCAGGATCGCGTTGCGAACGAGGTGGTCGAGGATCTGCCCTTCCCTGCCGTCCTCGAGGGTCTCGATCTCGACCTTGCCGGCGGTCGACGCGGGCAGCGCCTCGAGGTCGCAGATGCGCGGCACCACCGCCGTCTCGCCGGCGGACAGCGAGCGTCGAGCGGCGTTCGCGACCATGACCTCGTGGTTCGACACCGACAGCCGCACCGACACGCCCGAGCGTTGCGAGATGTGCGGACTCTGACGGGCGAGCTGCGACAGCGTCGCGATGATGTCGACCATGTGGTCGGGCACGTCGACCTCGATGCCGTCGACCTCGAACGGCGACGCCTCTTGAGCGATGATCGCCACCTCGGTCTCGACGTCGAGCGGGTAGTGCGTGCGCACCTGGGAACCGAAGCGGTCCTTGAGCGGCGTGATCAACCGGCCGCGGTTGGTGTAGTCCTCGGGGTTCGCCGAGGCGACGAGCAGCACGTCGAGCGGCAGGCGGATCTTGTAGCCACGGATCTGCACGTCGCGCTCCTCGAGCACGTTCAGCAGCCCGACCTGGATGCGCTCCGCGAGGTCCGGGCAGCTCGTTGATCGCGAAGATGCCGCGGTTGGTGCGGGGCACGAGGCCGTAGTGCAACGTGAGCTCGTCGGAGAGGTACCGACCCTCGGCCACCTTGATGGGGTCGACCTCGCCGATCAGGTCGGCGATCGCGGTGTCCGGGGTGGCGAGCTTCTCGCCGAACCGGACGGAGCGGTGCACCCAGGCGATCGGAGCGTCCTCGCCCTGCTCCGCGACGAGGGAACGGCCGTGCAACGAGACGGGGTCGTACGGGTCGTCGTTGATCTCGGAGCCCTCGATGATCGGCATCCACTCGTCGAGCAGGTCGACCAGCGACCGGATCATGCGCGTCTTCGCCTGACCGCGCTCGCCCAGGAAGATGACGTCGTGGCCCGCGAGCAGCGCGTTCTCGAGCTGCGGGAACACGGTGTCGGCGTAGCCCAGCACCTCGGGGAAGAGCTGTTCGCCGGCACGGATCCTGGCCGCCGCGTTGCGGCGGATCTCGTCCTTGACCGACTGCGACGTCCAGCCCGAGGCCCGGAGCGCTCCGAGCGTGGTGATGGCCGGCGGGTCGGAGACCTTCGACGTGAGCGACATGTGGCGCAGGCTACCCGTGGCCCCCGCCGCAGGACGGTCGCTCCGGAGGCCCCGCTGACGACACCGTCGAGATCACGGTCCGCTGCCCCTCACTGCTGTTGTTGCTGCTGCTCGCGAGGCCGGGCCGACGGACCGGCAGCCGCTGCGGACGACTCGTGTGCGAGTGGACGGGCGACCGGCGTGTCGCCTGCGTGCGCCGAGGACGAACGCCCGATGTCGGCACCGTCGACGCGTCGGATCTCGACGACCGGCTCGACGGAGGACTCCGCGGGCCCGAGGAACACTCCGCGTTGAGGTTGCACGTC
The DNA here is from genome assembly GCA_963707555.1 of uncultured Actinomycetota bacterium. Classification (GTDB taxonomy): domain Bacteria; phylum Actinomycetota; class Acidimicrobiia; order Acidimicrobiales; family Microtrichaceae; genus JAFAFN01. The sequence continues at coordinate 103,644 of CAVPQM010000010.1, forward strand.
GTCGTAGGAGCGGCCGTGGCCGATCTTCACGTGCCGCTCCCCGACCAGCTGCGCGTTGGTCGGGTCGAGCGCCAGCCAGCCCCAGCCGGGCACCGCGGCCTCGAACCAGGCGTGGGTCTGGACCACCACGGTGTCGCCGTCGGGATCCAGTCCCGAGGCGTCGCTGTCGGTGAAGAGGTAGCCCGACACGTAGCGGGCAGGGATGCCGAGCGATCGGCACATCGCGACCGCCAGGTGGGCGTAGTCCTGGCACACGCCGACCTCACCGGCGAGCACCGCTTCGACGGGGGTCGCGATGTCGGTCATCCCACGCTCGTAGCGGAGGTGCGCGCCGACGAACCGGTGGATGGCCAGGATGACGCCCACCAGGTCGGGACCGGCGAGATTCCGTTGACGCCGTGCGACGGCGAGCACGCCGTCACCGAAGTCGGTGTGACGGTCCCGCTGCAGGTACTCGATGTGGGCGTCGACGAACTCGGGTCGTTCGAGCGACTCGAGTCGGGGCGCCGCGGTCGGCAGCGGGCGGGGCGTCGTCTCGACCGATGCCTCGGCGACGACCTCCATCGTCAGGTGCCCCCGACGGATGCCGAACGCGTCGACCCGCGTCCCCCAGTAGTCGATGTAGCTGAACACCCGGGCCTGGGGGTGCACCGACACTCGGTGGTCGAGCAGGCGCTGGCAGTCGTCGTCGGCCGGACACGCGCGGAGTTCGTTGTGCGACTCGACGACCTGCTCGGTGTAGGTGAAGACGGTGCGGTAGCTGATGTCGAACCTCACGTGCGGGCTCCTGTCGAACCGGTCGCCGCGCTCATGCCGGCGCCATCGGGACCACCGGAGCGACGCCGGGGATGATCGGATCGCCGGGCAGCAGCTGCAGCGAGTGCAGGTCGAACTCGACCCGGTACGAGAAGCACTCCGCCGCGACGGCCGAGGCGACGTCACGGATCTGGGACTCCACCACGCCGAGCACGTCGACGAGGCTCCCCTCGCAGAGCTCCGATGCGTCCGCGAACTCCAGCTCGGCGCGGACCCGGCCGAGCAGTCGCAGCGCGACCGAGCGCGTGTTCGCAGGTCGGTCGCTGAGCGAGCCCAGGATGCCCTCGGCACGACGCAGGGAGAACAGCACGCTGCGTGGCAGCGTGGGCGACAGCAGCAACAGCTCGACGATGCCTGCGGAGTCGAACGTCCGGTACGCCCTGCGGTACGCCTGGAGTGCCGAGGCCGACCGAAGCGTCGCCGACCACTCGTGCGGCGCATCGTGTTGGTGGCGCGGGTGGCGCACCCGCAGCGTCCGCACCGCCATCTCGGCGCGCTCGAGGTGCAGGCCCAACATGAAGAACCGCCATGCGTCCTCGCGGGACCACGTCTCGGTCGCGCAACCGATCACGCTCTGGATGCCGGAGCGCACGAACCGGTAGAAGTCGAAGGGCTGCATCGCGAGGTCGTAGCCGATGTCGCGGACGGCCAGGTTGAGGTGCAGCGAGTTCAGCGACTCCCACAGCTCCATCGCCAGGTGTTCACGAACGCCCCGCGCGTTGTCTCGGGCCTGGGTCACCGACGTCACGATCGATCCGCGATTGGCCGGCTCGCACACCAGGAACTCCGACACCGGTCCGGCGGTGCGCGACAGGCCCGTGGCGTCGAACTCGTCCTCGAGGCCGAGCGCGGCGAGCACGTCGGTCCAGGCGTCGACCTCCTCGGCGGGAGTCACCTCGAGCAGGCGGTGGTAGGTCACGTCGAGCAGCCGAGCGGTGCTCTCGGCCCGCTCGAGGTAGCGACCCGACCAGAACAGGTACTCCGCCGTTCGGGCCAACATCAGCCGTCCTCCTCCGGTGTCGTGCGCAGCGACGCGAGCGACGTCGTCAGCGCCGAGATGTCGACGGTGCCGGTCGCCGGTTCGATGTCCGAGGGCTCGCCGTCCATCGACGAGCCCTCCGGGGCGCCGCCGAGGGCGCCGTTGAGCGCGGCACCGGTCGGGTCGTCGTCGGGGGTCGCCGGCACCGGTGCGAGCACCCAGGTGTCCTTCGATCCCGCCGCCCTGCGAGGAGTTCACCACGAGCGACCCCTTTCGCAACGCAACACGGGTGAGCCCGCCCGGCAGGACCTCGACCTTCTCCCCTGCCAGCACGAAGGGGCGCAGGTCGATGTGACGGCCCTCGAAGTGGTCGTCGACGAGGGCGGGGTGCCGGGACAGCTGCACGACCTCCTGCGCGATGTAGCCGCGCGGGTCGGCCACGATGCCGGCCCGGGCCGCTTCGATCTCGTGCTCGGTCGCCTGCGGACCGATCATCAGGCCGTACCCGCCTGCCTCGGCGACGGGCTTCACGACGAGCTCGTCGAGACGGGAGAGCACCTCGGCGCGCTGTTCCGGGTCCCACAACAGGTAGGTCGGCACGTTGGGGATGATCGGGTCCTCGCCCAGGTAGTACTTGATCATGTCGGGCACGTACGCATAGACGGCCTTGTCGTCCGCGACGCCGTTGCCCACCGCGTTGGCGATCGTCACGTTGCCCGATCGGGCTGCGGCCATGAGCCCCGGCACCCCGAGCGTCGAGTTCGGACGGAACACCACCGGGTCGAGGAACGGGTCGTCGATGCGCCGGTAGATCACGTCGACCCGCTTGAGGCCGGCGGTGGTGCGCATCGACACGACGTGATCGTCGACGACGAGGTCGCGGCCCTCGACGAGCTCGACGCCCATCTGCGTCGCGAGGAAGACGTGCTCGAAGTAGGCCGAGTTGTAGATGCCCGGCGTCAGCACCACCACCGTCGGGTTGTCGCCGGCTCCCGGCGGACTGGCGCGCTGCAGCGCCTCGTGCAACTTTCGCCCGTAGTGGTCGACGCGTCGCACACGCTCCCCTGCGAAGAGCTGCGGCAGCACACGGGTGAGCGCGGCACGGTTCTCGATGACGTAGGAGACGCCGCTCGGGCTGCGCAGGTTGTCCTCGAGCACCCGGTACTCGCCGTCGCCGTCGCGGATCACGTCGATTCCCGCGACCAGGCAACGTGCGCCGGGCGGCACCGGCACGCCGAACGCCTCGGGTGTGAAGCCGTCGGAGCTGAGCACCAGCCAGCGCGGCACAACCCCGTCCTGCACGATCTGCATGCCGCCGACGTACAGGTCGTCGAGGAACCGGTTGAGCGCCGTCACCCGCTGCTCGAGGCCCGCCTCGAGATGCGCCCACTCCTCGCTCGGGATGACGCGGGGCACCAGGTCCATGGGAAAGGTGCGCTCGATGCCGATACCGGTCTCGTCGGCCTCGTCGCCGTACACGGTGAACGTGATGCCCTGTGTCCGGAACGCAGCGGTGCGCCGCAGCTCGGCGCGGGCGAGGTCCCCGGAGGTCAGTGTCGACAGGGCGCCGGCGAGCCGTCGGTAGTGCGGACGGATGACCCCGTCGTCACCCACCACCTCGTCGAAGAACCCGCCGGTGTCGTAGTCGTCGAACCAGTTTCCCACGGCAACGGACCGTACGGCCCTCCGCTCCGGATGTGCAGGGTCCGAGGCCACGGTTCACAGCACGTTCACACTTCGTCAGTCAGCCACCCGGCACTCGACGGGTGAGCGAGGACCAGCGCGACCCAGTCGCCGTCGCGGCGCTCGTCGACCACCACGAGGGGCGCGCACGCGCGGATCGCTCGCTCGCGCTGGTCGACGAGCACCCCGCTGACGACCAGGCGACCACCGGGTGCCACCGCGGCGACGAGCGTCGACCCGAGCGCTTCGATGATCGGGATGAGCAGGTTCGCGAGGACCAGGTCGAACCCCTCGCCGGGGTCGGCGTGCTCGACCGGTTCGAGGCTCGGGTGGACACGATCCGCGACGCCGGAGCTCGCGGCGGAGCGAGCGGTCGCCTCGACCGCGTCGGGCGTGATGTCGTGGCAGCGGACCTCGCTCGCGCCGAGCAGTGCAGCGGCGACGGCGAGCACCCCGCTGCCCGAGCCGACGTCGAGCACCCGGGCACCCTCGCTCGACCGACGCGTCGACGAGCTCGAGACACATCCGCGTCGTGGGGTGTGCCCCGCTGCCGAACGCCTCGGCAGCGGCGACCACGACCTCGACCCGGCCCGGTGCGAGCGGCGGCGCGTCGAGCCAGTCGGGCCGCACGACGAGTCGTTCGCCGACGACGAGCACCTCGGCGTGGTCCTGCCAGGACGAGCCGGGGTCGGGACCGAGCACCCGCTCCACCGCTGCCGCGCCGAAGTGCGCCTCGATCGACGGCAGCTCGCCTGCGTCGGGATCTGCGAGCAGGTCGACCGAGCCGTCGTCGCGGGCGAGCTCGGAGACGGCGGAGGCCCCGGCGACGAACAGACGGTCCGCCGCGAGCTCGGCGTCCGCCGCGGCCACGGTGACTCGGATCGGCACGTGGCCCGGGGACGAGGTCGGCTCGGAGGGCATGGGAGGAGGGTAGAGCTGCCTCGGAGCGTGACGGTGACCGTCGTTCACCGGTTGGTGGCACCACTCGCCGTGGCGCTAGGTTTCGGGCGCGGAGCGGTCCGAGCTGTGACCGGTCCCAGGTTCCATGACCTCGACCGCTCTCCGCCAGGAGCTGACGTCGGGGAACGATCCCACGGAGGACCGTCTGTGAACGAGCACGCACGATGACCCAGGCCATGGAGCGCCCCGGGGCCGACGCCCCGGTGGTCAACGGTCCCCACAAGACCCGCACGCCGTGGCCGGTCGAGTTCTACTCGACCGCCGTCGGCAAGAAGTGGGTCATGGCCCTGACCGGCATCGGTCTCATGGGGTTCGTGTTCGCCCACATGGTCGGCAACCTGAAGATGTTCCTCGGCCGGTCGGAGTTCGACCACTACGCCGAGAGCCTGCGCGCGCTGCTCTACCCGATGCTGCCGCACCACGTGCCGCTGTGGGTCCTGCGCATCGGACTGATCGTGATGTTCTTCCTCCACATCCAGTCCGCCTACTCGCTGACCCGGATGAACCACCGCTCCCGCCCGGTGAAGTACCAGTCGCCCCGCGACTACATCGCGGTGAACTTCGCCTCGCGGACGATGCGCTGGACCGGCATCATCATCGGCCTCTACCTGCTCTTCCACCTGGCCGACCTGACCTGGGGCTTCGCCAACCCGGACTTCGTGCGTGGCGCCGCCTACGACAACCTGGTCGACGAGCTTCGAGCGCTGGCCGGTCGCGATCCTCTACATCGTGGCCAACATCGCACTCGGCATCCACCTGTTCCACGGCGGCTGGTCGATCTTCCAGAGCATCGGCATGAACAACCCCCGCTACAACGGCGCACGTCGTGCGTTCGCCGCCGGGTTCGCGATCGTGGTCGCCGGCATCAACTGCGCCTTCCCGATCGCGGTGCTCGCCGGGATCGTGCACTGATCCAGCTGGCCGACGCTCCGACCGCACCGCACGCACTCCGTCCCGACCGCCGACCGCCCGACTCTCACAGGAGCCCACTGACGTGGCACTCACGCTCGACTCGAAGATCCCCGCCGGCCCGCTCGCCGACAAGTGGACCAACCACAAGTTCGACCTGAAGCTGGTGAACCCCGCGAACCGTCGCAAGTTCGAGGTGATCGTGGTCGGCACCGGTCTCGCCGGCGCGGCCGCCGCCGCCATCGCTCGGCGAGCTCGGCTACAACGTCAAGGTCTTCACGTACCACGACTCGCCCCGTCGGGCGCACTCGATCGCGGCCCAGGGCGGCATCAACGCGGCGAAGAACTACAAGAACGACGGCGACAGCGTGCACCGCCTCTTCTACGACACGATCAAGGGCGGCGACTACCGCGCCCGCGAAGGCAACGTGCACCGCCTCGCCGAGGTGTCGGTCAACATCATCGACCAGTGCATCGCGCAGGGCGTGCCCTTCGCCCGCGAGTACGGCGGCCTGCTCGACAACCGCTCCTTCGGTGGCGCGCAGGTCGCCCGCACGTTCTACGCCCGGGGCCAGACCGGCCAGCAGCTGCTGCTCGGCGCCTACCAGGCCCTCGCCCGCCAGATCCACCTGGGCACGGTCACGCTCTACAACCGCATGGACATGCTCGACGTCGTCGACCCACGAGGGCGTGCGCGTCGGCATCATCGCCCGCGACCTGCTCACCGGCGAGGTCAGCTCGCACTCCGCCCACGCCGTGCTGCTCGCGACCGGCGGCTACGGCAACGTCTACTTCCTGTCGACCAACGCCAAGGCGTGCAACGTCACCGCGACCTGGCGGGCGCACAAGAAGGGCGCGGCGTTCGCCAACCCCTGCTACACGCAGATCCACCCGACCTGCATCCCGGCCGGCCGACGAGTTCCAGTCGAAGCTCACGCTCATGTCGGAGTCGCTGCGCAACGACGGTCGCATCTGGGTGCCCAAGGCGATCGACGACAAGCGCTCCGCCGAGCGAGATCCCCGAGGCCGAGCGCGACTACTTCCTCGAGCGCAAGTACCCGGCGTTCGGCAACCTGGTGCCCCGCGACGTCGCCTCGCGCAACGCCAAGACCGTCGTCGACGAGGGTCGCGGCGTCGGCCCGCTCCAGAACGGCGTGTACCTCGACTTCGCCGACGCCATCGACCGCTTCGGCGACGACACGATCAAGGCGCTACGGGAACCTGTTCGACATGTACGAGCGCATCACCGGCGAGAACCCGTACACCACGCCGATGCGCATCTACCCCGCCACCCACTACACGATGGGCGGGCTGTGGGTGGACTACAACCTGCAGACCACCGTCCCGGGCCTCTTCGCCCTGGGCGAGGCGAACTTCTCCGACCACGGCGCCAACCGCCTGGGCGCCTCGGCGCTCATGCAGGGCCTGGCCGACGGCTACTTCGTCGCCCCCGACGACCGTCGCCGGCTACCTCGCCGGACCTGCTCGGCACCTCGCCCCTGGAGACGACCCACGAGGCGTTCACCACGGCGCACGCGCGAGACCCAGGACCGCGTCGACCAGCTGCTGGCGGTCAAGGGCACGCAGTCGGTCGACCACTACCACCGCGAGCTCGGCAAGATCGTCTGGGACTACTGCGGCATGGCCCGCAACAAGGCCGGCCTCGAGAAGGCGCTGCGGAGATCCCCGCGATCCGCGAGGAGTTCTGGACGGACGTCAAGGTGCTCGGCGACGGCGAGAGCTACAACCAGTCGCTCGAGAAGGCGCTGCGCGTCGCCGACTTCATGGAGATGGCCGAGCTCAAGGTGCGCGACGCGCTGCACCGCGAGGAGTCCTGCGGCGGCCACTTCCGCGAGGAGCACCAGACCGAAGAGGGCGAGGCGAAGCGCGACGACGAGAACTTCGCCTACGTCGCGGCCTGGGAGTACGACAGGCCCGGACATCCAGAAGGACGCGGTGCTCCACAAGGAGCCGCTCGTGTTCGAGAACGTCAAGCTGACCCAGCGCAGCTACAAGTAACGGCCCCGACAGCGACGCACAGGACAGGGAAGACCACACGTGAGCAACACGCTGAACCTCACGCTCAAGGTCTGGCGCCAGGACAGCCGCCGAGGGCCCGGGCCACTTCGAGGAGTACACGACGACCGTCGCCGACGACGCCTCGTTCCTCGAGATGCTCGACTACGTCAACGAGCAGCTGATCGCCGACGACAAGCGAGCCCATCGCGTTCGACCACGACTGCCGCGAGGGCATCTGCGGCACGTGCGGCCTCATGATCAACGGCCAGGCGCACGGTCCCCAGAAGGGCACGGCGACCTGCCAGCTGCACATGCGCAAGTTCTCCGACGGCGACGAGATCATCATCGAGCCGTGGCGCGCGGCCGGCGTTCCCGATCATCAAGGACCTCGTCGTCAACCGGGCGGCGTTCGACCGCATCGTCGAGTCCGGCGGCTACATCTCGGTGAACACCGGCGCGGCACCCGACGCGAACCTCATCGCCGGTGCCCAAGGACGGCGCCGACGTCCGCGATGGACGCCGCGGCCTGCATCGGCTGCGGCGCCTGCGTGGCGGCGTGCCCCAACTCGGCGGCGAACCTGTTCACCGCGGCCAAGATGCAGCACCTCAACCTGCTGCCCCAGGGCCAGGCCGAGCGCTGGAGCGCTCCGAGTCCATGGTCGAGACGATGGAGGAGTTCTTCGGCTCCTGCACCAACCACGGCGAGTGCCAGGAAGCGTGCCCGAAGGAGATCTCGATCGACTTCATCGCCATGATGAACCGGGACTACCTGAAGGCGAAGCTCGGCAACCGCCGCCGGACCGGCCAGAAGAAGGTCGGCTGACCGTGCGCCGCTCCGCGATCGCCGTCGTGGCGTTCGCGGTGGTCGCGCTCGGCGTGACCGGCTGCTCCTCGTCGCCCGAGCAGGTGACGGCGTCGATGACGTCGCCGCCACGACCCGAGGCGCGCTCGGAGCTCGCGCCCGACGACCCTGTCGTGCCGTCGGAACCCGACGACCCGTCGGACTCCCCCGGCGAGCTGCCGGAGGGGTTCGAGGACTTCGGCACCGGCATCGACGACATGCTCGACCAGTTCGAGTCCGAGCTCGGCGTCGCCGGGTGAGTGCCTCGACCTGCTGATGAAGTACGCCTCGCTCTCGGCTCGGCGTTCGGGATGCTCTCCCGGCGGGTCGGACCGTGAGGCCGTGGTGGCCGAGCTGAGGGCAGCCGCTGCCCGCCGACCTGCACGACGAGCTGCAGGTCATCTCGGATGCGCTCGCGTCCGTCGAGCGCGATGGCATCGCAGGTGCGGGTGCCCTGGCCGATCCCGCTTTCATCGACGCGAACGACGCGATCGTCACGTGGCTGCAGACGTCGTGCGACGCTTCGACCACACCCGGCGAAGGTTCCTGACCAGCCGCTTGCTGGCCGGCCCGGACCCCGGGACCTCCCCCACCAACTCTGCCGAACCGTCCCGAAAAACTGGACGGTGTGACCACTCGTCAGCGAAACGTCCAGTCTTTCGGGACGTCTTGGGCAGTGATTGCTACAGACCGTCCCGTTTTTCGGGACGGTCTGACACGTTCTACCGGAGGACTCCCGACGGTGCCGACGTTCCTGACGAGGCGTCAGACATCGCGGGGACGCCTTGGGTAGGGTCGCCGGATGAACGCACGACCGCGACTCCGCGTCGGCGTCTGGGGGACGGGCAACGTAGGTCGCGCCGCCATCCGGATGATCGACGCACACCCCGACCTCGACCTGGCGGCGGTGTTCGTCGCCAACCCGGACAAGGTCGGGCGTGACGCCGGTGCGATCGGCGAGCTCGGGCGCGACGTGGGCGTCGCCGCCACCGCAGCATCCTCTGCCGCCGAGGTCACCGCAGCAGGGCTCGATGCCGTCGTCTACGCCTGCTCGGGCGACATCCGTCCCGACGACGCCGTCGAGGACGTCCGGGCGTGCCTGGCCGGCGGCCTGGTCGTCGTGACACCCTCGATCTATCCGCTCTACGACCCGACGAACGCGCCGGCCGAGCTCATCGAGCCGATCCGCGCCGCGGTCGCCGAGGGCGGCGGATCGCTGTTCGTGTCGGGCATCGACCCGGGCTGGGGCAACGACGTGCTGCCGGTGCTGCTCAGCGGCCTGGCCGGCACGATCGACTCGATCCGCTGCCAGGAGATCTTCGACTACACGACCTACGACCAGCCCGACTCGGTGCGCTACCTGATCGGCATGGGCCAGCCCATGGACTACGAACCGCCGATGGTGGCGCCGACGGTGCCCACGATGGTCTGGGGCGGCCAGGTCCGCCTCATCGCCCGGGCGCTGGGTGTCGAGCTCGACGAGATCCGTGAGACGCTGCTGCGCCGTGAGCTCGACGAGACCGTCACCAACTCGATGGGCGAGTTCGAGAAGGGCACCCAGGGGGCGTTGCGCTTCGAGGTGCAGGGCATCGTCGGCGGTGAGCCGAGGATCGTCGTCGAGCACATCACCCGCATCCACCCGTCGTGTGCGCCCGACTGGCCGATGCCGCCCGACGGCGGCGACGGCGCCCACAAGGTCATCATCGAGGGTCGCCCGCGCATCGAGATCAACGTCGAGGCGACCGACGAGGGCGGCAACCGAGCCGCGGGCGGCAACGCCACCGCGGTCGGTCGGCTCGTCAACGCGATCCCGTGGCTGCGAGCGGCCGGACCGGGTGTCTACGACGCCCTCGACGTGCCGCTGTCGCCGGCGACCGGCAAGCTGGGGCGAGCGTGATCGAAGCAACCGATCCAGGGGGAATCTGATGATCGTCGAAGTACCCGAGGGCAAGCACCCGATCATGTACGTCTGGGGAGAGATGGTCCCCGGCATCGGCCCCGCCGCGGCGAACTTCTCGGCGAAGGTCTACGAGGACACCACGCTCGGGCTGCGCGAGTTCGAGGCCGCCCGTCTGCGCATGTCGCAGATCAACGGCTGCCTCTTCTGCCAGGACTGGCGCACCGAGATGGACGGCGTGAAGGTCGAGGAGGGCTTCGACACCGAGGTCGAGCAGTGGCGCACCACCGACGCGCTCGACACCCGGGCGAAGCTCGCCGCGGAGTACGCCGAGCGCTACGCGCTCGACCACCACGGGCTCGACGACGAGTTCTGGACCCGCATGAAGGCCGAGTACACCGACGCCGAGATCGTCGAGCTGTCGATGTGCCTCGGCTCGTGGCTCGCCTTCGGCCGGCTCAACCACGTGCTCGGCCTGGACTCGGCCTGCGTCCTCCCCACCACCTGAATCGACCGCTCGACCTCAGCCACCACCACGGTCCCCGAAATGACACTTGTTTTCGATGCCATGGCATCGAAAACAGGTGTCATTTCAGTTCACGGGGTCGGTGGTTGGTTCCACTCGATCCAGCCGCCGCCGGTGCGGCCGGTCGCGGTGTCGGTGACGCGGGCGAGCGCTCGCGGGAAGCGCGCCTCTCGACCGTCGGGGTGCACGAGCAGCACCGGTGAGAACGCGAGCGGCTCGAAGGTCAGGTCGAGCTCGCCGAACGCCGTGGTGTTGCGCGTCGCCAGGCCCTCTCGTCCGAGCTCGGACCGGGTGCGCACCGCGTCGCTCTCGCGGAACTCGGTCGAGCCCGGCGGCAGCTCGTAGCCGACACCCCAGTCGCTGTCGTCGCCGAAGAAACCACCCGCGGTGTGCCAGCGCGTGCCGTCGTCCAATCGTCCGGCGGTCCAGCTCCACCCGAGCGCCCACCAGTCACGGGCGGCGCCCCAGGAGTGGTCGCGCTGGCCCCAGCCGTCGAACTCGATCACCTCGTCGCCCACCAGGATGCGACCGTCGACCCGGCACGGGATCTCGTAGCGCGGCGTGACCTCGGCCGGCCACTGGTAGGCGGCGCGGTCGGTGTGGAAGTCGAGCTCGAAACCGAACGGGATCCGCTCGCCGCGCGGCTCGTGGTACACGTCGGCCGCGTCGTCGAGCACCAGGGCGAAGGACTCGAGGTTGATCGACATGTGCTCGAGCGGGGTCTCGATCACGTGATCGGCCCACAGCCCGTCGTGGCGCAGCTCGAGCGACGAGGGCGACTTCGGCATCGGGATGTCGTTCTCGATGACGGTGATCAGCGGCCGGTCCGGCCCGACGAGGCACGCCCAGTACCAGACGGTGCCGAGCCCCGGGTTGAAGCCGATGCGCACGTACCCGCCGAGCGACAGGTCCTCGCTGAACCAGTCGAGGTAGTACGACTCGTTCCAGAGCTGCTCCCCGTCGGGCGAGTGGCGGCGTTCGTCGATCGGGTTCGGTGTCGGCATGCGCCGCAGTCTGTCAGGACCGAGGGCCGCGACGTCGCCGCACCTACACTCCGCCGATGCGTCGCTCCCCTGCTGCCCTGTTCGTCGTGATCGGACTCGCGCTCGGCCTCGCCGCCGGCTGCTCGAGCTCCGGCGAGGTCGCCACGGAGGACACCGCTCCTGTCGAGGACACGGCCGGCGACACCTCTGCGGCCGGCGACGTCGGACCGCGGGCCAACGAGGACCACTGGCACGCGGCGTTCGACGTCTACGTGTGCGACGCCTTCGTGGGACCGTTCGGCGATGACGGGCCCCGATGTGAGCGGCATCCACTCCCACAACGACGGGCTCGTCCACATCCACCCGTTCGTCGAGGAGACCTCGGGCACCAACGCGACCTTCGAGCGCTTCGCCGACCAGATCGGGCTCGACGCTCGCCGACGGGACGATGACCGTCCCCGAGCCGTGGGACGAGGCCCTCGCCCTGGCGCCCGAGACGACGGTCGAGCCCGTCGGCACGACGTGGAACGACGGCGATGCAGTGCCCGACGGGACCCGGCCGTGTCGCGCTGTTCGTGTGGCCGCCTGGTGCCGCCGACGATGCCGAGCCGTCGGAGGTGGTCACGACCGACATCGGGTCGACCCGGTTCGTCGAGGACGGCCAGCGGTTCGTGCTGGCCTTCGTGCCCGACGGTGTCGTGCCGCCGCAGCCACCCGCCGACACCCGAGCTCGCGGCGTCCGTCCGACATGAGCTGATCCGGTCAGCGCTCCGTTCGACCACCACTAGTCTCAGCGCCATGGTCCAGTACCTGAGCGACGAGTGGATGACCGCAGCGGCGGCCGACCTGGCGGCGAGCGACTCGCTGCGCGAGGCGACGAGCGATGCCGAGCTGACGATCCAGTACGACGTCGCCGGGGCACCGGGCGGCAAGGCCGCCTACGGCATCACCGTCGACCACGGCACGGTGACGCTCGAGCCCGGTGCGCACAAGGACGCCCAGGTGCGCTTCGAGCTCGACTACTCCAGCGCTGCGGCCATCGCGAGCGGCGAGCTCTCGGCACAGGCCGCCTTCATGCAGGGCAAGCTCAAGCTCGGCGGCGACGTCAGCGTGCTGGTCCGCCAGCACGCCCTGCTCGACGGCCTCGGCGACGCACTCGGCGACCTGCGGGCACGTACCGAGTTCTGATCGCCGGTCGCGGCTCGGCGACGGGCGACCGACGTCGCGCACAGACCTGAGCCGGCATCGGATCGGCGACGCCCAGCACGCCGCCGATCCGACCCGACTGCCCTCGTCGTCCCGCCCATGGGCGCGACAGCGAGGGAGCACCGGCCGGTGAGCCGGGCAGAGCGTTCGACCTCAGCCGGGCGCCTCGACGCATGCCCAGGCGTCGATGGGCGTGTTGTAACCGAAGTCGATGAGTCGCGGCGGGTTCGTGACCGGCAGGTCGAGATCGGCGCACACGGCCGCGGCCCCTGCGGAGTCCACAGCTCGCACGACGCTGCTGTAGTCGGTCGGCGTCCCCGAGCACGTGCCGTCCTCGGACAGCGCCGGATCTGAACCGGTCGCGAAGCCGTGGGCATTCGACGCGACGTTCGCCACGCCGGAGAAGCGGAAGTCCGGAACGCCGGGAACCGCGCTGTCGACGCAGCCTGCGGCGAGCCACCGTGTCGACGGATCCTCCGGCGTGGCCGGCGGATCGGTCGTGCACGCGCTCAGCGCAGCCACTGCGGCCAGTAGCTGCGACGAGCACCACGACCCGGGTCGGTCTGGATCGAGTAGATGTCATTCGTGTCTCCCCCCGTTGAGCGACGACCCGGAACGGTCGTCGAGACGCCGCGAGGACCGCGGCGTCTCGACGAGTCTGGCCCACCTTCGTTGCGTGTGCAGTCATTCGCGCGTTCCGCGAACTCGCGCTCACGCTGGGCGTCGCGCCGCCCGCGTCCGCTACTTCACGATCCGCAGGTTCCTGGGGATGCTCGAGGCCGCCTGGTACTGCGACAGCTCCGGTGACCGTGCGGTGACCGTCGCCATCTTGTCGGCAGCGTCGCCTGGCAGCGCGACCTTGAAGGTGGCGCGCCCACCCCGGGTCCGAGCGACGTAGCCGTGGTCACGGCCGTTGACCCGGACGGTGAGCTGGATGCCGTAGCCGTCGGGGACGTGCTGGCCGTTGGTCAAGCGTGCGTCGACCGTCACGGTGCCGCTGGTCGAGAGCGCGGCCGGCGCGTTGACGGCGAGACCCACCTGACGCTGGATCCGCTCGACGGTGACCTCGAAGGGGCCTGAGGCCCAGTCGGGAGTGATCCGCAGGAACGCGTTGTTGGTGGACCGACTCGCCCGGAACTGCATCCGCTTCCCGTTGGGTCCGAACGACTGCTCCCGGGCGAGGTTGCAGTCCTCCTGTTGCCAGTTGAAGCCGTCGACGTCGGCGGCCAGACATGCGTGTCGGTAGCCCGTGCCCGCGGGCGTTCTCGCGGAGACGGTGACCATGTCCCCGGCTCGCAACGACGGCAGCCGGTAGTAGTCCTGGTAGGGCGACGAGTTGGGCGACTGGTTGTTGCCGAACTCCGTGACGCCGATGCGGATCGTCGGTGCTCCCACCGGGGTCTGCGTGCCATCGGCTCCGGCGACTCCGATGCCGCCCAGCGCGATGACACCGGCCACGGCAACCCCTGCGAGCGCCTTGCACGTGCGGCCCGTCCACCCGGCTGATCGATCCATTCCCGTTCTCCCTCGTCATCGCCCACAGAGTCGTGGCGCTGGAAGGAAACGTACGGAGCAGCGTCGTGATCGACCATGGGGAGGACTCCCCCGGGACGCCGCCGTCAGGTCTCCGGGTGCGGCTCGTCCAGCAGGACCAGGTCGTCGGCCGAGATGAGTCGGACCGACAGTGCGTACTCGACCAGCCGAGCGCGCCGATTGCTGGCCAGGTCGCCGGGACCGCCGTGGAGGCCCTGCACGCCGACCTTCGCGAGCTTCTCGCACACGTTGTCGAGCTTCCGGTTGAACCGCCGGATCGTCCACCCGAGGCGATCCGCCGCCTCTGCCGACGACGGCAGCGTGGCGTTCGTGCCCCGCCCGCCGGCGCGGAGCATCGGTTCGGCCAGCGCCACGATCAGCAGGCGCTGGTCCCGGGTGAAGGTGACGAGCCCGATGGTGGTGTCCCCGGTCGAGTCAGGGAGCCCCATCGGGTCCGAGAACACCGGCTCGGAGATGTGCACGTCGACCTCGTAGGTCGTGCGTCCGGCCGTGAAGCGGACGATGGTGTGCTCGAACACCAGCGGCAGGCGGGCGCCCGGCGCCAGCCACGCCTGCACCCGCGCCTCGGAGTCCGACACGGTGGCGGCGAGCTGGTGGCCGTTGTTGATGATCCAGCTCAGCCCGTCCGCGGAGCCGACCTGCAGGAACTGCCGGTGCAGGTAGGGGTTGTCGTCGAGGGCGACATCGCCCTCACGCCCGAGGGTCAGCCAACCGTCGGGTGGGACGCGGTGCTGCTCGCCGCAGTACTCCACGATCATCGCCATCCCGCGCCCTCCTGATCAGCCGCCGCCGCGACTGCTCCCCACTCCGCCACAGATCGTATGCGGCACGGTTCCCGTACGGGAACCGAACCCCAGCGGGGCGGCCGGCGGGCAGGCCAGCGAGACGAACCGCTCACGCCGTCCGAGCGGCGACCGTCGGTAGCGTGTCCGCCATGCCCGAGCTGCCCGAGGTCCAGGCCCACGCCGAGCGGCTGACCGCCGAGTTCGCCGGCGCGGTGATCTCCAGGTTCGTGCCGATCTCGTTCTCGGTGCTCAAGACTGCGGTGCCGGCGCCCTCGGACGCGGCAGGTCACGCGCTGCGGGGGTTCACGCGGCGCGGGAAGGTCCTGGTGATGCAGGTCGACACCGGCGGCGACGACGAGCTGTCGTTCGTGGTCCACCTGATGCAGGGCGGACGGCTGGTCCCCGACGAGAAGCAGTCGGCCAAGCCCCGCAACGGCATGGCCCGCTGGGTCTTCGACGACGGCCGTGCGCTGCTGCTCACCGAGGCCGGCAAGGAGCGCAAGGCCGGCGTGTGGGTGGTCGCCGGCGACCCGGACGACCAGCCGCCGCTCGACCACCTGGGCATCGACGCGGACGTCGCGACGCTCGACCAGCTGACCGCGGCGCTGCAGAGCAAGAACCAGCGACTGCACGGCTTCCTGCGCGATCAGCACGGGCTCGCCGGACTCGGGCGCATGCTCGCGAACGAGATCTGCCACACCGCGAAGCTGTCGCCGTTCGCGATGACGAAGAAGCTCACGCCCGACGAGATCGAGACGCTGCACGACGCGATCGCGAGCTGCATCGCCTCGGCCCTCGAGTTCGAACGGGGCATGGAGCGCATGTCGAAGTCGGCCGAGCGCCCCGGCGCGGTGCACCACCGCAGCGGCGACGAGTGCCCGGTGTGCGGCGACACGGTCCGCGCCGTGGAGTACTCCGCCTACGAGGTCGACTACTGCCCGACGTGTCAGACCGGCGGCAAGGTGCTCGCCGACAACACCACCTCGAAGTTCCTGAAGTAGGTCGCAGTTCCTGAAGTGGTCAGGCGGTGATCGAGCGCCCGGCCACCCAGCCGAGCCCGAGCGCGGCGAGCAGACCGTTGCCCGCCAGGTAGCCCGCGGCGCCCTGGCCGGACATCCCCACCGCCGACCCACCGGCCGCGTGGAGACCCGGGATCGGGGTGCCACCCGCGGTGACCCGGGCCTGGTCGTCGACCAGCAGGCCGCCCTGGGTGTGGAAGAGCGCCCCGGTCACCTTGACCGCGGCCAGCCGCTCGCCCAGCGGCGACTCCCAGAAGGTGCGGCCCAGGGGGTCAGGCTCTCCGTTCGCGTGCAGACGTGAGGTCTCCACCGTCTCGACGAGTCCGTCGACATCGATGCCGGTGATCGCCGCCAACTCCTCGGCGGTCTCACCCCACCGCACGGCGCCGGAGGCCAGCAGCTCCTGGTAGTCGTAGAACGACGAGCAGGCGGCGTGCACGGTCTCGTCGAAGACGACCCAGGCCTCGCGGCCGGGCTGGGTGAGCACCGACGCCGCGTACTCGGAGTAGCCGGCGGTCTCGTCGCCGAATCGCCGCCCGGCGCGGTTCACCACGATCCCGCCGTGCATCACCGAGGTCCAGGTCAGCAGCACACCGTGGGGTGTGGCCACCGATCCGTGCCCCTGGTAGGCGTTGAGCGGCGAGACGTCGGCGCCCAGCGGCATCGCCAGGCGCAGGGCATCACCCTTCGACGCGGGGCCGCCGAAGTAGAGCGCGCCGTCCATCTCGGGGATGTGCTCGGCGATCAGCTCGGTGTTGGCGCCGTACCCGTTGGTCGCCAGCACCACCGCTCGACACGACACCATCTCGCCCTCGCCGCCGGGCTCGGACAGCTGGGCTCCGACCACCGTGCCGTCGACCACGTCGAGCGCGGTCAGCTCCAGCGGCACGGCCAGCGTGATGTTCGGGTGCGACTCCGCGGCGCGCAGCAGCGCACCGTGCAGGGTCCGTCCGCCACGGTCGGGCACGGTGTGGCAGCGGGTGACGCTGTGCCCGGGGTAGTGCACGTCGGTGGCCAGTGAGATCGGCACGTCGATCGTCTCGGCCAGCCAGTCGACCAGCTCGGGCGCGACCGTGGTGAGCACCTTGGACACGACCGGATCGGCCAGGCCCTTCGTCTTGGCCATCACGTCGCCGAGGAAGAGCTCCGGAGAGTCCTCGACGCCCGCCTCGGCCTCCCAGCGGGTGCCGCCGGCGGGCACCATCGCGGTGCTCATCGCCGTGTTGCTCTCCTGGCGGAAGTGGGTCCTGGACTCGGCGATGACCACGGTGGCACCGCCCTGCGCAGCCCGGAGGCCGGCAGCGAGTCCTGCGGCGCCGCCGCCGGCGACGACTACATCGAGGTCCATCTGTGCTCCTTGGCGAACGGTGGGGTGGCGGGCGACGTCGACCAGCAGATCATGCGATGGCACCGCTGCTGCGGAGGTCGGCGAGTTCATCGTCGGTGAGCCCCGCGACCTCGCGGAGCACCTCGTCGGTGTCGGCGGCGTGGGGGCGACCGGTGAAGCGGATCGCGCCGGGTGTCGCCGACATGCGGAACAACACGTTGTGCATCAGCAGCGATCCGAGCGCGTCGTCGGGGACCCGGGTCAGCATCTCGCGGTACCGGACCTGGGGATCGTCCACGATGTCCGCGACGTCGTAGACGGGGGCGATGGCCGCGCCGGCGTCCTCGAAGGCGGTCATCACCTCGTCACGGGTGCGGGCACCGATCCAGGACCCGACGTAGCCGTCGAGCTCGTCGGCGTGCTCCACCCGGCCGGTGCCGGTCTCGAACCAGGGCTCGTCCACCACCTCGGGGTGTCCGACCAGGGTCAGCACCCGCTTGGCGATCACCAGCGCAGAGGCGGAGACGGCGACCCAGCAGCCGTCCGCCGTCCGGTAGAGGTTGCGGGGCGAGTTGTTCGGCGAGCGGTTGCCCTGCCGGGTGTCGGCGACGCCCGTCTTGTCGTACGCGGTCGCGCCCGGCCCGATCGTCGACAACATCGCCTCGAGGATGGCCAGGTCGATGACCTGGCCCGTGCCGCCCGTGGCCCGGTGGTAGAGCGCCATCGACACCGCACCGACGGCCACGAAGGCCGAGACGGTGTCGGCCAGGCCGAACGGCGGGAGCGAGGGTGGACCGTCGGGTTCGCCGGTGAGGTGGGCGAAGCCGCTCATGGCCTCGGCGAGGGTCCCGAACGCCCTCCGCTCCGCGTACGGGCCCGGTCTGGCCGAAGCCGGTCACCCGCAGGATGATCAGACCCGGATTGATCGCGTGGAGCTCATCGGGTCCGAGCCCCCAGCGCTCGAGGGTCCCGGGACGGAAGTTCTCGACCAGGACGTCGGTGTCGGTGATCAGCTCGCGGAACACGCTGTGCCCCGTCCTCGTCGGAGAGGCGGAGCGCCACGGTGCGCTTGTTGCGACCGACCTCCTTCCACCAGAGGCCCTCGCCGTCCACCGACACTCCGTGCCCGCGCAGACCGTCGGGCATGTCCGGATGTTCGACCTTGATCACGTCCGCCCCGAAGTCGCCGAGGACCTGACAGGTCATCGGACCGGCGAGGATCGTCGAGGCGTCGATGACGCGCACCCCGGCGAGCGGTCCGGTCACCGCCGCCGCGAGGTCCACTCCGTCGCTGTCCACCTTCGGTGCTTCCACGTGCGGCCTCCTGCGGGTCCGGTTCCGAGGTTCTCGTCTCGATCTGTTCCGCATACCGTACCCTTGTTCCAGAATCAGAGAACGAGCGGTCACGACGACGCGGTCACCTCGGCGCACGTCCGGTGACCCCTCGTGCCGAACCAGAGCAGCGCGACGCCGACGAACGCGGCGCAGCCGCTCGCGGCGAACGCCCCGCTGTAGCCGAACGGCGAGATCAGGACGCCGAGCGCGACGGCGCCCAGTCCCTGGGCGAGGTCGAAGAAGCCGGTGAAGGTGCCGATCACGGCACGGCGCTGCTCGACCGGGGCCCAGTCGATCGCGAGCGTCATGAGGGACGGGAAGGCCATCGACATGCCGAACGCCATGACCGCGGTGCCGATGAAGAGACCCACGGTGAAGTCGAGCACCGAGATGAGCAGCAGCCCGGTCCCCGTGGCCACGAGCGCGATCGTGGCGGCCTTGAACGGGCCGAGCCGGTCGACCAGCCACGGGAACTTCAATCGGATGGCCAGGATGAAGCCCGCATAGAAGAGCAGGAGCCCGCCCACCCCGTCCATCCCCAGCTGCCCGACGTAGAGCGGCAGGAAGGCCAGGAACCCGGAGTAGCCGAGCAGTCCCAACCCCACGACCGCGCCCGGGCAGCACTCCGGCGCGATGCAGGAGGTTGCGCATCTTGAACTCGGTGACGGTCCGCACGCCGACGGGGATGGTCGATCCGAGCGCCATCGTCACCATGGACAGCAGCGCCGCGGTGATCCAGACCCAGCCGTAGCCGTGCGGCCGGACGGCCTCACCGAGGACGGGCCCCAACCCGAAGCCGCCGTAGATCGCCACCGACCAGTAGCTGATCGCCTCACCACGACGCTCGGGCGGGGCGAGTTCGTTGATGGTCGCGGAGGCACCGATGAACACTCCGGCTTCGCCGATGCCGCTGATGGCCCGCAGGACGATGAACAGCGGCAGGGAGTTGGCCAGCGGATACAGCAGGAACGACGCACCGGTGAAGGCGGCGCCGCCGACGATGAGCAGCTTCGACCCTTTGCGATCACCGAAGGCACCGACGAAGGGTCGGACCAGCGCGGCGACGACGTAGAAGACGCCGACCGACACCCCGACGCCGAGCTTCGTGCCCCCGAGCTCGTTCTCGACGTAGCGAGGGATCACCGGGACCAGCACGGCCACGGCCACGAAGTAGGCCAACCCTGCAGCGGTGACGCGGACGAACAGGGGGGTGATCAACGTGGGCCGGGACTCCGACTGTTGGCGGCAGACATCGAACTCCTGCGGGGGGGGACCAGAGAGGGATCAAGAGGGGGACCAGAGGGACGGGCCGGCGATCGCCTCCCGTTGACATCGTGATCGAACTCGGAACAGTGTTCCTTCTGACGGACCACACGGCGAACGGGGTGAACCGATGGACCGATGGGAGGCCTCCGATCAGGCCTTCGGATCGCTGCAGATCCAGGTCGACGAGCAACGCGACGAGCCGGTCCCCCACCGCTACGTCTCCGGGTTCCTCGAGGGCACCGACACCGAGATGTCGGTGTACCTGCCGTCCGTCGACCGGCCAGCGACGCGGATGATGCACCTGCTCGGACCGGGTCCCGGGCGGCGTCAACGACACGGTCGAGTCGGGACCCGGCCCGGCCGCGGCTCGCAGCGGGATCGACTTCCCCGGCCCGACCATCGCCGTTCGCACGGGAGTGCGGGGCCTTCCTGGTGGAGTCCAACCAGGGCTTCCGGGCGGGCGGTCCCCGACCCGACGACCCGTCGATCCTGACCCATCGTGCCAACGCCGCGGTGGCCCGCAGCGCGGCCGGTGTCGCCCACGACCACTACGGCACCTGGCCCGAACACGCGTACCTCGTCGGCGGCAGCGGGGGTGGGCTCCGGACCATGCTCGCCCTCGAGCACGTCGAGGGCCTCTGGGACGGTGGCGTCCCGTACTTCATCGGTCAGCTCGGGACCGACACCAACGGGCTGGTGGCCGATGCCCGACGACTGCTGCGTGACGATGTCGAGCTGCTCGTCCGACTGGCCGACGGCGACGGGTGGCCCGAGCTCTCCGCGGAGCAGCGCCGGAGCCTCGACGCGCTGCTCGACGCTCGGCAGCCCCCGCGACGCCCTGCCCGGGCTCCCCGTGTGCGGGACCGACCTGGGCATCAGCCTCGGGGCGTTCCCCGACGCGGCGGTCGACCAGCACTGGGCCACGTCCGAGCAGAGCGCGACCGACCACCGCGACGTGCGTCCTCCGGGCGACGGTGACGGCCGCCGCCCTGACCGCCGCCCTGGGACCGACGTCCGACAGCCTGGTCTGGCGGAAGCTCCGCATGGGGTTCGTCGAGCCCGACGCGATCGCGGGGCTCCGCGTCGACGGGCTCGACCCGTCGACCCGAGCGACGCTCGCGGGCGCGACCCTCACGGTGGCGACCTCGGACGGCGACCGCGACACGACCTGCCTCGGGCTCGTCGACGACGTGGTCGTCGTCGAGCTCGCCTCCGGTTCCCTGCCCCGGATCGCGGACCTGTCCGCCGCCCGCCCGGGCGACGAGGTGCGCGTCGATGACCGGCGGCACCTGGCCTTCACCCGCGGCGCCGCGGCGCGTCTCGGCGCCGCGGTCGAGCCATCGCCCATGCACCAGACCGGCCGGTTCCACGGCCGCATGATCCACGTCAACGGACTGCACGACTTCCTCGCCCTGCCGGGCAGGGTGATGGAGTTCGCGCAGCGGGTCCGCGACGTCGATCCCGCCGCCTACGACCAGCGCTATCGGCTCTGGTTCCTCGACAACGCCTCGCACTACCCGCCCGAGCTGATGCCTCCTGGACCCACTCCGGTCGTCGACACCCGTCACGTCGCCACCGACGGCGCCATCGAGCGGGCGCTGGTCGAGCTCATCGCGTGGGTCGAGGACGACGTCGAACCGACGCCGGGGCTCCCCGGCGACCGCCTCGACGACGTCGATCCGGCCACCGACGACACGGTGGCCGTCTCGTTCCAGCCGACGGTCACGCTCACCGCGACCGGCACCGGCGACGAGCTGTGCCTGCACGCCCACGCCGAGGTGCCCGACCGATCGAGCACGATCCTCGGCATCGACTGGGATCTCGACGGGACCGGCAACTGGATCGACGGCGAGATCACGCAGGTCGGGGCCGACCACGGTGTCGCACCTCCGCCCGGAGTTTCGCCCGCTCCGGGAACCCACCGGGTGACCGCCCGGGTCCGTTCCCGGATGCACGCCGCCGCCCACGGCCGAGCGATGCCTGGTCGCCAACCTGGGACATCTGACGGTCCGGTCGATGTCCCGGCGCCTCAGATCCGACTGAACACCTGACGGGCGTTGGACTCGACGATGTTCTGGCGGTCGGTGTCGGTCAGACCCTCCAACCGCTCGAGGATCGGCAACACGTCGTCGAGGGGACCCGCGCTGCCGGGGCGGTCGGTGCCGAACAGCACGCGCTCCGAACCCACGGTGTCGATCAGGAGCGCGAGCGCCGCGTCCGTGTAGATCGTGCTGTCGAACCAGAGCGACTTCAGCATCGACGCGAAGTCCCGCTCGTCGTCCGCGGGACGCATGCGCTGGTCGTGTGCCATCCAACGGCCGAGCTGGTACGGGACCGAGCCGCCGCCGTGGGGCACCACGATCTTCAGGTCGGGGAAGATCCCCGGGATGTCGTGCTCGATCAGCGAGATCGTGGCCAGCGCCGCCTCGGCGACCGAGTGCTCGTTGTAGCTCCCCCGCCCGTAGCAACCCGCCGAGTGCACCACGAGGGGCACGTCGGCGGCAGCCGCCTTCTCGAAGAGGGGGAACCAGTACTCGTGACCGAACGGGACACCGGGGGCCAGCCCTTCGTGGGGATCCGGATTGACCATGATCCCCACGAAGCCCAGGTCGTCGATGGCCCGGTCGAACTCCTCGAAGGTGTCCGTGATCGGCGCGCCGGCCACCTGCGGCAACGCACCGATCCCCCGGATGCGATCGGGGAAGTGGGTCGTCTGGTAGGCCAGCGCGTCGTTGTTCATCTCACACCACCAGTGGACCTTCACCGGGTCCGGGTTGGAGTGCTTCAGGATGAACGGGCGGGGGGAGGTGAGCTGGAGATCGGTGCCGATCTCGTCCTGGAACGCGATCTGTCGCAGTGCACCGCCGTGGAGGTCCTCCTCCGGCGGCGCCGGCGGCTTCCCCCAGTAGGTGCCCGAGGAGTCGAGCACCGTCCAGGCCGCCATCAACGACGCGCCGGTGCACTGCCCGGTGGGGGCCGAGACCGCGTGGGAATGGCAGTCGATGATCACGCCGGCGTCGGGTCAGCCGACGTCGGGCTGCGCGACGAGCGGGAACGCCGGGCTGTCGAAGACGTCGTTGAGCACCAGGCCACGACCGTCGGTGCGGATGTTGGGAGCGCCGTTGTACCCGACGTCGGCGCCGAAGAGGTGCACCGCCCAGGCCCAGCGGACCCGGTCCGAGGTGTTGTTCTCCGCGCAGTGCATCGTCATGGTGTCGTGGGCGAAGCAGTCACCGGGCTGGAGGTGCACCGGCGGCGACATCTCGAACTGGCCGAGCAGCTCGGGGTAGACGGCCATCGCGCCGTCCTCGGGGATCTTGCCCTCGGCATCGCGGAACGCACGCACCTTGCCCAGCGGCGGCAGACCACGGTGGCTTCCCGTCAGGTACCGCAGGATGCCCATGTCGGGGGTGACCTCGTCCGCGGCGACCCACAGCTGCACGCCACAGGCGCGGTCCATGGGCATCGACGGCAGGTCCTGGTGCCACGGCGTGTTGCCCCGCCCCGTGATCGACTCGATGACCGACGACACCGGCGGCTTGCGGAAGACGGCGTCCTGGAACACCCGCAGCGGTCGACGGCCCAGCAGCTTGGCGCCGGCCTCGCCGATCTCGCTTGGACATCACGAGCTCGTTGACCCAGGGGACGCTCTCACGGAAGTTGGTCTCGGCCACCTCACGCTTGCCGGCCGGGGTCGTGCTGTTCGAGGTCCGCTCCTCGATGTAGGGATCCCGCTCCTCGAGGCGATCGTCGATGGCGACCTTCAGGTGATCGAGGAGCTGCGCCGCGAGGTCGGGGGCGAAGAAGCCGCGCAGGAGCACCCAGCCGTCACGCTGGTAGGCCTCGACCTCGGCGTCGGTGATCTCGCGGATGCGCCCGGCGACGCTGGTCTCGTTCTCGGCACTGGGTCGTTCGGTCATCAGCGGACCTTCCTGTTGTTGCGGGATTCGATCACCAGGTTCACCAGGGATCGTCGGACGAATCGGCGCTGGTCGCGTTCGGCGACGAGCAGCGGATCGGTGATGGGCGTCGTCGGGAGACCGCGCCATTCGCCGGCGCCCACCTCGGCGACCTCGAGGAGGTCGCCCGTCGGAGCGACGTGCGCCAGCTCACGGGTCCCGTCGGCGGATCGGGTCGAGCGGTCACCCACCACGAGCACCTGCACCTCGTTCTCCCAGGCAGTCACCCGGGCCCAGTCGAGCAGGGCGTCGGCGCGTCGCCGGGTGAGCGGGCCATCGGTGACCACGAGCAGGGCCTGCGCGCCGGCGGCGACCATCCGGCGGCAGGTCGCGCCGCCGTCGCCCAGCCGGCTCCGGGCCACGTCGAGCGCAGGCGACACGTCGCCGTGGCCGACGTCGATGCCCACCAGGGTGACCTGTGTGGTGTCGTCGGGATCCACGACGTGCGACGAGAAGACGGCGTCACCGATGCCGATGGTGCGGGTCCGGGCCGTGGCGTCGGTCTCCTCGACCACGACCACGACCTCGAACGGTTCGGCGCCGGGACCGGCGGCGAGTCGGATCTCGGTGCGGGCCGCACCGGTCGACAGATCGACGGTCGCGCGCGCCGTGACCGACGGATCGCGCAGGTCGTCGCCGACGACCATCGCGGTGAGCGGCACGGCGTCGAGGTCGCCCTCCTCACGGAGGTGACCGCCCGCACCCGCGCGATCACGGACCGCCGCGACCAGCGCCAGGTCGATCGTGGATTCCACGACGGCCTCGCCGGGCGACGACGTCTCCGCCAGCACGTGGCCCGTCGGGGCCACGACACGGCTGCCACCCCAGGACGTCTGGCCCGCGGTGGTGAGGGGATCCGCGTAGCCCGCGTTGTTGCACGACACCACGAAGCATCGGTTCTCGCTGCTGCGGACCACCTTCGAGAGCTTCCACACGTCGCGGCACATCTCCGGCTCGTTGGCCAGGTGGAGGATCACCTCGGCCCCGTTCACGGCGGCCAGCTCGGTGATCGATCCGTACTTGATGTCGGACCCGATGACCAGGGCGATGCGGCCCAGCTCGGTGTCCGCGACCGGCATGGCCCGCTCGGCCTCGGTCGCGTCGGTCATGGCCGGCGCGGCCATGGCGGTGCCGTGCGCCGCTGCGGCGATCTCGCGGTAGTGCAGGCGCAGTGAGCCGTCGTCACCGATCAGCACCGCCGAGTCGTAGAGACGGTCGCCCTCTCGCTCGATGACGTTGGCAGCGATGTAGCAGCCGTGCGCCGCTGCGAGTCGGCCGAGCTCGTCGGTGAGCGGACCGGGCACCTGCACCGAGGCGGCCGCCGCGTACTCCGCAGGGGTCTCGGTCGAAGGTCCACCGCACAGCCAGAACTCGGGCACGAGCACCAACCGCAACGGCGCCTGACGCCGATGGCGGCGGGTCGCGGCGATCACCGAGTCGAGTCGCGCGATGGCGGCCGCCCGATACGCGACGCCGTCCTCGGGGGTCGACACGGCGCCGAGGAGCTGCAGCTGCAGACAGGCGACCCGGTATGGCATGCGGTGGTTCATCATGGTTCCTCGTGGTTGCGCGGCGGCCCGACGGACCGTCGAGTCAGCCGGACATCCCGCGCGTGCGGGGAGGCAGGACCGGCTCGGCGCTGCGGAGGTCGACGGGTTCGATGTCCACGACGATCACCGCGGGGGCCGTCGACGCCGCGACCTCTGCGAGCACACCGGGAACCTCGTCGGGGTCGGCCAGGCGGTAGCTGGCGACACCCATCGACGCGGCCATGGCCGCGATGTCGATCGGAGGGTCGTCGAAGTCACCGATGAAGAGGTCGCCGTCGTACCCGTTCCGGATCCGGTACTGGTAGCCGCCGCCACCCCAACCCCGGTTGCCGACCACGATCACCACGAGCGGGATGTCCTGACGCGCCGCGGTGTAGAGCGCGCCGGAGGTGAACATGAACCCGCCGTCTCCGACGACGGCGACCACACGGTCCTCGGGTCGTGCCAGCTGGATCCCGATGCCGGCCGGGACACCCCAGCCCTGCATGCTCGCCTTCGACGACAGTGCGTAGTAGCGGTCGGCCAGGCCCTCGAGCCCCTGGACGTAGATGGACGCGGTGTTCCCGGCATCGACCACCACCAGCCGTTCGCCGAAGTGCTCGGGAAGGTCCGACACCGTGCGCTCGAGCGCTTCCCAGCCCGGCAGCTCCCGCTTCGCGGCCCAGGCCCGTTCACGTCGCTCGCGACGCGCCTCGCGCAGTCCGGTCCGCCAGGGAGCGGTGGTGCCCGTCGACGTCGACTCGAGGACCTCTCGCAGCTGGGCCAGCCCGGCGCCGAGATCACCCCAGCCGGCGTAGCCCGCAGCGAACTGCTTGCCGATGTCGTGGGGCGTGGTGGCGAGATGGGCCACGCTCGCGGCGGGCTGGCGCAGCACGGTCTCCTCGAACTCGACCTGGGTGAGCTCGCACCCGATCACGGCGACGAAGTCGGCCTGGTCGACGATGTCGAGCTCGACGTTGAGACGGCCGGCGCGGTACTCGCTGCTCCGATCGATCGGCGGGTGGGTGACGTAGCCGGGGGCCTCGACCACGACCGCGCCGGTGAGCTCGCAGATGCGGCCGAGGTCGACCGCCCCGCCGTACTGGCCGACCTCACCACCGGCGAGGATGACCGGCCGCGGCGCGGCCGTCAGGTCCGCGGCGAGGCGCTCGATCACCGAGGGTGCGATCGGAGGATCGGCCACCTCGACCGCGACCGTCTCGGGCAGTTCGTCGACGAGTGCGTCCAGCAGCCGGTAGGGCACGCTCAGGTGCACCGGCCCGCGCGGCACCGCCGTCGCGATCGAGACGGCGCGGCGCACCAGCTCGGGGATCTGGCGGACCGACTCCACCGTGCAGGACCACTTCGTGTACTGCGCGGTCGAGGCCGTGACCGAACCGGGGACCGCGGCATAGGGCTCGCGTTCGGCGAGCTCGGCATCGGGGGTGGTGGTGAGCAGGATCAGCGGGACCCGGTCGGCCCACGCAGTGCTCATCGCCACGCTGGCCAGTTGGGTGCCCGAGGCGAAGTAGACGTTGAGCAGCGCCGGGGTCTGCGTGGCGCGGCCCCACCCCTCGGCCATGAGGGCGATCGACGTCTCGTTCACCGCGCTGATGTAGGTCATCTCGTCGCGTCGTTCGTGCGCCGCCTCGGCGAACGCCCACATGCCGAGGCCCGCGATGTTCATGGTGACCGGCACGCCGTTGGCGAGCAGCGAATCGACGAGCACCGAGGCACCGGTGGTCGGTGTGGGCGACGGGGTCGCGGGGGCGCTCATCGGTCGACCTTCACGCAGGCCACGGTGCGTGTGCCGAGGGTGACCGGCTCGACGGCGTGGCCCACGCACTCGGGGCCTTCCTTGGGGCAGCGGCCGTAGAGCACGCAGCCATCGGACCGGGCGGGCAGCGAGGACCGGCCGACGAGTCGGATGCCGGTGTGCTCGCCGGGCACGATCGTCAGCTCGGCATCGACGAGCGCCTGCGTGTACGGGTGCGACGGGTCGTCGAGGACCTCACTGGTCGTCCCGCTCTCGACCACCTGGCCGCGGTAGAGCACCAGGACCCGGCTGGCCATGTAGCGCACGGTCTCGATGTCGTGGGAGATCAGGAGGAACGCGAGGGGCATCCGCTGCTGCATCTCGAGCAGGGTGTCGAGCACCCCGCGGCGCACCTCGGCATCGAGCGCGGCGGTGGGCTCGTCGAGCAGGATGAACTCGGGTTCGGTCACGATGGCCCGGGCGATGCTGGCCCGCTGCTGTTGGCCGCCGCTCAGCTCCCGCGGGTATCTGGTCCACACGGAGGCGGGCAGGTGGGACATCTCCAGCGCCTGGATGGCCAACTCGCGTCGGGCGTCCTTGTCGAGGTCGGAGCGGTGGAGCTTGACCGGCTCCAGGACCGAGTTGCCGATGGTCTGGCGCGGATCGAGGGCCTGCGCCGGATCCTGGTACACGGTGGACAGGCGCGCCCGGAGGCGACGCTGCTCGGGCTTCGATGCCGACTGCCACCGGACACCGGCGAAGGTGGCCTCGCCCTCGTCGGGGTCGGCCAGGCCGAGCACCACCGAGCCCATGGTGGACTTGCCCGATCCGCTCTCGCCGATCAGCGCCACGGTCTCGCCCGGCGCGATGCTCAGGTCCACGCCCTGGAGCGCGTGCACCGAGCGCCCGCTCGAGGTGAACGACTTGCTGACGTTCTTCAGGGAGACGACCGGGCTGTTCACGACAGGGCTGTTCACGACCGGGCTCCAGTTGCTGCGACGAGTCGGCGGCTGTAGTCCGCCTGGGGGTCGGCGAGGACGGCGCTCGCACTGCCTGCCTCGACGACCGTGCCCTTGTGCAGGATCACGATGTCGTCGCAGTAGTTGGCCACGATGCCCAGGTCGTGGGTCACGATCACCAGGCCGAGCCGGTCCTGCGCGCACAGCGAGGTGATGAGATCGAGGATGTCGCGCTGGACCGTCATGTCGAGCGCCGTGGTGGGTTCGTCGGCCAGCACCACCGAGGGACCGAGGGCCAGCGACAGGGCCATGACCACGCGCTGGGCGATGCCACCGCTCAGCTCGTGCGGGTAGCTCTGGAGCACACGCTCGGGGTCGTAGAGGCCGAGACGGTTGAGGTCCTTGACGGCCAGCTCCCAGATCTCGTCCTTGGACGCCTTGCGGTGCGCGCGGACGAGCTTCTTGAAGTGCTGGTGGATGGTCCACACGGGTGTCAGCGCGCCGCGGGGGTTCTGGGGGATCAGGCTCAGCTCGCTCCCCCGCAGCGTTCGCATCGTCTTCGGGTCGGTGGCGACCAGATCACGTTCACCGAGGTGCGCCGAACCGTGGGTCACCCGACCGTTCGCGGGCAGCAGACCCATGATCGCCCGGAGGCACACCGACTTCCCCGAACCGGTCTGGCCGACCACACCGAGGATCCTGCCCGGCTGGACGGAGAAGTTGACCTCGTGGAGCACCTCCCGCGACTGCCCCGCGAGGGACAGCTCGACGGAGAGGTCCTTCACCGTCAGGACGGCGTCGGTCATGACGACTCCCTTGCGAGGATCGAGTCGAGGTTGTCGGCGATGACGTTGAGCGCGATCACACAGCCGACGAGTGCGGCGGCCGGGAAGACCACCGGCCACCAGACGCCGGAGGAGATCGCCGAGGCACCGTCCTGGATCATCGAACCCCAGCTGGGGTTCGGCGGTGCGACGCCGTAGCCGAGGAAGCTCAGGGCCGCCAGGACCCTGATGTTGGTGGCCGCGCTCAGCGAGGCCTGCACGACCACGATGCCGGCCACGTTGGGCAGGATGTGCCGGAGGAGCACGACCAACTTGGGCACACCGATGACCGAGCAGTATCCGACGAAGAACGACTCCCGGACATGCAGGGATTCGGCACGGACCAACCGGATGCACGTGGCGAGGTTGGCCAGGGCGATGGTGACCACCAGGACCAGCGTGCCACCGCCGCTCAGCGCCATCACGGCGAGGATCACGATCAGCAGGGGCAGCGCCTGGAAGGCGTCGACACCCCGCATGAAGAGATCCGCCCAGCGGGACCGGAGTCCGGCGAAGAGGCCGAGTGCGGTGCCGACGACCGTCGAGATCAACGCGGCGCCGAGGGCGACGAGCAGGTCGTAGTGCGCTGCAGCGATGGTCCGGGAGAACACGTCGAGGCCGGACGGGTCGGTGCCGAACCAGTGGTTCCCGTCGGGGCCGCTCAGGATCGCCGTCGGGTCGGGGATCGTCACCGAGTGCGGCAGCGGCGCGAAGGTCGACACCAGGAGCAGCAGCACGAGGCCGCCACCGATGACACCGATGCGGATCCACGGCGTCATCGACGTGCGCCGACCGTCACCCCAGATGTCGTCGTCGACGAGCTTCTCGCGTGGTGCCACCGTCTCGGGTGGGTCGATCGTCTCGGGGGTCGTCGTCATCGCTTCTTCCCTCACGGAGCTCACTTGAGCCTGATCCGGGGATCGAGCAGGGCGACGAGGACATCGAGGGCCACGTACACCAGCAAGGTGAACGTGCCGGTGACGATCACGAAGCCCTGGATGGATGGGAGGTCTCGGGCCTCGATGGCGTTGAGGCCCCACATGCCCATGCCGTTCCAGTTGAAGACGCTCTGGATGATGGCGGAGCCGCCCACCATCGCGCTGAAGGTGACGGCGACGTAGGTGAGGATGGACGTGCGGGACATGGCGAGCGCCGAGCCGACGACCGTGCGCTCGCGGAGCCCGAGGGCTCGGCCGTACTCGGCCTGCGTCGAGCGGAGGCCGTCCACCGTGCCGGCCCGGGTCACCCGGGCGACCACGGCCGTGACCACGGTGGCGAGGCTCAGTGCCGGCAGGACCAACCGCGACGCGGCGTCCCAGAAGGTGGACCACTGCCCGGCCAGCAGGGCGTCGATGACCACCACGCCCGTGACGTCCGGAGGTGGCATGACCCCGAGGCCGAGCTGGCCCGTGGGCAGCGGGAAGAGGCCCAGGTGGAAGGCGAAGATCAGGATGAGCACGAGGCCCACCACGAAGTCCGGCGTCGCCTGGAGCGTCCCGACCCCGACGCTGAGCGTCTTGTCCGGCCACTTCCTGCGCCAGTAGGCGCCGATGACGCCGATGATCAGGCCACCGGTCAGCGCGATGGTGAGCGAGGTGCCGACCAGCACGAGGTCGATCGGCAGCCGGTCGCTGATCGCCTCGAAGACCGGTCGGCCGTCCATGTACGAGGTCCCGAGGTCGCCACGGAGCAGCCCCGACATGAGATCGGTGTACTGCTCCATGACGGGCCGATCCGTGCCGAGCCTCGTCCTGATCTCCGCGACCGTCTCCGGTGTGGCGTTCTGGCCGGCGATGATCTCCGCCGGATCGCCCGGGATCAGCCGCAGGGCGAAGAACGATCCCGTGGCGATCAGGATGATCAGAAGGGGCACTGCGGCGAGGCGCCGCAGGAGGAATCCGATCGGGATTCGCTGCCGCAACGAGCGCGAACGTCGTGCGGTCGGGGCTGGAGGCGCGGTCACCCGTGGCGGGTCGCTCGACCGTTCCCCCTGCTCGATCACGTCAGTGGCCATGCCTCGGCTCCTTGTTCGGACTTACCGCATCACGCGGTTGGTGGCCAGCGCGTCGACTCGTTGCTCCGGTCGTTCCAGCGCTCCGGCGTTGCGGGGCCGGAAGTAGGGACGGACGTCGTCGGGGAGCGTGGCGAGCTGTTCCTCGGTCCACTCCGTCACGGGTCCGGCGCAGGTCGCCCAGCCGGGGCGGTAGGCCCACTCCAGGGTGTTCAACGGAGTGGAGTCCTCGCCACGCGGGACAGGCGGATGTCCGCCGTGGAACACCTTCACGTTGAAGATGGTGGCGTCGCCCACGTCAGCCGGCACCGTCAGCATGTCCGGGTGGTTGTCGTACTTGACGTACGGATCGGCGTGCGTGTGCAGCATCAGGTGCGACCGCGGGAGGAAGGTGATCCCGCTGGGTTCCTCCATCTCCTCGGGCCGGGTCACCCGGACGAGCACGCGGATCGTGGCCGGCGAGCTCTCGTCCCACCCCTTGGCCTCGGAGCCGTAGGGCTGGTAGTCGGAGTGCAGGGCCAGGCCGGGGCCGAAGTCCCCTCCGCCACCTGCGGAGAGGTAGTGCCCGAGCATGAACACGATGTCCGGACCCAGCGTGGCCTCGAGGAACTCCTTCAGCCGGGGCTTGAAGCCCAGCTGGATGAAGGTCGGGCTGTGGAACTGCGGCGGATGCGTCTTGGAGAACCGGATCCGACTCCCGGTGGTCGCCATCGTCATCGGCAGCGTCTCGAGCTCGTCGAGGACCGTGGCGATGTCCGCCTCGTCGATCAGCTTCGGCATGACGACGTAGCCGTTCACCATGAAGAAGTCGATCAGCTGAGCCAACGACATCGAGGCGAAGTCGGTCCTGTCGTAGCGGACCGGGCCGTGCGCCGTGGTGCCCTCCACGTCGCCGGCGACCGGATTGGGATTGGTCAGCGGGTACTCGCTCATGCTCTGCGCTCCTCTGATCGAGTTCGACCTGTCGATGCCCGGCTCAGCATTCGATGTCGGTGCTGCTCAGGAGACCGGTGGTCGGGAACACCGGGGAGACCGGCAGCGCAGTGGCGCAGTTGCGCATGGCGAACACGCCCTGGGTGTCCGCGATCGCGACCGTCGGCAGGTTGTCGTTGACCAGCACCGACAGCGCATCGATGTCGGCCTGGGTCGGAGCGAGGTTCCGGCTCACGTCGGCGGCAGCCTGATCGATCTCCGGGAAGCAGAGCTTGCCGTAGTTCTGTCGGGCCTCGCAGCCGGAGATGTTCAGGTAGGCCTGACCAGCTTCGGCGAAGGCCGGTGCGCTCGGGTAGATGAAGAGGTCGAAGTCGCCCTTGGCCAGCGTGTCGCTGAAGGTGGTGGCGTCGCCGATGCTGTTGATCGTCAGGTTCACGCCGATGGCGGCCAGCTGCGCCTTGAGCGACACACCGAGCGAGGTGATGTACTCACCGGGGTTGGTGGGCGACAGCGTGAGACCCAGATCGAGCCCGTCGCCGTAGCCGGCCGCTTCCATGAGCTTCTTGGCCTCGGCGACGTCGAACTCGTAGCTCGAGGTGCCCTCGGTCGGATCGAACGCGGAGGGGACGCCGGCCGTCGACGGTGCGGCGAAGCCTCGGTAGACCGAGTCGATGATCTCGTCGCGGTTGATCGCCATGGAGATCGCCTTGCGGACGTTGACGTCCTTCAGCGCCTCGTTCTGGGAGTTGAAGCCCATGAAGTCCTGGTAGGCGGAGGGGCAGCGCGTCAGCGTGAGGTCGTCGGTGTCGGCGAGCGACTCGAGCTGGAGGAACGACAGGTTCTTGGCCAGCGTGGCCTCGCCACCGGAGATCAGCTGCAGCCGGTTGCCGGCATCGGTGATCGTGCTCATCACCATGCGGTCGATGGAGCCGGTCGCTTCCTGGTTGGGGTTGCGCACGTAGGTGCTCGACACACCCGGCTGGAACTGCTCCAGCTTCCAGGGTCCGAAGTTCGCCATGTTGGAGCTCAACCACTCGGTGGCCCAGGGGTCATCCGGCGTGGCGTGCTTCTTGGCCTCGGTGGAGTCGTAGATGACCATCCACAGCGTGGTCATCAGCGACGCCGAGAAGCTGCGGGGATCGCTGAGGTTGATCGTGAACGTGGTGTCGTCCTGGATCGTCAGCGGGTTGGCCTCGTCGAAGCCCGACAGCGTGAACATGAGGTAGTTCGCCGTGGGGTCCACCTCGGCGGCACGCTCGAGGGACCACAACACGTCGGCCGACGTGAGGGTGTTGCCGTAGGCGCTCTCGACCGGGTTGAGCACGAACTCGAGCTTCGTGCCGTCCTCGGAGCGCTGGTAGCTCTCGACCAACCCGGTGGGGACGAGGTCCTCGGACGTGGGCAGCTCCACACAGGGACCGCCGTCGATCGGGGTCGACTCGTACTGGAGCAGACCGGCTTCCCACTTCAGGACCACGTCCTGGTTCTGGAAGCCCTGGATGTTCGACGAGTCGAGGCTGCTCACTCCACCGGCGATCAGCTCGGTGTAGGTGTCGCCGCCCGTCCCGCCGCTCGACTCGGTGGAGCTGTCGCTCCCACCGCCGCACGCCGACGCGACCAGCGCGAGCGCCAAGCCTCCCAGTGCAATCTGACTTCTGAAACCGTGACGCCCCATGTCGACTCCTACCCCTTGAAGTTTCGAACCTGTTCCAATGGAAGGAACAGTGTTCCTGTGGGTGAGGGGTTTACACCCTCGCTTCTGAATCAGTCAAGCAAAAACAAGCACTTAGGTAAGGCTTTCAGGTCGGAGAGGTCCCCCGCAAAAGCTCACCAGGGCGCGACGAGTTCGCCCGGGGGTGTCGACCCACCCGGACCACGCAGCGAACCGCCGTCAGTGCTCGGCGTACCCCATGCGGCGGGAGACGCCGGCGGCGACGCGGAGCAACTGGTCCGCGCAGGTCTCGGCTTCGCCGCGGAACCGTTCCACGGGCCCACAGACGCTCAGGGACGCGATCGGCTGGCCGGCATGGTCCAACACCGGGGCCGCGACCGAACCCGCGCCGTGCTGCCGTTCCCCCAACGAGATGGCGTACCCACGATCACGGATCGCGGCCAGCTCGTCACGCAGTCGGGCGGTGCTCACGATCGTCTGGTCGGTCATCTGCTCGAGCTCGCCCCGGGCCAGGTACGCGGCCTGGAACTGCTCCGACATGAACGCCAGGATCGCCTTGGACGACGCACCGGCGTGGAGCGGGTGCGCGCTGCCGATCCGGATCACCATCTTGATGTCCCGCAAGGGCGTCGCCTGCGCGACGTAGACGCGCCGCTGGCCCGAGAGCACCGACACCGTGGCGGTCTCCTGGGTCAGCTCCACCAGACCGTTGAGCTCACCGCGGGCGATGTCGATCACGTCGAGTCCCTGCAGGTAGGCCGTCCCGATGCGCAGGGCGTGGACGCCGAGGCGGTAGCGACGAGCGTCCTCGTCGAACTCGACCAGCTCGGCGTTGCGGAACGACGCGAGGACCCGATGCACCACGGCCTTGGACAGCCCGAGCTGGTTCGCGACCTCGGTCACCCCGAGGTCCTTGACGCCCTCCGCCGCGAACAGGTTCAGGACGTCGATGGCACGCTCGATGCCCGCCACGGTCTGCCCACTGCTCCGCTGGCCCGCTTCGACCACCACTTCCTCCTCCTGTTCGGGATCGGCGCCTCGTTCCGCCGGGCGACACGTCTAGCACCGATGTCGACCCGTCTGGCGCGTCCCCGTATCGCTTGACGTGCGGAACCCGTACCGCAATGATCGGAACCGTGTTTCGTTTAGCGGAACATGGGGGTCCGTCCGGCACCCCGAGCTGTTGCCCCGGGGACGGCGTCGCCACGGCGATCGTCGGCGGCGTTCCGCAGTCCATCCCCCGGGCACCCGCCCACGTCCACTTCAACATCCTCGAGGAGCACGGTGTCCAGCACGGCCCAGGTGATCGATGCACTGAGCGGATCGACGCGCGTCGTCGATCTCTCCCGGAAATACGTCCAAGGCATGGCGCAATCGCCGAACCACCCTCCGTACCGGCACGCCTACACACGGCGTCACGGTGACATGGTGCGAGCGGACGGCGGGTCGGCCGCGGCCGACATCATCGTCCTCGGGACCCACGTCGGCACGCACATGGACGCGCTCGCGCACGTGTCGCACGACGGACACCTCCACGGCGGCACCTCGGTCGTGGAAGGACTCGAGGGCGGCCTCTACCGCTCGCACGGCATCGACACGATCGAGCCGTTCGTCGGCCGTGGCGTGCTGCTCGACATCCCGCGGCTCAAGGGCGTCGACGTCCTCGAACCCGGCTACGAGATCACCACCGACGACCTCGACGCCGCCGTCGAGTCGCAGGGCTCCCCGGTCCGCGCCGGCGACGCCGTGCTCATCCGCTCCGGCTGGGGCTGCAACTGGGACGACACCGACGCCTTCGTCGGCCACGACTCCGGCGTGCCCGGTGTCAGCGAGGCGGGCGCGCAGTGGCTCGCCGAGCGTGGGGTCGTGCTGGCCGGCGCCGACACCATCGCCTTCGAGTGCCTGAAGCCGGGTGCCGGCCACGCCCTGCTCCCGGCCCACCGGGTGCTGCTCGTCGAAGCGGGCATCCCGATCATGGAGACCATGCTGCTCGACGGGCTCGCCGCCACCGGCGCCCACGAGTTCGGCTTCGTCGTCGCACCCCTGAACTTCACCGGGGCCACCGGCTCCCCCATCCGTCCCATCGCCGTGCTCGGGGACGACTGATGTCAGAGCTCGACGCTCGCCGAACAGCTCGGCGCCTTCGCCGTCGACGACACGCCGGTGCCCGACGACGTCGCACGCAGCGTCGCCCAGCGGGTGCTCGACATCCTCGGCATCGCCGTCGCGGCCACCCGCCTGCCGACCAGCACCGCGATGATCGAGTACGCCGAGTCCCAGGGCGGCACCGAGCAGGCCACCGCGGTGGGCTGCTCCACCAAGCTCCCGGCTGCTCTCGCAGCACTGGTGAACGGCACGCTCGCCCACAGCCTGGACTACGACGACACGCACCTGCCGTCGATCCTCCACCCCTCGGCCTCGGTGGTCCCCGCGGCGCTCGCCGCGGCCGAGGCCCACGGCGCGGACGCTGCGACCACCGTGCGAGCCGTGGCGGTCGGCCTGGAGATCTGCGTGCGGACCGGCATGGCCGGATACGACCCCGAGCTGGGCAACTCCGTGTTCTTCGAGCGGGGACAACATGCGACCAGCATCTGCGGCGCGCTCGGCGGCGCCGCAGCGGCAGGCGTGGCCATGGGGCTGGACGCCGCAGGCATCACCTCGGCGCTCGGCATCGCCGCATCGATGGCGTCGGGCATCATCGAGGCCAACCGCACCGGCGGCACCGTCAAGCGCATCCACTGCGGCTGGGCCGCCCACAGCGCCGTGACCGCGGCCGAGCTGACCGCACGGGGCCTCACCGGTCCACCCACGGTCTTCGAAGGCCGCTTCGGCTTCTACCAGGCCTTCCTGTCGGGCCGGGCCGACCACAGCGAGATCACCGAAGGACTCGGTACGACCTGGTGCGTCCCGGACATCTTCTTCAAGCCGTACCCGGCCAACCACTTCACCCACGGCGCCATCGACGCCGCGCTCCGCATGCGTGCCGGCGGCCTGCGTCCCGAGGACGTGGAGCGCGCGGTGCTGCGCGTCGCGCCCGCACCGCTGCGCACCATCGGTGAGCCCCTCGAGGCCAAGCAGCGGCCGGACACCGGGTACCAGGCACAGTTCTCCGGGCCGTACACCGTCGCTGCCGCGCTCTTCGGTGGCGCCGGACTCGGCCTCGGTCTGAGCGACTTCACCGACGAGCTGGCCCGTGACCCACAGCGCCGTGCGCTGATGTCGAAGGTCACCGTCGTGCCCGACGAGCGGTGCGAAGCGATCTTCCCCACGCAGTTCCCCGCCATCCTCGAGGTGCTCACCGTCAGCGGCGAGACCCTCGTGGAGGAAGCACTCGTGAACCGGGGCGGGCCGAAGAACCCGCTGTCGGACGACGAGCTCGCCGTGAAGTTCCGGGACAACGTCGCCGGACTGCTCGACGATCAGCAGCGTGAAGCGTTGATCGCCGCCACCTCGTCGATCTGCACCGATCACCCCCACGACGTGAGCGACATCGTCACGCCGTTGCGCCGCACCTTCCCCCGTCCCACCATCTTCCCGTCGCCAGGAGGCACCAATGGCTCGCTTTGATCTCCTTCTCACCAACGTCCGACTCGTCGACCCCGAGCTCGACTCGGTCACCGAGACCAGCATCGGTGTCGCCGACGGCAAGGTCGTCGCCGTCGCCCCCGACCTCGACGCCTCGGAGGCCACCGAGGTCGTCGACGGAGCCGGACGCCTGGCGTTCCCCGGCGCCGTCGATGCCCACCAGCACTGGGGCATCTACCAGCCGCTCGACGAGGACGCACTCAGCGAGAGCCGGGCGTCGGCCCAGGGTGGCGTCACCACCGGCCTCACCTACATGCGCACCGGTCAGTACTACCTGAACAAGGGCGGCCCGTACGAGGAGTTCTTCCCCGAGGTGCTCTCGTTGAGCGAGGGCAACTCCTACGTGGACTACGCGTTCCACATCGCTCCGATGACGGCCGGTCACCTCGACGAGCTCGAGCTGCTCGCCGACGACTTCGGCGTCACCTCGTTCAAGATCTTCATGTTCTACGGGGGCTACGGCCTGCACGGTCGCTCCGAGGACCAGTCCGAGTTCCTGATGACCCCTCCGGGGGAGCGCTACGACATCGCCCACTTCGAGTTCGTGATGCGGGCCGTCCAGGCGCTGCGTGATCGCCGACCGGACCTCGCCGATTCGCTGTCGCTGTCGCTGCACTGCGAGACCGCTGAGATCATGTCCGCCTACACCCGCATGGTGCAGGAGGAGGGCACGCTCACCGGCCTCGAGGCGTACCACCACTCGCGGCCCCCGCACTCCGAGGGCCTGGCGGTCACCATCGCCTCGTACCTGGCCCACGAGACCGGCCTGCCCTCGATCAACCTGCTCCACCTCACCTCGGCCAAGGCGTTCGAGGCCGCGTTGAAGATGGCCGCCGCCTTCCCCGAGATCGACTTCCGCCGCGAGGTGACCCTCGGCCACCTCCTGACCGACATCACCACTGCCGGCCCCGGCGCCAAGGTGAACCCGCCCATCCGACCGCGTGAGGACGTCGAGGCGCTCTGGGAGCACATGCTCGCCGGCGAGGTCGACTGGGTGGTCTCGGACCATGCGTGCTGCCGACACGAGAAGAAGTTCGGCGACGACGAGGCGGACATCTTCGTGAACAAGTCCGGCTTCGGTGGCGCCGAGTACCTGCTGTGCGGTCTGGTGTCCGAAGGCCGTCGCCGTGGCTTGTCGATGCCGGCGGTCGCCCGTCTGGTCTCGCAGAACCCCGCGAAGCGCTACGGCCTGGGCACGAAGGGTCGCATCGCCGAGGGCTTCGACGCCGACATCGCCCTGGTGGACGACGCGCCACACCTGGACGATCCACGCCGAGGACTCCCTGTCCGCACAGGAGTACTCGCCGTTCGAGGGCATCGAGCTCGACGCGAAGGTGACCGACGTGTTCCTCCGCGGCAACCTCATCTTCAGCAACGACGCCCTCGTCGGCGAGCGCAAGGGGCAGTACCTGAAGCGCCCGCTCTGAGGGGCTCTCGACAGGCTGACCAGCCCGAGACGCGAACAGGGGCCCGGCAGACGCCGGGCCCCTGTCGCGTGCGGGGTGCTCGGGCCAGGGCGGCGTCGGCCCGCACGGCCACGGTGCCGCCCAGGTCGAGGGTGCTCAGGCCAGGGTGGCGTCGGCCTGCACGGCCACGTTGCCGCCCAGGTCGAAGGTGCACAGGTGCACGGTGTCACCCTCCACCCGGCCGCGGATGCGCAGCGGACCGTGGTCGAACACCGGCCTCCCGGCGCGGAACTCGAAGGCGACCAGAGGTCGCTCGACGTGTCGCCGACACAGCTCGGCCAGCGCGACGGCCTGGAGCGGCCCGTGCACGACCAGCCCGGGGTAGCCCTCCACCTCGGTGGCGTAGGCACGGTCGTAGTGGATCCGGTGGGCGTTGTAGGTGAGCGCCGAGAAGCGGAACAGCAGTGTCGGGTCGATCTCCAGATCCCAGCTGAGGTCCCAGTCGCCGGGGATCTCGCCCGGCTCGGGCAACGCCGGGCCCGGAGCGCTCGAGGCCTCGCGGTAGACCAGGTCCTGCTCCTCGACGACGCACAGCTCGCCGTCGGAGAGGGCGAGCTCGTGGCGCAGCGTGACGAAGACCAGGGTCCCGGACCGGCCGGACTTCTCCACGACCGAGGTGACCCGGCTGCCACGGTGCACCTCGGCGCCGAGGGGGATCTCGCGGAGGAACTCGAAGCGTCCCCCGGCGTACATCCGCTTGGGCAGCGGAGCGGGCGGGAGCACCTCGTCCGCGGCGGGGTGGCCGTCCGGGCCGAGGTCCGCCTGCGCCGCGCGGGGCAGGAAGGACAGCCAGTGCCACAGCGGGGGTACGGCGTCACCCGTGGTGGGGGCGCTCCCCGGACCGTCGAGCAGCCCGTGGAGCGCTGCTGCTGCGGTGGCGTGCACGGTGTCGCTGCGGAGGACCGCCTCGGTCGTCGGTGTGATCTGTGTGGTCGGTGTGGTCTGTGTGGTCGGTGTGATGTGGTCCATCGAGGTCAGGTCCCGTCCGAACCCGAGGAGTCGGCCGAGAACATGGCCGCGGTCCGGTCACCCCAGTCCTGGGAACGGCGGCGGCCCCAGCGAGGCTGCGCCCGCACCTCGCTGGCCAACGTGGTGTCGACGTCGCAGTACAAGAGGTCCTCGCCGTCGGTGTCGCTCTCCGCCAGGATCGAGCCCCTGGCGTCGATGACCCGGCTGTGACCGCGCGACGCAGCCCACGGCCCCGAGACCTCGGACCCGTCCGCGATGTTGCAGCTGACGATGGCGTAGCCGCCCTCGAGGGCCCGGGCCGCCTTGAGCGACTGGTACACGCCCTCGGTCGCGGGGCCCTCCTTGGCGGCGTGCAGCAGCACGTCGACCCCCGCGCGGGTCAGCGCGCAGGACAGCTCCGGGTAGGTCAGGTCGGAACCGACGAGCGTCGCGAAGCGACCGAACGGGGTGTCGACCACGGGGAGCCAGTCGGCCAGACCGGCACCCCAGGTGCCCGACGCCGGCGCCTCGCCACCGACCGGACCGGCGACCGCGCTGCCGGCGATGAGCCCACCGGCGATCTCGCGGTACCGCAGCACCGTCTCGCCGGAGGCGTCGACCAGCACCGAGGTGTCGAAGAGCTGCCCGTCCGAGGCGACCTCGACCACGTTGGCGTAGATCATGATGGCGTGTGCCGCGGCCAGCTCACCGAGCAGGCCTTCGAGCGGGCCCGGCAGGGTGACCGCGCTGGCGCCGTACTCACCGGGACCATCGGGGCTGGCGAGCCAGAACTCGCCGAGCAGCAGCAGGTCGGTGTCGGGGTCGATCCGGTCGCGCAACAGGCCGTCGAGGAACGCGACGTTGGCGGCGATCCGCTCGAGGCCGGGAGGCTCCTCACGACCCCGGTACTGCAACTGGGCGCAGACGACCTTCACGATGATCTCCTTTCGTCCGGACATGTCGACTCGACCCGTCCGGGGACTGCACGAGTCGGGCCGGCGGTCACGTCCGCCGACCAGCCTCGTCGGGGCGTGGCGGATTTACGCGGGTGAGCCGTCGACGAGCTCGCGCACGATGACGTTGCGGAGCACCTCGTTGGTGCCTTCACCCACGATCATCAGCGGCGCATCGCGGAAGTACCGCTCGATGTCGTACTCCTTGGAGTAGCCGTACCCGCCGTGGACGCGGACCGCGTCGAGCGCGATCTGCATGGCGGTCTCCGAGGCGTACAGCTTGGCCATCGCGCCTTCGAGCTTCGCGGCGCCGGTGTCGTCGAGGGTCCGAGCTGCGTGGGCGACCAGTAGACGCGCGGCCGAGAGCTTGGTGGCCATGTCGGCGAGGTAGTTGCCGATCGACTGGTGCTTCCAGATCGGCACGCCGAAGGCCTCGCGGTCCTGGGCATAGGTGAGGGAGTCCTCGTACGCAGCCCGACCGACACCCAGGGCCCGGGCGGCCACCTGGATGCGCCCGGTCTCGAGCCCGACCATCATCTGGGAGAAGCCACGACCTGGTTCACCACCGAGCACCGCCGATGCGGGAACGCGGCAGTCGTCGAAGGAGATCTCGCAGGTCTCGACGCCCTTGTACCCGAGCTTGCCCAGGTCGCGGGACACCGTGAAGCCGGGGACCTTCTCGACCAACAGGATGCTGATGCCGCGGTGGGCCGGCCGGACCTCGGTGTCGGTCTTGACCAACAGGGCCACCACGCCTGCCGCACGGGCACTGGTGATCCAGGTCTTGGAGCCGTTGATGACGTAGTCGCCACCGTCCTTCTTGGCGACGGTGCGCATCGCCTGCAGGTCCGAACCGCCACCGGGCTCGGTGAGGGCCATCGTGGCCCGCATCTCTCCGGTGGCCAGCTTGGGCAGGTAGTGGTCGCGCTGCTCCGGCGTGCCGTAGCGGTCGATCAGACGGCTGACGACGGAGTGGCCGCCGAAGGCACCCGCCAGCGACATCCAGCCCCGGGCGATCTCCTCGGTGATGGCGGCGAAGCAGACGGTGGAGACCGACGAGTCGCTGTGCGTCGGGGGGATGCACAGTCCGTAGACGCCCAGTTCCTTCATCATGTCGATGAGCTCGCCGGGGTACGTGTTCTCATGCTCGAGTTCACGGGCCACGGGGCGGATCTCGTTGTCGACGAAGCGGCGTACGAGGTCGACGATCTCGGTCTCGTCCTCATTCAGTGCATACACAGGTTCATTCCAGTCGTCGTCGTTCGGGAACGGTGCCGATCAGGCCGGACGGGCCTGCGCGGCGATCGTGGCGACGTCGTCGACACGATCGAGGTCGAAGAGCTGGTCCAACAGGACCCGGGCCGTCGTCGCCCCGAGCACCGGGGTGACGAGGGCGTCGCACTTCTTGTCGAGCTGGGCATCGGTCATCGGTCGCGCCGCGCTGGCCGTCGCATGCGGGACGTGCACCTCGTGCCAGACATCACCGACACGGGCCCGCAGGCGACATTCGTCCTTGTCGATGGTGGGGTCGAGTCGCACCTCGAGCAGGTCGCGGAGCCGGATGACGTCGTCGGCTCGTGCCCGCTCGTCGCTGAACTGGGGCGGGCCGGCCATCTGGTCGGTCATGCCCAGCGCGAAGCAGTGGTAGACGCTGAACTTGCTCTGCAGTCCGTCCTGGGGATCCTGCACACCCATGACGTCGAGCACCACGGGGTGGACCTCGACGACCGCCTCGTCGATGTCCTCGGGAGCGGCCAGCGCTCGCAGGTCGATGCCGGCGTCGACCACCGGGTGGCTCACGATGCCGCACGAGTACGGCTTGATCGCGTTGTCGACGATCTCCCACCGCTCACCGAGGTCCTCGAGCGCGGCCTCGACGTCGAGCGCGGGAGTGAGCTCGACGAGGAGGTCGGTGCTGAGCGGCGCGTCGGACACGTGGCCCGCGGCGCTCAGCAGCGCGGCCTCGAGGCCGTCGGCGGCCGCCTTGCCGGCGTGGTAGCTCTTCGTCATCGTCCCCAGGGCGGCCTGGTTGCCGGCCACCTCGCTGAGTGCGATGGTCATGGCCGAGCGCAGCTGCTGCTCGTCGAGCCGGAGCAGGCGGGCGGTCGCCACCGCGGCGCCGATCCGGCCGGTGCTGCTGGTCAGGTGCCAACCCCGGTCGAAGTGGGGGGTACCCAGGGCGATGCCGACTCGCAGGGTGACCTCGACGCCGACGGCGACCGCGTCGACGAGCTCGCGGCCCGAGCGACCTTCGGCTTCGGCGACGGCGAAGGCCGCCGGCACGATCGCGCATCCCGGGTGGATCACGGTGCGGAGGTGCGTGTCGTCGAAGTCCTCGACGTGGGCGCTGATGCCGTTGAGCAGCGCCGCGTCGCGCAACGCCACCGCGCCGGCGCGGCCGAGGAACGTCGCCTGCCCGCCACCGGATCCGATGGCGGCCGACGCGGTGTCGAGCACCGGGTGGTCGGAGGCGCCGATGGACAACGCCACCGAGTTGGCGATCGTCCGGACCGCTGCCCGACGGGCCACCTCGGGAATGGCGTCCGACGGCGTGGCCGCCAGTGCGACCAAGGGGGTGAACAGATCTGCAGTCATGCGAGGCCGC
This sequence comes from uncultured Actinomycetota bacterium, assembly GCA_963707555.1. Taxonomy (GTDB): domain Bacteria; phylum Actinomycetota; class Acidimicrobiia; order Acidimicrobiales; family Microtrichaceae; genus JAFAFN01. Next base: position 146,949 of record CAVPQM010000010.1, read on the forward strand.
CTTCGGGCAGGGTGGTCGATGAGGGCGGGGTGGTCGATGAGGGCGGGGTGGTCGATGAGGAACGGGGCGCATCGGATCCGCCGACGGACTCCTCGGTCGGCGCTGACGACCAGCGGTCCCCGAATCCGTCGATGACCTCGGCCAGTCGTTCTCGAGGTTCGACTCCGGGGAACAGCACGCCGAAGTACCCGCGCGCATGACCCAGCGAATCGGTCGGCGACGTGAAGCCCTGATCGGCCAGGAGGACCGCCAGCACCGCGTTGGATGCCGCCTTGCCCGCGTGCATGGCCAGCGCCGCGGGCCCGGCGTCGTCGGCGAGTCCGACGGTGGAGCTGGCCGCGATGCCGATGGCCAGCGCGAGCGACTCGGCGTCGAGCTCGAAGACCTCACCCGCGGCGACGGTCGCACCCAGCACGCCGGCAGCGGCCGTGGGGTCCCATCGGTGGTCCGCGCCGGCGGCCGCGGCCACACGGTGCTGCACCTCGATGCCGGACACGGTCGCCTCGAGCAGGCGTTCGGAGCTCGGTGTCCGCAGCGATGCCGCCACGGTGGCAGCGGCCAGTACGGGAGCGACGTGTGGGACGGCGCCGGGCAGGTCTCGCAGCGCGGCGCCTGCGACCAGGGCTGCGTCACGGGGTTCGTAGCGCTGCTCGTCGCCGGGCAGCTCGACCGTGCCGTCGGTCCCCGCGGCGCGGACCATGGCCCGGATGGCGCTGGCCGCGGAGCCCTCCGCGTCGCGGACCGCGGTGGCCTCGTCCACCGTGAGCAGGTGGCGCCGGGCTGCGTCGAGCACCTCGGGTGCCACCGGTCGCCCACGGCGGGCGACGACGGCGTCCGCCAGTTGTCGCCCGCCCTCCGGCGCCGTCGGTGGGTCTTGGTCGATCATGCGAACAGTTCCTCGGCCTAGCGGATGGGTCCCGATTTATGATAGTCAGGTACCGTACTTAGAGCAAGGTTGCTGGGCGTCCACGCGATCGAGGAGCAGGCCGATGCAGTCGGACATCACGTCGGGACAGAAGAGCATCGAGGTGCTCCGATCCCTCGACCGCAAGGTCGAACCGAGCTGGACGGCGCTCCTCCTGATCGACCTGCTCAACGACTTCCTCGCCCCCGACGGAAAGACCGCGGCCGACGCCGGTCGCCCCATCGACTTCGCACGGGCCGTCATCCCCGCCCAGCAACGTCTGCTCGCTGCGGCCCGCGCCGCAGGAGTGATGGTGATCCACGTCGCCCAGACCACGCTGCACAACCGGGCCAGCTCGTCGGGCCCGTGGCTCGATGCCCGTTCCAGGGCCACCTACTCGGTCGAGGACCTGTGCATGGAGGGCAGCTGGGGCGGTCGGGTGATCGACGAGCTCGCACCGCTCGACGACGAGTTGGTGATCCCGAAGTACCGCTACAGCGGCTTCGCCGGGACCAACCTCGACCTGGTGCTGCGCAGCCGCGGCATCCGGACCACGATCTGCGCCGGTGTCTCCACGAACGTCTGCGTCGAGGCGACCGCCCGCGAGGCCTTCAGCCACGACTACTACGTCGTCCTGCCCGAGGATGCATGTGCCTCGTGGGACGAGCCGCTGCACCACGCCACCCTCGCGACCGCCGGCCACCGCTACGCGTCGGTGACCACGGTCGACGAGCTCGCGGCGCAGTGGCGCCCGACGGACCCAGCAGCCGACGACCCGACAACCGACGACCCGACGACCGACGACGCAGGAGCTCGATGATGGACCTTGGACTGCAGCACCGCGTGATCATCGTGACCGGAGCCAGCGGCGGCATCGGTGAGGCCACCGCCCTCCGCCTGGCCGACGAGGGCGCCGACCTGGTGTTGGGTGCCCGCCGCAGCGTCGCCCTCGAGGCCGTGGCCGACGCAGCCCGGGCGAGGGGCGCCACCGTGGTGACCGTCGCCGGCGACCTCACCGAACCCGACGCCATCGATGCGTTGACCGCCGCGGCCGCCGAGCGGTTCGGCGTGGTCCACGGACTGGCCGCCTGTGTCGGCTCGACCCCCATCGGCACCTTCTCGGAGCTCACCGACGACCAGTGGACGGCAGCCTTCGAGAGCAAGCTGCTCGCCACCGTCCGCGTCGTGCGGTCCACCCTCGCGTTGATGACCGACGGCGGACGTCTGGTGCTGGTGGCCGGCAACGCCGCCCACGCCCCGAGTGCCCACATGGCCACGTCGTCGACCATCAACGCCGCGCTCGGCAACCTGGCCGTCTGCCTCACCCTCGAGTACGCCGCCCGGGGAATCGGCGCGGTGGCGCTCGACCCGGGCGTCGTCGCCACCCAGCGCATGGCCGGACTGCAGGGCTACCTGGCGGAGTCCCGCGGCATCGAGCCGGCCGAGGCGGAGCGCCAGGTGCTCGCCGGCATCCCTCGCGGCCGGGTGGCGACCGCGGATGAGGTCGGCGCCGTCGCCGCCACGCTCCTCTCGCCACTCGGGGCCCACATCGCCGCCACGTCCATCGTCGTCGACGGCGGCCAAGCCGCCGTTCGCTGAACCTCGGAATCGAGCCTGCGATGTCCCACCCCTTCATCGACCACGAGCTCGCCGGCCGGCGGGCGGAGCTCCCGCTGCTCGGTGGTGCCGACGTCCTGGTCCACATCGTGCTCAACGTCGAGCTCTGGGCGTTCGACGCACCGATGCCCCGCAAGCTGCTCGGCGGACCGCACGGCAAGGACCACGTTCCGGACGTCCCGAACTTCAGCTGGGTCGAGTACGGCATGCGCTGTGGACTCCCCCGGGTGATCGCCTCGATCGACGAACGCGGCCTGGCGGCCAGCGCCAGCGTGAACGCCGACGTGGTGACCGAGTACCCCGCGGCGGCCGACCTGCTGGTCGAGACCGGCTTCGAGTGGATCGCCCACGGCGTGCAGCAGCGCGCCCTTCCGTCCTACGACGACGAGCGGGCGGTCATCGTCGAGGCCCTGGACCGGATCGAGGGGTTCACCGGCACCCGACCCCGGGGTTGGCTCGGTCCGGGACTGCACGAGACGCTCGAGACACCCGACGCGTTGTCCTCGGTCGGGGTCGACTACGTGTGTGACTGGGGCCTCGACGACCGCCCGGTGTGGCTCCGCGCGGCGCCGAACCCGCTCGTGGCCGTGCCGTACAACCTCGAGCTGAACGACAGCCTGCTGTTCGCGGCCCAGTGGAACTCGTCCGCGGAGTACGAGCACCGGGTGACCGAGACGTTCGAGGTGTACCTCCGCGAGTCCGACGGCCCGAAGGTGCTGACACTGGGCCTGCACCCCCACCTCATCGGGGTCCCCCACCGCATCCGCAGCTTCGAGCGGATGCTCGACCTGCTGCTCGCCAGCCCCCGCGTCCGGTTCGTGACCGGCTCGGAGATCTGCGACTGGTTCCGCGACGGGTCACGAGATCCTCGCACCGCCGACGACCACTGAACGACCGCTGGACGACAAGGGGCCACCCGGCCCCCGCACCTAGGCCATGATGGACCACCGCCTGCGGGCGGCACTCCACCACGACCTGATGAGGAAGCCCTTCCGTGGACAGCGAACCCGTCGGCGAATCGTCGCCTGCGACCATCAAGAGCGTGCTGCGTGCACTCGACGTGCTCTCGTTCATCGGGAGCGCCGAGACGCCGACCGTCGGGGTGACCGAGATCGCCAACGGACTGGGCATGTCCAAGGCGGCGGTGCACCGGGTGCTGGCCTCGCTGGTGGCCAAGGGGTTCGCAGAGGTCGACGGTGATCGACGCCGCTACATGCTCGGCCCGCAGCTGGTCGTCCTCGGCGAGGTCTACCGCGATCGCTTCGACATCCGCACCGCGGCCCGACCCGAGCTCCACGCCCTCGTGGCCGCCACCGCCGAGACGGCGACGCTGTCGATCCGTCAGGGGAGCAACCGGCTCTACGTGGACCAGGTCACCCCGGACCGTGACGTGAAGATGGTGGTGCAGATCGGTCGGAGCTACCCGCTCCACGCAGGTGCGTCGTCGAAGGCGTTCCTCGCCTTCCTGCCCGAGCACGAGATCGAGGCCTACCTCCGTCAGCCGCTCGAGGCCCTGACCGCCGGCACCATCACCTCACCCGATGCGCTCCTGGCCGACCTCCGGTCCGTGCGGGAGCGCGGCTACGCCGCGTCGTCCGGCGAGCGGGACCCCGGCGCCCGGGCCATCGCCGCCCCGGTGTTCGGGGGCCAGCGCAGCACACCCCTGGCGGTCATCTCCATCGCGGGTCCGGCCGACCGGTTCGTGCCCGACACCGACGAGACGGTCGCGCTGCTGCTGTCCTCCTGCGAACGGCTGTCCCAGCGTCTCGGTCAGCGGACGATCGACTGACGGGCCGGTCGGCTGAGGGGTCCGTCGGCTGAAGGGTCGGGCGGCTGACCGGGTCGTGCTGCCGGGGCGGTGCTGCGGCGGGTTCAGGTGCCGGAGCGGTTCAGGCCTCGTCGTCGGTGGCGCCGACGAAGCGTCGGAAGATCGCCAGGGCGGAGACCCGCTCGCTCTCCGGGAGCTGCTGGCTGAAGTAGTCGATGTGGAAGCGCACGGCGTTGTCGATGGACCTGGACACCTGCTCGCCGAGCTCGGTGGCCTCCACCGTCACGACCCGCCGGTCACCCTCGGACTGCGCTCGGTGCACGTAGCCGTCGGCCTCGAGGCTCTTGACCAGCCGCGACGCGAAGGCCGGAACGACGTCGAGACGTTCGGCCAGGCCGCTGACGCTGAGCGGCGTGCCGTGGTGTGCGATGACCTGCACCAGCGCCTGGTTGGCCAGCGGATCCAGGCCTGCCGCCCTGGCCTGCTCGTCGGCGATGCGCACGATGCGCCGCATGACGAACCGGGCGTTCGCGACGGCCTGCATGTAGAGGTGGAAGTCGTCGTCACCAGTGGACCCGGGAGCCGTTGCCGGGGGTGGGGCCGACGTCGGAGCCGACCCTGCCAGTGATGGGACATCCGTCGACATGTCGTTCCCCCGGGACCGCGGAGCTGCGGCCATCGCATCTCTCACTTCAGTATGTTATCCACATAGGATTCCTCGGTGCTCCGGATCCGTAGCATCGCGGGTTCCGCCCGACGGTCGCCGGGCGGGAATCAGACCGACGCCGCGTCGCTCACCCGGTAGGTCCACCGGCCGGAACGGCTGTACCAGGGCTCGGCAGCCATGGCCGCACGCTTGGGGCCTCGGGCCGCTTCCTGGCGGTTGGGCGAGTCCATCGCGTCGAGCGAGGCCAGGTCGTGCACGGCCACGCAGGTGAGCGGGGACCCCGAGCTGGCTTCGATCCGGAACCGGCGGACCCGGAGCCAGTCCTCGGCCCCGAGCAGCAGCGGCGCGTGTTCGGTCTCGTACCAGTCGTCGAACCGTTCCAGCGCCTCATCGGGCACGGGGAAGGCCACCACCACCAGATGGGAGGTGGTGCGCTCGACCGGTCCGCTGTCGGCGACCATCGAGCACCGGTACCACGCCTCGGCGTGGGGCAACAGCGCAGGCGCGGGCGCGGACCGGGTCATGGCGAGGAGTCCGCGTGTGCCCTCGACCCCCTCGTGGAGGGCGGCGTCGGGACCCAGCGCAGCGGTGTCGACGGCCGTCGGGAACTGCAGGAGCCAGGTGGAGGGACGGTCGGTGGAGGGACGGTCGGCGGTGGTCATCGCGCGGGCAGGGTCCGGATCGACACGGCCTTGGCCTCGGCGTAGGACTGCAGCTCGCTGATCGACTCCTCGCGCCCGAGCCCGCTCTCCTTCGTGCCGCCGAAGGGAAGACCGAAGTAGTGGCTGCTGACGTCGTTGACCCACACGTAACCGGTGTCGATCCCTCTGACGGTGCGCAGGGCGAGGTCGAGGTCGTTGGTCCAGATGGCGGCGGTCAGGCCGTACTCGACCGCGTTGACCTGACGCAGCATCGTGTCGTGGTCGCTCCAGGAGAGCACGCTCACCACCGGGCCGAAGAGCTCGTCGTTCGCGACCCGCATCGACTGCTCGACGCCCGCCAGCACGGTGGGGGCCATGAAGTACCCGCCGTCGAGGTCGGCGGGGAGGTCACGCCCGCCGGTGACCAACCGGGCGCCGTCGTCACGAGCGGTGTCCACGTGGGACAGCACCCGGTCACGGTGGCTCTCGGTGATCAGCGGCCCCATGTCGGTGCCGTCGTCATACGCGCGGCCCAGGCGCATCGAGGCCGTCCTCGCCGCGATGGCCTCGACGAGCTCGGCGCAGATCGACTCGTGCGCGAAGACCCGGGAGGTCGAACCGCACGACTGCCCGGCGCAGATCTCCAGGTTCATGCCCCGCACGGCGGCGTCGGCGACCGCCGCCACGTCGGCATCGGCGAAGACGACCATGGCGTTCTTGCCGCCGAGCTCGAGCGAGACGTGCTTGACGCCCGTCTCGGCCGCGCTGGCCTGGATCCGTCGACCCGTGGCCACGCTGCCGGTGAAACCGATGCGCTTGATCGCCGGGTGACGCACGATCGCATCGCCGGTGAGCCCGTCACCGCTCAGGACGCTCAGGGTGCCCGGCGGAAGGATCTCGGCCGCGAGCTCTCCGAGGCGCAGGGCCGACAGCGGGGTCTGCTCGGCCGGCTTGAGCACCACCGAGTTCCCCATCACCAACGGCGGGAGGATCGACTTGATCGCGAAGTACGCGGGGTGGTTGTAGGCAGAGATCCGCGCGACGACGCCGTAGGGCTCGAGCTGCGTGTAGTGGAGCCGGGCGGGGTCCAGCGGGAACGTCTCTCCCCCACCGACCATCGCGGCCACCGCCGGCCACGTCGTGAACTGGTGGATCGACCGCTCGACGTCGTTCAACATGCCCTCGTAGGGGTTGCCGCTGTCGAGCGCATCGAGCATCGCGAGCTCGCCGGCGTGCTCCGCCACGACCTGCCCGAGGGCCTCGAGGCGTTGACGACGCCCGGCCGAGCCGAGGCTCCACCACGCGTCCTGCGCCGCGGCCCCGGCCTCGATGGCCCGGTCGATCTCGGCGTCGCGGGCGACCGGGACCTCGGTGAGGACCTCGCCGGTCGAGGGGTCGGTCGTCGGCGATGTCGCCGAGGACGACACCAGCTCACCCCCCACCAGCAGGCGGGCGCCGCTGCGGTCCACCCACGCCGAGGCGCGTTCGAGGTGATCGTTCCGGGTTGGGTCTGTGGTCACGTCAGCCGTCCCAGCGCCGCATCGGCGCCACATCGATGTCGAATTGGTCGAGCACCCGCGCCGCGATGTCGTCGACGAGCTCGTCGACCGACTTGGGGTGCAGGTAGAAGGCAGGAACGGGGGGATGGATGATCGCCCCCAGGGCGGAGAGGTCCGCCGCCATGCGGAGGTGCCCTGCATGCAGGGGCGCCTCGCGCAGTGCCAGCAGCAGCGGTCGGCGTTCCTTCAGCGTCACGTCCGCCGCACGCGACACCAGGTTGCTGCTGTAGGAGTTGGCCACGGCCGACAGCGTCTTGATGCTGCACGGAGCGATGATCATGCCGATGGTCCGGAACGAGCCCGAGGCCAGCCGGCATCCGGTGTCACGGGAGCGGTAGACGTGATCGGCCAGGTCCTCGATGCGGTCGATCGCGCCGGGCATCTCCATGGCCATGGTCGCCCGACCACCGCTGGTCACCACCAGGTGGGTGTTGACGTCGGGGACCTCCGCGAGCATCTCGACGATCCGCGCGCCCAGGACCGAACCCGACGCGCCGGTGATGGCCACGACCAGATCGCGGGACCCGCCGCTCATGTCGGCTCCCCCGGACCCATCAGTTCGCTCCAGCGCTCGGCGATCCGTGCGCGGACCTCGGCGGGCACGTGTGCGTACGAGGCCTCGCCCACCGAGCCGGGCGGCAGCGTGGCGTCGAAGCCGATCTTGGAGATGGTGCCATCGAGGCACATCGGGTCCACCGGGTTCGACTTCATCCGGTCGACGACGAACACGTCGCGGTCGGCTCTGAGTCGGGTGGCCACCGCCCACTCGACCTCGGTCGGATCGGTGGGGTCGATGTCGTGGTCGACCACGGTGACGTGCTTGATCAGATCCTGGGTGCTGAAGCAGGTGAGGATGGCGAGGCGGGCCTCGCCCTGGGCGCGCTGCTCGATCGACACCACGGCGTGGAAGCGGCTGCTCCCTCCCTCGGTGAGCACCACCTGCCGGGCACCGGGGACCACTGCCGAGATGCTGCGCAGCAGCGTGGCTTCGCGTGCGACGGCCCCGGTGACCAGGTGCTCGGGGTGGCGTCCGCCGACGATCATCTGGAACCACGGCGCCACCCGGGTGGTGACCGCGGTGATGCGGATGACGGGGTTGACCCGTGTGCCCGAGTAGAGCCCGGCGAACTCGCCGAAGGGGCCTTCGACGTGACCTTCGGAGGGCTCGATCACGCCCTCGAGGACGATCTCGGCCTGCGCGGGAACCGTCAGGTCGACCGTCCTGCAGCGCGCCACCTGCAGCGGCTCACCGAAGAGCGCACCGGCCACCTCGGCCTCGTCGAAGGGCACGAGGTACTGCGAGGCGGCCATCACCACGGGATGGCACCCGATGGCGATCGCGATCGGCATGGTCTCGCCACGGTCGGCCCGCTCCTGGAGGAACCCCCAGGTGTGGGTCGGAGCGAAGTTCACACCGAGGCGGTCCGGGCCCTGCACCTGGAGCCGGGCGATGGCCAGGTTCTGGCGACCCGACACCGGGTCGGCCGCGACGACGATGCCGGCCGAGATGTAGCGCCCTCCGTCGTGCTCGCTGATCTGCGGGACGGGGAACATCGCGGTGAGGTCGATCCCGTCGGTGACGACGACCTCTTGGCAGGGCGCGTCGTCGACCACCTCGACGGGTGTGCGACGGTCGACCGCCGCCGCCATGCGCGGGCCCAGCTCGTTCGCCTCGATGCCCAGGGCGGTGGACAGCTTGTCCCGGGTGTTCAGCAGGTTCCCGACGAGCGGCACCTCGTGGTCCGTGACGTGCTCGAACAGGACCGCCGGGCCGTGGGAGAGCTCCCACAGCACACCCGCGGCCTCGTGTCGCCAGTCGACCTCGGCGGTCACGCGGAGTGCTTGTCCGGCGCGTTCGAGCAGGTCGAAGGCCCCTCGGAGGCTCTGGTCCATGACGTGTCTGTCCTCTCGCCGGCCCTGGCCCGGGGTCAGGAGTCGGCGTTCCAACCGTCGAGGTCGTAGCTGCCGAGTGCCTGGTCCACGAGGTCCGAGCCTCGGCCGAAGTCGAAGGTCTCGTACATGCGCATCTTGGTGACGAACGGTGCGCCTGCGTAGAACATCTCATACTGCTGGTGTCGACTCGCGAACTCCGAGCCGATCATGTCCCACGCCAGCTTCAGCAGCTTGACACGGTCCTTGGCCGGGAAGCCGGGCGACTGGATGTAGCGCTCGAGGTCGGCGGCGATGTCGGGGTTGCCGAAGTCCTCCACCGACGAGGGCAGCTGGATCAGACCGCCGCCGCAGAGGTCGCGCACCATGGTCATCAGCTGCGGGTACATGTTCGCCTGCAGCACGATGTTGGCGCTGCACTCGGCCTGACCCGGCCAGGCGATGCCCTTCTCGTCGATCCTGCAGGCCTGCTCCTGGGCCTGCAGGAGTCCCGAGACCATGGCCACGTGTGCGCTCATCTCACCCAACGCGCCGCGCACCGGCGGCAACCGATCCGAGCCGTTCATGGTCGCCACCCGATGGGCCAGCCCGATGATGAAGTCGAGCTTCGTCGAGAAGCGCGTCTGGGCCTGGTTGTTGCCCAGCACGTGGGCCGGGGTCCGCCACCACTGGTCGCGCACGATGTCGCGGTTGCGGTAGGCGAACACCTCGTCCCAGGGGACGAACACGTCGTCGAAGACCACCAGGGAGTCGGTCTCGTCGAAGCGGGACGACATCGGGTAGTCGTAGACGCTCGACGCTCCCTGGGCGTACGAGCGGCGCGAGTACACCTTGACGCCGGGGGCGCCGACGGGCACGGCGACAGCGATCGCGTAGGCCTCGTCACCGGGTCCCAGCGGGGCGATGCAGCTGAGGTAGATGTAGTCGGAGATGGCGGTACCGGTCCCGAGCATCTGTGCGCCGGCGATCACGATGCCGTCCTCGCGCTCCTCCTTGACCCCGGCGTAGAGGTAGGGGTCGGCCTGCTGGTGCGCGGGCTTGGATCGATCGATCTGCGGCGGGAGGATCGTGTAGGTGACGTACAGGTCCTCGTCACGCGCCTTCTCGTAGAACGCGACGATGCGCTCGCCGAACTCCGCGCCGCCGTCGGCGAACACGTCGGAGCGGGCAGCGAAGCCGGCCAGGAAGCCGGCGACGTGCTCGGGGCTCCGCCCCATCAGGCCGAAGGTCTGCTCGGAGAGGTGGCGCAGTGCCCGTCGTCGATCGGTCAGGTCCTGCTCGGACCGGGGGATCTGGAAGCTGCGGTTCACCGGTTCACCGGTCGTGGGCGAGGTGAAGGTGACGAGCTCGCGGTTCGCCGGATCGTTGGCGACGTCATAGAGGTTGGCGACCGACGCGACGGCGCCGGCGAAGGCCGGGTGGGTCGAGACGTCCTTGACCAGTTCGCCGTCGATGAAGACCTGGCGACCGTCGGACAGGCCCTCGATGTACTGCTTGCCGCTACGGGTCATCGTGCTGCTGCCTTCTGGAGTTCGGCGACGCAGCGGTAGCCGCCGCGCCAGTAGACGAGTGGTTCGGGTTCGGGCTGTTCGCCGGCAGCGCCGAGTTCGTTGCTGGTGGCGTGCTCGACCGCGCCGAAGAACACGGAGTGGGTCCCCGCGTCGACCTGCTGGTCGACCCGGCAGTCCAGGAACGACAGCGAGGCCTGCAGCGCCGGCGCGTGCCACACGCCCTCGTGCAGCCACTCGTCCGCGAGGAACTTGTCGCCGCCGGGGTTGGCGCAGAAGTTGGAGATCTCGAGGCCGGAGGCGCTCAGGATGTTCACACCGAAGCGGCCGGTCGCGACCGTGAGCTCATGGGTGCGGGTGCGGTTGTTCACGCAGATCAGGACGGTGGCCGGGTCGGCCGACACCGAGGAGAAGGCGGTGGCCGTCATGCCCCACGGCCGACCCTCTTCGTCGCGGCTGGTCACGACGGTGACCCCCGACGCGAAGGTCCCGAGCGCCGCCTTGAAGGCCTCGGGAGTTGCACTTGGACTCGTCGACGTCACGCGGGCTCCCCTGTTGCGAACAGCTTACGCAACTAACGTACTTACGTTAGGTAATTGCGTCAAGGGCCGCTGTGACGGATCCCACCCGGGCGCGACGGTGCCGAGCCCGTCCCGGACCACCGGGGCCTCAGGGGCGGATGCCGAGCTCGGCGAGGACCGCATCGGTGTGCTCACCCAGGGCGGGAACGGCCCCCATACGGGCACCCTCGTCGGGTTCCGCCGGCGGCCGCAGCACCTCGAGCGGCCCGACCGGGCTGTCGATCGTGGTGAAGCGGTCCCGGGCACGGAGCTGCGCGTGCGACCAGACGCCGTCCAGGTCGTTGACGCGGGCGTTGGCGATGTCCGCCGCCTCCAGGCGTTCGACCACTTCGGTCGTCGGGAGCGTGGAGAACGCGTCGGTGATCAGCCGGTCGAGCTCCTCGACGTGCGCGCTGCGCTGCGAGTTGGAGGCGAAGCGCTCGTCGGCAGTCAGCTCCGGCGCCCGGAGGACATCGGCGCAGAAGCGGGTCCACTCCCGTTCGTTCTGCACGCCGAGCATGACGATCTCTCCGTCGCCGCTGACGAACGGGCCGTACGGGGCGATCATGGCGTGGCGGGCCCCCGAACGGGGCGGCGCGGTCCTGCCGTAGTGCGCGTAGTAGAGCGGTGCCGACATCCACTCGGCGAGGGCGTCGAGCATCGAGACCCGCACCGCACCGCCCGTCCCGGTGCGCGAGCGGCGCAGGAGCGCGGCGAGCACCCCGCTGTGGGCGTACATGGCGGCTGCGATGTCGGCGATCGACACACCCGCCTTCACCCGATCGGTCGGGGTGCCGGTCACCTCGAGGAAGCCGGCTTCGGCCTGCATCAACAGGTCGTAGGCCTTGGCGTCCTCCATGGGGCCGCCGGCTCCGAAGCCGGAGATCTCACAGACCACGAGGGCCGGGTGCTGCGCCGTCAGCGAATCGGCGTCGATCCCCATCCGTGCGGCCGCGGAGGGGCGCAGGTTGTGGATGAACACGTCGGCCCGGGCGATGAGCGCGAGCAGCGCGGACCGACCGTCGGGGTCCTTCAGGTCGAGCGCGACGCTCTCCTTGCCGCGGTTCGCCCAGACGAACCACGAGGACATGCCTCGGACCGCCTCGTCGTAGCCGCGGGCGAAGTCCCCGCCGTCGGGTCGCTCGACCTTGATGACCCGAGCGCCCAGGTCTGCGAGGTGGCGACTGGCCACCGGAGCGGCGATGGCGTGCTCGACGGTCACCACGGTGAAGCCGTCGAGCGGCAGCTGGACGTTCGACATGGAAGCTCCCATCGGTGGGTGGCACATGGGCCACCCGTCGCGTCGTGGTTGCCGGCCGGCCCGGTGCCGGCCGGCTCAGTGCTGGCCTGGCTCAGTGCTGGCCTGGCTCAGTGCCGGCCGACTCAGTGCTGGCCCGGCTCAGTGCTGGCTGAGCACCTGGCCGTAGTGCTCGATGGTGTCGTCGAAGCCGCTCTGACGGAGCGCGCGCCACACGGTGACGGCGTTCATGGCGATCGTGGGCTTGCCCAACCACCGCTCGGCCTCGCCGGCGATGCGGATGGCCGACAGGTTGGTGCCGACCTGGACGAGCGCTTCGACGTCGTCGCCGTCGATCTCGCGCAGCGTGGCGGTCACCTGGTCCGGCGTGGTGGCCGCGATGTTGGTGGCCGAGGTGCACTGCAGGCCCTTGATGGCCGTCACCTGGAAGCCGCACTCCTCGAGGTACGCGACGGTGAGTGCGTCGGATTCGGCGTGGTACGGCGTGAGCAGCGAGATCTTCTCGGCACCCACGGCACGCAGGGCGGCGACCACCGCCTCGGGACCGGTGGTGACCGGGATGCCGACGCGCTGCTCGAGGGCGTCGGCCCACTCGACGGCGCCGGCGACGCCGCGGCGGATGACCTCGGCGGACATGGCCACGACGAGGCGATCGGGCAGGGCCGTCATGACGGAGTCGACGGCTTCGTCGAAGCGCTCCTCCATCTGGTCGAGCAGCGCCTTGGCCGAGGCATCCGAGGTCATCTCGGGCCGGGTGATCAGGGCCCGGCCCGCATGGAAGGAGATCCCGTGCGGCACCAGACGAGCGAAGTCGTGCTCGACGACGGTGTTCGTCGAGGGGACGATCACGCCCCACTTGGCTCGGTATGCAGCTGCATCAGGCACAGATCGATCCTCCGTTTGGTTGTTCAATTCCCGGAACACTGTACCATATAGCGAAACAACCACCGGAGGGTCATCGATGATTCGGAGCTGCTTGTACGTCCCCGGCAACCGCCCGGACCGGCTGCAGGGTGCGCTCACCCGTGGAGCGGACGTCCTCATCGCGGATCTCGAGGACGCGGTCGCCCCCGCCGACAAGGCAGCCGCCCGCGCCGCGGTCGCCGAGTGGCTCGGCGGGCTGTCGGACCCGGCGTCCCAGCCCTGGGTCCGGGTCAACAGCGACAACCTGGACGAGGACATCGAGGCCGTCGTCCACCCCTCGCTGGCCGGCCTGGTGCTGCCCAAGTCCGAGGACCCGGCCACGATCGAACACGTCGCTGCACTGCTCACCCGCCTGGAGGATGAGCGGGGCATGGCGGACGGTTCGGTGCAGCTGGCGCTGCTCATCGAGAGCGGCGCCGGCATCCTCAACGCCGCGCAGCTCGCCACCGCGCCACGGGTCAGCCGCCTGCAGATCGGTGAGGCCGATCTGAGCGCCGACCTGGGAGTGACCGCCGGCCCCGAGGGCACCGAGCTCCTCTGGGCGCGCAGCCACGTCGTGCTGGCCTCGGCGGCAGCCGGCCTGCCCGGCCCGGTCGGCCCGGTGTGGACGGCGATCGACGACATCGACGGCCTGCGCGCCTCGTGCGTCTCGCTCAAGAACCTGGGGTTCCGGGCGCGCTCGGTGATCCACCCGAAGCACCTCGCGGTGGTCCACGAGGTCTTCACGCCCTCGGCCGCCGAGTTGGAGCAGGCCCGTGCGCTCGTCGAGCTGTTCGACGCAGCGCTGCGTGATGGTCTCGGGGTGATCCGAGACAGCTCGGGCACCATGATCGACGAGGCCATGGTCCGCCACGCCCGCAGCCTGCTCGAGGGCAGCGGCGCCGCCAGCTGACCCACTCGGGGTCCTGCCCGGTGCACGCGGGTCTGCCCGGTACACGCGGAGCACGACCTCGGGTAGCGCTGGAACCCCCCATCACGGGTTCCAGCGCTGCCTGAGCCCGGGACCCAGACGACGAGCCCGATCGGAGCCGGCTCGCGGGTCCTCAGCGGATCAGCGTGGTGCCTCGTAGCTCTCGTCGAAGACGAGGACGGACTTCACCGCGCCGCCGGTCCTGCCGGCTTCGAGCGCCTCGTTCACCTCGGACGCCGGGAAGCGCGAGATGAGCCGGTCGAAGGGGAAGCGCCCGGCTTCGTAGTACTCGAGCAGCTGCGGGATGAACACGTGCGGATCCGCGTCGCCCTCGATGACCCCGACGATCTTCCGGCCGGCCATGATGTGGCCGCGCGGCACGGCGAAGTCCGGGCTGCCCGCGGCGATGATGCCGCAGACGCCCACACCCTTCTTGAGCACCGCGATGGCCTGCTCCGCGACGCCGGGGGCGCCCGCGGTGTCGAGGCTGGCCAGCACACCCTGTCCGCCCGACAGCTCCAGGATCTCCTGGACCGGATCACCCGAGGCGGCGTTGATGGTGTGCGTCGCGCCGATCGAGCGCGCCATGGCGAGGCGGTCGTCGTTCACGTCGACGACCACGATCTGCTTGCACCCGACCAGGGCGGCCGCCATGGTCGCCGACAGCCCGACCGGGCCGGCACCGAAGATGGCGATCGTGGTGGACGGCTTGGCGGCCAGCGTGTTGAGCACGGCACCCGAGCCGGTCTGGATGCCACAGCCCAGCGGCCCGAGGATGTCGAGCGGCAGGTGCTTGGGGACCTTGACGGCGCAGCGAGCGCTGACCACCGCGTGGTCCGCGAAGCTGGACTGGCCGAACCAGTGGGTCGACACCGGCTGGCCGTCCTGGCTGAACGACGTGGTCCCGTCAGCGACGCGGCTGCCGCTGAAGTTGCGCTCGCCGAAGGTGTCGCAGTGGAACGGGCGCCCGGAGCGGCAGGCCTCGCAGGTCCCGCACGAGTCGTAGGACAACACCACGTGGTCGCCGACCTCGAGGCCCGTGACCTGGTCACCCAGCTCCACGACCACGCCCGCGCCCTCGTGCCCGACGACGATCGGGAGCGGGTGCTTGCTGGTGGGCAGGAGCGGGAGCAGGTCGGTGTGGCAGAGACCGGTCGCGACGATCCGCACCACGATCTCGTTGGGCCGGGGTCGACCGAGGTCGACCCGGTCCATGGTGAAGCCGACCTCTCGGTCGTGGATCACCAGGGCGTCGACGGTGGTGGGCGTGGTCAGATCGGCGTCGGTCATCAGAACGTCTCCTCGAGAAGTGGCGGGTCGATCACTGCGGCGGGTGGGTCGTACGTGAGGCGGGGGAGCGCGACGCTCTTGAGCTCCAGGAACTGCGACAGGCCCTCGGGCCCCTGCTCCCGACCGATGCCGGACGACTTCATGCCGCCGAAGGGCGCACCCTGGGCGTTGGCCGCACCGTTGATGCTGACGCCTCCGGTGCGCAGGCGAGCTGCGACGTCCAGGCCGTGGTCGACGTCCGCGGTCCACACCGAACCGGACAGGCCGTACTCGGTGTCGTTGGCCAGGGCGACGGCCTGGTCCTCGTCGTCGTACTCGCTGAGGCACAGCACCGGCCCGAAGATCTCCTCACGGAAGATGCGCATCGAGTTGGTCACGCCGTCGAACAGGGTCGGCTCGATGTACCAGCCACGATCCAGGTCGGCCGGACGCTTGCCGCCGACGGTGACCTGCGCACCCTCTTCGAGGCCAGAGGCGATGTAGGACTCCACCCGGTGGAGCTGACGCTCCGCGACGAGCGGACCGATGAAGGTCGCCTCGTCCATGGGGTCGCCGACGGTCAACGCGGCGATCTCGGCGGTGAAGGCCTCGGCGTACTCGGCACGCCGAGCCTTCGGGACGATGACCCGGGTCTGCGCCATGCAGGCCTGGCCGTTGAGGATGAACGCCATCGAGACGAGCTTGGCGACCGTCGGCTCGACGGGTGCGTCGTCGAGCACCACGGCGCCGGACTTGCCGCCCAGCTCCAGGTTGACCCGGGCCAGACGCTCACCGGCGACCGACGCGATCCGGCGGCCCGCAGGGGTGCTGCCGGTGAAGGTGATCTTGTCGACATCGGGGTGGGCGACGAGGTGCTCGCTCACCTCACGGTCGGCGGGCACCAGGTTGAACACACCGGCGGGCAGGCCGATCTCGTGGAAGATCTCGGCCAGCACGAAGGAGTCGAGCGGGGCTTCGGGGGACGGCTTGAGGATGACGGGGCAACCGGCCACCAGGGCCGGGGCGACCTTGCCCACCGACATCATCAGCGGCACGTTCCACGGGATGATCGCCGCGACGACACCGACCGGCTCCTTGCGGATGAGCGTGCGTCGGACGTCGGTGGCGCGTTCCTCGACGAAGCCGAAGGTGCGGCCGAGCTCGGCGTGGTAGCGGAGGTTCCCCACCGGCGTCGGCACCTGCGCAGTGCGCGAGAAGGTGATCGTGGAGCCCATCTCCGCCGTGATCAGGCGGGCGACCTCTTCGGCCCGTGCCTCGAGCAGATCAGCGGCTCGGTCCAGGTAGACGGCACGCTCCGCCGGGGACAGTGCGGCCCAGCTGCCGCTGTCCGCCACACGCCGGGCGGCGGCCACGGCACGATCGATGTCCGCTCGTGCGCCCTCGGGCACGCTCCCGACGATCTCTCCGGTTGCCGGGGACCTGACCGTGATGGTCGCGGCGGTCGAGGGCTCGACCCACTCCCCGTCGATGTAGAGACGATCGTGGACCTGGGCCGTGGTCATACGACATTATCTATCTCAAGTACAGCAGTTGGGTCAAGGGGTGGGGCACCCGAGACCCGAGCTGGACCTGCGCCGGCCGGTCGCCTCCACGGGAGTGCGACCGGCCGGGCGCCGGGACTCAGATGAGGCCGAGGTCCTTCACGGCGTCGCGCTCCTCGACGAGCTCGGCGACCGAGGCGTCGATGCGCTCGCGGGAGAACTCGTTGATCTCGAGCCCCTGCACGATCTCGTAGTCGCCGCCGGAGCAGACCACGGGGAACGAGCTGATGATGCCCTCGGGCACGCCGTAGGAGCCGTCGGACGGGATCGCCATCGACACCCAGTCACCGTCGGGGGTGCCGAGGTGCCAGTTGCGGATGTGGTCGACCGCGGCGCTCGCGGCGGAGGCAGCGGACGAGGCACCACGGGCCTCGATGATCGCGGCGCCGCGCTTGGCGACGGTCGGGATGTACTCGTTCGCGTACCAGGCCTCGTCGCCGACGGCCTCGTAGGCGTTCTTGCCGTTGACCTCGGCGTGGAACAGGTCCGGGTACTGCGTGGTGGAGTGGTTGCCCCAGATCGTCATCTTGGTGATGTCGTTCACCGAGGCGTCGAGGCGGCCGGCCAGCTGCGCCATCGCGCGGTTGTGGTCGAGGCGGGTCATGGCGGTGAAGCGGCCCGGATCGAGGTCCGGCGCGTTGTTCATCGCGATGAGCGAGTTCGTGTTCGCCGGGTTGCCGACGACGAGGACCTTGATGTCCTTCTTCGCGGAGCGGCTCAGCGCCTCGCCCTGCGGCTTGAAGATGCCACCGTTGGCGGAGAGCAGGTCGGAGCGCTCCATGCCGGCCTTGCGGGGCATCGCGCCGACGAGCAGCGCGACGTCCGCGTCACCGAACGCGACGTCGGCGTCGTCGGTGCGCACGGTGCCGGCGAGCAGCGGGAAGGCACAGTCGTCGAGCTCCATCGCGACACCTTCGAGGGCGCCGAGGGCGGGGGTGATCTCGAGCATCTGGAGGATGACGGGCTGGTCCGGGCCGAGCATCGAACCACTCGCGATGCGGAACAGCAGCGAGTAGCCGATCTGGCCTGCTGCTCCGGTGACGGCTACTCGAATGGGGGTCTTTGCCACGATGGCTCCTCGGTTGCGGTGTCGGCGCTGGTTCGCTCGACGTCAGTGTGCTCGGCGGTCAGAGCACTCCGAGACTACCGACGCCCCGCGACGGCACGAAACGTGGGAGGTGCTGCCGCCCGCACCTGGAGGCCCGCTCGGCCATCACACACTCTCCCGGCGGGAGCTGCTTGACAGTAGGAATCGGCCCAACAGACAATGCGGGCTGGTTGGAGAGTGCGGGGGAGGGGCGCCACCGCTGGAGGGATTGCAGGTGGCGGAGTCAACTGTTCTTGGATGGCGCACGGCCCGGTTCAGCCGGTCCGAGGGGCGCCGAGCGCGCCTGTTGGCACGCGTCCTCAGCGCCGTTGCCGTGGTGGCGGGCCTGTTGGTTCTCACGCCGCCTGACCCGGCAGCGGCCACCACACTCCAAACGACCGTCCTCTCGCCAGTTGACGGCACCATTTCATCCAACCCTGATGAGCCACACCGCCGCTCCTACGACGGAAACTACGCCTTCGATGTGCACACCTCGAAGACGAAACGGCCGGTGTTCGCACGGTTTCGAAACACGAACGGATCACTGAGTCTGTCCGTCAACCTCGTAGGTCCCGCCTGCAGGTCGACACGCATCTCAGATGGTGGCTACAAGCTGGTCCTCAACGTCACCATCAACGGCGCGAGAGTCGGAACGATCACGTACTCCCACCTGGTGAATGTCAGGTTCACCAGTGGGACTGTGCCCGTCGGGGCCCATATCGGCGACACGGCCACCGCAGCCGACGGAATCGTCGCCGGCGGATGCTGGACCGGCCCCCACGTACACGTGGAACCTCGCAACGACCAGAGCCTGGGCTGTTACTTCAGGCAACCACTTGAGAGCGGAGCCAACGGTTCCACTCCACTGGGACTGATCGGCGGCGAGCGGGCGTCTCAACCGGACTCGTCGTGCCCAGCTGGCGCAGAAACCCCGGCGGCGGCACCGACTTCCCCTCCACCTGCAGGCGTCTATGTCTCCACATGCAATCTGGGGGGCTCCGACCACTGCACCGGCGTGAATCTCCGAAGCGCTCCGGTGTGGCCGGGGAATGTGACGGGCGCCCTTCCCGAACGTGCGTCCGTGACGCCTCTTTGCTGGACGGCGGGCTATCGAAACCGGGACGCTCAAGGCGCCACGGACGATCGCTGGGCGTGGGTGCGCGCAACCGACGGTCGAACCGGATTCATCAACTTCCTCTACCTCTGGGGCAGCGGCTTCTCAGTTCCGGGTTGCGGGCCATTCCCTGGGGCCGCTGCTGACTCCTCGATCACGGGCGACCTCCGCCAGGACGGAAGCGCCCGCGTTCGGTTCCCCCTGACGAACAGCGGCGTGTTCGATTGGAACATCACGCCGTTGGTCGGAGTGCGATCGCCGTCCGGTGCGGTCAGTTACCAGCGATGCGACGGGTCGAATCCGAGCATCGGATTGGGAGGCCACTGGACCTGCAGTGCAACCGTGCCGCTGAGTGGTCTGGGTCACTATCAGGTCTGGTTCGCCTACGACGACGCCACCGGACGACACGACAGAGCCCCGGGTTGGACAGGCCCGTGGCAATGGGACTTCGACGTGCTCGACGGACCGCTGTCCGGAGTTCGGACTGAGCGAACCACGTGGGACCCGCATGTCGGTGGACAGGTCGGCCTACGTCATGTCGTGCGCAACGCCACCAGCAGCGCCGTTCGCATTCCGTCGCTGTTCGTCGATGCTGGACCCGCCGGGGTGGCGCCGACCAGACGGTCGTGCGCATCGAACATCACCATTCAGCCGGGCCAGGAGTTCACCTGCGACACCGTCGTCCCGCTCGGGACGGCCGGCGAGGTCACCGCGCGGCTTGGCTATCTTCGACCGAACGGTGTGGAGTTCGCCGGCCGTCCCCTGTTCGAGCCTGCGTGGTCGATACCCGTCACGCAACGAGCAGAGCCAGCGTTCGAGATCACTGACAGCGGCGTGGATCTGATGGATCCGACCGTCGGAGGACAGTTCCGGTTCCATTTCACGATTCGCAACAACGGTTCTGGTCCCGGCCGAATCGCTCCGACGACCGACTTCAGGCCGACTGGTGCCTCCCTGAGCGAGGACTGCATCGACAATGAACCCAGCGATCTCAACAACTGGGGCGTCGTACTTCAACCCGGCGAAGAGTTCACCTGCTCCCTCGGTGGAACATTCACGAGTCCAGGGCCCATCGCGATCAGGGCGCAGGCGTTCAACCTGCGGGTCGATCGTTTCGAAGTGCTCGGACTCCTGTTCGAGAACGATCCGCCGCTCACCACTGTGGATGTCCTTCCAGCCCAGCACAGGGGGCTGAGGATCACCGAGAGCTACGCCGGCCCCCAGCCGGTGGTCGGCGGTCCGGTGGAGGGCAGATACACGATCACGAACTTCGGACAGGAAACAGTCAGGGTGTACGCGACCCTCGAGCCTGATCCTGGCTCTGCGACTGGAACCGGAGAATGCGAGGGCGCCAACTACTACACGAGCCGACCTGGCGTTGAGATCCGCCCTGGTCAGTCGTGGACGTGCGTGCTCTCCAACGCAACGTTGCGGCATGCCGGGCCGCTCACGCTGCGTGCCCACGCCTATCTGATGGGGCCTGGCGACGTGGAGATCTCAGGTTCGGTGTTCAACGAGGCTCCACCCATCGCCCGATGGGAGATCCCTGACGCTCCAGCACCTCTACCGCCAGCGGACGTCGGGCTCGACACTCCTGACCCCGGCGGACTCGCTGCGACGGTCGACGCAGCCCGAGAGGCACCGCCTCGTGCCGCACGACCAGGCGCGCCAACGGGGGTGACTGCACGAGCAGGTCATTCGACGATCGGTGTCAGCTGGCGTGCTCCCGCGAGCACCGGTGGCTCCCCCATCACCAGGTTCACTGCTGCGGCGTCGCCAGGAGGCCGATCGTGCACCTCCACCACGACCACCTGCACGATCACCGGCCTGACGAATGGAACGACCTACACCGTGACGGTCACTGCGACGAACTTGGTGGGTTCGGGACCAGCGTCGACTCCGTCCGGGCGTGCACGACCGCTCGGCGCAGATCCCGTCGGACGACTCGACGTGCTGAAGGCCAGCTCTCCCAGACGGCTCCACGTCAGAGGGTGGTTGCTCGATTGGAGTTCACCCACGTCGCCGATCGACGGCTACCTGGTCGTCGGAGGCCGACTCGGCGCGCCGGGAACAGAGGCCTTCCCGATACGAGCGAACCGTCGACGCGACGACGTGGCGTCCGCCTACCCGGGCGCCGGGGCGACGCACGGCTTCGACACACACGTCACCACGACGAAGTCGGGGAAACAGACGGTCTGCCTCGTGGGGAAGAACTCAGGGACCGGAGTCCCGCACCAGATCAGCTGCACGACGGTCGACATCGTCAAGTAGCCGAGCGGAGCTTCGCTCGCATGTGCTCAGGAGGCCCCGTCGAACCCGGCCGGCGGTCGGCCACCGGAGGGCAGCGCCGCTCAGCCCCGCAGCGAGCGGAGCATGGCGGTCTGGGTGACGGTCGCGACGTGCACGCCGGTCTCGCTCCAGAGGTGCAGCACACCGTTCGCCAGCCCGTTGGCGACGTGGGTGCACGTGGAGTCGATCCCGATCCACGTGCCGCTCACCGGGGCGACGACCTGCACGTCGATCTGCAGCGACACGCTGCCGACCGGTTCGGCACCGTCGCCGAGCGCGACGACGAGCGCTGAACCGAGCGCGTCGCCGGGGATGGCCAGCAACGCCGGATCCCAGTCGACGCCCTCGGGCGCCGGCGGGTCGGTGAAGCGGAACCAACCCGGCAGCCGCGGCACCCGCTCCTCGCTGCCGGCGACCCTCGTCGGGAATGGTGGCGATCTGCCACTCGGTGTTGTCGAGGAACCCGAGCGGGAACTCCGCGTCGCCCGCCATCGAGGCCGACGCCGGCCCCGCCGGGGTCGGCAGCGACGTGAACTCGGCCGGCAGCGGCAGCGGTGACAGGCGCGGGCCGGGCAGGTCGGGGTTGGCGAACACGGCGGACAGCACGACGCTCACCTCGTCCTCCGGGGCGGTCGCGTCGCGCAGCATGCCCTGGACCTGTGCGGCGCTGCGCCCGTTGCGGAGCACCTGCACCGAGGTGGTGACCGGGCCGCAGGCGACCGGGCGGCAGTAGGTGGCGCTCGCGCTCGCGAGGGTCAGGTCGTCGCGATCGAGCACGGTCTCCATCGCCCGCAGCGCCGCCGCCATCACCACCCCACCCTGGGCGAAGAAGAGGCCCCACGCGTCGGTGATCACCGAGTGGCACGAGGTCCGCTCGATCGCCGTCGAGCACCGGGGTGGTGTCGGTCAGGATGTTCGGTGTGGTCACAATGCCCTCTCTGACGTGGCCTCCGCGGCCCGCGGCGTGGTCATCGGGCGGGCCGCCGTCCAGGAGTACCCGCTCGCGACGGGGGTGAGTCCACACGGCAGCGCGTGGGACAGCCGGTGCGTGAGACAGCCGGTCCGTGAGACGACCAGGCGTCGCGATGGTCAGTCCTTGCGGAACTGTCCGTCCTTGCCGCCGGTCACCAGGTTGTAGGCCGAGGCAGCGACGACGATCGGCCAGCAGATCACACCGATCCACGGCACGAAGCCGGTCTCGCCGTTGATCAGGTTGACCAGCGCGACGATCGTCAGCACGACCGCCAGCACCAGCACGAGCCACTGCAGCATCCGTCGACGTTCGTTGGTCATGGGAAGAGCCTACTCGAGCGCCTCAGGCGGCGCGGGTGTTGCCGACCCAGGACTCGTAGAGGCGGCCGTACACGCCGCCCGCCGCGACGAGCTCGTCGTGGGAGCCGAACTGCACGATGCGCCCGGCGTCGAACACGATCACCAGGTCCGCCGCCTCGGCGGTCGACAGACGATGCGCGATCGACACCGTCGTGCGCCCCTCGGCCAACCGCGCCAGCGCGACGGCGAGCGCCCGTTCGGTCTCCGGGTCGACCGCGCTGGTCGCCTCGTCGAGGATCAGCAGCCCCGGATCCGCGAGCTGGGCGCGAGCCAGCGCGACGAGCTGACGCTCCCCGACCGACAGCGCGTCGCCACGCTCGCCGACCTCGGTCGCCAGCCCGTCGGGCAGTCCGTCGACCCACCAGTCGAGCTCGAGCGCCCGGAACGCCGCGGCCACCTCGGCGTCGGTGGCGCCGTCACGGCCGTACTTCACGTTCTCGGCGATCGTCGTCTCGAACAGGAAGCCGTCCTGGGGCACCAGTCGGATCGCGGTCGACCGCGACGCCTTCGAGACCTCGTCCAGCGGGACACCGCCGATCGTGATCACGCCCGACGTCGGATCGGCGAGCCGTGACAGCAACTTGGCGAGCGTCGTCTTGCCCGACCCGGTCTCACCGACGATGGCGACGTTGACGCCGGCGGGCAGCGTGAGGTCGACGTCGCGCAGCACGGGGTGACCGGGCTCGTACTCGAAGCCGACGCCCTTCACCGCGACCTCGAGCGCGCCCGCGGGCAGCGTCGACGCCCGGGGTCGGCTCGACCACGTCGATCGGCTCGTCGAGCAGGCGCAGGATCTTGTGCCACCCGGCAAGCGCGGTCTGCGTCTGGTCGAGCACCTCACCGATCTCGGCGACCGGCTGCACGATCATGTTGGCGAGGAACACCACGGCGATGAGCGTCGCCGCGGTCAGGCCCCACTCCGGTCCCCACCAGACGCCGGCGCCGACCACGGCGGCGAGCGTGAGGCCGCTGAACACGTCGGAGACGGGGAACATGATGGCGAAGAAGAACCGGGCGCGCAGCTGGCTGCGGTACTGGCGGTCGATCGCCCCGTTGAGCCGACGCCGGGCGGCCGGCACGTTCGCGTAGGCACGGATGACCCGGATCCCGGTGACGGTCTCGCTGATCTCCGACAGCGTGTCGGAGACCCGGGTGCGCAGGTCGTCGTAGGCGTGCAGCTGCCGCTTCTGCACCAGCTTCATCACCGGCACGATGGGCGAGATCACGAGCAGCGTCACGAGCGCGAGCTGCCAGCTGTAGATCGCGATCACGATGAGCGACACGAAGATGATCGTGAGGTTCACGATCCAGCTGACGGCGCCCCACGACGCGAACTGGGCGAGCGTCTCGATGTCGGAGGTGACCCGGGCGACGAGCACGCCGCGCTTCGACTCGTTGTGGTGCGCCAGGCTCAGTCGGTGCACGTGGGAGAACGCCCGGGTCCGCAGCCCGAAGATCACGTTCTCGGCGGTGCGCATGAGACGCATGTAGGTGAAGCGGTTGAGCACGGCGAGCGCCAGCATGGCGACCACGGCCGCGGCACCGGTGCCGAGGATGAAGCCCCAGTCCGGTTCGCCCTCGGAGATGCCCCGGCTGAGGATCTGCTGGATCGCGATGGGGATCACCATCTTGCCGAGCGCCATGACCAGGGCCATGCCGATCGACAGGCCGATCCCGACGCGCAGCTCCGGGGTGGAGCGCACACCGGCGCGCAGCACCTCGAGTGCGCCGACCTGGATGTCCTCGTCGCCGTCGACCTTCGGCTGCGACCCTCACTGGAGCACCCCGTCGGGATCGAGGTCGTCGGGCATGTCGGGGTCGTCGGCGAAGCAGGCGTCGTGCTCGACGGCCTCTTCGACCTCGTACGCCGTGACCAGCGCCGCGGTACTCGGCGTCCGTCGAGCAGCTCGGCGTGGGTGCCGGTGCCCCGCACCGCGCCGTCGTCGAGGTGCACGACACGGTCGGCGAGCAGGATCGTCGAGAGCCGGTGTGCGACGACCAGCATCGTGGTGTCGCCGGAGCGGAGACCGCCGAGGATCTCGGCCTCGATGACCGGGTCGACCGCCGACGTCGCGTCGTCGAGGATCAGCACCCGCGGCGCCCCGGCGAGCGCGCGGGCCAGCGCGACCCGCTGACGCTGGCCGCCCGACAGGGTCACGCCCCGCTCCCCGACGACCGTCGCTGCGCCCTTCGGCAGCTGCGACACGAAGCGGCCGGCCCGTGCACGCTCGAGCGCGTCGGCCAGGCCGTCGTCGCCGACGTCGCGGTCCATCACCACGTTGTCCGCGATCGGCGCGGCGAACAGGAAGCCCTCCTGGAACGCGAGCGAGACCGAGCTGCGCAGCTCGTCCGCGTCGAGGGTGTCGATCGGGACGCCGCCGACGCGGATCTGCCCGGCGGAGGGCTCGTCGAGCCGCATCAGCAGGTTGGCGAGCGTGCTCTTGCCCGAGCCCGTCGGACCGACCAGCGCCACGACCTCGCCCGGCGCGGCGTCGAAGGTGACCGATCGCAGCACCGGGGTGGCGCCGTACTCGAACGACACGCCCTCGACCGCGAGCGACAGCGGACCCTCGGGGAGCGAACCGCTGGCCGCGTCGACCGCGGTGGCGTCCGCCGACTGCTCGGCGGCGAGCACCGTCGCGCTGCGACGTGCCTCGGGCGCGGCGTCCGGGGCGCGGTCGGTGTCGTGTCGGGTCAGGGCGCCGGTCGCCGAGGGGTCGGTCGGCTCGGCGAGCAGCGCGTCGACGCGGCTCACCGACACCACCGAACGCGGCATCGACTCGAACATGAACCCGACGATGCGCATCGGGAACGCCAACCACCCGAACAGCGCGACGGCCTGCACCAGGTCACCGGGTGAGGCCTCGCCGCTGTCGATGCGCCACGCACCGGCGACGAGCAGCGCCACCGTGCCCAGGTTCGGCAGCAGGTCGATCAGCGGCTGGAAGACCGACGTGAGCCGGGCGACGTCGAGCCGCTCGGTCCGCAGTCGGCTCGCGGCGGCCTGGAACCGCTCGTCCTCGTGCTCCTCGCGGCCCAGGGTCTTCACCGCGAGCGCTCCGTCGAAGCTCTCGTGCGCGATCGACGAGACCTCACCGAGGCGGGCCTGCACGATCGCAGCCGGGCCGTTCACCTTGTTCGTGTAGTACCGGCTGAGGAACGCGAGCGCCGGGAACAGGATCAGCGCCACCAACGCGAAGTACGGGTCGGTGTTGAACAGGCTGACCAGCGAGATGCCGAGCAGCGCGATCACGCCGATCGAGAACGGCAGCGGCATGAGCAGCTGGGTGCCGGTGGTGATGTCGACGTCGGCGTTGGCGAGCAGCTGGCCGGTGGGGTGACGCCGGTACGACGACATCGGCATGGTCAGCAGTCGTTCACCGACGGTGCGGCGCAGCGACGCCTGCATGCGCGTCTCGGTGACCGACCCGTACCAGCGCCGCACGACCACCGACAGGCCGCGCAGCACGGCGACGACGAACAGCGCGGCGACCGCCCACCACACCGTGGACGCGGGCACGCCACCGTCGAAGCCGGGTTCGATCACCTCGTCGGTGATGCGGCCCAGCACGTAGGTGGCGCCGACGACCAGCAGCGCCCACGAGACGCCGCCGATCAGGGACAGCACGAACGGCACCGGGTGCATCGACACGAACCGTGCGATGAGCGCGAGGCCCTGTCGGGTCGGTGAGCGGTCCGACGCGTCAGGGCCGACCGGCGGCGTGCCGTCGCCGACCGGCGGGGTCTCGTCGTCGGGCGCTGCGTCCGAGGGATGTGCGACTGCGGTCACCGGGTACTCAACACTCCGGGTTCGAGGGGCGTTCCACCGTACCCAGCGCGCCGCGCCGGGGCAGAACCGATTCGGTGCCGCAGCGGCTCGGGACGAGCGCGCGTGCGGGTGGCTCGGGGGTGAGCGCGACACACGTCCCGTGCGACCGGTCGGGGCCGTGACCCCGGGAGGTCGACGCGGGACGTGCGTCGAGGTGCGTGGTGCTCAGAGCTGGATCGACTTGGTCTCGAGGAACTCCTCGAGACCGAAGCGGCCACGCTCGCGGGTGTTGCCCGACTGCTTGTAGCCGCCGAAGGGCGCCGCGGTGTTGAACGCCGCACCGTTGATGTCGACCTGTCCGGTGCGCATGCGACGGGCGATGGCCTTGGCACGCTCCGGATCCGCCGACTGCACACCGCCGGAGAGCCCGTAGATCGTGCCGTTCGCGATCTCGACCGCCTCGTCGTCGTCGCGGTAGGTGAGGATCGACAGCACCGGGCCGAAGATCTCCTCCTGGGCGATGGTCATGTCGGGGGTCGACGTCGCCGAAGACGGTCGGCTTGACGTAGTAGCCCTTCTCGAACTCCTCGGGCTGCTCGGGGCCACCGAGCAGCAGCGTCGCACCCTCGTCGATGCCCTTCCGGATGTACTCGCGCACCCGCTCCTGGTGCGCCTTGGACGACGAGCGGCCCGAGGGCGTGGAAGATGTCGGGCTCGTCGGCCTTGGGGTCGACGAGGCGTGCACTTGGAGGCCTCCTCGACGATGGCGTCGACGAACTCGTCCTTGCGGGACTCCGGCACCAGCACACGGGTGAGCGCCGAGCACGTCTGGCCCGAGTTGATGAACGACG
This sequence comes from uncultured Actinomycetota bacterium, assembly GCA_963707555.1. Classification (GTDB taxonomy): domain Bacteria; phylum Actinomycetota; class Acidimicrobiia; order Acidimicrobiales; family Microtrichaceae; genus JAFAFN01. The sequence continues at coordinate 174,428 of CAVPQM010000010.1, forward strand.
AGAACACGCCGCCCATGGCGATCGTCGGCGGGATCGGCGTCGTCGAGGATGATGTTGGCCGACTTGCCGCCGAGCTCGAGGCCGACACGCTTGACGGTCGCCGCGGCGGTCTTCGTGCACCGCCGCGCCGGCCCGGCCCGAACCGGTGAACGAGATCATGTCGATGTCGGGGTGGGCGGACATGGCCTCGCCGACGACGGGGCCGGTAGCCGACGACCATGTTGAACACGCCGGCGGGCAGGCCGGCCTCGTCGATGCACCTCGGCGAGGATGTAGGCGTTGAGCGGCGTCACCTCGGACGGCTTGAGCACCACGGTGCAGCCTGCGGCGATCGCCGGGACGATCTTGCAGATGATCAGGTAGAGCGGGTAGTTCCACGGCGTGATGGCGCCGACGACGCCGATCGGCTCGCGGACGATCAGCGAGTTGCCGATGGTCTCCTCGAAGTCGTAGTTCTCGACGAGGGTGGCGAAGCTCTCCCACTCCCCCATGGACAGCCCGGCCTGGACCATCTGGGCGAACGTCTTGGGCGAGCCCACCTCGGAGGAGATGGTGTCGACGATGTCGTCGAAGCGGGCCGCGAGGCCGGCGCCGATGTCGCGCAGGTACTTGGCCCGCACGTCGATCGGCGTGAGCGACCAGGTCGCGAACGCCGCCTTCGCCGCCGCGACCGCGTCGTCGACGTCGGCCTGCGTGCCCTCGGCGACCTGCGCGATGACCTCTTCGGTGGCGGAGTCCGTCACCTCGGTTCGCGTCGTTCCCTTCGAAGGCACCCACTTGCCGTCGATGTAGAAGTTCTCGAGCACCTTCATGGTTCCCCCTTCGACCGGTCTGGGTGCGCCAGCCGGACTCGGATCTTCGGTTGTCTGCGGCTCGTCGGATCACCGAACGGCCCCCGGCGGCAGGCGTCGGTGCGGCGCGCTTCCCCCGAAACTTGACCGGTCCGTCAAGTCGCTGCCCGATGGTACCCCCGACTCGTTCCGCCTGCGCCGCGGCGTGCGCTCGCCCGTGCCGAATGCCGCGGTTGACAGTGTTGTCAGTCACAACGATACGCTCACGGGCATGGGACGGGAGGACCAGGGCGCGGAGCCTCCGGGCGCTGGCGGGCCGGTGGACGGCCACGAGATCGGACAGGCGGGCGAGGACGGCAGCGGCGTGACCGACCAGGTCGACGCCGGGGCGACGCTCGCTCCCGAGGTCGCGCACTCGGCGCCGCGGACCGACGGGTCACCGCGGACCGTCGTGGTCGACGGCTACGACCGGGTCGAGCTGATCGGCCGTGGCGGGTTCGCGACCGTGTGGCAGGCACGTCAGATCACCATGGACCGGGTCGTCGCGCTCAAGGTGATGGACCACCACCTGACCGACGACGAGGCGGTCCGTCGCTTCGCGTTGGAGTCCAGCGCGCTCGTCGAGCTCTCGTGGAACACCCACATCGTGCACGTGTACGACACCGGCGTGACCGCCGACGGTCGCCCCTACCTGGCCATGGAGTACCTGCCGGCCGGCACGCTGGGCGACCGGGTCCGCGCCGAGGGCGCCCTGCCGCCCGACGAGGTGCGTCGGATCGGACTGGCGTTGACCGACGCGGTCGGCGCCGCGCACGAGGCCGGCGTGCTGCACCGCGACCTCAAGCCCGACAACGTCCTGCTCGGACGACGCGACGAGGCCAAGTTGGCCGACTTCGGCATCGCCCGCATCGCCGGACAGTCCGTCACCTCGACCTCGACCTCACAGGCGTTCCGGGGCACGATCCTGCACGCTGCGCCCGAGTTGCTCGACGGGGAGCAGCCCAGCGAGGCGAGTGACATCTGGAGCGTCGGATCGACGCTCTACACCCTGTGCACCGGTCACGCGCCGTTCGCCCGGACCACCGAGGGAGAGGACTCGGTCACCGCGATCATCCGACGGACGCTGCTCGACGAGCCGCCGTCGCTGCCCGATTCGGTGCCGGCGGACCTCGCCGCAGCGATCCTCGCCTGCCTCGCCAAGGAGCCCGACGACCGCCCGACGAACGTCGCCGAGCTGCACGCCCGACTCGAGGCAGCTGCGACGCCCGAGTCGACCGACACGACGGACAGCGCCGCGCCGACGCGCTCGTCCGCAGCGGCGAGCGATGACGACACGTCGAGTCGCCGACCGGTGCTGCTCGCCGTGGCGGCGGTCGCGGTCGTGGCCGCCGTCGCCGTGTCGCTCTGGCTGTCGTCGCGCTCCGAGGACGAGCCGGGGTCGGGAGGCTCCGGGACCACGACCTCGGAACCGACCACGGCAGACCTGTCCGACGACGCCCGCGAAGAGATCCTCACCCGACCCGACGGAGTCTCCGACCTGCGACCGCTGGCGGCGACCGGACGGGCCGACACCTCGGCATCGCTGCGAGACACGCTCAACCGCTTCGAGGCCTCGACGACCTCACCGGCGGTCCGCAACCCCACGATCCAACGGAACATGGGCGGCGAGGAGCTCGACTTCGGGACGCTGCCCGCCCAGATGGACTTCGCCGCCACCAACAAGGCCTTGAACGACGACTGCTACAAGGTCTTCCTCGAGGACCAGGTCGTGACGGGGTCTGCGGCGGGGATCTGGTCCGACGGCGTCCAGGGCGTCCTGGTCAACGCGATCCAACTCGAGTCGCCCGAGGCCGCGCTGCAGTACTACTGGGCCACGGCGCTCTACCACGGCCTGGCCGAGGGCCAGTGCTCCGGCTGGCCGCCCGACGGCAATGCCATCCGACCCGATGGTCTGGTCGTGGATCGCCGGGAGTTCGACGTGCAGGCGACACCCGATCAGCTGCTGACGGCCATCGCGAACGACTTCGAGGTCGGGTCCCTGCGGATGGCGCTCGCCTACCAGTCGCTCTCGCTCATCGACGACACCGTGGTCGTCGCCAGCGTCGGCACCGCTGTCACCGCCGATCCGGCCGAGTTGACCCGGACCATCGACGAGGCGATCGCCGCGTTCAGCAACTGAGCGGCTTCACGGCGAGCCGTCCCGCGACGGCCCGCGCCTGCACAGGCCGACCCGCCGCGCGAGGCGTACGATTCCCACCATGGGCGACGATCCGACGCCGGAGCAGGGGGCAGACCCGGATCCGTTCGAGAACCTGACGCTCGACGAGTCCTTCGTCAGCTCGGCCTCGATCAGCGAGCCGGCCGCAGCCGAGCGCGAACGCTCCGCCCGGGCGCGAGCGGAGCGTGAGGCAAACCTCCAGCGCCTGCTGGCCGACGAGGCCGCCAGCCGTGAGAGCGTTCGCTACGGACAGCACCGGTACGCGCCGGGTGAGTGGGACGACGACTTCCTGGACGACCCCGACACCGAGCGCCCGCCGGGACGCGGCCGCACCGTGCGCATCGTCGCGGTGCTGGTGCTCGTCGCCGTGTTCGTCGTCTACGGCATCAGCCAGTTCATGTCGCGGCGCGACCCGCAGGTCACCACCCCCACCTCGCTCGAGCGCACCACCTCCGACGATCCCGTCGCGTCCGCCGGCCCGTCGGACCCGCGTGTCGAGGTCGTGCGGCCGACCGATTGGCCACCCGCGTCGACCGAGTCGTCACCGACCCCGCTCGGCGTGCCCGCGGCCGTCGACGGCGACGGCGGTCCGCACTCGTTCCTGCAGCTCCAACCCGACGGCACCACGGCGGTCGCCTACGACCCGTGCCGACCGATCCACTACGTGACCCGACCCGGCGGACCGCCCGAGGGCGACGTGCTCGTCCGCGAGGCGATCGCCGCGGTGTCCGCCGCGACGGGGCTGCGCTTCGTCGACGACGGCACGACCGAGGAGGGTCCGTCGGACACCCGTTCGCCGTACCAGCCCGAGGTGTACGGGGAGCGGTGGGCGCCGGTGCTGTTCACCTGGTCCGACCCGGTCGAGTCACCCCGCTTGGGCGAGATCACCCCGGAGGCGCCGCAGGCGAACCCGGCCGCCTACGCCGGCAGCATCGCGGTCGGACTCCCCGAATCCGCCGACGCGGCCGACCCGGAGAAGGTGTTCGTGACCGGTTCGGTCACCCTCGACGACGCGGACCTGTCCCGCATGTCCGAGAGCCAGGACGGCCGGGCACGCGCTCGGGCCGTGATCCAGCACGAGATCGCCCACCTGGTCGGCCTCGGCCACGTGGACGACCGCAAGCAGCTGATGTACCCGACGATCAACTCGAACATCACCGGGTTCAACGAGGGCGACCTCGAAGGTCTCGCCGCCCTCGGCCGCGGCGCCTGCTTCCCCCAGATCTGACGGTCCTCCCCCGCTCTCCCGAAATCCGACTCGGTTTCGGGGTCATCACCGCGAAACGGAGACGGAAGTCGGCCTGTGGGAGCTGGTTGGAGTGGAGGCAACGAGCGGCCGGTGGAACCTGTCGCCGGCGTCGGTAGCGTGCTCAGGACGGGGACCTCGCACGCAGCGCCGCGTCGCCCGCGACGAGGAGCACTGGTGATCACTCGACGTTCCCCGCTCACGATGTGCGCCGTCGCCGTGGTCGCAGCGTTGACCGCCTCCGGTTGCGTCCCGCCCGATCAGGGCGGGCCCCCGACCACCGAGCCTGGGGCCTCACCTGAGGCACCACGGCTGCATCTCCCTTCGGCACTGCCCGAGGGATCCGTCGCGATCGTCGCCCACAGCACACCGACGGGCCACATCTCCGACTACGTCGTGGACGCCGATGGTGCCCGACCGTGGGACGACGCCGACGTGGCGGACCGACGACTCATGGCACAGGTGTTCGGCTGGCTCTCGAGCACCGGCGTGGAGCTCCGGGAGCGCGACGAGGGAGGCATCGCCCGCTGCACCGAGTTCGAAGGCACCGACTGCGACGACGTCCCCCTCCTCGGCGGCGCGGCCCACAGGGGGTTCTCGCCCGACGGCACCCGCTTCGCCGTGGTCGAGGACGTCGGCGACACGTCGGTGCTGCGCGTGTACGACACCGCGACACTCGAGGTCCTGATCCAGAGCCCGGTCACCCGCCACCCGGGTCACCAGCCACCGGTGTGGAGCCCGGACTCAGCCTCGTTGCTGGTCCTGGTACCGGTCGACGGTGCGAGCAGCTCGTTCGCCGGGTCGATCGCCACGATCCAGGTCACTCCTGGAGCGGAGCCCGTCATGCTCCAGGAAGGTGACGACGACTCGTTCGCCGGCGCGCCGGTGGGTTGGAGCGACGACGGATGGCTCTCGTACCTCTGGGTCGAGCATCTCGGGCTCGACACGACGGAGTACACCGTTCGGTCCCGACCCGCCGCGGGCAGCGGCGCGGAACGCATCCTCGGTACGACGGGCTACCTGTCGTTCGCTGCTGCCCTGCGCGACGGTTCCGTGATCGCATCGCCTCAGCGTGACGCGAGCGAACTGGGCGAGGTGCCGCACCTGTTCGGCCTGGCGTCGGCGACCGGCACGCCGCTCGCCCGCCCGGTGCTCGCGACCATCGGCGGTGAGCAGGCTGGTTCGACCACCCGGATCATCGGCATCGCCCTCACGGGGCGTTGACCCCGAAACCGGGTCGGGTGGGCCCGGGAGGAAGCGTCCGACGGCGTCGATACCCTCCGTACGGAGAGCAGGTCCCAGCCGCGCGGGGTCATCTGCACGAGGAGCACCGTGATCGCCCGAGGTCGTACGTTCACTGCAGTCGTCGTCCTGGTCGCCGCAGCGGTCACGGCCGGCTGCGTCCCGCCGGGTCAGGGGGAGCCTCCTTCGGGCGATCCCCTACCCGAGGCGCCGCGCATGCGATTCCCCTCCGCAGTACCGGAGGGCTCGGTCGCGTTCGTCTCGCACACCACGGCCTCCGGCGACCGCACGGACTACGTCGTGGAGCCCGACGGGGCCCGGCCGTGGGACGACACCGACCCGGCTGATCGCCGCCTGGCGGCACGTGCGCTCGGGTGGGTCTCCCGTTCGGGCACCGAGCTCCGACTGCTGGGTGTCGGTCGACTCGAACGCTGCACCGAGTTCGAGGGAACCGACTGCGACGAGGTCCCCCACATCGGCCACCTCGCCACCATGGGCTTCTCACCCGACGGCGCCCGCTTCGCGGTCGTCGACGACCCCGCCGGCGATCCGGTTCTGCGGGTGTACGACACCGCCACGCTCGACGTCGTGGTCGAGACGGCGATCAGCGACCACGCCGGGCACAACCCGCCGGTCTGGAGCCCGGACTCGTCGTCGCTGCTGGTCGTCGTGCCGGTCGACGGTTCGAACCTCTCGTTCGCCGGGTCGCTCGCGACGCTCGCCGTCGCACCCGGCGCCGTGCCGGTCGTGCTGGCCGAGGGCGCCGACGACGACATCGCCGCCGTGCCACTCGGATGGAGCGATGACGGGAGGCTGTCCTACGTGTGGCTGCGGTTCCTCGCCCCGGACCTGCCGGAGTACACGATCCGATCTCGGCCGGCCCTCGGCAACGCTCCGGAACGCACCCTCGGGGCGACCTACCAGATGTCGTTCAACGCAGCGCTGCCCGACGGCTCGGTGATCGCCGCACCGCCGATCGACGAGAACGGCGGCGGCGAGGTCCCCCACCTGTTCGGCCCCGCCGCAGGGACCGTCACGCCGCTCGCACGGCCACAGCTGGCGACCATCGGTGACGGGCAGGCCGGGTCGACCACCAGGATCATCGGCATCGTCGACGACCGCTGACCCAGGGCGGTGACCGCCCCGGGCGCACTATCGTCGGGGCCGCTGGCCAGGGGGAAGGTGGGGGAATGGGAACCCGACGTCGATCGATTCAAGTCGTCGCGCTCGCACTGGTGCTCCTTGCGACGCTGACCGCCTGCGCACCCGACCCGGGGGCGCCTTCCGCGACGACGAACCCGCCGGCGACCCTGCCGACCGCGCCACGGGTCGCGGTCCCCGCGTCGTTGCCGCCCGGCACCCGACTGCTGGTCGACCACGGGCCGCCCACGACGCCCGACGATCCCTGGGACTTCTACCTCGTCGACGACGAGTCCGCCGAGCTGCTCGACCCCGAGTCCTACGACCGGCTCGGGCTGCTGCCGATCTTCGGCCGACTCGCACCGGACGGCCGTGCGCTCGTCACCGATGACGAGCGGCCCGACCTCGGACTGGGCATGAGCGAGACCGCGCTCTGCCCGACCGCGACCGCCGCCGACTGCGAGCACCTCGGCGCCGTGGGCACCACGTCGTTCTCGCCCGACGGAGCGGTGATCTCCTCGGTCACGCGCGACGCGATCACCGACATCGAGTGGCTCTCGCTGATCGACGCCACCACGCTCGAGGAGATCACACGGGCCGCGGTCACCTCGGACGCCCCCGTGCTGCGTGCGCCGTGGAGCCCCGACTCGAGCGCGATCGCCGTGACCGTGCCCGACGTGCCCGGCGACCGTCGCTCCCCCACGTCGCTCGCGACCCTCGAGGTCATCCCGGGAGCGACACCGCAGGTGATCCTCGCGGGCACGTCGGCGACCCGACGGGCCGACTCGGCGCTCGGGTGGTCGAACGACGGTTGGATCTCGTACGTCTGGCTCGACGCCGACGCACCCGACGGGATCACCGTCTCGACCCGCTCGATGCCCGCGGACGCCTCGCAGCCGTCGCAGCTGCTGCGCACCCACTTCCCGCTCGGCAGCGTCGTGGCGCTACCGGACGGCTCGCTCATCGCTCAGGTGGTCGGCTCGACCGTGCCGCACCTGCTGCGACGTGGCATGGCACCCACACCGTTGGCGATCGCGGACACGATCGTCGCCGAGTACGGCACCGTCGACTCCACGACCAACGTCTGGGGTTACCTGCCCCCGACCTGAGGCCCGCAGCGCCCGCCCGAAGCCCGACATCGGTCTCGGATTCCGGGTGCTGAGCCCGAAACGGAGACGGATTCCACGGACGGACACTTCCGGGCACTTGTCTTCAACCTGTATGCTTTCTGGCGTTCGAGGCCCGCGACAGAGGAACAGGTGAACACGAATGGCGAAGATCAAGGTCCAGAACCCGGTGGTCGAGCTCGACGGCGACGAGATGACTCGCATCATCTGGGACTTCATCAAGCAGCAGCTGATCCTCCCCTACCTCGACGTCGACCTGAAGTACTACGACCTGTCGATCGAGTCCCGCGACGCCACCGACGACCAGATCACCATCGACTCGGCCAACGCCATCAAGCAGTACGGCGTCGGCGTGAAGTGCGCCACGATCACCCCCGACGAGGCCCGCGTCGAGGAGTTCGGCCTGAAGAAGATGTGGCGTTCGCCGAACGGCACGATCCGCAACATCCTCGGCGGCGTCGTCTTCCGTGAGCCGATCATCTGCTCGAACATCCCGCGCCTGGTGCCCGGCTGGACCAAGCCGATCGTCATCGGCCGTCACGCCCACGGCGACCAGTACCGCGCCACCGACTTCAAGGCCCCCGTGGCCGGCACCGTCACCATCACCTACACCCCGCAGGACGGCTCGGCGCCGATCGAGCACGAGATCGTGCAGATCCCCGAGGGCGGCGGCGTCGTCATGGGCATGTACAACTTCGACGAGTCGATCCGTGACTTCGCCCGGGCGTCGTTCCGCTACGGCCTGCAGCGCAACTACCCCGTGTACCTCTCGACGAAGAACACGATCCTCAAGGCCTACGACGGCCAGTTCAAGGACCTGTTCCAGGAGGTCTTCGACGCCGAGTTCGCGACCGAGTTCGCCGCTGCCGGGCCTGACCTACGAGCACCGCCTCATCGACGACATGGTCGCCGCGGCCATGAAGTGGGAGGGCGGCTACGTCTGGGCCTGCAAGAACTACGACGGCGACGTCCAGTCCGACATCGTCGCCCAGGGCTTCGGCTCGCTCGGCCTCATGACCTCGGTGCTCATGACCCCGGACGGCCGGACCGTCGAGGCCGAGGCCGCGCACGGCACGGTGACCCGCCACTACCGCGAGCACCAGAAGGGCAACCCGACGTCGACCAACCCGATCGCGTCGATCTTCGCCTGGACCCGTGGCCTGGCGCACCGCGGCAAGCTCGACGGCACCCCCGAGGTCACGGCGTTCGCCGATGCGCTCGAGCAGGTCTGCATCAGCTCGGTCGAGGCCGGTCAGATGACCAAGGACCTGGCGCTGCTCGTCGGCCCGGACCAGTCGTGGATGACGACCCAGGAGTTCCTCGCCGCCCTCGACGAGAACCTCCAGGCCCGCATGGCCCAGGGCTGACGCCCTCGGGGCGGCACTGCCACCTCGCTCGACGAACGAAATCCGCCTCCGTTTCGGTGCAGTTGCAGCGAAACGGAGGCGGATTTCGTTTTCGGATTCGTTGTTCGGACGTCGTTGTCCGGGTGTGGTCGTCGGGTTCGGGACCGGAGGGTCAGAGACCGACGACGTCGACGGGGTCCGACGAGGAGTTCGTCGTGCCGTCGCCGAGCTGACCGGAGCTGTTCTCGCCCCAGCACGACACGACGCCGCCGACGCGCACCACGCACGAGTGGCGGTCGCCGCCGGCGAGCGCGTTGCCGGCGAGGAACTGCGCCACCGGCGTCGACGTGGCCGACCACCGAGTCGGTGCCGAGCTGGCCCGCCTCGTTCGAGCCCCAGCACGACAGCAGCTGCGACGTGCTCACCGCGCACGCGTGGTCGCTGCCGGTCGTGATCGCGGCGATCGCCGACACCCCGATCACGTCGACCGGCGAGAGCTCGTTGATCGGCGTCGGGCGCCGGCTGACCGGCCACGGGCGGCGGCGGCAACGTCGCACCGTTGCCGAGCTGTCCGTAGACGTTCTCGCCCCAGCACGCCGCACCGCCGGTGGTCTTCGATCGCGCAGCTGAAGGCATCGCCGGTGACGACCAGGTAGGCCGCCAGGCCGGGCACGTTCTGGGGAAGGTTCGAACGGGCGGTCGTGCCGTTGCCGAGCTGACCGTTCACGTTGTCGCCCCAGCACACGACGGTGTTGTTGGCCCGACGAGCGCAGCTGTGCGCGCCACCTGCCGACGATCGACGTGGCGGTGCTCAGCGTCGCGACGCTGCGCGGCGTCGCGGCGTTCGAGTACGAACCCGTGCCGAGCTGACCGCTGAAGTTGTCACCCCAGCACGAGCCACCACCGGTCGAGCGCACCGCACAGGTGTGCGCGGAGCCGGCGGAGATCGACAGCACGCCGGACAGGTTGAACGCCTCGACGGGAACGCTCGAGGAGTTCGTCGTGCCGTCACCGAGCTGACCCGAGCTGTTCAGACCCCAGCACACGACGGTGCCGGCGGTCGCGCACCGCGCAGGTGTGGAAGCCCCCGGCGTCGAGCGACACCACGTCGGTCAGGCCGGTCACGGTCACCGGCACCGCCGAGGGTGTCGTGGTGCCGTTGCCGAGCTGGCCGAAGGAGTTGTTGCCCCAGCACGCCACCGTGGCGTTCGCCCTGCGCACACACGAGTGCTGACGTCCGGCGGTCACCGTCGACGCGTTGCCGCCACCGGGCGGCGTGCTCGTCGAGGTGGAGCCCGGAACCGTCGACGATGTCGTGCCGGGGATGGTCGTGGTCACCCCGCCGCCGCCCGGTGTGCCACCGGAGTCGGGCGGGGTGCACGCGATCAGGACGACCGCTGCGACCGACAGCACCGCCAGGAGGAGACTCCTGGCGGTGCGGGCGGTGCTCCGATGGGGAGCCGTCACGTTCATGCCCGGTCGTCGACCGTGAACGTGAGGTTGAAGTTGCCGACGCCGGCCTGGTTCGCGGCGACCGAGCCTCGCACCGACGTGGCCGACGGCCGCGACAGCGGCTGCAGGAACACGTTGGCGTAGACGTTCGTGCTTCGCGTTGCCCGGATCGACGATCCGGACACCGCCGGAGTAGGCGTTGAACCAGAGGAACCGCTCGAGGCCGACGGTGACCCTGGCGGTCGAGCCGCCCTGACCGACGTACTCACCGGAGCCCGTGACGTTCACGACGCCGAAGGCGTCGGTCACCACACGCAGGTTGCCCGCTGCGCCGCCTTCGTAGTTGTAGACGAAGCCGCCGACCGACGACAGACGCACACGGTCGGTGACCGTCTGGGGCGGATCGACCACGACCGTCTCGGTCGCCGTGGCGGTGCCGCCACGGTTGTCGGTCACCGTCAGCGTGATCACGTAGATGCCCGGCGTGGTGTAGGTGGTCTGCGTGCGCAGGCCGGTCGCCGTGGCACCGTTGCCGAAGTTCCACGAGTAGTTCGAGATGACGCCGTCGGGGTCGCTCGAGCCGCCGGCGTCGACCGACACCAGCAGCGGCGCCGGACCCGAGGTCGGGATCGCCGTGAAGGCGGCGTTCGGCCGCTGGTTGGCGTTGCTCACGATGATGGAACGGGTCGTCGAGCGGGACACGCCCGCGTCGTCGGTCACCGTCAGGCGGATCGTGTAGCTGCCCGCCGAGGTGTAGGTGGTCGACGCGGTCGGACCGGTGGCGGTCTGGCCGTTGCCGAAGGTCCACGCGTAGCTCACGATCGAGCCGTCCGGATCGCGAGGAGTTCGCACCGTTGACGTTGACCAGCAGCGGCGCGGCACCCGAGGTCGGCGTCGCCACGATGACCGGGGACCGGCGCCTGGTTCGGAGCCGTGACGACCACGGTCGTGCTGCGGGCGTTCGTCGCGCCGTCACCGTCGGTGACGGTCAGGGTGACCACGTAGGTGCCCGGCGTGTTGTAGATCACCGACGGGTTCGGACCGGTGCCGGTCTGACCGTTGCCGAAGTTCCACGAGTACGAGGCGATCGCACCCTCGGGATCCGACGAGCCGGCGCTCGAGAGCTGGACCAGCAGCGGCGCGGTGCCCGACGACGGCGTCGCGGACAGCTGGGCCGTCGGCGGCTGGTTCGGCGGGCGGGTCACGACGACCTGCGAGGTCGCGGTGCCGACGGCGCCACGGTTGTCGGTCACGTTGAGCGTCACCTGGTAGGTGCCGGGCACGGTGTAGGTCGCCTGCGGGGTCGCACCCGTGCCGGACTGACCGTTGCCGAAGTTCCAGGCGTAGCCGGCGATGCTGCCGTCGATGTCCTCGGATGCCGAGGCGTCGAAGTCGACCGTCAGCGGCGCGGTGCCGCCGTTGGAGGACTGCGTGAACGAGGCGTTCGGCGCCGTGTTCGGATCCTCGGACACCTCGATCTGCAGCTGCTGGGTGCCGGTGTCACCGTCGTCGTCGGTCACCGTCAGCGTGACGGTGTAGGTCCCGGCCTCGGTGTAGGTGGCCTGCGTGGTCACGCCGGTCGCCGTGGTGCCGTTGCCGAGGTCCCACGAGTACGAGGCGATCGTGCCGTCGGAGTCGGTCGAGGTCGAACCGCTGAGGTTGACGGTGTACGGGATGGTGCCGGCGGTCGACACCACTCGGGCCACCGCGGTCGGCGGCACGTTGGGCGTCGGGTTCACCGTGATGACCTGCGTCGCGGTGCCGGTGGCACCGTCGTCGTCGGTCACCGTCAGGTGACGGTGTAGGTGCCCTCGGCGGTGTAGGTCACCGAGGCGCTCTCGCCGGTGGCGGTCTGGCCGTTGCCGAAGTCCCAGGCGTACGAGGCGATCGTGCCGTCGGGATCCGACGAACCGGAGCCGCTGAAGTTCACCGCGTAGGGCGCGTTGCCGAGCGTGCCCGACGAGCCGATGGCGGCGGTCGGCGCGATGTTGAGCGGCTCGGCGACGGTGATCGTCACCGTCTCGGTGTTCGTGTCACCGTCGACGTCGGTCACCGTCAGGCGTCGCGTCGTAGGTGCCCGGCTCGGTGTAGGTGGTGAACGCCGTCGGGCGACGACGCCGTCGTGCCGTTGCCGAGGTCCCAGGAGTAGCTGGAGATGCCGGCGACCGCGGTCGAGCTGGTGCCGTTGAAGTTCACCGTCAGCGGCGCCGGGCCGCTCGTGGTCGACGCCGTCACGTTGGCGTTGACGCCGCGGGTGATGGTCGGGTTGGTCGAGCCGACGAGCTCGGCGGTGTTGTTGCCGGCCGGGCTGGGCAGCCCGAGCTCGTCGTTGATCGGACCGTTGGCCAGATCGAGCGGACCACAGCCTGCGGCGCCCGGAACGGCGAAGGTGCTGCTGACCAGGGTCGCGGTGCCCAGGTCGGCGTCGTAGCCGACACCGGTCAGCGAGCCGCTGGTGCCCGTGGTGAGCGCGAGGTTGAGCGGACCGATGCGGCAGTTGCTGCCGAGGCTGACGCCGGAGGCGGTGCCCTCGAGCTTCACCTGCAGCGACGCGTTCACCGTCGCCACACCGGTGAGCGGGTTGAGCGTGCCGGTGGCGTTGGTCGTCGGCTGGATGCGAGCGGTGATCACCGACCCGGCTGCCTCGAGGTAGGCCGGCGGGAAGTAGATGCCGCTCTGCGGGATGGTCACCGGCCGTTCGGCTGGATGGTGCCGGCGAAGACGGTGTCCTCCTTGGGCTGGACCCCGGAGGCGACCTCGCTGTTGTCGGCGGCGGAACCGCACTGCGGATCGGCCGGGAAGTCGGTCAGGCCGTCCTCGTCGTTGTCCTCACCGTCGGAGCACGCCGGGAGCTCCTTGCGTTCCAGCGAGAAGTCGGTGTCCTTGATCATGATCAGGCCGTCGTCGATCCGCAGGTTGAACGGACCGGGATTGCCGACCTTCTGTGCGCTGGCACCGAGCTGCGTGATCGCCAGCCCGGTCACCATCAGTGCCACCGCGAGCAGCGCGGCCAGCCCCTTCTTCGTTCTCATGTCGCCCCCATGGTGTTCGTCAGTCGATGTGATCCGGTCGCCATGTCCTGGCTCCTCGTTGAGTGCTCGGTCCGTGGTGCGTCGTTCGATCGAGTCGCTCGATCGGGTCGTCCGACGCAGGTCGTGTGCACCGCCGGCTCCGCAGGCACCGGAGTGCCTGCGGAGCCGTCGGCCTGCTCGGGCGGGTCATCGTGTGGCGACCCGCCCGACGTCGTGATCAGGCCCCGGTGCCGTTGTTCCAGGTGGAGAAGGCGGAGCCGGCGTTGCCCGCCGAGCCAGCCGGACCGTCGGCGCCTGCCGAGCCGGTCGCGCCGACCAGTCCGGACCGTCCGACGTTGTCGCTGGTGCCCGCGGCGCCACCGGCGCCGACCGCTCCACCGTCGCCGCCCTCGCCACCAGCACCACCTGCGCCCGCCGAAGCGGCCGTGGCGGTGGAGGTGCCGTCGAGGGTCACCGAGCCGGTGCCGATGTTGAACGCAGCGACCGACGGTCCGCCGGTACCACCAGCGCCACCAGCGCCACCGGTACCGCCGGCGCCACCGCCGCCGCCACCGCCGCCACCCTGGCCGTTGGTGATCGAGTGGCCGGCACCGCCGTTGCCGCCCTTGCCACCGGTGCCACCGGTGCCACCCTGACCACCCTGGCCGCCGTTACCGGCGTTCAGGGTCGAGTTGGTGACCTCGATGGTCGCGTCGTGTGCATAGAGGGCGAACGAACCGCCACCGGCGTTGCCGCCCTGGCCGCCGTTGCCGCCGTTGCCGCCTGCGCCACCGGAGCCGGAGCCGCCGGAACGCTGAGCGGTGGAGAAGCCACGACCGGAGCCGCCGGAGCCACCACCGTGGCCGACACCGCTCGCGGTGCCTGCGCCGGCAGCGGTCGCCGAGTAGGTCTCGCCGGCGACGATGTCGCCGCCGCCCGCAGCGCCGGGAGTGCCGGCCACGGTGCCGGCGCCACCGCCGCTGCCGCCTCGACCACCGCCGCCGTTGCCGCTGGTGCCCTTGGCGCCGCCCGGCGCTCCGCCACCACCGGCGTTGCCGTCACGGCCGTCGCTGTTGCAGCAGATCGAGCCGACGCCGGCCACACCGGCGCCGCCGGCTGCCAGGCCGGAGCCGACCGCTGCACCACCGGGTGAGTTGCCCACGCCCGGGAACGGACCGCCGGCGTTGCCGTTGGCACCGCCGCCGCCGTTGGTGCCCGCGGTGCCCTGGGCACCAACGACTCCGTCCTGGGCGGTGACCGTGGAGTTGACCACGTTCACGTCGGAGCCCGACAGGGCCCGCACGCCGTAGGCGCTGGAGCCGGCACCGGAGGCCTCACCCGAGTCGACGACGGTGTCGACGAGGGTCAGGACCGAGCCGTTGGTGGCGAGCACGCCGGTGGCGTGCAGACCGCCACCACCGTTGATCGTCAGGTTGGAGAGCGTGGCGCCCGAGGTGGCGCCGTCGGCGACGACGCCGGCGGAGCCCGCCGCACCGGTCACGACGGTGGCGTCGCCACCGGCATCCCAGTTCTCGTCGAAGCCACCGGTGACATCGATGCCGTCGACCACGGTGAAGCCGGCGTAGGAACCACCGGCGACACGGATGCCGACCTTGTCACGGGCCACGGCCTGCGAGAGCGCCTCGGTGATCGAGCCGAGCGGGTCGACGGTGGTGCCGGCGCCGGCGTCGGAGCCGTCGGCGCTGACGTAGAGGTAGGAGTCCTCGGCGGTGACCACACGGGTCGCGGTCGAGGTCGCACCGTTGTCGTCGGTCACGGTGAGGGTCACCGTGTAGGCGCCCGGGTCGGTGAAGGTGTGGCTCGGGCTGATCTCGTCGGAGGTCTCGCCGTCACCGAAGTCCCATGCGTAGGACTCGAGGGTGCCGTCGGGATCGGTCGAGGTCGAACCGTCGAACACCACGGTGAACGGCGAGGGACCGAAGACGCTCGTGGAGTTCGCCACCGCCGTCGGGGCCTGGTTCGGGTTGACCACGATCGTGACCGTGGTGAAGTCCGACTCGCCGTCGTCGTCGGTGACGGTCAGCGTGGCGGTGTAGGTGCCCGGGAGGACGTACTCGTGCGAGGGGTTCGCACCGGTGCCGGTCTCGCCGTCACCGAAGTCCCAGTCGAAGGACTCGATGGTGCCGTCCGGGTCGACCGAGGCGCTCGTGTCGAACTGGACGGTGAGGGGCTCCTTGCCCGAGGTCGGCGTGGCCGACGCCAGCGCCGTCGGCGCCACGTTCGGCACCACGTTGACCTGGACGGCGACCGTCGAGCTGGCGCCGTCGTCGTCGACGACGGTCAGCAGGGCGGTGTAGGTGCCGACCGCGGTGTAGGTGTACGTGGCATCCGGATCGGAGCTCACGTCGGTCGTCGAGGCCGGATCACCGAAGTCCCATGCGTAGGAGACGATCGAGCCGTCGGCGTCGCCGCTGCCGGTCGAGGAGAAGTCCACGGGCAGCGGGGCCTTGCCGATGTTCGGGGTGGCGGTGCCGACTGCGGTGGGCACGACGTTCGGCGGACCGACCTCGATGCTCAGCGAGGCAGTGCTGGTGACACCGTCGTCGTCGGTCACGGTCAGCGTGGCGGTGTAGCTGCCTGCCGTCGTGTAGAGGTGGCCGGGGTTGGCCGAGTTGTCGACCGGCGAGCCGTCACCGAAGTCCCAGCCGTAGGAGACGATGGTGCCGTCGTTGTCGGTCGAGCCGGCCGAGGAGAACAGCACGCCGAGGGGCGCCTTGCCGGCGTCGGGCGTCGCGTTGGCGACGGCGACCGGGGCCTGGTTCTCGTTGACCTGGACCGAGACGGTCGTGGTGTCGGTGTCACCGGAGTCGTCGGTGACGGTGAGCGTCGCGGCGTAGGTGCCCGACGCAGCGAAGGTGTTGATGGGGTTCGCGAGGGTGCTGGTGTTGCCGTCGCCGAAGTCCCAGGCGTACGAGACGATGTCGCCGTCGGGGTCGGTCGACGCAGCGGACGAGAAGGCGACGGGCAGCGGCACCTTGCCGACGGACGGCGTGGCCGTGGCGGCGGCGACCGGGGCGATGTTCGCGATGACGTCGATGTCGACGACCGCGGTGTCGACGTCGCCGTCGTCGTCGGTCACCGTCAGCGCGACGACGTACTGGCCGACCGCGGTGAAGGTGTGGGTCGGGTCGGCCTCGGTGCTGGTGTTGCCGTCACCGAAGTCCCACGCGTACGAGACGATGGTGCCGTCGAGGTCGAAGGAGTTCTCGGAGGTGAACTCCACGACGAACGGCGCCTTGCCCTCGGTCGCGGTGGCACCGATCGACGCCGTCGGCGGGTAGTTCTCCGGCGGATCGACGACGACCACCACGGACGCGGTCCGGGTGGTGCCGCCGTTGTCGGTCGCCGAGAGCGTGGCGGTGAACAGGCCGCCGGTCACGTAGGTGTGTGCCGGGTTCGGCGCGGAGCTCGTCGGGCTCCCGTCACCGAAGTCCCAGGAGTACTCGTCGATGAAGCCGTCGGGGTCCTGCGTGCCCGCCGAGGAGAACTCGACCAGCAGCGGCGCCTGGCCCGCGGTGACATCTGCGGTCGCGACGACGATCGGCGCAGCGTTGTCGATGCCACCCCCGTCGTCCGGCGGCACACAGGCCGAGGCGATCAGCGCGAGCGCTGAGCCCAGCGCCAGCAGGATCGCCGTGGAGCGACGCGCGTGTCGGCGCGTCGGATTCGGTCGTGTGCGCGTTCGCCCGCGCGACGGCCCGGAACGGTCGTTCATCTCTTGGATCCCCTTGTGATCGCCTGTTGCAGCCTGTGCATGTGGCGGACCCGGCGGCAGCACCGCTGGGCCCGTCCCCCCACGAGGACTGAGTGCCATTCAGTCTTCCGGAAGATTCCTACACCGATATGACACCTGACACAACGACATTCGAGAAGATTTCAGGCGATTCGCCCGTTGCGCGGCATGCGATCACCCGATAGCCCACGCTCGGTGCTGATGGCACCACGTCGAGCGGCGGTCAGCCGGTGCGGTGCAGCGTGGCGTGCTCGCCTTCGGAGACCGTGAGGTACGAGTGTCCGTCGACGTCGAAGCCGAGCGACTCGCCCTGGAACTCGCGTCGGGACCGGGCCCTCACACGGCGCCGTCTCGAACGCCGACCAGAGCGGCTCGCCCGCTGCTCGGCGATACAGGTGCACCGCCCCGTAGGAGCGCAGCGCCACCACCGCACCGTCGGTGGTGACGTCGGCGGCGGTGACGAGCGTGCCGCGGTCCAGCGGGACCGACCCGACCGACTCGAGCGTCGTGGTCGACCCCGCGGCGAGTCCGGCGGGTGCGCGGTAGACCTGGGCGGCGCCGGTGCGCTGCCAGTCCTTCGTCACGACGACCAGGTCGCCGTCGATCGGGTCGACCAGCATCGCCTCGACGTCGTGGGCACTCGTCGGGGAGCTCCAGGTGCAGCGTGTCGACGGGGACGGACAGGTCCTGCGGCGCGCGCGTCGCGGATCGATGACGGGCTCGGTGAAGCGGAAGACCCGCATCGTTCCCCGGCCGGTGCCGCCCGGACGCATCACCGCGTTGTCGCCGGTGTCGCCGACGTACACCGTCGCGGCGCTCCCCTGCATCGGTGGCCCGACGGCGATGTCCTCCCAGTCACGCGCCTCGGCGCCGTCGAGCGACACGTCGGCGAGCAGCGCGCCGGTGTCGTCGATGGCGAACAGTCGAGCGGAGTCACCGCTGTCGTTGTGGATCCACCAGGCGCCGGGGTTGACCCTGCTGGCGGCGAGTCCCGACGCCTCGGTGATGTCCGGCGACGCGATCGTGCCGACGTCGGTGATCTCCGGTGCGCCGCTGCACACGGCGTCGAACAGCTGCACGGACGCCGCTGTCGGGGTGGTCGGCGGTGGTCGTGTCGGGGGCGCCGGGTGATGTCGCCGGAGGCGGGTCGGTCGTCGTCGACCGATCGGCGCGCCGCGGTCCGACCCGCCGGAGCAGCCGGCCGCGACGACGAGGGTGGCGGCCAGGGCGGTGATGACCGCGCCCCGTCGGGTCGACGGTCGCTCCGATCGTCGCCGGAGGGGAACGTGCGGGTGCGTCACGGCATGCACCGTAGAGCGGCGCCGTGACGGCACCGGATGCGCCCCGGGGCGGTCAGGGTCGGGGCAGGCCGTCGATGTCGCCGGCGAGGTCAGCGCCCGAGGCGGCGCGCCGGTTCTGCTCGACGATCTCGCGCTGCACCTCTTCGCGGTGCACCGTGACCTCTCGCGGGGCGTTGATGCCCAGGCGCACGTGGTCGCCGCTCATCTCGAGCACCGTGACCACGATGTTGCCGTCGATCACGATCGACTGGTTCGTCTGACGGGTCAGGATCAGCACAGTTGCTTCCCATTCGAGGCCGGTCACCCACGATCCAGACGGATCGCGATCAGCCCGGGAGGATGGGTTCCCGGGTGGTGAGTCGAGAGTCCGCGACCACGACCTGACGTGCCGTCCGGGTGATCACGTTCAACACGATAGGGCCGAGGAGGTTCGCCGAGACGGAGCCTTCCTCGACGGTCACCAGGCAGAGCAGCTGTGCCTCGCTGGGGTCGAGCAGCTCGAGCCGTCGACAGTCCTCGTCGGAGATGACCGGCGCGTAGTCCGGGAAGAACGGCGCGGGCACCACGGCCAGGAACGCGAGCGTCGGGTCGTCGAGGGACTGCAGCCACGAGTAGAGGCCATCGGCGTCCGCGGCGACGAGTGCGTAGCGGTGCAGGTCCGGGAAGCCCATGATGCCGGCCGGCAGCTCGACGATCGCCGCTTCGTCCATCTCGAGTCGGCCCAGTCGGGCCGACTCGACGAGCACGGCGGTCATCGGAGCGATCCCGAGGTCGAGGGCTGATCGGTGCATGTCGGTGTCCTGTCTCGTCGAGTCGCTGTGTCGGGGCTGGAGGTCGCCGGGCCGGGCAGCTCGGGGTCGGGGGACGCTGCCGTCGATGGCCTGATCGGCCGGGATCCGGGCGACGGGCACCCGGGCGAGCGGCGTGCCCATCGAGGTCGGGGCGTCGGTCGCCGCCGGCGTCGGTCCGGCAGGTGCTGCCGTGGCGTGCGCCGCGCGGGGTCGGGCCGTCGACGAAGTGGATCAACCGCAGGCTCAGCGCCGCTGCGAGCAGTGCGACCGAGAGCGCGACCAGGTACACCGCGACCAGGCCCGTCAGCGACAGGTGACCGGCGAGCGTTGCGGCGACGGCCGGCAGGGTGATGAGCGTGGCGGCCACCACCGGCGGGGCGGCTCGACCGACTCGGCGTCGGGGCGGCGCCCACGACGCGGCGGTCGGGTGCGCGGCGTCGGTCGGTCGGGTGCGACCGGCGGTCGCAGGCGTGGTGGTCGTCATCGCTGGTGCTCCTGGGCCGCGGCGACGAGCAGTGCCGTCAGGACCGGGTCGTCGGCGACGGTGGCCGGGCGGGTGCCGGTCGGATCCGGCGTCGAGTCCGCCGGCGATCGCCGACGTCGGACCCGACGGGCGCTGGACCCGTCGCTCGACCGTCCGGCGGCGAGCAGCATCTCGGCCCAACGTCGTGACGTCGCGGGCACACCGTCGATGGTCGCGACGGGCACGGCCAGGTCGAGGAAGTCGACGACGGCGGACGGGTCGACGGCTCCGACCAGATCGATCGCGTGGACCGGCGCCATCGCGGCGAGCCGTCCGGCGACCTCGTCGGGACGACGCCAACCCGGCACCGCGACCCGGGTCTGGTCGGGAGCGAGCGAGTCGAGCGCGGCACGACCCCACTCCTGGCCCTGGGCACCGGGGGTGACCACGACGGCCACGACGACCAGGCGCGTCGACGTGCGCCACACCTCGCGACGTCCCGCGGCCTGCTCGGGCGAGTTGAGGCACATCCAGCTGGGGCGACCGGGCATCGCGACCGGCGACATCACGATCACGTCACCGGCGGATCCACCCGCGGCGACGGCGAACGACTCGGCGACCACGAGCGCCTCGTCGCCGTCACCGGCGACGGCGAGCACACCCCGGTCGGGCGGGACCGGCGGTGCGATGGCCAGGTCGTCGACCTGGGCCGACAGCTCCTCGAGCGACATCGGTGCGGCGTTGAGCGAGAGCAACGATCCCGGATCGGGGCGACGGCGGGCGATGGGCGGAGCCGGAACCGGAGCGGGCGGAGCCGGAACCGGAGCGACGACGGGCCGGCGCAGACGGGCACGCTCGACGTCGGGCGAACCGGGAGGTGGGGACGGTTGTGTCGAGGTGCTCGAACACCGCCGAGCGGATCACGGGCGCCGGGTCCTCGACCACGACGTACGCGGGCAGCGGCGCGGGATCGCGTCGAGCTCGGGTCGCGGCCTCGTCGAACTGGTCGAGCGCCTCCCGCAGCGCCGCGGCGAACGCCGCACCACCGGTGGGTCGCCCCCGGCGCCGGCTCGACCACCGACGTCCTCCACCGCGCGCCGGTCACCGGCTGCTCCACCGACGTCGTGTCGAAGCGGCGGCAGCGGCGCGGCGGCGTGGTCGCTCGACGGCACGGCTGCGAGGCGACCGCAGCGGGCGTCGGGCTGGCGGCGAGGCCGACCTCGACCTCGAACTGCTCACGGCCGAAGAACCCGGCGACGCCTCCGACGATCGAACGGTCGACCCGGACGATGTTCGCGGCGGCGCCGAAGGTGCGTTCGACCTCGGCGAGCACGTCCTCGAGCCGCCCGCCTGCCATCACGACGTGCAGCTGGTCGGCGAGCACCGTCGTGGTGACCGGCGCTGGCCGGCGGCGTGGCCGGAGATCGGAGGCAGCGGCGCGCCGGGCGCGCCACGATCGATCAGTCCTCGATGCTGACACGGACAGCTCCCAGGTCGTGGATGGTGAACGGGGGGACGAGCTCGTCGAACGACAGCACCGGAACGTGCGGCAGCACCCGCGAGCTGAAGCGGCGCAGCGCCGGGCGCAGCGGCGGCGAGCACACCAGCACCGGGTGCTCGTCGCTCTGCTCGGCGTTGCGGACGGTGGCGATCAGACCGTTGCTCAGCGCCTCGGCCAGGTCGGGATCCAGGATGACGTTCGTGCCGCGCTCGTTGCGGGTCAGGGACTGCAGCAGCGTGTGCTCGAGCATCGGGTCCAGGCTCAGCACCGGCAGCCGACCGTCGGCGGCGCGGCCCGCGCAGATCGCCGGGGCGAGCACGACCCGGCACGCCTCGGCCAGGGTCTCGGTGTCACGGGTCGAGCGGCCCTGCTCGCTGATCACCTCGAGCAGACGCACCAGGTCACGGATCGGCACCTGGTCGGCGAGCAGCGCCTGCAGCACTGCGTGCACCTCGCTGATGCTGATCTGCACCGCGGTCAGGTCCTCGATCACCGCGGGGTCGCTCTCGCGGACCATCTCGACCATGTGCTTCACGTCCTGGCGTGAGAGCAGCTGCGGCGCGTGGTTCCGGCAGACCTCGGACAGGTGCACGCTGATCATCGAGGAGCGGTCGACGAGCGTGCCGCCCTCGGCCTCTGCCTGGCGACGCAGCTCCGTCGGCAGCCACTTGGCCGGCAGGCCGAAGACCGACTCGCGGATCTCCGGTCCGGGGAACCGCTCCAGGTCGTCCGCGATCAGCAGGAAGTGCCCGGGCGGGGCGACACCGCTGGCGACCTCGACGCCGTGCAGGCGGATCACGTAGCTGCCGAGCGGCAGGTCGATGTTGTCTCGGGTCCGAACCGGCGGCAGGACCATGCCGAGCTCCATGGCCAGCTTGCGGCGGATGCCACGCACCCGGTCGAGCAGGTCACCACCGGCGGCGCTGTCGACCAGGTCGACCAGGTCGATCGCGAGCTCCAGGCTGATCGCCTCGACGCGCATGGACCGGGCGATCTCGGCGGGGTCGTCGGCCGACGGCGGCGCCTCGGCCGCCTCGGGCACGCTCGCCTCTGCCGTCGCGGCCGTCGGCTGCGGCACGTTCGCCATCCGTGCGAGCGGCGACGAGCATGACCACGCCGACGGCGATGAAGGGGACCTTGGGCATGCCCGGCACCATGGCCATGACCAACAGGGCCGCACCGGCGGTCTGCATCGGCTTGTGCTGCTTGGCGAACTGGCCGATGACGCTGCTGCCCAGGTCGTCGTCGCCCGCGGCGCGGGTGACGATGAGCCCGGAGCTGATCGACACGAGCAGCGCCGGGATCTGGGTGACCAGGCCGTCGCCGACGGTCAGGATCGCGAAGTTGTCGACCGCCTCGGCGGGGCTCATGCCCATCTGGACGATGCCGATGACGAAGCCGCCGATCAGGTTGATCGCGGTGATGATGACGCCGGCGATCGCATCGCCCTTGACGAACTTCCCGGCGCCGTCCATCGCGCCGTAGAAGTCGGCTTCGGCCGAGGTCTCCTTGCGGCGACGCCGGGCCTCGTCGTCGTCGATGATCCCGGCGTTGAGGTCGGCGTCGATCGCCATCTGCTTGCCGGGCATCGCGTCGAGCGTGAAGCGCGCGGCGACCTCGGCGACGCGGTTGGAGCCGTTGGTGATCACGACGAACTGGATGACGACCAGGATGAAGAACACGACCAGGCCGACGACGAGCGAGCCCTGGATCACGAAGTGGCCGAACGCCTCGATCACCGAGCCGGCGGAGCCGTTGCCGAGGATCAGTCGGGTGGACGACACGTTCAGTCCCAGTCGGAACAGCGTCGCGATGAGCAGGAGGCTCGGGAACGCCGACATGTCGAGCGCCTTGGTCGCGCCGATCGCCGCGAGCAGCAGCAGGACCGAGAACGCGATGTTCAGCGTGAGCAGCACGTCGAGCAGCGCGGCCGGCATCGGGATGACCATGAGGGCCACCACGAACACCATCGCTGCGGGGAACACCGTCGTACCGAGGCGTCGCGACGTCATCAGACCTTCACCGAACCGGGCGTCCGTGCCGCAACTGTCCCGTTGGCATCCTGCCGTGGGTCGTGCCCGTCAATCGGCGCGCGGTCACCCCCGATGAGGGTTCGTCGAGGATCCTGGGGCACCGAGGGTGCGCGGCGTGTCGGTGCGCGTCGGGTCGGCCGCCAGGCGAGCGCCGTGTCGGGGTCCTCGCCGACGGGGGTCCACGTGTCGGGCACCGCCAACGAGGTGCGTCCACCGAGCAGGGGGCGCCCCTCGAGGCGCCGGATGAACGCGAGCACCGTGGCGACGGCCTGGAACAGCGCGGCCGGGATCTCGTCGTCGACCCGGCACGCCCGGTACAGGGTCCGAGCGAGTGGCGGCGACTCGACGACCGGGACGCCGCCGTCCTCGGCCGCACGTCGGATGCGCTGCGCCATGCCGTCCGCGCCGCGGGCGACCACCCGGGGCGCACCCTTCAGCGGTTCGTAGACCAGCGCGACCGCGAAGTGCGTCGGGTTGGTGATGACCACGTCGGCCTCGCCCACCGAGGCGAGCATGCGGTTGCGGCTCATCGCCATGCCGTTCTGGCGCAGCTTGGCCTTCACGTGCGGATCGCCCTCGGACTCCCGCGTCTCCTGCTTGACCTCCTGCTTGGTCATCCTGGAGTCGCGCTTGAGGTTGAAGCGCTGCCACGCGAAGTCGGCGACGCCGATCAGCGTGCCCACCACCGCGACGAGCTGGACCAGCCCGAGCAGCGACGAGCCCACCTCGGCCAGCGCCGGGTGCCAGGGCCCAGGTCGACCCGAGCATGCGGCGCGACATGGCCAGGACCGACGGCACCGCGACGATCAGGATGACGACCAGCGTCAGGACCTGCTTGCCGGTCTCCCACAGGGTCTTGACCGACACCAGCCGCTTCAACCCCGCGCCGGGGTTGACCCGCTCCCACTTGGGCTTGAGCGGATCGGTCGCGAACACGAAGCCGACCTGGGCCAGGTTGCCGACGATCCCCCAGAGCATCGCGGCGAGCAGCAGCGGCACGACCGCGACGAAGGCACCGCGGGCGACCACACCGGCCTGGTCGATCAGCACGCCGGGCTCGGGCTGCGCGGTGATCGTCTCGATGCCGCGCAGACCGTCGATCACCACGTCGCCGATCCTGGCGACGACCGACGGGAGGAAGAAGGTGGCGATGAGCAGCGACGTCCAGGACACCAGCGTCGGGCTCTTGGCGACCTGGCCCTTCTTGCGCGACTCCTTCTTGCGCTTGGCGCTCTGGTCCTCTGTCTTCTGGTCGCGGTCCTTCGCCACGGCTCAGCCCCGCCGTCCGTGCGAACGACGCCGCGCTCATCCGACGATCGCGGCCATGCCGCGCAGGGCCATGTCGACGATGAGCTCGACCGCTCGGGGCAGCAGCATGATCGCCATGCCACCCAGGCCCAGCACCACCAGGCTCTTGGTGCCGAAGCCGATCACCAGCAGGTTCATCTGCGGGGCGGCCTTGGCGAGCAGGCCGAGCAGCAGCTCGGCCATGAACAGCGCCGCCATCAGGGGTGCCGCGATCTGCAGTGCGGCGACGAAGAAGTTGGCGAGCCCTTCGGTGAGCGTCGCGCTGACGGTCCCGAGGTCGAAGCCCGACATCGGCGCGGCGTCGAAGCTCCGCAGCAGGCCACCGATGAACAGCAGGTAGCCGCCGCTCGAGAAGAGCAGCAGCGTGGCGAGCATCTGGTAGAGCCGGGCGACGGGTGTCGAGCTCGCCTGGCTGAACGGGTCGAACGCCGCGGCACTCGAGAACGCGGCGCTGAAGTCGATGAGCTGGCCGGCGGCCTGCACCGCCGAGAAGAGGATCAGGATGATGAAGCCGAGCGCCGCGCCCATCGCCGCCTGGAAGACGATCCCGGAGATCACCGACGCGGTGTCGACCCCGGCGATCGTCTCGGTCATCCGGGGCGTGACGATCATGGCGAGCACGACCGACATGCCGACCTTGACCCGGCCGGGCACCATCGAGCCGGCGAACGGCGGCGCGATCAGCAGGAACACCAGGATCCGCACCGATGCCATGACGAACGTCGCGGCCTGCGCCGGGTCGAGCGTCAGTCCCATCAGGCCGGCCGTCGCCGTCACTGCAGCAGCTCGGGGATCCGGGCGAACAGGTCGTCGGTCATCGTGATGGTCGTCTGCAGCATCCAGGCGCCGCCGACGAGGATCACGACCATCACCGCGAAGCACTTGGGCACGAAGGTGAGCGTCTGCTCCTGGAGCTGGGTCACCGACTGCACCAGACCGATGGCCAGGCCGACACCGAGGGTCACCATCAGGATGGGACCGCCGAGCTTCACGGCGAGCAGCATCGCGTCCAGCCCGATCTGGATCACCTGGGTGTCGGTCATCGCGAGCATCGTCATCCTCCACCTCGGTAGTTCGCGACGAGCGCCTCGGCGGTCAGCGCCCAGCCGTCGACCATCACGAACACGAGCAGCTTCAACGGGAGCGACACGAACACCGGCGGCAGCATCATCATCCCGAGCGACATGAGGACCGCGGCGACGACCAGGTCGATCACGACGAACGGCACGAAGATGACGATGCCGATGATGAAGGCCGACTGCAGCTCGCTGAGCACGAAGGCGGGCACCAGGGCGACCATCGACGTGTCCTGAGGGGTCTCGGGCTGCTCGCCGCCCGACATGCCGATCATCATCTCGAGATCGGAGCTGCGGGTGTTCGCGAGCATGAACTCCTTGAAGGGGCCCTCGGCCTCCTTGATCGCCTCGGACTGGCTGATCTGCCCGTCGAGGTACGGCTGCAGCGCGGTGTCGTTCACCTCGGTGAGCACCGGCGCCATGACGAAGAAGGTCAGGAACATCGCCAGGCCGACGAGCACCTGGTTCGGCGGGATCGCCTGGACACCGAGCGCGTTGCGGGTCAGCGACAGCACCACCACGATGCGGGTGAAGCTGGTCATCATCAGCAGGATCGACGGCGCGACCGCCAGGACCGTGAGGCCCAGGAGGATGGTGACCGCCTTGCTCGGTTCCTCGGTCTCGCCGTCGCCGCCCAGGTCGACCTCGATGTCGAGGCCACCGGTCTCGACGGCGCCGGGTGCCTGGCCGTCGGAGGTCTGGCCGTCGGCTCCCTCGCGGGCAGGACCGGGGGTGCCGTCGAGCAGCGACTCGCCGTCGGACGGTGCCACCTCGCCGGGTGTCGCCGGGTCGGCCGTCGCCGACGGCTCGTCCTCGACCGGGGCGACCGGGGCGACCGGCGGCGACCGGGGGGACGGGTTCGTCCTGGGCCGAGGCCGGCGCGGCCCAGACCCAGCAGATCAGGGTGATGAGTCCGATCGCGACCCAGGCCAGCTTGGTCCGGGTCGACATGTCGGGGAAGAAGAGGAACGAGTGCTGCCGAGGTGGCACGGGGGTCCGATCAGGACTTGCGCACCGTCAACTCTCTGAGAGCGTCGACGAAGCTCATCCCTGTCGGCTGGGTGCCCGCGCTCGGCGCGTGCACCCGGGTCCCGGTCCGTCGGGACCCCGTGGTCATCCCCACCGCGTGAGCGGTCGGGGCAGTGCTGCATCGTCCGGCCGGGCGCACCGGCTGGATCGGTTCGGTCGTCGGCGGCGGGCGCCGGCGCGGCTGCATGGGCCGGAGCGGCCGCATGATCTGGCGCGGCCGCATGGTCGTGCGCGATCGCTGCGACCGGAGCGGGGGTGGAGGCCGGCGCGGCGTCGATCGCCGCGGGTGTCGTCACCCAGGAGCCGCCCTCGCCGGGCGCGGTCGCCAACACGTTCACCTGCTGGTCGGTCACGCCGAGCATCACCGTCACGTCGCCGACGGAGGCGACGACGATCGAGGCCCGCTTGCCGAGCGACTTGCGGTCGACGACCTGGAGCCGCGGCCTGGGTCTCGCCGGCGGCCGAGGGCCGCAGCAGCCCGCGGCGCCGCAGCACCCAGGTGACCGCGCCGACGAGCGCCAGGACCATCCCGAGGGACAGTCCGAGCCGCAGGAGCAGCATCAACGTGTTCGGTGACTCAGCCATGTGCGAGGACCCGGGTGCGGGTCAGACCTCGCCCGAGCCGACGATCTCGGTCAATCGGATCCCGTACTCCTCGTCGATCACGACGACTTCGCCCCGGGCGATGAGCGTGCCGTTCACCAACAGGTCGATGGGGCTGCCGGCGGTGCGGTCCAGCTCGATCACCGAGCCGGGGCCCAGCTCGAGCAGGTCGGCGACGGCCATGCGGGTGCGGCCGAGCTCGACGGTCACCTGCATCTCGACGTCGGCCAGGGCACGGAGTGCTGCAGCCCGAGGCGGCTCTGCGCCGGCAGCCGGGTCCGGGTCCTCGACGACGGGAGCGGCGAGCGCAGCACCCGAGCGCGATCGGGCGACGTCCGCGGCCGCGGTTGCAGCAGCGGCAGCGGCTCCCCCGTCCGGCGAGCCGGTCGCGGTCGGAGCGGCGGCCGCGTCATCGGCGCGGGCGACCAGGGCGACGGTGCCGGCGTGGCGACCGTCGTGGAACAGTCCGGCGGCGACGAGCACCAGGTTCCCGTCGACGACGAGCAGGTGGTCGATCTCGGCGGCCCGTTCGATCGGCAGCGCACCGCTGACGACGGAGCCCTGGGCGCGGGCCCAGCCGTCGATCGCGTTCGACACCGCGCCGAGCCATGCGGGCGCGGCACCCGGTTCGGGTTCCGCCGGGTTCGGGCCGGCGACCCGGGTCGTCAGGGCGTCGTCGAGGATCACGGCGACCTGCACGACGTGGCCACCACCGAGGGAGACCATGACGCCGTGGGCGCCGCCAGCGGGCGCCAGGTCCGACGGGCCGTCCTGGAGCTCGGTCGGACCGAGCTGCAGGTCCACCTCCGCGGCGAGCAGCGACAGCGCGGCCGACACAGAGCGGGTCATGTCGTCGCCGTGGGCGAGCACCGCCTCGAGCGGGAGCCGGTCCGACGTGTCCTGGTCGACAGCACTTCCGGGGGCCTGGGTGGTGGGGGTCATCGGATCTCCGGATCGAGTCATCGGATGGGTGCGACCACTTGGGCAGCGACTCGCTTGCCCTTGCGTGCGGGCCGCACGGCGAACAGGGGGACGTCGTCGACGGTCGCGGTCAGCAGTGCGTCGGCGGGGTGCTCGAGGGTGATGACGTCACCGACGCGCAGGCCGAGGATGTCCTGGCTGCGCATCGCGGTCGGCTGGAACACGACCGACACGTCGACCGGCGTGTCGTTGATGCGGCCGGCGACACGCTCGGTCGCGAGCGCTGCGGCCACCGGGTCGCCACCGCGGTCGGACTGACCGACGATGCCGCCGAGCAGCGGTTCGAGCACTGCGTACGGGTAGCAGAGCGACAGGTGCGTGGCGGTGTCCGCGATCCGCAGCGCGAACGACACGACGACGACCATGTCCGAGGGCGAGGCCAGCTGCACGAACTGCGGGTTCGACTCGGTCGCGACGACGGTCGGCTCGACCCTGGCCACGTTCTCGAACGCGTACGACAGCTCCTTGAGCCCCCGGTCGGTGATCATCCGGATCAGGCTCGACTCGATCTCGGACAGGGGCCGCAGTGGCACCGACGCGCCGCCGCGACCGCCGAGCATCAGCTCGACGATGTTCAGGGCACCTTCGATCTGCAGCTGCAGGATGCCGTTGCCCTTGAGCGGCTCGAGGGACAGGATCGACATGTGCGACGGGATCGGGACGTCCCGGACGTACTCGTCGTAGCTGAGCTCCTCGATCGACTCGACGGCCATGACGCACACGGAGCGGAGGCTCGACGAGAGCATCGTCGAGAACTGTCCGGCGAAGGTCTCGTGGATGATCTGCAGGTTCCGGAGATGGTCCCTGTTCAGCTTGTTGGGGCGGCGGAAGTCGAACGAGCGCGTGTGCGCGCGCCGTTCCACCGACGACGAGTCTCGGGGCGACCGGAACATGGTCCGCTGCTGTGGCACACAGGTGGGTCGGATCCGGGCGCGGCCCGATGAGAGTTGGTGCGTGATTTCTGGTGGCCCCGCCCGCGACACGGGCGGCAGGGGTGGCGATCGCCGCGCGGCGAGCGGCGCGCACCGGTCACTGCACGATGAACTCCGTCACGTAGATCTCGGAGAACTCCTCGGGGAACAGCTCCGCGCCACCGTCGCGCAGGAGCTCCTTGAGGTCGTCGCGACCACCTGCGGCGACGATCTCCTCGCCGGTGCGCTCGCCGATCCGGTCGATGATCAGGTCCATGTACCGGCTGGATCCGCCGTGTTCCATCCACTCGGCGCCCGGCACCCCCTCGACCAGCTCGACGGCCAGCCCGAGCCGCAGGTACCGGCCGTCCGCGAGGTTCAGGGTCATGGGTTCGAGCTGCACGATCTCGCCCGGTACCAGCTCCTCCTCGGCGGCGGCGCTGTCCGTCGACTCGTCACCCTTGTCGGCGGTCCTCACCATGAAGCCGGCGCCCAGCAGCCCGACGGCCACGATGAGCGCGGGGATCAGGTTGGAGCGCTTCTTCCGCGCCGGTTCCGGTGCGACATCGGCGATGTCGGCCGCGTCGACGGGCGTGTCGGTGGTGGTCATGGCCCTGCCTCCTCGGTGGTGCCCGACCGGTCGGACGGCACCGCCCCGGCCTCGTTCGGAATGCCGCTGGCCCCGGCCGGATCGACGGCGGTGGCGGACAGCACCGCGATGTCGACGCGACGGTTGCGGGCCCGACCCTCGGTGGTCGTGTTCGACTCGAGCGGACGCTGCTCCGCGTACCCGCCTGCGACCAGGCGGGCAGGGTCCATGCCGTGGCGGTCGACCAGGTAGCGCAGCACGACCGACGCCCGTGACGTCGACAGCTCCCAGTTCGAGGGGAACCGGCCGCTCGAGATCGGCACGTCGTCGGTGTGGCCCTCGATCGAGATGCGGTTCGGCAGGGCGGCCAGCGCCGACGGCGAGCGCGTCGAGCGCTGCGGAACCGTCCTGGCGCAGCTCTGCGGCGCCGGCGGCGAAGAGCACGTCGTCGCTCACGATGCTGACCACCAGACCCCGGTCCTCCCGCCGGAACGTGACGGCGTCACCGAAGCCGGCGACGGTCGCACGTTCCTTGATGACCGCTTCGGCCTCGGTGAGCTGGTCGAGCTCGACCTGTCGGGCGGAGCGCGCCTCGGACTCCCGTTCGAGCGCGGCCCGTGCCGTCGGGAGCTCGTGGGATCCGAGCGCCACGGTGGTCGTCGTCGGAGTGGCGGCGACGCCGTCCTCGAGCACTCCTCCCCCGCCGTCCGCGGTGCGTTCGATGCCCATCTGCGACGAGAAGCCCTGCGCGAACTCCTTCATCCGTGCCAGGTCCTGGTTGCCGATCGCCCAGAGCACCAGGAACAGGCCCATGAGCAGCGTGAGCATGTCGGCGTAGGGGATCACCCACGCCTCGTGGTTGACGTGCTCCTCGTCGTCGTCGTGGTGCGCGCTGCGTCTACGCACTCTTCTTCTCCGCCCTGGGATCCACCCGGGCCGCGGGCGGCAGGTGGCTGCGCATCAGGTCGTCGAGCATGCGCGGGTTGAAGCCGGACTGGATGGCGAGCACGCCCTCGACGATCAGGCGCTTGTAGGCGACCTCCTCGGAGGACGATGCGCACGAGCTTCGCGGACCACGGCAGGAACACGCCGTTGGCCAGGAACACACCCCAGAAGGTGGCGATGAACGCGGCGGCGATGCCGTGGCCGAGCTCCTCGGGGTTGTCGAGCTTGCCGAGCGTGACGATCAGGCCGACGACGGCACCGATGATGCCGAACGTCGGTGCGTACACGCCCATCGACGAGATCAGCTTGGCGCCCTGACGGTGACGTGACTGCATGGCACGGATCTCGGTGTCCATGATCTCCTCGACGGTCTCGGGGTCCGCACCGTCGATGGCCATCTGGAGACCTCGCCGCAGGAACGGTTCGTCGAGGGTCGAGACCTCGTCCTCGAGCGACGAGCAGCCCGTCGCGGCGAGCCCGTTCGCCGAGCCCGACGATCTGGCCGATGAGCTCGTCGGCGTCCGCTTGGGCGCCTTGCCGACGAACTTCTTCAGCAGCTTCGGGAAGCTGCGGATGTCCTCCATCGTCGAACCGAGGAACGCGGCGCCGAAGGTGGGCAGGAACACGATCAGGAAGGCGGCCGGCACGGCGAAGAACGCCACCGGCGAGACACCCTTGATGAGGGAGCCGACGAACACGCCGATGAGGACGAGCAGGAGCCCGATGAGTGTTGCGGGGTCCATGGTCAGCTCCGTCCGGGGGTGATGGGCGTGATCGGCGCGGTCGACGGTTCCGCCGTCCGCAGCGACGGGTCGGCTTCCTGTTCGACCACCAGGCGCAGCCCGGCCCGAGTGCGTCCGTCGTCGATGAGGACCCGGTCGGCCTCGGCCAGCACACGCCCCCGGAACTCGACGATGCGTTCGACGACGTCGGCGGGCGATTCGGCCACGACGTACTTCGTGGAGTCGATCAGCGACACGACGGTGTCGCCGCTGGACTCGACACGTTCGATCAGGTCGGCGTTGATGCCGAGCTGGGTTCCGTTCAGTCGCGTCAAGAGGATCACGACACGCCTCCGTGCGTCTTCGTCACCGGGTGGCCTCATGCCGCCCGGAGGTCAATCGGTCCGAGCCCCTCTCCGGTGAGGATCCGGAGAGGGGCCGAACGGATCAGATTTCGCGCGAGCCGGACGGCTCAGCGCTTGATGTTCACGAGCTCCTGGAGCAGCTCGTCCGAGGTCGTGACGACACGGGAGTTCGCCTGGAAGCCGCGCTGGGCGACGATCAGGTTGGTGAACTCCGCCGCCAGGTCGACGTTCGACATCTCGACGCTGCCCGCCGCGAGCAGGCCGCGGCCACCCTGTCCGGCGACACCGAGCTGGGCGAGACCCGAGTTGATCGACGGGCGGTAGTTCGAGCCGCCGTTCTTCTCGAGGCCCTCGGGGTTCGCGAACGTCGCCAGCGCGATCTGGCCGATCACGCGGTTGCCGCCGTTGGTGTACGAACCGACGATCAGGCCGTCCTGGCCGACCGAGAAGCTCTCGAGGGTGCCGGCGGCGGAGCCGTCCTGGTCGATCGCCGTCACCGTCGACAGGTTGCCGAACTGCGAGATGCGGTTCGGCGCACCGGCGGCACCCAGGCTGATGGCGATGTCGTTGCCGGCCGCGAAGCCCGGCACCGTGCCACCGGCGATGGTGAGTCCGTAGCCCGAGGTGAGCTCACCGTTCGCCCCGAAGGTCATCGCGCCGTTGGTCACGGCGTTGCCCGCAGCGGGCGGCGTCGGCTGGAGCACACCGCCGGCGTCGACGAAGCGGTACGCAGCGGTCCAGGCGTCGGCCGCGGTCTTGGTGAACTCGAAGCGCACCGTGACGGGGTTGCCCTGGCCGTCGTACACCTCGATCGAGTTGGCGATGGTGGCGCCGATCTCGGCGTCGGAGGGCAGGTTGCCGCCCAGGACGACCGACGTCGTGCGCGTCGGGGCGATGATGTCGCCGACGGGGATCACGACGTCGCCGACACCGGCGTTGGTGTTGACGTTGCCGCCTGCGTCGGCCTGCCAGCCCTGGAGCATGGCGCCGCTCTGGGTGACGAGACGTCCGAGTGAGTCGGGCGAGAACGAGCCGGCGCGGGTGTAGAGCTGCTGGCCGCCCTGGTTCACGACGAAGAACCCGTCACCCTCGATCGCGAAGTCCGTCGAGCGACCGGTCAGCTGCAGCGCGCCCTGGGAGAAGTTCGTGGTGGTGCCGGCGACCTTGGACCCGAGGCCGATCTGTGCGGGGTTGCTGCCGCCGACGTTGGCGCCGGCGGCACCGGCGCCCCGCAGCGTCTGGCTGAGCACGTCCTGGAACACCACGTTCGAGGACTTGAAACCGGAGGTGTTGACGTTGGCGATGTTGTTGCCGACGACGTCCATCATCGTCTGGTGGTTCCTGAGGCCGGAGACGGCGGAGTACATGGATCGGATCATCTGGGCTCCTGGGAGGTTCGGGGAGTTCGTGTGGGGTGAGGGAGTGGGTGAGGGGTGAGGGAGTGGTGGGTCGAGCGGCGCGGCGGATGGGTGTGACGCGTGGTTCAGCTGATGCCGGTGACCGCCTCCAGTGGGATCTTCTTGCCGTCGACGCTCAGATGGACGCCGTCGATCGACGAGGTCGCAGCGCTGACGCGGGCGGTGAGCGTGGAACCGTCCTCGCCGATCCAGCTCACGTTGCGACCGATGAGGCCGCTCGCTGCGGACAGGCCGAGCGCCCGTGTCGTGGTCTCGCCCTGCTGGGTGAGCAGCTCGAGCTTCTCGACGGTGGTGAACTGCGCGGTCTGTGCCATGAAGTCGCCCGGGTCCGACGGGGCGAGCGGATCCTGGTAGCGCAGCTGCGCGACGAGCAGCTTGAGGAAGGCGTCCTTGCCCAGCTGGTCGTTCGCGGCCTTGGCGGGCGCTGTTGCGGGGTTGGGGGCGACGGGGCTCGCCGCTCCGACAGGGGTGGGCATGGCGTTGCTCCTCAGAGGTCGATGGCGACGAGGCCGCCGCGATGGTCGGTGGCGCGATGGTCGGTGGTGCGATGGTCGGTGGCGCGATGGTCGGTGGACGGACGGGACTCGGGATCGGGGGCGCGCCGTGCGGCGCGGTCGTCACCGACCCGGTCGCCCGAGGTCGAGGGGCGCCCGTCGGCCGCTCCCTGGCGACGTTCCCCGAGATCCAGGTCGCCGAGGTCGACGCCGGCTCGAGCCAGCTGGTGGCGGAGCTCGGCCATCGTCGATGCCAACCGGTCGGCGGTCGATGCCGAGTCGGCGGCCAGGTGCAGGTGGGTGACACCGTCGACGAGGCGTGCTTCGACGGTGATGGCACCGAGCTCGGCGGGGTGGAGCTGGATCGTCAGGGTCTGGGTGCGTTCGTTGCGTCGCAGCGACGCGCCGAGCCGGGCGCCCAGTTCGTCGAGCTCGACACCGCGTGGGTCGGGCGCCGATGCGCTGACGGCTGCCGGCGCCGTGGGCGCCGTGGGTGTCGAGGTCGGCGGCGCAGCGAGCACCGCGGCGGCGGGACCGGCCCCGGTCGGCGACGTCGTCGGGGCAGCGAGGGCCACGCCGGGTGCGGCATCGCCGTCGGCGACCGCGTGCGACGGGACGACGCCGCCCGGTCGTGTCGCACCGAGCGGGCCACGCTCGGCAGCGGCCGCGTCGGCAGCCGGCCCGGCGGTGGCGGCCGGGGCGTCGGTCAGCGTGGTCGCGGGGTCGCCCGGCCCCTCGGGCGACGTCGCGTCGACGGCGCCGAGCGGGTGTGCGCCGGATGGACCGGCGGATGGACCGGCTGTGGCGTCGTTCGCCGCAGCGACGACGGACGGCGTGCCGGTCGACGACACGCCGCTCGTCGCGCCGGCGGGTGCTGTGCCGGTCGGCGTTGCGCCGGTCGGTGCGGCGGCCGGAGAGGCCGCTGGCGTGCCGGTCGAAGCTGGCGTGCCGGTCGAAGCTGGCGTGCCGGTCGAAGCTGACGTGCCGGTCGCCGGGTGCTGGCCCGACCCGCTCGTGACGCTCCGCTCCTCCACGCTGCCGTCGTGCCCGGTACCGATGTCCTCGGCCGTCGCCTCGACCTGGGAGCCGAGCGCGGACCGGCGTGCGTCGGAGGTGTCTGCGTGCTCGGGCTCCGCCCGGGGCGGCCGTGCCTCGACCGCGGCCATCGAAGCGGACTCGTCCGACCGCTCGTGCTCGCCGTTCGTCGTGCGGTCGGCCGTGGTGCGGTCGTTCGTCGTGCGGTCGTTCGTGGTGCGGTCGTTCGTGGTGGCGGTCGGCCTCACGCATCGACGAGTCGACGGATCGTTCGGACCGGGCCCCCGACCGCTCGGACGCGTCCCGGGCCTGCTCGGCGCGCCGCGACGAGCGGGACGTGGCGTCACGTTGGTCACGCCGGGCGCGCTCCACGGCCCGGTCGAGCGTGCGGGTGAAGTCGGAGTCGTCGGATCGACGGCCCCCCTCCCCCGGTGACGGCTCGCGCCGGTGAGCGGACACCGCTGCACCCCTGGGCATCTCGGGAGCGCCCGGCAGGGCCACGGGTCGAGCGGTCATCGCACACCTCCGACGAGCGTCATGATCTTGGACACGTAGTTCTGGGTCTCGGAGTACGGCGGGATGCCGCCGTGGCGACGCACCGCACCCTCGCCGGCGTTGTAACCGGCCAGGGCCAGCTCCAAGGAGCCGAGTCGGCCCCGCAGCTGGGTCAGCAGCCGGGCGGCGCCGTCGATGGCCTGGGCGGGGTCGAGCGGATCGATGCCCATGGCGCGGGCGGTCCCCGGCATGAACTGCATCAGCCCGCGTGCGCCGGCCGGGCTGACCGCGGCGGCGTTGCCGCCGGACTCGACCTTGGCGACCGCTGCGAGCAGGTTCGGGTCGATGCCGTGTCGGGCTCCCGCCTGGGCGAAGAGCTGGGCGTAGGGGACGAGTGCGGGAGTCGACGCGACCACGCTGCCGGCGGCACCGGTCGCGTTGCCGTATCCACCGACCCCGTACGCGTTCGGGAAGGAGCTGCCGAGGGCACCGACCGAGGTCGGCGTGTCGGGCACCACGCGACGGATCGCGGTCGGGGTGCGGTGCATGTCGGTGATCTTCACGACGTCACCGGTGCGCGGTGCGTGGATGATCTTGCCGTCACCCACGTAGATCGAGATGTGGTCGACCGGTTCACCGAACGCGACCAGGTCACCGGGTCTGGCCTGGTCGATGCTCGGCACCTCGGTGCCCTCGCGCGCCTGGTCACGACTCACCCGGGGCAGCTCGATCCCCAGGCGGCGGTACACGTGCTGGACGAAGCCCGAGCAGTCCAGGCCGCGCTCCGGGTCGGTGCCGCCCCACAGGTACGGGATGCCCTGGTAGGTCTCGGCGAGCCGGACGGCCTCGTCACCCATGCCGCTCGACGCCGTCGACGAGGTGTCGACGGCCCCCGGCGACGTGGTGCCGGCGTTGGCGAGCAGCGCGGCGAAGTCGGTCGCCGACGCGGTCGACGCAGCGGTCGACACCGTCGGGGTCGGCGCGAAGCGCGCCTGGATGGCCGCGATGCGGGCGAACGCCGGTGCGGCGACGGGACTCATGAGCGCCGGTTCCCTCGTCGTGTCCGGTCCGTCGTTCCGTCCCGGTCGGCGTCGTCCTCGTCGCCGGCCGCCGACGTCATGGTGCCCGCGCGACTGGTGGCGAGCTCGTCCAGGTCGATCTGCTCGAGACGTTCCATCTCGAGTCGGTGCTCGGCGCGGGCCCGCTCGTCGAGGCGTTCCATGGTCCGCAGTGCGACGACCGCCGCCTCCCAGTCCTCCTGGCTGCGTCGGCGCAGGTCCGAGGCGTGCGCCTCGGCGACCTGGCTCGCGACGAGCGCGTCGAGCATGCGTCGTTGGTGGTCACGTCGGCGGGTGTGCGCCAGCGTCGTGGGGTCGTCGGCCGGCGCGCTGCGAGCGGCGGAGAACCGGCTGCGGCGGGTCGCGGTGGCGGCGTGGGCCTCGTCCTCGGCGCGACGAGCCATGGCCAGCTCGACGCGGCTCTGCTCCTCCTGGAGCTGCCGCACGCGCAGCACCGGCTGCAGACGGAACCGGTAGCCGCGCATCAGCGGGCTGCTCCAGCCGAGCCGGGCAGCGGCCCCGGCTCACCCAGCAGGGCGGCGAGCTGCTGCCACGCCACGCCGGGCGCGTCCCGCTCGTCCATGCCCTGGCGCAGGAAGGCGTCGATCCCGGGTCGCAGCGCGAGCACACGGTCGACGAGCGGATCGGCACCGGCGACGTAGGCGCCGATGTCGACCAGGTCCTTCACGTCGCGATGGGCGGCGAGCAGCCGCCGCAGGTCGCGGGCGAGCTGTTGCTGCTCGGCGGTGGTCACCGCGCTCGACACGCGCGACACGCTGTCGAGCACCTCGATCGACGGGAAGTGACCGGACGAGGCGAGCGATCGCGACAGCACGACGTGGCCGTCGAGGATCGATCGGGCGGTGTCACCGATCGGGTCGTTCATGTCGTCGCCCTCGACGAGCACGGTGTAGATGCCGGTGATCGACCCGTGTTCCGAGGTCCCGGCGCGCTCGAGCAGTCGGGGCATGAGCGCGAAGGTCGACGGCGGGTAGCCGCGGGTCGCGGGCAGCTCGCCGGCCGAGAGCCCGATCTCGCGCTGTGCCATCGAGACGCGCGTCAGGCTGTCCATCAGCAGGTTCACGTGCGCGCCCTGGTCGCGGAACCACTCGGCGATGCGGGTCGCGACGAAGGCCGCGCTGCGGCGGACGGTGGCCGGCGCGTCAGAGGTCGCCACCACCACGACCGAGCGGGCCAGACCCTCGGGGCCCAGGTCGACGTCCATGAACTCGCGCACCTCACGGCCGCGCTCGCCGACGAGCGCCAGGACCGAGATGTCGGCGTCGGTGCCGCGCACGATCATCGACAGCAGGCTCGACTTGCCCACACCGGAGCCGGCCATGATGCCGACACGTTGACCGCGACCGAACGGGACCATCGTGTCGAGTGCCCGCACCCCCAGGTGCACGGGCTGGCGGACCAGCGGTCGACGCAGCGGGTCGGGTGTCGAGTTGTGGAGCTCGGCGCGCTCCAGGTGGGCGAGCGACGGACCGCCGTCGATGGGGCGTCCGAGCCCGTCGAGCACACGACCGCGCAGCTCGGCACCGACGGGAGTCGTGAGCGGCGAACCCGTCGCCCGCACGCGGTCGCCGATGCGCAGTCCCTGCACCTCGTCGAGCACCATCGCCACCGGGCCGCGGTCGCCGAGTGCGACCACCTCGGCGGGCACCGGCGCCGGCGCGGAGCGGGTGCTGAGCATCATGACCTCGCCGATCGCGGCGTCGACGCCCTCGGTCTCGACGGTGAGTCCGACCACACGTGCGACCCGGCCCGACACGTCCGGCGACGCGGCGGCGACCGTGTCGCGCCGGTGCAGGTCGCCCAGCGCGGGCAGATCCAACGCGGGCAGATCGGGGAGGTCAGCGCGGCAGGTCGAGGCTCACGGGACGAGCACCTCACGGACGCGGGCCAGCGCCGAACCGACGCTCGCGTCCACGCGGGTCGAGTCGACGTCGAGCAGGCACGATCCGGGCTCGACGTCGCCGTCGACGACGATCGTCAGCTCCGAGCCGACGAGCAGCTCGCCGGGGTCGGCCACGAGGCGGGAGGCGTCGTCGGGGTGCAGCCGCACCACGGCCGAGCTCACGGTCGCACCGGCGTGCGGCAGCGCGGCGACCGCCCGACGGATCGCGTCCGCGCCGGGATCGACCGCGGTCCGCAGCTCGCGCTGCAGCACCTGCTCGGCGATGCCGAAGGCCAGCTCGGTCGCGGCCCGGGCGACCTCGTCGGCGAGCGAGGCGACCTGCAGTCCGTGATCGGCGACGCTCGCGCGCAACGTCGGCGAGCAGCTCGCTCGCCGCACGTTGACCGGCGTCGAGCGCCTCGTGTCGACCGGCTTCGTGGCCGTCGCGGTACCCCTCGGCATGACCGTCGCGGCGGCCGTGGTCGAAACCGGCACGATGGCCGAGCTCGAACGCGATCGATGCGTGGCGCTGCTCCTCGACCGCGGCGAGCTCCACGGGGTCGGGCTCGGGGGCGGGCGGTTCGACCTCGACGATCGCCTCGACCAGTGGCAGCACGACCGGGACCGGATCGGGCACCACCGGGACGACCTGCTGCTGGGCGAGCAGCTCGTCGACCCACGCGGGCAACCGCTCGGCCACGTCGTCGACGCCCCCGACCGCGTCGAGGTGTGACAGGTCGTCGAACTCGACCGGTCGGATCGAGTCGTCGAACGAGGTGTGCAGGCGGCTCGCGACGGTCATTCGACGAACTCCTCCATCGAGCGGACCAGGACGATGTCGCCGGCTTCCTCGAGCTCGCGGATGATGCGCACGACCGCGCCCTGGGCTTCTTCGACGGCGGACAGACGCACCGATCCCAGCAGCGAGATGTCCTCGTCCAGGGTCTCCGCGGCACGCGACGACAGGTTCGACATGACCTTGTCGCGGACCTCGACGCGCATGCCCTTGAGCGCCAGCGCCAGGTCCTTGGTGTCGACCCGGCGCAGGATCTGCTGCACCGCGCGGTCGTCGAGGGTGATGATGTCCTCGAAGACGAACATGCGGGATCGCACCTCGTCGGCCAGGTTGGCGTCGTGGTCGTCGAGGCCCTCGAAGATGAGGCGTTCGGTGGCGCGGTCGGTGCGGTTGAGCACCTCGACCAGCGACTGCACTCCCCCGGCGGTCGACAGGTCGCTCTGCTGGGCGAACGAGGCGAGGCGCTTCTCGAGGGCGTTCTCGACCACCGCGATGATGTCGGGCGACGTGCGGTCCATCGTCGCCACCCGGACCGCGACGTCGCGCTGGGTGTCCTCGGGCAGACCCGGACAGCACCAGCGCCGCAGCGTCGGGCGACATGTGGGCCAGCAGCAGGGCGACGGTCTGGGGGTGCTCGTCACGGATGAAGGACAGCACCATGCGCGGATCGATCCGACGGACGAACTCGAAGGGAGCAGAGACGAACGTGCCCGAGAGCCGCTCGTAGATCTCCTCGGACTTCTCGGCGCCCAGGCTTGCCTCGAGCAACTCGCGGGCGACGGTGATGCCGCCGAGTGCGATGTGCTGGCGGGCCTTGGCGGTCACGTCGAACTCGCCGAGCACGCCCTCGACGACCTCTGGGGGCACGTCGCCGAGGCGGGCCACCTCGGCCATGATCTCGGTGATCTCGCCCTCGTGCATCTCGCGCAGCACCTTCGCGGCGCGGTCGGTGCCGAGGGTCATGAGCAGGACCGCGGACTTCTGGGTGCCGGTCAGCTGGTCGGCGGTCTGGATGGTCCGACCGTCGGTCGCGGTGCTCATCTGCTCACTCCTCGTCGGTCACCCAGCCAGTTGCGGAGCAGCGCAGCCACTTCGTCGGGCTGGTGCTCGATGAGCTGCGCGAGGTGCTGGTCGCGTTCTTCGCGCTGACGGTGCTCGGCGGTGATCGCGGTCTGCTCGAAGACCAGCGGAGCGAGGACCAGGTCACCCTCGTCCTCCTCGATCTCGCCCTCGAACAGCTCGAAGTCCTCGGCACCCGAGAGCTCCACGACGTCGCCGTCGTCCGCCTCGTCGAGCAGCGACGCCGGTGCCGGCGGCAGTTCCGGCGGATCGGCGAAGGCCGCCACCAGCTCGTCGTTGCGACGGTGCCGGCGAGCGGCCCAGCGGTAGCTGAGCGCCGCGGCGATCAGCAGCAGCACCAACCCCACCACGAGCGAGATGTCCCTGATCGTGTCGCGGCGATCCGCGGCGGCGTCCGCGGCCTCGGCGGCCTCGAGCTCGGCCTGCGCGGCCTGTTGCGCGGAGCGGTCGAAGGGCATGCGGGTCACGCTGAGCACGTCGCCGCGCTCCTCGACGATGCCGGCACCGGCGGCCAGCGCGGCGTTCAGCTCCGCGGCCTGTTCGGCCCCGATCACGTCCTCGTCGACGAGGACCGCGACCGACAGTCGCTCGATCGCACCGGGCGCGGTGTTGGTCGACTCGACGATGCGGTTCATCGCGAACCGCACGTCGGCCTCCTCGAGGGAGTACTCGGAATCGCCGGCGGCACCGGGCGTGACCGGGGTGTCGGGCCCGAGCACACCGGACTCGGCCGGGTTCGCGCCGGCGAAGGTCTCGTTGCGGGTCGACTCCTCGAGGGCGAGCTGCTCGCCCGCCGCGTTCGGCTCGGGCGCTTCGAAGGTCTCACGAGAGGTGTTGGTCTGGTCGAAGTCCAGATCTGCGCTGACCGTCACCCGCGAGCTGTCGACGCCGACGACGCCCGCGAGCATGCTCTCGAGCGAGGTCTGCAGTGCGGACTCGAAGCGGGCGGTCTGCTTCTGGCGCTGGCCGTCGCCGTTCTCGCCGGAGACGCCCTGGCCGGGCGCAGCGAGCACGTTGCCCTCGGAGTCGGCCACGGTGACCGCCTCGGGGGTGAGGCCCTCGATGCTCGAGGACACCAGGTTGGTGATCGCCCGGACCTGGTCGTCGGAGAGCGTCTGGCCGGGACGGGTGCGGACCAGCACGCTGGCCGACGCCTTCTTGTCGTCGATGGCGAACACCTCGTCCGCGGGGATGGCCAGGTGCACCACGGCGGTCTCGACCGGTTCCAGCGCCTTGATGGTCGAGGCGAGCTCGCCCTCCATCGCCCGCTGGTAGCCGACACGCTGACCGAACTCCGACGTCGTCAGGCCCTGGCTGTCGAGCACGCCGTAGCCGACCTTGCCCTCGCTCGGCAGCGCGGTGTCGGACAGCGCGAGCCGCGTGTCGTAGACGCGGTCGGCGGGCACGAGGATCGTCGAACCGCCCGCGCCGAGCTGGTGCGGGACACCCTCTTCCTCGAGCGCGGTGACGATCGCGCCACCATCCGCGGGCGCCAGGTCGGTGTAGAGCGGCGCCCAGTCACCGCCGCCGGTCATCTTCGAGACCATGAACACGCCGAGCACGACACCGACGACCGCCACGCCGGCGACGATCTTCTGGGTGCGCGTGTAGCCCGACGCCATGCGCAGCACGCGGTCCTTGAGCCCCGCTGGTTCGTCGCCGCCGGCGCGCCAGGCGGAATCGCCCTCGGTGCCCGACGGGCCGCCCGACACGGTCATCACAGCTGCATCCTCATGATCTCGTTGAAGGACTCGACCGCACGGTTGCGGACCGCGACGGTGAGCTGCGTCGTGAGCTGCGTCTCGGTCGAGGCGACCATCAGGTCCTCGATGCGGTTCAGGTCACCGGTGGCCGCGGCACGTGACAGCTCGTCGGTCGCACGCTCGGACGCCTGCAGGTCGTCGAGCGCCCCGGTGAGCGCGTTGCCGAAGTCGGTGGCGCTACCGACCCCTCGGGCACCCTCGGTGGGAGCGGTCCGGGTCGCCGCGGTGATCGGCGATGCACCCGCGGCGATCGGCGCGATCGGAGGGATGATGGGCATCAGGATCTCCCGATGTCGAGGGCACGCAGGTACGTGTCCCGGGCTCGTTCGAAGACGTTGACGTTCGCCGAGTAGGCGCGCTGGGCGATGATCAGGTTCGTCATCTGCGTCGACATGTCGATGTCGGGCACGCGGACCATGCCCTCGGCATCGGCGTACGGATGGTCGGGCTGGTAGACCATCCGGCCGTTCGGGTCACCGAAGAGCACGCCGCTCACGTAGGAGCCGTCACCGACGCCCGCGGCACCCGGTCCGCCCGCCGGCGAGGCGCCGCGACGCGTTCGAGGACTGCGCCACGACGTAGCGCTCCTGGAACGCCGCCTGTCCGGCGGGGTTGATCGTGTTGACGTTCGCGATGTTGTCCGACAGCGCGTCGATCCAGGTCTGGTAGACGCGCATGCCCGAGGCGGGAGCGCCGAGCGAGGAGAAGGGTCCCGACATGGCGGCCTCAGCCTCCGATCGCGGTGCGGAGCACGTTGAACTTGGCGTTCAGCATCTGGACGGACAGCTGGTGGCGCAGCGAGGTGTCGGTCAGCACGGTGACCTGGTCGGCGACGTCGACGTTGTTCCCGTTCGGACGGGTCGGCGCCACGGACGTCTCGGTGTCGATCGACACCCTGCTCGGGCGGCCGTTCGCGAGGGCGTCGCGCAGCGAGTCCTCGAACGAGACGATGTTGGCGTGGAAGCCCGGCGTCTCGACGTTCGCGATGTTGTCCTCGGCGGCCCGACGTCGAGCGTCGAGCCCCCACAGGGATGCCTGGAGCGTGCGGATGGTCAGGTCGGAGACCACGAGGAACCTCGCGAAGGGTGTGTCGACCGCCGATCCGTGGCGTGGTGCTCGAGCAATCCGTGCTCGGGCGGGAATCGGTGCGACACACGCCCCGATGAGGGCTCGTCGCAGATTCTTCTGACCGACGCCGTGTTCGCACCTCTCGTGCACTCGCGGACCCCGCTCATGACGAATTCCGTCTCCGTTTCGAGGGCCACGGCCCGAAACGGAGACGGAATTCGTGAGTGTGGTGGCGGCTCAGAGCGTGCGGGTCGGCTCAGACCAGGTGGCCGACGGCGGGCTCTGCGCCCTGGGCGTCGTCGGTCCAGGACCGACGCGCCGCGGCTCGACTCCGCAGCGACACGCGCTCCCGGTCGAGCTCGTCCATCTCGGCACGCACCGCGGCGGCCCGTGAGGTGCACTCGGCGAGCAGCCGTTCGGCGTGCTCCCGCAGCTCGTCGGGCATCGGCCCGAGACCGTCGGGTCCGTCGACCCGGGGCGGCACGAAGTCCTCGCCCGTGCGGGTCGCTCGATCGAACGCCTCGAGCGCGTCGAGCCACCCCTGGAAGGTGTCGGGCCGAGTACCCGTTGGGTCGGTCCCGTAGGGCGGGGCGTTCATCCGACGGCGTCGAAGGCCAGATGGCCGTCGCGCAGCGGCGCGGGCTGGACCACCTTCGCGGCCTCGTCCTGCCAGATCTTCGTCCATGCCTCGCGCAGCGGATCGGTCGCGACACGGCAGTCGTGGATGGCCTGCAGGTCCTGGTGCACGTTGGCCCGGACGAGTCGCGCCTGCAGGTAGACGTAGATCGACGACAGCTCCGCGGCGGCGTCCCAGGCGTCGGGGTCGAGCGCGGTCTCGAGCTCGGTCACGATC
This sequence comes from uncultured Actinomycetota bacterium, assembly GCA_963707555.1. GTDB lineage: Bacteria > Actinomycetota > Acidimicrobiia > Acidimicrobiales > Microtrichaceae > JAFAFN01. Next base: position 218,336 of record CAVPQM010000010.1, read on the forward strand.
TCCTGGGCGTGCATCAACGCGAAGCTGGCGCTCGGCCGGTCACCGGTGCGGATCGAGTCCGCGGCGTCGTCGAGGTCCCTGATCAGCCGGTCGTAGAGCATGACCAGCAGTCGGACGGGCGACACGACCGCTTCGCTCGATCGGAAGGCGGCGGCACGTTCGAAGGTCGACATCACGAGCTCCCACTGTTCGCTGACAGGCTGCCGAGCTGCCCGGCGAGCCAACTGCTCTGGTCCTTCAGCTTTCCGAGCGTCACCTCGAGGCTGGTCCAGTACGACCTGAGGCGTGCCTCCCTGGCGGTCAGTCGTCGGTCGAAGTCCTCGATCGACGTCGCCAGGGTGTCGATGCGGTTCTTGCGTCCGGTCTCGGCGGCGGTCAGGTAGCCGTCGACCAGGTCGTTGGCGCTCGTGACCATCGTCGCGAGCCGCTGCGCGACCCCTGCGGAGTAGTCGACGGTGCCGACCGACCCGGTGACGGATCCGGCGACGTCGACGGTGACCCCACCCAGCGAGGCGTGTGTGAACGCGACCTGCAGCTGCCGACCCGTGCCGACCGCAGCGACACCACCGATGGTGCCCGCGACGTCGACGCCCTGGTGCTCGGCGAAGGTGGCGCCGTCCCACGCGACCTCGAAGCGCTGTGCGGTGCCGAAGGCACGGGTCGTGAGCGACAGCCCGCCTGCGTCCTCCGCGACGTCGAGCTGCAGTCCGGCGTCGTCGAGGGCCTGCTGCAGTCCGGCGGCGGCGTCGGCGGCGGACTCGCCGGCGCCGATCTCGTGCTCGACGAGGACCGAACCGACCCTGACCGAGACGGTCGTCGCGCTGCCGAGCGGCCAGCCCCCGGTCAGGCCGGTGGTCGTGGCCTGTTGCGCGGCGGTGGTCACCTCGACCTCGAAGCTGCCGCTGCGGGCCCGCCCGCCGGCGGAGACGAACGAGACGTCGCCGGTGGTGGCGCCGTGCTGGGTGAACAGGTTGCGCACCGCCGTCGGGTCGGCGGCGTAGGCCGTCGCGAACTTGGCGGCGTCGAAGGTGAGGCGTCCCGTGCGGTCGAGCGACACACCGGCGGCACCGGCGGAGCCCAGGCTCGACGCGCCGACCGCCGTGGCGACAGAGCGGGTGATCTCCTGCGCGGCACGGCGCATCGTCGCGTCGCCGTTCAGCGAGGCGCCGGTCTTCGACTCGGCGTTGTAGGCGGTCCGCAGCGAGATCTCGCTCAGCGCGGCGTTCGCCGCCTCGACGAGCGCGGCGACCGCGCCGCTCAGCGCGGTGACGTTCTCCGCCACGTTCACCGTGACCGGCGCGGCCGACACGGTGACCGCGGTGACCGACACACCCGGCATCAGGTCGGTGAACGTGTTGGACGACGACGTCACGCTGTACGCGCCCGGCCCGGTGCCGATGGTCAGCGCGGCGTCGACGCCCTGGGTGGTGACGACCGTGCCGCCGACCGGCGGGGTCGAGCCCGTCGAGGGTGAACGCCGAGTCGGCGCCGGTGGCGGTCGAGCTCACCTGCAACCGGAGCCCGGCGCCGGTGTTGACCGTGGTGGCGCGCAGGCCGAGACCCGCGCCGTTGATCCCGGCGACGACCTCCTGGAGCGTGCCGCCGCCGACGTCGACGGCGTGCGGACCCTCGCCGTCACCGAGGTCGATCGACAGGGTGCCGCCCGAGGCGACGACGGTCGAGGTCGAGGCGATCGTGGTGGCGCTGGACAGCCCGTGTGCGGCGGCGACCCGGTCGACGCTGAAGGTGAGCGAGCCGACCACGGCGGTCGAGGACGCGTCGACGGTCGCGGTCGAGCTGTTGGTCGAGGTCGCGGTGCGGTGGTTCCACTTGGCGGCCGAGGCCAGCGCGTTGGCGGCCGTTCCGAGCGCCGAGAGCTTGGCGCGCACCGAGGTGTACGAGGCCAGCTGGTTCTTCGCGACGTCCTGGCGGGCGACCATGGCGTCCTGGGGCAGCTTCTCGAGCGCCATCAGGCTGGCGATGATCTCGGTCGTGTTGAGTCCGCTGACGAGTCCGTCGATGGCCATGCGACATGGCCTCCTTCTGTGTGGTCGCGGCGACGGTGGCGGTCGCACGGCGAGCAACGTGCACAGGGATCGGGGCGATCCGGGGCGTCGCTGCCCCGGACCGCCCCCAGCTCCCGTGAGCCGTGGGTACCTGCGGCGATCAGCCGAGCAGACGGAGGACCGACTGCGGCAGCTGGTTCGCCTGGCCGAGCATCGCGGTGCCCGCCTGGGTGAGCACCTGGTGCCGGGTGAACGACACCATCTCGAGGGCCATGTCGGTGTCCCGGATGCGGGACTCCGAGGCGGCCAGGTTCTCGGTGGTGACCTGCAGGTTGTTGATGGTCGACTCGAAGCGGTTCTGGACCGCACCGAGCTTTCCACGAGCCGTCGAGACGTCCTTGATGGCCGTGTCCATCGCCGTGATGAACGCCGTGGCCGAGGCCTCGCTGGTCACGTCACCGGTGATGGTGGCGGCGACCGCTGCCAGGTCGAAGCCCGCGACGTCGATGGTCTCGTTGGCGTTCGCACCGACCTGGAACTTCGCGGCGGTGCCAGAGCTGGCGGTGGCCGCAGCGAAGTTCACCGCACCGGTGAGCGCCGCGTTGCCAGCGGTCGCCGGGGTACCGGTGATGTCGAAGCCGCCACCCTGCTCCACCTTGAGGGTGAAGCCGGCGCCTGCGGACTCCGAGGTCACCGTGAAGCCCTCGGCCAGGTCGGAACGGCCGGCGCCGAGCAGCCCGGCGCGGACCTCGTCCTGGATGAACGCCGCCAGGTCGGTACCGGAGTAGGCACCGGCCTCGCCCGCGGTCACCGCAGCCGTGGTCACCGCGACACCGTCGACGGTGAACGAGAACGTGTCACCGGCGGTCAACGTGACCGTTCCGGCGGCCACGTTGGCACCCGCCTTCGAGGTGGTCAGCCCGAAGCTGCCGTCGAGCAGCGCCTGGCTGCCGAACTTGGTCTGCTGTGCGATGCGGCTGATCTCACCCTTGAGCTCGGTGATCTCGTTGTTCGCCGCGCCTCGTGCCTCGGCGTCGTTCGACGCGTTGACCGACTGCACCGCCAGGTCACGCATGCGGTTGAGCATGGAGTGGACCTCGTTGAGGGCGCCTTCTGCGGTCTGCACGACCGAGATGCCGTCCTGGGCGTTGCGGGTGGCCTGTCGCAGGCCTGAGACCTGCGCACGCAGGCCCTGGGAGATGACGAGCCCGGCAGCGTCATCGGCTGCACGGTTGATCCGGAAGCCGGAGGACAGCTTCTCGAGGCTCTTGCCCATCTGGGTGTTGGTGGTGGACAGGTTGCGGTAGGCGTTGAACGCCTGGATGTTCTGGTTGATGCGCATTGGGTGCCCTTCTCTTCCGTGATTGGGGTATGTCGTCGCCCGCTTCTCGGGTGACGGCGCACTGGTGGATCGGACCGTTGTGCGCATCGCTGAGGGTTGGGCGCGGATCTCGTCACCAATGGGCCGCGCGGCCCAGATCCCAATGTTTGAGCGGCATTCACTAACCGAAATTCATTCTTGTCGGATCCACCGTTTCCCTCATCCGGCCCCCCGGGGGACCGAGTGAGTACACATGAGGCCGAACGTTCCCGACGACACTGCACCGGCGACCGACATCGCACCGGCCACCTCGTTGGTCCCCACGTCCCCCCAGCTCGTCGACGGGGTCCTGACCGAGCTCGGTCACGTCCTGTGGCGCCAGCGGGACCTGATCCTGCGACTGATCTACCGACTCGAGGTCCAGCAGCTCGTGCTGGCCAGCGGCCGGTCGCAGTGGATCGCCCTCGCGACCGAGGACGTCGACGACGCCATCGACGACGTGCAACGCCAGGAGGTCGGCCGTGCCGCGCTGGTCGAGGACCTCTCGGGCCCCCTCGGCACCGCGCCCGACGCGAGCCTGCGCGACCTGATCGAGGCCGCGCCCGCCCCCTGGGACCTCGTGCTCGCCGAGCACCACACCGAGTTCCTGCGGCTCGCGAACGCCGCCGAGGAGGCCGCTCGCAGCAACCGCGACATCCTGCAGCAGGGTCTCGTCGACGTGCGCGACCTGCTCGAGTCCTACGGGAGCAGCCCCGAGTCGGCCTACGGCGACCGTCCATCGGGCGCCGCGGCACAACCCGCAGCCGCCGTCCTGATCGATCGCGAGGCCTGACGTGTCGAGCTTCTCATCGATCAACACGGCGCTCAGCGGACTGCTCACCCACCGCCAGGCGCTCGACGTCATCGGCCACAACATCGCGAACGCGTCGACCGACGGCTTCAGCCGACGTCGCGTCGAGCTGAGCCCCGCGGGCAGTTGGGCGGTGCCCTCGCTCTACGGCAGGGCGACGTCCACCGGCGGCGGCGTCAAGGTCGACGGCATCCTCCGCATCCGCGACGAGTTCCTCGAGGCCCGCGCCCTGCGCGAGCACGGGACGCTCGGGCGGCAGTCGACCGAGGCGGCGACCCTCGCCCGCCTCGAGGGCACGGTGCCCGAGCCCTCCGACGTCGGACTCGCCGCGCAGCTCGGCGACCTCTACGCCGCCTGGGACGACCTGGCGAACTCGCCGGGTGACTCCGCTGGCCGCATCGCCGTGCTGCAGCAGGCGTCGACCGTCGCGTCGAGCCTGCAGCGCATCTCCTCGGAGATGCGGGCCATGCGCACGTCGTCGCTGTCCGAGGCCGTGACGGTCGTCGCGCAGATCAACGAGACCGCCGCCCGCATCGCCGAGCTGAACTCCGCCGTCTCGCGGGCGAACTCCGCCGGGCTCGACCCCCACGACCTGGCCGACCAGCGTGACCGGTTGGTCATGTCGCTGTCGCAGGTCGCCGGCATCGAGGTGCGTCACGGCCAGCACGGGTCCGTCGACGTCACCCTCGGGGGCACCTCGCTGGTGCGGGGCGGCACGTCCGAGCGGCTCCGCGTCACCGAGACCGGAGCGCTGCCCGGTGGCGCCGGCCTGGACGGCGTCCAGGTCCAGTGGGCGACCGACGGCTACCCCGCGTCGATCGACGGGGGCAGCCTCGGCGGGCTGCTGAACAACCTCAACAACCACATCCCGAAGGCGCTCGGCGAGCTCGACGCCGTCGCCGGTTCGCTCGTCTCCTCGGTGAACGCGCTGCACCTCACCGGCCAGGGCCTGGACCCGGTGGCCGACGTCGGCCTGCACTTCTGGGACCCGACGGGCACGACCGCCGCGACCATCCGGCTCTCGGCCGACGTCGCGGACGACCCGTCGCGCATCGCCGCGGCGGCCGTCGGATCCGGCGACCTCGACGCCTCGCTCGCCCAGCAGATCGCAGCGCTGCACGACTCCCCCGGCGGCGCCGACGCGCTGTACCAGGACATGATCGGCCGCCTCGCGGTCGAGACGCAGGCGGCCACACGACGGGTGCACATCCAGGAAGAGGTCACCTACCAGGCCGACGACGCACGCATGTCGGTCTCCGGGGTCAACATGGACGAGGAGCTCGCCTCGCTGATCACCACGCAGCGGTCCTACGAGGCCGCCGCCCGCCTGTTGACCACCATCGACCAGGCGCTCGACACACTCATCAACCGCACAGGACTGGTCGGCCGATGACCCGCATCACGCACACCACCGCCACGCGGACCATGCTCGCCGACATCATGCAGGCGAACCGCGGGATGGTCCGCGCCCAGGAGCGCCTCAGCTCGCAGAAGGAGCTCTCACGGGCGTCAGACGGTCCGTCGCGGGCGCTCTCGGCGCTCGACCACCGTGCGGTGCTGCGGCGCTCGGCGCAGTTCCAGCGCAACGCCTCGGATGCACGAGGCTGGATGGTCGCCGGCGACACCGCGCTCACCTCCGGCGTCGAGCTGATGACCCACGTGCGCTCGTTGATCGTCAGTGCCCGCTCCGGCGCGACCGACCCGAACGCCCTCAAGGCCATCGCCGCCGAGGTCGACGGCGCGCGTGAGGCGATGCTCTCGCTCGCCAACTCCCAGCACCAGGGCCGCCCGATCTTCTCGGGCACCGCGAACACCACCGACGCCTTCGACGCCACCGGCGCGTACCTCGGCGACCAGGGCGTGGTGATGCGTCCCGTCGCACCGTCGGTCACGCTCCAGGTGAACCGGAACGGCGAAGAGGTGTTCGGCACCGTCGACGGGGCGAACCCCATGAACGGCAACGTCTTCCAGCTGCTCGGCTCGATCGTCGCGGCGATCGAGTCCGGCGACGACGCGCAGATGGCGATCGGGCTGGACCAGCTCGACGTGGCCGTGGACCGCATCGAGAGCGCACAGGTGGCCCTCGGTGCCCGAGCTCGACAGGTCGAGGACGTGATGGCCCGCAACGAGATCTCCGACATCGACCGCCGGACGGCGCTCTCCGAGGCCGAGGACGTCGACATGGCCCAGGCGCTGATCGACATGCGGGCCAAGGAGTTCAGCTACCAGGCGGCTCTCAGCGCCTCGGCGAAGGTCCTCCAGACCTCGCTGCTCGACTTCCTGCGCTGAGTCCCACCCGCGCGGCGTCCCGTGTCGCTCTGGGCCGAATCGCCCCCCCGGCACGGGCCGAATCGCCCCCCGGCACGGGCCGAACGGCCTTCGACCCCTGGGACGTAGGACTCAATCTGAGGGCAACTCATTAAGCAAACGAAGGTCCTCGCCGAAAGGCATGTGCGGCAGCAATTGCGGCCCGCACCTGGACACTCTTCGGAGATCAGGGCTTCGAAGGGGACGACGTTGACGATGGAACTCGGAGATCTCTCGCGCATGGACGCTGCCACCACGGCTCTGGTCGAACAGCACCTCCCGCTCGTCGAGCAGGTCGTGCTGCGAGTCTCGAGCTCGTTCCCGAAGTTCGTGGACCGCAGCGAGCTGATCTCGGCCGGCACCCTCGGCCTGGTCGAGGCGGCGATGCGCTACGACGCCGAGCGTGGCATCCCCTTCGGCGGCTACGCCGTGCAGCGGATCCGGGGAGCGGTGCTCGACGTGGCCCGTTCCGCGGACTGGGTCCCCCGCTCGATGCGCGAGCTCGCCCGTGACGCCGAGCAGGCCACGAACCAGCTGGCCGTGGAGCACCGCGAGATGCCCGACGAGCAGCAGGTCGCCGACCGCATCGGTGTCGACCCGGTCGACCTGCGGCGCATGCAGGAGCGGATCACCCTGGGTGTCACCCGCTCGCTCGACCGCGGTGGCGACCTCGACCACGGGTCCGACGCCGACCAGATGGTCGATCGGACCGCCCCGTCGATCGAGGAGATGCTCGAGAACACCGAACTGCGCGGCTACCTGCGCGCTGCGCTCGACTCGCTGCCGGAGCGGCTGCGGATCATCACCGTCGGGCTGTACCTCGAGAACCGGAGCTTCGACGAGCTCGCCGACCTGCTCGGCGTGACGCCGTCGAGGATCTCGCAGCTGCGCTCCGACGCGATCGACATGATCCGCCACGGCATGGACAGCCAGTTCCGGCCGACGAGCGATGAGCGACCCAAGGGCCGGGTCGCGATCCGTCAGGCGCGCTACGCGAGCGACATCGCGATGCACTCCGACATGGTCACCCGGCTCTCCGGCGGCGGCGACTCCCGGCGTCAGGGCGCCGCGTGGCACGAGGAGTCGATGCCCGCTGCGAACGTGCCCGACGCCGCTGCCGACTGGACCGGCGAGACCGCACGCATCGCCTGAACGCACTCGGCGCCGGCACGGGAGGTCCCGCGCCGACGCCGATCCCCGAAATCCGTCGCCGAATCAGAGTGATCGCACCGAATCCGAACCGGATGTCGAGAGGCCCATCCAGTTCCGACTCGGAATCGAGGTGATCGCACCGAATCCGAGCCGGATGTCGGGGGCGGGGGCTCCGAGGCTCACACCGGCGGAGCGGGGCAGTTCACCACGTAGTCCCACAACGTCCCGGCTCCGGAGCCGGTGACCACGACCGTCACCACGGTCGAGGTGCCGGCGGGAACGTTGACCACCGCAGAGCCCGCCCCGGGCCCGGCGGGTGTGATCGGGTTGCCGTCCGGGTCGTCGTAGCCGGGGTCACCACGCCAGTCGCTGTCGTAGATCTGGGCTCCCTCGTAGGAGACCACGAACCGGTCAGGCTGGCTGAGCGCGTCGAAGTCGAGGACGAACGAGGTCGGACCGGCCACGCCGATGTTGTGCTCGGTGGTGGTCACCCCTTCCCCGCCGGCGGTCGTCTCGGCGTCGCACGGTTCGGGCGGTTCGGTCGGGCAGTTGCCGTTGTTGTTGGCTCGGAGCTCCGGCGCCGGTGCCGGGTCCGGACATGGCTCCGGGCAGCCGCTGGTGACGTTCGCCGTCGCGCTGGCCGACGGCGTCGTGCACGGGTCCGGGCAGTTGGTGCCGACGTTCGCCGTCGCACGGGCCGTCGGTGTCGTGCACGGGTCCGGGCAGTTGGTGCCGACGTTCGCCGTCGCACGGGCCGTCGGTGTCGTGCACGGGTCCGGGCACTGTGGTGACGTTCGCCGTCGCCTCGGCGGCGGCCTTCGGAGTCGCACACGGATCGGGGGGTTCTCCGCTCGGCGTGTCCGGAACACACGCCACTGCGAAGCCGACGACCGCCAGGGTGGCGAGCACGACACCCAGTCGCCGTCGCACGTTCTTCACTCTCATGAGTCACTCCCACTGCTACGTGGGCGGGGCGGATTCCCCGCCCGGGGGCGACGGTAGCCGGGTGCCCCAAGTGCATGTGGAGCAAACAATTGTGTGACGCGTGATCGTTCCCCGGCAGCCCGTCGAGCCCTCTCGACGTGCCCGCTCCGGCGGCGTCACCGAGCGCGCGACGGCCCCGGAAGGGCTCCGCCACGCGCAGGTCGCGGGCCGGTCCGATCCGTGGGCTCAGCGACTGGCGACGAGCGCGGCGGTGTGCTCCAGGCAGGCCACGTCGACCGTGCCGGGCACGAGGATGAACTCGTCGACGCCCGCGGCCTCGGCCTCGTCGAGCGCCTGCAGCAACCGGTCGCCGTTCCACACCGGCGCGTCGGCGGCCATCGCCCGGGCGAACCGCTCCCCGAAGATCTGCAGGTACTCGTAGGTGAACTGCTCGAGGGTCGCCTCGGCGTCGTCGATGCCGAGCGTGTAGAAGCACCCGGTCACGATCCGGGGCGGCGTCGAGCGCCCTGCCGCCGACCACGCGTCGCGGGCCGCCGACGCGGCGGCCGCCATGTCGGACCCGCTCGCGTTGATCGAGAACCCGGAGACGCCGTCGGCCCACCTCGCGGCACGGGCGAGCGCCTTGGGACCCATCGCGCCGGCCAGGATCGGCGGCCCACCCGGTTGCACGCACGTCGGCCCGACCGGATCGGCGCCCTCGAACGGCGCCCCGCCGGCCCAGAGGCGACGCAGCTCGGCGACCCCGTCGTCGAGTCGCTGGTGGCGACGCTCCATCGACGAACCCGCGGCCAGGTAGTCGTGCTCGCGCCCGCCGATGCCGACGCCGAGGGTCACCCGGCCGCCGCTCAGCACGTCGAGCGTGGCGAGCTCCTTGGCGACGACGGGCATGGGGTGCATCGGCAGCACGACCAGGTTGACGAACACACGCACGCGCTCGGTCAGCGCGGCAGCCGCCGCGTTCGTGACGGTCATCTCCTGGTTGCGGAACGTGATCCGCTCGCCGCACGAGATGCTCGAGAACGGTCCCTCGTCGATGCCCCGGCTCCACTCGAGCGTCGTCGCCCGTGTGTAGTCCCCCGCCATGGTCGGCAGCGCCACCCCGATGTCCATCGTGTTCCCGCTCATGGACGGCGATCGTAGACCGAGGACCTGACGCCCCGTCAGGAGGCGCGCCGGTCGCCGCGGCGCGACGATCACGGTGGCGAGTTGGGGTTGATGTCGGACTCGCTCAGCACCGACGCACACGCCCCGTGGCAGTTGAGCCACCGCAGCACGTCCACCGTGGCCCGACCGTCCGGCGCCGGCACGGCGTCGTCGAAGTGCACCCGGGCGATCATGCGGTCGACACCGCTGATCGATGCCGTGAGCTCGACGGTGCGCGACGTCGGAGGGTTGCAGCACACGGTGCCCATGGCGGCACCGGCGAACATGCGACTGCCGAGCCCGTTGAGCACCAGGTCGTTCGCGAACAGCGGCGTGGTCGTCGCCGGACCCCGCCAGGCGAGGTCGAGGTCGGTCAGCGGCATCCAGGTCATGCCGTGCACGTTGAACGTGGCGCCGGTGGCGCCGGCGACCGCGTTGCTGGTGACGAGGGACCGTGAGCTGCGGATGTAGGTGTCCGTGCCGACGGACAGCGAGACGTTCTCGATGCCGGGCGGACGGAGCTGGAAGACGTTGCTCCCGTTGCGGATGCAGGCGTGCCCGTAGTGGGGTGCGCCGTAGTCCGGCACGCACGGCGTCTCGAACCTGACCCTCATCGTCACCCCGGCCAGGTCCGACACGTTCGTGAAGGCCATCGAGTTGCACCCGGGTGAGTCGGGGGTCTCGAGGTTGACGTCGAGCAGGTCGATCGCGATCTCCTGGTCGGAGTTCATCCCCTCGCCCTCCACCACGCACCGGTGGCCCGTCGGGCTGCGCAGCTCGACGAACACCCTCGTCGGAATCCGGAAGAGCCCGTCGAAGGGCGGTGGCAACGGACCGGTGGACGGAGTGATCCGGAGCACCGCACGCAGATCGGTGATCGCCGGGTCGATCGTCGACGCAGGGTTCGCAAGGCCGGAGACGTCGAAGTTGCCGAGCGAGAGCGAGTGGGTGAAGGGCGTGGCGGGCGTCCTGGTGCCGCCGGGGTCGGCGACCTCGCAGACGCCGTCGGGACACGGGAGGATGGGCGTCGCTGCCGCAGCGTCCGCCACGGCGACCGCCCCGGGGTTCGTCCACTCCGTGCTCGACACATCACCCGCACTGCGCACCCGCACGGCGTCGGTGTTCACCTCGACCGCGGCACCCGCGATGGTCAAGCTCTGGGAGACGTTGGGGACGAGCAGGTTCGGGAAGAGCTGCATCCGGTGCTCCACCACGATCCGACCCCCGTCGAGGCGTCGCTGGTTGAAGGCCGTCGTACGGCAGGTGCCCGGCATCTGCTTCAGGTCGAACGAGCTGGTGACGTTGCCGTTCGGCATGCCCGTCACCCAATCGGTGGAGCAGATCTGGTTCGTCGCGGAGTGGACGGTGAACCGGCTGCGACGGCTGCCGATGAGGTTGTTCGGGGTGGTGCCCTCGGTGCCGGTGAGCATCACTCGCAGGGAGTCGACGTCCGCCGCACCGGAGGTCGCGAGGTTGAGGGTGTAGCGACGCACCGGCACGCACTCGCCGAAGTCGTTGACGTCGGCCGCATCCGGATAGAAGTAGCCAGCGAACGGGTTCTGGACGCGACAGCGGAACGACTGCGTGACCGGAGTGCTGGGCGTCGTCCGGTTGAGCGTCACCGCGACGCCGGTCGGAACCGAGATCTGCTGGAAGATCGCCGGATGAGCGTCGCCGCTCGCAGGGCGGGCCGGACAGATCGCGACGCGCCCGAGGGTGTGGGTGAGGCGCGTCCAGCCGGCGGTCACGATCGACGTGCCCGAGACATCGGGGTTGCACAGCACCGACGACGGGTCGTTCACCAGCGCCGGGGTGCCCTGCACTCCGTCCGCCAGCTCCCAATTCTGCCGAGCGCCGAACACGTAGTACGAGCCCGGGCTCGAGAAACGCAGCTCGCTGCCCTGGAACGAGTAGATGCCCGGCTGGAACCAGAACGTCTTGTTCTGACAGCCCGGGATCGGGGACGTGTAGTCGTTCGCGGCCGCATTGAAGCGGGCCGCTGCGGTCAGCTCGCTGAGCCGCAGGGTCTGTTCGGCGTTGTAGACCCCGGGCGAGAACGTCACGACCGGGCTGGTCGACGAGCACCCCGACGGGACCGACACGGGCGTCGTCGGCGGGACGAGTGCCGCGAGGTTCGCCGCGCTGTCGGCCTGCAGGTTCGCCGCCTCTGGTGAGCCGCACGTGGGCGATCCGGAGCTGTCGGAGATGCTCCCGGGTCCCGTGCCCGCCAGCATCCCGCAGTCCGTGGGCCCCGATCCGCCGAGACCGGGGCGTCCCTGGTTGTACTCGCCACCGGTCTCGATCGCCGGACTGCCGCCGATCGGATTGCGCAGCGCAGCGGCCCCGCGTCGCACGGTCACTCCGGAATCGAAGCGCAGTGCTTCCTGGCCCGAGTGCACCAGCGACACGTCGCCGGCGCTCGCTGCCGGCCTCGGGTTGAAGCCGGCCGCCCCCCACGGAAGACAGCCCGCAGTGGCGTTCGACGCGCAGTCGTCGGTCCAGCCGACGTACGCGCCGTTGTACCCGTGGACGCCGACGAGTCGGACCTGGTCGGTCATCGACACACCCGAGGTCGACGACGTGCACGAGACGTCGACGGTGCGGGTGCCGATCTGCTGGTCCTCGAGGTACGGCTGTGCGCGCGGGTTGCACGGCACGTCGCGCATCTTCTCGATCGCGTTCTCGATCGCGCCGTCGGCCGCACGACGATCCTGCGCGGCTTCTTCCTGGGAGCGGGTGACGCGCATGGTGGTCATCATCAGCCCGAGCAGCGCGGCGATGGTGATGCCGGTGAACGCGATGACGGCGAGCACCGCGGCCAACGCGAAACCGCCCTGGTCGGACACCGCGGCGCGGCGCCGGGCGTGCAGCACGTCGGAGAGCCGGATCACTTGACCACCACCGGGACGTCGACCCAGGCGCTCCACGCGACCGGACCACCCGCGGACGCCTCGACGCCGACCCTGGCACGGGCGGTCGTGCCGGTTCCGGTGCACGGGCTGGGCGGCAGGGCCCGCTGCGGAGCGGCCGACGCTGCGACCGGCTGGTTCGCGACGCCCCGGGCGCAGCCGTTGTTCGACGCCTCGAGGTCGACCAGGTAGCGGCGCGCTCCGGGCCGCGGGTCCCACATGAGCACGTTGTTCACCACTCGGACGTTGGTCGGCGCGGCCGGCGTGCCCGGCACGATGATCTCGAGGGTGCGGCGGGCGGTCCGACCCTCGTCGTCGGTGACCGTCAGCGTCGCGGTGTACGTGCCCGGCCCGGGGTACGTGTACTGCAACGGTGAGCCGCTGCCGTTGCCGGCGAGCAGTCCGAACTGCCAGGCATAGGTGAGTCCGGCGCCGTCGGATTCGCTGGCGTCGAAGGAGTAGGTGGTACCGGACACCCGCGTCGCGACGAACCGGGCCACGGGTGCGCCCGGTTCGGGCTCGGGCTCTTCGCCCGGATCAGGGTCCGGCTCCTCGACCGGCGGAGCGGTCGGGTCGATGACCGTGACATCGTTCGCCTGGACAGAGGTGAGGCCGTGGCGATCGGTCACGGTCAGCTCGACCACCAGCTCGCCGATCGCCCAGGCCGGCACGGGGAAGCTCGCCGTCGCGGCGTTCGACGTCCACTCGTAGCCGGGGTTGTCCTCCGGAGGCAGCGCCGAACTGATCCGCCAATGGTGCGCCACTACCGCGTCGTCGGGGTCGCTCGACCCGGTGCCGTCGAGCTGCAAGGTGGTCTCACCCGCGATGGCGGTCAGCGGTGACACGTTGGCGACCGCGGTCGGCGCCCGGTTGGTCACCTCGAGGAGCCGGTACGAGAAGTTCTGCGCGCCGTCGTCGTCGGTGACGGTCAGTCGCACCCGGTAGACACCGACGTCGTTCAGGACCCAGTCGACGATCTCCTCGTCGTGGTCCAGGTCGAAGCTCGGGTTGGTGCCCTCGGGACCGTTCGGCAGCTCCCACCGGTAGGTCAGCGGCGAGCCGTCCGGGTCCAAGGAGTCGGCCGCGCTGAGGCGCACCGTGGTCGCGGGCGATCCGGGACCGTTCCAGGTCTGGTTGAGCACGGTGATGCGGGCGATCGGCAGGAAGTTGCCGCCGGGATCCGCGGCCAGCGATGCCAGGTCGGTGCGCCGGGTCGCGTTCAGCAGGACCGGCGGCCGGGTGTCACCCTCGGAGTCGCGCTGGGTCACACGCAGGCTCAGCTGGCGGCAGGCATCGGCGGGATCGGCCGCCGTCGAGCACGAGGCGCTCGTCGCAGCAGCCGACGGGTCCACGTCCTCGACCACCTGCGACTGACGCTGGAGCGTGCCGGTGTTGGCGCCGCACTGGGTGCGCCAGATGCTGGAGCGCCCGGCGACGACCGAGTTGCCGGTCGCGCATGGGGGCGACGGAGTAGATGGTCTTGACCCGCGACTCGCCCTGCGAGATCAGCACCGCCAGGTGGCGGACGCCGGGCCCACCCGAGGCTGCGCTCGCGATGCAGGGCTCGCGCCACGTCGACCACTCGGTGCCCGGCTCGTCGGCCAGGGCGCCCGTCGGGTCGTAGGCCCGTGCTGCGCCGGCGACGGTCACGTCACGGGGGAAGTTGCCCCGGAGCAGGCCGGCCTGGGCCGAGACGATCATGCCGTCGCGCTGCACCGGCTGCTGGCGCATCGTCAGGAGCATCCAGGCGAACAGCGGGCCGATGATGAGCCCGGAGATCGCGACGACCAACAGCACCTCGAGCAGGGTGTAGCCGTGCTGCGCGCGGTGACGCGACGCTCTGAGCCGCTCCCTGTGCGCTGCGAGGAGCTCGGCGGTTGCGCTCATCGGTTCCTCACCACGATCTGCGCCTCGCGGGTGCGGCCCCGCCACTCGCCGCGCACGGTCAGGCGCTGGGTGCCGCCGTCGGCGGCACAGGCGGTGTCGTAGGCGTCGGAGTCGACGGGCGTCGCCGCAGTGGCGCGCACCCGGCACTCGACCCGGCGGAGGGTCACGGTCGGCTCGTTCGCGCTCGAGGGCGGCAGGACGAGGGCCGTCGTGTACCCGGCCACGCGGTCGCCGCTGTCGACGTACGGCACGGCCTTGAGCTGCTCCGCGACGTTGTCGACCGCGTGGTCGACGCGCTGCTGCTCGGCGTTGCCGCGGTTGATGCGCATGAGCGTGACGAACGCGGTGGCCAGGCCCAGCACGACCATGGACACCAGCATCACGGCGATGAGCACCTCGATGAGGCTGGATCCTGCCTGGTCGTGCGGTCGGTGACGAAGACGGAAGCTGCCGCAGGGCGCAAAGGGTCGTGCGGCGTGCCGAAACTCGTCCACCATCCCCCTCCGTCTCCCTCTCCGCGCCCGCCGATGCCCGGAGTCGCTCGCCGTGTTACCCGCTGTGACGCCAACTCAAACGACAGTTTGGCGGTGATCCCGGATCGGGGCAATGGGCGACAACGCCCAGTGGTCAGGTGAGCCCGGTGCGTGGGGAATGGTGGACAGAACGCTCAGGAAGCGGCCGGACGCTCCGGTGGCGAGCCGTTCACGGGCCAGGGGCGGGAACCGCCACCGCGGTCGTGCCCAACACCTCGGTGCAGTCGTCGCGACAGTACGACCAGTCGCGGACCGCCACCGACCGGCGCAGCTCGGGCACCTGGGGCGGCGCGCCCCCGCTGCCGGGTCGCCCCACGTAGAGCTGCGCCTCGGCCGTGACCACCGAGTCGATCATCGCCTCGAGCAGCAGCGTGGTGACCGCGGGCGGCGTGCAGCACACGACACCCATGGTGGCGCCTGCCGCCTGCGAGCTGCCGAGCGAGCGGATCGACATGGTGCCGCCGAACACCGGCAGGTCGGTGATCGCTCCTCGCCACCGCACGTCGATGTCCAGGTCGGGGGTCAGGGTGTCGCCGAGGACCGTGAAGCTCGTGCCGTCGGTCGTGGGCCTGGCGTCGACCGTGACCTCGGCGCTGGGTGGCCGCTGGACCGACGCGGGGGTCACGTCGAGTCGGATGCGGTCGAACTCGGGCAGTCGCACCTGGTTGCAGTTGCCGGCCAGGTCGGTGGGCATGCGTTCGAACTGGCCCGACAGGAAGTTGGTCCACCACATGCACCGGGACCGGATCGACACCGTCGCGGTCGCCCCCTGGAGCTGCCCGACCCGTTCGACCAACGCGCGACACGTGCCGCCCTCGGGGAAGAGGTCGATGTGGACGGCCCGCACCGAGCGGGAGAAGCCGTTCTGGGTGACCGAGCAGGTCTGCGCCGGGGTCGCGCCATCGGGTGGCAGCGTCAGGTCGACTCGAACCCACGTGCTGTCGACCTCGTTCGACGCCCAGCTCCGCCCCGAGGTCGTGCTCTCGACTCGCAGTCCGAGGTCCTCGACGGGGTCGTCCGCGTCGAGCAACGCGCCGGCGGTGTCGAAGTCTCCCAACGTGATCGAGCGCGTCATGTCGGCCCGGTCGTGTCGGCACCGTTCGTCGGCGACGATGCACTGCACGTGCTGGGGCACCTGCGCGGCGACGCCGTCGAGCGCGAACGCGGCGGTCGGGTCGGACCAGTGCGCGCTCGTGGCACTCCGCGGCGCGACGCCGACCATGTTGGTCCGCAGCTCGATCCGGCCGACCGTGAAGGTCACCTGGCAACCCGGCGCCAGCCCGCAGTTCGAGCCCAGCTGCCCGTAGTTGCCGCCCGGGTCGCTGACCAGCAGCTCGATGCGGATGGAGGCGCCCTCGAAGATCGACTCGTTCCGTCCGGTCAGCTGGGTTCGGCAGTCCCCCGGGTTGGTCGGCGACATCAGGTCGAGCGCCGTGAACTGGCGATGCGTCCGACCCAGGTCGACGTAGCCGGTGTCGCATGCGAAGCCCGGCGCGCTGACACGCACGTTGACGAGTGAGCGGGCCTGGTGGACCGGCGGGTTCTCGGTCGTCTCGAGCAGGAGCATCGCCGAATCGAGCTGCGCGGTGCCGGTCGCAGCCCACGTCGTGGTGATCGCGCGGGTCCTGTCGCCGGAACCGCAGTAGGCCCACATCCAACCGAAGCACATCGTCGAGATCATCGGCAGCACGATGTCGCCCGGTGGCGGAGAGATCCGAACCGGCTGCGACGGCGAGGACTCCGCCTGCACGATCGCCGGCAACGCCGAGTCGGTCCCGGGCGTCCAGTGGGGACAGATCGCGACCCGGCCCGCGCGGTGGCGGATGCTGGAGCGGCCGGTGAGCTGGATGCTGGCGCCGGAACGACCCACGTCGCAGGCCCGCGGGAAGTCCGACGGCGACGGCCCACTCGACGCACTCCAGCCGGTGGACTCGCCGAACACGACCTTGGCGGTGGGGTCGTCGACCACGAGCGCGAACCGGTCGCCGGCCGCGGCGCTCGCGTCGTTGACGTCGAAGAGGTACGTGCCGGATCGGAACCAGAACGTGCGGCCGCTGCACGAGCCGTCGAGCAGGTCGTTGAGTCGTGCGGTGTCGAATGCGTCGTAGCGCCCGGGAAGGAACTCGACGACTGCGTCCGACGGGGCGCCCGACGGGCACGAGGCGACCGTCTGGTCGCTCACCGACTCCGACGCCGAGAACAAGCTGCCACGGCGGGGGGCCAGCGCCGCGGCGCTCGCCACCTCGCACGCCGGGAGCGAGTCACGGTCGTCGAACGAGGCAGAACGGTCACCTCCCGCAGGGTCGAGCGTCCCGCAGCGCGCCGTGCCCGCCGCGCCGACACCGCTGCTGCCCTGCTCGTACTGGCCCAACGCGATCGCACCCGAGTAGCCCGTGCCGCTCGACCGCACCGCGGCACCCCTCGCCACCCTGACGTCCGCGTCGAAGCGCACCGGGTCGACACCGCTCGCCACCAACGTCGCGTCCGCCGCGCTCCCCGCCGGCGGCGTGAGCGCGCCGCCGTAGCCGGTGCCGACGATCTCGACGCCCGGACCGCCCAGCACCTCGGGCGACGGCGTCGTCGGCACCGCTGCCGTCGGCAGCGGCAACGGACGGCAGCGCAACGTGACCTCGATCGGGTCGCCGGCCGCGTCGCGCTCGTGGTCGGAGCTGACCGCGCTGTCGGCGGGCACGTCGGTGCACGGGTTGTTCGCGACGCTGCGGGCCAGGCGCCCGATGCCGGTCTCGAGCGCGCCGTCGGCCGCGCGACGTTCCCGGGCGTTGCGCTCCTGGGCGACGGTGAGCCGAGCGCTCGCCAGGCTGAACGCGAGCAGCGCGACGACCACGGTCGAGGTGAGCGCGATCGCGGCCAGCACGAACACGAGCGCCACACCGCGCTCGTCGCGGGTGTGCGACGTCGGGCGCGGGGTCACGGCCGGGTCCCCACCGGCGACGTCGGACTCCACAGGCCCCCTGCGCTCAGTTCGTAGCTGGCGGCCGCGACCGCCGGCGCCGGGCACGTGCCGGCGGGAAGGGTCAACGTCGGCGACGGCACGGCCGGCAGCTCCGAGCCCGGCACCACGACCGACGAGCCGCCGCAGGTGATGTGCACCCGGTAGGACTCGGCGCCCGGCACCGCGGCGATCTCGATCCGATCGCCGAGCCACGTCGGCGCGGCGGGCGCGGGCAGCGCGCCGGTGACCTCGACCACCTGGTCGGTGGAGCTGGTCGCGCCGTCGGCGTCGATCACCTCGAGCCGCACGGCGTAACGACCCGGCTGGGTGAACACATGGGTCGGCGCGGCGTCCGACGACACCCACGCCGAGAAGAACCCGAACGTCCAGCGCCACGCGACGATCGGCCCGTCGGGGTCGCTCGAACCGCTCGACGAGAAGGCGACGCTGCGCGGCCAGTCCGTCGACGCGCCCGAGAGCGTGAACGCAGCGACCGGTCCGGCGTTCACCCGGAACACCCGGTCCGCGCCGACCTGTCGGCCCGAGCCGTCGATGCGGGCGATGCGGTACTGGCCGTGGTCGCCCGCGCCGAAGGTGTGCGACAGCACCGTGGCCGTCCCGGTCGCGACCTCGGGCCCGCCGACCCGGGACAGGCTCCAGGTGTCGGCGGGATCGCCGGCGGTCGACACGAACTCGACGACCAGGTCGGGTCGGTCCGGACCGACCGTGCCGACGACCGGCGTGCCCGAGGTGATCACCGGCTCCGGGTTCATGAGGATGTCGCCGGTCGAGGGCGGGCCGCCCAGACCGATCTGCGCGATCACGACGTCGCGACCACCCCGGGAGTCGGTCACCGTCAGGGTGATCTGGCGTCGTCCCGTCGGGGTGCCCTCGGGGAACACCAGGTCGACCTCGGCCCCGCTGAGCACCTGCGGGGTGCCGTCGGGCCCCGGGCCCATGTCCCAGGAGTACTCGAGCGGGTCGTTCACGTCCGCCTCGGCGCTCGTCGATGCCGAGAAGTGGAAGGACGTGACGCCGACATCGCCGGTCTCGGGCGTGATCACCGCCACGGCGGTCGGGTGCCGGTTGACGACACGGACCGTGATCGCCGCAAGGTTGGCCGCACCGTCGGCGTCGGTGACCTGCAGCACGACGGTGTGCTCGCCGAGCTCGGTGAACACGTGGTCAACCTGCGCGCCGATGTGCACGACGGTCGCGCCGGCGGGGCCAGGCAGCTCCCAGCGGTACGAGGTCGCGACGAGTGGGCCGTCCAGGTCCTCGGACCCAGCACCCGAGAACCTGAACGGCTGACCGATGTACCCCACGAGCGCGTCGACCTCGATCTGTGCGATCGGAGGACGGTTGCCGCTGCCGGGCACGCCGATGGCGCCCCCGTCGGCGCGTCGGGTCGCCTGCACCACGACGGGTCGCGGTGAGCCCGACGGGCCGTGCGGGGTGAGGCTGAGCTGGACCCGCCGGGCCGAGGCGTCGGAGCAGTCCGAGGGCGGCGGACCGCTGGGGGGTGGGACGGGAGGGGCAGGTGGAGCGGGAGGTGGCGCCGGCAACGGGCAGCGGGCGACGACCGAGCCGGGCCGGATCGACGGGAACAGCTCGGTGGCGCCGGCGAGTGAACCGTCCAGGGTGCACTGGCGACGCCACAGGCTGGTCGCGCGTGCTGCTGCCACTGGCGGGGGCCTCGGTGTAGACGACCTTGATCGACGTCGACCCGGCGGTCACGAACGACAGCCGCACCGTGCCCGCGCCCGGTCCGCCGCCCGTGCAGTCCCCACCGACGCCGGCGGTGACCGCTGCGCGCGGATGCGACGTCGGCACCGAAGGCGGCGTTGACCCTGCCCGTCGCCGTGGCGTTGGACAGGTGCTCACCCATCGCACCCTGCTGACGGACCATCGTGACCGTCCACGCGGCGACCGGTCCGACCAGCAGCGCGGTCAACGCGATGGCGAACAGCAGCTCGACCAAGGTGAACCCGGCCTGCCCCGACCGCTGGGGACACGGTCGTGCAGCGGCGCGCCCGCCGGACCTCTCGCTCACGGCGTGGGCTCGACCGGAGCCTCGGCCACGACCACGGTGCCGGTGCGCGGGGTGCGGCCGGCGAGGCTGACCCGTGACGGTCAGTCGTTGCCGTCCGGCGTCGCCGCTGGACGGACACGTGTGGGAGAACGTCCCGACCCCGTTCGCCATGGTGGTGGTCGGCCAGACAGGTGGCAGGGCCGCCGACGCGGAGGAGAGGAATTCCACGTCGACGACCTCTACCGTGATGCCCGATCCGGCGGCCGGGCGGTAGGCGGCCGGATCCCCGTCATGGGCTCCCTGCACCTCTGCGGCGGTGGGACGTGCGACCGGTGGGGAGCCGGTCGCACCACATTGCCGATAGGTGCCCGCCTTCAGGCTCTCTGTGTAGGACTGCAGCGCCGCCTGCATGCGCTGTGAGTCGTTCGTCGCGGAGGTCGTCGCGATCAGCGTCAGCATCGCCAGGCTGATCGCCGCGAACACGGTGCCCATCAGCGCGATGGCGATGAGCACCTCGAGCAGCCCGTACCCGCGTTGGCCGGCTCGGCCGGGGCCGCGCAGCGGAGCGGCCGCGAGGACCGTCGGGCGGGGGGCGGACGCCGGGGTCGGGGCAACGAGCAAGTCCTCGCCTCCCTCCGAGTCGAGTGCGTGCTGTGGGCGGAGAGCCTCCGCCGAGATGGGCTGGGGTGGTCGCGGCCCGGTCGATGCCCCGATCGGCCGGGAAGGTGTGCCGCCCGATCGGGCGGTGGAGAGGTGCGTACGAGCCCCGCCGTTCGCGTGACCAAGTCTTCCGCAGGCGCAGGGCGCGGTCAACGGCTCATTTGCAGATCAATGACGTGCCGCCGGGCCGACCGGGGGCGGTCAGGGGCCGTAACGGTGCTCGTCGACCGCGCGGCCCCGCGCCGCGAGCTCGGCGTCGCCGGTGAGCTTCGCGACGGCGCCGGCATATGCGGCGACCGTCTCCTGGGGAGCTCGGGCGCGGCCCGCCTCGCGGCCGACCGCCTCGATGCGCGCCTCCTCGGCGACGTCCCAGCGCTCCCGCACCAGTCGACGATGGCGACGGCGGGCCCGGATCCGCTCGCCGCGCCGCTCCACGAAGCGACGCACCGGTCCGGCGGCCAGCGACACGACGCCGACCACCAGCAGCAGCGCGCCGACGACTTCACGCCAGTCGACCGCTGCAGCGCCGGGGGTCGCCTCGTCGGTGCCGGCGAGCGGCACCTGCGCGGTCGGGTCGAAGGTGACCCAGCCCGCGTCGGGGAACCAGACCTCGGCCCACGCGTGCGCTTCTCGCTCGCGCACCACGAACCGGCCGCCGACGGCGTCCCACTCCCCCGGAGCGAAGCCGGTCGCGAGCCGCGCCGGCACCCCGGCGATGCGGGCCATGACCACCAGCGAGCTCGCGATCTGCTCGCACCAGCCGAGCCGGCTGTCGAAGAGGAAGTGGTCGACGACGTCGACGCCCTCGGGCGACAGCGGCGCGTCGAGCGAGTACTCGGTGTTGTCGTCCATCCACTGCTCGAGCGCTCTGATCTTGTCGTAGTCGCCCTCGACGCCGTCGGTGATCTCGTCGGACCAGCGCGACGGTCCGCTCGGTCGCCACCGGTTCCTGCGCGTAGTCGTCGAGGATCTCGGTCGGGCACGGCCTGGGCGTCACTCGCCCGGAGCAGTTCGGGCGTGACGGGCAGCTGACGGCTGGTGACGGTGTAGGTCGTGCCGCGGCTGAGCGGACGCACCGGCGACACCAGCGTGCCGTCGGGGCGCTGCGCGAGCTCCTGGTCGCTGGCGACCTCGACCGGTGACGGCGCCGAGGGCACCGCGGTGGCGAAGCCGATCTCGATGCGGAACTCCTGGGTGCTGTCGACGCCGTCGATCGCGGCCAGGTCCTCGGGTGACGCGACGACCTGTCCGTCCTGCAGGTACGAGCCGTCGCGCCCGCCGCTGCGCGACCACGACGACCCGTCCCACTCGTCGAAGGTCTCGGTCCGCCAGAACGAGGCGATCTGCGACCGCACGGTCATGATCACCCGGTCCGACAGTCGCGGGACGTGTCGTCATGTCCAGGGTGTCGGTGGCGACCAGCACGTTGTCGCCACGGTTGTCGCCCAGGTCGACGACGTCACCCACGCGGGACCCGACGGGGAAGGAGTTCGAGACCCGCGGCCCGATCAGCAGCGACGACGCGCCGATGAGGGCGACCGCCGCGACCACGAGCGCGACCGGCACGCCGGCACGGGCGCGGGAGGGACCGGCGCCGGCGGCAGTCGGACGGCGCGCCGGTCGGGTCGGCACCGGAGCGCTCCGAGCGGGTCGAGCGCTTCGAGGGCGACGGCAGCGCTGCCGACGGCGGCAGGTCCTCGGCGCGGATCACCACGCCCGGGTCGCGGCCGGGCACGGCTCGGCTCGACGGTGCGAGCGCGAGCGCGGCCGCGGTGGTCCCGAGCCAGAGCAGCACCCGCCACGACCCGCCGAGCCCACCGAGCGCGCCGAACTCGCCGAAGCGGGCGAGCAGCATGCCGCTGAGCAGCGCGAGTCCACGCACGATCCAACGGATCGGCATGGACCGGAGGCCGAACATCGCCAGCACCGCGCACAGCGCGGCGGCCTCGGCAGCCCACCGACGTCCGTCGCCACCGTTCGCCGGCAGCGACGACAGCGCCGCCCAGAGCTGCGCGGCGACGAGCGCGGTGAGCAGCCAGACCCGCTGGGTCGAGATCGTGCTCCGATCGGCCGACGGCGACGAGCTCACCGCGCCCTCCACCGGCCGATCGTGCGCCGGACATCCCCCGAGCGCCCCACATCCGTCTCGGATTCGGGGTGGTCGCTGCCGGATCGGACCGAGGTCGAGATTCGAGGATCCGGCGCCGATCGGGACACGCGGTGGAGCGGCGGCGGACGACGGTGGCGGTGACGCGGACGACCGGCCAGTCGTCGGGCGGGGTCGACGGCGTGCCGGCGACGGCCAGGGCGAGTCGGCGACGCACGTCGAGCAGGTCAGCGACCTCGGCCACCACCGGGCCGGACGACTCGACGGTGCACAACATGACGCGGGCACCGTCGTCGAGCGCGACCTCGGCGATGCCGGCCGCCCGCGACGCCGCCGACTCGACGGGATCCCCGCCCACGGTCGGCCCCCCACCGGACTCGTGCGGTGACATCGCCCCGTGCGGTGGGCGCTCGACGACACCTGCATCGGCACGGGGGTGAGGTCGACGACGACGGCGAGTGCCTCGCGTCGCGGGCGGCTCGAGCTCACGGACGACCAGGGATCCGACACGTGCGGTCGAGGGCCAGTGCACCAGGTGCGACGGGTCGCCGGTCACGTAGGGCCGCACCGAGCGCACGGCCTCGCCGTTCGAGCCGTGACCGGTCGGCGACGGGTCGTGCAGGTCGCCGGGCAGGTCGCCGAGCGGGACGTGCTCACGGCGGGACTCGGGGCCGACGAGCAGCTGTCGAGGCAGCGCGACGAGCCGGGCGCGGTTCGCCCACACGATGCCGAAGGGCGCGTCGGAGCCGACGTCGATGCGGATCCACCGGTACGCGCCACGGGCGCTGATCGACACCGGGATGCGCACCACGCCGGGCGACACGACGTCGACGACCGAGGTGCCCGAGCCGGTGCAGCCGATCGACAGGCCCGACGCCCGGGTGGTGAGCTCGAGCTCGAGCGACGAGAGCTGTCCGACCACCAGGTCCTGCGGCGCGGCCACGATGCGCACCTTGACCATGCGCACCGCGATCGCCGGCCAGACGATGCCGAGCAGCAGCGCGCCCAGCAGCCCCGCCCACACCAGTCCGGTGACCGACGGATCCGCGACCGACGGTCGCAGCAGGCCTGCCGACGAGCAGCAGCACCGCGACCGCCACGCCGAAGACCGTGGGTCGCAGCTGCGTGCGCACTCCGCGGCCCCCGTCACCCGCGATTCCGTCTCCGATTCGGCGCGGTGGCGCCGAATCGAGAGCGGACATCGGGTCCTGACGGCAGCGTTCGGTGGCCCTGCGTTCGGTGGACCAGCGGTCGGGGTGCGCGTTCGAGGCCGTCACGGCCGGGGGACGGCGACCTGGGTCAGCAACCAGGTGAGCACCTCTCGCGCGGCGGTGGTGTCGACACGGCCGGCGACCATGACCCGGTGGGCGTACGCGCCGACGAACACCGCCTGCACGTCGTCGGGCGTGACGTAGTCGCGGCCCGCCACCACTGCGTGGCCGCGGGCCAGGTGCACCAGCGCCGTCGAGGCACGCGGCGAGGCGCCCTGGCTGAGGCGGGGGTCGACGCGGGTCGCGTCGGTCAGGTCGAGCACGTAGTCGACGACCTTGGCGTCGCAGTGCGTGGCGGTGGTCGCCTTGATCGCGACGGCGACCTCGCCGGGGTTGGTGACGGCGTGCAACGCCGGCAGTGCGTCGATGCCGCCGGCGCCGGTGACGATCTCGCGTTCGGCGTCACGGTCGGGCAGCCCCAGGGAGATGGCGAGCGCGAACCGGTCGAGCTGGCTCTCGGGCAGCGGGAAGGTTCCGATCTGACCGAACGGGTTCTGCGTGGCGATGCAGAAGAACGGCTCGGGCAGCGGCCAGGTCGACCCGTCGACGGTGACCTGGCGCTCCTCCATCGGTTCGAGCAGTGCCGCCTGCGTGCGCGGCGAGGCGCGGTTGACCTCGTCGACGAGCACGACGTTCGCGAACACCGGACCCGCCCGGAACTGCCACTCGCCGGTGTCGGGGCGGAACACCGAGGTGCCGGTGATGTCGGTCGGCAGCAGGTCGGGGGTGCACTGCACCCGCCCGAACGTGCCGCCGGCCGCGGCAGCGATGCTCTTGGCCAGCAGCGTCTTGCCGGTGCCCGGCAGGTCCTCGACGAGCAGGTGGCCGCCGCCGAGCAGCGTGGCGAGCGCCAGATCGACAGCCTCTGGCTTGCCGCGCACGGTCGTGGCGACGGCGGATCGGAGCGCTGCGGCGACGTCCTGGGGCGTGGTCATGGACAGCCATCTTGCCGCAGGAACGGCCGGAAGCGACCGCCCACTCCCTGCCTCCGCGCCCCGACCGCACCCCCTCTCTCCCGAAATGACAGTTGTTTTCGATGCCCTGGCATCGAAAACAACTGTCATTTCGAACGGCGGGAGGCGGGGGGTGCGCGACCCGGTGACAGCGGCGGTGAGCTCGGCGACGGTGGCTCGCCATGGACCGGACCGACCATCTCGACCTCGCAGCGGGCCAGCACGGCGTCGTGTCCCGCGGCACAGCTGATCGAGCTCGGCTGGGGCTACGGCGAGATCGCCTGGCTCGTGCGCTCCGGCCAGTGGGAGCGGGTGACGTCGCTCGTCCTGCGGCGAACGGGCTCACCGGCCACCGACCGACGCTCCGCCGTCGAGGCGGTCCTCGACGCAGGTCCACGCGCTCGGCTGTCGCACATCTCCGCAGGACGGGCCTGGGGTCTCAAGGGCTGCTCACTGCGGCCGTTCCAGGCGGTGCGAGCGGCGACCACCTCTCGCGTGTCGACCTTGGCGTCGGTCCGCAGGGTCGAGCACCTGCCGGTTCGCTGGGTGACGAACCTTGACGGCATCCCGATCGTGCGCCCGGAGCTGCTGGCCATGCAGCTCTTCGACGTGTGTGCGCCGACCAGGGCCGCGACACTCACCGATCGGCTCTGGTCGTACCGGCTCCTGTCGGGCCGGTCGATCAATGCGCTGCTCGAGGAGCTCGGGGCCAGGGGTCGCAACGGCACCGCCGGGCTCCGGGCGTACTTCGAGGTGCGAGGGATCGACTACACGCCGCCGGCGAGCGGTCTCGAAGGTCGGGCGATGCAGCTGCTCGACGAGGCAGACATCCCGATGGAGCGTCAGGTCGACACCGGTGACGACGACCGGTGGATCGGTCGGGTGGACTTCCGCCACCCGACGCTGCCACTCGTCCTCGAGATCCAGAGCGAGCTGCATCACAGCGCGCTCGTCGACAAGGAGGCCGACGAGGCACGGATCAAGGCGCTCGAGGCGGCGGGGTTCGTCGTGGTCGAGGTCACCGACGACACCGTGTGGTCGCGTCCTGGCCAGTTCGTCGCCGAGGTCCGTGACGGTGTCGAGCGAGCCCGGAGACTCCGCTGATGCCCGCAGCCGCCAATTCCGTCGCGGAATCAGGGTCACCACCCCGAAACCGAGACAGATTTGACGAAGAGGGCGCCGCAGCCGCCAATTCCGTCGCGGAATCAGAGTCACCACCCCGAAAACGAGACAGATTTCGAGAGAAGGGTCGAGCACCTCAGGGCAGGGTGACGCGTTGCAGCAGGTCGCTCATCGCCAGGCGGGGCAGCGCCAACGACCCTTCGAGGTCGGCCGCCGCCACCGGGCGGCCCAGGTGGTAGCCGCTCAACAGGTCGACGCCGAGCTCGGCCATGCACCGCAGCTGCGCCGGGTCCTCGATCCCCTCGGCGCAGGACCGGGCGCCGATCGCGTGCGCCAGGTCGACGATGGCCTTGACCGCAGGCATCGTCTGCCGGCTGAACACGCCGTGCACGAACACCTGGTCGATCTTCAACATGTCGACCGGGAAGTCGATCAGCCGGGCGAGCGACGAGTAGCCCGTGCCGAAGTCGTCGATCGCGATCGGCACACCGGCGAGCGCCAGGGTGCGCAGCGACTCGGCGGTGTCGAGCTCGTCGCGGGCCACCGCGGTCTCGGTGACCTCGATCCCGATCCGCCCGATCAGCTCCGGCACGGTCAACCGGGCCTGGATGCGTTCGGTGAAGCCCGGCTCGTCGAGCTGGCGCACCGACACGTTGATCCACGTCCTGACCGACGCGCAGCCGGTGGCGTCGGCGACGTGCGCCATGTCCGCGATCGCCAGGTCGATCATCCGGTCGCCGATCGACACGATCTGACCGGCCTCTTCGGCCACGGGGATGAACTCGCCCGCAGCGAGCAACCCGCGGCGGGGGTGCGCCCAACGCGCCAGGCTCTCGACCGCGACCGGCTGGCCCGTGCGCGCATCGAACATCGCCTGGTAGTGGGACCGCAGCTCGTCGCGCTCGACCATTCCGAGCAGTTCGCTCTCGGTCTCGAGACGAGCGGCGAGCACGGTGCGGGCGTGGTCGTCGAAGGTCTCGCAGCGGTTCCGCCCTGCGTCCTTCGCCTGGTAGAGCGCCGCGTCGGCGTCGCGCAGCAGCGTCTCGGCGGTCGAATCGTCCGACGAGAACGCGAC
This sequence comes from uncultured Actinomycetota bacterium, assembly GCA_963707555.1. GTDB lineage: Bacteria > Actinomycetota > Acidimicrobiia > Acidimicrobiales > Microtrichaceae > JAFAFN01. The sequence continues at coordinate 245,562 of CAVPQM010000010.1, forward strand.
GCCGACCGAACCGGTGACCACCAGGCGACGCCCACGGCTCGTGATCGGCTCGCGCAGCGCGCCCAGGATGCGGCGCACCAGCTGGTACGCCGGTTCGGTGTCCTCGGCCTCGATCGCGAGGATGAACTCGTCACCGCCGAGTCGGGCGACGGCGTCGCTGACACGCACCAACGACCGCAACCGCTGGGCGACCTCGACGAGCAGCGCGTCGCCCTCGGCGTGACCCAGGGTGTCGTTGACCCGCTTGAAGTGGTCGAGGTCGACGAACACGACGGCGACCCGTTCGCGGCTGGCGACGCGGTCGGTCAACCAGTCCGACAGCGAGTCGCGGTTGTACAGACCTGTCAGCGCGTCACGGGTCGCGGCGTGCACCAGTCGGACGCGGGCCTGTTCGGCCAGATGGATCAGCTCGACCCGCTCGCGCTCGGCACGTCGGCGCTCGCTGACGTCGGTGAAGTAGGCGACCACACCCTCTGCCATGGGGTGGGCCCGCACCTCGAGCCAGCGGTCGAGCTCGGCGACGTACCCTTCGAAGCGCACCGTCTCGCCGAGGAGCGCACGAGCGAAGCTCTCCTCGTACACCGATCCTCGCAGCGACGAGAACCGGTCGAGGAACACCTCTCCCACGAGCTCCTCGGCGGGAGCGTCGAGCACCGCAGCCGCGGCGCGGTTGACGAAGGTGTAGCGGGCCTCGGCGTCGATCATCACGTAGGCATCGCTCATCTCGTCGAGGAGCTGAGTGTGGCGCTGCTCGTTCTGCACGGTCTCGTTGGCGTCACGGAAGTAGGTCGCGACTCCCTCGACCGAGCCGGCGTCGTCGAGCAGCGGCACGCAGTCGAGGAACGACCACGACACCGAGTCGCCGAGTCGCATGCCGAGCAGTTGACCGGTGAGCGCTCGGCCCGTGCGGAGCACGACCATCGGCGGGTACTCCGACGCAGCGAGCTGTCGTCCGCGACGGTCGACGATCTCCCACAGCTCGTCGGATGCACCCTTGCTGTGCAGTTCGCCGGCCTCGAGTCCGAGCGCCCTGCGGGCCGGCCGGTTGGACGCGACGATCTGCCCCTCGCGGTCCTGCACGATCACCCCGGATGGGATCGAGTCGAACGCAGCGTCGAGCAGGCGTCGAACGGGATCGGAGGCCATGGGGTTCAATCGACACAGGTGTCAACGACCTGAATCTTGTTCGCCAGAAAGTGCGTGCAGACCGATGCGGGCGTCGCCCCGTCGGTCTCGGATCCTCCGAGCACCGGCAGCAGCCCGGCACCGAGCTGCGACGACTCCGAGCGACTCGACTGGACCAAGTCGGGCTAAGCTCACTCCATGGCCACCACCGTCAACACCCACGAGGCCAAGAGTCGGTTGTCCGAACTGATCCGTCGCGTCGAAGCCGGTGACGAGGTCATCGTCGCCCGCAACGGACAGCCGGTCGCGAAGCTCATCGCCTGGCCGCCCGCTCGGCCAGAGCGTCGCCGCGGGCTCTGGGGCGACTCGACGCGAGTCGTGGGTGATGTCGTGGGCAGCGATGACGACGTGCTCGGGCTCTTCGACGAGTCGGCCGAGACCGTCGACCCTGCGTCGTGAGGTTGCTGCTCGACAGCCACGTCGTGCTCTGGTGGATGGTCGACGATCCTGCGCTCGGTCCGGACTGCGTCCGGGCGATCGAGCAGGCCGACGAGGTCTACTTCTCGGCGGTGACCCCGTGGGAGCTCGGCATCAAGCAGTCCCTCGGGAAGCTGACCCTGCCCGACGACGCGCTCGAGCTGGTCCAACGTGCCGGCATTCGGCCCCTCACGATCACGCCGACCGACGGCGAGTTCGCCGCCGCGCTCCCGCTGCACCATCGTGACCCCTTCGACCGGATGCTGGTGGCCCAGGCGATCGCCGGCGGCCTGACGATCGTGTCGGCGGATCGACAGCTGCGCGACTACGACGTGGGCCTCCTCGACGCCCGACGCTGACACACGACGCCCACCCGGTGCGGGATCGGCCGAGCATCGTCGTGGGCCGTCGCGTACCTTGTACCGATTCGGACCCGGGATCCGACTCGTCGCCGGGGTGATGACCCCGAGGACGAGTCGGATCTCGGGTCGTGCGAGCCCGTGCTCGCAGTAGGGGGGAGAGCTCGATGGGGACCGAATCGCGCCCGAGGCGACGCGCGCGCCGTGCGCTCGCTGACGGCGGTCGTGCTGAGCACCGTGCTGCTGTCCGCCGCTGCCTGCTCCGGCGACGACAACGACGCCGACGAGAGCGAGGGGCCGGGCGAGGCCACCACGGCACCAGCGGCGTCGGCCGACGTCGACGCCGCCCGCGGCGATCTGTTCTTCACCGAGGTCGCCGGCCAGGCCGGCATCGACGGTTCGGCGTCGGACCTGGGGCTCACCGGGGAGGCGGCGATGACGTCGGGGGCCGCGGTCGCCGACGTCGATGCGGACGGCGACCTGGACATCTTCCTGCCCCGCATCGGCAAGCCCAACGCGCTGTACATCAACGACGGCAGCGGCTCGTTCACCGACGAGGCGCGCCGTGCCGGGTTGGCGGGCGCTGCGCAACGCTTCGGATCCGCCGCGGCGGCGTTCCTCGACCTCGAGGGCGACGGCGACCTGGACCTGTTCGTCGCCGGCTCCGGTCAGGGCGCCAACGACCTGTTCGTCAACGACGGCACCGGCGTGTTCACCGAGGAGTCGACGACCCGTGGCCTGGTCTGGCCCGACGTGACCGACACCGAGCTGGGCTCGCAGCACCACGGCGTGTCCGTCGCCGACGTCGACGGTGACGGCGACATGGATCTGCTGGTGCTGCAGTGGTACGGCGCCATCTACAACGCCGAAGCCGTCGGCGCGGCGATCGAGGCCGGACTGCTCGACGACGAGAGCGCGACCGACCCCTGTTCGTCGTCGGCTGCGTTCGCCGAGCTCGGTTTCCCGGTGCCCGAGGGTCTGCCCGAGAACCGCTCGGGGCTGTTCCTGAACGACGGTGCCGGCAACTTCACCGACGGGACCGAGCAGCTCGGCCTCCCGCTGCACGAGATCGTGGCGTTCACCGGGTCCTTCGGCGACGTCGACGGCGACGGCTGGCAGGACCTGGCGATCACCGGCGACGGCTGCACCAGCCGCCTGTTCCGCAACGTCGACGGCACCCGCTTCGAGGACATCACCGTGTCCGGCGGGCGTGGCGAGCGACGAGAACGGCATGGGCTCGGTGCTGCGCGACGTCGACGGCGACGGGCGCCTGGACTGGTTCGTCACCTCGATCGCACACCCCGAGGCCGACGCCTGCAGGGGCGGCGGTTTCTTCGGCTGCAGCGGCAACCGGCTGTACCTGAACGACGGCCCGACGGGCGACGCTGCTGCAGGCGGCGCGCCGGTCACCTTCACGCGACGCGACCGACGACTACGGGCTGCGTGACGGCGCGTGGGGCTGGGGCGCGGCGATCGAGGACTTCTCGAACGACGGCCGGCTCGAGATCACCATGACCAACGGCTACCGCATCAGCGACGACGCGACCGCCGACCCCGACAGCTTCCACGCTCCGTTCCTCGAGGACCGGACGCGCATGTGGGCGCTCCACGACGGGCGCTACGTCGACGTCGCGGTCGCCGCGGGCATCGACGACACGACGATCGGCCACGCGCTGATCGCGTTCGACATGGAGGGCGACGGCGACCTGGACCTGCTGATCGTGCCCACCGACGACCCGCCGCTGCTGTACCGCAACGACACCCCGGAGCGTTCGTGGCTGACCGTCGCGCTCGACGACCCGTCCCGCCCCGGCAACCGGTGGGGCGACGGCGCCCGGATCAGCGTCGTGGTGTCCGAGGGCGACGACCCCGTCGTCGGGTGGATCACCACCACCGGCAGCTACGAGTCGCAGTCGCCGCCGCGCTTCCACGTGGGCCTCGGCGACCACGACGGCCCGGTCGAACGGGTCGAGGTCACCTGGCCCGGCGACGCCGAGCCGCAGGTCCTGACCGACGTCGAGGCGGACCAGCTGCTGGTGGTCGAACGGGCGTCCTAGTCAGCTCCGGTGGTCGGTCCACTCGGTGCCGCTCCACCAGCGCTGCACCGACGGGTCGTCGGGGTCTGCGTACCAGCCCGCCGGCGTCGGCGGAGCCGCGTCGACCGGAGCGCCGACCGGGGGCTGCCACGCGGCGGGCGCGTTCGGGACCAGTGCACTCGGCGCTGGCGGGGCGGCATCGATCGTCGGCAGCTGCTCGGGCCGACTGCTCTCGGGCGACGGGGCGGTGCCGACCGGCGGCGCAGCCCAGTTGCCCTCGGGGCGCCCGGTCGACCTCTCACGGGACCGGCGGGTCCTCGACGTGCGTGGCTGCTTCGCCGAGGAGTGCTTCCGGGTCGCCCCGACGACGAACAGGACGACGCCGAGCAACAGCGCCAGTCCGGCGCCGCCGACGACCAGCTGCACCGTCGTCGGGAACTCCTTCGGCTCGGTGCGCATCTGCAGCGTGGTCGGGGCCTCGGGCTCGTCCAGGCGCCACGTCGCCGTGCCGCCGCTGGTCGTCGAGGCGTTGGACGAGATGATCGTGCCGGGCAGCGAGATCGACAGGTCGAGCCCGGAGCCCGCGTTGCCGATCCCGGCGGAGTCGATCACGTCCTGCATCGTCTCGGGGATCATGCCCACGTTCGCGCCGGCGATGGCCTGACCGAGCGGCAGGATCTGCGCGTCGAGCTGCCAGCCCGCGTCGTCGGGCAACTCGACGATGTTCAACGACGAGAACAGCTGCACCTGCTGACCGGCGACCATGCCGCCGTCGACGAGCACCTGCAGGTCGCGGTAGTCGTCGAAGGGCACCACCAGTCGGTAGCCCGTGCGGTCGCCGTCCTCGATCTCGCGGTAGTCGTAGCCGTCGACCTGCTCGAACGCGCCCTCGATCAGCGACTCGACGTCGACCGAGCTCTCCTCGAGGTCGTCCTGCATCGCCCGCGACGGGAAGACCTCGACGACGATCTCGCCCGAACCGTCGCTGTTCACGGTGACGTCGACGTCGCCGTGCAGGCACCCGGTGGCCACGATCGAGCACAGCACGACGAGCGCCGCCACGAGTGCACGCCGTCGCCCGGCGATGTGCGGTGATGCCATGTCCGTCCCTCTCTCCGGCCCTCTCCGGCCTCGGCTCGTCATGTTGCAGGAGCCCGGCGGGGAATGCGAGCGCCGAGGTAGATCGACTCGTCATGCCGACCCGCCCAGGTCGGCCGAGCTCCCGCACGATTTCGTCCGCCTCGCCGTAGGCTCCGCGCAAGGAGATTTCGATGGTCCAACGAATCGACGCTCTTCCGCCTCGGGTCCGGACCGTCGCGTTGGGGACGATCGTCAGCCTTGTCACGTTCGCGCTGGTGGCGTGGCGAGCTGAGCTCGACGCCGTGCCGCTCGCCGGGAACGACGGCGACTTCTACGCTCGCCTCGCGCAGGGTCGTCCCGACGAGACGATTCTCCCGCCGTTCCGGAATCGACTGGTCACGCCGATGATCGTCGCCGCGCTGCCACTGTCGATCACCTGGGGCTTCGCGCTGGTCACGGCGCTCGCGACCGGTGTGACGATCGCCGTCATGGACCGGATGCTGCGTCTGTGGTTCCCCGTCCGTGTCGTCTGGTTCGGTCTCGCGCTCGTGGCGGTGTCGCCGTTGCTGGTGGACGTCAGCGACCCGTACCGCGTCGACGCACTCCTGGCGGCCTTCTCCGCAGCTGTCCTGTTCTGCCTCGCCACCCGACGCTGGACCTGGGTGATCGCCCTGATGCCGATCGCCACCATGAACCACGAGCTGATCCTGGTGCTGCTCATCCCGATACTGCTCACCGCGTGGCGCGACGACCGTCGAGCGGCGGGCGCCACGGTCGCCCTGCTGTCCCTGGTGGCGTGGTGGGTGGCGCACCAGTCGGGCTGGATCGTGCTGCCGAACGACCGGGTGAACCTCCTCCACGCCGGCCACCGCGAAGCGATGATCCGGTGGAACGCGGCGAAGTACGGCTCGGTCGCCGGGGCGCTCTGGTCGCACTTCACCCAGTACATCGGCATCCTCGGGCTCCTGGCCCCCTTCGGCTGGCGCCGGTCACCTCAGCTGATCCGGGACGCGACGTGGATCCTCGTGCCCTGCTGTCTCGCAGCGCTCACGGCGAGCGACTGGGGCCGGCTGTTCATCCCGGCGCTGCCCGTACTCGTCGCGCTCTCGTGTGCCGCCGTCACACGACTTCATGATCCCGGCGAGGTGCCGTCGACGCTGCCAACCGGACCGGAGCAGCTCACGGGGTGAGCAGTCGCCGGTGATCCATCCGGACCGGTGGATGCAGGGGGCGAGCACCGGAGAACATCTACCTGTTCCGTTCGGGACGATCCCCTCGTAGCCTTGGAGGATGCGTCGCCTCGCTCGCTGGATGAGCTACGGGGGATGCGCGGTCGCCGTGCTCATGCTCTCGCTGGTGCACGCCCGATTCGTCGCCGACAACCCGTACTCGTTCGCGGGTTCGTCGCAGGTTCGCGTGGGCGATCGCCTACACGGTGCTGCTCTGGGTCGCGACCTACGCGGTCGGACTGCCGGACCAACCCCGCAACAAGCGCCAGGCCGCCTGGCTCGCCATCGTCGCCTCGGTCATCGCCGCGATCGGCATCTCGATCCCGCAGCTCATCACCGGAGACGCCCTGCTCCCCCGCTTCGTCGTGTTCGGCGCGGCCCTGGCGCTCATCCCGTGGCAGATCGCCGTGAGCGGAGTGTCACGCGACGGCCGCACCCGTGCCGAGGGCCGGGACCGGGTGGTGCTCGTCGGCGCACCCGAGGAGCACGTGCGCCTGACCGACGACCTTCGGATGGAACCCGAACGCGCCGCGTCGCTCGTCGCCGCGCTGACACCCCTCGAAGCGGCCGGGCTCGAACCAGGGCACACACCGATCATCGACCTGCAGCGCGACACGCGGGCGACGGTGGTCGTGCTCGACCGGTACGCGCAGACCGAGGACCGCGTCATCGCCCAGGCCGCCAAGCTGCACGAGTCAGGAGTCCGCGTCCGGACGTTGCAGGGCTTCTACGAGGAGTGGCTCGGCAAGCTGCCCCTGTCGGAGCTGGAACGAGCGTCGCTGTTCTTCGACATCGGCGAGGTGCACCGGGTGCGCTACAGCCGCCTGAAGCGGGTGATGGACATCGCGCTCGGTCTGGTCGGCGTGCTCGCCCTGGCCGTCATCACGCCCTTCGTCGTGCTCGGCGACCTGCTCGCCAACCGCGGTCCGCTCATGTACCGCCAGACCCGCGTCGGCAAGGGCGGCGAGCGCTTCACGATCCTGAAGTTCCGCACCATGCGCGAGCTGCGCGCCGAGGACGCCCACACCGACTGGACCGCACAGAACGACCCGCGGATCACGCCCGTTCGGCAACGTGCTGCGCCGCACGCACCTCGACGAGCTGCCCCAGGTGATCAACATCCTGCGCGGCGACCTGGCCATCGTCGGTCCCCGACCCGAGCAGCCGCGCTACGTCCAGGAGCTCAGCGACAAGCTCCCGTTCTACGACCTGCGCCACCTGGTGCGGCCCGGTCTGACCGGCTGGGCGCAGGTCAAGTACGGCTACGCCGGCGACGAACGCGACGCCCTCGAGAAGCTGCAGTACGAGTTCTTCTACCTGCGTCACCAGGACCTCACGTTTGATCAGCGCATCGTGCTGCGTACGCTGCGTTCCATGGTCGGAGGACAGGGAACCGGACGTTGAGCGCCGGTCGTGCCGGCATCGGGTGCGCACCGTGACGGGCGCCGAGGCGAGGATCGCCCCGAGCGCCCAGGTCGAGACCGGTGCCTCCATCGGCGACGACACGTCGGTCTGGGACCTGTCGCAGGTCCGGTCGGGCGCCACCGTCGGGTCGCAGTGCATCGTCGGACGCGGAGTCTTCATCGACGCGGGTGTGGTGGTCGGCGACCGGTGCAAGATCCAGAACAACGCCCTGCTGTACGCCCCGGCCATCGTCGGCTCCGGGGTGTTCATCGGACCCGCCGTGGTCCTCACCAACGACCGCTACCCCCGAGCGGTGACACCCGACGGCTCGCTGAAGTCCGCCGACCAGTGGACCCCAGCCGGGGTGGTCGTCGACGACGGCGCATCGCTGGGAGCAGGCTCGACCGTGATCGGCGGCTCGCACATCGGACGCTGGGCGCTCGTCGCTGCCGGTTCGACCGTGACCCGTGACGTCCCGGCCTTCGCGCTCGTCGCCGGGTCGCCGGCACGTCGAGTGGCGTGGGTCGGCCCCGCGGGTCACCCGCTGACGCCACGTGACGGCTCTTGGTGGTGCCCGGTGACCGGTGACCGGTTCGACGAGATCGACGACCGTCTGGAGCAGGCGTGACCGCCGTGCCTGAGATCCGACTTGCACGCCCCCTCATCGGCGACGAGGAACGTGCAGCGGTCGATCGAGTGCTGCAGTCCGGTTCCATCAGCCAGGGACCCGAGGTGGCCGCGTTCGAAGAGGAGTTCTCCGCGCAGGTCGACGGCCGGCACTGCGTGGCGCTCAACTCCGGCACATCTGCGCTGCACGTGACGCTCCTCGCGCTGGGTATCGGTCCCGGCGACGAGGTCGTGGTGCCGTCCTTCACATTCGCCGCGACTGCGAACGCGGTCCGGCTGGCCGGTGCCGAACCGGTCTTCGCCGACATCGAACGCGACACCTTCTGCCTCGACCCCGCGGCGGTCGCCGCGGCGATCAGCCCGCGTACCGCGGCGATCATCCCTGTGCACCTGTTCGGCCATCCGGCGGACATGAACGCCCTCCTGGCGCTCGCGGGTCGCCATTCGCTCGCCGTCCTTGAGGACGCCGCGCAGGCGCACGCCGCGACGATCGCGGGTCGACCGGTGGGCAGCCTCGGCGACGGCGCCGCGTTCAGCTTCTATCCGACGAAGAACATGACGACCGGTGAAGGTGGCATGGCGACCTTCACCGACGCCGCCGCCGCTCGCACCGCCCGGTTGCTCCGCAACCAGGGGATGGAGCGCCCGTACGAGAACGAGCTCGTTGGTTTCAACCTTCGCATGACCGACATGAACGCAGCGATCGGGAGAGTGCAGCTGCGACGCCTCGGCGGCTTCACCGACGCACGCCGAGCGCACGCCGCCGCACTCAGCACCGCGCTGGCGATGTCGGAGCTGATCACGCCGACCGAACGTGCCGGCTGCCGCCACGTGTTCCACCAGTACACCGTCCGCTCGGAGCGGCGGGACGCGCTGATCGCTGAGCTGGGCCATGCCGGCGTCGAGGCCCGGGTCTTCTACCCGACCCCCGTGCATCGGCTCGCAGCGTTCGATCTCTCCGTCGATCTCCCAGAGACCATGCGAGCGGCGTCCGAAGTGTTGTCGCTCCCGGTCGGGCCTCATCTCGATGACGAGGCGATCGAACGCGTCGCGAGCTCCATCGCCGGATGAAGCTCCGTTCGGTGGCTCGAGCCGAGCTGTGAACGACGCCCCGGAGCAGCACGCTGCCCCTTCCCGCCAAGGGTTCGGCAGGCTCGCCCGCGATTCGGCGTTGTACGCGGCAGGTTCGGTCGTCGGCAAGGCCGTCGGCCTGATCCTGCTGCCGTTCTTCACAAGGATGCTGTCGCCGTCGGCCTTCGGGCAGTACGACGTCCTATCCACGCTCCAATCGGCCGTGACCTCGGTGTTGCTGCTGGGACTCAACGTCGCTGCGACGCGCTTGTTCGTCGACCTCCGTCCCAACGACCAACGACGCATGTTCTCGACCTGGCTGACGATCGCCGTGGCCGTCCTCGTGCCCTGTGTCGCAGTGTTCGTGTTCGCCCGTTCGCTGCTGAGCGACGTGCTGTTCGGCAACGTGTCGCTGTCCACGGCCCTCGCCCTCTCCGGCGCAGCCGTCGCAGGCAGCACGCTGCAGCTGGTCGGACTGACCGCCCTGCGCAACCACCGTCGCCCCGGCGCCTTCGCCGCCGTGAGCGGCGGCAGCCTCGTACTGAACGGCGCATTGGTGATCGCCTTGGTACCGGACCGGCCGACAGCCACCACGGTGATCGCAGCGATGGCCATCTCCATGTGCATGGGAGCGGTCGGAGCGCTCTTCGTGGCCGCGCCGTACTTCGGAGGACGGCCCGACCGGAGCATCGCGACCCGGCTGCTCGTGCTGGGCCTCCCCTTGGTCCCGGCCGTCGCTGCGACCTGGATCGCAGAGTTCGCGAACCGAGCCATCCTCCTCGGGCGAGCCGGAGCGAGGGAGGTCGCGGACTTCTCGGTCGCGACACGGTTCGCCTCGATCGCGATGCTCGTCGTCCTCGGGTTCCAACTCGCCTGGCAACCCGCCGCATTCGCCGACAGCAAACAGCGTGGCGGGCTGGAGCGCATCGCCGTCGATGGGCGCCGGATCATGGTCGGCGTCGCAGCGACGACCGTCGGCATCGCCGTCGTCAGTCCCGAACTGATCCGAGTAGTGAGCGGTGCCACCTACCTCGCGGCGCTGCCCGCGCTGGGTTACGCACTGGTGTTCGCCATCGCCTTCGTGGGCTACCAGGTCGCCACGATGCCCAGCGCCATCAGTGCTCAGATGCGCGATATCGGCATCTCGTCGGTGGTCGCGGCGGGCACCGGTGTCGTGCTGTGCCTCTGGTGGGCAGGCCGGTGGGGCGGCGCCGGAGCCGCTGCGGCCACTGCCGTCGGTCAGCTGGTCGGCACCGGCGTCGCGATCGGCATCGGACGGCTCCGCGCGCCGGTTCCGTTCCCGTGGTTCAGGATGCTCGGGGTGTGCGGCGCTGCTGGTGCCGTGGCCCTTGCGTCGACCCAGACCGCCGGCGGCGCGACCCGTGGGTCCGAGCGCTGCTCGGGATGGCGTTCCTCGTCCTGCTGATGATCGAGGGCAGCATGGGCGAGTTGTACCGAGCGCTCCGCCGACGGACCGAGCGCACGTCTCGACCTTGACGCCGAGCCCCGACTCCGGCGATCAGCGGAGAGAGATCAGCTCGTCGATCGCCTCGACGTAGACCGCAGCTGCGGCCTGTTCCGAATGGTGACGGAGCACCCACTCGCGGGACTCCGCTCCGACCCGTGCGCGCCGATCGGGCTGGCTCCACAGCTCCTTCAGGAGCCGGGCGACAGCGGCCTCGTCCGCCGCGTTCTGGACGGGGTGATCGGGGTACATCCGGGCCATCACGGCCTCGTCCAATCTGCAGAGCACCGGGTGCCCGCTCGCCAGACCCTCGACGGTGACATACCCGAACCATCCCACGCTGAACTGGTCAGCCACGACGTCGGCCCGGCGATACAGCGCCCGCATGTGGTCGCCGTCGAAGCTGGCTCCGTCCGGCGGAACGAGCCACGTCACCTGGTCATCGATCCCGAGCGTGTGTGCGAAGCGCCGGGCATCCTCGACATCACGCGAATGCGACCGGTCCGGAAGGACCAGGCGGGCATCCGTCGAACCGGTCTCCTGAACGAACTGAGCGAAGCCACGGAGCAATACGTCGTTGCCCTTCCACTGGCCGGTCCTGACCAGCTCGGGCGAGGCGTCCATCACGAGGCGCGACGGATGGAAGACGACGAAGTGATCGGCACTGATCTCGCCACGCACCCACTCGTCGGCGTCGCCGTCCGGGCGATCTGCTGCGAAGGAGGCAGCATCGACGACGATCGGGAAGACGTGCCGCGAGCGCGAGCTGGGCGGCATGCGCAGCCTGGCCGCAGCACTCACCGTCGGAGAGAACTCCTGCATCCAGACCCGGGTGGCGCGCCGTGCCGCTCGCCGCTGCCATGCTCCGGCGATCAGCTCGGCCAGGCGATGTCGGAGGTTCGGGTACCAGCGCCAGAACGTGACGGGGAATGGCTTCACGGTCAGGTCGCCGCCCGTCACGTAGAACGCCCAGGGCACCCCCGCGAACTGGGCGTAGATCGGACCGGGGCCGCTCGCGACGACGACATCGAACTGGGCGAGGCGTCGGGTCAAGGGCGCCCGCCACGGCAGCAGCAACGATGCGGGCGTGATCCAGTCGTCGCTGTGGATCCAGTCCGGATAGCCGACAGCGAGCGAGGGGTCGTCGTTCTCGGGTCGGCTTCCGATCGCATCGGTTCGGCTAACGAAGAGATGTGCGTCGACGCCTCGATCTCGCAGGGCTGACGCAACTCGGAAGTGGGTGTTCGCCACGTTCCCGATGAAGGCGACGCGAGGCTCGGTCATGGACCGGGTCGGCGAACGGCGGCCTCGGATGACGCATCCATCACCACTCGCACATCGGTGCCGTCGCCCTCCACACGACCGATCCGTCGTGCGGGCACGCCGCCGACGACCGTGCGTGAGGGGACGTCGCGATTGACGAACGAATGGGCCCCCACCACCACCTGATCACCGATCGACACCCCCGCAGCGACGACCGCGAGCGCTCCGATGTGGCAGCCGTCGCCGATCGAGACACCGCCGACCTTCCGGTCGAGCACACCCAGCGAGAGCGAGCGGAGCACGGTGTCGTGGGTGTAGACGTGCACACCGGCCGAGATCGAGCAGTGTGAGCCGATCCGCAGCTGGCCGCCGGAGCCGTCGAGCAGCGTGTTCGGTCCGATCCACGTGTCGCCGCCGACGACCACGTCGCCGAAGACGGCGCTGCTGTCGTAGACGCTCGTGCCGTCACCGAAGCCCAGCCGCTCGGCGCGCTCCCACCGGTCGAACAGTGCATCCGCGAAGGGAAGGCTCCGCTGCCACTCGCGACGGAGGCGTTCGTCGCTCTGCACCCGGAGTGCGGCGAGCTGCGCCACCAGGTCGTCGGCGTCGTTCATCGCGACGATCCCTCGACCGCGGTCGCCAGCTCGGCGACGACCAACTCGATGGTGTCCTCGGGCATGCGAGGTAGCAGCGGCAGCGTCAACGACCGACATTGGGCTCGCGAGGAGTGCGGGAGGTCGGCGGCGTGGAAGAAGCGCTCGAACGCCGGATGTGCGTGCATCGCGTACGTGCCGAGCGTCGTCTCGATCCCGCGGAGCGAAGCGTCGAGACGACATCGTCCCGGCCGACCTCGTCGCCGAGCATCACCACGTACGACTGGTACGACCACGTCTGCCCGGGCGGCTCGATCCGCACCTCGACGCCGGGCACGCCGGCGAGGAGTGCGTCGTAGCATCGGGCCGTCGAGCGCCGGTCGGCGAGGATGTCGTCGAGGCGGGTCATCTGCGACAGGCCGAGGGCCGCCGGCAGCTCACCCAACCGAGCGTTGAACCCGTTCGCCACGAACTCCATGCCCACCTCGGCCGGCACGGCCCCGTGGCTGCGCAGCAGTCGCAGACGGGCCGCCAGCGCCGCGTCGTCGGTCGTGACCGCGCCGCCTTCACCCGTCGTCACCACCTTGCGGGGGTGGAAGCTGAAGCACCCCGGGTGCGCCGAGCCGCACGCGATGTCGCCCCACGAGGAGCCGAGCGCGCAGGCCGCGTCCTCGACGACGGCCAGACCGTGATCGGTCGCGAGGCGGCCGACCGCGTCGAGGTCCGCCGGCTGGCCGAAGGGGTGCACCGGCATGATCGCCTTCGTCCGCTCGGTGACCAGCTCGGCGGCGAGGTCGACATCGAGCGCGAAGGAGTCGGGAGTGCTGTCCACCAGCACCGGCGTGGCGCCGAGCTCGACGATCACGTTCCCCGACGCGGGGAAGGTGAAGTCCGAGACGAGCACCTCGTCGCCCGGACCGACGCCGAGCGCCGCCAGTGTGAGGTGGAGCGCCGTCGTGGCCGACGTCGTGGTGACCGCGTGCTCGGCACCGACGCGCGTTGCGAGTGCCGCCTCGAACGCTGCGACGAACCGCCCGCCGGTCAACTGACCGCTGTCGATGATCCGCTCGAAGTCTTCCGCCACCTCGGCGAAGGAGACATCCGGTCGGATGATCGGGATCATGCGAGGGACCTCGACCGATACCACTCGACCGTGGTGGCGAGACCATCCTCAAGCGAGGTCGGAGCGACCGGGCCGATCAGCGACTCGGCGCGCGAGACGTCGGCGCGGTGGCGGCGCACGTCGGCAGCGCGAGTCGGAACGTGCTCGATCCCACCAGTCCACTCGAGCGCATAGCACAGCCGGGTCACCAGCTCGAGGATCGACGTCTCGCGGCCGCTGGCCAGATTGAGCACCTGCCCGTTCAGATCAGGGCAGCGCCGCCAGACGCAGCAGTGCGTCCACGGTGTCCTCCACGAAGATGAAATCGCGGGTCTGCTCACCGTCGCCTTCGATCACCGGCGCGTCGCCGCCCAGGATCCGGGCCACCGTGAGCGGGATCACGCCGGCGAAGGAGCCCGAGTTCTGTCGCGGCCCGAAGTTGTTGAACGGACGGACCGTCAACGCGTCGAGTCCGAACATGCGGACGTACGAGGCCACCGCCAGGTCCGCCGCGGCCTTACCCGCTGCGTACGTGGTCTCCGCGAGCAGCGGGTGGTCCTCCCCCATGGGGAACTGCTGGGCCGTGCCGTACACCTCGGAGCTGGACAGGTGCACCAGCCGGCCGTACGCGTCCGCTCGAAGCAGCTCGCACAGCGTTAGCGCGATGTCCAGGTTCACCCTGCATGCCCCAGCAGGGTTGAAGAACGAATAGAGCAACGCCTTGGTCGCCAGGTTGAACACCACATCGGGCTGTTCGACTCGACAGATCTCGGCCATCGCCCCGTGGTCTGCCGCGTCCTCCCGATACACCACGAGCGCGTCACCGTGACGCTGTCGGGCATCGGCAAGGTTCTCGTCGCTGCCGAGGAAGAAGGTGTCGACCACGACGACCCGCTCAGCGCCATCGGTGAGGAGACGATCCACCAGGTGGCTGCCGATGAAGCCGGCGCCGCCGGTGATGAGTGCTCGTTGCTGGCCCATCTGTCAGCCCACCAGCCTGCGCCGGAGCGCCATCTGCCGGATCTCGCTGGCCAGTTCCAATGCACGCAAGGCGCTCTCTCCCGAGACCCGAGGTGGCTCGTGGCGGCGGACCGCCGCGACGAAGTGAGTGAGTTCAGCGACGAGCGGCTCGGAGCGTCGCACGAACACGCGCTCGGTACCGACATCGAGCACGTAGCGACCCCCGTTGGGGTCCTCTTCTCCGAGTGGCCCGACCCGACCTTGCCGGTGGATCAGCAACTCCTGGGCGGAGTAGTCGACCGTGAGAAGACGCTCTTCCGTGGTCACCTGAAGTTCTCTGATCTGATTCTGGGTGACACGACTCGCGGTGAACGTGGCCAGCGCTCCGCCCACGAAGGTGACCATCGCCGTCACGAAGTCGGTGCCGTCTCGACCGTTGGCAGTGGTCGATCGAGCGACGACGTCGTCGACCTCCTCGCCCACCAGATCGAGCACGATCTCGATGTCATGGATCATCAGGTCGGTGACGACGTCGACATCGGTGATGCGTGAGCTCACAGCGCTCATCCGGCGTGCATCCACCGCCAGCACTGGTGGCCCTGCCAGGACGATCTCCTTCAGCTGTTCGACCGCCGGATTGAACCGCTCGATATGGCCGACGAGCAGGACGCGATCGAGCGCATGCGCCGCGGCTCGATCAGCTGGAGCGCTTCTGAGGGGGTGGAAGCGATGGGCTTCTCCATCAGCACGTCCACTCCCATGGACAGGAGTTCCATGCCGACATCGCAATGGAGGCTCGACGGCACAGCCACCGACACCCCGTCCACTTCATCCGCGAGGTCCTGGATGCGGGCGACGACTCGTCCACCGTATCGAGACGCGACCGCTGCAGCTCGCTCCAGATCGGCATCGACGATCGCGACGAGCTCCACGTCCTTGAGAGTCGAGTACACGCGAGCGTGGTTCGCCCCCATGCTCCCAGCGCCGACCACTGCGACACGGACCGGCTGCTCGGGCGGGCCGGACGGATCCGTCATCCGATCATTCAAAACTTCTGCTCCTCTCCGACCGCCGACCGATGTGCGTCGGGCGGCCGGTTCGAGTCTCTCGCGCTGCCACCACTAACTCATTCGCTCGTGTGAGTGACGCTATCAAGAGGCTCAGCAAGTGCCACCGGACCGAACACGACGCTCATCGCTCAAGGGCAACGGTCCTCGGTGGTGTCGGCACTCGTCACTCACTCGGGGCGGCCTCGCAGAATGCTCGACCATGCTCCCAGGCTCCAACCCGCAGCGACTGCGAACATCGCCGAAAGACTGAGCGTGCGAGCTCGGAGTCGACGCCCCGCTGGGTCCAGAGGCACCTTTCGCCTCGATCAGCACCGCAGACCCTGCGCCGAGGGCGACACCGAGGACGCGCGACTCGAGCGCTGGATCGGAGCCAGCCGATACCGACGATTGACGCCGCAGGCATCAGCCCGAGCAGCAGGACCTGCCGCGGCCGTGGTCGATCACCGGTGAGTCGCCAATAGCGCGCCTTCCACTGCCCGAAGCGGCGGTACTGCGCGAAGAGCTCACCGATCGTGCGGCGCGGCAGGTACTCGACGTCGAGTCCGGATTCGAACCAGACGATGCCGCGGCGGCCCATCCGGCGGTTGAGATCGAAGTCCTGGTTGGTGGCGAAGCGCTCGTCCCAGCCGCCGGCGTCGCGGAGCTCCTGCGTGCGGAACGCACCCAGGTAGACCGTGTCGGTCGGGCCCGACCCGGCGCCGCTGCGGTACTTCGACAGTCCCATGCCGTAGCGGTTGTTCAGGGCACGGGCGATGCCGATCGCTGCCGGCGAATCATCACGTGCCACGGCCACCTGCGCGCCACCGGTGACGGCGACCTCGGGCCGGGACTCGAGCACTTCGACGCAGCGCCGCACGTAGTCGCGCGGGATGATCGACCGGGCGTCGACGCGGCACAGGTACTCCCCGGTCGCCGCGGCGAGCCCGGCGTTGAGGTTGGCGGGAGTGGAGCCAGGACCACCGGCGAGGATCTCGACGCGGTCGAAGCCGGCGCGCTCGAGTGTCTGCGCCGCGATCGTGGCGGTGTCGTCGGTCGAGTCCGCCGTGGCGACCACGACCTCGATCAGGGAGCGGGGCAGGTCCTGCGCGGCGACGGCCTGCAGGCAGCGCTCGATGTCCGCGGCCTCGTTGCGGGCCGGCACCAACACGGTGACGAGCGGCGCTTCCATCACCCCGGTCCGACCTCCACTCACCGACCACTCCTGAGCTCTGACCACCGATTGAGGTGTCCGTCATGCAGGGTATCGGCGCGATCGGCCATCCGGCAGCGCTCGCAATTGCTTGACTTCCGACGCTCATTGCCATAGCAACTGCCCCGGGGAGAGCGGTCCAGCTGCGCAGGCAGCCGGCGGAGGGAGAACCACATGAAGCTGACGACCCGATCACGGGTGCTCTGTTGCGCGCTCATCGCCGTGACGTCACTCGTTGCTGCGGCGTGCGCACCGGCACCGGGGGCGACACCCCCGGAGATCCGAGGTGCAACAGAAGTGGGCTCCACGCTCACGACGACGAACGGTGCGTGGGAGTTCGAACCCACCAGCTACACCTACCAGTGGTGGTCCTGCGCGACGGCCGACCACACGGACTGCCGCGAGGCGTCGAGCGGGGCAGAGACCCACACGCTCGCCGCAGAGGACGTCGGCAGATGGATCAACGTGACGGTCACCGCCTACAACGGCGCCGGTTCGAACCTGGCCCACAGCGCCTACGTCGGGCCCGTCACCGATGGTTCGACCGACCCCGGGGCGCCCGGATGGGATCCGGAGGAGCTGTCGCTCACGCTGGTCGCCGGCAGCCTCAGGACCGAGCGCTTGCGCTTCACCGGTGAGCTGTCGGAGTCCGACCCGCTCACCGCCGTGCTCGATGGTTCGATCGCCGACGTCGCGACGGTCGACGACGCCCAGATCGTGACCGACGTGGCCGACAGCGCCGAGGTGCCCCTCACGATCGAGATGCCCGGCGCCGCCACCGGCGCCTACGACGGAACCCTGCGGCTCCACCAGAACGGTGTCGCGGTCACCCCGGAGCTGGACCTGACCGTCGACGTGCTCGTCACCGACGCGCTGACCGTCCCACCGGGGATCGTCGAGCCGTCACACGACCAGGTCGTCGAGCTGGCGTCCGGCGATGTCGTGGTCGCCAACCAGATCATCGTCGCCGTCGACTTCGATCACGCCGACCCCGAGGCCGTGGTGCGTGCAGCGGCGGCCGCGATCGGGGCGACGATCATCGGCTCGGACCCGGCACTGCGCATCTACCAGCTGAGGACTCCTCCGGGGGACCCGGAGACGCTGCGATCGCTCGCCGAACAGGTCCTCGCGGTGCCGGGCGTCGTCGCAGCGCCGCTGAACCACGTCGAGGACGACCCCACCACCCGGGTGCCGAACGACTCCGAGTGGGACGGATGGGGGTCCCCGTCGGGCAACAACTGGGGGATGGAGCACATCGATGCGCCCGACGCGTGGGATGTGCAGACCGGTGACGACGCCCTGCGCATCGCGGTGCTGGACCTCGACAACGACGCCGATCACGGCGACCTGCGGGGCAACGTGTCCCGCTCGGAGCGTGGACCGTCAGCGGGCGGCCACGGCACCCACGTCGCCGGCACGGCCTGCGGAGCCGGCGACAACGGACGCGGGATCTCGGGTGTCGCGTGGAACTGCGACCTGCGCTTCTTCGCAGCGACCGGCTCGACCGCCGCCACCGCGTCGCAGATGCGCAGCGCTGTCGATGACGGCAACCGTGCAGTCAACATGAGCCTCAACTACGTGAGGAACGGAGACTGCAGTGCGCATCTGACCGCGGCGGGGCTGGCCGGCCTGGCCGTCGCCGCCGACGAGATCAACACGCTCTTCGGCAGGGCCGTCATCTACGCCCAGCGCACCGACCGCGACGTGCTCTGGTTGCTCGCCGCCGGGAACGAGTGCGGTCGGGACGCGTCGCTGACCGCTCCCGGCGGACTCGGTGCGCGCTTCCCCTCCAACACCATGACCGTCGCCGCGATCGGAGAGGACGGCAACCTCGCGTCGTTCTCGAACGTCGGCTTGTCGGTCGCCGCGTCGGCACCCGGGGTGAACATCCTGTCGACGACGCCGCGATCGTGCATCCTGTGGTTCTGCAGCGACAACTACGGCACCATGAACGGCACGTCCATGGCCACTCCACACGTGACCGGACTCGCATCGCTGGTCATGTCGCAGCACCCGGAGAAGACCGCTGCGGACGTCAAGGGCTGCATCGTCGCAGCGTCCCAGCGTCGAGGGACCGCCGTTGCGGGCCACGCGTTCCGGACCATCGACGCGCCCGCAGCGGTGTCCTGCGAGGACGCTCCCGACCTGCCGGACCTGGTCGACGTCGTCGTGGCGATCGACCTGACCGGCTCCATGGGAGCGGTGCTCAACCAGGCGAAGGCCGAAGCGACACAGCTGATCAGCAACATCTCGGCCGTTGCCCCGGACACGGACTTCCGATTCGCCGTGGTGTCCTACGAGGACTACGACGGGTTCTTCGACTCGGGGCCCTGCGGATCGACGTACGCGGACCGCTACGGCACCACGGGCGATGAGCCCTTCAGGCTCGACTCGGCGTTGTCGGCCGACAGCTCGTCGAGTCAGTCGGCGATCGACGGCCTGTCGCTCGGCAACGGCATCGACGGACCCGAGGGCTACGGCCGTGCGCTGTGGGAGTTGGCCCAGGCCGACACCGGAGCAGCACTCGGGTGGCGACCGGGCGCGCTGCGACTCGTGTTGAACTTCGCGGACAACGTGCCCCACGACATGAACCTCGACGAGGGAGTCGTCCCGGGTTCGGTCTGGGACACCGGTATCGACCCGGGTCGGGACGCGACCATCAGCTGCGGCGGTGACGACATCGACTTCCAGGACGGCGCCCTGGCAGCGTTGTCCGCCTCGGACATCCGGCTGCTCCACGTCAACTCGTCGGGCTACGACTTCGCAGAGAGCCACTGGCGCTACTGGGCATCGCTCACCGGAGGTGCATACGCCTCGCTCGGGTCCGGCCGTACGCTGACCGACGTGCTCATCGAACTGCTCGGGCTCATCGAATGACGAGCGATCGTCGCGGTGTCGCAGGGGGCTCGGTCGAGCACCCTGCGACACCGACCGGTCCGGCATCCGCCGGCCGTCGGCAACGTGGCGCACTCGCGTTGCTGGCGTTGGGCGGGGTCGCGCTGTGGGCTGTCGGCTGCGGGGGCAGCGACGCAGCCGACTCCACGGGCGGACGCGACACCACCTCGACGGCGGCACCCGCCGGCCAGGACCAGGTCGCGCCCGACCAGCAGGATCCATCGGACCCGGCGCCGGATCCCGCGTCGACGCCGGCGCTCCCGCCGGGACCGGCGCTCAGCCCGGGCGACTCCGTCAGCGACGACGAGCTGGTGATCAACTTCGTCGGCGGGCCGGAGGCGCTGCCCGCTCCGGTGACGGCGGCGGGTGGCGAGATCGTGCTGCACGACGAGCCGCTCGGGTTCGCCGTCGTCCAGTTCGAGGTCGCCGGCCTCGACGAGTTGGTCCTGCTGCGCGACGAGCTGCGCGCCGCCGGGGTCGACGCCGCGGTGCACCGGACCGAGGCGGATCCGACGGCCTGAGCACCGAACGGGTCGCGTGCCCGCTCGGTCTCGTCGGCGCTACCCCAGCACGTCGCGGGCGGCTGCCGAGAACGCGGCCGACTGCGCCTCGACCAACTCGAAGCCTGCGGCGACGAGTCGCTCGACGGTGTCGCCGTCGGCCAGCGACTCACAGGCAGCGACCCAGTCGCTGGGGCGGGCATCGTCGGGCACGAGGATGCCCGCGGCGCCATGGGCGATCTGTTCGGCCTGGGCGCCGACATCACGGACGACCGGCACGACGCCGAGTCCGAGGGCCACGGCGGTCGTGATGTTGCCCCAGGGACTCGACGACGGGATCAACGCCGCCCGGGACTCACCGACGGTCGACAACCAGTCGCGCTGGAGCGCCAGGGCGACGGTCGGACTCGGCGGATCCGCCAGGGCCAGGTCCCAACGGCCGTCGGCACCGAAGGCCGCGACCAGGTCGGCGAGCTGTGACTTCGGGCACGCCGTCGACGTCGACGACGAGCTGGGCGTCCTTCGGTTCGGGCACCTCGGGATCGCCCGGTGGCGACCCGAGCATGCCGGTCGACATCTCGAAGGGCGGGAACGGCGAGCGCACCAGACGCTGGTTGCCGCGAGGCTTCAGGCGATCGGCGACGTGGTCGGCGTGCGCGACCAGGACATCCGCGCTGCGCAGCAGCTTGCGCAGACCGATCGACGAGCTCTTCGAGAAGAAGAACGGACGTGGCATGTAGACCACCTGCACCAGGCGTGCGCCGACCTGGTGTGCCGCGTCGGCGACTCGTTGCTCCTCGTGGGGCATGACGTAGCCCTGGACGAGCACGACCTTGGGCGAGTTGCGCCGGATGTACTCCACCGCGAGCTGCACCATGTCGACCTGGTGGGAGTACCCGGTGATGGTCCGACCGCGTTCCAGGCCGATCACGTCACTCCCGGTGAGCACCCCACCCAGGGTGGTGAGCACGGTGCAGTGGCGGCCGACCTCGCGGCCCTGGGCGTACCACGAGCGCGTCGCCTCGGCGATGCCGCCCACACCCGTCCAGTCGATGATCAGTACCGTCACTCGTCGCCCTCGGGGTCGGCGCCGCGTCGCCCGCTACGACGCAGTCGCCAGTCTGCGACAGCCCATTGGTGTCGTCCACCTCGTCGATCCGGTCGATGAACCGTCACCCGGGTGGCGCGTCCCTGACCACGGTGACGAGCTGGTCGACGGCGACGTCGGTCCGGACCTGGGGCGTCGGCTCACCCGGCCAGAACACGCGCACCTCGGCGACCGCACCGTCGAGGTCCCCGAGTCCGACGTGCACGAGCGGAGGTCGCTGCGACTCGTACGAGCCCGAGGTCGACACCGTCTCGACGATCGGCACGTCCCCGGGCGTCGCCACGACCTCGACCCTGGCCCCGTCACCCCACCGGTTGCCGGGGCGGGTCGGGTCCTCGAGGCCGACGGTCAGCCAGGACCGGTCGGCGTCGAGGTCGTTGCGGTAGAGGCGCGGTGAGGACTCGCCGCTCGGCACCACCAGCAGGTCCAGGTCGCCGTCGCCGTCCATGTCGAAGGGCACCACGGCGTGGCCGACGGCGGTGTCGGTCAGACCGACCGAGTCCGCCACCTGACGGAACGCTCCGCCGGCGTCGCGCATCCAGAAGCGATCGGCGTCCTCACCGAAGGAGAACATGAAGTCGGCCTCGGGGCTCCCGCCGTCGCGGTTCGCCGTGTCCGACAGTCGATAGCCGTTGGTGGCCATCACGTCGACGATGCCACGGTTCGCGAAGTCCTCCGCGGCTGCACCCCAGCCCCACCCCGCGTCGCGCAGCCCGAGCTCGTCGGTCGCGTCGCGGAAGCCGAACTCGCCGTCGCCCAGGTACAGGCGGTTGCCGGAGCACCCGGTGAACCCCGACACCGGGCAGTCGTCGGTCGGGTACGAGATCGACGTCACGAACCAGTCCACGTGGCCGTCGCCGTCGATGTCGCGCAGCACCGATCCCATGCCGTTCTCGTCGGTGGCGACCCCCGCCGCGTCGGTGACGTCGACGAAGCGTCGGCCCTCGTCGTTGCGGAACATCCGGCTCGTGCAGCCGTCACCGGTGATCGCCAGGTCGATCCAGCCGTCCGCGTCGATGTCGGAGAAGGAGCCGCTGAACGCGACGATCTCGTCGAGCGGGAGCCCCATCTGCTCGGCACCGTCGACGAAGTGGCCGGTGCCGTCGTTCAGGAGCAGCCGGGAGCGGGTCACCGGCGCGTCGTCGGCCCGCGGGAACCCGGCCTCGGCGAGCAGCGCGCTCGTCGCGCAGGTGTCGTCAGCGGCGCTGCGACCGGTCGCCGCTTCCGCGGCCGCGATCGTGTCGCCGTCGTAGATCGCGGTGTACCACTGCAGCACCAAGAGGTCGAGGTGCCCGTCGCCGTTCACGTCGGCCACCGCGGTCCCGTGGTGCTGTCCGCCGTCGTCCGGGTCGGTCGCGGGCCACTCCAGGCCGTGGACGGCTGCGGACTCGGTGAACGAGCCCTCGGCCGTCGTTGACGAACAGCTCGTTGGCCCCTTCGCCGGCACCGGCGACGAACAGGTCGAGGTCGCCGTCGGCGTCGATGTCGAAGAACACCGCTGACGACGAGCCGAAGCGGTTCCGGGGGCCGGCGACGCCCGCAGCGCTCGCCGAGTCGGTGAACCGACCCTCGCCGTCGTTGATCATGAGCCGGTTCGGCTGGCCGGTGCGGGGCAGGAACACGTCCTGGTCGCCGTCGCCGTCGACATCCGCGACCGCCGCTCCAGAGGTCATGTCCATGCGTTCGTGGTCCGGGTCGGCCGAGTGCGGTTCGTCGAAGCCGGCCTCGGCGGTCACGTCGGTGAACGCGAGTCCTGCGTCGGCGACCAGCGGCTCGATCGGACCCTCGACCCCGAGGTCGCTGCGGTCGTCGCCTCCCGGTGGCACGCCGGGGGTTCGGCATCGCCGTCGCCGTCCGCAGTGCAACCCAGCAGCGCGGCGACCGCTCCGACGCCGAGCGCCACGACGAGTCTGCTGCGCCGACGGGGTCGGTCACGCACCATGGCGCTCCACGACCAGGTCGCCGGCCGCCACGTCACGGAGCTCACGGACGTGGCCGTCGGGCCAGGTCACCCGCACGACGTCGGCCGACGTCGCGGCGCCCAGCCCGAACGACGCCGGGACCGAGCCGCCACCCTGGAACGACCCCTCGGCGGTGACGACCCGGGTCTGTGCCGGATCGTCGGCAGCGACGAACACCTCGATGCGGGTGCCCACCACCAGCGGGGCCGTGGCGTCGCCGCCGACCCGTACGGCCAGCGATCGGTTCGACGTCGCGGTCTCGTTGCGGAACAACCGGGGCCGTCCGCCCTGTCCGATGGCCAGCAGGTCGACCCGCCCGTCGCGGTCGTAGTCGAAGGGCACCAGCGCCCGGCCGTCGACGTCGTCGGGCAGCCCCGCGGACTCGGCCACGTCGGGCCAGGCGGTCGACGCGCCGGCGTTGCGCCACAGGCGCGGGCGGCCGGGATCGGTGCGGCTCCAGAACGGCCGCTCCTCGGCCGGCGCCAACCGTGCGCGAGCCGAGCGCAGGCCACCCACCTGTGCCAGGTCCTGGGCGCCGTCGGCGTCGACGTCGATCGCGGCGGAGCCCCAGGCCCAGGCACCGTCGCCCACGCCCAGCGCCGTCGTGCGGTCCTCGAACGTGCCGTCGCCGGTGACCCGCAGCACCCGGTTGCCGTCGCAGCCGACGATCGGCGTCGACAGCGGGCACTCGCCCGACTCGGTCGGGTACGCCACGCCCGAGGTGAACAGGTCGAGCCGACCGTCGCCGTCGACGTCGAGCAGCTCGACCGCCCCGGCGTGCTCGACGTCGAGCTCGTCGAAGCCCGCGGACCGGGCGAACCCGCCGTTGCCGTCGTTCATCAGCACCGTCGTCGTGCAGGTCGCCCCGCCCAGCACCAGGTCGACGTGGCCGTCGACGTCCAGGTCGACGAAGCGTGGTGCGAGCGGCAGCAGCGTGGAGACGTCGACACCCAGCGCCGCGGTGCGGTCCTCGAAGCCCGTCCCGGTGTTGCGCAGCAACTGGGTCCTCGACGGTGTGGCGCCTCGACCGGCGCCGAGCGCCTCGACGACCGCAGGGTCGCACGGGCGGCCGTTCCCCTGGGCAGCGGAGGCCTCGGCGTCGGCCAGCGCGTCGAGCGCGGCGTTGGGGTCGTCCTCGGTGACCACCAGGTCCAGTCGGCCGTCGCCGTCGTAGTCCGCGGCCGCCAGACCGAGCACGGCGGCGTCGGGGTCGTTCGACGACGTCGCCGCCAGGCCCCACTGCTCGGCGGACTCGACGAACACCGGACCGCGGCGCAGGTACAGGCGCAGCGGGGTGCGACCCATGCCGGCGACGACCAGGTCGGTGACCAGGTCGCCGTCGACGTCGGCCCACAGCGCGGCCGACGAGGACTGCGGTGCGTCGGTCGGCAGGCCGTACGCCTCGGTCACGTCGACGAAGCGTCCGTCGTCGTTGCGCAGCAGCACGTTCGCATCACCGTCACGGGTGACGAACACGTCGCCGTCGCCGTCGCCGTCGATGTCGGCGACCGCGGCGCCGCCCTGCACCGCCGAGGCGCCCTCGGGCGGGGCGCCCAGCGCTGCCGGGTCACCCGCGTAGGTCGCCGAGTCCGACCTCGGCGGTCACCTCACGGAACGAGACCGCTGCGTCGGCCGGGCTCGACCCGGTCGTGGTGATGTCGACGGGGGCCTCGATGGGCCGTGCGCCGCTCGGGTCGAGCTGTTCGCCGATCGGTTCGCCCTCGGCGTCCAACTCGGTGACCAACAGGTGGCTGCCGCCGCTGACCTGCAGCACGAACGTGCTCTCGAGCGGACCGGCGACGCCGTCGCGGACGACCTCTCCCGTGGCGTGCAGCGCCAGCTCGGGAGGTGACTGCGGCCCGGGTTGCAGCCGCACGAAGGTCGCGACCAGCCGGTCGATCGAGTAGCTGGTCGGCTCGATGACGCCGGCGGCGATCGCCGCACGGGCCTGTTCGAGGCGGACACCGGCCAGACGCGCTCTGGGCCAGTTCGGCGTCGGCGTCGCGGTAGGCGACACGCTCGATCTCGAGGTCGTGCACCAGGTCGGTCGCCATGCGCTCGGCCTGGTCCGCGGTGATGTCGGTCGCGCTGCCCGCGGACCCGGCGTCGACCTCGACGGGCGGGATGGCAGCGGGCACCGGGACCTCGTCGCGCCGACCGAGCTCGGGCCCCTGTGCGTCGGCGGCGTCACGGCCGCCGAGCACGAAGGTGGAACCGATCACGGCGACCACGATCGCGGCGACCGACAGCCACCGCAGCGCGATCGTCGAGGGTCGACGCCGCGGCGCCAGGATCGTGCCCAGCCACGGTCGGATCCGATCCTCGTCGGAGCCCGGAGCGGGGCACCAGCGCTCGATGAGCCGGGTGAACACGCACATGACGACCAGCGCGGCCAGCAGGCCGACCTTGGTGCCGTGCTCGCGTGGCTGGGTCGCGATGATGATCCCGGCGGTCGTCGCCACCGAGATGCCGAACAGCAGTCGACCGACCCGCCCTCGCGGCGTGGTCTTGGGGTCGGTGATCATGAAGAAGGTGAAGACGAGCACCTCGGGCGAGATCACCAGCAGCCAGAAGTAGTCCCAGCCGCTGATCGGTCCGACGTGCCAGTTGGCCGTGATGCTGTGGCCGCTCAGCGCGATGACGCCCATCAGGACCGCGAAGGGCACCCAGAAGCCGACCGCCATCGGCCCCTGGCCGACGCGACCGGTGATGAACACGCTGCCGCCCAGGATCACGACGAACGCGATGACCAGACCCGGGGTGACGGGTCCCCACCAGAGCACCTGCGGATCCGCCCGGAACTCGCCCAGCACCAGGAACGCGACGACCAGCGCGAAGTTCGACGGGTTGAAGATGTGGCGACCCTTGACGCGGATCAGGTGCTTGCTCGCCATGGCGAACACGGCGGTGCCGGCGAACACCCACCAGCCGTTCATGGACCACCAGTCGCCCCACTCGGTGCCGGGCACCCGCATGATCAGGGCGATGCCGCTGGCGGTGGGCATGGCGCTGGCGGGCCACTGGAAGATCTTGCTGCGCCGGAACGTCGTGGCGATGTCGATCGACATGCAGATGCCGAAGGTCAGCAGGATCTGCGCGATCGAGATGTTGAACTTGAAGACCGTCTGACCCAGGATCTGCAGGGTCGTCGTGACGAAGCTGACGTGCAGTCGCGGGTCGGTCAGCTTGGGGAGCACGACCGGGTACCGGCCGATGCGCAGTCCACCGGGTCGCTCGGGTGCGGCGGTCCCGACCGCCGGTCCCACTTGTCCGATCGTCTCGCTCATGGCTCACGCGCCGACCACGTTCCCCCGGGTCGACGCCCCTCCCCTCCAGGAAACCGTCGCCGTGAGCGTAGGTGAGACCTACGGAATCCGAAACAGGTTCCGGGTGGGTAGATCTCCACGACGACTCGACGAGGTCAGCCGCCGCCGGGAGGCGTCGACGCGTGCCCCGTGGCTCCCGGACCCATGTACCCGCCCCACTGCACGTCGTCGAGGGCCGCCGCTCCCACGCCGGGCGTGAGCAGCGACACGATCGAGTGCTCCGCGCCGTCGACCATGACGAGCGCGCCGGACAGCAGCTGCACCGATCCGTCGGCCGCGACGGCCAGCATCGGCGTCATCGTCTCCGAGGCCGGCGCTCCGAGTGACGCCGGCGGTGTGCCCGGCCGCCACCAGGCCAGGTCCCGAGCACCCTCGGGTGCCGCGGCCGGGTCGTCGGACCCCTTCGCCGCGGCGCACGCGCACACCACGCCGGGAACACCCCCGGACGACGCGATGAGCGGACTGACGACGGCACCGACCGTCGGCCCGTCCAGTCGATGTTCGATCACGCCGGTGGCGCCGTCGTGCACCGCGAGCACCGTCTCGCCGCTGTAGACGTCGCCCGAGGCGAGCTGTTCGGCGGTGACCCGGGTGTACAGGGTCACCACCTCGAGCGCGGCGTCGTCGTCGAGCTGGCCGATCGCCGGCACCGCCAGGCTCGACAGGCCCGTGCCGGGCGGCAGCGCACCGACCACGTCACCGGCCGGCGACGACCAACGGACGGCGCCGGTCAGCGGGTCGACCACGGTGAGCTGTCCGTCCATCCGGAGCGCGGCCGCCTCGATCCGTCCGTCGCCGTCCAGGTCACCCACGCTCACCGGCGCGATGTACGACGACACGCCGTCGCCGAGCAGCCGGACGAACTCGGCCCGGGCGGCTGGTGCAGCCCCGCCGTCGGCGAGTGCATCGAGGGGCAACCGCCACAGCGCGCCGGGCAGCAGCTCGCCGCCGGAGCCCACCACGACGTGTTCGACCCCGCCGTCGCGCACGACCACCGGCGAGTTGTAGGTCTCCTGTCCGTCGGGCAGGTCGACCTCGGCGAGCACCGACCCGTCCGCTCCCCCGACGAGCACCAACCGTCCCGGGACCGTCACCGGCTCGCCGGGCTCGCGCAGCCAGTCACCACCGGTCGCGACCAACCAGTCGTCGACCCCGTCGCCGTCGCGGTCCGCGACGAGCTGCGGGGTGTAGACGTTGCGCCACTCCGGTTCGATGGCCTCGACCCGCCACAGCGTCGAGCCGTCGCGTCCGTCGAACGCGTAGAGCGGTCGGTCGTCGACGGGCACTCCCCTGCCGCCGATCACGACGTCGGTCGTCCCGTCGGCGTTCACGTCCGCGAACGTCGCCACGGTGATCATCGTGACGCCGTCGCGACTCACCCAGAGCTGCTCGCCCGTCTCGCCGTCCAGGGCGACCACCCGGTACTCGACGTCGCCGTCGACCAGGTTGACGATCGGGTCCGCGACGCCGTCACCGGTCAGGTCCGCGGCCGAGAACGACGCCGTCACGTTCATCTTCTCGCACTCGCTGATCCACGCCGGCTCGGTACCAGCGGACCACGACACCACGTCGGTCGGACCCGCAGACCGCAGCGGCGGGCTCGGTCGTGGTCGTGGAGCGCTGCGCGGCACCGTCGCTCCCGCTGCACGACGCGACGAGCAGCGCCGTCACGAGCGTCGTCGTCGCCGTCACCCAGGGGCGCACGTGGTCAGCTGAGGTGCTCGGTCCACTTGGTGCCGTCCCACCAGCGGTGGTCGGCGTCGCCCGCGGGGTCGGGGTACCAACCGGGCCGGGCCTGGGTGCCGTCACCGGCGCCGATGGACTCCGCGAGGAGCTGGTCCGTCGCCGGCTCCGAGGTGTCGCCGTCGGAGCGTCGGGCTGCTGCGTCGAGCGCCGAGGTGCCGCCCGCGGAGGACAGCGGTGGGATCGGTGCCGCCCGCTGCACCGGGACCGGCGCAGGAAGCTGGGCGAGGCGCGAGACCGTGTCGTCGGCGGCCGGCGCCACGGCGGTCGAGGTCTCCTGGTACTCCGCTGGTCCGGCCTTTTTCTTACGCCGTCCGATCACGCTGGTCCTCCCGTGCGTCGTCCCGACATGGTGCCGCAGTCGCACCACGATGGCGAGCACTTCCTGACGGTGGGAGACATTTGCCCATGGTCCGCCGATGGCCGACCGTCCACCGTGTCAGGGTCCGGGACGGCGCGGTACGTTGTCGCCGACACCGACGAGGAGGGGACGTGTCTGCGATCGACGAGGAGGCGGCGGCGCTCGACGGGTCCGCTGGACCCACCGGGTCGGCGACATCGGCCGCGCAGGAGCCGGGCGCCCGCTCCGAGGTCGACGCCCGATCCGAGGTCGACAGCGAGCCCAGGACACGGTGGGCAGGGTTCACCACGCTCACGGCGCTGTGGATGCAGGCCGGCGTGCTGCTGGTCCTGCTGCTCGCGGTCATCGCCGTGCTCGACAACGGCCACATCGCCATGCCCGACGAGGGTGTCTACCTGGCGCAGGCCGAGAACCTGAGCAACGGGTCGTGGTCACGCGAGCGCCCGGCCGTCGACGTCGATCCGGACGGCTTCTTCACCGCGACCACCGACAACGGCGTGGTCGGCGACCGGGTCATCGCCTACTACAAGCACGCGCTCTATCCGCTCGTGCTGACCCCGGCCTACTGCGCTGGCCGGCACCACCGGCACGCTGGCGCTGTCGGTGCTCGGCACCTGGGGCGCCGCGCTGACCGCCGCCTTCCTGGCCCGGCGACTCCGCCCCGGTTACGGCCCCTGGGCGCTCTGGTTGGTCGGTCTCGGCAGCCCCCTGCTCTTCGACGCCTACCTCACGGTGGCGCACAGCATCGCCGCGGCCTTCGCCGGGCTCGCACTGCTGGGACTCAGCCGCGCCGTCGACGACCGCCGTGCCGTGCACCTGGTCTATGCGCTGCCGGCGGTGGCGCTGGTCGTGGCGCTGCGCGGCGAGGGCCTGATCCTCGCCGCCGCGACGGGCGGGGTCATCGGTCTCATGGCGATCGGGTGGCCCCCCTTGCGCCGGATCGACTGGCGGGCCGCGCGCCATCGGCGCGTCGGTGCTGGTGGTCGCGGGTGCGACCCACGTCGCCGACCGCTCCGCGGCTCGAGCGATCGCTGGCTCAGGTGCCACAGGTTCGGATCTGGCGCGGCTGGGGAGCGACAACGTCAGTCCGCTCGACGGCGCCTGGGCGAGCTTGCTGCGCCCCTTCACCGGGTCGTGGGTCAACGCCGAGGTGTGGGTCCCGTTGGTCGCCCTCGGCATCATCCTGTCCGCGCTGGTGCTGCGGCTCATGCCCCGCCGCACCCTGGCGCCGATGGCGCTGCTCATCGGCGGCGCCGCAGCGTCGGTCGGCATCTGGTTCTCGGCACCCGGGCTGGTCACCGGGCTGCTCGCGGCCTTTCCACTGCTGCTCGCCGGCCTCATCTGGATCCGGGCGTCCGACCTGCGGGTACCCCTGGTCACGCGCCTGCTCGCCGTCAGCGTCGTGATGGCGGGCGTCGTCGTCGCCGCCAACTACGCGGTCGGCGGCGCCGTCGAGTGGGGCGGCCGTTTCTTCCACGGGCTGATCCCGCTGCTGGCACCGCTGGTCGTGCTGGGACTCGACCACGCCCGACGACAGCTGAGCGCCACCGAGGCACGCATCGCCCTGGCCTGCCTGGTCGTCATGACGGCCTCGCTGTCGGTGCTGTCAGCTGCGTGTCGTGCACGACCTGCGCATCGAGGGTCGCCGCCTCGGTGACCAGCGCCGTGGACTTCGCCGAGCGCCACGACGCCGACCTGATCGTGCTGTCGAAGATGTACGCCGACGGCTCGGGCCGGCGGTTCTGGAACGTCGAGGACCACGACGTGCTGACGGCGTACGACCTGCGTCTGCTGCACTACGTCGCTGCGCGGCGCCGACGACGCGGGACTCGACACGCTGGCGATCCTGACCGACATCAACCCGATGGTGTTCACGCTCACGCTCGAGGGTGCGCTGAACGACATCGGGTGGCAGGTCGGCGCCGCCGAGCCGACCAGCGACCGGGCTGGCGTGCTGCTCATCCTCGAGGCGAAGGACGACTGAGCCGCGCAGCGACGAGTCGACTCGGCGCATCGTCCGATCAGCTCAGGGCGTACGTGCCGAACGGCTCGATGATCTCGACGGCGAGCGCGATGCACACGAAGGTGCCGATCACCAGTGACGGACCGAAGGGCACCTGCGCCTTGCGACCACGTGCACCCAGTGCGACCACACCGATGACCACGCCGAGCAGCGAGGCGAGCAGCAGGCACAGCAGCGACAGCGTCACCGCCGCCATGGGACGCGAGCCGGCGTAGAAACCGAGGTTCAGGCCGAGCAGCACCGACAGGCGCACGTCACCGAAGCCCATGCCCTTGGGCACGACGAACCAGATCAGGAACAGCGGCCCGGCGAAGCACGCCAGCCCGATCAGCGCGTTGAGCATCCACGACGGCTCGCCCTCGACGAGCGACACCGCCACGATCGCCACGACCGACACCGCAGTGGCCGGCCAGACGATGCGGGTCGGCACGATCAGGGTGCGCAGGTCGATGACCGACACCGCGACCCCGACGGGGATCAGCCACAGCGCGGGGATCACCCGCAGGTCGAAGCCGATGGACCACATCGCGCGCCAGGAACAGCAGCGGGCAGAGCAGCTCGACGATCGGGTGGAACGCCGGGATGCGCTCGCCGCACCCGCGGCACTTCCCGCGCAGCAGCAGCCACGACACGATCGGGATGTTGTCGTAGGGGCGCACGGGTTCGCCGCAGCTCGAGCAGCGGCTGTTGCCGCCGAGCACCTCGCCCCACGGGCGGGTGTCCCAGTGCTCGCCGTAGTCGTTGGGCTCCTCGGAGTACACCGGGAGCCGGTCGATGATGACGCAGATGAACGATCCGATGGCCAGGAAGCCGAGGGCTCCGACGACGAGGATCAGTGTCTCGGTCGTGCTCACCCGGGCTGACCGGCCTCGACGGGCGCACCGGGTGCGCTCGCGCCGACCACGAAGTGCGCGGGCGGTGGCACCTCGGGGTTGCCGCCGCCGTGGGCGGTGAGCCCTGCGATCTCCTCGGGGAAGACCGACGCGGCGATCGCGTCCTCGTAGGTGATGACACCACCGGAGATGAGCGAGGCGAGCGACTGCTCCATCACCATCATGCCGTCCTTCTGGCCCGTGGCGATCAGGTTGCGCAGCTGGCGGACCTTGCCCTCACGGATGATGTTCGAGATGGCCGAGGTGCCCAGCAGGATCTCGTAGGCGGCGACGCGGCCGCCGCCGATGCGCGGCACCAGGCGCTGCGCGATGACCGCGGCGAGCGCCATCGAGAACTGCGTGCGGATCTGGTCCTGCTGGTCGGCGGGGAACACGTCGATGATGCGGTCGACGGTCTGCGCGGCGTCGTTGGTGTGCAGCGTCGCGAACACCAGGTGGCCGGTCTCGGCCAGGGTGAGCGTCAACTTGATGGTCTCGAGGTCTCGCATCTCACCCACGAGCACGACGTCGGGGTCCTCTCGCAGGGCGGCCTTGAGCGCCTCTTCGAAGCTGGTGGCGTCCTGGCCGACCTCACGCTGGTTGACCAGCGCGTGCATGGGCGGGTGGATGTACTCGATGGGGTCCTCGATGGTGAGGATGTGCAGCGGACGGTTGCGGTTGATCCAGCCGATCATCGAGGCGAGCGTCGTCGACTTGCCCGAACCGGTCGGACCGGTCACCAGCACCAGGCCGTGCGGCCGGGTCAGCAGGCCGGCCGTCGCTCCGGGCAGGCCGATCTGCTCGGGCGTGGGGATGTCGGTCGGGATGAGGCGCAGGGCGATCGCGGGGCGGTCGAGCTGGAAGAAGGCGTTGGCGCGGAAGCGGGCGGTGTCGCCCCAGCTGAACGCGAAGTCGAGCTGGCGCTCGGCGTGGTAGGTCTCGCGCTCGTCGGACGACATGAGCCCGTCGAAGGCGTAGTTCATGAACTCGGTCGAGACGATCTCGGAGCCCGGGATGGCGAAGAGCTTGCCGTCGATGCGGATGCGGGGCTGCGTGCCGGCACACAGGTGCAGGTCGGTCGCGTTGTTGTCCCACAGGTAGCGCAGCAGCTGTTCGATCGGCGTGGTGTCCGGCTGGTACACGGGTGTGTCACCTCTCCTCGGCAGGGCTCGAACTGTAGAGCCCCGGTCCCCTCACAAAACGGTATCGGGCGGGACCGCAAAGCGGCCCCGCCCGATGCAGTGCACTACGTGCTGATCAGAAGATCAGGCGCAGTCGCCAGCCGCAGCGGCGGTCGCCACGAACGGGTCGTTCGCGGTGGTGCGGGTGAGGCTGCCGTCGAAGTCGGCGGTGACTTCCTTGATCAGGCCACTGGCGTCGAGCTAGCGCCTGCGTCACCGTGTTGCTGTTCGGCGCTGCGGGGTCGAGCGCCCACGCCTCGGCAGCGGTCTCGAGCGTCTTCTTGTCGACGGAGCAGACCTGGTCCTCGGCGTTGCCTCGCATCGCACCGATGCCGATCACAGCGGCGCCGGCCAGGACGGCCAGGATCGCGATGACGACGAGCAGCTCGATGAGGGTGAAGCCACCCTGTCCTGCCATTGCCTTGCGGTTCTCGATCATCTTCATGTGTTGCTCCCTCTGAGATTCGGTGGGCACATCCGCCCCCCAACTGTTGGATTGCCCGCTGCGGTTCCCGTTGGTCGGAACCAACCTCTCCCGCTGTGACTCGGTCAACGTACTGAGCACTGACTTGGTTTCAAATGGGTGATTCGACTCAATCGAAGGAAGTTCACCCGGGCCGTTCGGCCTGACTCAGCGGGCGGCGGCGCGCAGCTCGTTGGCCGTCGCCGCGCAGGCCGCTTCTTCACCCGGAGTCGCCGTGTGCTCGACCACCTCGACGTCGCCGATCATCACCGAACACGACGCCTCGCCGTCGGGGATGCGCGCCGACAGTCGGAAGTCGGTCGGCGCCGGCAGGGTGACCTCGTGGTCCCAGGGCAACGAGACCTCGTCGTGCACCGTGGTGCCGTCGGGGGCCTGGTAGCTCACCTGTGCGGTCCCCGTGCCGGTGACCTGCAGGCGCAGCGTGACCTCGCTGGCGCCCGTCTGCAGATCGGTGAGCGGGGCGAGCTGACCGGGGCACAGCGTGGCGGCCAGCTCGACGATCTCCTCGACGACCTCGGGGCTCACGTCCCACGACGCCGCGGTGGTGGCGACGAACTCCTTGTAGGTCGGCGGCTCGGTGCCCTCGACCACCAGGGCCGAGGCGAAGGCGCACGCCCCGTGGGCGAAACCGAGGCGACGGTCCGCGTCCAGGTCCTTGATCTCCTGGCTGCCGGACTGCTCGACCGCCACGCCGAACAGCGCGTCGGCACAGCGGGGCGGCAGCGTGGTCTGCGTGGACCGGTCGTCGCCGGCCGACTCGGGCGCGTCCGCTGCGGGTGCGTCCTGGGCAGGTGTCTCGTCGGGGGGTGTCTCATCGGCGGCGCCGCGGCGCAGGACGTCGTCGGCGAACTCCTCGCACTCGGCCGGCAACGCCGTCGTCGTGGTCGACGTGACGTCGGCCTGGTCGTCCTTCTTCGAGGTGCAGCCGGCCAGGGCCAGCACGGCGACCAGGGCGACCCCTGTCGCCAGTCGGGACATCGACGCTCGACGCATCAGGGCTCCTCGGTCTCGGCTGGTTCGGTCGGGTTCCCGGGCTCGTCGCCTGCGGGCACGTCGACTGCGGGTACGTCGGTCGCGCCGCCGGTCGGGGCGTTCGTCGCCTCGATCACCTGGGCACGGGTCAGGTCGCACGAGAACGCGGCGCCGTCGGGGCCGACCTGGGCCTCGGTGAGCGTCCGGTCACCCACGGTGATCGTGCAGCGCAGCGGCCCGGCGTCGGCGGCGCCCTCGCCCTCGGGCACGTCGGTGGGCGTCGGGGTGACCCGCAGCCGCACGTCGACCGGCTGGCTCAGCGCGATCCGGAGGTTCCACGGGGCGAGCGCCCGTTCGGTGGCGACGTCGCCCTCGCTCGTCGTGTACTCGATGGTCACGGCCCCGGCGCCCTCGACCGACAGGTCGAGCTCGGCCTGACCCGACAGCACGGGCAGCGACTCGAGCAGGACGAACTCCTCTGGGCAGAGCGGCTCTGCGGCGCGGGCGAGCACCTCGAGCGTGGCCGGCTCGAGCGACCACTCCTGTGCGGCGTCGTCGAGGAACTCGGAGCGCAGCGGGCGAGGGCCGTCCTGATCGGTCGCCTCGGCCGCCTGCTCGCACAGCAGGCGGGCGTACTTGATGCGGTCCTGGTCGTCCAACGACGACAGCTCGTCGGACTCGGGTCCGTCGAGCCCCTTCGTGAAGAGCGTCTCGGCGCATTCGAGCGACGCGGCGCGCGGGTCCTGGTCGTTCCGTCCGCACTCGTCGGGGCGGCCGTCGTCGTCGCTACCGCAGCCGGCGACGAGGACCAGCAACGGCAGCACGAGCACGGCACCGAGGCGCATCAGGGGTCGCGTGGTCACGTCCATGTGTCTACCAGCGCTCCTCGGAAGACCGGTCGGGGCGAATCCGACCGGGGGGGTGTACGGCCGAGGTCCAGGCCCGTGGGGCCCGAACCTCGCCGGTGTTCGTTCGTGGTCAGGGTCAGAAGTTGCGGTTGGCGCTCAGGCCCGCCGCACCGGTCCCGCCGGCCGAACCGGTCGAACCGGTCGAACCGCCGCCACCGTTGGTGCCCATGCCGCAACCGGCACCGGAGTACGCGCCGCCGCCCTGGGCTCCGGCGCCACCACCGCCGCCACCAGCACCGCCAGGACCGGCGGAGCCGCCGGCACCGGCCGGGCCGCCAGTGACGGTTCCTGCGATGTTGAAGGTGACGCTGCCGGCCCGGTAGGCGCCGTAGCTGGCACCACCGGCGCCACCGCCGCCACCGCCGCCACCGCCACCACCGGCGCCACCACCACCGCCGCCGCCGGCGCCGTAGTCCTGGCCCATGTGACAGGCACCGCCACGACCGCCGTGGGTGCCCGCGCCACCGGATCCACCGGTGCCACCGGCGCCACCGGCGCCGCCCGCACCTGCGGTCACCGACGAGCTCGCGTCGATGTTGATGGTGCCCGACGTGCTCGCCCAGATGCCGAACGAGCCGCCACCGGACGTACCGCCGGTGCCGCCGGAGACGGCGCCGAAGCCACCGCCACCACCGCCACCACCACCTGCGCCGGAGTCGTTCGTGCCGCAGTTGGAGACGCCACCGCCACCACCGCCGCCGCCACCGCCACCACCGGTGCCGCCGCCGGCGCCGCTGCCGCCGACCTGGGCCGCGGAGTAGAGCGCGCCGGTCTGGGTGGACTGTCCGGCGTTCGTGGCCGCGGTTCCGCCCGTTCCGGCAGACCCCGCAGCACCGCCGCCACCGCCGTTGCCGCCGTAACCGATGCATC
This sequence comes from uncultured Actinomycetota bacterium, assembly GCA_963707555.1. Lineage (GTDB taxonomy): Bacteria > Actinomycetota > Acidimicrobiia > Acidimicrobiales > Microtrichaceae > JAFAFN01. The sequence continues at coordinate 281,816 of CAVPQM010000010.1, forward strand.
CGGACCGTCCGGGGCCGCCGGTGCCGAGCGCACCACCGCCACCGATACCCGAGGTGCCGTTGTCGCCGGCGTTGTTGCCCTGCGGGGCGCCCTTGCCGCCGGTGCCACCGATCGCCGGCTGACGGAAGTCGCTGCCGACCATGTAGCGCTGGCCGACACCCGGGCCGGACCACTGCAGGTGCTCACAGCCGCCGCCACCCCAGTTGTAGGTCTCGAACACGAACGGGACCAGGCCTGCCGGCAGGCTCACCGAGCCGGTGACCGCGTTGCAGCCGCCGTCGCCCCAGTTGTTGAGCACCGTGGCGCCGTTCACCCGGAGCAGCTCGCCGTCGTCGACCGACACGTGGAACGTGTAGGTCCCGGCCGTCGGCACGTTGAGCCAGCCGGAGTAGCGCCGGTTGCGCCGCTCGGTGCTGTCGGAGTTCTGCGCGACGACCGAGCCGCCGCTGATCACCTGGGTCGAGATGTGCTCGGCGAAGTCGCCGTGGGCCCCGCCGTCGCGGACGCTCGTCGTCTTGACGATGCCCTGGCTCGTCGTCGGTGCGCCGAACCACGGGTTGCCACCGTTGCCGGAGTTGCCACCGTTGGTCTGGGCCATCGAGCCGTTGTGGCACCAGGCGTCGTCCCAGTTGGACTCGTCGGTCGGGCTGCACAGGCCGGTGTTCTCCGCCGCCGCGGGGCCGCGCGCCCCGTAGGTGGCTGCGTCGATCGACGGTGCGCCCTGGCCACCCGAGCCGTTCAGGCCCTGCTCGCCCGCGGCAGCGGTGACCTGGGAACGCACGAGGTTGACGTTCGCGCCGTTGGAGCGGATGCCGTAGGCCGAGCCGCCGCGATCGCTGAAGTACTCAGCGGTCCAGCTGTTCGCACCCCACGGCGCTGCTGCCGGGGTGACGGGGAAGAGCTGTGCACCTGCACCACCGGCGTTCTGGAACATCTCGAACTCGATGCGGTACTGGGTGTTGCCATCGAGGTTGATGCCCGACGTCGACGTGGTGCACGTCAGTCCCTGGTCGATCCACTGCGAGTACAGCGGGATGCGCGGTCCGCCGGCGACCCGGGTGATCCAGGCGCGGCCGCCGTCGTCGGTGCACCCCTGGATCTGGAAGTTGGCGATGCCGCCCGCCGGAGTGGTGAACGTGTTGGTCCAGCGGGCGCTGAAGTGCTCCGAGGGAACACCCGGGTACGGGGACCCGCCGCCGAAGTCACCGACGGTCGGAGTGGGCCGGCCGCCCACCGAGACGATCGGCGTGTTGGCGCCACCGACACCGGTCGGGTTCCCCGAGTGGACCTGCATCTGCTCGATGCTCAGGTTGGCGCCAGAGTTGGCCTGGAGTCCGACGCCAGCGCCTTCGATGCGCGAGATGGTGCCGCCCGGTGCGCTGCGCAGGCCGGTGGCGGCCGAGTAGCCGCCGCGGACCGACACCGTCGTCGGTGTCGAGTTCGCCTGGGTGCTCGGGTACGTCCCGGCGGTCACCACGACCAGCGGGCGAGCCACGGTGGCAGCAGAGATGCCTGCGTTGACCGAGCGCTTCGGACCGCCGACGCAGTTTGCCTCGGTCGTCGTCGGGCAGAGCCCGTTGTTGGAGTCGCTGCCGTTGAGCGACACGAACACCGACGCCGAGGGGTTGAAGTCGACGTGGTAGTTGCGGAAGACCGTCATGTGGAAGTCGTCGTTGGTCGTCGCGGTCACCGCCAGGGTGTACGTGCCACCCGCGGGGATCTGCGACGCAGCGAACGAACGCTGCCACGCCGTGTTGGTCCCGCCGTCACGAGGCAGCTGGATCGGGGCCGCGCTCGCGCAGCCGACGGTGTTGCAGTAGAGCTCGTCGGACTGGCGCTGGATCGACATGTCGATCGAGCTGACCCCGCCGGTCGCGCTGGCGGTGCCGGCGAAGTCGTCCGACCAGACGCCGGTCTCGTTCGGGTACGTGGTGCCCGACGAGGCGTACAGACCGTTCTCGGCCTGCGACGACACCGTCACGCTGCCCACCGACGCCAGGTTGCCGTCGTTGTAGCGGATGACGCCGCCGGTGTGGATCGCGACGTTGCCGACCGTGTCGGACTCGTGCAGCCGGTACTGGTAGCACGTGCCGCTGGCCAGTCCGCCGAAGCCGACGGTGCCGTTGTCGAACGGTGTCAGGCTCGACATCGGGATGATCCCGTTGCTGGTGAACGTCGTCCCGCAGAACGAGCCCGATGCGGGCGCCGAGAGCCGCTCCAACCGGAGCGCGCAGTTGTTGGTCGGCGAGCAGTTCGGGTCGCTGCCGCGGGTGAGCTGGATGTTCACCTTCGGGATGTAGGGGTTCGTGAAGATGTAGTCGCCGTCGAGGTAGGTGATCCCACCACCGGTCGGGGCCGCGGTGTCGACACGCACGTCGCCACCGGGTCCGTAGGTGCGCACGTTGCCCGCGTTGTCGCGCACCAGGTACTGGTAGCGGAAGCAGCCGTTGGTGCCCGACGCGTACACCTCGGAGAACGTCGCGTTCGTCGTGGCGAGCGTCTGGTAGTTGCCGTACGCCGTCCACGCCGAGCACGCGCCGGCCGACAAGGTGCCGGTCGAACGTTGGAGGGTCGTGGCGGACTGCAGCCCGCTGTTGCCCGGGTCGCCCAGTCCCCCGCCCGTGTTGGGCAGGTTGATGACCACCGTCCGACTCGAGGGCGGGTTGGTGCTGTTGCGGTCCGCAGTGGCATAGGAGAACGTGCCGCCGTCCGGGGCCAGGTTGTCGACACGGGCCACCTGCGAGCTGGTCGCGTAGTTGCCGTTGCCGGCGGTGTCGAAGACCCGGTACCGGTACTGGTAGCAGTTGCCGGCGGTGACGGTGCTGTCGGTGTAGGACGGCACCGACGGTGTCGTCACGATGACGGCGAACGATGCATAGGTGCCGCACACGCCGTTGGTCATCGGCGCCACGCTGCGCTCGAGCTGGTGGCCGCGTGTCGAGATGTCGGAGTTGCCGCCGTTGTTCAGCGTGATCGGCACGTTCAACGCGGTGCGGTACCCGTTGGTGTACGAGATCGACATGTCCGTCGGCGGGCTGTTGTCGACTCCCGCGACGAACTCACGCACGCTCTGGACGCCCGAGGTGGTGGCCGTCACGGTGAAGTTCGCGTCGGGTCCCGCCAAGGGCGAGTTCGCGTTGAGGGCGCCCGAGCTGCGGAAGTTGTAGGTCGTGCCGCCGATGACCCACGGACCGCCGGCGGTGCTCATGACCACCGAGGTCTGCCCGCCGGTGATCGTGCTCATGTTCGCACGCACGGTGTTCGAGCCGTTCTCGACCGCTGCGTAGACGTGGTAGTTGGCCGACGGACCGATGCGACCGGGCACCGCCGAGGGGAGGTCGGTCTGGATGGTGGTCAGGATCGTGCCAGCGGTGACCGCCGGGATCGTGCCGACGTCACCGTCGACGAGACGACCGGTCGAGCCGTTGTTGCCACCGCCGCCGGTGTTGCCACCGCCGCCGTTGGAGCCGCCGTAGCCAGCGGGGCCGCCGTTGCAGCCGCCGCCGTCGCTGCGCATGCCGCCGTCCGCACCAGCGCCGGCGCCACCGCCGCCACCGGCGGAACCGCCGGATCCGCCGGAACCTGCGTTGCCGTGTGCCATGTCGGCGTCGACCGAGGTCGCGCCGGTGCCCTTGCGGTACACCGAGATGCTCGGACCGCCGGCGCCACCGCCGCCACCCGCGCCGCCGCCACCGCCGCCACCGCCGCCGCCGCCACCGCCGCCGCCGCCTTCCTGGCCGGAGTCGCAGCTACCGCCACGACCGCCCTTTCCGCCGGTCGCGCCGCCGGAGCCGTTGCCACCGCGGCCACCGGCCGCACCGTTGACGGCCGTGATCGACGAACGGTGTCCATCGACGCTCGAGATCGTGAGCGGCGCGTTGTAGGAGTAGACGCCGAAGCTGCCGCCGCCGCCGCCGCCCGCGGTTCCGCCGTAGCCACCGCCACCACCGCCACCACCACCGCCGCCGCCGGCGCCCTGGTCGTCGTTGGCCCAGGCGCTACCGCCGCCACCGCCGCCGCCACCGCCGCCGGAGCCGTTCGCGCCGCCGCCACCGTTGCCGCCCGAGCCGCTCCCGGCCCAGGTCGCGGCACCGCCGCCGAGGTTGTAGGTGCCCGACGATCCGGCGCCGCCGCTCGCGCCACCACCACCGCCGCCGCCCGCGCCGCCGGGATCGGCGTCGCCGGAGCTCCAGTCGTCGCGGCCACCGCCGCCACCGCCGGGTGCGCCGCCGTTGGGGCCGCTGCCCCAGGATCCGCCGGCACCCGAGTTGTTGCCCTCGTTGGCGCCCATGCCGCCACGACCGCCCGAGGTCTGGGCCCAACCACCCGGTCCACCCCACCGGCCGCGTGTACCACTCGACCAGCCGTCGTCGTTGCCGGCGTACCCGCCGTCCCAGCCGTCGTTGGTGTCGTTGCAGCAGGTGTACTGCCCGCGGACGCCCATCGCTCCGCCGCCGCCGTTGCCCGACGCGTTCGTTCCGGTGTTGCCGGCGATGCCGCCCGACGCGTTGATCACCGAGTTCGTGACCGTGACGGCGCCGCCCGAGGTGGAGCGAACGCCGTAGGCCGAGCTGCCGGCGCCCGAGGCCGCTCCGGAGTTGACCGTCAACTGCTCGAGGCGGGCACCGCCCGCGCCGCGCACCAGGATGCCCGTGCCGTTGCCGGTGACCGTGACGGTCTGGGAGCCCGGAGCCGAGCGGATCCACGCGCCGTTGGACGCGTGCGCGGCGGGGTTGTAGCCGCCGCGGATCGTCGGGGTGAACCCTGCGACGTTCACGTCGACGTGCACCGCGTATGCGCCGCCGCCGACGACGATCTCGTCGCGGTTGGTGTTCACCACGGCCAAGGCGCCGGCGAGGGTGCGCTTCGGCCCGCTGGTCGCGTTGCAGCCGACGATGTTGATCGCCGGGCACGCGCCGGTGTGGGCGTCGTTGCCCGCCGTCGAGACGAAGACGGACTTGTCCTTGACGTAGTCGACGTCGACGGTCGAGATCGCGACGGCCTGGCTGTTGGCCAGGTCGCGGATGCTCGCGTTGATGACCCAGTTGCCACCGGCGGGGAAGGTGAACGGCATGGTCCACGTGCCTGCGCTCGGGGTCCCCGAGATGGGCGCATCGAACTCGAACGGGTTCGTCTGGTAGGCGCTGCCGTTCCAGTAGAGGCCGGTCTCGGTCCGTCGGACCGTCACACGGACACCGGTGTTGAAGCCCGACTGGTTGCCCGGTCCGGGATCGGCGACCGTGCCGCTGATCGCGCCGGTGTGCGCCTGCTCACCTGCGTAGCGGACACCCGAGGTCGAGATCCGCGAGCCGTCGGCGGGCGCGGTGATCGCGAGCACCGGCGGGGTCGTGTCGAGACGCAGTCCGAACGTCGCGGTCTGCACGTCCGAGACGTTGCCCGCGCGGTCGACGGCGTAGTACCAGATCCGCCAGTTGCCGGGATCGCTGTAGGGCACCGAGAAGGTGCCGGTCGAGGTCCCCGGCTGGGCCGCGAGCTCGGTCACGTCCGTCGACTGCTGGTAGGCCGGGATCGGGTCACCGGTGTTCCAGGTGTCGGAGGCGGCGTACCAGATCTGGCCGATGCCGGAGCGTCCCGGCGGGGTGTTGTCGGTCGCGGTGATCGTGATCGTCGCTGCAGCCTGGTTGACGTCGTTGCTCCACTGGGTGCCGCCGCTCGAGCTGTCGGTCACCGTCGGCGGCTCGATCTTGTCGACCAGGTAGGTCTCGCCGTTCGCTGCGCCACCGGTCATGACCATGGCGTTGCCGACGTGGTCGACGATCGCCGCGGGGTTCGTGATCACCAGTGCGAGCTCGCCGTTCGCGCCCGTCGGCGCGGTGACCACGTAGGTCATGCCGGCGCCGGTCACCGTGACGGTCCCGGGAGCGGGAGTGCCGGGGTTCGAGGTCGCCTCGTTGCGCAGCGTCAGACCGAATGCACCAGGCGTCACGCCGGTGACGACCTCGTCGAAGGTGACGGTCCACGACACGAAGTTCGCGTTGGTCGGCGCCGGGTTCGGCACCACCGGGTTGCGCACGATCGTGCGCAGGCGCGGCGCCTCGCGGTCGATCCGGTAGGTCTGGTTCGGGTCGGGGACGATCGTCCGGTCGACCTGGTTGGTCGCATTGTCACGGATCGTGTTCGTCGGTGTCGTCGTCAGACCGAGGAAGCCGTCGCCTGCGATGCCGCTGACCGTGACGTAGTAGACGACACCGTCGTCCGCCGAGCCGTTGTTCGTCGGCGTGATGGCCGAGATCGTGCCGGTGAGCGGCGTGGTCTCGCCGTCCGGCGGCGCGGTCGCCACGACCTGGAAGTCGCTCGCGACGACCGGGCCGACACGCTCCGAGAAGCGGACCAGGAACTCGACCGACGCCGAGCGCGACGGGTCCACGACGCTGGTCTGACGTTCGACCGACACGACGTGCGGACGTGTCCGGTCGACCGCGTAGACCTCGCCGGTCACCGGGGAGCTGGGCAGCGTGTTGCCGGCAGCGTCGCGCACGAGGCTGAACTGGCTGGTGAGGTTCAGACCCACCGTGCCGTCACCGGTCGTGCCGTTCAGCAGGTAGCCGACGGTCCAGGCGTACGGGTTGCCCGGCACCTGCGTCGGGGCCTGGACGACGCCCGGCATCGAGCCGGCGGCCGAGGAGAAGTTCGCGGCGTAGAGCGCGTGCACCGGCTCCGAGAAGTTCACGTACCAGGTGAGCAGGTTCGCGTTGGTCGGCGTACCGGCCGCGCGCGTGATCGAGATCGCCTGCGGACGTGTCTGGTCGACGTCGAACGCCCCGCCGGGGAACGGCAGCGGCGAGGGATCGGCGAGCTGGGTGCCGTTGCGCAGCACCCCGGTCACGGTCGTCATGTTGAGCGAGACGGTGCCGTCGCCCGAGACGCCCGAGATGCTGACGGTGCGGGTGTTACCGCTGCCGGTCACGACGATCGGCCCGGTGACGGACACACCGTCGGTCTGCAGCTGGAACATCGAGGCGTCGACGCCGGTGACGGGACCCACGAACGTGACCAGCCACGCCATGGACGTCGCACTCGTCGTGGTGGACGGCGCGGCGCCCTCCCACGGGGCGACCGCGATGGGGGTGATGCCCTGCACGGTCGAGGAGAAGCAGCCGGTCGAGGTGGTGCGGAACACGCCGCACACGGGACCGATCTGGCCGTTGTTGCCGGCACGGCCCTGCGCGCCGCCGTCGCCGGGGAAGCCGGCCTGGCTGGCGTTGCCGCTGCTCGAGGGGCCCGGCTCGCCGCGCAGACCGGCGAGGCCACCGGGTCCACCCTGACCACCCTGACCGACCGCCGCACCCGAGGTGCCGGTCGTGATCGAGTCGCCGCTCACACTCGGCGGCAGGCCGCCGAGGGAGTAGACGCCGACCGACGGGCCGCTCGCGCCGCCACCACCGCCGCTGGCACCGGCGCCGCCGCCACCACCGCCGCCACCGGAGCCGTCGCCGCCCTTGCTCTGCACCGAACCCGCTCCGCCGGAGCCGCCGGTACCACCGCTGCCGCCACGGCCACCGTTGCCACCGTTGCCGCCGCGCATCGCGGTCAGGGTCGATCCGTTGTTGACGGCCACCGAACCACCGGTGGAGTAGACCGCGAACGAGCCGCCGCCGGACCAGCCGCCGGAACCACCGCTCGAGCCACCCAGACCGCCGCCGCCGCCACCGCCGCCGCGTGCACCCTCGGCCGCGCCGGCGCAGTACGTGCCGCCGGAACCGCCGGCGCCGCCGCCACCGTTGCCGGGCTGGCCGTTGCCGCCGGTGCCACCCTGGGCTCCTGCCCAGGAGTCGGCCGCGTTCGCGTACGTGTTCGACCCTGCGCCGCCCGCAGTGTTGCTCGCGCCTGCGCTGCCGCCGTTGCCGCCACGGCCACCGCCACCGGTGCCGGGCGAGGGGGTGATGCAGTAGCCGCCGCCGCCGCCGGAGCCACCGAGGCCGGTGCCGCCGCCGCTACCGCCGGTCGCGCCGGAGCCGCCGGATCCGAAGAACCAGCCGCCGCCGCCACCGCCGCCGCCGAAGCCGCCGGGGCGACCCGTGTTCGGGTCGTTGCACTGCGCGCCGTTCGAGGTCGTCTCCGCCTCGGAGTTCGCGCCGGGACACGCGGCCGCGGTGATGTTCGCGCCCGGACCCCCGGCGGGGCCGGGCAGGCCGGGACGTGCGGTGATGCGCGAAGCATCGATGGTCACCGAGGAGTTGCTGATCGATCGCACGCCGTACGCGCTGCGGTTCTGGCGATCGGTCGACGACGCGGGTGCGACGGGGTTGCCGGAGTCGATGGTCGACCGGAGGATCGAGGCGTTCGACCCGTTGGCGAGCAGCACGCCCGTGGGGTTGCGGCCGTTGCCGTTCTCGATCGTGACGTTGCTGAGCGTGAAGCCGATCGTGTTGTCGAGCTGGACCGCGTTCACCGGGTACTCGCCGCTGCTCGCGTTGCCCGGCCGGACCGTCAGGTCCGAGATCGTGGTGGCGACCGCACCGCCCGAACCGCGGATCGCGTAGCGGTACGGATCGGCCCCGACGGTCTCGGTGCCGGTGACGACGGTGTCGGCAGCGGAGGTGTACACCCAGGTCGGAAGGGCTCCCCCGACCCTGGTGTCGTCGCGACCGCCGGCGACGTTGATGCCGGGGCGCAGCTCGAACGACGGGTAGCTGCCCTGGCCGACGAGGATGTCGGTGCGACCGTGGTCCGAGGCGTTCTGCAGCGCCCGACCGATCGTCCGACACGGCTGGAACACCGGCGTGACGGTGCCGCACCAACCCGATTCGGGTGTGTCGCTGCCGTGGGTCTCGGAGACGTACAGGTACTCCGACGCCACGATGATCGTGACGGTGGCGACTCGCCGCAGACCGACCTGGTCGGTCACCACCAGGCGGACGGTGAAGGTGCCCTGGCGCGCGAACTCGTGGATCGGCTGGGTCGTGTCGTTGTCCGCGGTGCAGTTCAGGGGATCGACGCACGTGCCGGCGCCGTCGGAGGACGTCGCCGCGACGAGGGGCACGGGGGGCGAACCGTCGCCGAAGTCCCAGTACGACATCGGGCCGTCGTTCGGGTCGATGTCGGTGTTGATGTCGGCTTCGTGCGTGCGCACCAACGAGGCGAACTGGACCGGCTCGTTGCGCACGACGCGCACGGGGCTGGGCGCCGGGGCGGTGATGGCGACGTCGGGGGGTGTGCCGCTGACGTCGACGCCACGCACGACGCAGTCGGTCGCGCCACCGTCGACGGTGATGATCAGCCGGACCCAGTAGGTCCCTGCCGCCGCACTCGATTCGGTGTAGGTGTGCAGGGCGGTCACGCCGTCTGGTGCCGGGACCACGGGCGGGGGGACCACGCCGCCGACCGGATCGCACGAATCCGGGTTGCCGGAGTCGAGGTCCCACTCGTAGCCGGAGATCACTCGCCCGCGACGGTCACTCGAGACCGATGCGTCGAACTCGACCTCGATGTCCTTCGCCGGGTTCGACGGGTCCCAGGTGAACCAGGCGTCGGGTTCGCAACCCGGAGGGCAGTAGGTGTCGGTTCGCCGGGTCGCCTGGAAGCTGGCCGGCTCGGAGTTCTCGTCCACCACGTCGACGATGAACTTGATCGTCTTGCACGACGGGTCCTGGGTGCCGTCCTCGGTCGAGCGGCAGCTCGTCGAGATCGACTCGATGCCGTCGGTGATCCGCTCGGAGGTCGTGTCGACCTGGCTGGTGGTCAGCAGCGGGTGCAGACCCGTGACCGGATCCACGGGCGCCGAGGTGTCCCGCGGCCGGTTGAGGAACTCGCGGGCGACGTCGTCGCGGGCCGGGTCGACGCTGCCGTCGTTGAGCGTCGGGTCGGAGCCGACCTGCGCGGGGTCCGGGTGATCGACGGCTCCGGTGAAGTCAGCCGTGAAGCTCGACTCGAGGTTGAGGCATTCGCGCCGGTGCAGCACGCGACCGCGATCGGTCGAACCGGGCTCGGGGTCGGTGACGGTGTAGACGATGCGACGGTCACCCGGGGTGACGAGCACCAGCACCGGCTCGTCGCTCGCGCCCGTGTTCGGCCCGTTGGCGGGCGCTGGGCAATCCGCGATGTCGGTCGGATCGGCGAGGTCGGCGTTGGTGGCGGCGAACTGGGCGCTGGTGATGTCGCGCAGCAGGTTGGAGTTCACCAACGACAGCGCCGAGGTCTCCTGGTTGCGCTGCTGGGTCCGGGCGCTCGACACCATGGTCGCCATCGACCATGCCGCGACGGTCGTGGCCAACAGACCGATGACCGCTGCGACGAACACGACCTCGAGCAGCGTCATGCCGCCCTGACCGCGGCGCTTGGCCGAGAGGATCGTTGCGATGCCCATCAGAAGAACTCCGGGTTGAGCGGCATCGGCGTCGACCATGCGCTGGTCTCGGTGCCGTGCGAGTTGGTCTTCACCGTTCGTGCGTCGAACATGTAGGTGTCGAGGGAACAGATGCCGTTCTGACCACGAGGGCTGCTCTCGAACTGCGCGCGGAAGCCCTGGATCGATCCGGGTGGCAGCGAGGGCACCGAGAAGATGCGGGGGTTCGCGGTCAGGTTGACGAACCCACAGAATCCGCCGCCCGCACTGCGGATGCGGATCTCGGTCACCATCGTGTCGCCGGGCACGGCCGGCGGGGTGCGCCACTGGAAGTCGAAGTAGGCGCTGCGGATGAGCCAGATGTCGGACTTGCGCGCCCCGTTGTTGGCGATGCCGATCGGCGGCAGGAGCGGTTCGACGCGCACCTGCATGGTGGCGGAGTTGCTCACGCCGTTGTTGTCGGTCACCGTCACGCGGACCGTGTAGGTCGTGGCGGTCGCGGTGACGTAGCGGAACGACGGCTGCGCCAGGTTCGGACCGGAGCGCAGCGCCTCGGGCACCTGCTCGATCGGCACGCCGTAGTCCCACTCGTAGTTGGCGATGCCTGCCGCCTGGCCGATGCCGGCCGGGAACCCGTCGGCGTGCGACGCCGAGGCGTCGAACGCGACCCACTGGGGCGAGACGCCGAAGGGCGGCGTGCCGGTCAGACCGGAGTTCACGTTCACCGTCGGCAGCACCCGGATCGGGCCGGTGATCGACACGTTCAAGGTACCGGGCGTCGATCGGATGCCGTACTCATCGGTGAGCCACAGCCGCACGTGGTACTCACCGGCACTCTGGTAGGTGTGCGACTGCGTGCTGCACAGCGCGCCGAACAGATCGGTGGCCGACACGAAGCACGACACCCCCGGCGTACCGTCGCCGAAGTCCCACTCCCATCGGCGGATGCCGGCGACGAGCGGCGGCGGACCCGACGACACGAAGGTCATGTCGATCTCACCGTCGACCAACGGGCACGGCGTCGCGGACACGCACGGCGCCGTCGGCACGGTCTGGGTGATCACGGCGATCGGCGGCACCGGGTCGTTCGGCGTCGTCGCCAGGGGGAAGAGCTCGGAGGTGACGCTCGAGCGCCCCGTCTCGTCGGTGACCTGCAGCGCGATGCGTGCGTCACGAGGGTTGCCCGGGGTCGGCGCCACGTACGAGCACTCGACCGATGCGTCATCGGCCCGGAACGTCGTGAAGTCCGCCGGGGGCGGCGGGTCGGGCCGGGGGGTCTGGATCGCCCAGCTGCCGTCGCACCACCACTCGTACTGGAAGATGCGTGACGACCCGCCGGCCTCGAGGTACCAGACCACCTGGGTGTCGTCCGCGCCGCTGCGCGACCGCACGTAACCGCACTCACTCGTGGGCACTCCGGGGTTGAGCTCGTCGAGCACGGGTCGCTTGATGCAGAAGTTGAGCGGTTCGGCGCCCTCGGCGTCGGTGCGCTTGATGATCTGACGTTCGAGCTCGTCGCCACCGAGCGTCACCCGCAAGCTGATCGACTGGACGCCGGCGTCGACCCCGGTCCCCTGCTGACACTCCGGACCTTGCGACACCGCGTCGATGAAGAGGTCGGCATCCTCGGTGTCGATCAGTCGCTGGATGTGCGTCGGCAGCAGGGTCTCGCCCGCCCGGAACTCTGCGTCGTAGTGCCCGGCCGTCGCGCACATCTGGTACGGGAGCGCCTTGACCGCCTCGCCGAACGCCGTGATCAGCACGTTGAGCCGGGCTTCCTTGTTCGCGTCCTCGCCGATGCCGCCGGCCGAGATCGTGGCGGTCGCGATGCCGCCGACGGTGATGCCCAGGATCAGCAGCGAGATGAGCACCTCGATCAGGCCCACGCCGCGCTGGTCCGATCGGCGAGGACGCCGATCGGAGGTGGAGCGGAGCGTGGTCCGGCGCCGTGTCATGCGCAGCCCTGGAACGGCTCGGTGACCGCTTTTCGGCCGAGCAGCCAATCGCAGATCTCGATCGAGTGACCGACCAGACGTTCGCTGTTGACCTCGTCGTTGACCCGAATGCGGGCCAGGCCGAAGGGGTCGGTCCGACCGGTCTCGATCACCTCGAAGTCGACGGTTCGATGCGGCGGCGGGTCGGGCAACGAAGGATCGGCCAGACCGATGCAGAAGACGTCGAAGCGACTGGCGGGCAGACCGACCATCTGCGTGCGCGTGCCCGGCGGGCACGTGTTCGTGTCGTCACGCACCATGTTGATCGCCTCTTCCAGTCGGCCGTCGATCTGGTGCAGCGTGCTGGCATCGGTCTCGAGCTTGTCGGCGACCGCTCGGGTCGACGAGGTCATGCGGAGCAGCGCCAGCACCCCGACGGTCAGCATCAGCACCACGGCCAGCACCATCAGCAGGATCGAGCCGCGCTGGCCCTTGTGACGAGAATGAATCGTCGGCGTGCGCGGAGAAGTGTCGGTCGTCGACCCCATCACGACACCTCCCTCTCGTCCACCGCAATGCCCCAGCACAGCGGCGCTCCCAGCTCTCGACTGACCGTCAGTCAGCCGTAAGTCTGAACCTTACTCAAACGAAACGATTTCGCCTACTACCAGTTCGGCCTACAGCTCGACCTGGTTGTAGATGCCGTACATCGCGGACACCATCGCGAGCGCCACGAACCCGACGACGACACCGATGAACAGGATCATGATCGGCTCGAACCAGGCGGTCAGCTTGTCGACCGCGTAGCCCAGCTCCTCTTCGTAGAAGCCCGCCGCGTTGTTGAGCTGGTCGGACAGCTCACCGGTCCGCTCGCCCACGCGCACCATCTGGATGACGGCGTTCGGGAAGAGCTCGGTGGTCGCCAGCGGATCCGCGAAGCCCCGCCCCTCGAGCACGCCGTCCATGGCCGCGGTGAGGCGCTCCTTGTAGACCAGGTTGTTGGCGCAGTCGATCGACGTGGGCAGCGCGTCGGTCAGCGGCACACCGGCGTCGAGCAGCGCGGCGAGCACGCGGGTGAAGCGCTCGGTCGAGGAGTAGGTGACGACGGTGCTGACCATCGGCATGTTGAGCTGCAGCGCGTGCAGGTTGCGACGCCCCTTGGGCGTGCGGATGTAGAAGATGGTGCCCGCCACCATCGCCACCAGCACCACGCCCGTGATCAGGCCGGCGGTCGAGCCGACGAAGTCGGCCAGGTTCATGAGCATGCGGGCGGGCAGCGGCAGCTCGGCGCCGAAGTCGGCGAAGAACTCCGCGAACTTCGGGATGGCGAACAGGACGATGACCAGCACCACCAGCACCGAGACGCCCAGCAGGATCATCGGGTAGATGAGCGCCTTGCGCACCGCACGGGTGAGCTCGACGTCGCGCCGGATGTAGGAGTGCAGCTGGTCGAACGCCTCGTCCATGCGACCGGTGTGCTCGGCGGCGCCGAGCAGGGCCATGAAGTACGAGGGGAACACGTCGGCGTGCAGGCTGAGCGCCTCGGTCACCGAACGGCCGCCGGTCACCCGGTCGAGCACGTCGCCCAGGATCTCCTTGAAGCGCTTGTTCTCGGCGTCCTGGCGCAGGTTGTCGAGCGCCTCGGTCATCGGCACGCCCGAGCGCAGGAAGGTCGCCATCTGCCGGGAGAAGTGCATGATGTCGACGAGCGGCACCTTCTCCTTGGTGATCTCGAGCTGCATGCCCTTGCGCTCGACGATCTTGGTGACGCGCAGGCCCTGCACGGCCAGCTCGTTGCGGGCGTGGTTGGCCGAGGGCGCCTCGATCGTGCCCTTGATGGCCTCGCCGTCGAGCGACTCCGCCTCGTAGCGGTACTTGGCGTGCTTGACCTTGGCCTTCTTCGGCTCCTTGGTCTTCTTCGACTTCGGGGCCTCGGTCGGCGGGCCCTGCGGCAGGCCGCCCGATTCCATGGTTGCGCTCATCGGGCACCTGCCTCTGCTGTCACGTCACCCAGATCGTTCGGCACGTTGCCCCCCGACACTCCGCTGCCCATGCTGATCGGGTCGTGCGGTTCGTTCGTCATGGTCTTGGCCTCGGGTCCTGCGTCGGGGCCGCCGAGCTCGCCCGGGCTCTTGCCCAGGGCACGCTTGCCGGCCGGCAGCTCGAGCGGATCCTTCGCGTCGTCGCGGTCGATGCCCGGCGCGTACACGCTGCGGATCACGTCCTCGATCGTGGTCTTGCCGTCGACGACCAGCTCGAAGGCCTGGGCCTGCATGGTGCGCATGCCCTCGTCGATCGCCACGGAGCGGATCTGGTGGTGCGTCGCACGGGCGACGATCAGCTCACGGATCGCGTCGGTGACCTGGAGCAGTTCGTACACGCCGACGCGTCCGCGGTAGCCGGTGTTGTTGCAGAGGTTGCAGCCTCGACCCTTGAGCCACACGGGCGGCTGGTGGCCGACCTGCTCGTCGATGATGCGGATCTCGGCCGGCGTCGGGGTGTAGGGCGTCGCGCAGTTGCTGCAGATGCGGCGCAGCAGTCGCTGGCCGACGACACCGCTCATCGCGGACGCGACCAGGAAGGGCTCGATGCCCATGTCGGTGAAGCGATGGATCGCGGCGACCGAGTCGACGGCGTGCAGCGACGACAGCACGAAGTGACCGGTGAGCGAGGCCTGCATGGCGATGCGGGCGGTCTCCTCGTCGCGGATCTCGCCGACCAGGATGACGTCGGGGTCCTGGCGGAGGATGCCGCGCAGACCGTCGGCGAAGGACATGCCGGTGTCGGACACGGGCATCTGCGAGATGCCGTCGAACTGGTACTCGACCGGGTCCTCGATGGTGACGACGTTGCGGGTCGGGTCGTTGATCTCGGTCAGCGTCGCGTAGAGCGTGGTGGTCTTGCCCGAGCCGGTCGGGCCGGTGCACAGCAGCATGCCGAGCGGCGCCTTGACGATCTTGAGGTAGGGCGGCTCGACCGTGGGGTGCATGCCCAGGTCCTTGAGGCTGATCAGCGACTTGGTCTTGTCGAGCAGTCGCAGCACGACCTTCTCGCCGTGCACGGTGGCGACGGTCGAGGTGCGGATGTCGATGGGGCGACCGTCGACGGTGACGCCGAACTGGCCGTCCTGGGGACGGCGGCGCTCGACGATGTTCAGGTTCGCCATGACCTTGATGCGACTCGCCAGCGCGGACGACATGCGGCTCGGCAGCGTGATCGCCTCGGTCATGGCACCGTCGATGCGGTAGCGCACGCGGACGGCCTTCTCACCCGGCTCGATGTGGATGTCGGACGCGCGGCTGCGCACACCCTGGGTGATGACGCGGTTGACGACCTGCACGATCGGCGCGTTGTCGTCGACCGCGAAGGCGTCCTCCTGCTCGCGCTCCTCGACGGCGGACTCGGTCAGCTCGAAGGCCTGGATGTGGGCCTGCGCGTCGTTGAGCACGTTGTAGGCCTGGTCGAGCAGACGCTCGATCTCGCTGCGGGTGCCCATGAGCAGACCGATGCGCTTGCACTTCTCGGTGAGCTCGGCGATGGCCTGGGTGTTCAGCGGGTCGGCGATGGCCAGGTAGATGCGGCCGTCGATCTCTCGCAGCGGGACCACGGTGTGGCGGCGAGCCATCTCCTCGCCGACGAAGTCGAGCACGCCGCGCTCGGGCTTCTCGTTCGGGAGGTCGGCGAGCGGGATGCCGAACTGCTGTGCGAGGGCCGCGGCGAGCGCGGTCTCGTCGACCTTGCCGAGTGTGAGCAGCACGTCGCCCAGGCGGGCGGCACCCTCGGCGGTCGGGTTCTCCTTCTGGTGCTGGAGCGCGGCGATCAGGTCGTCGGGATCGACCGAGCCGAGCTCGAGCATGACCTCGCCGAGCTTGGGGCGGTTGCTCCCGACCCAGGAGTCGATCTCGGTCGCGAGGACCGCGGCATCAGCGCTGTCGAAGTCGATGGAACGACGACGTCGACCCGACGTGCCCCCATGCTCGGACTTCGGCTTCCTGAAAACTGCCAAGTTCCTGTGCTCCCGGTCGTGCGCACGGGACGTTGCCGGTCCCCTGCCTCGAAGTTCATGGATAACGCTATCGGCGTTGCATCAAACGCCGTCGTGCATCGATCTGATGCTCTCCGGAGGTTCGCCCCGATCTCCGGCCGCAGTGCAGTGTGAGGGTGTGTTGAATTGGTGTCAACCGCACCATTGTACCCACGCGCTACAGAAATTCACCTAGAACCCGAACGTGGTTCAGTTGTTTGCGCGCGCCAGTTCCGTGCCGGCGGCGGGTCACACGACCGTGTGTTCAGCCGGGGGCGAGCCCGAGGTCGGCGACCATCGAGAGCAGGACCTCGGAGCGGTTCAACCCGTACAGGTGCAGTCCCGGTGCGCCGCCGTCGAGCAGTCGCTGGGCCAGCGCGACGGCGGCCTCGACGACGATCTTCTGGCGGTCGGCCTCGCCGGCCTGCTCGACCCGCTCGGCCAGGTCCTCGGGGAACGTCGCCCCGGACATGGCGGCCATGCGACGCACGCCTGACGGGTTGGACATCGGCATGATGCCCGGGTGCACCGGCGTGGTGCTCCCGAGCGCCGTCAGGTCCTCCATCATGCGGAAGTAGTCATCCGCGTCGAAGAAGAACTGGGTGACGCCGAAGTCGGCGAGGGCGAGCTTGTCGGCCAGGTGACGGCGGTCGGTCGCGGTGTCCTCGGAGCGGGGGTGCAGCTCGGGGTGCGCGGCCACGGCGACGCTGAAGTGGTCGCCCCGGGAGCGGACCAGTTCGACCAGCTCGATGGCGTAGGTGAAGTCGCCGGTGGCGGGGCTGCCGTCGGCAGGCGGATCGCCCGCCAGGGCCAGGATGTTGTGCACGCCGGCACGGTCGTAGTCGTCCAGCAGCGCCTCGAGCTCGGGGCGTGTGTGACCGATGCAGGTCAGGTGCGCCATGGCCGGGTAGCTGCGGTCGCGGTTGAGCCCGACGACCAGGTCACGGGTGCGGTCGCGGGTGGATCCGCCGGCGCCGTAGGTGACCGAGACGAAGCTCAGATCGATCGCGTCGAGCTCCTCGATGGCCCGCTGGAACTGCCGCTCTCCCGCCTCGGTCTTGGGCGGGAAGAACTCGACGCTCAGCGCTGGTCCACTCGATTCGGCCCTCGCTTCGAGGAGATCCACGATCCGGGTCACGGGCGGTGAGGTTACTCGTCCGATCGTCGGGGGCCGTGGCTCGTCGGCGGAGCTGCATCCCGGGCGCCTCCCGGGTGCATCCCGGGTGCATCCCGGGTGCATCCCGGGAGCCTCCCGGGCGCCTCCCGGGAGCATCCCGGGCGCGGAATCGGTGGTGGATGTCCGGCTGATTCTCCGGCCGGATCTCCGGGCGGATCTCCGGGCGAATCTCCGGGCGAATCTCCGAGCGGGCATCCACCACCTCCGGGCTCGTGGCGAGGAGACTGGGCGGGTCCCTTCGGGATGCAGGTCGCGACGCGTGCCGAAACCCTCAACCTCTGGTTGACCTCCACGTCGAGGTCGAGGGTTGGATGGAAGTGTCTCGAGGCCGGATCGAGCCTTTCTCACTGGGTGTCGGCAGATTTCCTGCCGCTACGGTGCGCGGGAAATGAGGGGCGTCGGTGGTCACCCCGCGCCGGCTTGCAGCGAATTGCATGCGCCGGACCAGCACCCGCCCCGCGCCGAGTCACAACGAACCGCACGCCCCGGGACCACGCGTCTCGCCGCCCCGGACCCCTGCAGCAGACGGCGCCGCGCCGAGCCCGCTCTTTCGTCGCAACTCGGCGCGAGGAACCCCCTCCTCCCTCACCCCTCGCATTCGTCGCAACTCGGCGCGAGCGAACCCCCTCACCCCTCGGATTCGTCGCAGGTCGGCGCGCAGAACGAACCCGCGCTCACCCCTCGGATTCGTCGCAGGTCGGCGCGAGCGACCCCACCCCATCGCTCGCTCGACCTGACCCGATGCGCCGGCTCGATCATCGGCTCACCCACGAGCGGCTCACCGACGAGCGGCAGCGCGGCAGGCCAGCCGACAGCGCGCCGGCAAGCCGCAGCGCGACAGGTCAGCCGGCAGCGCGCTCGGCGGCCTCGACCGTGTTCAGCAGGAGGAAGGCGCGGGTCATCGCTCCGACGCCCCCGAACTTCGGCGACAGCCACCCGGCGACCTCCGCGACCTCATCGGCCACGTCGCTGACGGTCTTGCCGTCGACGAAGCTGACGCCGGCGGCGATGACCGCCGCGCCGGGCCGGACCATGTCGGCGGTGATCATCCCGCCGGAGCCCGCGGCGGCGACCACGATGTCGGCCGTCCGGGTGTACTCGGCGATGTCGGCGACCCCGGTGTGCACCACGGTGACCGCGGCGTTGCACTCGGGTCGCTTCAGCGTGAGCAGGTTCGCCAGCGGTCGACCGATGGTGAGGCCGCGGCCGACGATCACGACGTGCTTGCCGGCGACCGGGACGTCGTACGCGTTGAGCATGTGCACGATGCCGCGCGGGGTGCAGGCGACCGGAGCGTCCTCGCCCATGACCAGCCGGCCGAGGTTGACCGGGTGCAGGCCGTCGGCGTCCTTCGCGGGGTCGACGCGCATGAGCGCGGAGCCGTAGTCGAGCCCCGGGGGGAACGGGTACTGCACGATGAACGCGTCGACCGCTGGGTCGGCGTTCAGCTCGTCGATCGCCGCCTCGACGTCGGCCTGGGTGGCGTCGTTCGGCAGGCGGCGGTCGACCGAGGTCATACCGATCTCGGCGCAGTCCGCGTGCTTCATCGAGACGTACTTCGCGCTCGGCCCGTCGTCGCCGACGAGGATCGTGCCGAGGCCCGGTGTGATGCCCCGGTCGGCGAGTGCCGCGATGCGGGCGGCCATGTCGTCCTTGAGCGCCGCCGCCAGCGCGTTTCCGTCGAGCGAGATCGCAGTCATGGACCGAGACTACGTCGCCGCCCTCGCCCCATCGGTTCGACCCTCCCCCACCCCGCCCACTCCCGGGTCCCGTCCCGGCGA
>CAVPQM010000011.1:0-42168 GCA_963707555.1 uncultured Actinomycetota bacterium
ATCCGATCCGGAATCGGTGTGATGCACGGGAAACGAGATCGGATGTCGTGGGAAGGTCGTCTCCTGATGCCGCTGACCACTGCACTCCCGGAACCGACGCGGTCGTGAACGCGCTCGTGCGGCGCCTCGAGCGCAGCGGCTCGGTCCGCTTCGACGAGTTCGTCGAGCACGCCCTCTACGACGCGGACGGCGGGTTCTTCGCGACCGGCGGGGGAGCGGGCCGCGCCGGCGGTGACTTCCTGACCAGCCCCGAGGTCGGCCCGCTCTACGGCGCGGTCGTGGCGCGGTACCTCGACCGCTGCTGGGACGAGCTCGGACGTCCCGATCCCTTCGTCGTGGTCGAGGCCGCCGCCGGTCGTGGCGCACTCGCGAATCGCGGTGTTGGCCGCAGGGCCGCGCTGCGCGCCGGCGCTGCGCTACGTGCTCGTCGAGCGCTCCGCCGAACTTCGCACCCGCCAGCGGGAGCACCTCGAAGTCGTCGAGCCGTTCGAGCTGCTCGGGCCGGACCACGACGCCGACGCCGACGTCGCACCGCCCTCGGGCACCGGCACCGGGCCCCTGCTCACCTCGCTCGCGGAGCTGCCGGCGCTGCGCATCGAGGGCGTGGTGCTCGCCAACGAGCTGCTCGACAACGTGCCGTTCCGCCTGCTGGAGCGCCTGGCCGACGGCTGGGGTGAAGTGTTCGTGGTGCTCGAGCGCGACGGCTCCCTCGGTGAGGTGCTCGTGCCGGCCGAGGACGCCGCGGTCGAGCTCGCCGAGCGGCTCGCACCGGCGGCAACGCCCGGAGCACGCATCCCGGTACAGGCCGGCGCCGGTCGTTGGCTGCGCCGGGCGCTCGACGTCGTCGAGCGCGGCCGGCTGCTGGTCGTCGACTACTGCTCGACCACCCCCGAGCTCGCCGAGCGGCCGAGCGAGGAGTGGCTACGGACCTACCGGGCGCACGACCGTGGCGCTCCACCGCTCGTCGATCCGGGGACCCAGGACATCACCTGTGAGGTCGCGGTCGACCAGCTCGCGGTGGTCGCAGAGCCGGCCGTCGAGACCAGCCAGGCCGACTGGCTGCGGGCGAACGGTCTGGACGAGTTGGTCGCCGAGGGGCGGCGGACGTGGGCCGACGGCGCGCACGCCCCCGACCTGGCCGCCATCCGAGGTCGCAGCCGGGTGACCGAGGCCGAGGCGCTCACCGACCCGTCCGGTCTGGGCGCGTTCACCGTGCTCGAGTGGCACCTGCGCTGAGCCGCCGCCGGCTCAGCACCGGGTGCCGCGGTACCGGGTGCACTGATGCCGGTCACGGCCGGCATGTTCGCACCCGGTTGGAGGGCGACCGTGTACCGGGTGCACTGATGCCGGTCACGGCCGGCATGTTCGCACCCGGTTGGGGGCGACCGTGTACCGGGTGCACTGATGCCGGTCACGGGGCGGCATGTCCGCGCCCGGTTGGAGGGCGACCGTGAACCGGGTGCGAGCCAGCACCCGGTCGCGCCGCCGACCATGATGGTGGGGTGACGATGACAGATCTGAGCGGACAGGTGGCCCTGGTCACCGGGGGCAACGGCGGCATCGGACTCGGCATGGCCGAAGGGCTGGTGCTGGCGGGTGCGTCGGTCGCGATCTGCGGTCGCAACGCCGAGAAGACCGGCGCGGCGGTGGAGCACCTGCGCAGCCTGCGCGACGGCGCGGATGTCGAGGGCTTCCGCTGCGACGTCGCGGTCGAGCGCGACATCATCGAGACCGTCGCGACCACGGTCGACCGGTTCGGTCGGCTCGACTCGTGCGTCGCCAACGCTGGTGTGTCCGGCGACGCGTCGATCCTCGAGATGTCACTCGACCAGTGGCGTGCGGTCACCTCGGTGAACCTCGACGGCGTCTTCCTCACCCTGCGCGAAGCGGCTCGGCAGATGGTCGCCCAAGGAGGCGGGGGTGCGCTCGTCGCGGTGTCGTCGACGTCGTCCATCCACGGCGCGCCGCGTCAGTCGCACTACGCCGCCTCGAAGGCAGGTGTCCTCGCGCTCGTCCGGTCGATGGCCGTGGCGTTCGCCCGTCACCGGATCCGGGCCAACAGCCTGGTGCCGGGCTGGACCCTCACCGACCTGACCGCCCCCGGCTACCAGTACGAGAAGTTCCGCGAGAACACCACGGCGCGCACACCGGTGCGCCGGTGGGGTGAGCCGGCCGACTTCCGGGCGGTCGCGCCGTTCCTGTGCGATCCGCGCCACGAGTACCACACCGGTGACGAGATCACGATCGACGGCGGCTACACCGTCTACTGATCGCTCAGCCGGTGGCCAGCGGGAAGCCCTCGTCGCGCCAGCCCTCGAGACCGCCGATCATCTTCTTGACGGGTCGACCGAGCGCAGCGAGACGCATCGCCGCCTTGTCGGCACCGTTGCAGTGCGGGCCGGCGCAGTACACGACGAACACCGTGCCGTCGGGGTGATCCGTCAGGTTGCGGTCGATGATCCGGCGGTGGGGGAGGTTCACCGCGCCGGGCACGTGACCCGCGGCGAACTGCTCCGGCCCCCGGACGTCGAGCAGCACGAAGTCGACGGGCCCGTTCGTCAGCGCGTCGTGCACGTCCCAGCAGTCCGTCTCGAACTCGAGCAGGCGGTTGAAGTGCTCGAGCGCGGCCCCCGCGCTCGCCGGGGCCACGGCGGTCACCGCGCTCGGCCGGCCGACGCCACCACCGGGCCCGGTCACTTGACCACGAAGTCCCGGCACCCGAGGGTCGTCGAGGTCGCGGTCTGGCGTTCGCCGTTGTGGTCGAGCGCGTCGGCGCAGACCCGGTAGGACCCCGGACGGAGACGGGTTCTCCCCTCGAACCCGGCCGCAGTCGGCAGGCCGAAGTTCGCGAGTCCCGGTCGAGGGAGCCAGGCGACCACGACGGTCGACCAGTCGACGGAGCGGACGCGCATGCGCAGACGGACGTGCAGACCGCCCGGGGCGAGGTTCCGGTCCGCCGCCCAACCACGGATCGCGACCTCGTCGCCGGACACGACCACCTCGTCCAGGCTGCCCACCGGGACGTACTGCACCGGCGGCGCGGCGTCGACGAGCGTGACGCGGTACGAGTGCGTGCTCGACGAGGTGCCGGCGATGCCCCCGATGTCGACCCGGTACGTGCGGTCGCCACGGCCCGGGACCTCGCCGAGGTTCCCGAGCTCCCAGACGATCGTCGGGTCGCCGTAGCCGTACGCCGGCCGGTGCACGGTCAGCGGGAGTGCGGCGCCGTTCGGTCCGATCACCCGGACCGTCGCAGCGTTCAGGTTCGCGCCGGGGATCGAGACGCTCCATCGGCCACCGGGTTCGAGCTCGCGAGGAAGTAGCCCGCCGAGGGCCACTCGACGGGCGACGTGTGGGGTCGGGCGACCTGCGCGCCGAACACCCACAGCGAGTTCGCGTTCGAGGTCGAGCCACTGCCCATCGTCGACGCAGGGGGGAACATGATCCACCGCCGATGGCCGACGGCGGTGTTGTTCGAGCCGCCGTCGCGGACCTGGCTGGCGACCGCCCGGGCGCCGGCATTGCCGAGCGAGAGGTTCGACGAGCCGGCCGCCTCGGCGCCTGCTGCACTCCAGCACCGCCACGACGGGGGAGGGGTGTGGCTCAGCGTTCCGTTGGCCGACATCATGAGCGCCGCCTGTTGTGCCTTCGTCGACAGCGCCGGGTCGAAGGTGACCGACGGCAGGTCGACCATCGAGCGGAAGTAGTTGACCATCCTCAGCGTCGCCTGCTGCGCCGCACCGGAGACCGCCCCGGCCCGGCAGCCCGCCGTGTCGCCGGTCCAGCCCATCGGCGTGTTGAGTGCCGGCAGGTAGGTCTGCCGGTACGCGCTGATCACCGCGGCGCGCGACGTGCGGTCGACCGGCGCAGCTGCCTGCACCCGCTCCTCGACAGGAGCGGCGCCGACGGGCGCCGTACCCCACGTCGCCAGCGCCACAGCACCGATCAACGCCGCTGCCGTGCTGCGGAACCGCCACCGAACCACGTGCATGACCACTCCCGTCTCCCGGCGTCGAACAGTAGGCGATCGAGCCGACTCGCCGTCCTGAGGCCGTCACGCCGGGGTCTACCATCCGTGTGACCCGACCCACAGGGGAGTGCAACATGACCGACAGCGGCGCAACCATCGAGGATCGGTATTCCGAGGACCGGGTGTTCCCGCCACCGGCGGAGTTCGTCGCGCAGGCGAACCTGTCGGATCCAGCGGTCTACGAGCGGGCTGCGGCGGACCCTGCGGCGTTCTGGGCCGAGCAGGCTCGTGGGCTGTTGAGCTGGGACCGCGACTTCGACACCGCCCTGGAGTGGGATCTGCCGGACGCGAAGTGGTTCGTCGGTGGGCAGCTGAACGTGTCGTACAACTGCGTGGATCGCCATGTCGAGGCGGGCCTCGGTGAGCGGGTCGCGCTGCACTGGGAGGGCGAGCCGGGCGACACCCGCACGATCACCTACGCCGAGCTGCTCGACCAGGTCCAGCGGTTCGCGAACGTGCTGCGCGAGCTCGGCGTCGGCCAGGGCGACCGGATCTGCCTGTACATGCCGATGATCCCCGAGGCGGTCATCGCGATGTTGGCCTGCACCCGCATCGGCGCGGCGCACACCCTGGTCTTCGGTGGGTTCAGCCCGGACTCGTTGATCGACCGGATCAACGACGCGGGCGCGGTCGTCGCAGTCACCGCGGACGCCGGCTACCGCCGCGGCGTGCCCTCGCCGCTCAAGCCGAACCTCGACGTCGCCCTCGCGGACTGCCCGACGCTGCGCAGCGTCGTGGTGGTCGACCGTTGCGGCACCGACGTCGACATGACCTTCGGTCGTGACCACTGGTGGGACGACATGATGGGGCAGGCCGCGCCGACCTGCGCGCCGGTGCCCGTCGACAGCGAGCAGCTGCTCTACCTGCTCTACACCTCGGGCACGACCGCGAAGCCCAAGGGCATCATGCACACCACCGCGGGCTACCTCACCCAGGTCGCGTGGACCCACAAGGAGGTCTTCGACCTCAAGGCCGACACCGACGTCTACTGGTGCGCGGCCGACGTCGGCTGGGTGACCGGGCACAGCTACATCGTCTACGGGCCGCTCGCGAACGGGGCGACGTCGGTCATGTACGAGGGCACGCCCGACACGCCCCGCGAGGCCGAGCGCACCGGCGACCCGGCGTCGTGGCCCAAGGACCGCTTCTGGGACATCATCGAGCGCTACGGCGTCACCCAGCTGTACACGGCGCCGACCGCGATCCGGACCTTCATGAAGTGGGGCGAGCAGGAGCCCGCACGTCACGACCTGAGCTCGCTGCGCGTGCTCGGCACCGTCGGCGAGCCCATCAACCCCGAAGCCTGGATGTGGTACCACCGCCACATCGGCGCCGAGCGCTGCCCGATCGTCGACACGTGGTGGCAGACCGAGACCGGCGGCCACATGATCACCCCGCTGCCGGGCATCGTCGCGACCAAGCCCGGCGCAGCGTGCCGGCCCCTGCCCGGCATCGGCGTCGAGCTCGTCGACGACGACGGCAACGTCGTGACCGAGGGCGGCGGCTACCTCACCATCACCCAGCCCTGGCCGGGGATGCTGCGCGGCATCTGGGGCAACCCGGAGCGCTACGCAGAGACCTACTGGTCCCGGTTCCCCGACCGCTACTTCGCGGGTGACGGCGCCAAGCTCGACGCGGACGGCTATCTCTGGGTGCTCGGCCGCGTCGACGACGTCATGAACATCTCCGGGCACCGCATCTCGACCGCCGAGGTCGAGTCCGCCCTGGTCGACCACCGGGCCGTCGCCGAGGCCGCCGTCGTCGGCGCGACCGATCCGACCACGGGCCAGCAGATCATCGGCTACGTCATCCTGCGCGGCACCCACTCCGACAGCCCCGAGCTGCGCGAGGAGATCCGCCGCCACGTCGCCACCAAGCTCGGCGCGATCGCCCGGCCCAAGGCCGTGATCGTCGTGCCCGACCTGCCCAAGACCCGCTCCGGCAAGATCATGCGCCGCCTGCTGCGCGACGTCGTCGAGGGCCGGGAGCTCGGCGACACGACCACGCTCGCCGACCAGAACGTCGTCCAGGCCATCCGCGACGGCGCCGCGGCTTCCGACGACGCCTGACCCGGGGCCCGGCACCACGTCGCAGGCGATCTGCGCGTGAGGTGATCGCTGCACGACCGGCCCACGCGCAGATCGCCGTGCGCACGTGCCGATGTCGTTGCACCGCGCACGCACGCGCCGTTCACCCCGAGGCCTGCGGGTAGCCTGCCCGGCGTGCCGATCTGGGACCCGACGCACTCGAACTGGTTGTGGCGCGAGCAGGTGCTCGAGGCCGGCCCGACCGTCGTCTTCGACCTCGACGGCGTGCTGTCCGACGCGAGCAGCCGCCAGCACTTCATCGAGTATCCGTACCCGGACTGGGACGCGTTCTTCCACGCCTGCGGTGACGACGCGCTCATCGACGAGGTCGCCCGTCTGCTCGACGTCATCGACGACGAGCACCACGTCGTCCTGCTGACCGCACGCCCCATGCGGGTGCAGCCCCAGACGCTGGGTTGGCTCGACCGCTACGGGCTGCGTTGGGACGCGCTCATCATGCGGGACTTCGGCGACTACATGGCGGCGCGCACGTTCAAGCAGCGCACGGTCTACGAGCTGCGTGCCAAGGAGTTCGACCTGCGACTCGCGTTCGAGGACGACCCACGCAACGTGCACATGTTCCGCAGCGAGGGCGTGCCGTGCGTCTACATCCACTCCGGGTACTACGAGTGATCCCGCAGGGCACACGAACGAGCGGCTCGCACGCCGTTGCGAGGGGGACTGAGCGACGCTTCAGTCGGGACGGCCGCCGGCAGGTCGTTCGACGGCAGGACACCTACCGTTGGGTGACGGCCTCATCCACCGTCCCCGACCTGTGAGGAGCTCCGGCCCGACATGATGAACAACCTCAAGACGGCAGTGCTGCTCGCTGGTCTCGGTGGTCTGTGCATCGTGATCGGCAGCTACTGGGGTCCCTCGGGTGCGGTGATCGGCCTGCTGATCGGTCTGGCGATGTGCGGCGGGTCGTACTGGTTCTCGGCGAGCCTGGCGATCAAGTCGGCCAAGGCGATCGAGGTGTCCGCGGAGCAGATGCCGCAGTACCACGCCATCATGCGGGACCTCTGCATGCGTGCGGGCATGCCGATGCCCCGCCTGTACGTCGCCCCGAACCCGCAGCCCAACGCGTTCGCCACCGGTCGCAACCCCGACAACGCGGCGGTCTGCGTGACCGAGGGCCTGCTGCGCACCCTGTCGTGGGACGAGATCCAGGGCGTGCTCGCCCACGAGCTCAGCCACGTCCGCAACCGCGACATCCTCATCGGCTCGGTGGCCGCCGCGATCGCGATGGGCATCACGTTCGTCGCCTCGATGGCCCGCTGGGCGCTGATCTTCGGTGGCGGTCGCTCCGACGACGGCGACAACAACCCGCTGGTCGGGCTGCTGATGCTGGTGCTCGCCCCGATCGCCGCCGCGCTGATCCGCAGTGCTGTCAGCCGCAGCCGCGAGTACGAGGCGGACGCGTCGGCCGCCCGCATGCTCGGCAGCGGCGAGAGCCTCGCCCGGGCACTCGAGAAGCTCGAGGCGGGCGCCGAGCGTGTGCCGGCGCACGTGAACCCGGCCGAGGCGTCGGCCTACATCGTGAACCCGCTGCGAGGCCGTTCGGTGTCGAACCTGTTCGCCACCCACCCCCCGGCGGCAGACCGCATCGCTCGTCTGCGCAGCAACGCCTGGGTCTGAGCGCCGTCCCGGGATATAGGGGTCGTCATCGACATCCGTTGTCGATGAGGACCCCACTCCCACCGTCCCTGGGGGCCGCGTCGCGGAGTGGGTCGTCCGCGACATCCCTTGTCGGCTGGGTCAGGGGGTGAGCGCCTCTATCCGGGGCGGCGTGCGGCGTCAGTCGCGGAAGTTGCCGTACTGCAGCGGGATGTCGAAGTCGTGCTCCTTGCACGCCGAGATCACGGCCTGCAGGTCGTCACGCTTCTTGGCAGTGACCCGCACCTGCTCGCCCTGGGTCTGCGACTGCACGCCCTTGAGCCCCTGCTCCTTGATGAACTTGTTCAGCTGCTTCGCCTTGTCGGAGCTGATGCCGGCGACGAGCGTGCCGACCTGACGGGCGGTGCCGCCCGCGGCGTCCTCGACGTTGCCCCACGACACGGCCTTCATCGAGACCTGCCGCTTGACCAGCTTCTCCTCGACGACCTGCCGCAGGGCGTTGAGGCGGTCGGTGCTCGAACACCGCAGCGTGATCGAGGTCTCGTCGAGCTCGATCGACGGATCGGTGTTCTTGAAGTCGAACCGGTTCACGACCTCACGAGTCGCCTGGTCGACGGCGTTGCGGATCTCCTGGTGGTCGACCTCGGAGGTGATGTCGAAACTCGGCATGTGCGGTGGGCTCCTTGGGGCTGGGATCCGGATCGTCGACACCCGGGACCGGGCGGCGACTGCGGCGGAGTGACCCGCCCGCGATCTCGGATTCTCCATCGGTGGCGGACAACGCTATCGTGTGCGACCCAGCGGGTCGGTGCCCGAGCGGACAAAGGGAGCAGGCTGTAAACCTGCCGGCATTGCCTTCGAAGGTTCGAATCCTTCCCGGCCCACCGCTGAAGAACGACTCGTCCCGGACGCCCTCGGTGTCCGGGACGAGTCGTCTGCGGCGAGATCCGACCGGTGGCGGGTGCCGTGGTGTCAGAGCATGCGCTGCATGGTGGTGACGTCGAGCCACCGGTGGAACTTGCGCCCGACCTCCTGCTCGCGACCGACCACCTGGAACCCGCACGCCGCGTGCAGGCCGATCGAGGCGTCGTGGTCGCTGACGATGCGGGCGATCATCGAGTGGAACCCATGGGACCGCGCGGTCTCGACGAGCGCCTCGAGCAGCAGACGCCCGATGCCGCGACCCTGGTGGTCCTCGTGCACGTACACCGAGTCCTCGACGGTGGTCGCGTAGGCCGGGCGTTCCCGGTACGGCGACAGCGACGAGTAGCCGGCGACGGATCCGTCGTCGTCGACCGCCACCAGCACGACCCGTGCCCCGGCGCGACTCGACAGCCACGCCCGCTGCTCGTCCAACGTCCGTGGCACGAGGTCGAAGGTGGCTGTCGAGGTGATGACGACCGGGTTGTAGATCTCGAGCAGCGCGGGGGCGTCGTCGAGGACGGCAGGGCGGATCAGCACCCCGGCAACGCTACCGCCGGTCGGTGCGGCCACCGCCGCCGGTGACGGCGCTCGTGGCCGGCGCGCTCAGAGTGCGTTGGCCGGGCGTGAGGTCGGCGTCGGCTCGATGATGCCGAGCGCTCCGGTCATCGCCTCGACCCGCGCCCACGACGCGACGGTCGGCGACTCGGTCAGCAGGATGATCTGCTGGCGCTCCGAGCTCTGCACCATGATCTCGAGCAGCGTCGGCAGCATGCCGGAGTCCAGGTTGCAGAACGGGTCGTCGAGCAGCGCCGGGAAGCTCTCCGACGAGCCTCCGAGGTCGCGCAGCGCGGCGAGCCGCGTGACGACCGCGTGGGCGATCGCGGTGGTGTCGTCGAGGTGGCTGTCGCCGCCGAGCTGACCGATCGGTGCGACGTCCTTGCGGAGCGTCGCCGCCGCGGTGACGTCGGCGTGGTTGGACGCCGCCCAGTCCACGTCGATGTCGCCGGCGAGGGCAGACCACCGCTGCGCCGCGTCGCGGTGCTCCTCGGCGGCGGTGATGAGCCGGCGTCGACTCGAGTCCGACGACAGCAGGTTGTTCACCCGCTGCAGGTGGAAGCCGAGGTAGGACTCGGCGCCGGCATCCGCGAGCGCGTCGTCCTCGGCGACGCGTGCCGACTCGAGGCGGCGCCAGTAGACGATCGACACGAGCACCGCGGCGATGGCGATGACCACGAGCGGGGCCACTGCGAGCGACCCGACGAAGCGGACCATCGGCAGCGTGAGCAGCGCCGCGATGCCGGCGACCACGAACGTGATGTGGCGGACCTGCTCGCTCTGCGCCTGGGTGCGTTCGAACTGCTCGTGGCGGTGTTCGATCCGCTCGATCACCGCGGCGTCCTCGACGCTGGTGCCGACGGCGTCGGCCTCGTCCTCGAGGCGACGCTGGGCGGTGCGCAGCGCCTGCGCCGCGGACCACAGCTGGTCCTGGTCGACCCGGGCGAGCTGTTGGATCAGCTCGTCGCGGGCGGTCGACTCGGCGAGGTCCTGCGCGGTGAACCGCATCGTGCGCCGGGCACTGCGGGAGTCGAGCCCGGCCCGGGACAGCAGGTCGATCGCTCCGGCGGCGTCGGTGAACTGCGCGGTCACGTCGGTCCGCTCGTCGACGTCGATCACCCGGTGGTCCGCCCCGCTGGGACGGAACACCGCGTACCGGTGGCCGTTGTCGGCCATGAGCTCCAGGTGGACGCCGGAGCGGGAGTTGCCGAGGGCTCCGATGAACTCGTTCACCAGACCATCTCGCTCCATCTGTTCCAGGCCGGAGATCACGGTCAGGCGCGGATGGAGGTCGAAGGAGATGCTGTTGTCACCGGATTCGATCACAAGTCGTTCGAAGTACACGCCCGGATCATCGGCGTCGGCGCCCGGATCCTTGAGCGGCTGCATCCGGTTGTCGGTCCCGGATCGGCTCGGGTAGTCTCACCCTCCGGCCGACGGCTCGCCCGTACGGTCACGCCCCCTTAGCTCAGTCGGCAGAGCGCTTCCATGGTAAGGAAGAGGTCGTCAGTTCAATTCTGACAGGGGGCTCACTGCGGTCGGCCCCGGTCGGCGCAGCACTGCGGCCTCCCGGCTGCTCCACATGGCGGCGTAGCTCAGATGGTCAGAGCACTCGGCTCATAATCGAGGGGTCGCCGGTTCAAGTCCGGCCGCCGCTACACCAGGTCGGTCCGTGCCGGTTTGTCCGTGCACGGGCTGGGCTCCACACTGTAAAGACGACTCTCCACAGGAGCAGGAACTGAGATGGCCTCTGACAAGCGGGTGAACGTCACCCTCGAGTGCACCGACTGCAAGCGGCGCAACTACATCACCAAGAAGTCCAAGGTGAACAGCCGCGAGCGCATCGAGCTCAAGAAGTACTGCAGGTTCGAGCGCAAGCACACGTTGCACAAGGAGACCCGCTGAGGGTCTGCGTGTGACAGGGACCCGCTGAGGGTCTGCGTGTGACAGGGACCCGCTGAGGGTCTGCGTGTGACAGGGACCCGCTGAGGGTCTGCATGCAATCGAATGCTGAGAGCAGGGCGTCCCTCGGGGCGCCCTGTTCGCATTACGCTCGGGTCACATGTCGGACCCTCACGTAACCTCGTCCGAATCATCGGTGTCCTACCCACGGGTCCACGACGACCTCTCGGATCTGGTCGCCGCAGCGAGCGAGGGTGACGCCCAGGCATTCGAGGCGCTCGTCGAGGCCACCCACCGGGACACCTACACCTTGGCGCTCCGGTTGACCGGCAACGAGGAGGACGCACGCGACGTGACCCAGGAGGCGTATCTCCGGGCGTACCGCGGACTGTCGACGTTCCGCGGTGAATCGCAGTTCTCGACGTGGATGTACCGCGTCACCGCCAACTGCGCCGCGACGTACCTCGGCCGCCGCGGTCGACACCGCCACGACGAGCTGCCCGACGCGTCCGAGCTCATCGACCTGCGCACCGACTTCGATCCCGAGCTCCGCGCCGATGCCGCCGATCTCCGCAGCCGTGTGATGGTCGCGCTCGACGAGCTCCCGCCGAAGCTCCGGGCGGTGATCGTGCTGCGTGACGTCTACGAGCTGTCCCACGATGCGATCGCGACGGAGCTGGGCATCAGCGGCACCGCCGCCAAGGTGCGTCTGCACCGAGCTCGCCACAAGCTGCGCTCCGAGCTGTTCCCCGAGCTGGACCAGGTCGAGTCCCGTGCGACGTGACGCGGTGCGGCGCCATCGGGTGACCTGCGACGACGTCGCGCCGTCGCTGTTCGGCGTCGTCGAACGTCGCGACGACGTGCCGGCGGAGCATCTCGCCCACGTCGAGCACTGCCTGCGGTGCCAGGCCGAGGTGGTGCAGCACCGCAAGGTCGCGCGTGTGCTGGCGAGGGAGCGTTCACGTCAGGTCGAGCCGCCGTCGGACCTGCTGCTGGGCGTGCTCGCAGCGGTGGCCGCGGCCGGCGACCATCGCGACCTCTGGGCGGCGATCGCGCGCAATCGGGCCACGTACGTCGCGGCGGCAGCCACAGCGGCGACCGCCGGCGCTGCAGCGGGCGCCTTCGTGCTGACGAGAAGTCGGCGTCTTCGCCTCGCTCCGGCGGGTTGATCGTCGGGTCCGGGTCGTGTCACGGCCCGACCCCCGCAAGGGCGTTCGCCCCGGAGCGACCGCTGGGTCTAACCTGCGCTCCGGACGTTGTGCCCTTTGCTCCAGCGCGTTTTGTGCCGGCGCCGAGGACGCGGCGGTTCACAGGGCAGTGGCTCAATTGGCTAGAGCACCGGTCTCCAAAACCGGCGGTTGCGGGTTCGAGTCCCGCCTGCCCTGCACAGTGACGACGTCTGGTCCGCTCGACGTCCCTCAGATCGGTGAGAGGTTCCCAACGTGTCGATGAACCGAGAGCAGAAGCGAGCGGCTCAGAAGGCCGGTCAGGTCAACGCTGACGGCTCGCAGGCAACGGTTCGTGACCGCCGGGCGCCCTCGAAGCAGCTCAAGTCCGAGCGCACCAAGCCGGCCGAGTTCGTCCGAGAGGTCCGTGCCGAGCTGAAGAAGGTCTCCTGGCCGACCCGCCCGGAGGTCCTGCGCTACTCGATCGTGGTGTTCGTGGCCCTGGTCATCTTCACGGCCTTCGTCTTCGGCGTCGACTTCCTCTTCGAGCGTGCCTTCCGGTTCATCACCGATCCGGCAGCCGAGGGTGCACTCGCAGCGATCACCCCTGCCCTCGGTCCCTGGCCCTCCTGATCGCCGGCCCGACCGACTGCCGCTGACCGGCACCCACGACCACGACCACGAGAGACCCCCAACGATGAGCGAAGACGTGAACGAGCCCGCTGACCCCGACGCCACCGACGTTGCCGAGACGACCGTGACCGACGTCGAGGACACGGCCGAGACGCCCGAGGCCGACTCGGGACCCTCGCCCGAGGTGATCGCCGAGGCGCTGGCCGACGAGGTCGCCGCTGCGTACGACGGCGAAGCGGTCGAGGCCTCCGAGGCCATCGCGGAACAGGCGGTCGCCGACGCACTCGAGAACGCCGAGGTCATCGACGCCGAGGACCTCCTCGAGGAGGCCGCAGCGATCGTCGAGAAGTCGCCGTACGACCGGCCCGGCAAGTGGTTCGTGCTGCACACGCAGTCCGGCTACGAGAACAAGGTGCGCCAGAACATCGAGGCCCGGACCAAGTCCATGGGCATGGAGGGCAAGATCCACGAGATCGCCATCCCGATGGAAGAGGTGACCGAGTTCAAGGCGGGCAAGAAGGTCATCGCCAAGAAGAAGATGTTCCCGGGCTACCTGCTCATCCGCTGCTCGCTCGACGACGACAGCTGGTACGTGATCCGCAACACCCCGGGTGTGACCGGCTTCGTGGGCGCGGGCAACAAGCCCTCGCCGCTGTCCCGCAAGGACGTCGAGAACTTCATCGCCACCGAGGACGGTCCGACCGAAGAGGCGCCGAAGCGTGCGCGCCCCCGTCTCGAGTACGAGCTGCACGAGTCGGTGCGCGTCAAGGAGGGCCCGTTCGCGGACTTCTCCGGCGAGATCGTCGAGATCAACGAGGACCACCTCAAGATGAAGGTGTTGGTCAACATCTTCGGTCGCGAGACCCCCGTCGAGCTCGAGTTCTCACAGGTCGCGAAGCTCTAGTCGTTCCCCCGGCGGGCCCGCCCGCCGTCCCGGGTTGCCCCTCGGGCGACCCCTGCACCACAATTGTCCGTCGCCTCGGGACCCGTGACGCCACCGCGCACGACCGCTCCCCGTACCTCAGGCGGACAGAACCCGGAGAAGATCAATGGCCAAGAAGAAGGTCGCAGCGCTCGTCAAGATCCAGATCCCGGCCGGCCAGGCCTCGCCTGCGCCGCCGGTCGGTACCGCGCTCGGCCCCCACGGCGTGGCGATCATGGACTTCTGCAAGGAGTACAACGCCCGCACCGAAGCGCAGCGAGGCACGATCGTGCCGGTCGAGATCTCGATCTTCGAGGACCGCACGTTCAGCTTCATCACCAAGACGCCGCCGGCGCCGGTGCTGATCCGCGAGAAGCTCGGCATCGCCAAGGGCTCGCAGACCCCGGGTCGTGGTTCGGTCGCGAAGATCACCGACGAGCAGCTCGCCGAGATCGCCGCGATCAAGCTGCCCGACCTCAACACCGACGACCTCGACGCCGCCAAGGCGCAGATCGCCGGCACCGCCCGCTCGATGGGGATCCTCGTCGAAGGCTGAGCACGCCGCAGCCGTTGGCTGAGCGCACCGCAGTCGAAGGCTGAGCGCACCGCAGTACGGCCCCGGGGGAGGACCTCGCCCCCGGTCACGCCGCATCACGAGGGAGACCCCACAGGGAGATCGACATGGCACACGGCAAGAAGTACACCGACGCGACGAAGCGGTTCGACCGGGAGCACCTGCACACCACGGGCGAGGCCGTCGACATCGTGAAGTCGCTGGCGACGAAGAACTTCGACGAGTCCGTCGAGGCGGCGATCCGCCTCGGCGTCGACCCCCGCAAGGCCGACCAGATGGTCCGCGGCACCGTGGCACTGCCCGCCGGTACCGGCAAGGACGTCCGCGTCGCCGTGTTCGCCCAGGGTGACGCCGCTGCTGCGGCCACCGAGGCGGGCGCGGAGTTCGTCGGCGCCGAGGACCTGGCCGCGCAGATCGAGGGCGGCATGCTCGACTTCGACGTGACCATCGCGACGCCCGACCTCATGCCGCTCGTCGGCAAGCTCGGTCGTGTGCTCGGCCCGCGTGGCCTGATGCCGAACCCGAAGACGGGCACCGTGACCCCCGACCCCGCCAAGGCGGTCGAGGAGTTCAAGGGTGGCAAGGTCGAGTACCGCACCGACAAGTTCGGCAACGTGCACGTGCCGATCGGCCGTGCGAGCTTCGATGCCTCGGCGCTGAACGAGAACTTCGAGGCCGTCATCGACGAGCTGCAGAAGGCGAAGCCGGCCTCGGCCAAGGGCAAGTACTTCCGCAAGGTCACGCTGTCGTCGACCATGGGCCCGGGTGTCCGCGTCGACACCGCCCGCCTCGACAGCTGACCCGGCGAACCGAGCACGTGACGTCCGGCCGGGCCCTTCGGGGCCCGGCCGCTGTCGTTCCCGCTCAGCTGGCGGGTGACGAGCCTCCGTCGAAGTTGACCGCGGCGCCGCTCACGTAGGCGGCACGGGGCGAGACCAGGAAGGCCGCCAGGTCGGCGAACTCCTCGGCGCGTCCGACGCGCCCGAGCGGGATGTTCGTCGCCCGGACCATCGCGGCGTGCACCTCCTCGACCGAGGAGCCCTGTCGCTCGGCCAGTCGGTCCCACTGTCCGCTCTCGACGATGCCGATGAGCACGCAGTTCGCCCGGATGCCGTCGCCGCCGAGGTCCTTCGACAGGGCCTTGGTGAACGCCAGGCCAGCGGCGCGGCTCACCGACGACGGCATCGATCCTGCCGGTGGCGTCTTGGCAGCGGTCGCGAGCACGTTGAGCACCGCGCCGCCGCCTGCCGCCCGCAGGTGGGGAAGCGCGGCGCGGGTGGTGCGGATCGCGGCCAGCAGCTTGAGCGACAGGTCGGCCTCCCAGGCCTCGTCGTCGATGCGTTCGAACGGCGACGCCGCGGACACGCCCGCGTTGTTGACCAGTGCGTCGATGCGTCCCCAGCGCTCGGCCGCAGCACCGACGAAGCGCTGCACGGCGTCGGGGTCGGTGACGTCCGCAGAGACGTCGAGCACGTCGCCGCCGTCGGCTCGCAGCCGCTCGGCGACCGCGCCCAGACGCTCCCCGCCACGGGCGCAGATGGCGACCGATGCACCCTCGGCGACGAGCCGCTGCGCCGTCGCGGCGCCGAGACCGTCCGACCCGCCGGTCACCAGTACGACCTTGCCCTGCAGTTCCAGATCCATGGGCACGAGTCTTGCCCACCACCCGAGCGTCGTGAGCTGCCGTGCTCGGACCGCGGGCCGGGCAACGGCGCTGGGAGGAACGCCGACCTCCCTTCCTCCTGGAAGCCGACGTAGGAAGTTAGGCATTCCTAATACGAATCGTGTACGTTCTCGATCCGTCGTGATGGAGCGACATCAGCTGGGTGACGGCGTCGAGCTCGAACGGCCGGCACGTCTCGTCTTGAGGGAGCACATGGATCACATGAACACCACGCAGACCACCAACCGGGCGAGCCGCCGCATGATGAAGCCGCTGGCGGCCGCGCTGATCGCCGGTGCCGCGCTCGTCGGCGCCGCATGCGTCCCCGACCCCGCGCCGGGCACGACCACCACGACGACCGAGGCGACCACCACGACCGTCGCGGACCCGGGCTGCGTCGGCGTGCCGGCCACCGCCACCAACGGTGCGGCCACCGTCACCGTCTCGAAGGTCACCTGTCTCGAGGTCGGCGACGAGATCACCGTCACCGGCACCGGCTTCACCACCACCGGCAACATCGGCACCCGTCCGCCGTTCTCCGGCCAGCCGTCGGGCAACTACGTCGTCTGGGGCAAGTTCGCGGATGTCTGGCAGCCGTCGCTCGGCACCGCCGTCGCGCCGGGCTCGACCCGCACGATCATCTCCCAGAAGTGGCCGATCCCCGAGCCGACCTTCACCGCCTCGGGCGGCGCGCTGCCGTACGTCCTCCTCGAGGCCGACGGTTCGTTCACGACGACGGTGACGATCGCCGAGAACACCTCGAGCGCCAACCCGAACTACGGGTTCGCCGTCTACGGCGGCTCCGGGGCCACGAACGCTGCCGAGGAGTTCTTCTTCCCCGGCTCGTTCGCCCCGGTCGAGGCCGACTGAGTCGAACAGCTCGACGACCGCCCATCCGGGTGGTGCGCAGGGTCCCCGTCACCTCCGGGTGTCGGGGACCCTTGCGCGTCCGGGCTGAGAGTGCTCTCGGGAAGGTTGTGGTCCCGGCCCGATCCGGAATTGGGCACCCCGCTCCCGCGGTGCGTACCGTTGCCGGGTGATGGATGCCGCCGCTTCGACCAACAGCGCCGAGACCGCGGCTGCAGGCGCTGCCACGGCCGTCACCTCCGCCTCGGGCGGCTGTCCGGTCGACCACGAGGCGATGGCTGTCGCCGCCGGTCCCGCTCCGGCCGCACCGGCTCCGACCCCACCCGCTCCGGCTGCGTCGGGTTGCCCCGTCGACCACGTCGCCCTCGCCGCGCAAGCGGCCGCCGCATCGGGATGCCCCGTGGACCACGCGGCGCTCGCCGCGACGCCCGCTCGCTCCGCCGCGGATCGTCGGATGCGCTCGTTGCTCCTGCTCGATCCCGACGGACCACGCGTCAGCATCTTCGGCTCCGAGCAGCTCTTCGGCCGTTCGATCGCCATCTCCGCGATCCGCTGCCTGATCACCTATGTCGTCCTGCCGCTGCTCGCCCCGATCTTCAACCTGAGCGGTGTGTACGGACCCATCCTGGGACTCACGCTCGGTGCGGTGTCGATGGTCGCCATCGTGTTCTCGATGCGGCGGTTCTTCGCAGCGGATCACAAGTACCGCTGGTGGTACGCCGGAGTCGGCACGGCGATCTTCATCGCGCTGATCTTCTCCGGCGTGCACGACCTGACCAACCTCGCGAGCTGAGTCGGGCGGGGCCGTGGGACCGGCGCCGCACCCCTCCGATGGCGCGACCGGCGACGCCGGTCCCCACGATGACGCCGGTCCCCGCGGCGACGCCGGTCCCCGCGGCGACGCCGACGGCACGACGCGCTTGCACCGCTCCCGGGCCGTGCGATCCGTGTGGGCGGCGGTGGGGCTCGGGTTCGTCGCGCTCGGCGGCATCGGGGTCGTCGTCCCCGGCCTTCCGACGACCGGGTTCCTGATCCTCGCTGCCTGGTGCTTCTCGCACTCGAGCCCCCGACTCGAGGCGTGGCTGTTGGACCTGCCCCGCTTCGGCCCGATGATCCGCGACTACCGAATGGGGCTGGGCATGCCCCGTGTCGCGAAGCGGTGGGCGATCGGGTCGATCGTGGTGTGCTCGACGGTCAGCTGCGTGCTGCTGCGCGCCGACCCGGTGCGGGTCGCGGTGATCGCTGCGGTCGCGCTCGTCGGTGTCGGCTACCTGGCGTGGGTGGTGCCGACCCGCGAGACGGTGCTGGCCCGACGGGCGACCGAGCAGCTGCCGCCGTCGGCCTGAACGGGCGCGTCCGGCCCGGTCTGCGCGTCAGGGTGGTCGTTCCAGGACCCTGGGGCACGTCGATCGCCCACGATCCGGCCAGCGCGCCGAGACCGAACCGGTTCAGGCGGGGGGCTGGGCGACCCGGGAGAGCGCCTGGGCGGTGCTGCCCAGCAGGCTCTCGAACGCCTCGACCGGCGACGGGGTGGGCCCGGTGGCGGAGACGCGTGACTTCATCGCAGCGCCGAACACCGCCATGACGGCCATCGCCCAGGTCATCGGCCGTGGATCGGTCTCCATGTCGACGCCGAGGCGATCCGCCACGAAGTGGGCGATGCGGTCGTGGGTCTGCTCCTTGAGCTGGGTGCGTTCGTAGACGCCGACCAGGCCCTGCTCCTTGCACATCCGGAACCCCCACACGATCCCGTCGCCCTCGGCGTGCACGGCCTCGGCCATGGCGCGGAGCTCCCGGGCGAGCGACACCAGCGGGTCCTCGTCCGGCGGCGACGCCTCGAGGCGCTCGAGCATGCCGGCGCGCACCTCGTCGAAGTCCGCGAAGAGGAGCATCTCCTTGTTCGGGAAGTACCGGAAGAAGGTGCGGGGGGCGACGTCGGCCGCCTCGGCGATCTGGTCGACGGTGGTCTCGGTGAACCCCTGCTGAGCGAAGAGCGTGCGGGCCGACTCGACGATGGCGCGCCGGGTCTCGAGGATGCGTCGTTCACGACGGTTCGGCACGACGTGCGTGGCAACGGGAGCGGCAGCGGTGGACGCCATGTGACTCATGATACGTGGAAGAGGGTTGATGGCAGTCATGCCACCTGGCACAGTTGCCATTCGGCCGGCTCTTGTCGGCCACCTCGTCGGCCGACCGCATGTCAGCCGGCCCGGCCGTCCGCCACGAGCCCGCCCGTCGCAGGACGACCATCGAGTCGAAGATGGAGCACGAGCGAATGCAGCAGTCCCCCCGCGACGCCGACGCGTCGACCCCGCCCGTCGGCGGATCGGCCGAGTTCGGCCTCGATCACGGCATCGATCCCGATGTCTACGCCAAGCGATGGTGGACGCTCGGAGCGCTCTGCCTGAGCCTGCTGATCATCATGATCGGCAACACGTCGCTGAACGTGGCGCTGCCGAGCCTGAGCGAGCAGCTCAACGCGACCAACTCCCAGCTGCAGTGGATGGTCGACTCCTACTCGCTCGTCTTCGCGGGCCTCCTCTTCGCCGCCGGCCTCTTCGGCGACCGCTACGGCCGCAAGGGGATCCTGCAGATCGGACTCGTCGTCTTCGGCTTCGCCACCGGTTACGCGGCGGTCGCCGCCCACACGCCGGGTCAGCTGATCCTGGCCCGTGTGTTCATGGGTGTCGGCGCCGCGCTGGTCATGCCGGCCACGCTGTCGATCATCACGAACATCTTCCCCGCCCACGAGCGCGCCAAGGCCGTGGCGACCTGGGCGGGCATCAGCGGCGGTGGCGCCGCGCTCGGCCCGCTGCTCAGCGGGTTCGTGCTCGAGCACTACGAATGGAACGCCGTGTTCGCGGTGAACCTGCCCTTCGTGGTGGTCGCTCTGGTGCTGGGCGCGTACCTGGTGCCCCGGTCCCGTGGCGAGCACGGCACGCCGCTCGACCTGGTCGGCGCCGCCCTGTCGGCGGTCGGCATCAGCGTCGTCGTCTACGCGATCATCGAGGGTCCCGTGCACGGCTGGCTGTCGCCAACGACCCTGGGCGTCGGCGCCTTCGGCGTGCTGGCGATGGTCGCCTTCGTGCTCTGGGAGCTCCACGTCGAGCACCCGATGCTCGACGTGCGTCTGTTCCGCATCGGAGCGTTCGGCACGTCGTCGCTCATCCTCACGATGGTGTTCTTCGCCCTGATGGGCACGTTCTTCTCGATGAGCCAGATGCTGCAGCTCGTGTGGGAGTACTCGCCGCTCGAGGCTGCCGTCCGGCTGCTCCCGATCTCGTTCGTCATGATGGCGGCGGCGCCGCAGTCGGCGAAGTTCGCGGCTCGGTTCGGCAAGCGGCGAGTCGTGGCGATCGGCATGTGGCTCGTCGCCGCGGGCGTGTTCATCATCTCGCGGATCGGTGTCGAACCGCAGTACCTGGTCCTGGTCGTCGGTGCGATGATCATGGCCGCAGGCATGGGCACGGCGATGTCACCGACGACCGATCTGCTCATGTCGACCGTGCCGCGCAAGCAGGCCGGCATGGGTTCGGCGATGAACGACACGACCCGTGAGCTCGGCGGTTCCCTCGGCGTGGCGGTCTTCGGTTCGCTGCTGGCGTCGCGCTGACGCGGCACGGACTGGCCGAAGTGCTCGGTCAGGTGCCCGCCGAGGCGCAGGACACCGTGTCGGGTTCGCTCTCGGGCGCGCTGCGGGTCTCCGGTGAAGCGGGCGCCGCGGGCGTCGCGCTGGCCGACACCGCCCGCAGCTCGTGGGTGTCGGGATTCCAGTTCTCGTTGCTGGTCGCCTCCGTGGTCGTCGCCGTCGCCGGCGTCGTCGCCTGGCGGTTCCTGCCGGACCGTGCGGTCGACCTGCCGATGGAGCTGGACCTGTCCGAGGACGAGCTCGCGAACGTGGCGGAGCACGCCGATGATGCGGCCGCGCTCGCTGACGTGGCCGAGCTCGCCGTCGAGGCGGACTCCGGCCGGTCGGAGCCTGCACCGAGCGCAGGTAGCTGAGCCTCCCGGCGACCGAGCCGGCCGAGGTGTGTCGGCACCATCGGACCCAACCGTGTCGAACCGTCCCGAACAACTGGACGTTTCGGTGACTTCTGGTCCAAGCGTCCAGTTTTTCGGGACGGTTCGGGTGACGGTGTCGCCGGAGCACCGGCCCTTCCGCCGGCAGCTCGCACCTCCGTGAGCAGCTATCGCAGGAGCGCTTCGTTCGGCTCCTCGGGCAGCTCGCGTCAGCGGCACGCGCATCTCGGCCACGGTCGGCCCGACCCGCCGGCGATCGGCGCCAGCGCCGCCAGGTCGAAGCCGTAGAGGTCGGCCGCGTTCCCGCCGAGCAGCGCTGCGCATCTCGGTCTCGTCGAGGTCGCGGAAGAGCTGACGGATGCCTCACGGGTGTACGGGAAGGTGCCCTCGTCGTGCGGATAGTCGCTGCCCCACATGAACGGTCGATGCCGATCCGATCGGCAGGCGTGCCGCGGCGTCGTCCGCGCCGGGCTGGCTCACACCGACCCAGCAGTTCTGGCGGAAGTACTCGGTCGCGACGTGCGGCAGCATGTGCTCGTCGGTCGAAGCGCAGCTCACCGATGCGGCCGGTCTTGCGGATCTGCGCCAGGATGACGGTCGAGCTGCTCGAGCATCGGCGGGATCCACGCGCAGCCCATCTCGGTCATCACGAACTTGAGGTGCGGGAAGCGTTCGAACACGCCCGACAGCAGCAGCTGCACGAACGGCCGCTGCGAGTAGAACGGCACCTCGGTGATGAAGAGCAGCGCCGACGCGGGTACTTGCCGTAGTCGGGCGAACCGGTGCCGCCGTGGCTGTTGACCGGGACCCCGAGCTCCTCGCACACCGCCCACAGCGGGTCGTAGATCGGGTCGTAGAGCGGCTTGACGTAGTCGACGTCGGGCGGGATCGCCGAGATCAGCACGCCGCCGCGCAGGCCGTGCTCCTTGATCCAGCGCACGTCGTCGATCGCGTCGTCGACGTCGTTGAGGAAGATCTGCCCGATGCCGGCGCGGCGCTCGGGGAACCGGCCGCACCAGTCGGCGAGCCAGCGGTTGTGGGCGCGGATGCCGGCGAGGCGGTGCTCGTACTCCTCGGGCTTCGGCGGCCGGGCGAAGAGCACGAAGCTCGGGAAGAACGGCGGCACGGTGTTCGGGAAGACGACCTCGCCGACGATGCCGTCGGCCTCGAGGTCGGCGTTGCGGCGCTCGTCGTCCCAGTTCCGGATCCGTCCGCCGTCGGCCTCCTGCAGGTCGCGGAACGGGTTGCTGTACTTGTCCCGCCAGGCGTCGAAGTCGTCGAGGTACGCCGGGTCGAGGTACTCGCGGTACGTCTCGTGGCTGGCGCCGGCGTGGCAGTCGGCGGAGATGATCGTGTAGCGATCGGACCCGGTCGACGCGTTGCTCGCCGAGGCGGTCGCGGTCTCGGCTTCGGTCGTCATCGTCATGTCGCCCCCCGGCGTCGACGCCCGCACGGGCGTGTCGGAAACGAGAACAGGTTCTCGCTGACCACGGTAGCCCCGACCCGCCGATGGCACGCCGCGAACCCGGCCCGAGCGGCTACGGCACGTCGTGCATGAGCTCGCCCATGCCGAAGCAGATCTCGGCGGCGAGCTCCATGCCGCCCGGCAGCACCCCCATGCCGAAGAAGCCGTGCACCATGTCGTCGTAGCACCGGTACCGGACGGCCACGCCGGCGTCGGCCAGACGTTCGGCGTAGCGGCGACCTTCGTCGCGCAGCGGGTCGAACCCGGCGGTGACCACGATCGCGGGCGCCACTCCGGTCAGGTCCGGCTGCTCGATCGGCGAGGCCAGCGGCGAGTCCCAGTCCGTCTCGTCGGGCAGGTACTGCTCCCGGAACCAGTGCATCGATGCCTTCGAGAGGAAGAAGCCCTCGGCGAAGGTCTGGTGGGACAGCTCGCGCATGCGGGCGTCGGTCGACGGGTAGACCAGGCACTGCGCGACGGGTGCCGGCACGTCGGTGTCACGGGTGACCTGGGCGATCACCGCGGCCAGGTTGCCGCCAGCGCTGTCGCCCATCACACCGACCCGGCCGGGTTCGATCGACAGCTCCGCCGGCGTGGTCGTGCACCCAGCGGTACGCGGCCACCGCATCGTCGACCGCGGCGGGGAACGGGTGCTCGGGTGCGAGGCGGTAGTCGACCGCGATGACGACGCACTCGCTCGCGTCGGCGAGCAGTCGGCAGGTGCCGTCGTGGGTGTCGAGGTCACCTGCGCACCAGCCGCCGCCGTGGAGGTAGACGATCGCCGGCGACCCCTCGGGCAGCCCGAAGCGACGGTAGATGCGCAGCGGGATCCAGCCGGCCGGGCCGGGCACCCGACGGTCGGTGACGTAGATGC
Source organism: uncultured Actinomycetota bacterium (assembly GCA_963707555.1). Classification (GTDB taxonomy): domain Bacteria; phylum Actinomycetota; class Acidimicrobiia; order Acidimicrobiales; family Microtrichaceae; genus JAFAFN01. Next base: position 23,300 of record CAVPQM010000011.1, read on the forward strand.
CCTGGCGCAGCGGCATGCCGAGGCTCGTGGAACGCCGCAGCGCCGCCCGCCGGTCCGCGACCGGAGCCTCGGGATCGGTGTCGAGCCCCAGTCGTTCGCTCGCGACGATCAGCGCCTGCACCCGGCGGTTCAGGACCCGTCCGTCGAGCACCACCGGCGGTGCACCGACCACACGGTCGATCACCGAGTCGGGCAAGCCGAGCAGTCGGGACGCGACGCGGGTGCCGAGGCTGGAGCGGGTCGTCATGGCGCAACAGGGTAGGTGCCGGCACGACCGCACGGCACGGGTCACCGGATGGCGAAGCTGCTGTCCGACACCTTGAGCGACGTGGTGTCGACGATCTCGAAGTCGTCCGCGGTGAGCGTCTTGAGCTGGTTCATCGCGGTCGAGTTCCACCCGGAGGAGTTCTCGCCGGTGAGGTGCATCTTCTGGCTGCAGGAGTCGGTGAGCACGGCTCCGTGGGTCCGCAGGGCCTGAGCCATCGTCCGGGCCTGACCGCTGAACCGGTTCAGGTCGACGGTCGACTTGAGGCGTGCCCAGGACCCCATCGGCATCTCGGTGGCCACGGTCTGCCTGCCGTCGGAGCTGCTCGCCGGCCAGACGTGTGACGTGGCGATCGTGTCGCTGCAGAACGCCGTGACGTGGTGCACCGCGCCGGCGTTCACCTCGTCGATCCGGAACGCCTGGCCGATCATCGGGGTGTTCGGCGAGTTCGTGGTGAACTTCAACCGGGCGGTCGAGGACAGCGAGTACTTCGCTCCCGAGTTCGCGGTGTGGACGCCGGCTCGACCGAGGATCGGGTCGTACTGGATCAGCTCGTAGGCCGTGCAGTCAGCGACGTCGAGGATCAACAGGTGACGGTCCCACGCAGCGCCCGGATGGCCCTCGAGCCGGGGCGACGACGGGATCGGCATGCGACCGCGGTACTCGTGCGGGCTCACGCTGAGCGTGTAGGCCACGTTCTTGAACGACGTGGTGCGCGAGTCGACCACGTTGATCGGGATGCCCGTCGAGGAGCCCTGCCAGACCGTCGAGCTGGGTGTGGTGATCGTGGTGCCGCGCGACCGGTGACCGCTGAGCCACTGGTCCGAGTTCGGGTGGACCGGGAGCTGGTCGATGTTCGTGGCGTTCAGGTAGTGGTCCGCGGGGAACAGGTCACAGCCGCCGATGTTCGACCGGGTCGACGCCGCCTTGAAGCTGGTGACACCGCCGGGAGGCGCGATCGTCACGGGAGGAGCGGTCGTGGGGGCGGAGCGGTGGTGGGCGGAGCGGTGCCCGGTGCGCCGGGCACCGGCGGCATGGTCGGGCGGACCACCGCTGCGGGGGGTGGTGTCGCGGTGGTCTCGTCGTCGGCCAGGTTGTCGCCGGACGGCCCGGGGGCGCAGGCCGCGGCGATCGCCGCGACGGCGGCGACCATCGCGATCTGGACGCGCCGGCGGCGTGTCGTGGTGGTGGATCGCACGTTCTTCAGATGCACGTTGTCTCCATGGAGTTCATGGTCGTCAGAAGTTCTCGTCCGCTTTACCTCTCGACGCGTGAATTGCGGCCGATGAGGCCGATCCACCCGTGCGGGTGTGACGGCGGACGCACGCGGCTCCGCCGTTCCACCGACCCGCCGGTTCTCCGGCGTGGGGGTGGCGCGGGGCGGCGCGAGGACCACGTGCCGGGTGGCACGTGGCCGTTGTGGGTGATCAGGCCGGTCGCAACTCGTTGAGCTCGGCGGCGTTGTCGCGCATGACCAGGTCGAGCACCTTCGGCTCCAGCCCGGTCAGCTCCTCGAGGTAGTCGAGCGGCAACGGCATGCCCTCGATGTGCGGCCAGTCCGACCCGAACAGGATCCGTTCCGGTCCCATGAGGTCGAGCAGCTCGTGCACGTCGTCCTCCCAGAACGGGTTGATCCAGATGTGACGCCGGAACGTCTCGACGGGATCCTCGGGGAACCAGCCGGCCATCTTCTTGCCCGACGCGTCGAGGCGGTGGAACAGCCCGCGCAGGAAGCCCGAGCCGTTCTCGACCGACGCGACCCGCAGGTTCGGGAAGCGGTGGAAGAGCTGGTCCGCCACGAGCGAGGCGAGGAAGTCCTCGATCGGCCGTTCCAGCTGCAGCATCTTGATGGGCTGGGGGACGCCGCCCGAGAAGTTCGACGTGAACCCGTCGGTGGCGTAGCCGTTCGACGAGTAGCCCGAGTCACCGGCGTGCACGACGACGGTGATGCCCGCCTCGTTCACCCGCGCCCAGAACGGGTCGAACTGCGGGTCGGTCGGCGCACGCCGGCCGAGCACGGTGGTCGGCGCTGCGGGGCGCATCACGATCGTGCGGGCGCCCTTGTCGAGCGCCCACTCGAGCTCGCTGCACGCGAAGTCGAGGTCCGCGAGCGTGATGTACGGCGCGGCGAAGATGCGGTCCGCGTGGCCGAAGCCCCAGTCCTCCTCGACCCACCGGTTGAACGCCCGGAACAGCACGGCCACGGCCTCGGGGTCGTGGTGCAGCTCTTCCTCGTAGACCATGCCGAGCGTCGGGAACATCCAGACCTTGTCCAGGCCGTGGGCGTCCATCGTCGCCAGGCGAGCGTCACGGTCGCGGTACTCGGGCTTGATCCGGTCGCGTGCCTTGAGCAGGTCGAGGGGGTTGTCGCCGTTGGGGTTGCCGCGGAAGTAGTCCTTGAGCACACCCGGGCTGGCGACCGGGTCGAACGTCGGGTTCACCACGGCACGTGACACGTGGCCGCCGAGCACGTTGTACTTGCGGCCGCTCGATCTCGGCCCACTGGAAGGTGCGTGGGCCCCAGGCGGGATCGAGGTGGCGGGTGAAGGCGTCGAGGGCTTCGTAGTAGTGGTTGTCGGCGTCGAAGGGGTGATCCAGTGGCTGGGTCATCAAAAGACTGTCCTATGCATCCGCAACGGGATCAAGGTGACAAGTCACTCTTGTTGCTGACCCCTGGGGGCTCGGGCAGGCTGTGGACAGCACTGACGGATGGTCGGCGAGCGTGAGGTGGGGGGCTATGGGGACGAGGTTCGGACGGACCCGGTGGCTGATGGTGGCGGTCGTGACGGCGGCGTCGACCGCCGCGTGCGCACCACCCCTGATCGGTGTGCCGAGTCTCGGGGTGGGGGGTCCGCGTGAGCCGGGCCAGCCCGGTCGCCCGACCGCTCAGTTGCCAGGCGGGGAGTGCGTTCAACCCGCCCCCGGGTCGCAGTTCGAACAGGCGGAATCCGCCGACGTCGACCTCTCGGTCGAGGCGCTCACCGACGCCGTGGCCTACGGCTCGGCGAGGGGTGCGCAGTCGCTGCGCGTCTACCGCCGCGGGTGCCTGGTCGCCCGCAGCGCGAACGACCCGATGACCGACTGGGTGCCGCTGCCCGCGTGGAGCATGAGCAAGGGTGTCGTGGCGTTGGTCACCGGCCGTGCGATCACGATGGGTCATCTTTCACTTGACGATCCGATCGGTCATCACGTGGTCGGCCTCGACGAGGCACACGGTGCGATCACGGTGCGACAGCTGCTCACCCAGACCTCGGGCCTGCGCTTCGCGTGGGCCAACGACCTCAACGACGCGGGCACGGGTGACTCCGCCGCGCAGGTCCTCCGTCGTCCGTTCGAAGCGGCGCCGCGGTACGCAGTTCGTCTACGCGCAGACGGCCGTCACCGCGCTCGTCGCCGTCGTCGAAGCAGCCGTGGGCGAGGACTTCCAGTCCTTCGCTGGGCGGGAGCTGTTCCGGCCGATCGGCATCCCGGACACGGAGTGGACCTGGCAGCGGGACAGCGCCGGTCGCACCCAGGGCTTCGCGTTCCTCGAGATGAGCCCCCGTTCGTTCGCCCGCATCGGGTCGCTCATGCTGGAGCAGGGCAGGTGGGGTGGTCGTCAGCTGATCGCCGAGTCGTACTTCGCCGAGGGCAGGGCGGGCACCGCGGCGAACCCGGGTTACGGGTTCCTCTGGATGACCAACCGGGGCGAGCGCCACATCGACACCGGCCCTGCGCTGCAGCGCCGTGAGCGACGCTGGATCCGGTCGCTGCCCGAGGACGCCTTCGGCCTGACGGGCATGTTCGACCAGCACGTCGTCGTCGTGCCGAGCCTCGACATCGTCGTCGTGCGCATGGGCCTGCCGGCCGACCTCTTCGCCGACCCGCTCGGCGACATCGACCTGCATCGTCCCGGGTGGGACCACCGCTTCTACCGGATGCTGATGGCCGCTGTGACCGATGTCGACGTGCCCGACGCCGGGGACTGGACCAAGGACCCCGACCCGCCGCCGATCGAGCCGAAGTACCTCATCGACTTCTTCCTCTGAGTCGACCGCTCCCGCTCGCCGGAGTGGGTTGTCCGCTCGCCCGCTGGCCCGCCCGCTCGCCCGCTGGCCCGCCCGCTCGCCCGCTGGCCCGCCCGCTCGCCCGCCGGGGTGGGTTGCAGTAGGGCGCCGTGGTCACGCCGTTGCACTCCATCCGCCGGGGTGGGTTGCAGCAGGGCGTTGTGATGACGCCGTTGCACTCCACCGGCCCGAGTGAGTGACGTCGGATGCCCGGCCGCACGCCGCTGAACCCACCCGGCGCCTTGCGGGTCAGAGACGCCGAGCGAAGAGCCGGCGGAGTTGGGCGACGAGTTCGGTCGGGTCCTCGGTGTCCTGCCAGCTCGCGTAGATCATCTCCCAGCCCCACGACGTGAGCCGGTTGTGGCGGGCAGCGCGCCAATCGTCCGCGCCGTGGCCCGGAGTGCCACATGTCGGAGTCGGCCTCGAGTCCGACGAGGTACTCGGGCCATGCCACATCGATCCGGGCGATCGGCCGGCCGTCGATCACGACCGGGTGCTGCCGCACCGGTGCAGGGATGCCGGCGCTGCTCGCGATGCGCTCGACCAGACGCTCGAAATGCGAGTCCGGGATCCGCCCGACGCGGTCGGGTCGAGCCAGGACCCGGTGGAGCGCATCGACCCCGGTCGGGCCCGTCCGCGCTGCGTCGCGCAACGTGTCGGTGATCCATCGCATGTTGACCCCGCGCCGAAGTGCGTCGTCCAGGGCTTGCTCGACGACGTCGTCGTCCACCACAGCGCCCAGGTCGACCAGGGTGCGGGCGAGCGTCGTCACGCGGATCGGGCCGACCGTCGTCGTCGGGAGGGTGGCGAACCGCCGTGTCCGGTGCGTCACGTAGTCGTGCACGAGTCGGGTGCCGCTGTGGGCGATGGTGACCTCGAGCGGTGCAGTGTCCACGCCGTCGAGCCGGTGCAGACGGGCTGCCGCACGGTGTGACGCGGCGCCGCGCAGCGCGGTGGTGGCGACGAGCAGGTCCTGACGCCATGAGTGCGGCGCGCCCTGGACGACGAACACCCCCGGATGCTCCCGGCGGAGCAGTCCGCGGTCGACCGCGGAGCGCAGGTGCGCCGAGGTCAGACCGAAGGTTGCCGCGTGCGGGAGGGCCACCACGCCGTGCTGGCCGGCAGCGAGTCGGAGGAGCGCAGCGAGGTCGGTGGTCCGGGAGAGCGGCACGGCGCCATGCTCGCCAGGGGGCGAGCAGGTGTCATCGGGGAGCGCGCCCCGGTGATCGCCGACATCGGACGGGTGGAGTGCAGGGGCGTGCTGGTGGGTCGCTCCTGCAACCCACCTGGGTGGGTGGGGTGCAGGGCAGTGGTGGCAGGCCGCTGGCGCAACCCACCTGAGTGGGTGGGGTGCGGGGCAGTGGTGGTAGGCGTTGCTGGTGCAACCCAACGCTGTGGGTGGGGTGTTGGTGGAGCGCCGCTGCAACGCAGCGCCAGCGCGAGCTGGCGGCGTGCGTCAGCCGGCGCTGGACGCCGCCAGCTCCTTGGCCCAGCGGTAGTCGGCCTTGCCCGACGGTGACCGCACGACCTCGTCGACCGCGATCCAGGCCTTGGGCAGCTTGTAGCGGGCGATCGAGTTGCCGGCGTGCGCCTCGAGCGCCGCGTCGTCGACGCTCGCTCGTCCGAGCTGAACTGCACGATCGCGACGACCTCGCTGCCCCACCGATCGCTCGGCCGGCCGGTCACCAGCACGTCCACGACGCCCGGGTGCGAGATGATCGCCTGCTCGACCTCCTCGACGAAGATCTTCTCGCCGCCGGAGTTGATGCACTGCGAGTCGCGTCCGAGCAGGTCGATCTCGCCGTCCGCCTTGCGGATCGCCCGGTCACCGGGCACCGAGTAGCGCACGCCGTCGATCGTCGGGAACGTGCGAGCGGTCTTCTCGGCGTCGCCGAGGTAGCCCAGAGGCACCGGGCCCGACTGGGCGACCCAGCCGATGCCGTCGTGGCCGGGCTCGAGCACCGCGTCGAGCGACTCGCTCACGACGGTCGCACCGGGACCGGGGCTGAACTTGCCGGTCTGCACGGCGTCCTTCACCGAGAGGTGCGACGCCTGGGCACCGGTCTCGGAGGACCCGAGCGCGTCGTTGATCAACAGGTTGGGGAGCAGTTCCAGGAACTCCTCCTTCAGCGCGGCGCTGAGCGCGGCGCCGCCGTTGCCGAGCACGAACAGCGAGGCGGCGTCGTAGTCGCCGGCCTTGAGCTCCTCGAGCAGCGGCCGTGCCATGGCGTCGCCGACGACCGTGATCGACTGCGCCTGCTCCTGTTCGACCATCTGCCAGACCTCGGCGGGGTTCAGGTTGAGCGACGTCGGCATGATGAGGGTGGACCCCGCGTTGAGCATCATGAACCCGGCCCACTGCGCCGCGCCGTGCATCAGCGGCGGCAGGGTCATCAGTCGGAACCCGGCGTTGTTGCGCACCCGCTCGACGATCTCCTCGTCGCTGCGGACCTCGATCCAGGTGCCGACCTCCTTGCCGCCCATCGCGTTCATGAAGATGTCGTGCTGGCGCCACAGCACGCCCTTGGGCATGCCGGTCGTGCCGCCGGTGTAGAGCACGTAGAGGTCGTCGGGCGACGCCTCGACCGGCGGGCCGGCCGGGTCGCCGAGCGCAAGGGCCTCCTCGTAGTCGACCGCGCCGGGCAGCAGCGCCTCACCCGAGTCGTCGGCGACCTGGATGAGCACCGTCAGCTCGGGCAGCTCGGGCAGCACCCGGGCGAGGGTCGGCGCGAACTGGGCGTGGTACACGAGGCCGCGGGCGCCGGAGTTCGTCAGGAGGTAGCGCAGCTCCTCGTCGACGTAGCGGTAGTTCACGTTGAACGGCGCGACGCGGGCCTTCCAGCAGCCGAGCATCGACTCGATGTACTCGTTGCCGTTGTAGAGGTACTGGCCGACGTGGTCCTGGCCGGACTCGTGCGGTCCGAGCTCGGAGCGTTCGGTGTGGCAGCCCAGTCCGCGGGAGTGCAGGTACGACGCCAGGCGGCGACTGCGCTCGGCGAGCTGCCCGAAGGTGAGGCGGCGTTCACCGAAGATGAGCGCCTCGCGGTCGGGCACGGTCGCTGCCACCAGCTCGTTCACGCCGGCGAGGGTGAACTGCTGCCCCTCGGCCTGGTCGCGGTCGGACGGCTGCGTGCTCTCGCTCATGGATGTTCCCCCTGGATGGTGCGCCGTGTGCTTCGATCTGACGAGTCGTCAGCTTTGACGGAAACCAGCGTGCAGACTAGACGACACCCCATCGCGGTCCATCCGCGCACACCCACGGGAGCACCGACGATGACGCATTTCGTTCCAGGCAGGTTCGACGGAAAGGTGGCGCTGCTCACCGGCGCGGCATCGGGCATCGGTCGGGCCACGGCGCTGCAGCTCCACGCCGAGGGTGCGAAGGTGCTCGCCGTCGACGTGAACGAGGACGGCCTCAAGAGCCTCATCGACGATGCCGGATCCGGTGAGGGCGGCGCTCGCCTGATCGTGCGCACCGGCAGCATCACCGAGCGCGCCGAGTGCAACGCGGCGGTCGAGCAGTGCGTGGCCGAGTTCGGGCGACTCGACGTGCTGGGCAACATCGCCGGCATCTCCCGCGCCGAGCACTTCGGCGACCTCGAGGAGGACCACTACCGGGCGATGATGGCGGTCAACGTCGACGGCCCGTACTTCCTGTCGCAGGCCGCGCTGCCGCACCTGCTCGAGTCCGAGGGCAACATCGTCAACATCGCTTCGAACGCGGGCCTGATGGGCACGTCGTACACGGTCGCCTACTCGATGACCAAGGGTGCGATCGTGCAGCTGACCCGCTCCATGGCGATGGAGTTCTCGAAGACCAAGCTGCGCGTCAACGCGATCGCGCCGGGCTTCGTCACGACCGGACTGACCCGGAACTTCCACATGCCCGACAACGTCGACATGGACCTGCTCCAGCCGATCATGGGCTACCGCGGTGGGGCGGACCCCTCCGACATCGCCGGGTTGTTCGCGTTCGTCGCGTCGGACGACGGACGGAACATGCACGGCAGCATCATCTCGAGTGATCTCGGCCTGACGGCCGGCTGAGTCAACAGTGGCCTGACGGCCGGCTGAGTCAACAGTGGCCTGACGGCCGGCTGAGTCAACAGTGGCCTGACGGCCGGCTGGGTCAGCAGCATCGACGAACCAGGGGGGCAAGTGATGGAGGACGAACAAGGGGCGGAGATCTCCTCGGCGGCGGCGCGCCCCGATGAGTCGCGACGCGATCCCGAACGCACGCGGGTCGACATCGAGGCGTGGTTGACCATGACGCTCGGGGCGTCCGCCGAACCGACGGTGAGCACGGTCACGGTGCCCGAGTCGAACGGCATGTCGAGTGAGACGGTCCTGGTCGATGCGTCGTGGTTGACCGACGGCGAGCGCGTCGAGCATCCCCTCGTGTTCCGCATCGCCCCGGACGAGTCCGCGGTGCCGGTGTTCCAGACCTACGACTTCGACTCGCAGTTCCGGGTGATGGCGAAGGTGGGTGAGCTCTCCGACGTCCCGGTGCCCGAGGTGTACTGGCTCGAGGAGGACCCCGCTCCGATCGGTGCGCCGTTCTTCGTGATGAGTCGGATCACCGGTGTCGTCCCGCCCGACGTGTTGCCCTACGACTTCGGCGACAACTGGCTCTACGACGCGTCGCTCGAGGACCAGCAGCGTCTCGAGGAGTCGTCGGTCGACGCGCTGGCCCGACTGCACGCCATCGAGGACCCGGCGACGCACTTCGACTTCCTCGCGTCGGACGCCGAGGGCGACACGCCGTTGCGGCGCCACGTCGCGGACCTGCGTGGTTACTACGAGTGGGTGTCCTCCGACGGCAACCGCTCACCGCTGATCGAGCGCTGCTTCGACTGGATGGACGAGCACTGGCCCGACGACGAGGGCGAGGCGGTCCTCAGCTGGGGTGACGCCCGGATCGGCAACGCGATGTACCAGGACTTCGAGCCGGTCGCGGTGCTGGACTGGGAGATGGCCGGCCTGGCGCCGCGTGAGGTCGACCTGGCGTGGATGATCTTCATCCACCGGTTCTTCGAGGACATCGCGATCTCGATGGGCCTGGGCGGCATGCCGCACTTCATGCACCGCGACCGCGTCGTCGAGCTCTACGAGCAGCGTTCCGGGCACTCGCCGCACGACATGGACTTCTTCACCATGTACGCCGCGCTGCGCCACGCGGTGGTCATGAGCCAGGTGCAGCGACGGGCGATCAAGTTCGGCGCGGCGGAGATGCCCGAGGACATCGACGACCTGATCATGCACCGCGCCACGCTCGAGCAGATGCTCGAGGGCGAGTACTGGCCGCGCGTGCTCTGAACGGCCTGGTCCGAGAACGCGCCGGGGCGGCGTCAGCCGGCGGTCCAGAGGAGGGTCTGCCGGCCGACGGGGCTGGTCACGATGCGGATCGCCCGGAGGTCGAGGATGCCGCAGTCCGCGCTGTCCGGTCCGTCCGGCCAGATCATCGCCGGATCGAATCCCACCGGGGGAGGGGTCGCCGCGATCGTGTCCCAGGCGCGGATGCGCTCGTCACGCTGCAGCCACCGTGCGACCGCGTCGATCGCGACGGTGTGGTGGGAGGGATCCCAGTAGAAGCAGCTCACGTGCGGGTGCTCGGCCAGGTGTCGGACCTTGAGCGCTGTGGTGCGGGCCGTCACCAGGCCCACGGGGACCTCGCCGCCCCAGGCCCAGACCGGGTGCATGAGCCGACTTCGAGGTGACCCGCTCGGGTCGACCGTCGACACGGTGCACCAGACGATCGACTCGACGATCTGCTGCGTCGGCTCCAGGACGTCCGCAAGGGCTGCTCGCGCACTGCGCATGTGCACAACCATAGTTGTGCACATGACAGCTACACAACCGGGGTTGTGTAGCGTCGTCCGTATGGAACCGGCAGCCCTGGCCGACGACGTCGTCCTGCTCCTCGAGGCGTGCAACGCTGCGACCTCTGATCGCGTCCTGGCCGAGGTTCGCGCTGCGGTCGGCGAGGACGTCCGCTTCGCGGACGGCTACGTCTTCCAACATCTGACGGGCGACGGGATCCGGGTCACCGAGCTGGCGGAGCGCCTGGGCGTGACCCAGCAGGCGGCTTCGAAGCAGGTCGCCGATCTGGCCGGACGGGGTCTGGTCGATCGCGAGCCCGACCCCGAGGACCGCCGGGCCACGCGCGTCAGCCTCAGTCGCCGCGGGCAGTCAGCGGTCGATGCCGCTCGCCGTACGAGGCAGGCGATGAACGACGAGGTCGATGAGCTGCTCGGCCCGCGCACCGCCGCAGCGCTGCGGCGCCACCTCCTCGAGCTCGCTGCGTCGACCGGCGCCATCGACCACATGGCGGCGAGGCGCCTCCGCCCCGAGACGGCCCGCTGAGCGCCGTGACCAGAGATGGACAAGGGGCGTCATCGACAACGCGGTGTCGATGACGCCCCCGGTGCCCCGGTCTGATGTCGAGCGGGTCGGTCAGACGCGCTCGATGACGGTGGCGGAACCCATGCCACCCGCGGCGCACATCGCGACGACGCCGTAGCGGCCGTCGGTGCGCTCGAGCTCGTTCATCATCGTGACGATCATGCGGGCGCCGGTGCAGCCGATCGGGTGGCCGAGCGAGCAGCCGGAGCCGTTCACGTTGACCTTGTCCTCGTCGATGCCGAGCGCCTTGACCGCGGCGACGGTGACCGACGCGAACGCCTCGTTGATCTCGAAGGAGTCGACCTGGTCCAGGGCGACGTCGGACTTGGCGAGCGCCCGGCGGATCGCGTGCGCCGGGGTGAGCCCGGTCTCGGCGGGTGTCAGCGACACCGAGCCCCAACCGCGGACGACGGCCAGCGGGGTCAGGCCGTGCTGCTCGGCGAAGTCACGCGACACCAGCACCAGCGCGGCGGCGGCGTCGTTGAGGCCCGAGGCGTTGCCGGCCGTGGTGGTGGCGCCCTCGTCGTCGGCGTTGAGCAGCGGCAGCGAGGCGAGCTTCTCGAGCGTCGAGCCGCGACGCGGGTGCTCGTCGACCTCGAACAGCGAGCCGTCGGCGAGGGTCACGGGGACGATCTCGTTCTTGAAGCGGCCCTCGTCGATGGCGCGGATCGCGTTCATGTGGGAGCGGTACGCCCAGGCGTCGGCCTCTTCACGGGTGACGCCGGCCATGCGCGCCGCGTTGTCGCCGACGCCCTTGGCGGTGTTGAACGGCGGGGCGTCCTCGGTCTCGAGGTTCGCGGGCGAGAGCCAGAACTCGCCGCCCTTGGTGCCCATGGGCGCCGTCGTCATCGACTCGACGCCGCCGCCGATGCCGGCGTCGATCATGCCCGCCGCGATGCTCGCCGCGATCCACTGGGTGCCGGCCATGCCCGAGGCGCACCAGCGCTGCGTGGCGACACCCGGCACCGACATGCCGAGCTGGTTGGCGGCGTAGCGGCCGATGTTGCCGCCACCCTGGAACGATTCGCCCCAGCCGATGTCCTCGAGCAGCTCGACGGGCACGCCCGAACGCTCGACCGCGGCGCCCATGGCGACCTCGGACAGGGCGAACGCGTCGACCCCGGCGAGGGAGCCCTTGTACGCGGTGGCGATGGGCGTGCGGGCCCCGGAGACGATGACGACATCGGTGGGCATGTGGTTCCCCCTGGAAAGCTGATAGGTCGTCAGAAGTGTGCCATCAGCGGGTGGTCAGGTCCCAGCCGACGAGTCGCCCGCTGCGACGCTCAGGCGCCGGCCAGCACCGCCGGCTCACCCTCGTGCAGCGGTGCTGCCTCGCCCCCCGCGCGCCCGGGGTGGCGCTCGTAGGCCCAGCCGGGTCCGCGGAACACGAACGACAACCGGTCGTGCCAGCCGTCGGCCTCGACGACGTCGCGCAGGATCTCGGCGTACTCGTGGGAGACGATCCGCAACGGGTTGAACGTGTCGATGTTCCTGGTGAGCCCGTAGCGCACCGGGTCCTCGGCGTCCTCGGCCTGGAACGTGCCGAAGAGCTTGTCCCAGATGATGAAGATGCTGCCGTGGTTGCGGTCGATGTACTGCTTGTTGACGCCGTGGTGCACGCGGTGGTGCGACGCGGTGTTGAGGACCTTCTCGAACGGGCCCAGCGAGCGGATCGCGTCGGTGTGGATCCAGTACTGGTAGAGCAGGTTGACCTGCCGGGCGGTCTCGACCTGGGCCGGTCGGATCCCGAACAGCGACATGACGCCGTAGGGCGGGAAGATGCCGAGGGAGTCGGCCCACGCCTGGCGCAGCGCGGTCGAGAGGTTGTACTTCTCGCTCGAGTGGTGGACCACGTGGATCGCCCACATGATGCGGCTCTCGTGCTGGAGTCGGTGGCTCCAGTAGTAGATGAAGTCCCAGCCGAGGATCGCGGCGCCGAGGGCGAGCGGTCCCGAGCCCATGTCGGGCAGGACACGACGCTCGAAGAACTTCTTCGACGTCGTCTGCACCGCCCAGGTCGACGCGGCGCCGAATCCGGCGGCGGCGATCGCGGTCGCCGCGCCGCTGCCGGCCACCTTCCTGGCCAGGCGACGCCACCGTCGTGAGGTCTCCTGGGGCGGGTCGGGCACCAGGTGCGGGGCGTCGGAGGGATCGAGCGGCACCTCGCCCGGTTCCTGGTCGTACGAGCGTGCGATGGCATCGGCGACGATCGCGGTCAGGGCACCCGCGGCGGCGACCCCCGCGAGCGGCTTCGCCCAGCGACCGGAGCCGGCGGCGAAGTTGTTCGAGACCCGGCGGGCGACGAGCGGGATGACGAGGCTGCCGGTGCCCATCGCCAGACTGGCGATGGTGTCGTTGCGCTCGTAGTCGACGGGGGATGGCCCCTCGGCCTCGGCGCGGCGTGCGAGCCACTTCGCCTCGTACGCCATCGACCCGAAGAACCCGGGAATCGCGAGCACGGTGAGATCCATGGTGTCCCCCTCGGCGTGGTCGGCAGCACCCGTCGCTGCGACCTCGGACGGACCACCGTAACCGGTCGACTCGGCCGATCAGTTCGTCGACGGCCCTGGCCCCGGACACATGTCCGGGGCCAGGGCCGTCGTGCTCACGCTGAGTTCGTTCGGCGGGCGGTGTGCCGCCGTTGGGGTCCGCTCGGCGGTCAGGCCTCCGTGGCGGGTGCCTTGTTCGCCGCGGCCTTCTTCGCCGGTGCCCTCTTTGCGGCGGTCTTCTTGGCGGGGGCCTTCTTGGCGGGGGTCTTCTTGGCAGGTGCCTTCTTGGCAGCGGCCTTCTTCGCAGGTGCCTTCTTGGCAGCGGCCTTCTTCGCAGGTGCCTTCTTGGCGGCGGTCTTCCTGGCGGGGGCCTTCTTCGCAGTGGCGGTGCCGGAGGGCGACGGTGCCGACTTCCTCGCCGGACGCTTCGAGGGCACCTGTGCCTTGACGGCGCCGACCACGCCGGCAGCGGTCGCCGCTGCCGTCGCCGCCGCGTTGCTGGCCGTGCGGCTCACGGTGTCGGCGGCGTTGCTGGCTGCCGAGGTCACGGTGTCGGCCGCGTTGCTCGCCGCGGCGCTCACGGTGTCGGCGGCGTTCGACACCGACTCGCTCGCCGGGCCGGTGTCGGGTGCTTTCGATGCGAGCGTCGACACGGCGATCTCGAGCTGCTCGACGGCCTTGCGGAACTCCGACTCGACGGACCCGACGAGCTTGCGGATCTCGTCGATGCCCTCCTTGACGAAGGCGCTGAACTCCTGCTCCATGTTTCCGGCCACTTCGCTTCCCTTCCTTGACGGACGACGCAGCAGGTCGCCGCACGTCCGTCGACCCAGCGTAGTGACGCGAGCGCTCCCGGTGAACGATCAGGTGAGGCAGCGCGCGGTGCCGGTCAGATCCGGCGCAGCGGCGGCCGCACGAACCGACCGTCGGTGACCGGGTCGATCTCGCTCGTCGCGTCCATCGAACGCGCGGCGGGGCGGTGGGCGGGCAACACGTAGGCGTCCGCTGCGTCGAGGTCGACCTGGAGACCGAGGTCCGCGAGCGACGCGACCGTCATGCGGCTCAGCGGCGTGTGGCCGACGTCGATCCAGCCGGTCATGAGCTCGTCGCCGAAGCGCGACTCGCTCCAGTGGGCGTCCTGCGTGCCCGGCCCGCCGGTGGACTCGACGGGCACGCTCAGCGCGTCCTGCACGCCGAGCAGGTGCGAGTACTCGGCCACTGCCCGCGGGCCGGTGAAGCGTGTCGAGGTCGTGCCGACCCCGGCGGTCAGGTTGCGGGCCCCGCCGTAGGGCACGGTGTTCCAGAGCGTGCCGATGCCGAGCACGTGGCCCATCTCGTGCAGCACGACGTCGTCGAAGGATCCCTCGGCGAGCAGGTCTGCGACGTCCGCGCTGTCGAAGCGCATCTCGCCGGTGACGGCCAGGTCGGTGCCCGCGGCCATGCAGGTCGGTCCGGCCGAGCCGAGCACGTTGCCGAGCCCGTCGATGGGGGTGACCGAGACGTCGATGATGATGTCGTCGACGACGGTCGGGAGTCCCGACCCGGACAGGCAGGTCTGTCCCGAGGGCAGCGAGTACGAGGCCGTGCCGCGCAGGATGACCGCCTCCCACTTCGCGGCGGCGGTCGTGAACGCCGCGGCGACCGACGGCGCCAGACCGGACACGCCGCGCAGCTCGAGGTCGAACGGTTCGACGGGGTCGGCGCCCACGACGTAGGCGTGCTCGACGACGACGGTGTGGCCCGGGGTCGTGTCCGAGACGGTGAGCGTCGCGGTGAACGCGCCGGCGGCCGGCACGCTCACGACGTGCGCGCCGCTGGTGCAGGTGTGCACGACGTGGTCGACCGCGCCGTCGCCGTCGGCGTCGAGCTCGCAGGTGACGAAGTCACCGTTGGGGTCGGTCACCGACCAGCCGAGCGCGACGGTGGCGGGCGCCGCACCGACGTTGCCGCGGACACCGAACGAGGTGATCGACGGGGGCGTCGGCGTGGCGATCGTGGTCGACGTCGGGCCGCCGGACCCTGGTGGTGTGCCGCAGGCGGCCAACGAGCGCGGCCGCCGAGACGGCTGCGACAGCCGCTGAGTTCCTCAGTGCGTGACCCATTCCGCTCCCACTCCCATAGGCGTTCAGCCCACCGGTCGAATCCCAGCGACCTCGTAGGCTGTGGTCATGACGAACACGACCAACGACGAGGGTACCGCTGCGGACCGCCGACACGTCTTCCACTCTTGGTCGGCGCAGGATCACATCGCTCCGCTGCCCGTCGCCGGAGGCTCCGGGGCCTGGTTCTGGGACAACGACGGCAACCGCTACCTCGACTTCTCGTCGCAGCTGGTGAACCTCAACCTGGGGCACCAGCACCCCCGTCTCGTCGCCGCGATCGAGCGGCAGGCCGCCACGTTGTGCACGATCGCCCCGACGTTCGCGAACGACGCGCGCAGCGCGGCGGCCGCGGCGATCGTGTCGCACACGCCGGGGTCCGACAGGCCGGGCGGTGGTCCGCTGCAGCAGGTGTTCTTCACCAACGGCGGCGCCGAGGCGATCGAGAACGCGCTGCGTCTGGCCAAGCTGCACACCGGCCGGCACAAGGTGCTCTCGGCCTATCGCAGCTACCACGGAGCGACCGCCGCGGCGATGATGCTGACCGGCGAGCCACGGCGCTGGCCGTCCGAACCCGGCTCGCCGGGCGTCGTGCACTTCTTCGGGCCGTACCTCTACCGCTCCGCGTTCCACGCGACGACCGAGGCCGAGGAGTGCGCGCGAGCTCTCGAGCACCTCGAGTCGGTCGTCGCGATGGAGGGCCCCGGCACGATCGCCGCGATCGCGCTCGAGAGCGTGGTGGGAACCAACGGCGTGCTCGTCCCGCCCGACGGCTACCTGGCCGGTGTGCGCGAGCTGTGCGACCGGCACGGGATCATGATGATCAGCGACGAGGTGATGGTCGGCTTCGGTCGGACCGGTCGCTGGTTCGCGATCGACCACTGGGGTGTCGTGCCCGATCTGGTGACCTTCGCGAAGGGTGTGAACTCCGGGTACGTGCCGCTCGGCGGGGTGCTCATCAGCGACGAGATCGCGGCGACGTTCGCGGACCGTCCGTACCCGGGTGGGCTGACCTACTCGGGTCACCCGTTGGGCTGTGCGGTCGCGGTCGAGTCGATCTCGGTGTTCGAGGACGACGACATCCCGGGTCGCGCAGCGGAGCTGGGCGAGCGGGTGATCCGGCCGCTGCTCGCCGAGCTCGCCGATCGCCACCCGAGCATCGGTGAGGTGCGGGGGCTGGGCTGCTTCTTCGCCATCGAGCTGGTGCGGGACCGATCGACTCGCGAACCGCTGGTGCCGTTCAACGCCGCGGGCGCCGACGCCGCGCCGATCGGCGAGGTCATGGCCGCGGCACGGACCGCTGGCGTGTGGCCGTTGCCGAGCGCGAACCGGCTGCACGTCGCACCCCCGCTGGTGATCTCCGAGGACGATCTGCGCCTCGGCATGGAGCGGCTCGACGAGGCGCTCAAGGTGGCCGACCAGTACGTCGTGGGTGGTGCCTGATGCAGGTGCTGCTGCCGATCTACGGGCTCGCTGACGCGGGCGACGAGGCGGCGCGCCTCGAGCGTGCGGGCGTCGACGGGGTCTTCACCTTCGAGGGGCCCCACGACGTGTTCCTGCCGCTGGCGCTGGCGGCGTCCGCGACGGAGCTGTCGATCATGAGCAACGTCGCGATCGCCTTCCCGCGCAACGCGGTGCACATGGCGCACACCGCGTGGGACCTGCACCTGCTCTCGGGGGGTGGGTTCACCCTGGGTCTCGGCACGCAGGTGAAGGCGCACAACGAGCGTCGCTTCGGGGTCGACTTCGAGCATCCGGTGGCGCGCATGCGCGACACCGTCGAGGCGGTGCGAGCGGTGTTCGCGACCTGGCAGGACGGCGTGCCGCTCGACCATCGGGGTCCGTACCGCAGCCACACGTTGATGTCGCCGATGTTCTCGCCGCAGCCGTCGCAGTGGGGTCCGCCGCCGGTCGTGGTGGGTGGGCTCGGCCCGAAGATGTGCGCGATGGCCGCCGAGGTCGCGGATGGTCTCGCGGTGATGCCGGTGACCTCGGAGCGCTACTTCGAGTCGCACACGATGGCAGCGGTAGGTGATGGGCTGGCCCGTCGTGACGCGGCGATGGGCGACTTCGAGGTGCTGCCGGAGCTGATCGTCTGCACCGGGCACGATGACGAGGAGCTCGCCGTCGCCGATGCGGGGTGTCGCGGGCTGATCGGGTTCTACTCCTCGACACCCGCGTATCGACCGGTGTTCGAGCTCGAGGGCTACGGGGACGTGCAGCCGGTCGCCCGGGGGTTCACCAAGGAGGGTCGCTGGGACGAGCTGGGCACGTTGATCGAGCAGCCGTTGCTCGAGCGCATCGCGGTGCGCGGGACGCCCCGGCAGGTCGCCGAGCAGATCGGCCGTCGCTACCGGGACCACACCGATCGGGTCGCGGTCTACCTGCCCTACGCGGCGGGGGACGACCTGATCGCCGAGCTGGTCGACGAGCTGCACTCGGTCTGAGCGTCGGGGGTCTCCGAAGCCACCCCACCGAACCGTCCCGAAAAACTGGACGGTTCGGTGACTTCTCGGCAGACCGTCCCGAATAACTGGACGGTTCGGCAGGTTGGGCCCGAACCGTCCCGAATAACTGGACGGTTCGGCAGGTTGCGCTCGGAGAGCCCCGAAGGGTCGACCGGGACGCCGCCGTACACTCGACCGCCATGACCGACACCGTCTCCGAGATCTTCGACCCCTCCGCCTGGACCGTGGTCCCGGGCTTCGACTTCGAGGACATCACCTACCACCGGGCCAACGACACCGGCACGGTGCGGGTCGCGTTCGACCGGCCGGAGGTGCGCAACGCATTCCGCCCGGCCACCGTCGACGAGCTCTACCGGGTGCTCGACCACGCCCGCAGTCCTCCGACGTCGGCTGCGTGCTGCTCACCGGCAACGGCCCGTCGCCCCGGGACGGCGGCTGGGCGTTCTGCTCCGGCGGCGACCAGCGCATCCGCGGCAAGGACGGCTACCAGTACGCCGACGGCGACTCGCTGAGCACCGCCGATCCGGCCGCACCGGCCGCCTCCACATCCTCGAGGTGCAGCGCCTGATCCGCTTCATGCCCAAGGTCGTGATCTGCGTCGTGCCCGGCTGGGCGGCCGGTGGCGGCCACAGCCTCCACGTCGTGGCCGACCTCACCCTCGCGCAGTCGAGAGCACGCCCGCTTCAGCCAGACCGACGCCGACGTGGCCAGCTTCGACGGCGGCTTCGGCTCCGCCTACCTGGCCCGCCAGGTCGGCCAGAAGTTCGCCCGCGAGATCTTCTTCCTCGGCGACAAGTACACGGCCGACGACGCCCACCGCATGGGCATGGTCAACGCGGTGGTCGCCCACGCCGACCTCGAGGCGGTCGCCCTCGAGTGGGGCCGCAAGATCAACGGCAAGAGCCCCACCGCGCAGCGCATGCTGAAGTACAGCTTCAACCTGATCGACGACGGCCTGGTGGGCCAGCAGGTCTTCGCCGGCGAGGCGACCCGCCTCGCCTACATGACCGACGAGGCCGCCGAGGGCCGCGGACTCGTTCCTCGAGAAGCGCGACCCCGACTGGTCGCCGTACCCCTGGCACTACTGAACGGCCAGGCGC
>CAVPQM010000012.1:0-141266 GCA_963707555.1 uncultured Actinomycetota bacterium
CAGAGGCCATCTCAGTTCCTGCTCCTGTGGAGAGTCGTCTTTACAGTGTGGAGCCCAGCCCGTGCACGGACAAACCGGCACGGACCGACCTGGTGTAGCGGCGGTCGGACTCGAACCGACGACCCCTCGATTATGAGCCGAGTGCTCTCACCGACTGAGCTACGCCGCCGAGACTGACCGATCGATCGATCGATCGGCAGGTCAGCGAGCCCCCTGTCAGAATCGAACTGACGACCTTTTCCTTACCATGGAAACGCTCTGCCGACTGAGCTAAGGGGGCGTGGACACGCGAGGGCAGGACCCTCGTTGGCCGAGGGCGCACTCTAGCAGCGCCTTCGTCGGCTCCCACAACGTTCCGGATCCCTGCAACGACGGGCCCCGCTCAAGTTCGGGCGGCGCGGTGTCGAAGCAGGAACTGTGCATTTCGAACGGCTGGTGATCGAAGCAGGAGACAACACCTTCACCCTCGACCTCCACCCGCGTCTGACGGTCGTCGGATCGGTCGGGCAGATCGAGCGTGACGGTCTCATCGGCGAGCTGATCGGCTCGCTGGGCGCCGGGCGCCCGGGCGTCCACCTCGAGCTCGTCGCCGACAGCGGCAGCCGGTTCGCCATCTTCCGGCCGTACGGCTCGCGCCACCAGGTGGTCGACGTCGACGGCGCGGCCGACGTCACCGACGACTTCAGCGACGAGGACGGCCGGATCGACCTCCTCGGCCGCGCCGGGCTCGACCTGCGCGGCGCCCGCGAGGTCATGCGGTTCGGCTCCCAGGACCTCGTCACCACCCGCGAGCGCGATCGCCTCGTGCAGGAGCTCGCCCAGGTCAACCAGAACGAGCTCTGGGTCGCGGCCGAGGCGCTGCGCCAGAGCCAGCGTCGCCTCGACGAGGAGGCCAGCGCGGTCGGCTCGTCGGCCGAGGACGCCACCGTCATCGAGCGCATCGAGGAGCGGCACGCCGATTTCGAGCGCTCGCAGCTGATGCTCGAGAAGTACCGCAGCCGGACCTTCCTGGTGTCGGGCTTCGCCGCCATCGGCGTCGTGCCGGCCGTCATCTACGTCGGCCTGATCGCTGCGGTGCCGCTGATGCTGATCGCCGCCATCTCGACGCTCTACTCCATCGCCATGTGGCGGAAGAACGAGGCCGCCCGCGGCGACGAAGAGGAGGCGCTGGCCGCCGCCGGCGCCCAGTCGTACCTCGGCTTCCACCTGCAGCGGGTCAACGGCCTGCTCACCAGCGACCAGGCCCGCAAGCGCCTGATGCAGGCGTCCGAGGAGCAGCGCGAGGCGCTCAAGCGCTGGCAGGTCATCGCCGGCGACGCCGACCTGTCGTGGACCCTCGCCAACCGCGACGCCATCAGCCAGGCGGTCCGCCTCCGCCAGGACGTCGTGAGCCTCGGCATGGTCGCCGGCCCGTCCGAGCACGCCGACAACGAGCGGGCGGCGTCGCTCGCCCACTCGGTCGTCAGCCGGCTCAACGAGCTGCGCACCCTCGGCCCCGGCGGCGAGAGCTTCCCGGCCCTGCTCGACGAGCCGTTCACCTCGGTCGAGCCGTCGATCACGCCGTCGCTGCTCGAGCTGCTGGTCCGCTCGTCCCAGCACCAGCAGATCATCCTCTTCACCGAGGACGAGACGATCAGCCAGTGGGCCCGCCTCGAGGCGATGACCGGCGCGGTCGGACTGGTCGAGCCGTCCGCGATCGACGCCCCGAGGTCCCGACCACCAGCTCGTTCTGACCGCGTTCGACGAGCGCGCGTTACGGGTCGGCCGAATGGGCCCGCTCCGACGGCGAAGTAGGTTCTCGCGGCGTGCAGCTCCGCCGCGCCGCACCGTCGAGGACGCCGAGGCGATCCGGTCGATCTACAACGTCGAGGTCCAGACCTCGACCGTCACCTTCGACATCATGCCGAGGTCCCTCGAGGAGCAGCAGGAGTGGATCGCCAACCGCTCGGGCGCGCACGCCGTGGTGGTCGCGATCGACGACGACGACGAGGTGGTCGGCTTCGGATCGCTGTCGCCCTACAAGGCACGGCCGGCGTACGCGACCACCGTCGAGGACTCGGTGTACGTGCACCGCGACCACCAGGGCGAAGGCGTCGGCCGCAGCGTGCTGGCCGAGCTCATCCGCCTGGCCGACGAGCACGGCTTCCACGCCATCATGGCCCGCATCGTCGGCGACCACGCCACGTCGATCGGGCTGCACTCCTCGCAGGCTTCCACGTCGTCGGGCGCGAGCGCGAGGTCGGTCGGAAGTTCGGCCGGTGGCTCGACGTCATCGTCATGCAGCGCATGCTCTGACGCCCGCGGCACCCGCCGCCGGTCGGAGCTCGCCGCAGACGGCTCGTCCCGGACGCCGAGGGCGTCCGGGACCGGTGCGTCCTTCAGCGGTGGGCCGGGAAGGATTCGGACCGTCGAAGGCGATGCCGGCAGGCTTACGGCCCTTGCTCCCTTTGTCCGCTCGGGCGCCGACCCGCTGGGTCGCACACGATGAGCGTCGTCCGCCACCGATGGAGAATACCGAGATCGCAGGGCGGGTCACTCCGCCGGCAGTCGCCGCCCGGTCCCGGGTGTCGAACGATCCGGATCCCGGCCCCAAGGAGCCACACCGCACATGCCCAGCTTCGACGTGGTGTCCGAGGTCGACATGCAGGAGGTCCGCAACGCGGTGGACCAGGCGGCCCGCGAGGTCGCCAACCGCTTCGACTTCAAGGACACCGACTCCGACGATCGAGCTCGACGGACCACGATCACGCTCCAGTCGCCGAGCAAGGACCGCCTCGAGGCGCTGCGCAGGTGCTCGAGGAGAAGCTGGTCAAGCGCAAGGTGTCGCTGAAGGCCCTCGACTACGGCAAGGTCGAGGAGGCGGCCGGGGGCACGGTCCGCCAGACGGTCACGCTCACGGCCGGCATCACCTCGGACAAGGCCCGGGCAGCTCAACAAGTTCATCAAGGACTTGGGCTCAAGGGCGTCCAGTCCCAGACCCAGGGCGAGCAGCTCCGGGTCACCGGCAAGAAGCGCGACGACCTCCAGGCCGTGATCGCCGCCCTCAAGGGCGCGACTTCGGCATCCCGCTGCAGTTCGAGAACTTCCGGGACTGAGCGTCCGCGCCGCCCCAGGGCGAAGGCGACGTCACCTGCTGACCCAGCCGGCAAGGGATGGACGCGGCAGCGCCCCGCTCCGCGGACGCGGCCCCCAGGGACGGTGGCTGGCGGGTCCGCACCGGCGGCGGACGGCGACGACGCCGCCCAGAGCTAGGCCGGGTCAGCAGGCGGTCAGCGCTGCCAGGCGCCGGCCTGCGGAGGCGGCGGATGCGCGCTCCTCCGTCGGCGGGTGGGTCGTGAACAGGCTGGAGCACTGGGCCGGCGCTCGCAGCGGGTTGACGATGTAGGCCGCGGCCTGGGCCGGGTTGACCGTGCTCGGGATGCGCTGGGCGCCGGCGTCGAGCTTGGCTCGAGGGCCCGGGCCAGCGGCTCGCCGTCGCCGAGGAGGCGGGCGCCGCGGCGGTCGGCCTCGTACTCCCGGCTGCGGGACTCAGCGCCATCTGCAGGAGCGCGGCGGCCAGCGGGGCCAGGATGAGCGGCGAGCAGCGCCGAAGATGTTGTCCCCCGCGTCGCGACCGCCGCCGCCGCCGAAGATGGCGCCGCACATCGGCCATGCGGGCCACGAACGTGATGCCCATGGCGACAGCGTGGCGGCCACCGAGCCGATGAGGATGTCGCGGTTGCCGACGTGGCTGATCTCGTGGGCCAGCACGCCCTGCAGCTCGTCCCAGGTGCAGGATGTCGAGGATGCCCTGGGTGACGCGCGACGGCGGCGTGCTCGGGGTTGCGGCCGGTGGCGAAGGCGTTGGGCTGCGGGTCGGGAGCACGTACAGCTTCGGCATCGGCATGTCGGCCCGGGTCGCGAGGTCGCGGACGATGGCGTAGTACTCGGGCATCTCGGCTTCGGTGACCGGGACCGCCCGGGCCGCCTTGATGGCCAGCTTGCCGACTGAACCAGTAGGAGCCCGCCGCGAACACCAGGCCGAGCAGGCAGGCCGATGACGACCCCGCCCCCGATGGCCGCCGATCGCGATGCACAGGCCGCCGAGGGCGGCCAGGAGGACAGCGGTCTTGACGTTGTTCATCAGTGGGCGAGCTGCACGACGGTCTTGACGGCGTCCGTCACCCAGCTGTAAGTTCCTGCCCGAACGACGCCGGAAGCGTCGACTGAAGGATCCTCGTCCCCCCGGAACGACTGCGGCCTGTTCGTCGCCCGCGGGCTCAGTCGTAGTAGCCGGAGTGGATGTAGACGCAGGGGACGCCCTCGGCGCGGAACATCTCCAGGTTGCGCGCGGTCGTCCTCGAAGGCGAGCCGCAGGTCGAAGCCGTACGGCGCGGAGCTCGCGACCGACCGCCGCTTGAACGTCGGGCCGCGGCAGTAGTCGCCGAAGTCCCGCATGACCAGCAGGTCCCAGCGCAGCTCGTAGCGCTCGAGCCACCCGAGCGTCTGGGGCTGCACCCGGATCGGGCGGGCGGTGAGCAGGACGATCGGCGAGCTCGGGTCGAGCAGCTCGAGCAGCCGGGCCACCTCGTCGATGCAGCGGGTCGTCGCCGCAGGCCTCGAAGAAGGCGTCCCAGTCCCGGTCCGGGCACTCGAGATAGTGCTGGCGGCTGCGGCGTCGGACAGCACGCCGTCGAGGTCGAACACGACGGCCGGGCCGGCCTCGAGCACCGCTCGCGCCACGCCAGTTCGAGTCGTCGGGTCCCAGATCGGCACGCCGGGCAGGCTACCCTCAGTCCTCGGGGGTGAACGGCGCGAGCGTGCGCGGTGAGACGACATAGGCACGTGCGCACGGCGATCTCCGCGTGGCGGTCGTGCAGCGATCACCTCACGCGCAGATCGCCTGCGACGTGGTGCCGGGCCCCGGGTCAGGCGTCGTCGGAGCCGCGGCGCCGTCGCGGATCTCCTCGACGACGGCCGGGTCGGCCAGCGTGGTGGTGTCGCCGAGGTCCCGGCCCTCGGCGACGTCGCGCGAGGAGCCGGCGCATGATCTTGCCGCTGCGGGTCTTGGGCAGGTCGGGGACGACGATCACGGTCTTGGGCCGGGCGATCGCGCCGATCTTGGTGGCCACGTGCTGGCGGATCTCCTCGCGCAGCTCGGCGTCGGAGTGCGGTGCCGCGCAGGATGACGTAGCCGATGATGGCCTGGCCGGTGGTCGGGTCGGTTGGCCCCGACGACGGCGGCCTCGGCCACGGCCGGGTGGTCGACCAGGGCGGACTCGACCTCGGTGGTGGAGATGCGGTGGCCGGAGACGTTCATGACGTCGTCGACCCGGCCGAGCAGCCAGAGGTAGCCGTCGTCGTCGAGCTTGGCGCCGTCGCCGGCGAAGTAGCGGCCCTCGAACCGGCACCAGTAGGTGTCTGGTAGCGCTCCGGGTCGCCCCAGATGCCGCGCAGCATCGACGGCCACGGCCGGGTGAGGGTGAGGTAGCCGCCGCCCTCGGTCACGACGTTGCCGTCGTCGTCGACGACCTCGACGCCGATGCCGGGCAGGGGAAGGCGGCCGAGCCGGGCTTGGTCGCGACGACGCCCGGCAGCGGGGTGATCATGTGGCCGCCGGTCTCGGTCTGCCACCACGTGTCGACGATCGGGCAGCGCTCGCCGCCGATGTGGCTGGTGGTACCACATCCACGCCTCGGGGTTGATGGGCTCGCCGACGGTGCCGAGCACCCGCAGCGAGCGACAGGTCGTGGGCGTGCGGGCTCCTGCTCGCCCCACTTCATGAAGGTCCGGATCGCGGTCGGCGCGGTGTAGAGCTGGGTGACGCCGTAGCGCTCGATGATGTACCAGAAGCGGTCCTTGGGCCACGCGCCGGGTCGCCGGTGCGCCGGCCTCGCGGGGCGTGTCGGGCGTGCCCTCGTACATGACCGACGTCGCCCCGTTGGCGAGCGGCCCGTAGACGATGTAGCTGTGGCCGGTCACCCAGCCGACGTCGGCCGCGCACCAGTAGACGTCGGTGTCGGGCTGGAGGTCGAAGACGTACTTGTGGGTGAACGCGACCTGGGTGAGGTAGCCGCCGGTGGTGTGCATGATGCCCTTGGGCTTGGCCGTCGTGCCCGAGGTGTAGAGCAGGTAGAGCAGGTCCTCGCGTCCATGGGCTCGGGCGGGCAGGTCGGCGCGGCCTGCGCCATCATGTCGTGCCACCAGTGGTCGCGACCGTCGGTCATGTCGACGTCGGTGCCGCAACGGTCGACGACCACGACGCTGCGCACCGTCGGGCAGTCGGCGAGGGCCACGTCGACGTTCGGCTTGAGCGGCGAGGGCACGCCGCGGCGGTAGCCGCCGTCGGCGGTGACTGCGACGACCGCGCCCGCGTCGTTGATCCGGTCGATGAAGGAGTCCGGGCAGAAGCCACCGAAGACCACGGAGTGCGCCGCGCCGATGCGGGTGCAGGCCAGCATGGCGATGACCGCCTCGGGGATCATCGGCATGTAGATGGCGACCCGGTCGCCCTGGCCGACGCCGAGCTCCGCGCAGCACGTTGGCGAACCGCTGGACCTCGTCGAGCAGCTCGGCGTAGGTGATGGTGCGGGTGTCGCCCGGCTCGCCCTCCCAGTGGAGCGCGACCCGGTCGCCGCGGCCGGCCTCGACGTGGCGGTCGAGGCAGTTGTACGACACGTTGAGCTGCCCACCGACGAACCACTTGGCGTCCGGCAGCTCCCACTCGAGGGCGGTGTCGAAGTCACGGTCCCAGCTCAACAGCTCACGAGCCTGCTCGGCCCAGAACGCCGCAGGGTCGGCCGCGGCCCGCTCGTAGACCGCTGGATCCGACAGGTTCGCCTGCGCGACGAACTCCGCCGGCGGCGGGAACACCCGGTCCTCGGAATACCGATCCTCGATGGTTGCGCCGCTGTCGGTCATGTTGCACTCCCCTGTGGGTCGGGTCACACGGATGGTAGACCCCGGCGTGACGGCCTCAGGACGGCGAGTCGGCTCGATCGCCTACTGTTCGACGCCGGGAGACGGGAGTGGTCATGCACGTGGTTCGGTGGCGGTTCCGCAGCACGGCAGCGGCGTTGATCGGTGCTGTGGCGCTGGCGACGTGGGGTACGGCGCCCGTCGGCGCCGCTCCTGTCGAGGAGCGGGTGCAGGCAGCTGCGCCGGTCGACCGCACGTCGCGCGCCGCGGTGATCAGCGCGTACCGGCAGACCTACCTGCCGGCACTCAACACGCCGATGGGCTGGACCGGCGACACGGCGGGCTGCCGGGCCGGGGCGGTCTCCGGTGCGGCGCAGCAGGCGACGCTGAGGATGGTCAACTACTTCCGCTCGATGGTCGACCTGCCGTCGGTCACCTTCGACCCGGCGCTGTCGACGAAGGCACAACAGGCGGCGCTCATGATGTCGGCCAACGGAACGCTGAGCCACACCCCTCCCCCGTCGTGGCGGTGCTGGAGTGCAGCAGGCGCCGAGGCGGCCGGCTCGTCGAACCTCTCGCTCGGCAATGCCGGCGCCCGGGCGGTCGCCAGCCAGGTCCGCGACGGCGGCTCGAACAACACCGCCGTCGGCCATCGGCGGTGGATCATGTTCCCCCCTGCGTCGACGATGGGCAGTGGCTCGACCTCGAACGCGAACTCGCTGTGGGTGTTCGGCGCGCAGGTCGCCCGACCCCACACGTCGCCCGTCGAGTGGCCCTCGGCGGGCTACTTCCCTCGCGAGCTCGAACCCGGTGGCCGATGGAGCGTCTCGATCCCCGGCGCGAACCTGAACGCTGCGACGGTCCGGGTGATCGGACCGAACGGCGCCGCACTCCCGCTGACCGTGCACCGGCCGGCGTACGGCTACGGCGACCCGACGATCGTCTGGGAGCTCGGGAACCTCGGCGAGGTCCCGGGCCGTGGCGACCGCACGTACCGGGTCGACATCGGGGGCATCGCCGGCACCTCGTCGAGCACGCACTCGTACCGCGTCACGCTCGTCGACGCCGCGCCGCCGGTGCAGTACGTCCCGGTGGGCAGCCTGGACGAGGTGGTCGTGTCCGGCGACGAGGTCGCGATCCGTGGTTGGGCGGCGGACCGGAACCTCGCCCCGGGCGGTCTGCACGTCCGTCTGCGCATGCGCGTCCGCTCCGTCGACTGGTCGACCGTCGTGGTCGCCTGGCTCCCTCGACCGGGACTCGCGAACTTCGGCCTGCCGACTGCGGCCGGGTTCGAGGGGAGAACCCGTCTCCGTCCGGGGTCCTACCGGGTCTGCGCCGACGCGCTCGACCACAACGGCGAACGCCAGACCGCGACCTCGACGACCCTCGGGTGCCGGGACTTCGTGGTCAAGTGACCGGGCCCGGTGGTGGCGTCGGCCGGCCGAGCGCGGTGACCGCCGTGGCCCCGGCGAGCGCGGGGGCCGCGCTCGAGCACTTCAACCGCCTGCTCGAGTTCGAGACGGACTGCTGGGACGTGCACGACGCGCTGACGAACGGGCCCGTCGACTTCGTGCTGCTCGACGTCCGGGGGCCGGAGCAGTTCGCCGCGGGTCACGTGCCCGGCGCGGTGAACCTCCCCCACCGCCGGATCATCGACCGCAACCTGACGGATCACCCCGACGGCACGGTGTTCGTCGTGTACTGCGCCGGCCCGCACTGCAACGGTGCCGACAAGGCGGCGATGCGTCTCGCTGCGCTCGGTCGACCCGTCAAGAAGATGATCGGCGGTCTCGAGGGCTGGCGCGACGAGGGCTTCCCGCTGGCCACCGGCTGAGCGATCAGTAGACGGTGTAGCCGCCGTCGATCGTGATCTCGTCACCGGTGTGGTACTCGTGGCGCGGATCGCACAGGAACGGCGCGACCGCCCGGAAGTCGGCCGGCTCACCCCACCGGCGCACCGGTGTGCGCGCCGTGGTGTTCTCGCGGAACTTCTCGTACTGGTAGCCGGGGGCGGTCAGGTCGGTGAGGGTCCAGCCCGGCACCAGGCTGTTGGCCCGGATCCGGTGACGGGCGAACGCCACGGCCATCGACCGGACGAGCGCGAGGACACCTGCCTTCGAGGCGGCGTAGTGCGACTGACGCGGCGCGCCGTGGATGGACGACGTCGACGACACCGCGACGAGCGCACCCCCGCCTCCTTGGGCGACCATCTGCCGAGCCGCTTCGCGCAGGGTGAGGAAGACGCCGTCGAGGTTCACCGAGGTGACCGCACGCCACTGGTCGAGTGACATCTCGAGGATCGACGCGTCGCCGGACACACCAGCGTTGGCGACGCACGAGTCGAGCCGACCGAACCGGTCGACCGTGGTCGCGACGGTCTCGATGATGTCGCGCTCGACCGCGACGTCGCAGCGGAAGCCCTCGACATCCGCGCCGTCGCGCAGGCTGCGCAGGTGCTCCACCGCCGCGCCGGTCTTCTCGGCGTTGCGACCGCAGATCGCGACCGACGCACCCGCCAGCACCAGCCCTTCGGCCATGCCGAGTCCGATGCCGCCGTTGCCCCCGGTGACCAGGGCCACCTGTCCGCTCAGATCTGTCATCGTCACCCCACCATCATGGTCGGCGGCGCGACCGGGTGCTGGCTCGCACCCGGTTCACGGTCGCCCTCCAACCGGGCGCGGACATGCCGCCCCTGACCGACATCAGTGCACCCGGTACACGGTCGCCCCCAACCGGGTGCGAACATGCCGGCCGTGACCGGCATCAGTGCACCCGGTACACGGTCGCCCTCCAACCGGGTGCGAACATGCCGGCCGTGACCGGCATCAGTGCACCCGGTACCGCGGCACCCGGTGCTGAGCCGGCGGCGGCTCAGCGCAGGTGCCACTCGAGCACGGTGAACGCGCCCAGACCGGACGGGTCGGTGAGCGCCTCGGCCTCGGTCACCCGGCTGCGACCTCGGATGGCGGCCAGGTCGGGGGCGTGCGCGCCGTCGGCCCACGTCCGCCGCCCCTCGGCGACCAACTCGTCCAGACCGTTCGCCCGCAGCCAGTCGGCCTGGCTGGTCTCGACGGCCGGCTCTGCGACCACCGCGAGCTGGTCGACCGCGACCTCACAGGTGATGTCCTGGGTCCCCGGATCGACGAGCGGTGGAGCGCCACGGTCGTGCGCCCGGTAGGTCCGTAGCCACTCCTCGCTCGGCCGCTCGGCGAGCTCGGGGGTGGTCGAGCAGTAGTCGACGACCAGCAGCCGGCCGCGCTCGACGACGTCGAGCGCCCGGCGCAGCCAACGACCGGCGCCGGCCTGTACCGGGATGCGTGCTCCGGGCGTTGCCGCCGGTGCGAGCCGCTCGGCGAGCTCGACCGCGGCGTCCTCGGCCGGCACGAGCACCTCACCGAGGGAGCCGTCGCGCTCGAGCACCACGAACACTTCACCCCAGCCGTCGGCCAGGCGCTCCAGCAGGCGGAACGGCACGTTGTCGAGCAGCTCGTTGGCGAGCACCACGCCCTCGATGCGCAGCGCCGGCAGCTCCGCGAGCGAGGTGAGCAGGGGCCCGGTGCCGGTGCCCGAGGGCGGTGCGACGTCGGCGTCGGCGTCGTGGTCCGGCCCGAGCAGCTCGAACGGCTCGACGACTTCGAGGTGCTCCCGCTGGCGGGTGCGAAGTTCGGCGGAGCGCTCGACGAGCACGTAGCGCAGCGCCGGCGCGCAGCGCGGCCCTGCGGCCAACACCGCGATCGCGAGTGCGCCACGACCGGCGGCGGCCTCGACCACGACGAAGGGATCGGGACGTCCGAGCTCGTCCCAGCAGCGGTCGAGGTACCGCGCCACGACCGCGCCGTAGAGCGGGCCGACCTCGGGGCTGGTCAGGAAGTCACCGCCGGCGCGGCCCGCTCCCCCGCCGGTCGCGAAGAACCCGCCGTCCGCGTCGTAGAGGGCGTGCTCGACGAACTCGTCGAAGCGGACCGAGCCGCTGCGCTCGAGGCGCCGCACGAGCGCGTTCACGACCGCGTCGGTTCCGGGAGTGCAGTGGTCAGCGGCATCAGGAGACGACCTTCCCACGACATCCGATCTCGTTTCCCGTGCATCACACCGATTCCGGATCGGATGTCGGAGTGGCGGGAGCGAGGGGCTGGACGGTTCGTCAGCCGCCGAGGGCGACGGGACCGAAGCTGCTGATGTCGGTCAGCAGACCCGGCAGCACACCGAACACCATCGTCGCCGCCAGCGAGATGACGACCGCAGCGGTGAGACCTGCGGGCACCTTGACGGGCGTGACATCGCCGTCGGGCGCCGGATCGAACCACATCGTCTTGGCGACGTTCAGGTAGTAGTACGCCGCGATGACGGTGTTGACCGCCATGACGATCGCGACCGCGTAGCCGAGTCCGGTGTCGGCACCGACGAGCGCCGACCAGACCGAGAACTTCGCGTACCAGCCGCCCATCGGCGGGATGCCGGTGAGCGAGAACAGGAAGACGGTCATCGCCACGGTCAGACCCGGCATGTAGGTGAACAGGCCGCCGAGGCTCGTGATCTCCGCGGAGCGGGTCTTGCGTGCGATCGCGATGATCACCGCGAACGCACCGAGGTTCATCGCCGCGTAGATGACCAGGTAGATCACGATCGACGAGAGCGCTGCGTCGCGGTTGTCGGAGATGACCACGAACGGGGCGAGCATGAAGCCGGCCTGGGCGATGCCCGAGTAGGCGAGCATGCGCACGACGTTGGTCTGGCGGATCGCCAGCAGGTTGCCGACCGTCATCGAGGCGATGGCGAGCACGAAGAAGACCGGCTCGATGATGTCAGGACGGACGTAGAAGCAGTAGAAGACGACCTGGATCAGGGCGACGAAGCCGGCGGCCTTGGAGGCCACGGCGAGGAACGCGGTGATCGGCGTCGGAGAGCCCTCGTAGGTGTCGGGCGCCCAGGTGTGGAAGGGCACGGCGGACACCTTGAAGGCGAAGCCGGCGATGACGAAGAGCAGCGCCAGGGTCACGGCCGGCACGCCCTCGGTCCCCATCTCGGCGATGTTGCCGGCGATGACGTCGAGACGGGTCGACTCGCCGAAGCCGTACACGAGCGACATGCCGTAGAGCAGGATCGCCGAGGCGAACACACCCATCAGGTAGTACTTCAGGCCCGCCTCGTTCGACTTCTGGTCACCCTTGCGCCATGCGGCGAGCATGTAGGCCGGGATCGACAGCAGCTCGAGCGCCACGAAGATCATGAGCAGGTCGCGTGCGGAGGCCATGACGAGCATGCCGAGGATCGCCGTGGTGAGCAGCGAGTAGTACTCGCTCTCCCAGTAGTCGCCCTCGGCCACGTAGTTCGTCGACAGCAGGATCACGATGTAGCCGCTGACCAGGAACAGCGCCTTGAGCACGAGCGACATCGAGTCGACGACGTAGGAGCCGTCGAAGAGCACCCGGGTCGAGCCGTCGACCGCGAGGGTGATGATCGGGATGAGCGCACCGAGCAGGACCAGGTTCGCGAGCGCCGGCATGTACGCCTTGGCCCGGTCCAGCTTCACCGCGTCGAGCAGGATCAGCAGGCAGCCACCGAGTGACAGCACGATCTCCGGAGCGAGCGCGTGCCAGTCGATCGTCGGCGACTGGTACCCCGGATCGGGGAGGAGCTGGAGGAGCGAGGCGAGCACGGTGGATCAGTTCCCGCCCACGACCGCGGCGATCGCGGAGACCGCAGGGTTCGAGACGTCGAAGATGAGACCGGGGAAGAAACCGAACACGACGATGAGCACCAGGATCGGCGTCCACGCGATCCACTCGGTGGGCTGCACGTCGGTGATGTGCGGATCGTCGGCGAACTCCTCGGTCGGGCGTGCCGAAGGCGGTGCGCTGGTAGAGCCAGAGCAGGTAGCCCGCGGCGAGCACGGTACCGATGGCGGCGACGACCATGAGGGTGCGGAACAGCGCCACGTTCAGGCCGACGGCCGGGCTGTACGCCGAGAGGATGGCCGGGAACTCACCCCAGAAGCCGGCGAGGCCCGGGAGGCCGAGCGACGCCATCGTGGCGAAGCCGAGGATCCAGCCCATCTTCGGGGCAGAGATCAGCAGACCGCCGAGACGCTTGATCTCGAGGGTGTGGTAGCGGTCCTTCATGGAGCCGGCGACGAAGAAGAGCATGCCGGTGATCAGACCGTGGGCGACCATGCCGAACACCGCGGCGTTCATGCCGAAGTCGGTGAGCGTGGCGATGCCGAGCATGACGTAACCCATGTGGGCCACCGACGAGAAGGCGATGAGGCGCTTCATGTCGGTCTGCGCCAGACAGCCGAGGGCTCCGTAGATGATGCCGATCGCCGCGAGCACACCGATGATCGGCGCCCACCAGCGGGCACCCACCGGCAGGATCGGGATGGCGATGCGGATGAAGCCGTAGGTGCCGAGCTTCAGCAGCACGGCGGCCAGGATGACCGAGCCGGCGGTCGGCGCCTGGGTGTGGGCGTCGGGCAGCCAGGTGTGGAACGGGAACATCGGGACCTTGATGCCGAAGCCCATGAACATGCCGCCGAAGATCACGATCGCCGTGGTCCGGGCGATGCCGGCGCCGCCGACCTCGCTGAGGATGCGCATGTCGAAGGTCTCGAGCGCCTGGCCGGTGACCGGGTTCTTGGAGAGGAAGTAGACCGCCAGGAACGAGACGAGCATGAGCGCCGAACCGAACAGCGTGTACAGGAAGAACTTGATCGACGCGTACTGGCGCTGCGGTCCACCCCAGACACCGATGAGGAAGTACATCGGGAGCAGCACGACCTCGAAGAAGACGAAGAAGAGCACGAGGTCCTGCGCCAGGAACGAGCCGATCATGCCGGTCTCGAGGATCAGGATCAGGGCGAAGAAGGCCTTCGGGTTCCCCGGCTCGGGGAGATGCCCGAGGCTGTAGACGATCACGAGCGGGACGATGAACAGCGTCAGGGCCATCAGCGGCAGCGACAGTCCGTCGAGGCCGAGGATGAACCGGCTGTTGATGATCTCGATCCAGCTGCGGTCGACGACGAACTGCAGCTCGCCGGCGCGGTCGTAGTCGAAGTTGATCATGACGAGCGCGCCCATCACCGCCGCCGCGAGCGACGTGCCGAGCGCAAGTCCCTTGATCGGACCCTCGGACTCCTTGGGCATGACCATCGTCACCAACGCGCCTGCCAGCGGCAGGAAGATGGTGAGGATCAGACCCCAGTCGTTCAGGAAACTCTTCATCGGTTTCGGCTCTCCCTACTCGTCATCAGCCGATTGCCACCACGAACACGCCGGTCAGCACCGCAACGCCCACGAAGAACAGGGCTGCGTACTGCTGGACCCGGCCGGACTGCACCACTCGGAGCACTCCACCCAACGCACCGGCACCGGAGCCGGTGGTGTTGACCGCACCGTCGACGACTGTCTGGTCCACGTTCTCGTAGACCCAGTTGCCGGCGGACGCTGCACCTCGACCGACGCCGTTCACCGCTGCGTCGAGCATGTGCTGGTTCGCCCAGTTGGCCGCTCGTGCGAGCGGACCCTTGACGAACCCGACGATGACCGTCGTGTACAGCCAGTCGAAGTAGTACTTGTTGACCAGGACGTTCTTGCCGAACGCCGCGAGCTTGTTGCGCTCGGACAGTCCCTGCAGGCCGGCGAAGGCGCCCTTCCAGAAGTACAGGTAGGCGATGCCGGCGCCGGCACCCGCGACGGCCACCGAGGTGACCGCCAGGATCGGGTGGAACGCGGCGTGCTCGAGCGACTCGGGGAAGTAGACGCCGATCGGCTCGACGTAGGTCTGGAACATGTGCGCCGGGATCGGCCCGATCGCCCACGGCAGGTTCGCCAGACCGGCGATGGCGCCGAGGGTGGCCAGGATGATCAGCGGCACCGTGATGCGCGGACCGGACTCGTGCGGGTGCCCGTGGCCGCGGTACTCGCCGAAGAAGGCGTACCAGACGGTGCGGGTCATGTAGGCGGCGGTGCAGAAGGCACCCAGCAGCAACATGATCAGCATGAGGTAGTACGTGCCGTTCGCGCCGTCGGTGCCGGGGAAGGCTCCCGTGCCGGCGAGGATCTCGTCCTTGGACCAGAAGCCCGACAGCGGGAAGAAGCCGGCGAGTGCCGCGGTGCCCACCAGGTAGGTGATGAACGTCTTCGGCATGATCTTCCGCAGACCGCCCATGTCGTCGACCATGTTGAAGCTGTGGTGACAGGCGTGGCTGAGCGAGCCGGCGCCGAGGAACAGACAGGCCTTGAAGAACGCGTGCGTGAAGAGGTGGAACATCGCGGCGGTCCAGGCACCGATGCCGAGCGACGTGACCATGAAGCCCAGCTGCGACACCGTCGAGTAGGCCAACACCTTCTTGATGTCCTTCTGGACGAAGGCGAGCAGCGCACCGAAGAGCGCGGTGATGGCACCGACCATGGCGAGCGCGTTGATCGACGAGCCCGAGATGGCCAGACCTTCGAAGAACACCGGGTAGAGGCGGGCCACCATGTAGATGCCGGCGACGACCATGGTGGCGGCGTGGATCAGCGCGGAGACGGGCGTCGGACCGGCCATGGCGTCTGGCAGCCAGGTGTGCAGGATGAACTGCCCCGACTTCGACATGACCGCCGTGATCAGGCACAGCGACGCGATCAACAACAACGAGTGCGAGATGCCGCCCTCGTTGGCGAGGATGTTGATGTCGAGGATCGAGAACGACTTGTTGGCGGCGAAGTAGAGGATGATCACGCCGATCAGCAGCCCGACGTCGCCGACGCGGTTGGTGAGGAACGCCTTCAGCGCGGCGTCGGAGTTCGGTTTCTCCTCCCACCAATGGCCGATCAGTGCAAAGGAGCAGACGCCCACCAACTCCCAACCGACGATCATCTGCAGCGTGTTCTCGCTGAGGACGAAGAAGAGCATCGAGGCGGTGAACAGCGACAGGAAGGCGAAGTAGTGGGTGTAGCGCCGGTCGCCGTGCACGTAGTCGGTCGAGAAGACGTGGACGAGCAGCGAGATCAGCGTGACGACCACGAGCATGAGCACCGACTGGCCGTCGACGAGCGTGCCGACCGAGATCGACTGGCTGCCGTTCTCGAACCAGGTGGCGCAGGTGACGACCGGGCGGGTGGGCGGATCCGCGTGACCGCCCTCTTCGGCTGCAGCAGCGGCCGGTGCGGCGGACTCGCCCTCGGCGACGTTGCCGGCGCTGGCGCCGTGCTCCTCGCCGGCGGCGGCGTCGTCCGAGGCGTGCTCGCCCTCTTCAGCCTCGTGGTGGGCCTCCTCGGCGACCTTCGAGCAGCTCGGGTCGACCTCGGCCATGGCCGCGCCGGCGGAGTGCTCCGCAGGGTTGTCGTTGGTCCAGGAGATCCAGTTGCCGGCGGTGATCAGCGACAGCACGAACGCGGCGCCGACGAAGAGGATGCCGATCTCGGCGCCCTTCTTCGGCATCTTCTTGCCGAAGAGCAGGATCAGCAGGAACGACAGCGCCATCAGCGCGGGAATGATCCAGACGTGCGTGAAGAACCACATGTGCCTCAGCCCTTCAGCTCGTCGAGCTCATCGACGTCGATGGAGCGCTTGTTCCGGTAGATGAGCAGCACGATCGCCAGACCCACGCCGACCTCGGCGGCAGCGATGGCGATGGCGAACAGTGCGAAGACCTGGCCGCCGAGCCCGTGCATGGTGCTGAAGGCGACGAGGTTGATGTTGACCGCGTTCAGGATGAGTTCGATCGACATGAGGACGAGCACGCCGTTCTTGCGGACGATGACGCCGTAGACGCCGATGCAGAACAGGATCGCGGAGAGCAGGAGGAACTGGTTCAGCAGCATTGGTGGCCCCTCAGTCCCGTCGCGCCAGGACGATGGCCCCGATGAGGGCGGCGAGCAGGAGCACTGAGATCATCTCGAAGGGGATCAGGTACTGACCGAAGATCGTGTCGGAGACGGCCTGGGTGCGGCCGTTGGTGTTCGCCTCGGCGACGCCCTGGAACGCCTCGAAGGTCAGCTTGTCCTTGCCCCAGGTCTCGATGACCGAGTAGCCGATCACGACCAGCAGCAGCGCTGCGGTGCCGATGCCGATCCACTTCTGGTTGTTGTCGAGGTCGTCGGAGACACCCAGGGGCGCCCTGGTCAACATGATGCCGAACAGGAACAGCACGACGATCGCACCGAGGTACACCAGGAACTGCGTGATGGCGACGAACTCGGCCTGCAGCAGCAGGTAGTTGATGCCGACGCCGCCGAGCACGACGACGAGCCACAGTGCGGCGTGCACGATGTTCTTCGTGGTGACCATGCGGATCGCCGCGGCGATCATGAACACGGCGGTCACCGCGAACACGACGTTCGCCGGGACGTCGAAGGTCGTCTCCTGCTGCGCGAGCGAGCGCCAGCACTCCGCTCATCGGGGCACCTTCTTCACCTTGACCTCGGACCCGGCCTCGAGCGCCTCGAAGTCCGGCACGGTGCCCATCCACTGGTCGAGGCGCGACTTGTCGTGGAGCAGGTCCGCGATGCGCACCTCGGAGTACTCGTACTCCGGGGACCAGAACAGCGCCTCGAACGGGCAGACCTCGACGCAGATGCCGCAGTACATGCACAGCGAGAAGTCGATGTCGAAGCGGTCGAGCGCGTTCACCGAGCGGGGCTTGCCACCCTCACGGCGAGGCGGGGCGAGCGTCTTGTGGCCCTCGATGTAGATGCACCAGTCCGGGCACTCACGTGCGCAGAGCATGCAGGCGGTGCAGTTGTCCTCCTTGAGGGCGATCACACCACGGGCACGAGGAGCGGGCTCCTCCTTCTCGTGGGGGTACTGCACCGTCGCGGCGCCCTTGGCGGGCGACGGCGGCTTCAGCGGACCGTCCGGGAACATCGTCTCGAGGGCGGTCTTCATGGTGATGCCGAGTCCCTGGAGGACTCCCGGCAGCTTCGGCTTCTCAGGCATCACCACACCACCTTCGCGATACCGGTCACCACGATGTTCGCGAGCGAGATCGGGATGAGGAACTTCCAGGCGAGCTTCTGCAGCTGGTCCTCACGGAACCGGGGCAGCGAGAAGCGCACCCAGAACACGACGCCGACGAGCAGGATCGCCTTGAACGACACGACGACCGGTCCGATGAAGTGCATCGCACCGGTGCTGATGCCCCAGCTGGCGGGCAGGTCCCAGCCACCGAGGAACAACGTCGAGGCGACCGCGGCGAACGCGACGGCGGTGGCGAACTCGGCGATGAAGTACACCAGGAATCGGATGCCGGTGTATTCGACCTGGTAACCGGCGACGAGCTCGGACTCTGCGATCGGCATGTCGAACGGGGTCTGGGTGAGCTCGGCCTGCACGGCGATCAGGAAGATCGTGAAGCCGACGATCTGCGTGAGGATGTACGGGTTGCCGATGCCACTCCAGCCGAAGATCTCACCCGAGGACTGGGCGGCGACGATGTCCTGCAGGTTCATGGAGCCCGCAGCGATGACGACGCCGACGACCGAGAGGATGAGCGGCAGCTCGTAGGCGATGAGCTGGCCGGCGGCGCGCAGTGCGCCGAGCAGGGCGTACTTGTTGGCCGACGCCCAGCCGGCCATGAGGATGCCGAGCACCGAGAGGCTCGACATGGCGAGCACGAAGTAGATGCCGGTGCCCAGATCGGCCACCACGGCCTCGGGACCTGCCGGGATCGCGACGAACATCAGGAAGGTCGATGCGAGCACCACGGCGGGCGCCAGACCGAAGACGAACTTGTCGGAGTTCTCGGTGAAGATGTCTTCCTTCTGGAGCCACTTGCCGACCTCGGCGAGCAGCTGCAGCGAGCCGAACGGTCCGGCCTCCATGGGGCCGAGACGGCTCTGCATGAACGAGACGAACTTGAAGAGGTACAGGTACACGACCCCGCCGGTCAGCAGCAGCAGTGCCACCAGACCGAGCAGCACACGGATGACCGTCTGCTGCCAGTACGCGAGTTCGAGGCCCAGGACGAGCGACTGGGTCATCGGTCGATGTCTCCCAGGATGAAGTAGAGCGAGGCGAGGATCGAGATGATGTCGGGCACGTACACACCCCGGAGCACCCAGGGAGCGATCGAGATGTTGTTGAAGCTCGCCGAACGGATCTTGAGGCGGAACGGGGTCAGGTCGCCCTTGGAGACGATGTAGTAGCCCATCTCGCCGAGCGGGTTCTCGGTGGCGACGTACGCCTCACCCGCGGGGACCTTGATGATGCGGGGCACCTTGGCCATGATCGGGCCGCCGGGGATGCCGTCGCAGATCTGCTCGACCATCTTGGCCGACTCGCGCACCTCCTGGAGGCGCACCCAGAACCGGGCGTAGGAGTCGCCGTCGGGGTGGGTCCAGACCTTCCAGTCGAGCTCCGGGTAGACGAGCCCGATGTTGTTGTCACGACGGGTGTCCCAGTCGATGCCCGAGCCGCGGGCGTTCGCCCCGGACAGGCCGTACTGGGTGGCGATGTCGACGGGGATGACGCCGACGCCGCGCATGCGCTCGCTGAAGATCTCGGCACCCATGAGCAGGTTCTCGATCTCGTCGCAGAAGTCGACGACCTTCTGCATGACCGACTTCGTGTTGGCGATCCAGCCCTTGGGCAGGTCGTCCTTGAGACCGCCGATGCGGTCGAAGTTCGGGTGGAAGCGACCACCCGTGACGGCCTCGATCTGGTCGAGCACGAACTCCCGGTCGCGGAAGGCGTAGAAGGCCGGGGTCACTGCGCCCAGCTGCACGCCGGTGTCGCCCAGGAACAGGATCAGGTTCGAGATGCGGGACATCTCGAAGAGCAGGGTGCGGATCCACTGCGCACGAGGCGGTGCCTCGATGCCCATCAGCTGCTCGGCGCCGAGGATGAACGGCACCTCGTTGGCGAAGCTGCCCAGCCAGTCGATGCGGTTCACCAGTGCGGTGACCTGCGGGTAGGTGCGCACCTCGGAGAGCTTCTCGTAGCCGCGGTGCATGTAGCCCGGGATGGGCTCGGCGGCGATGACCTGCTCGCCGTCGAGTCGGGCGACGATGCGGAGCGTGCCGTGGGTCGCCGGATGCTGCGGACCCATGTTGAGGGTCATGCCCTCGGTCTCGAGCTCCACGTTCACCCGGGCGTCTGCGGCCTTCGCCGCGATGTACTGCAGCTTCTCGCGGTCGGTCACTGCGGTCACGACTCGCCTCCCTCGGTGGCTGCGGCGTCGGCGCCCTCTTCGTCCTCGTCATCGGAGGGCATGGGCTCGACGTCGACGATGCCCGGCCAGGGCTTCACGAGCCGTGACAGGAGCGGGAAGTCCTTGCGGAGCGGGTTGCCCTCGAAGTCGCCCGGCAGGTACAGGTTCCGCAGGCCCGGGTGGCCGACGAACGTGACGCCGAACATCTCCCAGGCCTCACGCTCGTGCCAGTCGGCACCGGCGTAGATGTCGGTCCACGACCCGATCTCGAGGCTGTCGTCGGGGATGTCGGCCTTGAGCGTGACACCCCAGTAGTTGCCGGGCTCGCCGACGTTGGCGACCCGGGCGAACGCCTGGAAGCGGGTCTCGCCACCGGCGTAGCCGGTCTCGAAGGGGCCCTCGGGATCGGAGTAGGCGGCCGCGCCCTCGATGGCGCGGTCGACCTCGGAGTCCATGGAGCGGCCGAACGGCGAGGGCATCCAGTCGATGACCGACAGGAAGCCGAAGTAGCGGGCACGCAGCCGGTGCCGTGCGACGTGGCCGGCCTCGTGCCAGGCCTCGGTCGACACGCGGATCCAGAGGTCCTTGCCCGGAACGATGTGCGTCCCGACGATCCCGTCACCGAGGGCGTCGGCGAACGAGGCGAGCAGCGCTTCGCGGGCCTCGTCGGTCTCGACGGGCTCTTCGGTCTCGGTGTCGCTGGCGGTCTCTTCGCTCATGTCCGGATCACTCCATCACGAGTGGCGCGCCGCGCCACCGTGCCGAGATGTCTTCGTTCTTGATCCGCTCCTGGAGCATCACGACGCCCTCGAGCAGCGCCTCGGGGCGCGGCGGGCAGCCGGGGACGTAGACGTCGACGGGGATGATCTGGTCGACGCCCTTGGTCACGGAGTAGCTGTCCCAGTAGGGACCGCCGCAGTTGGCGCAGGACCCCATCGAGATGACGTACTTCGGGTCGGGCATCTGCTCGTACAGGCGGCGGACGGCCGGGGCCATCTTGTCGGTGACGGTGCCCGAGATGACGACCAGGTCGGTCTGGCGAGGGCCTGCCGGCAGCGGGATGACACCGAGGCGCATGACGTCGTAGCGGGGCGACGCGAACGCGGCGCCCATCTCGATCGCACAGCACGCGAGACCCCACTGGTACACCCAGATGGAGTACTTGCGGGACAGGTTGAGCAGGTTCGTGAGCGGCTTGGGAGCCTTGCCGCTCTCGATGAGGCCTAGGCCCACTTGAGGACCCCCTTGCGCCAGGCGTAGACGAGTCCGAGGACCAGCACGAAGATGAAGATGAACATCTCGATGAGACCGAACGTGCCGTACACCTCGAGGCGTGTGGCCCACGGGAAGATGAACAGCGCTTCGACGTCGAACATCACGAAGAGCAGGGCGAAGATGTAGTACCGCACCTGGCTCTGGGACCACATGTCGCCCACGGGGTCGACACCGGACTCGTACGAGATGTACTTGCCGGCCTGGGGTCGGTCGGGACGCAGCGCCCACGAGATGAGCAGCAGCAGGCCGAACAGCACGAAGCTGAGACCCACGAAGATCCCGACGGTGAGGTAGGAGCGAAGGAAGTCGCTGAGCGGGTTCGCCATCGGCTGGCAGACTACTCAGCGCCGCGACGACGGGCCAAAGCGAGCGGGGTCGTCGGCCGGTCGGACATCGGTCGCCACCGGCCGGTTTCCCCACGGACCGGTACATCTGCCCGGTCGACACGACCGGGGATGCTTCCTACAGTTTTTCGATGCCGGGGTCCGACCCGGCGCAACAGGGCCGATCTGCGCCGGAGGGGACCGGATCGATGGACGAGGACCGACGTCCGGGCTGGTACCCGGATCCGCGGGTCGGCGGACGATTTCGATTCTGGGGCAGCGGCCGGTGGCATGCCGTCACCTCGAGCGACCCCGTCTGGGGTTCGGTGGACGCGACGGGGGGTCGCGTCGAGGCCGTCCGACTCGACCGCCGCCTCGCTGTCGTCGCCGCCGTCGCGGTCGTCGCCCTGCTGGTGATCGTCGGGATCGGTTGGCTCGTCGCATCGCGGGGCACGAGCGGTTCCGACGATCCGGGCGCCGACCGGTCGGGCGTCGATCGTTCCGAGGAGTCCGCCGAGCCACCGTCGGAGCGCTCCGACGGGAACGGACCCGACGGTGCTGCGGGTGGTGCGAGCGATGACGAGGCATCGGGCTGGTCCGACGCGGCGGCGAACGGCGACAGGTCCGGCGAGGCAGCAACACCGGACGGCGGCTCTCCGGACGGCGGGTCTCCGAACGGCGGCACGGGCCCGTCCGACGAGGGCGGGCGCGAGCCTGACACGCCGCCGGCTCCTGCCACCTCGGTCCCCCTGGTGAGCGTTCCACCGACGCCGAGCTGCTCGATCACCGAGGCGGAGTTCACCGCTGCGCTCGACTCCCCGGAGATCCGTCGGGTGATCGGCGACGAGCGCTTCGGCGATGTCCGATGTGCGCCGTCGTGGGCGACCGCCCGCACGGTCAACGGCATGATCGCCGTCGTGCAGCAGAGCGAAGCCGGCTGGTCGTTGGCGGCGCTCGGGAACGACAGCCCGTGTCTCGAGCTCGGCCTGCCGGCAGAGCTCTCCGCCGCGCTCGCGTGCTGAGGTTCAGCCCGAGAGCTCACCCCTGAACGGCGGTGGGGTCGTCGACCCCGCTCGCCCCCGGTCCTGACCCGAGGTCGCTCCCGACTCGGGGAACAGCGGACCCTCCGGTCCGGGCGACCCGTTCGTCCACTCCGCGGGGCTGTAGTAGCCGTCGTAGTAGTACTGCTGCTTCGCCAGGCCCGGCGTCCCGATCAGAGCGGTGCCCATGATGCTGGCGCCGTGCAGCCGCAGCTGCTCGATGGTGTGCTGCAGCGCACGGACGGTCGTCCGTCCCGACCTGACCACGATGACGACCTCGTCGACCACCGCCAACAGGTCGATGGCATCGTTGGCCACCTCGACCGGGCTGGTGTCGATGATGACGGTCGCCCCTTCGGCCACGGCTTCGGACACCAGCGAGCGGGTCGCCTCGGCGAGACCGGCGACCTCCTTGCCGGGGGTCCCGCTCGGAGCGACGAACAGGTGGTCGTGCGCGGTGGGGTGCACGATCTGGTCGCTGGTCGGTCGCGCCACGTCCAGGCGCGCGTGCTCCCGTATGCCCGGCACGGCACTCACGCCGAGGAGCTCGTGCACCGACGGTCGACGGAAGTCGCCACCGACGACGAGCGTCCGCTCCCCCGTCTCGGCGAGCGCCAGGGCCGTGACCGCGGTCGTGGTCGACTTCCCCTCCGACGGCGAGGGCGACGTGATCATGAACACACGAGCGCCGCCCTGACCCGAGGCACCGGCGTGCATGAACTGCAGCGCCGATCGGATGCGCCGGTACGGCTCCGCCCACGGGCCCTCGAGGCGGAGCGTCCCGTCGGCCGATCTCGGCAGCTTGCGGCTCGAGAAGCGCCCGACCTCTGCGAGGACCGGCAGGTCAGCCGCGGTGATCAGCTCGTCGCGAGTGTCGATCCGGGGCACCAGACGTTCGACCACGATCGTGACGGCGACGGCGAGCGAGAGCCCCAACAGCCCCAGCAGTGCGGCGCGGAACGGTGCGCCGGTCGGCACCGGGAGCAGCTCGTCGTCGACCGCTTCGGGAGCGTCGGTGCCCAACGTGGAGTACGGCAGCGTCCGCTGCGCGTTGAGCCGTTCGGCGCGCAGCTGCTGCTCGGCCTGCTCGAGGGTCTGCTGCAGCGTCGAGCGCTCCTCGACCAGGAACGGGGTCGAGGCGGGACCCTGGTTGCGCACGTCGGGGTTCGCGGCGTCGAAGGCGGCGAGCTGGGCCCGGGCGTCGTCGACCTGCTGTTGCAGTTCGCGCAGCCGGAGCTCCTGTTCGCCGGTCAGGTCGCCGTTCACCACGTCGACGAAGGCGTCCACGAACGCCGTGACACGCCGCGTGGCCTGCTCGGGGTCGACGTCGGTCGAGGCCACCTCGATCGTGCCGGTCTCGGGGTCCGCTGCGGCGGAGACCTTCGAGGAGACGTCGGTCGGATCCTGCACTCCCAGCGTCTCGGCGGCGACGCGGGCGACCTCGCCGCGCGTGACGCGCAACGCATCCTGCTCGACGCCTCCGGAACGCGGCGCAGCGTTGTTCGCGACGATCAGCTGGCGGACGCGGTACTCGGTGGTGTCGTCGCCCTCGGGCGCGACGACCGAGGACACCACGCCCGCGGCCACGCCCAGCAGCAGCCCGAGGAGCAGCAACGACCACCGACGCCGGAGCACGGCGCGCAACTTGGTCATGACGCTCCCCGTGGACTCACGCCGCTCAGGCTACCGAGCGGGACCCCGGGCTCCCTCACCCCGACCCGAGGGCGGCGGCGTGCTCGTCGACCCGCTCCTCCTCCTCGACGGCCGAGCGTTCCTGCCACCACCGAGTCGTCGGGACCGCGACGGCGAGGAAGAGCAGCGGCAGCATCTGGCTGCGCTGCCTCGCCAGGATCCCCGCGTTGCCGATGCTCGAGAAGGCGACGATGAACATGAGGGAGTAGACGGCCCCGAAGATGAGGATCTGTCGACGCCAGGCGGACCCCGGCCACCTCCGCAGCCGCCGCCAGGACACGACGACCAGCACGCCGATCAGCGCGGCCTCACCTGCGGAGATGAGTGAGCCGACGTTGCCGGCCTCCCACGGGAACGGCCGGAAGAGCACCGAGACCGTCGCCGCCGGGATCTGGACGGGCGACGACACGATGATCGGCTCGAAGCTGGAGCCGCCCTGCTGAGTCTGTTGGCGCGTGTACTCCAGTGCGTCTGCGCTGCTCGTCGCCTGTCCTGCCTTGTCACTGAAGAAACGCGTCGTCTGGGTCGACGCGACCACGGCCAGGAGCACCATGACGGTCAGCCCGACGATCCTCACGGCTCGACCTCTCCCGTTCGCTCCGTCGGCACGACTCCCACCGAGCGCAGCGAACGCGGTCGCGACCGCCACAGCGAGCACGGCCATAAGCGCCACGTGCGACCGGATCAGCAACATGCCGCTGACACCGAGAGCGAACAGCGGGGCACCCAGGAGTGCGGGCTTCGGTGCCAGCAGACGGCACGCCCCATAGCTGGCCAGCCCGAGGAATCCGACGACCACCGCATCCTTCCC
Organism: uncultured Actinomycetota bacterium; assembly: GCA_963707555.1. Classification (GTDB taxonomy): domain Bacteria; phylum Actinomycetota; class Acidimicrobiia; order Acidimicrobiales; family Microtrichaceae; genus JAFAFN01. The sequence continues at coordinate 25,168 of CAVPQM010000012.1, forward strand.
GATCGAGCTCGGCCAGAACAGCAGCGACGGCCAGAACATGACGAGGTAGAGGTATCGCCTCCGGTCGATCTCCGGGAAGGCGTGCTGCGCTCCTCTGACGAACAGGAGGCAGCCCCAGAAGGCCACGTAGGAGTAGAGGAAGAACCCAGCGAACAACGAACGACCGGTCACTGCGAACACGTAACCGGTGAGCTTGATGATGCGACGGGTGGGAGCGACGACGCCGTCGATCGGCTCGATGGATGGCCACAACGCCCCCTGTCGCACCTCCTGGGCGAACAACCAGCCCTGATTCGCGTAACGGGTCGAGTCGCCACCGCCGCCGTAGAGGCGGTTCACCATCCAGTATCGAGCGACCGAGAAGACCAGTTTGGCGACCAGCGCCGCCAGCAGGATCCAGACGAGTTTCGGGTCGCCGTCGGAGTCCGCCAGTCGCCGGAAGACCGGCATGGCCACGACGACCATCAGGAGCCCGACGACCGCCCCGACGGCGATGCTGTAGCTCACCTGATCGAGGAGCAGTGCGCCTGCACCGACCACGACCAGGAGTGTGGCCAGTCCGCTGAGGACGATCAGGCGTTCAGAAGGATCTTCCACTCACCCCTCCTCGCACCCGGACGTCGACAGCGTACAAGTGGACTCGCCGCCTCCACGCGGCGAGGGGCCGGCCAGATGGCCGGCCCCTCTCCACGGCACCGATGGAACGTTCAGTCGTTGTCGAGGATCGTTGCGGTCCCCGTCGTCGACAACTCCTCGACCAACGGCCCCGACGAGACCGCCCCGACCAACGTGAAGGTCTCAGAGGACTCCGTCAGCGCGTCGTTCAACAACGTCACATCGAACGTACGAGTCGTCGAACCAGCGGGGATCCGCATCGTGAACGACCGGGCGTTGTAGTCACCACCCGCGACCGCAGAACCATCCTGGGTTCCCAGCGCCACCAACAGATCAGACTCCGCCGGCTTGTTCAATTGCACGTACAACTGGATTCGACGGGCCCCGTCGTCCCCCTCGTACATCTGAGCGTTCGAGATGTTGAGCACCGGCTCCGACACCTCGAGATGGTCCGCATCGATGATCGTCCCCGTCGCTGTGTTCTCGCCAGACACCACGTAGTCGCCACCCGACACCGACGCGATCGTCACCGTGAACGTCTCATTCGACTCCGACACACCATCGGCATACACCGGCACATTGATCGTCGCCTGCGTCGAACCCGCAGGAATCGTCACCGAACGCGGACTCGACACCGAACCCCAGTTACGGAAATCGACACCAACACCCGGAGCATTCCCACCGGCCGCCGAACCCGACGTCGTGAAGAACCGGACCGTCACATTCTCCGTCGCCGGCGCATCCAACATCACCGGCACGAACACACCTGACTGGCCCGACGCCGGCTCCAACACCTCAGCATCAGCAACACGCACCACCGGAACATCCGGCAGACCACCCGTGCACGCACCACCAGGGTTCGACGCAACACTCCACGGCGTGAAGTTCACGGTGTTGGCCGAGACCCGGTTGCCTGCGGGAGCACCTGAGCCCACGCCGGGCCCGGCGATGTCGCCGAACCAGTTGCAGGTCGCCTCGATCGGGCGGGCCGTCGTCGATCCGACGTTGAAGATCGCCCAGGCGGAATTGCCGACGATGTTGTTGCCGTGCGCCTCGGTCGGCGTCGTGCCCGTCGGGAAGCTGTCCTGGTAGATGCCCCAGGCGAAGCCCTGGATCGTGTTCCCGGTGATAGCGGGGCCGGGGCCCTGGGTGTTCGGCGCGGCCTGGTTCTGCACCCAGATGCCGCTCGAGTTCCCGCCGCCGATCAGGGTGTTGTTGCTGATCTCGGTCGAGCGCGACGGGGTACTGATGCCCTGTCCGCCGTGGCCGGGGCGACCGACGATCCGGTTGCCGGTGATCACATGGCCGTTCGCCGTGTTGGTACCGAAGATGAGCCCGGTGAACACGAAGTCGACGAAGTTGCCCTCGATCCGCGTCGAGGGATCAGCGAGGTTCCCCGACTGGAGGTTCATCCCGTAGCGGAACCCGCGGATGGAGTTGTTCCGGATCGTGTGACCGGGGATCGCTCCGGCGATGATGCCCGAGTTCTGGGATCCCGGGCTGCTGCCGGCGAACTCCACGATGTTGTTGACGATCGTGTGGCCCGCCGAGCCGACCGAGATGCCGTTCGAGTTCCCCGACGTCCCCGTGTTGCGGATCGTGAATCCGTCGATCGTGGTCCCGGGGTTGACGCCGGACCAACTGATGGCGTTGCCCCCGGCGGACTCGATGATGGTCTCGCCGGTGCCGCGGTCCGCCGGAGTCGCAGCCGGTCCGGCCGGCACTCCCGCCTTGGCACCCCGAAGGGTGAGGTTCGTCCGGTTGATCGTGACCGGCCCTGCATACGTGCCAGGACAGACCTCGATGATGTCGTCCGCAGCGGCGGCGGTCACCGCTGCCTGGATCGTCGTGTACGCCGCATCCGCGCCGCACCCCGAACCCGGTCCGGTCGACGCCGCAGCGGCGTCGACCCAGAAGGTCACCCCCGCAGCAGAGGCCGGCGCAGCCACAGTGGCCCCGAACCCCAACAGCGCGGCCACACTCAACGCGGCCGCACCCTTCCCCAGTCGAACTCTCATCTTCTCTCCCTTGTCAGCGGGAACCGCAGTCGCGGCCCCGAGCCCTTTCGCGCATCGCCGTGCGCCCACAGCACTTCGGGGGAGCCGAGCAAGGCTCGACTCCCCCGGTTCGCTCGTCTCAGTCGTTGTCGAGGATCGTTGCGGTCCCAGTCGTCGACAACTCCTCGACCAACGGCCCCGACGAGACCGCACCGACCAACGTGAAGGTCTCAGAGGACTCCGTCACCGCGTCGTTCAACAACGTCACATCGAACGTACGAGTCGTCGAACCAGCGGGGATCCGCATCGTGAACGACCGGGCGTTGTAGTCACCACCCGCGACCGCAGAACCATCCTGGGTTCCCAGCGCCACCAACAGATCAGACTCCGCCGGCTTGTTCAACTGCACGTACAACTGGATTCGACGGGCCCCGTCGTCCCCTCGTACATCTGAGCGTTCGAGATGTTGAGCACCGGCTCCGACACCTCGAGATGGTCCGCATCGATGATCGTCCCCGTCGCTGTGTTCTCGCCAGACACCACGTAGTCGCCACCCGACACCGACGCGATCGTCACCGTGAACGTCTCATTCGACTCCGCCACACCATCGGCATACACCGGCACATTGATCGTCGCCTGCGTCGAACCCGCAGGAATCGTCACCGAACGCGGACGTCGACACCGAACCCCAGTTACGGAAATCGACACCAACACCCGGAGCATTCCCACCAACCGCCGAACCCGACGTCGTGAAGAACCGGACCGTCACCGTCTCCGTCGCCGGCGCATCCAACATCACCGGCACGAACACAGCCTGATCTGACCCGACGCCGGCTCCAACACCTCAGCATCAGCAACACGCACCACCGGAACATCCGGCAGACCACCCGTGCACGCACCACCATCGGCGATCTCCCACGGCAGGAACGTGAGGTGCGGTTCGGGCGCCTGGTTGAAGATGATCGACTGCCCCGTGCCACCGGGGTTGCGACGGGCTGGACGGCCCGGTCGTCGAGCCCCACCAGTTGCAGGTCAGGTCGATCGTACCCGTTCGTAGTATCGCCGGAGACGCAGGTCCCCCAGTTGACTCCGATGGCTCACGGCGGAGGAGTTGCCGGTGAAGCTGTTGCCGGTCACCGATGAGCCGTCGATGGTGCCGCCACCGACGATCCAGTTGCCGACGCCTTCGGGTTGCCGGCCTGGCCCTGGCACGCGCTGCCCCGGCTGGCTGAGCCCTCGACGACGCCGCCGCTGTTGTTCGGACGAAGGTGTTGTCGACGATCACGTTGTTCCGGGTCTGGAACTTCTTGCAGATGTCCGACGCAGACGCCACGAGCCCAGGCTCGTGAACGTGTTGCCCGATGACGACGTTGTTCGCTGTTGGTCATCACGATGCCGCCCGGAGCTCTCGTCCGCCGACCGTGGCGTCGATCTGGTTGCCGGTGATGGTCGCACCCGGCTGGACGACGCCGGTCGCGCCGCCGCTGCCGAGGCCCTGCGTCGAGACGCCGGTGACGACGTTGCCGTCGTAGGTCGCCGTCAGCGTCGAGAAGCCTGCTCCGGCCGGACTGCAACGTGAGGGCGCCGTACCGGACGTTCTGGATCCGGTTGTGCGAGATCGTCCGTCGTGCCCGACGCGACCGCCACGACCTTGCACGGCCATCAGTGCCACGTTCGCGGGCGGTGAACGTCGGTGCACCCGAGATGATGTTGTTCACGATCGAGGTACCCGGCACCTGCCCCACCATGGAGGTGGATCATGCCGATTCGCAGCGACCCACCCTGGAACGGGAAGTTCGTGTCGCCCTGCGGATCGACCTGGAACCCGTCGATCGTCACGTCGGCGTTCGCGGTGCCGTATGCCGCCGCCACGGTCGTGAGGTCGGAGGTCGACCGGAACGACTTCACGACCGACTCGGGACCACGTGGCGCCGCGCCGACACCCGCGTTCACGCCGGCGTTGGCACCGCGGAACCGGAGGCTCTTGGTGACCACGACGTTCTCCGGGTAGGCACCCGCAGCGACGTTGATGATGTCACCAGCGCCCGCCTGGGCGACCGCGTAGTTGATGGTCAGACACGGGTCGAGCGCGTCCTGGCAGTTGCCGACATCCGCACCCGTCGTCGCGACGTAGTGCTCGACGTCGACCGCCGACGCCGGATTCGCGACGACCGCACCGAATGCGGCCGCCCCGATCAACGCCACGGCCAGCCCGGCGCGCAGCGCCGTTCTCCCTCGTTCGCCCATTTCCTGTAGCTCCCAGCTCGATGCGGGTTCACTCGGACAGCAGCCGAGTCCCCCGTGTGAATTATCTTCGACAGCCTCACACGGCCTCGTGCGAGGACAAGCGATGCTTCAGAACCGGTGACGGCTACCGGACGATTCGAGTTCGACGTGGTCCCCGTGCCCGAGCTGCCCGTTCTCGTTGGCGCCCCAGCAGCGCACCGCGTCGCCGAGGTCAGGACGCACACGTGTGTGCAGCGCCCGCGCCGACCTCGGTCACGCCCGACGTCAGACCCGAACACCTGCACCGGCGTCGGCGAGCTCGCCGGCGATCTCGACACCGGTGCCCAAGCACGCCGCCAGCGTTGTCACCCCAACAGCAGCACCGCTCCAGCGGTGGAGCGCACAGGAGTGCGACGCTCCGGCGGCCACCGCCGAGCACCGAGCCGAGCCCGCTCACTGCGACCGACGTGGCGACGGACGTGTCCGACCGCCGATCCCGAGCTGACCCAGGGGTTCAGAGCCCCAGCAGCAGCGCCGCCGAGGACGACCACCGCACAGGTAGTGCGCCCCACCGCCGACCACGTCGCGGTCCCACCGGACTGCGCACCGGTCGACGTCGACCGGCACACGGCTGTTGACCGTGAAGCCGTTGCCCAGCTGGCCCGACGTCGACCGACCCCAGCACTGCACCGTCACCGGTGGCGAGGACCGCGCAGGTGTGCGCGTAACCGGCGGACATCGCCACGACCGGCGCCGACAGGCCGACGACGTCGACAGGGACGTGGCTGGTGGCGATCGCGTTGTTGCCGAGCTGACCGGAGGTTCCCCAACCCCAGCACTTCACACCGCCCGCGGTCAGCGCCGCGCAGGTGTGGTTGTCGCCGGCGGCCACCGACCGACACCCCCGACGAGAGGCCGGTGACGGGCGTCGGCGTCGACCGGGACTGCGTGGTGCCGTCGCCGAGCTGGCCCGAGGCGTTCGACCCCCAGCACCGCAGCGCCGTCGAGCTGTCGATGGCGCAGGTCTGGTTGTCACCGGCTGCGACGGCACGGACGCCCGAAGTCATGCCCGGCACCGCGACCGGTGTCCGGGATTCGACGGCGGTGCCGTCACCAAGCTGACCGCACTGATTCCAGCCCCAGCACTTGAGCGCCCCGCCCGCCGTGACACCACAGGTGTGGTTGTTGCCGAGGCCGAGGCGTGCTCCGACCGGCTGCGCCTGCGGCAGCGTGGTGGTCGTCGAGGTGGTCGACGTCGTGGTGGTCGAGGTCGTGGTGGTCGACGTCGTCGTCGTGGACGTCGTGGACGTCGACGTCGTCGAGGTCGATGTGGAATCCGGCTCGGTGGTCGTGGTTGCGCCGCCGGTGTCGGGCGTGGTGCATGCGGCGAGCACGATGGGCGACATGAGCGCGACGATCACCGCTCGGGATTTCAGACTGACCCGCTTCACTTGCCCCTCCGCCCGCTATTGAACTGAATTCAGCTATCTAAGAACATTCGACGCGGAATGTCGACAGGGCAGATCTACTCATGGACAGCATCTCGTTCGACCGGCGCCCCGTCGACCGATCGCAGCAGGTCGGCCCACTGTCGGGCGACGGTTCCGATCTCGAACGTCGAGCGGCAGTGGTCCCTGGCAGCGGCGCCGAACCGGGACCGCAGGGCCGGATCCTCGACCAGGCGACGGACCGCCGCGTCGAACGCGGCCTGGTCGTCCCTGGCGACGACGAACCCCGTGGCGCCGTCCAGCACCACGTCCGCGATGGCTCCGACGTCGGTGCTGACCGTGGGCAGTCCTGCGAACCCCGCTTCGATCAACACCGCCGGCATGCTGTCGCCGCCGCGACTGGCGAGCAGCAGTGCGTCGGCGTTCGCCAGATGGCGGGGAACGTCGGGCACCGACCCCAGGAACCGCACGCGTCCGGGACACCGCTGCTGAGCGAGCGACTCGAGGCGAACACGTTCGGGGCCGGCACCGAGGATCGCCAGCTCCGCGCCCGGCAGTTCGGCGAGCGACCCGATGGCGACGTCCATGCCCTTCTCCGGGACCAGCGCTCCGACAGCGACGAGGCGCACCCGCTCGGCCGCCGCGCGCTGGTCGCCACCAGGTCCTCGAACGGTTCGAGCGGGACACCATTGGGGATCACCCGCACCTGCGACGGAACGACGCCCACGATGCGGGCCAGGTCGTCCGCAGCGGACGCGGTGAGCGCGACGACGCCGTTCGCCCGACCGCAGTACCAGCGGACCCGCCGGACCCGAGACGGCCGATCCACCCAGAACGAGGTCTCGGAGATCTGGCGGATCACCCACCTCCGCCGCGATCGCGAGCCCACGACCGCGCAGGCCAGCACGGCCGAGGAGCCGTGGGCGATCGAGACGTCGGCCCACTTCATCTCACGACGGAGTCGCACGGCGCCACGAGGATCCCAGCGCGAGCGTCCGAGGACCCGCGGCGTCGATGCCGCCCACGGCGCCGGCCTGCAACGCGGACAATCGGCTCTCATGGCCGAGCGCGAGGAGCTGCCGGTGGAGGTCCCCGGCGAAGACCTGCGCGCCCCTGCGGTCGTCGTCGGAGAGGACGTGGAGGACCCTCATGCACGCCACCGCCGACGACGCCGGGCCGTCGAGGCCGTCAGGAGTTGGAGCGACCTCAGGCGCATCGACGCGGACTCGAGGGTGTAGTGCTCGAGGAAGCGCTGACGAAGCACCTCCACGTCGTCGGAGGCGGCTCCGTCGAGTCGGGCCTCGATCGCACGTGCGAGCGCGGTCGGGTCGCCGACGGGGACGAGACGCTCCCCTCCCCCGAGCACCTCACGCATGGCGGGGAGGTCGGTGGCGACGATCGGAACGCCGATCGCCATGGACTCGAGCACCACACCCGGAAGCCCCTCGGCGCGACTTCCACTCACCAGCAGGTCCGACGCGGCGAGCAGGACGAGGACGTCGGAACGAGCGCCGAGGAAGTGGACTCGGCCTGCGACGCCGAGCGACCGGGCCAGGCCCTCCAGGCGCTCGGTGTCACCACCCGTCCTGCCGACGACGAGCAGGTGGGCGCGACGGGGCTCGGCCATGAGCGCGAATCGCCTCGATCACCGTGTCGATGCCCTTGACCCGCTCGTGCCGGGCGATGACCGCGAGCACCGCGTGGCCCGCCGGGATGCCGATCGACTCGCGCACGTCGGCGGACGACACGGTGTCGATGAGCTCCGTGAGCGCTGCCGGCCGACCGCGGGGCACGACGGTGACCCCGTGACGACGCAGCAGCCGTGGAGCGTTCCACGCAGCGACAGCGTTCGACACCGCGTGCACCCTGTTCGTGAGATGGGCAGCGACGACATCCGCGACCCATGCCGCGACCAGGCGTGGTCGGCGCAGCGCGTCGCCGATCGACGTCAGCTGGGTGTACGACGTGGTCGCCCAGGTCGTGAGCGACGGCACCCGACACCACGCCGCAGCGACCTGTCCGGCGAGATCGGATTCGAACAGCGTGGTGTGCACCAGGTCGGGACGCAGCGACCTGACGAGCCGCACCAGGTGCCTCGTCCCCTCCCGCCGCTCGCCGACGCCGACGTGCAGCGTCGCGCCGCTGCGCTCGAACGCATCGCGCAGGTCACCTCGGTCGTGCAGCACCGCGACGTGGACCTCGGTACCTGCTGCGATCCAGAACGGGATCATCTGGCACAGCGAGGATTCGGCACCGCCGGCCGCGAAGGAGTCGATGACGTAGAGCAACCGGAAGGGCCCGTCCCCACCGAGGTTCCGGCAGGCCCCACCGAGGTTCCGGTAGGCCTCGTCCAGCCGGTCGACGTAGCCCTGGCGGTCGAAGCGCTCTGCGGACTCCCACGAGGCCTCGGCGAGGCGGCTGCGGAGCTCGATCGACTCGGCCAGCGATGCCAGCGCAGCCGCGAGTGCATCCGGTCGACGCCGGGGCACCAGCAGTCCGTCGCGCTCGTGGGCGACGAGCTGCGCCAACCCGCCAACGTCGGTGGCCACGACCGGCAGGCCGAGCGCCTTCGCCTCCATGACCGACAGCGGCAGGCCCTCGTCGTCGGAGCTCAGCGTGAAGACGTCGCAGGCGGAGAGCACGCGGCGACATCGCCTCGATGGCCCAGGAACCGGAACGAGTCGCCCAGAGCCAACTGCTCCGCGAGCTCGCGGAGCTCGGTCTCGAGCGGTCCCTGCCCCATCGACAGCACCGTCACCTCGACGCCGGCATCACGCAGCCGGGCGACGGCGTCCAGCAGCACGGGGTAGGCCTTCGTCTCCCGCAGGTTCGCGGCGATGCCGACCACGAACGCCGACTCGTCCAGGCCCATCTCGTCGCGGACCTCGCGTCGCGCCGCCGCCGATCTGACCCCCGCGACATCGATCCCGTGGAGCAGGACCTCGGTGTGGCGCCCCCACCGGCCCGAGGAGCCCCGGGCTTCGTCCGACACGGCGAATCGCTCATGATCCAGCGGGTAGGTGAGCCGGTTCAGGACCCGGGTGCTCCGGCCGTGGCTGGCCCAGGAGTTGTGCTCGGTGTAGACGACGCGGGGCCCTCCCGGCATCGAGCGCAACGCGACGCGCGCCGCCGCGGCGACGAGCGGCGAGTGCACGTGGACGACATCGATCCGTGCTCGCCGGACGAGGCGACGGAGGTCCCGGACCCACTCCGGACGGACCACGGACCCGACCCCGAGACGGCAGCACTGCACCCCGGCGGCCAACAGCTCCGGCTCGAGTGAGTTGGGCCGATCCACGACGTAGCCGACGAGGTACTCGACACCGCCCCTGCTGGCCTGGGCGTGGTGGAGCAGCAACCGCTCCATGCCGCCCGGCCCGAGCCCCTTGACCAACCAGAGGACCCTGGTCCTGCGGTCGAGCTGTTCGGTCGCTCGGCCGGTCCCCTGCGGACGAGCGGGGCTGCTCATCGCTCGCCGTCGAGGGATGACAGCCGGAGGATGTCGCGGTAGAAGTCGCTCTCGAGCTCCAGAGCGCTCGGCTCGCCGACAGCGATCAGCGCTCCGTCCTGGACCACCATCAGCCGGTCGCAGGCGCGCAGCGTGGACATCCGGTGTGCCACGACGACGACCAGCATGTCGTCCCTGAGCTCCTCCAGCGTCTGCGCGATCAGGTGCTCGCTGCGGGCATCGAGAGAGCTCGTCGGCTCATCGAGGACGAGCACGTCAGGCCGGCCGACGAGGGCCCTGGCCAGGCAGAGACGCTGACGTTGCCCCCCGCTGAGTCCCACGCCATCAGAGAGCGCCCGTTCGTAGCCGCCGTCCATCGCCACGATCTCGTCGTGGATGTGGGCGAGGCGAGCAGCCTCGACCACGGCGTCGTCCCCGACGTCCCGGTAGAAGCGGATGTTGTCGGCGACCGTGCCGGTGATGAGCCGCGGCACCTGCGGCACGAAGGCCGCGCTGGTGTGCCACGCGGTGAGATCCAGCTGCGTGGATGGCACGCCGTTGACGAGCACCGCGCCGCCGCTGGGCAGCCGGAGGCCGAGCAGCAGCTGGACGAGCGTCGACTTGCCACTGCCGGACGGACCGACGATCCCGACCGCCTCGCCCCGTCGCAACACCGCCGACACGTCGATCAGCGCGGCAGCGCCTTCGCCCGGATACGAGTAGGCGACCCGGTCGAGGCACACCTCGTCGACCCGCTCGATGACGTCACCGCCCGAGGCGCGACGAGCAGCCGTGAGCTCGGCGAGCTCGCGACGCAGGGTCTGCACGAAGGGCTCGTTGCTCATGATGGACGAGTAGGACGACTGCAGCGCCTGCCCGTAGGTGAGCGACCGGAGCATGAGGATGAGCACCGCGCCGACCGAGGCCATCGAGTCCGCCGAGGCCAGGTAGATGCCTCCGACCGCGAGCAGCAGTGCGACGTAGGCGGTCGACGTGTAGATCGGAGCGATCGACGATCGCAGGAAGAGCAGTCGGCGCTCCGCGGCAGCGGCCACTTCGACCCGGCCGACGATCTCGCGCTCGGCAGCCGACTCCACGCCGAACGACTGGAGCTCGAGCCCCATCTGCGACGTCTCGCTCAGCGACGTCGCGAACTCCATGCCGACCTCGGCGGCATCCCTGGCGCGCGTCTTGATGCGGCGACGGAGCGGACCGAGCACCGCTCCGATCAGACCGAGCAGCACGACGGCCGCGAGCGACCCGAGCGGGTTCATGACGATCGCCGCCATCAGCAGCGCCACGAGGGTGAACCCCGACGAGATCGCCTGGGTCATGGCGACCAGGAGGTCGGCGCCGCGTTGCGTGAACGTCGTCAGCAGCTCCTGCAGTCGACCCGACCGGGAGGACTGCTGGGCCTCCCACGAGGCGTTGAAGAAGGCACTCGCCAGCGACGACCGCACCCTGGCGACCGACGAGCTGGTGAGCCGCGACGACATCGCCCCGCTCGACAACGCGAGGATGAGCCGCAGCACGACCACCGGCACGGCGAGCGACGCCGCCATTGCGATCGACGCCTGCAGCCCGAACAGCTCGACGGTTCCGTCGCCACCGGCGACCGACACCGCGACCCGTGTGATGATCACCAGGAAGGCCGCTTCGACGACGCCGCCGACGAACGAGGTCGCGGCGAGCGCGACGAGCGGACCACGACGGCCACCGAGCAGCAGATCGGACGCGGACGACACCGCCGATCTCAGGTCAGACGCCATGGGGCCACGGTCGCCGGTTCGGGGCTGGGCTGCTGGTCGGCACCGTCGTCACCCGACACGTACCGCGGAGTACCGGTCGTACGCCTCGTCGACGGAGCGGACCACCCGGGCCCGGGCGTCGTCCAGCCGGTCGGCCACGAGCTGAGCCCAGCGCGAGGCCTCGTGTCGGGTCAGCACGAAGTCGCCGAGGCCGACCTCGTCGAAGACGTCGACGGCCTTCTCGTCGTCGGAGACGTCGATGGGGAAGCTCGGCACACCGGCGAGCAACCCGAACACCGCCGCATGCAGGCGGGACGAGACCAGCACGTCGAACTGCGCGTATCGATCGACCAGCTGGCGGGGCGAGAGGTCCTCGTCGACGAGCTCGACGTCACGGTCGAGCGAGCTGAGCAGTTGCTCGACCGCAGGTCGGTCGCTGTCCACGTCGGTGACCTGGAGCGCGACGGCGACATCGTCCACGCGGCCGCTGGCCACGAGCCCGTCGACCATCGAACGGACCTGGTCGAGGTAGGGGGCGAGCGGCGCGGAGACCACGAGCAGCAGCCGTCCGCCCGAGGTGGTGCGCGCGGCGACGATCGGGCGCGGGTCGCAGGGCGAACACGGAGTCCGGCAGACGGCGCGCGGGAGCGCTCGCCGAGATCGATCGGAGGCGCTCCTCGCTGAGCGACCCGCGGGGATGGGACACCGTCGCACGTGCGAACTGCGAACGGACCACGTGTCTGGCGGCCGCGCCGTGCACGGCGCCCACGTGCAGTCCGATCAGCGAGCTGGGCACGCCTCGTCGCTGCGCCCAGCGCAGTGCCGAGGTCCGTCGCAACAGACCGGCCAGGTCCTTGCGACCCTGGCGGCAGTGGTAGATCACACCACCCCGGCTCACCACCAGGTCGACCGAGTCGAGGAACTCGACGGTCTCCTCGTCCAGCCCGCGGCGTGCCATCCACGGAGCGAGCAGCTCGGCGGGGATGGCGCTCACCGAGCCGGCGACGAGCGAGCGACGATCGACCAGCGGCGGCAGGACGCGCAGGTCCGGGTGTTCGGCCAGCGTGTGCCGGTAACCCTGCACACGACGTGCCGCGTCGAAGTCCCGGATCGTCACCAGTCCGAGCACGGCGTCGGGATCGGCACGCCGGACGAGCTCGATGGCCGCCAGGTTGAGGGCCGCCGAGCCCCTGTTCTCGTCGTCGTAGGCGTTCACGATCGCCACGGTCGCCACGTCAGCGACTCCTGTCGAGGGCCGCAGACTCCCCACCGCCACGGAACCACCGGCGGACCCGCGTCGTCACCTGCTGGTGATCCAGCGCCTCCTCGTGCCCCACCCGCTCCACGGTAGTGAACGCTTCTCCGCGGGCACATGGGCGAAATTCACCGGACATCACCGTGGCTCGCCCTCGACGCCGGAGGCGGGTTCCGGCGCCGCCGGTTCGACCGCCGCCGGCGGCTCGAGGACCCGTCCGCGGACGCCGCGGACCCAGTGCACGAGGCCGAGGGCCGCCGGGGCGACATCGGACCATCGACGAGGGTCCAGCGCGCGGCTGAGCACCATCGCGCCACCGAGCGCGACGGCGCGCACCCGGCCCAGCGGGCTGCTGTGACGCCACGACACGATGAGGTGGTTGCGCACCGAGTAGTAGGTGCGCCATCGGGCACGCCGTCGTGGCTGCACCCTCGGCAGCGGGCGGCCGAGCTTGCCGGCCCGCGCACGAGCCTGGCGCAGCCAGTCGCCGTCGACGACCACCCGGCCACCGGCGCTGCGGATCCCCATCCCGATGTCGAGCTCCTCGAAGCCGAAGAACAACGTCGCGTCGAACTCGACGCCGAGGCGGCGCAGGGCGCGCACGTTGTAGGTGGGTCGCCCACCGCCGGTCACGAAGTCGACGTCGACCAGGCCGTCGAGCTCCTCGTCGAGCAGCCGGACCGCACCCCTCGTCCGACTGAAGCGCGCGCCGTTGAGGCCGACGGCGGCGACGTCCTCGTCGACCGACACCCTCTGGATCAGCTCGGTGATCGTGGCCAGAACATCGTCAGATGGAAGGGGGTTGTCGTCACCGACGAGCGTGATCCAGTCGGGGCCGTCGATGTCGTCCCGGGCGAGTCGCAGCGCCCGGGCGAAGGCCCCGGCGGGACCCGCGTTCTGGCCCATCGGCACATGGACGAGCGGCCCGCCGTTCGGCCGGGCCGCCGACCGGGCGGACCCCTCCGGGTCGTTGTCCAACACGTAGACGACCTCCGGTGGCTCGGTCTGATCGTCCAGTGAGCCGAGCACCTCCCGCAGGCCGTCGGGTCGGCGATAGGTGCAGACGGCGACCGCCAGGGACGGTCGTCCGGACCCCGCCTGCGACGCCATCACGCGGTCGCCAGATCCGTGACCGCCGAGATCACCCGAGCGACGTGGTCATCGGTCATCCCGGAGCCGCTGGGCAGGCACACGCCACGCTCGAATCGCTCCTCGCTGACCGCTCCTCCGACGCAGGGCACCCCGGCGAAGACCGGCTGCAGGTGCATCGGCTTCCATGCGGGACGGGCCTCGATCTCCTGCTCGGCCAACGACGCGCACAGCTCGGACGGGCCGTTCGATCGGTCCTCGGGCAGCAGCGCGACGCTCAGCCACGCGTTCGGCGTGCCGCGGTCGTCCCACGGCATGAACTCCCATCCGAGCTTCCCGCCGAGCGCCTCGACGTAGTGTCGGTGGATCTCACGTCGGCGACGGATCATCGACGGCAGTCGTTCGAGCTGGGCACGGCCCACCGCAGCGAGCAGGTTCGAGAGTCGATAGTTGTACCCGACGTCGGTGTGCTCGTAGTGCGCCACCGGTCGGCGGGCCTGCTGGGCGAGGTAGCGAGCACGCTCCATGTCGTCAGCAGGGCCGAGGAGCATCCCTCCACCGCTGGTGGTCGCGATCTTGTTCCCGTTGAACGAGTACACGCCGTAGCGACCCCAGGTCCCCGCGGCCCGCCCCTTCCAGGTGGCGCCCAGCGCCTCGGCGGCGTCCTCGATCAACACCACGCCGTAGGCGTCGCACGACGCCGCCAAGCGGTCGAGTTGCGCCGCCTGGCCGTAGAGGTCGACCACGACGATCGCCTTCGGGAGGCGGTCCCGCGCGGCTGCGGCGGTGAGCGCTTCCTCAACGAGCGCAGGGTCCATGTTCCAGGTCTCGGTCTCTGAGTCGATGAAACGGAGCGACGCACCGAGGTAGCGCACGGCGTTCGCAGGCGCGACGAAGGTGAAGGTCGAGACCCAGACCTCGTCGTCCGGACCGACGTCCGCCAGGAGCAGCGCCAGGTGCAGCGCTGCGGTGCCGCTGGCCAGCGCGACCGCCGCCTCGGCACCGGTCGCCTCGCAGATGTCGCGCTCGAAGCCGTCGACCTCGGGTCCGAGCGTCGTGATCCAGTTCGAGTCGAACGCCCGCAGCAATGCTGCGCGTTCCAGGTCCCCCACGTCGGGAGGTGACAGATAGATTCGCCCCACCTCGGCAGGCTACCGAAAACTTCTCCGGGCGCCAGCGACGCTGGTGACGTCAGTCGTCGTCGGGCAGCAGACCCTCGCCCCGCAGCCGTTCCACCACCAGAGCGGCCGACTCGTCGGTGTAGTGGATGCCGTCGGGGCGATCCGGTGCACCCTCCCTGCACCCGGCCCGACGGTCGCACCGCAGCTCGGACAGGTCCACGAGCGCGGCGTCGGGCCTCGACCCGACGAAGCCCTCGAGCACCTGCCGATAGGCCTCGGTCTCGGCGGCGAACTCCGGGCCGGCATCGTCGGGCGGCGCCGGCACCATCACCACGAGGCGCGAGCCGGCAGGCACGTCCCTGTCGTACGCCGCCTCGAGCGCTCTCTCCAACCGGTCCGCCCACTCCGGCGAGCCGGGAGCGAGCAGCCCTCCACCCGGACCCCGGAGGTGCGCGACCTCGAGGGCGCTCGCCCATACCACGATGTCCGGTCGCCACTGCGACCCGAGCTCCCGCCGAGCCGCATCGGCCTGCATCACGCATCGATCGTTGTTGGCCACCGCCGGGCTGCCGTCGGCCTTGAACGGTTCGAGGTCGACGACCGGGCAGCCGGGGAACGCACCGTCGGCGACCGCGTACCGAGCGGACCGACCGTCGGCGACGAATGCGGGCAGCAGGCTCTGCGCCACGGAGTCACCCACGAGCGCCACGACCGGAGCATCCGCGAGGTCGCTCGGGACCGCCGGCGCGGCGATCGCTGCGGCAGCGTCGAGCGGGTCACGTCGGACACCCGCGGTGCACACCAGGACCACGACGATCGCGGCGACCACGGCGGCGGCGACCGCAGCGAAGGTCCGCCGGGGCGAGATGCGCAGCGACATGCAGCGGCGCTCCACCCACCGGTGCGAGGCCAGGGAGCGCACGCGACCGTCACCGCGAACCAGAGCACCCACAGCAGCGGACCCGACAACCCGGTCCGTCGCTCGTTGAGGGTGATGATGACGGGCCAGTGCCAGAGGTAGGCGCTGTAGGAGATCCGTCCGAGGGCGACCGCCGGCGCCCACGACAGCGGCCGTCCGAGCGGCGACGCTCCCGGAGCCGTCAGCGAACCCACCAGGACTGCCGCAGCCACTGCGACGACGGTCGAGCCGCCGAGGTAGTAGGCAGCGGCCGAGTTCCGCAGGACCAGGACGCTCACACCCAGCACGGCGAGCGCTGCCACGCCGCTCCATGGCGACCAGGAGCGGACGTACCGGCGTGAGGCCACCGCGCAGGCGAGCAGTGCGCCGATCAACGGCTGGTGCAGTCGGGCGACGGTGTTGAAGTAGATGCTCGACGGGTCGCTGACGACGGCACCCAGCGCCATGACGGCGAGCGACACGACGGCGACGACCGCTGCGGTACCGGCGACACGGGCGACTCGACGGCCGCGGGCTGCCCACAGGACCACCAGCGACCATGCGACGTAGAACTGCATCTCGATGGAGAGCGTCCAGGTCGGGGTGAGCGGAGAGCGGGCGACGAACTGGGCGAAGTACGACTGGCTCTCGGCGACGGCCCAGACGTTGGCCAGCGACAGGCAGCGTCGCGATCGCCTCGCCCCGCTGCCGGAACAGCTGACCCGGGGAACCGTTCCCGACCAGCAGCAGCGTCGTCACGACCACGACGACGACCAGCATCGGCATCACGCGTCGCAGCCGCCGGGCGACGAAGTCGAGGGTCGAGGTCCCGTCGACCAGCGGGGTCCCCAACAGGATGCGGGTCACGAGGAACCCCGACAGGACGAAGAAGACGTCGACCCCGAGGAAGCCGCCACCGAAGCCCGGGATGCGGGCGTGGTACGCGAACACCAGCAGGAACGCCAGGGCGCGCAGGCCGTCGAGGGCATGCACCCGCTCGTCGGTTCCCACTCCCCGCTGCGCTGCCCTTGGTCGCACGCACGTCCCCTCGGGCGGGCACGTCCCGAGGCAGCGCCCGCAGTCGCCCCGACGGGGTCAGTCTGCACCAAGAGGACGTCGCCCCACGACCGAAGTCCTGGCGCAACGGGCTTCGCTGGGGCAATTCCTCCGTGGACGCTCGCGAGGGCCTCACTTACACTGCCGGGCGATTGCCTGCGGACTCGCGTCGTGGTCACGACGACCGGAGCGGACGAGCGGCCGGCAGGTGGGGCACGAGGAAGCGGATCGCAGATGACGGCAGCGGAACCCATGGCGAGCGAGGGCCCGTCCGGCGACGGCGCCGGGGCGGCCCGGGAGTCGGCGGACGTCACCCGCCGTCGGCTGCTGCAGAAGCTGGCGATCGGCGGGGGTGCCGCGTTGGCGGGACCGATCGTCGCGGACAGCTTCTCGAATCCCGCAGCCGCTGCGCAGGGCTGGTCGGCCATCCAGTGCAGTGGCAACACCGTGGTCATCCCTCGCAAACGCCGGGTGTACTTCGAGATCGCCGGGGGCGGCGGGGGCGGCGGCGGGCGCGGCAAGATCGGCGACAGCGCGAACGGCGGTCCCGGGGGTGCGGGCGGCTGGGCGACCGGCTTCATCAGCCAGCACTCGGACTCGTACTCCCTGACCGTCACCCAGGGGCGGGGTGCGACGCAGCACCCGTCCGGATGGACCTCTCCCGGTCTCGGCGGCACCGGCTACACCGAGGGCGGCGACGGCGGCGACCAGCACCAGTCGGGCCAGAGCTCCAGCAACTCCGACCACGCCGGCGTCGGGGGCGGCGGCGGCGGGTCCAGCGCGGTCCAGAGCTCCGACCGGGGCATCCTGGTGGTCGCCGGCGGGGGCGGCGGAGGCGGCGGCGGCACCGGTCGCGGTCGGAGCACGAACGTGCCCGACACCGGCAACGGCAACACCGGTGGCGCGATCGGTCGCGGTGGCAACGGCGGCGCAGGCGACACCGACGGCGAGCGCGGCGGTGGGGCCGCCGCTGAGTACGGCCGAGGCGGCGCGTCCGGGACGAACGGCGGAAGCGGTGGCGCTGCCCCGTCGAGCGGCGGCGGCGCCGGGTCGAGCCAGTCGAGCGGCAACGGCGGACGCGGCGGCGACGGCGAGAACAACTCCGGCGGCGTCGGGGCCGGCGGCACCCACGAGAACCAGTGCGACGGCGGCGGAGGCGGCGGCGGTGGCGGCGGCCACGTGGTCGGCGGAGGCGGCGGCAGCGGTGGCGCAATGGGCGGCTACCACTCGCCCTATCGGTACTGGGTCGGCGGCGGAGGAGCAGGCGGCGGTGGCCGCCACCAGTTCACGAGCCCGCACGTCACGATCACCGCGTCGAACTCGACGGGCGGGGGCGCGGGAGGTGCCGGCGCCACGACGACCTCGAGCGCCGGCGGACCCGGCGGCAACGGGCTGGTGCGGCTGTACCTCACCGAGCCGGGGAACTCCGAGCCGAACACGTTCTGCCTGTTCGACGCCACCTGAGTTGGCCTCGCCAGCCGGTCCCCCGACCGAGGAGATCGTCGGATCCGACGGCGTGCTCGTCGCGCCGTTCGGGAACGGCAGCTGTGCCTACGACACGGTCACCGGGACCCTGCACCTGCTCGCGGCCAGCGCCGGATGGCTGCTCGAGGTCGCGCCCATCACGCGGCACGACGCGGCGGTCGAGCTCGCCTCGGTCAGCGGGGTGCCGCTGAGCGAGGCAGCGTCGCACATCGGGCGTGCGGTCGACGCGCTCGACACGCTGGGCCTGCTCGGACGCGGCGGGACGAGCGGACCGACCGCCCCGCTCGCCGGGCAGCGGAGCGATCCCCCACCCGGCACCTCGACCGGTGCGATGCATCGGGTGCTGGACCTCGGCGTGGTCCTCCGCAGCCAGGACCGAGCGCTGCTCGACGTCGTCGACGCTCACCTCGGTACGGCACAGGACCCTTCGGCCCCACTTCCACCGACGACCGCTGCGTTCGACCTCACGGTGGGCCCCGACGGCACCATCGCGCTCGACGCGGTCGAGCAGTGGCGCTTCCCGACCCGCACGTCACTGCTCGCTCAGCTGCCCGGCGTGCTGCACGACTTCGCGATCCGTGCAGCACCGTCACTGGTGCTGCACGCCGGCGGTGTGGTCACCCCTGGCGGCGCGACCGTGCTGCTGGCCGGCCCCAGCACCAGCGGCAAGTCGACGCTCACCGCCGCACTGGTGCGAGCGCGCTGCGATCTCCTCGGCGACGAGCTGATCGGCGTCCGCCCCGACCGCTCCGGAGTCGTCGGGCACCCGGTGCCGATCGGGCTCGACGACGACGGCCGCCGGCTGCTCGGCCTGGGCCCGTCCGGGGGCATGTCGACCGATCCGTCCGAGCTGCGACACGACGTCCGACGGTTGGCCGAGGTGCCACGCGCCCCGGACCTGATCGTGCTGCCGGAGTTCTCGCCGACGTCCCCGGCAACGCCACGGCGACTGGCTTCCGACGAGGCGCTCCTGAGCCTGCTCGGCAGTGCGACGAACCTGCACCGGACCGGGTCCATCGGGCTCGCCACACTCTGCGAGCTCGCCGAGACGGTTCCCGTGCTGCGAGTCGTGCACGACGACGCCCGCCGGGCCGCGGAGTCGATCCTCGACGCCCTCGTCTGAGCCCCGTCTCCTCGCGGATCAGTCGGGCATCGTCGGGGCTCGCCCGGACCGCGCCGCGAACAGGTCGCGGCGCCGCAGCGCTCTGGAACGGAGGTGCTCGTCGGTGGGCCAGAGGGCCGCGAGCGTGTAGCCGGCCCGTGTCTGCCACCCCGGCAACTCGCGGACGACGTCGACGCCGTGACGCCCGAACGACGATCCACCGAGACGTTGGCGCGACACGATCGCTCGTTCCCCGTCGTCGATCCGCGTGGTGGCCAGCCACGAGGACCAGCTGTCGACCTCGCAGCCGAGCTCGGCGCGGGTGGCCTCGATCGCGGTGGCGAGCACGGCCTCGCCCCGCCACCTCGCGATGGTCGGTGCGATCCGATCCGGTTGCAGGTCTGCTGCACCGAAGTAGCCCGCAAGGTCGCGCAAGCTGGCGAGGCGGGGTGTCGGGGATCCGAGCACGGCGTGATAGGCCGCGTGCAGCATCCGGTGCGGCCGCCCCAGCACCTCGACGGGTGCTCCGCCGAGCGTGAGCACGGCGGTCGACCCGAACAGCTCGTCGACGGGGACCCGGACCCCGTGCGCGCCGTCGACGAGGGTGCGGTGGAGATCGACCTCGATCCCGTCGGGGCACATCATCGTGACCGACTTGGCGAACCGTCGGTCGAAGTGCGGGCGACGTTCCGCCCACGGTCGAACTGCGCCGTGACGGCGCAGCACGTCGACCGCGCGCCCGAGGTCCTCGGCCGCGACCAGCAGATCGAGGTCGGCGAACGAGCGTGACGCCGGGTCCGCCTCGTCGAGGTGTGCCACGGAAGGGCCTTTCAACACGACGTGCCGGATCCCTCCGACCGCGTCGAACCACTCACCGATCTCGAGCAGGCGGACCTCGATGCCGAGGCACCAGCGCATGCAGGCCTCGTGGCGCCCGGCGAGCTGCTCCCGAGCGGCGTCGTCCAGTCCGATCAGCCCCGACGCGACGGCGTCGACCAGCGCTCCGAGCAGGCCCTGACCTTCCGCCAGGTCGACCAGGGCTCGCCCCTCGGATCCGTCGAGGCTGCGGCCGACCCCGTCGCTCGCATCACCCAGGTGGCACACGGCGGCTGCTCGCAGCACCGAGTCCAGCTCCGCTCCGTGCGGGCTCACACCTGCCCCGCCGGATCGGCGTCGTTCTCGACGAGGCCCCGCTGCTCCATCCCGGCCAAGGTCGTGCGGATGTCGATGGCGGACGGCACCTCGTCGACACCCGCTGCGGCGAGTCGGGCGGCGAGCTCGTCCTCCGAGCCCGGTCGGTCGGCGACGATCCAGAGCATCGACGCGAGGCCGACGAGATCCCAGCCGCGCCCTCCTGCGGCCGCGACCAGGACCTTGCCCTCGACCACACGGTCGACGAGGCCGGTGGCCCGTCGCCGAGCGCGGCACCTCAGTGCAGCCGTCCTCGGGTCGTCCGGTGTGCGGGTCCACCGTGCAGACGATGACACCATGCCTCGGGCACGCTCAACTGCGAGGGTGCCTGCCAGTCGGAGCGGGCCGGTCCCCTCACTCGCCGACGACGACGGCACGGCGGAGCGCGTCGCTGCGCACGTCCGCCCTGACGGATCGACGTGCGTCCTCGTCGGCCGCCGCCTCGGGGCTCATCGCCGGCACGTCGACCCAACTGATGAGCGGATGCTCCGACACCGTTGCCAGCTCGTCGGGAGCGAACAGCACCTCGTGCAGCTTCTCGCCCGGGCGCAGCCCCGTGTAGACGATCTCGATCCGCTTCCCGGACTCCTTGACCAGCCGCCGGGCCAGGTCCGCGATGCGCACCGGCTCGCCCATGTCGAGCACGAGCACCTTGCCGTCGTGGGAGTCGAGCGCGCCCGCCTGGATCACGAGCTCGCAGGCCTCGGGGATCGTCATGAAGTACCGGGTGACCTCCGGGTGCGTCACGGTGACGGGACCGCCCCGGGCGATCTGCTCCCGGAACAGCGGCAACACCGAGCCCCGGCTGCCGAGCACGTTGCCGAACCGCACGCTCAGGTAGGTGCCGTCCTGCGTCTTCCCGGCGAACGAGGTGAGCTGCTCGGCGACCCGCTTGGTGTTGCCGAGCACCGAGGTCGAGTCCGCGGCCTTGTCGGTCGAGATGTTCACGAAGCGCTCGACGTCGAACTTGCCCGCGACGTCGAGCAGGTTCTGGGTGCCCCGGACGTTCGTCTTCCAGCCCTCGCCCTCGTGCATCTCGAGCAGCGGGAGGTGCTTCAGCGCTGCAGCGTGGAACACCACCTCGGGACGGTGCTCGTCGAAGACCTCGGTCATCCGCTCGGCGTCCCGGATGCACGCCACGACCAGGTCGCGGCTGTCGAGCAGCCCTCGTCCTTCGATCGAGATCTGGACCGCCTGGAGCGCGGATTCGTCGCGGTCGAGCATGACCAGCGACGCAGGGGCGAAGCGATGGATCTGTCGACAGAGCTCGGAGCCGATCGATCCGCCGGCACCGGTGACCAGCACGCGTCTGCCCGTCAGGTACCCGGCGACCGAGTCGATGTCGAGGCTCAGCTCGCGGCGTCCGAGCAGGTCGGCCTCGGTGAGCGGGCGGATGTCGGCGACGGTCACGCCGACGCCGAACAGCTCGGCGACCGGGGGCAGGATCAGCGTGTCGAGACCGAGGGCATCAGCACGCTCGGCCAGGTCACGGATCGTCTCACCGTCGGCGGAGGGGATCGCGATGACGAACGTCGACGCGCCGGTCCGCTCGACGACCGTGGCGAGCTCGGTGCGGTCACCTGCGACGTGCACGCCCTTGACCCGCAGCTTCCGCAGCGTCGGGTTGTCGTCCAGGATCGCCACCGGGTTGAACGGGCCGGACTTCAACATCGCCGTGACGATCTGCAGGCCACCGTCGCCCGCGCCCATCACGATGATCGGCTCGCGACCGTCGTTCTTCGCCCGCGTCCAGCGCTCCAGGAGCATCCGCCACACGAGCCGTCCGGCGCACATGACCGCCAGCGCGAGGAAGGCCGAGACGATCACGGCGCTCACCGGCACGGCGTGGTCGAGCAGCGGTGAGACGTCGAGCACGGCGAGGAGCGCGGCGACCCCGAGCGCGACCCGCAACGATGCGGCGACCTCGTCGAAGGTCCCGTAGCGCCAGCGGTGCACGTACAGGCCGGCGACCGTGCCGACGGCCACCTGGAGCACCGCTGCGATCGACGCCACGAGTGCGACGCCGCCGAGGTCGACCTGCGAGACCTGCATCTCGTAGCGCAGGAACGTCGCGAGCCACAGCCCGACCGACCACGCCGCGGCATCGAACCCCGCCTGCACCACGTACCGATACCGCGGGAAATGTCGCACCACGTTCGTCCTCGCCCCAGGTGGAACGGCGTGCACCCCGCCGACTCCACCGGTGAGTAGAACATTGTTCGGCCCTCAGGACAAGAGAAACCTGACTTCGATTCAGTGGGTGATTTCACCCACGGCGCGCTCAGAACAGCTCGACGTCACCGAGTGTGAGCGCGAGGTCACCCGTGGCGGGGATCGAGGGGCGGGTGACGGGACGCCACGTCAGGATCGGCCCCAGCGGCGGCGCGGCGACGAACCCGGCCGCGAGTGCGTGCGGGTCGACAGCCCCCGGAGTGAGGGCCCGGATCGCGTAGTCGGCGCCGCTGCGTCGCAGCACGTGACCGACGGCGCCTCGGACGGGCGCGCCCGGCGGCGCGAGCACCTCGCACACCGTGAGCTCCGTCGCCGGACCGCGACGCCGCACCCGGAAGATCACGACACCGTCGCGGAGGCGGTCCCCGAGCGGCAGCGCCCGGTAGCCCAAGGGCTCGAACGAGTAGCGCCAGCGCAGGTACCCGGCTCCCCGGTCCGTCTCGATCCCCCGCGCCGGCCCCAGCGCGCCGAGCAGGTCCTCGACATCGTCGTCGGCACCGAGCGCCGTCGCGGGCATCCCCACGTCGACCCCTCGACTCCACTTCTCCGCGGCGACGCGAGCACCGGCCACCCGGACCAGGCTGCGCGGTGACCGCACGCGCACCCCCACCGGCACCCGACCCACCTGCGACCACCCCATCTTCAGGTAGCCGGGGCGGCTCTGGTCGTTCGGCGTGTTGAACACCGCGCCGACGCCCCGGTCGGCCATCTCCTCGAGCGCACCCAGCGTCAGCCGCGTGAAGATCCCCTTGCCCTGCCAGTCGGGGTGCGTCGCGGTGTCGACCGCTCGCACCGCCTCGAAGCACCCGCCGTCGGGCGAGCGGAACCGCCACCGCAGGAAGACCCGGAGTCCGGCGAGCGACCCGTCCTCGGCCACGGCGACCCATGCCGGCGACGAGCCGAACGGGTTCTCGTCGTGCTTCCAGGCGAAGAAACCCTCGTTCGGGTCACCCGATCTCCAGCCCAGCGAGCGACGACACAGCTCGATCACCGCGCTGCGATCCGCCGCGGTCGCTGGCCGGATGGTGAATCCGTCGGGTCGGACCTCGGTCATGGCCGGGGAACCTAGCGGCCGGCGGACACGGAACCCATGGGCAACTCGTCGGCGTTGACTCCGTCCCGAACACCATTCAGACTCCTTCGGTCCACTGGTGTCGGGGCGGCACCGGAGGAGATGGGGCAACGGATGTCGACAACACTGCGGGCGGCCGTGATCGGGCAGGGCTACGTCGGCCTTCCCGTCGCCGTGCGCGCCGCGCTGGCCGGCTACGACGTCGTGGGGTTCGAGGTCGACCCCGTGAAGGTCGAGGCGCTCAACGCCGGGCGCTCCCACGTCGAGGACATCGGCAGCGACCAGCTCGCCGCCGTCCTGGCGACGGGCCGCTACCGGGCGACCGCCGATGCGGCCCAGCTGTCCGGCTTCGACGTCGCCGTGATCTCGGTGCCCACGCCGCTGCGCGAGGGCGTGCCCGACCTGTCCTACATCGAGTCCGCGGCGGCGACGCTCGCGCCCCGCGTCACCCCCGGTGCGACGGTGGTGCTCGAGTCGACGACCTACCCGGGCACCACCGAGGAGCTCGTCGCTCCGATCCTCGAGCGAGGCTCCGGCCTGCGCGCCGGGACCGACTTCCACCTCGGCTACAGCCCCGAGCGCATCGACCCCGGCAACGCGACGTGGCGACTCGAGAACACCCCGAAGGTCGTCTCCGGCATCGACGCCGGCGTCGCTCGCGGCGGTGCAGGCGTTCTACGACGACATCGTCGAGACGCACCGTCGCCGGTCGCGGCACGCCGAGGAGGCCGAGCTCACGAAGCTGCTCGAGAACACCTTCCGGCACGTGAACATCGCGCTGGTCAACGAGCTCGCCATGTTCGCCCGCGACCTCGGCATCGACGTCTGGGAGGCGATCGACGCCGCGTCGACGAAGCCGTTCGGCTACATGCGCTTCACGCCCGGTCCGGGCGTCGGCGGGCACTGCCTGCCGATCGACCCGTCGTACCTGTCGTGGCAGGTCGAACGCTCGCTCGGCCAGACGTTCCGCTTCGTCGAGCTCGCCAACGACGTCAACGAGCACATGCCCGACTACGTGGTGCGCCGCACCCAGGCGCTGCTCAACGAGCATCGCAAAGCGGTGAACGGCTCGACGGTGCTGGTCTACGGCCTGGCGTACAAGGCGAACACGAGCGACGCCCGCGAGACCCCCAGCCGTCCACTGATCACGAAGCTGCAGGCACTCGGCGCGGCGATCCTGCTGGCCGACCCGCACGTCGCGGATGTGCAGTTCCCCGACGGGGCCAAACGGGTCGCCGGCGACGCCCACGACCTGGCCGAGGCCGATGTCGTGCTCTACCTCGTCGACCATCGCGACTTCGACCGCGAGACGATCCAGGAGGCCGGCGTGCCGGTGCTCGACTGCCGACGAGCGCTGGCCGGCGACTCGGTCGAGCACCTGTGAGCGTGCGCACGACACTCGGACCGGTGCTGCGCAGCTCGACGAAGGCGACCGCCGCGTTGATCGACCGGGTGCACCCGCCGGTCGACGGCATCACGATCCTGATCTACCACCGCGTCGGGGCGGGAACCGGTGGTCAGATGGACCTGGCGTCGAGCGAGTTCGACCAGCAGATCGAGTGGCTGCGCTCGAACCGGCGCATCCTCACCCTCGACCGCGCCGTCAGCGAGCTGACAGGCCCCGAGCCGGTGGAGCCGGGTGTCGTCATCACCTTCGACGACGGCACCTCGGACTGGGTCGACCGTGCCCTGCCGATCCTCGACCGGCACCAGGTTCCGGCGACCTTCTACGTCGCGACGGCCTTCGTCGAGGAGCGGCGACCGTTCCCCGGCGGCGGGACGCCGATCTCCTGGGCCGGTCTCAAGGAGATGGCCACGTCGCGCCTGGTGACCCTCGGGTCCCACACCCACACCCATGCGCTCATGGACCGGCTCCCGATCCCGGACATCGCGGACGAGCTCGACCGGTCGATCGGCCTGCTCGGCGATCGGGTCGGAGTCGATGTCGAGCACTTCTGCTACCCGAAGGCGCTGCTCGGGTCGCAGCCGGCCCAGTCCGCGATCCGCGAACGCTTCCGCTCCGCGACGCTCGCCGGCACCCGGTCCAACCAGCGGGGCGCCGACCCGTTCCGGTTGTCGCGCTCGCCGATCCAGGCCGCCGACGGGCAGCGCTGGTTCCGCGAGAAGGCCGTGGGCGGGATGGGCTTCGAGGACCGCCTGCGCGACCGGCTCAACACCCTCCGCTACCGGGGAGCGACCGAGTGAGCACGCCTGGCCCCCTGTTCTGGGTGCGATTCGACCGGCCACCACCGGCATGAGTGCACCCGGAACGCCTGGCCCCCTGTTCTGGGTGCGATTCGACCGGCCACGACCGGCATGAGTGCACCCAGAACCCGAGCGCGCTCGACCGAGCGGCCGCTGCTGGTGCACCTGACCACCACCGACATCAGCCTCGAGCTGCTGCTCGGGCCGCAGCTCGAGGCGTTCCGCGACGCCGGCTACGACGTCGTCGGCGTCAGCGCGCCCGGCCCGTTCGTCGAGCGCATCGAGGCTCGTGGGGTGCGCCACGTCCCGCTGCGCAACGCGACCCGCGCCATGGCCCCGCACAAGGACCTGCTCGCGATCGAGGAGTTGCGACGCCTGTTCCGCGAGCTCCGGCCCACCATCGTGCACACCCACAACCCGAAACCCGGGCTCTACGGCCGCCTCGCGGCACGCGCGGCGCACGTCCCGGTCGTGGTCAACACCGTGCACGGCCTGTACGCGATGCCCGAGGACGACTGGAGGAAGCGGACCGTCGTGTACTCCCTGGAGCGTCTCGCCTCGACCTGCTCGGACGCCGAACTGGTCCAGAACCCCGAGGACGTCGTCACGCTGCGCGAAGTGCTGCGCGAACCGGCGAGCAAGCTGGTGCTGCTCGGCAACGGCATCGATCTGGACCGTTTCGCGCCGCCCGGACCGGGCGATCCAGTGCGCGCCGCGGTGCGCTCCGAGCTCGGTGTCGACGACTCGACCGTGGTGGTCGGCGCGGTCGGGCGACTGGTGCTCGAGAAGGGCTACGTCGAGTTGTTCGAGGCGTGGGACCGGGTGCGCGTCGAGCACCCCGACGCGGTGCTCGTCGTGGTCGGCCCGACCGACGACGCCAAGGCCGATGCGTTGCCCGTCGACGTCGTCGCTCGCGCCGAGGCGGCGGGCGTCCGGTTCCTCGGCATGCGCGACGACGTGCACGACCTGTACCGGGGCATGGACCTGTACGTGCTCGCCTCGCACCGTGAGGGTTTCCCGCGCTCCGCGATGGAGGCGGCCGCGTGCGGGCTGCCCACCGTCGCGACCGACATCCGCGGTTGCCGACAGGTCGTCGAGCACGACCGGAACGGCCTGCTGGTCGAAGTGCGCGCTCCCGTCGCGCTGACCGACGCGCTCGGGCGACTGCTCGGCGACGAGGCGACACGCACACGCATGCGCGCCGCGGCGGTCGAACGAGCGCGCTCGCACTTCGACCAACGACGCATCATCGACACCACCCTCGGGACCTACGCCCGCCTGTTGCCGCGCCCGAGGGCTCGACACCCCCATCCCGATCGGAACCGAGGACGAGACATGAAGGTCGTGGTCACCGGCGGCGCCGGCTTCATCGGAGCGAACCTGTGCAGGACGCTCGCCGAACAAGACGTCGTCGACGAGGTGGTCGCGTTCGACGACCTCTCGACCGGGTTCCGCTCGAACCTCGTCGGCGTCGATGCGACGCTCGTCGAAGCCACGTTCCTCGACCGTGACGCGATCGACGCCGCGGTCGACGGCGCTGCGGCGGTGGTGCACCTGGGGGCGCGACCGTCGGTGCCGCGCTCGGTCGCCGATCCCGTGGCCTCGCACGACGCCAACTCGACGGGCACCCTGAACGTGCTCGAGGCGGCCCGCGCTGCGGGCGGCGCTCAGGTGATCGTCGCGTCGTCGTCGTCGGTCTACGGAGCGAACCCCACGCTGCCCAAGCACGAGGACCTGGCCACCAGGCCGATGAGTCCGTACGCCGCGTCGAAGCTCGCGACGGAGTCCTACGCGCTGGCGTGGCAGCGCAGCTACGACATGCCCACCTTGGCGTTCCGGTTCTTCAACGTGTTCGGTCCGCTGCAGGCGGCCGGCCACGCCTACGCAGCGGTCGTTCCGGCGTTCGTGTCGGCCGCGCTCGCTGGCGTGCCGCTCCAGGTGCACGGCGACGGGACGCAGTCACGCGACTTCACCTACGTCGACACCGTCTGCTCGGTCATCACCGACGCAGTGGTGCGTCAGGTGTCGAGCCCGGACCCCGTGAACCTGGCGTTCGGGTCGCGCACCAACCTGCTCGAGGTGATCGCACTGCTCGAGGAGCTCCTGGGCCATACGGTCGCCGTCGAGCACACCGCGTCACGCGTCGGCGACGTCCCGCACTCGCAGGCGGCCAACGACCGGTTGACGGCACTCTTCCCCGACGTCGAGCCGGTCGACCTGCGCGCCGGTCTCACCGCCACCATCGACTGGTTCCGCGAGACCTCAGCGGCTCCACAGCACTGATCGCCGCCAGCGCGGCACCGCCACGAGTGCGGCGGCCAGGCCGATCACCAGCAGCGACCCCAGCGACACGCACCACGCCAGCGGCACGCTCCAGCGCATCACCGGACGAGGCACCGAGAGGACCACGACCAGGTGCGCGCCGAGCAGCGTCCACCACGCCGGTCCGACGAGCGGTCGGGCGAACCCGAGCACCAGCGGGGCCACCCCGACCGCTCCCACTGCGCAGACCGCGGCGAGCGCCGATCCCCATCCGGCGGAACCGACCCACACCGCTCCCAGGACCGATACCACGAGCGCCGCGGTACCCGCCCGGCCGATCGATCGGTGACGAACCGCCTGCGAGGCCACGACCGGGGTGAGCAGCGCCGCGACGACGAGCGGGGGTTCGGTGTCGGGCACCGCCGCCCAGACGCCGACGAGTCCCACCGCTGCCAGGATGCCCGCCGATCGTCCGAGCGGGTGCTGGTGCTCGGGGGCGCCGTCGTCGGCCACGATCACGACGAGGCCCGCTGCCAGCCACCAGGGCCACGCACGTGCGGTCCCCCACCCGCCGAGCACTGCCCCCGCAAGGCCGGCCACGGCCAGCAGGCGCCGGGACACGATCGCTGGCGACCACCACTCGACGACGGCGACGGCCAACCCGACCGCGAGGGCGGTTGCGCCGAGCACGACGTGGTACCGCTCGAGCCAGCTCATCGTCGTGTGGAGTCCTGGCGCACCGGACCAGCTGAGCAGGCGACCGAGTCCTGCCGCCAGGAGCTTCTCCCCAGAACCCCGAGAGCCACCAACCGGGTGCGAACGCGCCGGCCCCGGCCGGCATCAGTGCACCCGGTTCACGGTGGTGGCTCGACCGACGTCCACCGGTGGAGCAGGCCGATACGCTCGGCGCCGTGGGATCGGAGCGCCCGTACCCGGGCAAGCGAATCGTCGACCTGGCCATCCTGGCGCTGGTGGCACTGCCGGCGTGCGCTGTCGGACTGGTCTGCGCCGCCGCCGTGCGGCTCACCTCGTCCGGCCCGGTGTTCTTCCGACAGGAGCGCGTCGGCATGGGCGGCGAGCCGTTCCGCGTGTGGAAGTTCCGCACGATGGTGCACGGGGACAACCCGATGATGCCCGACCCCGACCGCATCACCCGGGTGGGGGCGGTCCTGCGTCGGTTCTCGCTCGACGAGCTGCCGCAGCTGCTGAACGTGGCCGCCGGCGAGATGAGCATCGTCGGTCCCCGCCCGACCCTCGCCTACCAGGTGGAGCGCTACGACGAGCACCAGCTGCGGCGACTCGCGGTGCGGCCGGGGCTCACCGGTCTGGCCCAGGTCTCCGGACGCAACTCGTTGCCGTGGTCGGAGCGCATCGACTTCGACGTCGACTACGTCGCGTCGCAGTCCGCGGCGCTCGACCTGCGGCTCCTGGCGCGCACGGTGTCGACGATCGTCACCGGCGACGGCGTCGAGGGGCACCCGACCGACGACCCGCTCGCCGTCGTCGACACCGCGCCTGTCGACACAGCGCCCGTCGACGTTCGTGAGGACGACGTTCGTGACGGCGACGCTCGTTCGGCTGGCGGCGACGCGTCGTGAGCACCGACCTGGTGATCGTGGGTGCCGGTGGGCACGGTCGCGAACTGCTCGACACGATCCGGGCGATCAACGCCGTCGAGCCGACGTGGAACGTGCTCGGCTTCGTCGACGACGCACCGGACCACCTCGACCGGCTCGACCGGCTGGGAGCGACGGTCCTCGGCGACGTGGCGTGGGTCGAGCACTCGCTGCACGCCTGGGTGCTCGGCATCGGGACCTCGTCGGTCCGACGGGCCCTCGCGCTCCGCTTGACGGCGTCGGGGTCGCAGCCGCGACGGTTCGTGCACCCTGGCGCGCACGTCGGCAGCGACGTCCGACTCGGCGACGGCGTGGTCGTCTTCGACCGTTCGACGATCACGACGAACGTCGAGATCGGTGCGCACACGCATCTCAACATCGGATGCACGGTGCAGCACGACAGCGTCGTGGGCGACTTCGTGCAGATGAGCCCGGGGGTCCTCGTGAACGGCGACTGCATCATCGGGTCCGACGTGTTCCTCGGCACAGGAGCCGTCGTCACCCGAGGTTGCACCGTCGGTGCCGGGGCCCGGATCGGCGCCGGCGCGGTGGTGCTCGACGACGTGGCACCCGGCGCGACCGTCGTCGGCGCGCCGGCACGGCCTCGGTCGTGACCGTCGCACCCGGAGCGACCGCGTCGGTCCTCTTCGTGTGCACGGCGAACCGTGTGCGATCGCCGTTCGCCGCGGCCGTCGCCCGGCGACTCGCGGACGAGCGTCGCCTCTCCGTCGAGATCGGGTCCGCCGGCTTCCTCACGCCCGGGCACCCGGCGGACCGCGACATGTCGCAGGTCGCACGGCGTCGCGGCATCGACCTCTCCGAGCACTCCAGCCGTCGGGTCGACGCCGCCATGCTCGAGCGCAGCGACCTGGTCGTCGCGATGACCGGGCGCCACGTCATCGACCTGGTCGGCATGGCACCGACCTCGACGCGCCGCATCCTCACACTCCGGGAGCTGGCCGCCGCAGCACGGTCCGCACCTCCCGCCGAGTGGAGCGCCGACGGGCTGCGGGACTGGGCGGACGGCCCGACCCGACGGGCGATCCAGACGCTGTTGGACGGACACAGCGACACCGCCGATCCGATCGGTCGACCGATGCGGCACTACCGCTCGGCGGCCGACGAGATCGAGGCGCTCACTGCGTCGTTCTTCGCCGCGCCGACCCGCTGAGGAGCGTCGTCGAGGCGCTGCTCCGTCCGCCGCTGCACCGCTCTTGCTGCGTCGCCGGTCAGCCTCGCTCGCGTCGCCGGTCAGCCTCGGCGGAGTCGCCGGAGTCCTCGAGCGGGCCGCTCGTTGCGGTCGCCGCGTCGGCGGCGGCCGTCGTCGCGCTCGGCACGTTCGACCAACCACGGCGACAGCCCCGGCATGACGGCGTGCACGCGCCGCAGCGAGGTCAGCACGCTGCCGACCGCCCCCCATCGCTCGGACGCCTCGAGCGCCTCGGCCATGTGGGCCTCGATCCGCGGCGCGCTGAGCACGACGTCGCGCAGGTCCTGCACGGTCGAGTGCGTGGCGTCGAGGTCGAGCTGCACGCACGTCAGCACGAAGCGGTGCTCGGGGTGCAACGTGCGGCACCACCGCTCACCGATCCACACCGGGACGGAACGGTCGTGGAACTCCTCGTGGTTGACGAGCGCGGCGAAGGGACCGACCGCCAGCCGCGCCCGGATCCGGACCGTGACCGGCACCGCACCGGCCGACGCCAGCTCGTGCACCGTCGGCGCGTCCGATCCGTCCGAGGGCCCCTGATCGGTCGCCTCGAAGCCCGCGTCCACGAGCGCGTCGAGCAGCACGGGCAGCGAGTCGGGGTCGACGAGCAGGTCGACCTGCTCGGCATCGGTGCTCTCCTCGGGCAACATCCCGTCGTGTGCGAGCACGCCGCTGCCCAGCACGAGCGGCACCACGTCGTGCCGGGCGGCGATGTCCAACACCTGGTGGAGGGTCGCCTCGACGAGCTCGACGAGCCGCCGGGCGAGTGCATGCCGGTCGAGGATGGACCCCTGCTCGGCGGGTGCCGGCGTGACGACACCCCGCTCGACCGCCTGTGCGACGGCGCCGGGCACGTCGGCCCCCGGCTGGCTCGCGGCTGCCAGCGTCGTGGGGGCGGCGCCGGCCCACATCGACGCGGCGACCGCACCCGCAGGGCAGTTCGGCAGACCGTAGGACTCGACACCTGGCACGGCTCTGGCGCCTCGTTGAGTGGGCAGCCGGACCCCTGCATCGGCGAGCCGGGTGAGCCGGCCCTCGGGCAGCGGCAGCTTGGTGGCGACGAGCCGCGCCTCGAGCGCGTCGAGCTCGTCGGGCGTGATCATCATGAGCGTGCCGCTCGCGCCGTCGAGCAGCACACCGAGCGCGTCGAAGCGAGCGACACGCAGCGAACGACGTGCGCGCTGGACCGCCGCAGGGACGGGCGCCCCGCTGGGACCGACCTCGCTGCGATCGATCGCGCCGTGGCCCGGATCGTCGAAGCGGTGCACGACGCACAGCCGGGCGGGTGACGGCGGACTCGACGCAGCGACCACCGCGGCGACGGTCGCTGCGACCTCGTTCGGGTCGGAGTGGTGGATCTCGGTGCAGGTCGCGCCGCGGATGACCTGGGCGACGACGTCGAGGGCCGCGGGTCCGATCCGATCTGCGTCGACGGCGGCGCGCAGCAGGTGGACGACGGCGTCGGTGACCGGGAGCTCGCCGGCGGCGGTGGGACCGTCGGCGAGACGGTCGAGCACGACCACGTGGTCGACCTGGGCGAACGGCACGACCGACGCCACGGTCGAGGCTCGCACCGGAGCGTGCGCCGACGTCGATGGGGGCGACGGATGACCGAAGACGGTGCGCGAACCGGGCAGCAGGCTGAGCAGGCCCGCGGTGACGAAGTCGGCGCCGAGCTCGAGCAGGTCCGCCACCACCAGGGTGAGGTCGTCGGCGCCGTGTTCGACCGGCGACGCCTGGACGAGGACGACGCCGCGCTCGGCGAGCCGGACGCAGGCGACCGCCAGGTGCAGACGCATCGGGTCGGTGTCGACGGCGAGCGCGTCGAGGCGCGCCACGACGGCTCGCAGCAGGTCGTCGTCGTTGTCGGCCACCTCGGCTCGACCTCCGGCTCCGTCGAGCACCCAGCGGTCGTCCTCACGGGTGACGCTGAGCCGGAGCGACGTCGCGCCGCCGAGCAGCTCCAGTCGCTCGTCGCTCAGGTCGGACAGCGCGTCGACGACCTCGCTCGGCGGCTCGCCCCGGAGCTCCACCAGAGCGTTCGGCAGTCGCAGCGTCGCCTGCAGCGGACCGTGCACGACCTCTGCGTCGGCCGAGGCTCCGACGACGTGGTCGTCCCACTCGTCGCCGGGCTCCATCGCGAGCACATCGTCGAACTCACCCATGAGTCGTCACCGATCGTCCAGGCTAACCGCCGGATCCTGGTTCGCAACCAGGGGATCGCACCCGCTGGAGCAGCCACTCCGGCACGTGTGACCGGCGACTGCGGCGAGCGCGAGCGCGGGGTCGGGGTGCGGTGGCCGACGGGGCCGGTCGCGGTCGGCTCAGGGCGTGCTGCGACGGGACCGCAGCACGAGCAATCCACCCGCTGCCATCAACGCCACCGCCACGACGACCGGCAGGCGAGCACCCGCACCGGTGAATGCCAGGTCGGCCGCCTCGGCCCCACGGGCATCTCGACCACCACGGGTCAGGCTGTCGCCCAGGACGACGGCCTCTGCGGGCAACTCGTCGACGATCGTCTCACCCGCGACCACGGGCGGTTCGGTGGAGGGCGGTGTCGTGGTGCCGGCGTCGTCGTCCACCGTCACACCGGCGATCGTCTCGCCGTCGCAGTCGGTCGCGTGCGCCGCGACATGCCAGTCACCCGGCTCGGCGGTCGGCGGGATGGCGAGCGAGGTGGTCCACGAGCCGTCGGGCTGCACCTGCACCGGGTCGGACAACGCCGTGACGGTACCGGGGCCGCTGCCTGCGGGGCGCAGCACGACCTGGACGACCGTGCCGGGCGTCCCGGCCCCGGACACGGTGAGCACGTCACCCGGCGCAGCGATCAGCGGTGAGACGGTCACGCCGGTCGGGGTGTAGTCGTCGCAGTCGTTCGCGATCGTGGTCGTCGTGCTCGACGTGGTCGTGGTGCTCGTCGTCGTCGTCGGCGTCGGGCCGCATCCCCACCACTGCTGCGACGTGTTCAGGTCGAAGGGGAACAGCAACGGGCCGTGCCACGGTCCGTCCGGCGAGATCGTGGCGGGGGTCGCGCCGGTGACGACGTCGAACTGCACTGGCGAGCAGCCCCTGGTGAACACGATCTCGGTGACGCCCGGCTGCTGCAGGCTGAAGCCGCGCGATTCGACGAACTGCTGGGGCCAGGCCACACCGTTGCCCGGCATCGAGTAGATCACCGCGACCGCGTCGAGGCGGCTGCACAGCGGAGCGGTCACTTCGATGCGGAGGCGGAAGGTCTGGGCATCACCGCCGACCGAGTGTCGGAGCGAGAGGAACGGCGGCAGGCAGACTCCGCCACCGCCCGACGGGGTGACGTCGACCGAGATGCTCCCCGTCCCCGGGGCTCTGCTGCGCCGCAGTCCGGCCGCGGCGGGCGCGGCGCCCGCGAACGACAGGCCGAGTGCCAGACGCGCAGAGCACGGCCGCGACGACGACCGCGCAGAAGCGACCGGTCCTCGCGCCTCCGCCCTCTGTCATGCCCCACTCCTCTGCGCCCAGCGCTCGAATACTTGTCGGCAGACACCCCGACGTCCAGTAGGCAAATGCCCCGAGCGCCCCACACGACCCGAACCGGGGGCGATACGACCGCCCCCGACCAGCACCATCGCACCCAGAATCCCGCACCGCCCGAACCGGGGACCGGGACCCGTGGCTGCGCGTCCGAACTGCGGCTCCACTGGCCGTGTGGCGCCGCATCGAACCAGCCGACTCCCGACCGATGTGGCCGCAGCGTCGCACGGCGTCCTTGACCTGGTCGACCTGCAGCGGCACGGGTTGGGTCGACACGGGGTGGAACACGCCGTGCGCTCTGGCGATCTCGTCCGCCTCGCACCCGGCATCTTCGCCGTCGCCGGGTCACCGGACACGGTCGAGCGTCGGGTGCTCGCGGCGACCCGCAGACTCCGCGGCGCGCTCGCTCACGAGAGCTCGTTGGGGTGGTGGGGCATCCCGAAGTTCGACGTCGAACCGCTGCACATCATGCGCGTCCGTCCTGGGTCGACGTCACCGCCCGGTCTCGCGATCCTCCATCGCCCGAGGCTCCTGCTCGCCCACCACCTCACCGAGTGGCGCGGCGTGGCAATCGTCCGACCAGCGAGAGCGCTGTTCGACCTGGCGGGAACCGTGCATCCCGACAGGGTCGAGCGGGCCTACGACACGATGTGGTCGAGGGGACTGATCACACCGGCGCTCATGGATCGAACGCTCGCGGAGATGGCTCGGCGCGGTCGGCCGGGCATCACCGTGATGCGCTCGCTGATCGACGCCCGCCGCCACCTCACCCAGCCGACCGGAAGTCGGCTCGAGCAGCGCTTCGAGGTGCTCAACGAGCGTGCCGGGATCCCGATGCTGCAGCGTCAGGTCGACGTGGGCGACGACGAGTGGATCGGGAGGATGGACTTCGTCGGGACCGAACGCCGACTGGTCGTCGAGGTCGACTCGGCGATCCACCACGCCGCGCTGCTCGACGTACAACGGGACGAGTCGATCACCGAGCGGCTCGAGGCCGCAGGGTGGCACGTCCTCCGGATCCCCGAGGACGACCTCTGGAACCACAGTTCCAAGGTCGTGCGCGAGCTACGCGAGGCATGGTTCGCCGCACCGCCGGCCCGACATCGACACCCCTGAACCGGGTGCGAACATGCCGGCCCCGGCCGGCATCAATGCACCCAGAACCCCCGAGCCACACCAACCGGGTGCGAACGTGCCGGCCCCGGCCGGCAACAGTGCACCCAGAACCCCGAGCCACACCAACCGGGTGCGAACATGCCGGCCCCGGCCGGCATCAGTGCACCCAGAACCCCGAGCCACACCAACCGGGTGCGAACATGCCGGCCCCGGCCGGCATCAGTGCACCCAGAAACCCCGAGCCACACCAACCGGGTGCGAACATGCCGGCCCCGGCCGGCATCAGTGCACCCAGAACCCCCGGCGGGGGAAGGCCCAGATCAGGGGGCGAAGGCGACCAGCTGGGCGACGGCGTCGTTGGCGAGCTGCGTGATCGGACCGGGCAGGATGCCGAGCCAGAGCGTGCCGATCACCGCGATGCCGAGTGCGATGCCCGCACCGACCGGAACGGTGACCTTCGGTCCCGCCATCTCGGCGACCTCGCCGCCGTAGACGTTGCCGTCGAAGTACATCGCCACCACGATGCGCAGGTACAGGAACGCTGCGATCACCGCGGACACCATGGCGATCACACCGAGCACGTACTGGCCCTCGGCCACGGCGGAGTTGATCACGTAGAACTTCGCCAGGAACCCGCCGGTGAAGGGCACACCCGCCTGAGCGAGCAGGAACACCGTGAACAGCAGCGCGATGCCGGGTCGGGTCCTGGACAGGCCCTTGTAGTCCTCGAGGGTGTGCAGCCCGTCGCCACCCCGCCCGACGACGGACACGATGCCGAAGCTGCCGGCCACCATGAACGTGTAGGCGGCCAGGTAGAACAGCGCCGCCGAGGTGCCCTGGTCGGACGCGGCCTCGACCGCCACCAGGATGAACCCGGCGTGGCTGATCGAGGAGTACGCCAGCATGCGCTTGACGTTGGTCTGCACGATGGCGAGCAGACTGCCCAGCACAAGGCTGAGCACGGCAAGGGCGTAGACCATCGGTCGCCAGTCGTCGCCGTAGGTCGGACCGAAGGCGACCACGAACACGCGGAGCAGGCCGGCGAACCCGGCGACCTTCACGCCCGAGGCCATGAAGGCGGTGATCGGCGACGGCGAGCCCTGGTAGACGTCGGGCACCCACGAGTGGAACGGGACGGCGCCGACCTTGAAGCCGAAGCCGACCAGCATGAACGCCAAGCCGGCGAGCAGCAGGCCGTTCTGGGTCAGCACCGTGTCGGACAGGAACGCCTGGATGTGCACCAGGTTCGTCGAGCCGGTCGCCCCGTAGGTGAGGGCGATGCCGTAGAGCAGGAACGCCGAGGCGAACGCGCCGAGCACGAAGTACTTGAGTCCCGCCTCCTGCGAGGACACCCGCTTGGAGTGCATCGCGGCGAGCACGTAGACGGCGACGGAGAGGATCTCGAGTCCGACGAACAGCACGATGAGGTCGTTCGCGGAGGCCATCGTCACGCCACCGGAGGCGGACAGCAGCAGCAGCACGTACCACTCGGGTCCGACGAGACCCTCACGCTGCAGGTAGCCGTCGAGCAGCAGCGCACCGAGGATCACCGAGATCCCGATGAGCACGGTGACGAACAGCGAGAAGCCGTCGAGGCCGACCGCGCCGGCCATGACCGACGACGGACCTTCGTCCTGCACCCTGTTCCACAGCGGCACGACCGCTGCGATCGAGAGCCCCGCGGTGAGCACCGTCCACCCGGTGTAGAACCACACCGGCGTGCGGCCACGCAGCAGCGACACCACGGTCAGCAGCAGCACGCCGCCGACCATGAGGATCAGGTTCGGCGCGATGGCCGACCAGATGATCTCCGGGGTCGCCGGAGCGGCGGCGTCGACGAGCGTCGTCACGGGGGTGTCGTCCTGCAGCAGCGACGCGATCATCGTCCTTCTCCCTCGGAGGCGTCGTCACCGTCGCCGGCGACCGCTGCGCCGTGCTCTTCGGCCTCGTCGTCGCTCGATCCGCCGGACTCGTCGCCGGAGGTGCCGTCGCCGTGCGACTCGCCCTCTGCGGCGGCAGGTCCGATGAACTCGGGAACCGCGGGCGTGAAGTCGTCGACGTGCTCGTCGACGTGTGCGATCAGTCGCTCGACCGACGGTTCGATCCGCTCGAGCATCGGCGCCGGGTAGACACCGAGGAACACGATCAGGCCGAGCAGCGGCGCGATGACCAGGCCCTCGGTGAGACGCAT
The DNA here is from genome assembly GCA_963707555.1 of uncultured Actinomycetota bacterium. Classification (GTDB taxonomy): domain Bacteria; phylum Actinomycetota; class Acidimicrobiia; order Acidimicrobiales; family Microtrichaceae; genus JAFAFN01. The sequence continues at coordinate 63,264 of CAVPQM010000012.1, forward strand.
CTCACGGAAGCCCTTGTTCTCGTCGGTGAGCGGTCCGTGGAAGACACGCTGGTACGCCCAGAGCAGGTACAGCGCAGAGAGGATCACGCCGGTCACGGCGACCACGGCCCACCAGCGGGCACCGGCGAAGGCGCCGAGCAGGGCGAGGAACTCACCCGGGAAGCCGTTGAGCCCGGGCAGGCCGACGCTGGCGAGCATGACGAGTGTGAACACGCCGGCGAAGACCGGTGCGGCCTTCTGCAGACCGGAGAGCTCCGAGATCATCGCGCGTGTGTCGGCGTTCGTAGATCCACCCGACGAGCAGGAACAGCGCGCCGGTGGTGATGCCGTGGTTGACCATGATCAGGATGCCGCCCTCGACGCCCTGCACCGTGATCGAGAAGATGCCCAGCACGATGAAGCCGAGGTGCGCGATCGACGAGTAGGCGACGAGGCGCTTGAGGTCCTTCTGCATCGTGGCGCAGATGGCGCCGTAGGTGATGCCGATGACGCCGAGGGTCATCATGACCGGAGCGGCCCACTTCGAGGCCTCCGGGAACATGTAGAGGCCGAAGCGCACGAAGCCGTACGTGCCGAGCTTCAACATGACCGCCGGCGAGGATCACCGAACCGGCCGTCGGCGCCTCGGTGTGCGCGTCGGGCAGCCAGGTGTGCAGCGGGAACAGCGGCACCTTGACCGCGAAGGCGATGGCGAAGGCGCAGAACAGCCAGCGACCCGCCTCGGTCGAGATGGCCTGGTTCTGCGCGATCTCGACGATGTCGAAGGTGAGCTGACCACCGACGGCCTTCTGGTTGAGGACCGCCAGCGCCACGAGCCCGACCAGCATGAACGCCGATCCGAACATCGTGTAGAGGAAGAACTTCGTCGCCGCGTAGGTGCGGTTGCCGTGACCCCACAGCCCGATGAGGAAGTACATCGGGACGAGCACGATCTCGAAGAAGGCGAAGAACAGCACCAGGTCGAGCGAGGTGAACACGCCCATGGAGCCGGCCATCAGCACCAGCAGCCAGCCGTAGTAGGCCTTCTGGTTGTCGGTGATCTTCGCCCCGAGGATGGCGATCGGGAAGATCACACCGGTCAGCACCACGAGGAACAGCGAGATGCCGTCGACACCGAAGTGCATCGAGATGCCGAGGTCCGAGATCCAGGACTGGTTCGTGACGAACTGGTAGCCGGCCTCGTGGCTGTCGAACGCGGTGAGCATGTACACCGACATCGCACCGGTGATCGTCGCGGCGACCAGGCCGATCCAGCGGAACAGGTCCGCACGACGTGCGGGCATCAGTGCGATCACGAGCGCACCGAGCAGCGGCGCGACGATCAACGCAGGGATGATCGGGAAGGTGACCTCGGGGCCCCCGCCGGCAGCGAGGATCGGCTGGCTCAGGAGGGGTGCGTGCAACGCGGAGCCGATCACAGGTTCATCCTCGTGACGATGAAGGCGAGCAACGCGGCTGCGCCGATGCTGATACCGACGGCGTAGCTGCGCACGAAGCCCGTCTGGACCCCGCGGAGCTTCTCGCCCAGACCCGCGGTCCCGGCGGCGACACCGTTGACCGCTCCGTCGACGACGGTCGAGTCGACGTCGGCGATGCCCTGGAAGCCCGCCTCACCCGGTCCGCCGATGACCTTGGCGTAGGTCTCGTCGATGTACCAGGCGTTGGCGAACACCGGCTTCTCGATCTTCGAGGCGTCGAACTTGCGTCGCTGGTACACGGTCCAGCCGAGGAAGATGCCGACCGCGGCGGTCGTGATCGCACCCGAGGCCAGACCCCAGAGCACCGGTGCCGAAGGCAGTTGGTGCTCGTAGACGATGACCGGGTGCAGCCAGTGCTCGAGCACCTTGAACTTGTCCGAGAACGGCAGGTTCATGATGCCGGCGACGACCGAGAGCCCGGCGAGCACGACCAGCGGCGCGCGCATCGTCCAGGGCGACTCGTGCGGGGTGTAGTCCGGCGTGAGGCCGTGATGGTCGTGGTCGTCACCGTGGTCCGCCGCCGCGACGGCGGGCGCGTCCTCGACATCCGCGTCCTCGGCCGCCTCGAGCGCCGGATCGGCGGCGTCCTCACGCCACTGCTCGGTGCCGAAGAAGACCAGGATCAGCTGGCGGGTCATGTAGAACGCGGTCAACGCCGCGACGCACAGGCCGAGGCCCCAGAGCACCGGACCGGCGGGCCCTGCGTTGAACGACCCGGCGAGGATCTCGTCCTTGGACCAGAAGCCCGACATGGGCGGCACACCGGCGATCGCGAGCCACCCGACGAAGAACGTCACGAACGTGACCGGCAGGTACTTGCGCAGGTTGCCGTACTTGCGCATGTCCTGCTCGTGAGCCATCGAGTGGATGACCGCACCGGCTCCCAGGAAGAGCAGCGCCTTGAAGAACGCGTGCGTGACCATGTGGAAGATGCCCGCCACGTAGGTCTGGGTGCCGATGGCGAGGAACATCAGTCCGAGCTGCGACACCGTCGAGTACGCCAGCACCTTCTTGATGTCGTTCTGGGCGACCGCGGCGGTCGCCGCCACCAGGGCGGTGATCACACCCACCCAGGCGATCACGTCGTTCGCCCAGCCGGCGTGCGCCATGATCGGGTTCAGTCGGGTGATCAGGTAGATGCCCGCGGTGACCATCGTGGCCGCGTGGATCAGCGCCGAGACCGGCGTCGGACCGGCCATGGCGTCGGGCAGCCAGACGAACAGCGGCAGCTGGGCCGACTTGCCGACGGCGCCGAGGAAGAACAACAGGGCGATCGCGGTCGCGGTGCCCGCGGCGATCAGCGGTGCGGCCTCGCGGATCTCGGTGTAGTTCACCGAACCGACGGTGACCCAGACCAGGAACGTGCCGAGCATGAAGCCGAAGTCACCGATGCGGTTGGTGACGAAGGCCTTCTTGCCGGCGGTCGCGTTCGCCGGATCGGTGTGCCAGAACGAGATGAGCAGGTACGAGCACGCACCGACGCCTTCCCAGCCGAGGAAGGTGAGCAGCAGGTTGTCGCCGAGCACCAGCAGCAGCATCGAGGCGATGAACAGGTTGAGGTAGACGAAGAACTTGGAGAACTTCTCGTCGCCCTTCATGTACCCGATCGAGTACAGGTGGATCAGCGCACCGATGCCCGTGATGAACAGGCACATGAGGATGCTGAGGGGGTCGACGAGGAAGCCGATCGAGACCTCGAACGATCCCGAGGGGATCCACGTGAACAGCGTCTGCTCGAACACCCGGTGGTGTTCGTCCTGGGCGCGCAGGTCGAGGAAGACGACCAGGGTCACCAGGAAGCTGGCGCCGACGATCGCGGTCGCGAACCAGCCGGCGCCGGGGTCGCCCAGACGACGTCCGAGCAGCACGAGTGCGAGGAAGCCGAAGAGCGGCAGCGCGGGAACGAGCCAGATCAGATCCATCCGGTCAGCCCCTCATCAGCGAGATGTCATCGGCGTCGGCGTCCTCACGCCGGCGCATGATCGCCACGATGATGCCCAGGCCGACCACGACCTCGGCGGCCGCGACGACCAGTACGAAGAAGACGATCGCCTGACCGGCGACGTCGTCGAGTGCCCGTGAGAACGCCACGAAGGTCAGGTTCACGGCGTTGAGCATGAGCTCGACGCACATGAACATCACGAGCGGGTTCTTTCGGACCATGAGTCCCACGGCACCGATCGTGAAGATCAGGGCGGCCAGGACCAGGTACCAGGTCTGGGTCAGTTCGAGCATCAGCCCTCGCTCCCCTCGGCGTCGGTCTCGGCGGGTGAACCGGCCGGATCGGGCGACGAGCCCTCGGTGTCGGCGACCGGCGCGGCGGCGCGCGCGGCGAGACGCTCCTCGAGTGCATCCTTGGCAGTGCCGGGGAACTCGTCGAGGTCGATCGGGGCGACGGAGCGGCGGGCCAGCACGACGGCGCCGACGACAGCGATCGTGAGCAGCACGGCGGTGATCTCGAAGGCGAAGACGTAGTCGGTGAACAGCACCCGACCGAGTCGCTCGATGTCGGGGATCTCCGGGTCCAAGGGGGCGAGCACCGAGCGGTCACCAGTGACCTCGGCGGCGGTCGACAGCAGCGCGGTCAGCGTCAGGCCGAGGATCGCGATGCCGAGCACCGCGGCGACCGGGCGTTGGCCGAGCAGAGGATCCTGTTCGACCGCGTCCGTGCGGTCGACCCCGAGCAGCATGATGACGAACAGGAACAGGATGACGACCGCGCCGGCGTAGACGATCACCTGGATCGCAGCCAGGAAGTACGCCTCCTGTGCGACGAAGAGCACCGCGACACCGAAGAGCGTCGCCACCAGCGAGAGTGCGTTGTGCACCGTGTTGCGGAACAGCACCACGCCCAGGGAGCCGGCGAGGCAGATCGCGCCGGTGAGGAGGAACGTGAACATCTCGACCCTCATGGGCGGTCACCCTTCCTGCGCCCGAAGCGGCGTCCCTTCGGCTCCTCGGCGGGTGCCTCGGGAGCGTCGAAGAACCCGGCCGTCGATGCCTCGTCGTCGGACGACGGCTCGTCGGCGGTCGGCGACTCGTCAGCTGCGGTGTCGTCGGCTGCGGTGTCGTCGGCTGCGGTGTCGTCGGCTGCGGTGTCGTCAACTGCGGTGTGGGCGTCCGTGTCGGCGCCGGACTCGCCAGCGTCGGTCCCAGCAGCGGTGTCGGCGGGCTCGTCGACGGCATCGACGAGCAGCGGCTTCGGCGCCGCGGCAGTGACGGAGCTCGGCAGCGCGGGCTCGTCCTCGGGCTCGGCGTCGAAGGTCGCCGCAGCAGGGACGCTCCCGTCGACCGGCTCGGGCACGTCGAGCAGATCGTCCGGCGCGACCGGAAGCTCCGGGCCGCCGGCACCGTGCCCGTGGTCGTCGTGCCCGTGATCGTCGTGACCGTGGTCGTCGTGGTCGTCATGGCCGTGGCCGTGATCGTCCGTCGAGGGCTCGTCGACGCCGATGCTCTCGGGCGGGCGCACGCCGTAGCCGAGCTCGCCCGCCCACGCGACGATCCCGACGAAGTCGGCATCGCCCGAAGGAGCGGTGGCACGCATCCAGCCAGAGCTCTGTGCCGCGGCGTCGAAGCCGCCGTCCCAGTTCTCCCAGGGCAGCTGCTGGGGACGACCGTCGTCGCCGACGAGCAGCTCGTCCTTGGTGTAGATCGCGTCCGCGCGGTTGGTGAACGCGAACTCGAACATCTTCGTCTCGGTGATCGCCTCGGTCGGGCAGGCCTCGACGCAGAGGTCGCAGTGGATGCACCGGAGGTAGTTGATCTCGTAGACGAAGCCGAAGCGCTCACCCGGCGAGGTGGGATCCTCGGGGTCGTTGTCCTGACCGCGCACGTAGATGCACTTGGCGGGGCAGACACCGGCGCACAGCTCGCAGCCGATGCACTTCTCCATGCCGTCGTCGTAGCGGTTGAGCACGTGACGACCGTGGAAGCGCTCCGGCTTCGGGCGGGTCTGCTCCGGGTACTGCAGGGTGACCCTGCGACCGGTGTCGGTGTGGACGCCGAGCCACTTCTTGATGGTGACGCCGAATCCCTCGAGGTAACCCATCAGCGCGACTCTCCTGACGGTTCGAGTTCGAGCTCACGCTTCGCGGCCGAGGACCGGATCGCCAGTCGCAGCAGCGCGGCGCCCACGGCGAGGCCGAGCACGCCGACACCCACCACGACGGCCAGGTTCCAGTCCTGATCTGCGCCGACCCGCACGCCGACGAGCAGCAGCAGCCACCCGAGCGCGAGCGGGATGAGGAGCTTCCAGCCCAGGTCCATCAGCTGGTCGTAGCGCAGGCGGGGCAGGGTGCCGCGGAGCAGGACGAACATGCAGAGGAAGACGAAGACCTTGGCGAAGAACCAGATGAACGGCAGGACGTAGTCCGAGACCCAGCCGGTGATGCCGAAGTCCGGACCGGACGGGCCACCGAAGAACAGCGTCACGATGATCGCCGACATGGTCACGGTGTTGAGGAACTCGGCGATGAAGAACATCGCGAAGCGGAACGACGAGTACTCGGTGTGGTAGCCGCCGACGATCTCCTGCTCCGCCTCGACCAGATCGAACGGCGGCCGGTTGAGCTCGGCGGTGCCGGCGATGGTGAAGATGACGAACGGGACGAGCCCCGTCATCCACAGGTTCCACTCGAAGCCCGACTGTCCCGCCACGATCTGGTTGGTCGACAGCGAGCCGGCGACGAGCAGCACGGCGGCGAGCGAGAGGCCGAGGGCCGCCTCGTAGGAGACCATCTGCGCCGTGGCGCGCACCGAGCCGAGCAGCGGGTACTTCGAGCCCGAGGACCAGCCGGCGAGCATGACGCCGTAGACCGCGATCGACGACATCGCGAGGAACAACAAGATGCCCATCTGCGGATCGGCGACCTGCATGAAGGTCTTCTCGCCGAGGATCGTGACCACGCCGTCGTTGCCGTCGTTGAAGTTGCCGGCGATCGGCACGATGGCGAAGGTGAGGAACGCGGGCGTCAGCATCAGGAACGGCGCCAGCTTGAACACGAAGCGGTCCGCCTTCTCCGGGACCAGATCCTCCTTGAGGATCAGCTTCAACCCGTCGGCCACCGTCTGGAAGAGACCGAACGGGCCCGCCCGGTTGGGGCCGAGACGGTTCTGCATGTCCGAGATGAGCTTGCGCTCGAACCAGATCATGAGGATGACGCCCACGAGCAGACCGCCGAAGGCCACCAGGACCTTCAGCAGCACGATGAGGATCTCGTTGAAGCCGATGCCGCCCGACAGGAGCGGATCGCCGACCACACTGGTGAGCATCAGCCGACCTCCACCCTGATGTCGCACACGACGTCGTCCGCCGAGACGAGGACCCCGGCATCCGCGCCGGCGAGATTGTGTCGCAACATCGCCGAGCCCTTGGGCACGGCGCCGTCGACCACGGCCGGAACCGAGAGGCTTCCGTTGGACGAGCTGACGGTGACCCGGGTGCCGGTCTCGATGCCGAGCGGCGCGGCGTCAGCGGTGCCGAGGTGCAGCGCAGCGGCCGGCGCCAGCGACGCCGAGGACGTGCAGTGCGAGATCGACGTGCCGGCGTCGTAGAGCGTGCGGTTGACCACGAGGCGCAGCGAGTACGCGCTCTTCGGGGCGACGTGGGTGGGCACGGGAGCGCTGAAGGGCACCGCCGAGGAGCCGACGACGATGCCGTCGGCGTGCTCGGGCCGGGCGAGCTGTGCCGCCGTCGCCGCCGAGTGGACCTCGGAGGTCGCGGTCAGCTCGGCCCAGAGCGCCTCGGAGGAGAGCACGCCCAGATCGGCACCGAGTCGTTGTGCGAGCTCGGCCGCGATCTGCCAGTCGGCGCGGGCGGTGCCGGGGGGCGTCACCTTCTGGTTCAGGACCGTCACGCGACCTTCGATGTTCGTGTGGGTGCCGTCGCACTCGGTGAACCCGGCGACCGGCAGCACGACGTCGGCCTGCCGGGTCGACTCGGTGAGGAAGCGGTCGAGCGAGATCACCGTCTTGGCACCGGCGAGGGCCCGGCGAGCGAGGGACCGGTCGGCGAAGTCGGCGAGCGGATCGGCGCCGAGCAGGATCAGCACGTCGATGCGTCCGTCGGCTGCGGCGGCGAGGATCCCGTGGGCGTCGAGTCCGGTCGTCGCCGGCACCGAGCCCCACGTGTCGGTCCAGGTGGAGCGGCCGGCGTCGAGGGTCGCGGCGCCGGGCAGCAGCCCGGGGGCCAGACCGGCGAGCAGCGCACCGCGCACGTTGCCGCGCCGCAGGGCGACGAGGAACCGGGCGCCGGGCACCGCGTCACGCAGCGCGACCGCGGCGTCGACGACCGTGCCGGCGGACTCGGCCAGGTTGGCCCGCCCGATCACGACCTTGAGGTCGTCACCCGCGGCGCGCACCGTCTCGGAGGCGGCGCGCACGACCTCGGCATCGAGACCGGCGACGCCGGCATCGGGCACGTCGCCGGTGGCCAGCGCCTGGACCAGCGCAGGGAGCTCGCCGGGCCGGTACTGCAGCGACGTCGCGGCGTACGGCGACAGGCCGGTGCGGGTCGGCGTGACCTCGACGATGCGGGCACGGTCGACGTCGACCGCGTGCTTGAGGCGCAGGTACAGGACCGAGAGCTCTTCCTTCGGATCGGGCCCGAGGTAGAGCACGGTGCCACCCGGGGCGCAGACCTCGTCGATGGTCGCGCCGGGAAGACCCAGTGCGACCTCGGCGGGCAGGCCGTCGCCGAGCTGTGCGTCGACGTGGTCGGTGCCGATGATGCCCTTGGCGAGCTTCGCCCAGGCGTACGCGGACTCGTTGGTGAGTCGTGCGCCGCCGAGCACCGCGATGGCCGACGGGTCGGCCGCGCGGATCGAGTCGGTCGCGCGCGGAGAGGGCGTCGGACCAACGGGCAGGCACCAGGTCGGACCCGTTCGACACCAGCGGCTCACCCAGACGCTCATCCGCGTTGACGGCCTCGAAGCCGAAGCGACCCTTGTCGCACAGCCACGACCAGTTCACCGGGTCGGAGTCGACACCCTGGTAGCGCAGCACCTGGTTCCGGCTCGACTGCACGGTGATGCGACAGCCGACGGCGCATCCGGCGCAGGTCGACTCGACCTCTTCGAGGTCCCACGGACGGGCGCGGAATCGGTACGGCTTCGCGGTGAGCGCACCCACCGGGCAGATCTGGACCGTGTTGCCCGAGAAGTACGAGCTGAACGGCTCGCCGGGGAACGTGGCGACCTCGGTGTTGGAGCCGCGGTCGATGAAGTGGATCAGCGGATCGCCCGCGACCTCGTCCGCGAACCGGGTGCAGCGGTCGCAGAGGATGCAACGCTCGCGGTCGAGGTACACCGTCTCGGAGATCGCGATCGGCTTCTCGTAGTGCCGCTTCTCCTCGACCCAGCGCGACTCGCCCGGGCCGTAGGCCATGGTCTGGTCCTGGAGCGGGCACTCGCCGCCCTTGTCGCAGACGGGGCAGTCGAGCGGGTGGTTCGCGAGCAGGAACTCGAGGATGCCGTCCTGCGCCTTCGCGACCTTCTCGTTGGTCGTGTCGACGACCATGCCGTCGGCCACCGGGATCATGCAGCTCGGCTGCAGCGCCGGGCCTCGGCCGGTGTCGACCTCGACGAGGCACATGCGGCACATGCCGACCGGGCTCATGCGCGGGTGGTAGCAGAAGCGAGGGATGTAGGCGTCGTTCCGCTCGCAGGCGTCGATCAGCAGCTCGCCGTTCTGCGCGGTGACCTGTCGACCGTCGACGGTGATCGTCACCGGCTCGGTGATCGTGATCGGGCGGGGCTTCTCAGACATGGCTGTGCGCACCACCGTTCATGGACTCGGCGTCGGCGGTCGACCGCCTCGGACGCGATGGACTCCCCGGTGACGGGGATCAGGTCGCGCTTGACGATCTTCGACTCGAACTCGTCGCGGAACCGACGGATCGCCGAGGTGATCGGTGCGACCGAGGACGGACCGAGCGGGCAGATCGTGGTCTGGCGAGGCGGGTACGGGATGGCCTCGAGGTCGTTGTCCGGGTCGGACGCGACCGGGTACGGGCCGGGTGAGATGTTGTCGGCGACGTCGAGCAGCAGGTCGATGTCGCTCGGCCGACCCTGGCCGTCGAGGATGCGCTGGAGGATCTTCTCCTCCCACGTGGTGCCCTCGCGGCACGGCGTGCACTTGCCGCAGGACTCGCGGGCGAAGAAGCGCACGACGCGCAGGCACGCCTTGACCGCGTCGGTCGTCTCGTCCATCACGACGATCGCGCCGGAGCCGAGCATCGAGCCCGCTCCACCGACGACACGGCCCTCGAGGGGCAGGTCGACCTGCTCGGGGAAGAACCAGGGGGCCGAGGCGCCACCGGGGATGAACATCTTCAGGCGGTGACCGTCGCGGATGCCGTTGCCGTAGATCGGGTTCTCGAACAGGTCGCGGAACGTGGTGGTGCCCTGCGGGATCTCGAACACGCCCGGGTTGTTCACGTGACCCGACAGCGCGATCAGACGCGTGCCCGGCGAGCTCTCGGTGCCGACCGAGCGGTACTCCTCGACCGAGTGGTTGAAGAGCCACGGCAGGTTCGAGAGCGTCTCGACGTTGTTGACGATCGTCGGCGCCAGGTACAGACCCTTGGCCGCCGGGAAGAACGGCGGCTTGAGCCGTGGCATGCCGCGGTTGCCCTCGAGGGACTCGATGAGGGCGGTCTCCTCGCCGACGATGTACGCGCCCGCACCCCAGTGCAGGACGATGTCGACGCTGAAGTCGGTGCCGAGGATGTTCTTGCCGACCAGACCGGCGGCGTACGCCTCGTTGAGCGCTGCGGCGATCCGCTCCTGCGCGTGGGGCATCTCGCCGCGCACGTACAGGAAGACCTGCGCCGCACCGATCGCGTAGGCGGCGATCAGGCAGCCCTCGATCAGCTGGTGCGGATCGCGTTCCATGAGCACGCGGTCCTTGTAGGTGCCGGGCTCGGACTCGTCGCCGTTGACCACGATGTAGCGGGGCCACACGCCGGGAGGGCAGAAGCCCCACTTCACACCGGCCGGGAAGCCGGCGCCGCCACGGCCGAGGACCGTCGCGTCGCGCACCGTCGCGGTGACCGCGTCGGGCGTCATCTCGAGCACCGAGCGGATCGCCTGGTAGCCGGTGTAGCTGCCGCTGTTGCGGTAGCCGTCGATGGTGTGTGCGTTCTCGACGCCGAAGCGTGACGAGACGATCGCGGGCACGCCGTCGGCGAGCTGGCCTGCGGGGGTCGTGGTGCCGATCACGGTGCTGAACCTCCGGACACAGGGCTCCCTGCGTCGGTGCTGGCCGCCTCGGCGAGCAGTCGGTGACGAGCGATCCACACGGGCTCGGTCTGGGCCTCGGGCGGGGTCACGTTCGCGATCTGATCGCCGACGAGGTCCTGACGGACCCGGCCGAGTGTGCCGTGCTCGGGCACGACGTCGTCGAGTGCGCCGCTGCGGAGGTCCGCGATCAGCTGGTCGAGGTCGTCGGTCGAGAGTCGGTGGAAGTAGCGGTAGTTGACCTGGACCGCAGGAGCCTCGGTGCACGCCGCGATGCACTCGACGTCCTCGAGGGTGAACAGGCCGTCCTCGGTCGTGCCGCCGGAGCGCACGCCGAGCACCTTCTCTGCGTGCTCGAGCAGCTCCTCGCCGCCGAGCAGCTGGCACGAGATGTTGGTGCACACGTTGAGGCAGTACTTGCCGGTCTCGTGGCGCTTGAACATCTCGTAGAAGCTGGCCGTGCCCAGCACCTCGGCCGAGGTGCAGCCGACGAGCTCGCCGATGTGGACCATCGCGTCGTCGGCCAGGTAGCCGTCCTGCTCCTGGGCCAGGTGGCACAGCGGGATGGTGGCGGACTTCGGACGCGGGTAGCGGGCGATGATCTGCCTCGCCAGCGTCTCGTTCTCCGCGGTGAACCGGGCCATCAGCGATCCACCTCTTCGGTCCCGCCACGTGCGGCGGACATGGGGGCGGCCCTCATCGGTCCACCTCGCCCATGATCGGGTCGACGGAGGAGATGATCGCGACGGTGTCGGCGAGGAAGGAGTCCTTCATCAGATGGGGAAGTGCCTGGAGGTTCACGAAGCTCGGTCCACGGATGTGCATTCGGTGCGGCTTGGCGGTGCCGTCGGAGACGATGTAGCAGCCGAGCTCACCCCGAGGGCTCTCCACCGCGACGTAGACCTCGCCCTCGGGCACCTTGAAGCCCTCGGTGAAGATCTTGAAGTGGTGGATCAGTGCCTCCATCGACTCGTCGATGCGAGCACGAGGCGGCGGGGTGACCTTCTTGTCCTGGCTCCGGTAATCGCCGTCGGGCATCTTGTCGAGGATCTGGCGGACGATGCGAATCGACTCGCGGATCTCGGCCAGCCGGATGGCGTACCGGTCGAAGCAGTCGCCGTAGGAACCGACGATGACGTCGAAGTCGACCTCGTCGTAGGCGAGGTACGGATCGTCGCGACGCAGGTCCCAGGCGTAGCCGGTGGAGCGCAGGATCGGGCCGGTCGTGCCGAGCGAGAGCGCCTCGCCGGCGGTGATCACGCCGACGCCCTGGAGCCGCTCACGCCAGATCGGCTGACCGGTCATGAGGACGTCGAACTCCTCGAGACGCTCGGGGATCGGATCGATGGCACGGGCCAGGTCGTCACGCCATCCGGTCGGCAGATCGGCGGCGACGCCACCGGGCCGGATGTAGTTGTGGTTCATCCGCAGCCCGGTCACGACCTCGAAGAAGCGCAGGACCTCTTCGCGTTCACGCCAGCCGTAGATCATCATGCCGACGGCGCCCAGGTCCATGCCGTTGGTCGCGAGGAAGAGCATGTGCGAGCTGAGTCGGTTGAGCTCGCTCATGAGCATGCGGATCCACGTGGCCCGTTCGGGCACCTCGATCCCGACCAGCTTCTCGACCGCGAGTGAGAACACGAGCTCGTTGAACAACGGGCTCGCGTAGTCCATGCGCGTGACGTTCGTCGGACCCTGGAGGTAGGTGAGCTGTTCGCCCGTCTTCTCCATGCCCGTGTGCAGGTAGCCGATGACCGGCTTCGAGCGGGTGATCGTCTCGCCGTCCATCTCGAGCACGAGACGCAGCACACCGTGGGTCGACGGGTGCTGCGGACCCATGTTCATGATCATGCGCTCGCCCATGCCCTCCTCGGTGGGGGCCTGGTACCCGGAGCGCTCCTCGGCCTCGGTCTCCGTCAGGCGGAGCACGGCGTCGTCGCCCGTCAGGCGCTCGAGCGCTGCGTCGAGATGTGGGATGTCAGTGGCGGTCATCGAAGTCTCTCGTGGGACGGCGGCTATCGAGCCGACGCTGGGCCTTTGAACTGCACGGGGATGCGTCCCACGTCGTAGTCCTTGCGGAGCGGGTGGCCCTCCCACTCGTCCGGCATCAGGATGCGAGACAGGCCGGGGTGACCGACGAAGTCGATGCCGAACATGTCGAAGACCTCACGCTCGGGGTTCTCGACCCCGGGATGCAGGCTGAAGAGCGTGTCGATGGAGGCGTCGGACTCGGGCACCTGCACCCTGAGTCGCAGGACGCTGCGCTCGGAGTGGTTGCGGAGCACGACGACGACCTCGAAGCGCTCGGGCTCGGTGCCGATGGGCAGGCCTCGATCTGCGCCGTGGCCGAGGTAGTCGACACCTGCGAGGTCGACGCAGACGAACCAGCCCTGCTCGCGCAGGTCCTTGACGAGGGGGAGGTACTCCTCGCGGGTGGGATGCAGCACCACCTGGCCGCGGGACTCGGTGACCGACACGCCGTGCAGCCGCTCGGGCTCGGGCTCCGGTTCGGGCTCGGGCTCGGGCTCCGGTTCGGGCTCGGGCTCCGGTTCGGGCTCGCGGAGGCGTCGACGGACGGCATCCTCGGCGGCGGGTGTGGTCTCCGGCTCGACGCTGTCGTCGTCCGGCGTCTCCTCGACGTCGTCCGACATCAGCGTGCGCCGAGCGTGACCGGCGAGGGGGTGGTCGCCCCGACCTGCTCGAGCTGGATCCCGGCACCGGCGCCGGTCGTCGGCACGCCGACGGAGGATCTCGCCGCTCTCGATCTCTTCGTGCAGCATCACGATCGCCTGCAGCAACGTCTCGGGCCCCGGAGGACAGCCGGGCGCGTAGACGTCGACCGGCACGATCGTGTCGACGCCCTGGACCAGCGCGTAGTTGTTGAACATGCCGCCCGACGACGCGCAGACGCCCATCGAGATGACCCACTTCGGTTCCATCATCTGGTCGTAGATCTGGCGGAGCACCGGGGCCATCTTCTGCGAGACACGACCGGCCACGATCATCACGTCGGCCTGACGCGGGGAGGCGCGGAACACCTCCATGCCGAAGCGCGAGATGTCGTAGTGCGGACCGCCGGCCCCCATCATCTCGATCGCGCAGCAGGCGAGTCCGAACGTGGCGGGCCACGAGCTGTGCGAACGCGACCAGCGGACCAGGTCCTCGACCTTGCCCGTGAGGAAGTTGTGCTCGAGCCCCTGCAGGCCGTCGGTCGAGAACTTGGGACCGGTGTCGGCGATGTCAGCTGCCATCAGGCCACCTCACGAGCTGCGGCGGGTTCGGCGCCCGTCAGTGCGGGACGTCCGTCGGTCCCGACACGACGGATGGTGGTCGCTGCGGTGCGGTTCGCACCGAGCATCACCTTCGAGCGACGCACCTGCTGGATCGGACCCCAGTCGAGCGCGCCGTTGCTGATCAGGTACACGAACGACTCGAAGACCGCCGCAGAGAAGATGACGATCGCCACGATGCCGTAGCCGCCCAGCTGCTCGTACACCATCGTGAACGGATAGAAGAAGATGATCTCGATGTCGAAGACGATGAAGATCATCGCGATCAGGTAGAAGCGGACCGGGAACCGCTCGGGCGGGTCGGTCTGATCGACGATGCCGCACTCGTAGGGCGAGACCTTCGCTGCCGTCGGCTTCGACGGGTTGAGCAGCCGGGACATGACCAGGCTGATCGCGCCGAACCCAACCGTCAGGACCAGGAGCACGAAGACAGGAAGGTACTGCCCCATCGTCAGGCGGCCTCTGCTGCCGGATCCCAGTTGGCGCGCATCGAGGCGGCCTTGAGGTCACGTGTGTGCAGCATCCAGCAGAACACGAAGAACGCGATGCCGGTGAAGAGGGTGAAGAGCGCAGGGATGACCCGCTTGTTGCCCAGGTTCCGCTCGAGCACGACCGTGACGGTCGACGCGGTCTCGTCGATCTGGGCCGGCGGTGGTGCCTCGCCCGGGGCGACGGTGGTCTCGATGTTGCGCTGCAACGTGATCGCCGCGTACTGGGTCGGGTTCTTCACCTGCAGCGCCGAGACGATGCGGTTCCATGCCTTCTTCAGCAGTCCGGCGTCCGGGTCGGGCTCGGCTGCGGCCTTGCCACCGAAGAAGTAGACGTCCTTGACCGTGTAGTCGGCCGAGGTGGTCTCGGTGCCGAACACCCCGTTGTTGGCCAGCGCCGCGTCCGTGGCCGCGACGGCCTCACCGCGACGGGAGTCCGACTCGGGCAGGATGCGCCAGCCGTTGAGGTCGTCGTCCAGCTCGTCCTTGAGCTCCGGGACCAGCGTCACGACCTGCGTGAGCGACTTGGGCACGAAGCCCTCGCCCTCGGTCGACTCGATCTGCTCACGGATGTCCGGGTTCTCGGCCTCGAAGTCGGCGAGGAGCTGCTCCGGGCTGACCAGGTCCTCGGTCCTCGGCAGGTCGTTGACCTGCTCGGTGATCGCGACGGCGTTCCGATC
Organism: uncultured Actinomycetota bacterium; assembly: GCA_963707555.1. Classification (GTDB taxonomy): domain Bacteria; phylum Actinomycetota; class Acidimicrobiia; order Acidimicrobiales; family Microtrichaceae; genus JAFAFN01. The sequence goes on from CAVPQM010000012.1 coordinate 78,436, forward strand.
GAAGTTGATCTCCTGCTCCATCCAGCTGGGAGCAGCGCCGATCATGCCGATGCCGTAGATCCACCAGAAGATGCCCATCGAGAAGCACCAGCCGGCGAGTCCCGCCATGGCGATGAGGAAGCCACCCCGGAAACCGGTGTTGGTGGCGAGGATCAGGTAGATGGACCCGAAGAGGACCACGACGCCGACCATGACGACGAGGACGCCGCGGATGGCCGGGTCGAAGGCGATTGCTGCGAGGAATGGCATCACGAGCTCCTGGGCCGTCACTTCTCGCCGGAGAAGGTCGGTGAATCAACGGTCCCGGCTACCGGGGACTTCACGGTCGAGTCGTTCGACAGGTTGCGCTCGTAGGTCACGATCGCCCACACCTGCACCGGACTCAGCATGCCGTTGGGCCCGAGGTCGGGGACCCCGGCGTCGGCCTGGCCGGTGTTCGGGTTCGCACCGAACGCCGGCATCTGCGGGTTGCCCTGCTTGCGGGAGAAGTAGCCGGCGCCGGGCACCATGCCGTTCCAGACCAGATCGAAGTGCTGTGCCTCGGTGGCCTCGTTCTCGATGCCGGTGAGGTTCGGGCCGAACGAGCTCATCTCGAGGCGGTCGAAGGGCTGCCAGGCCTGCCCGTAGGCGGCACCCGGCACGTGGCAGCGGGCACAGGAGTACGAGCCGGCGGCCAGTTCCTGGTTGCTGAAGAGGATCTCGCCGAGCTTGATCTCGTCCTCGGTCGAGAGCCGGTTGGCCTCGAGCGGCACGATCTCACCCTCGTTCGACGCGTCGACCTCCATCATGCGCTCGTAGAGCTCCGGGTCGATGGTCTTCACGAAGTCGTCGACCTGCTTGCGCATGTCGTCGGGGCTGAGCTGCACCGTCCAGAGGTAGTCGATGAGGTTGTCGACCTGCTGCGTGGTCAGCGGGCCACCACCGGGTCCACCCCAGGCGGCCATCGGCGTACCGGGGCGGCCGTAGTCGAGGATGTAGCGCACGCCCTCTTCGGAGTAGCGGTAGAGCACGTTGTCCAGCGCTGGCGCGATCCAGGTGACCTGGTCGACGAACTGGCCGTTCTGGTCGTTCACGATGAAGGTCGTGGAGCCGCCGGAGCCGTTTCCGCCGTGACAGGTCACGCACTGCGCGCCGGTCTCGTAGAGCTCGGCGCCACGCCGGACGAAGGTCTCCTGGAAGACCTCGACGGCGCCGTCCTGGCGGCCGGGTTCGGCCAGCCAGTACAGCGGCAGTGCCACGCCGATGATCGCCAGCAGTCCGGCGGCCGAGTACAGCGCGAGGTTGAGCTTCTTGCCCTCGAGCTCGTCGTCGCTCAGATACGGCTTGCGGTTGGGAGCCAGCTCGATCTCGGAGCCCACCTCCTTGGAACCGGCTCGGAGGTTGGCGATGAGCCACACCACGAAACCGATCACCACGACGGCGAGGACGACGAAGCCGATGGCCCGTTGGGTCGATGCGATGATCATCTACGTACTCGTGTGTCTCCCTCGGGTGACACGGTTGCCCATGTCACGAGTGCTGCTGAACTGGTCCTGCTGAGCTGTGCTGCTTGACGTGTGCTGCTGGAAGGTGGGGCCGATCAGTGGCCCCCGCCACCGCCACCGATGCAGTGCGGACCTTCCGCCTCCTGACCGGTGGTGTTCACGCCGATCGGCGGGCCCTGGATGATCTGGCCGGTGTTCACCGTGAACACACCGCCGTTGACCTCGGTGGCGAAGCGGTCCATGCCTCGAGGGGCCGGGCCGCCCTTCTTCTCGCCGACCTGGTTGTACTGCGAGCCGTGGCACGGGCACTCGAACCACTGCGAGCTCTTGCACTCGGGCACTCGGCAACCCAGGTGGGGGCACTTCTGGTAGAGCGCCACCAGTCCGGCTTCCATGCCGGTGAGCTCGGACGGCGAGTAGACGGTCTTCGCCTTGGGGAGCGCCGCCGCGGGGTACTCGGTGATCCACATGCGACCCTCTGGCTTGTAGAGGAAGCCGTCGTTGGACTGCACGTCGGCGAGCACGTCGGACACCTTGCCGATGCGGATCTTGGAGCCGAAGCCGCTCGAGCCGGACGGCCACAGGAAGCCGACGATGGCGACGCCGAAGACCGTGATGCCGAGTCCGAACAGCGCGAACACCGAGCGGTTCAGGAACTGACGGCGGGTCACGCCGTAGGTCTCGACGTCGGGCGGGGTCCAGGTGACCGGCGCAGCCGGGGTCGTCGGGGCGACGTCGGTCGAGGTGCGTGCGAGCACCGCTGCCTTCTCGACCTGCTTGCCGGTGGGCGCGGCCTCGCCGGACGAGGCGGCCTTGCGCGCGGTGCGGTCCTTCTTGACCGTCTCGGAGGCGAGGTCCCCGATCGCTGCACCGGTGTCACGGCGGCGTGCGGCACCCAACAGGGCGACCGCGGCCAACACCACGACAAGGGCGATCGCGACGATGATGAATCCGTTCACGTCACATGTCCTTTCATCAGCAGAGGGCTCACAGCTCGACGAACGTTCCGTCCACCCACGGGAGGGTGAAGAGGAAGCCGGGGCCGCGGAAGAAGGTGCCGATCATGACGAGCACCGCCCAGAACATCAGGTGGACGGTCATCAGCGAGATGGCGAACTTGCGATCCTCGGGCTTGTTGGACGGGTTCTTGTCCATGTAGGGCGCCAGGATCAGCAGGAAGATGCCCATGCCGGGGATGGTCACACCGGCGACCATCGGGTGGAACATGGTGAGGAGCTCCTGGAGGCCCAGGAAGTACCACGGCGCCTTCGACGGGTTCGGCGTCTGGTTGAAGTTCGCGAGCTCCATCAGGGGTGCGTTGACGACCCACGAGAAGATCAGCAGGAAGACCGTGCAGACCAGAGCGGCGACGAACTCGACCACGAGCAGGTGCGGCCACACGTGGACCTTGTCCTGCGGCTTGGCCTTGACGTCCTGGATCGAGCCGGACTTGACGACCGTGAGCAGGCGCTGGGTGTGACCACCGGGGCCTGCGGCGAGCGGCGGACCGCCGGCGGTGGCGACGGCTCCCCCGCCGGTGGCGGTGGCCACGGCGGTCGATGCGCCGGCGGCCGCGGGTGCGTCCGCGGTCGCGGTCTCTCCGCCGGCCTTCTTCGACTTCGCTGCCGACGAGCGGGCGAGCAGGTGCGCGGGGATCCGGCTGTCGCCGCCCGACGCGGCTTCGGCCGCGGGGGCGTCAGCTGCGGGGGCCGCGGCGTCGGGAGCAGGGGTCTCGGAGGACTTGGCGGCTGCCTTGTCCTTGGCGGCCTGCGCCCGCTTGAGGAGGTGTTCTGGTACCTCGGTCATCGCTCACTCACAGTCGGTCGAACTGACGTCGTCACTCGAATCACTGCAACCCGGGTCACAACGGCCCCGAGATGCCGCCGTCCTTGCGGACCCTCCAGAAGTGGATGGCCATGAAGATGACGGTGATGAAGGGGAAGAACAACACGTGCAACACGTACCAGCGCAACAGGGTGTTGGTACCGATCTCGGCACCGCCGAGCAGCACGAAGCGGACCTGGTCGCCGAACACCGGTGTGTACCCGATCATGTTGGTACCCACCGTCACCGCCCAGAGCGCGAGCTGGTCCCACGGCAGCAGGTACCCGGTGAACGAGAGCAGCAGGGTCAGGGTGAGCAGGATCACACCGATCACCCAGTTGAACTCACGCGGTGCCTTGTAGGCGCCGTGGTAGAAGACGCGCGCCATGTGGAGGAACACGGAGATCACCATGAGGTGAGCGCCCCATCTGTGCATGTTCCTGACCAGCAGACCGAAGGTGACCGAGGTCTGCAGGGCGTAGATGTCTTCCCACGCCTGCGCCGCGGTCGGGCGGTAGAAGAACATCAAGAAGATGCCGGTCACCGTGAGGATGATGAACAGGAAGAAGCTGAGCCCGCCGAGGCAGAGCGTGTAGCTGACCTTCACCGCGTGGCGCTTCACCTTCACCGGGTGGAGGTGGTACAGCACCGAGTTCATGATCACGTAGGACCGGTTGCGGGGGCTGTCGGAGTAGCCCTTCCGGAAGATCGAACCGGGGCGGAAGATCGAGTTCCAGGCCTGCGAGCCCTGGGTCTTCTCCCAGGTGTCGCTCAGCTTGTCCTGCATCTTCTGGCCCTTGGAGCCCTGCATCGTCTTGGCCACGGCTTATTCCCTACCCCTCTGCGCCATCGTGCGTCGAATCCGGTGTGCGTGCGTGTGCATCATGCGAGGCGCATCCCGTAGCCGTACCCGTGGGAGTTGGTGCGCTGGTGCGGATCGCCCGCCGCCGCGGGGTCGCCGATCTTGCCGAGGATGATCACGCCGGTCGGGCAACGGTCGACGCACAGCGCGCAACGGGTGCAGACGTCGTCGTCGATCAGGAACACGACGTTGTCCGTCGGATCGACGCCGGGGCGTTCGGTGCCCACGGCCTCTTCGATCGTGGACGGGCTGAGCATCCAGATGCACTTCCACGGGCAGATGTCGACGCAGCCCTCGCACTGGATGCACTCGGACTGGTCGATGTGGATGAACTGCTTCGGCTTGACCGCCTTGGCCAGGTAGTCAGCGTCGACCTCCATGAGGACGTAGTCGTCGCTGAACTCCGGCATCGGCGGGTTCGCATCGGTTGCTCCCATGGGAACTCCTCGGCCTCAGGCCCGCTTGACGAGCGGACGACCGTACGTCGAGGTCGGCTCGATGGCCTTGGCGGCCTTCGCCCGCTCCCCACGATTCTGCCACCAGGCCCAGATCCACATCTGGAGGCCCAGGAACACCACGTAGATCAGGGTGGCGATGATGTCGCGCACCGCACGAGCGTTGATCATGATCGGGAACCAGGGCGTGTCGAGCGACGCGATGCCGAACGGCAGGGTGACCTGGCCGCCGGGGCCGAACCAGATCAGGTCCGGACGCCAGCCGAGCTCGGAGTCGGCCCAGGTGAGGAACTGGTGCGGCACGACGCCGTACACCCAGAAGATGATGAAGAAGACGTAGGTGCCCGCGAGCATCGCCTCGCCCCAGGTCATCGGCGTGCCGACGGGCCGACGCTTCGCATACGGGAAGATCGGGGCGATCATCGCCACCGTGATCAGCAGCGTTGCTAGGAATGCGACCACGGACGACCTCCTGTCGACCTCATCATGGGTCCCGGTGGCGGGGGCATCGCAGCGGTGCGAGTGAGCCGACCGGACCGGGTGACGAGCTGTGGATGATGGGTGATGCTGGCGGATCAACGGTGCCCCGACAGCTGTCAGGGTCATTGTGAACGTTCTCACAAGTGTAGACCGCGCACTCGTACGGAACGAACACACGGACTCACCGGTGATGGTGGTCTACCACGCGGCACCGAGCCCTGACACATCCGGCACGGACCGGCTGACACATCCGGCACGGACCGGCTGGCACAGCTGGGGAGGGAGCGACCTGGCGACTGCACCGTCGTCGTCGAGTGGTTCGGAGGCATCCACCATCTCGGCTTGGTCGGCGTGCACCCTACGTGCCTATTGTTGCCCTCGACTGTTGCTCTCGACCGCCCGTTTCCGGAGCTGGTCGAGTCCTGACGCCGCGGAGGCTGCGTTGACCGAAATTCCAGAGCATCTCCTGGCCAGGAGCCGTGCACGACGTGCGGCGATGGGCGGCGGTGGTGGGGGCGACGCCGCCCCTGCTGCGGCGACGCCGGCCACGACCGCCAGCGACGCCCCGGCTGCGGCCGCGGCACCCACGCCTGCCGTGGCAGCCGCCGAAGTGGTCCCTGCCACGCCCGACCCGGTCCCACCGTGGGTCGAGGCGGCCGAGACCCGAAAGAAGATCCCCGCGTGGGCGGTGCCGGTCCTGGCGCTGCTCCCCTTGTGGGCGGTGATCTACGCGGTCACGCTCGACACACCCACCCCGACCGAGCTCGGCCCGCTCGAGGCCGGCGCCGAGGTCTACGCGACCTGCGCCGGTTGCCACGGGGCCACGGGTGGCGGATCGGGCAACAACCCGGCCCTCACCGGTGACGAGGGTGTCGTCGCCGTCTTCCCCCGCCCCGCCGACCAGGTCACCTGGGTGGCGCTCGGCACCGCCGGCTACCGCGCCGCCGGCCTCGACACCTACGGCACCGACGGCGCCAAGACCGTCGGCTCCTCCGGGACGATGCCGCCGTGGCTCGACTCGCTCTCGGCCACCGAGCTCATGGACGTCGTGCTGCACGAGCGGGTGACGCTCGACGGCGAGGAGTTCGACATCGAGGTCTGGAAGGACGGCTTCGAGGAGACGCTCGCCGAGTTGCTGCCCGCCGACAAGGTCGCCGAGTACGTGGCCGTGCTCGAGGAGTGGGAAGCCAGCCCGCCCGTCGGGTGACGCTCCCCGACCGAACACAGCTGAGACGCACTGCGACGACCGGCCCCCAGGGGCCGGTCGTCCGCTGAGGAGGCACCGATGACCACCACGGATGCACCGACGAGCGAACGACCCGCACCGCGACGCCGGCGCGGGTTGGGTCAACGACGGAACGTGATCATCGGCATCGTGCTCGTCGCCGGCTTCGCGCTGGGCGTCGGCCTGGTGCTGATCCCCGACGACGAAGCGCCCGTCGCGACAGCGCCGGAGTCGACCGACGAGACCGTGGCCGACGGCCCCGGCCGCTCGAGCTCGACGACACGGCCATCGGGTCGGTCGAGGAGCTGACCGGCCTCGTCGTCCCCGGGTCGTACGAGAGCTTCCAGACCGCGTTCGCCGAGGCCCGCACGCAGCTCGACATCACCTTCACGATCCCGACGGCCGACGAGGGCGCCTTCCTGTCGCAGTCAGGACTGCCGGAGCCGGTCGAGGACGAGCGCACGATCCTGCACAGCTCACCGCTGTGGAAGCTCAACGCCGACGGCGACTCGACGATCCGCGGCGTCGCCGACTCCACGGACACGGTGCACCGAGCGGTCGAGCTCGTGCCCGAGGGCGAGGACCGCACCCGGGTGCGCATCGTCATCACCGCGGCCTGAGCAGCCGGCGCATCGAAGAGCGCCTGCATCTGCGCGCCGAACGGTCGTCCCACGACCACTCGGCGCGCAGATCCCCATCGGCGCGCCGGAAGGTCGTCCGGCGACGGCTCCACGCGTCGATCGCCCGCCCGGGCCGGAGGCCTGCTGTTCGGAACGCGGGTGCCGTCAGACGGCGAGCAGCTCGGCGAGCGGCACCCGAACCACCCGCTTGCCAGCCGCGACCAGTGCCGCCAGGTCACCGTCGGCCTGCGCCTGGAGCAGCTCGCCGAAGGTGAACGGCGACCCGGGGATCTCGACGTCCTGCGCCGGATCGCCCACCACCTGCACGACGACGAGTCGGTCCGGTCCACCCTTGTGGAGCTGGCCCGTCGAGTGCAGGAAGCGCGGCCCGATCCCGAGCGTGGTGGCCACACCCGCGCGTCGACCCAGCGCCAGGCGGGCCGCCTGCAGCTCCGGTTCGATCACCGGGTCGACGAACGCGCAGATCGCCAGGGCGTCTCCCGGCCGCACCAGTGAGAGCGCCTGGTCGAGCGTGCCGAGCTCGACCGGAGCCGACGAGTGGTCCCCGTCGCCCGAGAGCGCTGCTCGCGCCGCGAGCTTGGCGGACTCGACGTCGGGCTGGTCGAACGGGTTGATGCCGAGCGTGATGCCGGCGACGGTCGTCGCGAACTCCCACAGGTACACCTGGGCGCCGAGATCCTCGGGCTCCTCGACCGCGAGGCGGATCGAGGGTCCGGGCAGCTCGGCGGACGCCGCGGGGTGGTCGCCGATCACGACGTACAGGCGGTGTGCCGCGTCAGGGGCGTCCGCGGGTTCGTCGACGACCGGCAGCACTCCGACGCCGTGCTTGCCCGTCGATTCGGCGACGAGCTGCTCGAGCCACGCGCCGAACGCCTCGAGACGCTCGTCGATCAGGAACGTGAGCTTGTCGCGTCCCGCCGCGGCGGCGACGGCCACGAGCGCGCCCAGCTGGCACCCGAGGTGGTGCTCGACCGGTGTGGCCTCGTCCATCGCCTCGGCGGCCTCTTCGGCGGTGTCGAGCAGCGCGGAGCCGTCGAGGCCCATGAGCGCGGCGGGGACCATGCCGAACGCGGACAGCGCCGAGAACCGGCCGCCGATCTCGGGAATGCCGTGCTCGACCGAGCGGAACCCACGCTCCCGGGCGAGTGCCTCGAGCGCGGAACCGGGATCGGTGATCGCCAGGTAGTTGCGGCCCACCGGCGAGCGCGACCAGAACCACTCCAGGTGCGAGCGCGTCTCGATCGTGCTGCCGGACTTCGAGGCGACCACCACGAGGGTCCGTTCCGGATCGCACCTGGCCGCGGTGCGTGCGACCGCCGTCGGGTCGGTCGTGTCGAGCACGACGATGCGGGGGAACGCCGGGTCGGGTTCGAAGGTCTCTGCGAGCACCTCGGGGAACAGGCTCGATCCGCCCATGCCCAGGACCAGGACGGTGTCGATCCGGCCGACCTCGTGGTCGCCCGCACCGTCGACGATCTCGTCGGCCAGCAGCGCCCAGCGGGGCCACTGCATGGCGCTGCGCTCCGGCGCGTCGAGCCACCCGAGGCGGTCCGCCGCGTCGGCCGGGTCGTCCTGGATGACGGTGTGGTCGCCGTCCCAGAGGCGTGTCACCACCCCGAGGGTGCTCAGGCGGGCGAGCTCCTGCTCCCACGCATCGGACAGCTCGGCCGGGTCGAACGTCGCGGTGATCACCGGTCGAGACTATCCGTCGACGCTGACGGACAGGCTCGACCGGTGAGGGTCCCGCGACCCGTGGGAGCGGATCAGAGGGGCGGACCCAGCGCCCCGAGGCGCTGGGCGTGTGGATCAGAGGCTGGCGACGTCCAGTCGCAGGCCGGCGAACCCGGCGGTGCCGGGGACACCACCGCCGCCGCCGGAACCGCCCGGGGCGACGCTGCCGCCGGAGTAGGTGATGGCGTCGGCGAGCACCGAGCCGGTCCCTCCGACGGCGAGGCCGATCGACGGGCCACCGGCACCGCCGGCACCGCCACCGGAGTGACCACCCGTGCCACCGGCACCACCGTTGCCACCGCGGCCGCCCGAGTTCGGTGCGCCGCCGTTGCCACCGGGACCACCGGGCTGGCCGAGTCCACCGGCACCGCCGGCACCGCCGGCACCGCCCGTGCCGAGCTCGATCGTGACGTCGATCACGGTGGGCTGGGTGTTGACCACGAGGATGCCGATCGAGGCGCCGCCGGGGCGTCCGCCGGTACCGGCCACAGTGGCGCGGGCGCCGCCTGCGCCACCGCCACCGCCGCCGGCGCCACGGGCGTCGGTGCCGTTGTCGTTGCCGCCGCCTCCGCCACCGCCGCCGCCGCCGGTGCCGTCGAGCCCGAGGGTGCCGGTGCCGCCGATGCCGCTGTTCGAGGCCCACAGGCCTGCGCCGTCGAGCGTGCCCACCGCTGCGCTGGTCGGCTGGCCGCCGGCGCCGTGCTGGGTGCGGCCGGGGTTGCCGGTGCCGCCGGTGCCGGCCTCGCCGCAGTCGCAGCGGGAGCCGCCGCCGCCGGCGAGTCCGGCGCTGCCCACGACGGTCGCGGCGTTGCCGCCGCCCAGACCGGCGGTCGAGGTGCAGGCTCCGCCGGCGCACACGCCGAGGGTGCAGCTGGAGTCCTTCTGACCGCCTGCACCACCGCCGCCGCCGTTGGCGCCGGGGGTCGACGTCGTCGCGCCCCCACCGCCGGCCTGACGGGTGGTGTTGCAGGTCTGCGCCGAGCGCTCGGCGTTGGCTCCGGTGCCGCCGCCCGGTGCGGCGCTCTGCGTCGCGCTCGACCCGGCGTTGCCCGCCGCGCCCTGACCGCCGTCGCCGGCGATGACGTGCACCGAGTCGAGGGTCAGCGACTCACCGGAGTTGCGAGCGATGATGCCGTAGCTGTGCTGGCCCGCTGCGGCGTCGAGGCCCTCGACCACCAGGTCGCGGACACCCGAGGGCTGGGTGAGCCCGTCGGCGAGGATCGCCACGGTGCCACCGACGGCAGCGTTCGTCGCGCCGTTCACGACGACCGTGACGTCGCCGGTCGCGGCGTCGCCACGCTGGAAGTCGGCGTCGAAGCCGCCGGCGACGGTCACGCCGTTCGCCAGCGAGAAGGCTGCGTACTCACCGGCTGCGACGCCGACGGTGCTGCGACCCAGGGCGAGGGCGCGGCCCTGACCGTGGGCGATCGAGGCACACGGCTCCGAGGGTGCTCCACACGTCGCCGTGTCCGCACCGGCGGTCGCGACGAACACCTGCTCGTCGGCCACGCCGTCGTAGCCGTCGCAGTTCGTGTCGGCGCCGGCGTCGTCGAACGCGTCGGGCGCACCCGGGTACGCCGAGGCGTCGTCGTCGTCGCAGTCGAGCGGCGGGCTGACCCCGTCGGCGTCGTCGTCGACGACCGCGGTGATCACGAGAGCGGCCGAGGTGTCGGTGGCGCCCCGGTCGTCGGTGACGGTCAGGGTGACCGACCAGGTGCCCTCGTCGAAGACGTGGGTCGGGTTCGCCTCGTCCGAGGTCGCGCCGTCGCCGAAGTCCCAGGCGTACGCCACGATCTCTCCGTCGGCGTCGACGGACTCGCTGCCGTCGAAGGTCACCGACAGCGGACGGGCGCCGGACTGCACATCTGCGTTCGCGAGCGCCGTGGGTGCCTGGTTCGCGACCACGGCGATCACCACCGAGGCCTGGTCCTGTGCGCCACGGTCGTCGGTGACCGTCAGCGTGGCGGTGTACTCCCCCGCCGCGGTGTAGGTGTGGGTCGGGTTCGCGTCGCTCGACGTGGCCCCGTCGCCCAGGTCCCACGCGTAGGACTCGATCGTGCCGTCGGAGTCGGCGGAGCCCACCGAGGAGAGCTCGACGACGAGCGGCGCGATGCCGACCGTCGGCGTCGCGCTCACCGCGGCGACGGGTGCGACGTTGGCGACGACCTCGATCTCGATCGCCGCGGAGGCCTGTCCGCCGCGATCGTCGGTCACGGTGACGACCGCGGTGTACGAGCCGGGCTCGGTGTAGAGGTGCTCGGGGTCGATCCCGGTGCCGGAGTTGCCGTCACCGAAGACCCAGTCGTAGCTCTCGATCGTGCCGTCGGTGTCGGCCGAGCCCGCGGCGGAGAAGTCGACGGTCAGCGGCGCGATGCCCGAGGTCGGCGTCGCGGCGATCGCCGCGGTCGGCAGCTCGTTCGCCACCTCGCCGACGGTGATCGTGACCGACGCCGAGTCGCTCGCACCCAGGTCGTCGGTGACCGTCAGGGTCGCGGTGTAGGTGCCCGCCACGGTGTAGGTGTGCTCGACGACTTCACCGAACAAGAGGCCCGAGCCGTCGCCCGGGTCCCACTCGGTCGAGACGATCCAGCCGTCGGCATCGGTCGCGCCGCGCGCGTCGAGCTCGACGAGCAGCGGGGCGGTGCCCGAGGTCGGCGTCGCTGCGGCGATCGCGACCGGCGCGGCGTTCTCGGTGACGGTCACGACGAGCTGCGTGGAGTCGGTGAGGCCGTCGGAGTCGGTGACCGTCAGGGTCACGGTGTAGGTGCCTGCTGCGGTGAAGGTGTGCGTCACGGTGGCGCCGGAGACGACCGGCGACCCGTCGCCGAGGTCCCACTCGTAGCTGTCGATCGTGCCGTCGGCGTCGGTCGATCCGGAGCCGTCGAGCTCGACGACCAGCGGCGCCGTGCCCGAGAGCACGTCGGCCGAGGCGACCGCCGCGGGCGGCTGCGCCGGCGTGACGGTGATGATCAGGTACGTCGACGCCTGTGCGCCGTCGTCGTCGGTCACGGTCAGCACCACGGCGTACTCGCCGACCTCGGTGAAGGTGTGGGTCGGTCCCACTCCGGTGGCCGTGGCGCCACCGCCGAAGTCCCACTCGTAGCTCTCGATCGTGCCGTCGGCGTCGGTCGAGCCGGAGCCGTCGAAGGTCACCACGAGCGGAGCACCGCCCGAGGTGACGTCAGCGGTCGCGACCGCGGACGGCGTCGCGTTGACGGGCGCGGTGACCGTGACGGTCACCGCCGCGGTGTCGGTCGCGCCACCGTCGTCGGTCACCGTCAGCACCGCGTCGTAGGTGCCGAGGTCGGTGTAGGTGTGCGACGGATCGGCCTCGCTCGACGTGGCGCCGTCGCCGAAGTCCCACTCGTACCCGACGATCGTGCCGTCGGGGTCGGTGGAGCCGGATCCCTCGAAGTCGACCAGCAGCGGGGCGGGTCCTTCGTCCGGGGCGACGGTGGCCTCAGCCACCGGCGCCAGGTTCTGCGTCGGCTCGGTCGGCGGCACGCATGCAACCGCCAACAAGGCCAACACCGCGACGGCGCAGGACGCGCCCCAACGTGATCTGGTCATGATCTCGCCCTCTGTGTCGTCCGCCCCAGCCAGGCGGCCCCGGTCCTTGCTACCAGCCGAATGCCGCCGAGTCCACGAAAGGTGAACGGAGTTCGGATGCCGTTCACCCCGCGACCGACGACGATCACCCTTCCGGGTGGCGGTGTGACCCGGAAGGGTGACCGTGCGCGCCTCAGGCGTCGGGTCGACCCTGCACCATCAGTCCCGTCGCGGCCTCACGCGGTGCGCCGGGACTTGGAGAGCCCACTGCGCAGGCGGGATCGCACGTCGTCGAGCACACCGCCGGGGAGGTCGCCCGCGGCGATCCGGTCGAGCACTCCGTCGAGCGACATCCGGACGTCGGGAAGGCCGTGGGCACGCACACGGAACGCCCCCAGTCCGACCGCGGCGGACGCGGGGATGCCGATCCAGACCCAGGGAACGCCGGCGAGCACCGCGGCCACCGACGACGTCGACCCGGCCACGGCGACCGTCGAGCCGCCGGCGAGCACGGCGGTGCGCTCGACGCCCAGGTCTGCCGAGAGCACCACGAGCGACCGCTCGTCGTCAGGTGCCTCGGGGTCGAGCGGGTACGTGTCGACCCGGAGCCGTCCGACCCGGCCGAGCTGCTCCTGACCGGCGACCGACCGCACCGTGCGCTGCAGCCCCGCGGCCGCGTCGGACCGCCGGGTGTAGACCGCCATGGCACCAGGGCCGTCGGTGTCGCTGCGACGCTGGCGACGCAACGAGCCGACACGTCGCAGCCAACGGTCGACCGCGTCCATCGCCTCGTCGCTGGGCAGGTCGATCACCCGTGTCGCGCTGACCACTGCGGGTCCGACCAGGCGGTCCACCCGACCGTGCCGGGTCGCGAGCAGACCGACGCGCTCCTCGGCGGCGGCGAGGCGAACGGCGGCCGGGTCGACGCCGAGCTCCTCGGCCGCCTCGATCAACGCCGACTCCGACAACCCGTGGTGGGTGTCGCCCGTCTGCTGCTCCGCGAGGTCGATCGCCCGGCGCAGCACACGCTCCGCGGCGTCGTGGTCGAACTCCTGGCGGTCGGCAGCCACGCGCACAGCCTATGGGCCGCTCCCCTGCCCAGGTCGGCGGGCCGACCCTGTGCGACAGCCGATCTCGATTCGGTCCCTGGCACCGACTCTGAGCCGGATTCCCGAGAGGCCCACCAATTCCGTCGCGGATTCGGGGTGCTCACCCCGAATCCGGATCGGATGTCGAGGGCGGTCACTGCCTCAGCCCGGCAGGGCGGTCACTGCCTCAGCCCGGCAGGGCGGTGGCGACCTCGGCGGCGATCTCGAGTGTGATGCGCACGTCGTCCTCGCTGTGGGACAGCGACGGGAACCAGACCTCCCACGGCCCGGGCGCGAGCGCGATGCCCCGCTCGAGCATGCCGTGGAAGAACGCCGGGTAGCGGCCCAGCGCCACCGACGCACCAGCGGTGGTGAAATCGACGGGCTGTTCAGCGCCGACCACCTCGGCGTCACCGAAGAACACGCCGAGCAGCGGACCGACCTGCGGCACGATCGCCGCCACACCGGCTTCGGCGAAGACCGAGCGCAGACCGCCGGCCAGCTCGCCGGCCGTGGCGCGCAGCTGCGCGTAGGCGTCGGCGTCGAGCCGATCGAGCACCGCTCGTCCCGCGGCGGTCGCCAGCGGGTTCCCCGACAACGTGCCCGCCTGGTAGACCGAGCCGAGCGGCGCGATGTGCGACATGATCTCGGCCGACGCGCCGAACGCACCGACGGGCAGTCCCCCGCCGATGACCTTGCCGAAGCACCAGATGTCCGGCGTGATGCCGGACCACTCGGTGGCACCACCGACGGCGAGGCGGAACCCGGTGATGACCTCGTCGAAGAGCAGCAGCGCGCCGACGCGGTCGCACTCGTCGCGCAGGCCCTCGAGGAATCCGTCGACCGGCGGGACCAGACCCATGTTCGCCGCCACCGGTTCGACGATGACCACCGCGACCGTCTCGTCCAGCGTGGGGACCACGTTGTAGGGCTCGATGCGCGTGTCGGCGACCGCACCTTCGGTGACCCCTGCGGAGTCAGGCGTCGTGTCGGTCTCCATCGCACCCTCGGCGACACCGGAGCCCGCCGAGGCGAGCAGCGCGTCGGAGTGGCCGTGGTAGTTGCCCTCGAACTTCACGATCGTCGAGCGGCCCGTCGCGCCTCGCGCCAGGCGGATCGCCGACATCGTCGCCTCGGTGCCGGAGCTGACGAGGCGCACCTGTTCCATGCCGGGGATGCGGGCGCAGAGCTCCTCGGCGAGCTCGACCTCACCCGGCGTCGGCGCGCCGAAGGTCGTGCCCAGCTCGGCGGCACGCTGGATGACGCCGATCACGGTCGGATCCGCGTGGCCGAGGATCGACGCGCCGTAGCTCTGCACGTAGTCGATGAAGCGGTTGCCCTCGACGTCCCACAGGTAGGCGCCCTGACCTCGGGCCACGAAGTGCGGCGTGCCACCCACCGAGCGGAACGCGCGCACCGGAGAGTTCACGCCACCGGGGATGCGGGCCAGCCCGCGCTCGTACAGCTCTGCGTTCGTCAGCGCTCCTCGTGGGACCGCTGCGCTCTGGTCGCTCAACGTGGACTCCTCATCAGTACGGCCTCATCAGTACGGCCTGATCAGTAGGGCCTCATCGCAGCAGCGTCGCTACTGCATCGATTCGGCGAGCGACCGGGCGAAGTAGGTCAACACGAAGTCGGCCCCGGCCCGCTTGATCGCCGAGATCTGCTCCAGCGCCACCGCGTCACCGTCGATCCAGCCGCGTTCGGCCGCTGCGTGCACCATCGCGTACTCGCCCGACACGTGGTACGCGGCCAGGGGGACGTCGACCTCGGCACGAGCCCGGGTGAGCACGTCGAGGTAGGTGAGCGCGGGCTTCACCATGACCATGTCGGCACCCTCGGCCACGTCGGCCCGGATCTCCTCGAGCGACTCGCGCACGTTGTGCCAGTCCTGCTGGTAGGCACGGCGGTCGCCGCCGTCCGCGATCTCGACGTCGACCGCCTCGCGGAACGGCCCGTAGAGCGCCGAGGCGTACTTCGCGGCGTAGGCCAGGATCGAGACGTCGTCGAACCCGTCCTCGTCGAGCGTGTCGCGGATGACCATCACCTGGCCGTCCATCATCCCCGACGGTGCGCACACGTCGACGCCGGCCTCGGCCTGCACGACGGCGACCTCGCCGTAGCGCTCGAGGGTGGCGTCGTTGTCGACCGACCCGTCGGGTGCCAGCAGTCCGCAGTGGCCGTGGTCGGTGTACTCGTCGAGGCACAGGTCGGCCATGACCACGATCGAGTCGCCGAGGTCGTCGCGCAGCTCGCGCACCGCACGCTGCACGATGCCGTCGGGGTCGGACGCTCCCGAACCGCTGGCGTCCTTGTGCTCGGGCACCCCGAAGAGGATGACCGAATCGATGCCCAGGTCGACGAGCTCGCGCACCTCTTGCCGCAGGGACGTGAGGTCGTGCTGGACCACGCCCGGCAGCGATGAGATCGGCACGGGCGAGTCGATGCCCTCGCGCACGAACAGCGGGGCGACCAGGTCGTCGACCCCGAGTCGGGTCTCGGCGACCAGGCGGCGCATCGCGGCGGTCCGGCGGAGTCGGCGGGGGCGCCGCTGGGGGAAGCTCACGGATCGATCCTAGGGGAGCGTCGTGGCGCACCCTCCCGGCCGAGCCGCGACGTCACGGCGTCGACCAGGCCGTCGAGGGAGTGCGGATCGGCCTCGGCCGACACCTCGAGACCCAGCTCCCGGGCGGTCGCCGAGGTGATCGGGCCGATGGTCACGACGACCGGCGGCACGGCGTCGAGACCGGCGCTGTCGACGAAGCTCCTCACCGACGACGACGAGGTGAACGTGATCGCGTCGGCGCCGGCGAGACGTGCGCGGGCTCGGTCGTCGAAGGTCGCGGGAACGGTGCGATAGGCCTCGACGAGCTCGACCTGCCAACCGCGCTCGGCGAGGCCGTCGACGAGCACGTCGCGACCGACCGCGGCGCGCACCACGAGCACGCGGCCGCGCCCGTCGGGATCGGGGAACGCCTCGAGCAGCCCTTCGGCGACGTACCGCTCGGGCAGCAGGTCCGCGACCAGGCCGTGCGCCGCGAGCGCAGCCTGGGTGCCGGGACCGACCACCGCGAGGCGCACCCCCGCCAGGTCACGACCGTCGCGCAGCTGCTCGGCGAAGCGATCGACACCGTTCGGTGACGACAGCACCACCCAGTCGAACTCCGCGATCCGGGCGATCGCGTCGCGCAGCGCGGCGCCGCCGTCGGATGGCCCGGCGAACTCGATCGTCGGCGCCTCGACCACCTCGGCGCCCGCCGAGACCAGTCGGCCGGCGAGTGAACCCGCCTGCGCCTTGGAGCGGGTCACCACGACTCGCCGACCGAACAGCGGCCGGTCCTCGAACCACCGCAGCTGCTGTGCGGCGACGTCCCCGACGACGATCGTGCTCGGCGGCGCCAAGTCGGCGTCGGGCAGCGTCGCGAGCGTCGCCCGGACGGTCCGCTGATCCGGTCGGGTCCCCCACCGGACCGCCGCTGCCGGGGTGTCGGGTGACAGGCCACCGGCGAGCAGGCGCTCGGTGATGCGGGCGATGTTGGCGACGCCCATGAGGATCACGATGGTGCCCCCGACGCGGGCGAGCGCTTCCCAGTCGACGTCGGTGCGCTGCTTCGACGGGTCCTCGTGCCCGGTCACGATCGTGAGGCTGGTCGACGAGTAGCGCATGGTGACCGGGATCCCGGCGTAGGCGGGCGCCGCGATCGCAGAGGTGATGCCCGGCACCACCTCGTAGTCGACACCCGCCGCCTCGAGCGCGGCCGCCTCCTCGGCGCCGCGGGCGAAGACGAACGGGTCACCGCCCTTGAGACGGACGACCTGCCGGCCCGCGAGGCCGTGCTCGACGAGCAGCTCGTTGATGCGCTCCTGGGGCACCGACGGCCCGTTCGGCGACTTCCCCACGTCGATGCGTTCGGCGGTCGCAGGTGCCAGGTCGAGCAGCGAGGCCGCGGACAGCCGGTCGTGCACCACGACGTCCGCGCCGGCGAGCAGTTGTGCCCCGCGGACGGTGATCAGTCCCGGATCACCGGGACCCGCACCGACCAGGTGGACGGTCACGGCTGCGCGCCGGACGCTGCGTCGACGGTCGGACCCAACTGGTCCCGTGCCTCGATCGCGGCAGCTCGTCCGAGCGCCGCGGCATCGGTCCCCTGGCGGTGCAGCTGCACCACGACGCCGCCGACCTCGGCAGCGAGCACCACGTCGAGCGAGATGGTGCCGGCGGCGTCGATCACCGCGTGGGCGCCGGCCGGCAACGAGCAGTCGCCACCCAGCTCGGCGAGGAAGGCGCGCTCCGCGTCGACGGCGGTGCGGCTGAGGGCGTGCTCGAGCGACGCGACGAGCGCGACCACCTCGGGGGCGTCGGCACGGCACTCGATGGCCAGGGCGGCCTGGGCGACCTGCGGGACGAACGTCGAGGTGTCGAGCCGCTCGCTCAGGTGCTCGGTCAGCCCCAGGCGATCGAACGCGATCGACGCCACCACGATCGCGTCGACGTCGTCGCCGCCGGCCCGAGCCAGGCGCGTCGCCATGTTGCCCCGCAGCTCCTGGAAGCGCAGGTCCGGACGGGCACGGGCGAGCAGCGCTCGTCGGCGGGCCGACCCCGTCGCGACGACGCCGCCCCGGGGCAGGTCGTCGAGACGGGCACCGACCAGGGCGTCGCGTGCATCGCCGCGCTCGGGCACCGCAGCGAGCACCAGACCCGGAGCGGTCACCGCCGGCAGGTCCTTCGCGGAGTGGACGGCCAGGTCGGCCCGACCGTCGAGCAGCGCGGCCTGGACCTCGGTGGCGAAGACTCCCTTGCCGCCGATCTCGGACAGCGGCACGTCGAGTCGGCGGTCGCCCTCGGTCGAGAGGCCGACGATCTCGACCCGGACGTCGGGGTGCACCGCGCGGAGCAGGTCCGCCACGTGCTCGGCCTGCCACATGGCCAGCGGCGAGCGCCTCGTCGCGATGCGCAGTCGGTGCATTCAGCTCAGGTCGAACAGCTCGCGGACCGACTCGGCCAGGCGGTCACCGCGACCGGAGCCGGCGGCATCCTTCAGCCGCACCGTCGGTGAGTGCAGCACCTTGGCCACGATGCCCTTGGTCAGGGCTTCGACGGCCTCTCGCTGCGCGGGCTCGAGCCCCTCGAGGCGAGCCGCGAACCGGTCGAGCTCGCCGAGGCGCACGCCCTCGACCTGCTGGCGCAGCGCCGTGACGACCGGGGCGACCTCTCGTGCCGAGGTGAGCGACTCGAACCGCTCGACCTCTGCGTCGACGATCGAGTGCACGGCGTCGGCCTCTGCGTGGCGTGCCGCGAGGTTCGCATCGGTCAGGGCGGCGACGGCCTCCATGTCGAGCAGCTCGACGCCGGCGAGCGAGCCGACCTCGGGAGCGACGTCGCGGGGCATGCCCACGTCGACGACCAGCATCGCCTCGACCGCCCGGGTCGCCACCGCAGGGGCGACGTGGTCGAGCGTGACGACGGGGTCGGTCGCGTCGGTCGCGGTGAACAGCACGTCGACGCCGACCAGGTGGTCACCCAGCTCGTCGAGCGACACACCCTGGATCGTCGTCGTGCCGCTCTGATCGGCGAGCGACTCGGCAAGGGCCTCGGCCCGCGACGGAGTCCGGTTCGCGATGACGAGCTCGGCGACACCGGCGTCGGCGAGGAACGACGCCATGCCTCGCGCCATGGCCCCTGCACCGACGACGACCACCCGGCGGCCGGCCAGGCCGGAGGCGGCCCGGGCACCGGCGCACACCGGCGGCGCGTCGAGCGTGGCGCCGTCGGAGTCGATCCCGGCGAGCCGCTCACCGGCCATGATGACCGCTGCCTGCGAGACCGAGGTGACGTGGTGGGCGATGCGGGTCTCGGTGCGGGCGCGCTTGCCGACCTCGAGCGCGTGGCGGAACAACATGTTGAGCGAGCGGCGCGAGGTGCCCTCGTCACGTGCGGTCTGCCACGCCTGGCGGACCTGGCCCTGGATCTCGTGCTCACCGGGCACTGCGGAGTCGAGTCCGGCCGCGACCTCGAACAGGTGGCGGACGGCCTGGTCGTCGTAGTGCACGTACAGGTGCTCGGCGAAGAGGTCCGGCGGCAGGTGCGTCAGGTCGCTGAAGAAGTCACGGATCTGGCCGTACGCGCTGTGGAAGCGCTCGGCCACGACGTAGACCTCGGTGCGGTTGCAGGTCGCGAGCATCGCGACCTCGGACACGTCGTCGCACGCATCGAGACCGTGCAGCAACTTCGGCAGCTGCTCACCCGGCACCACCATCCGCTCGAGCAGATCGAGCGAGGCGGTTCGGTGGTTCGCTCCTACGACGACGACAGACACGCCAGCAGGCGCTCCTTCGTTCCGACCGACAGCGGTCGTGCGCCCTCGGCTCTCGGGGACGTTCCAAGGATGCTCCCATCCCGGCCCCTCCGCCAGTCGAGATCGCCGCCGCAGGAGGATCTGCTCCCGGGGCTCGCGGGCACCGGGAACCTGTGTCCGCCCGGGATCCGGCTCAGCCGGCGGCGCGGTCGCTCGCCGGGGGCGTGACCGACGTCTCGGTGTCGGGCTGCCGGCGCTCCTCGTGGAAGGCGAGGATCTGCAGCTCGACCGCCACGTCGACGTCGCGCACCAGCACGTGCGACGGGACGTCGAGCACGGTCGGGGCGAAGTTCAGGATCGAGTTGACGCCCGCCTGGTTCAGTCGTTCGGCGGCGTCCTGCGCTGCCGTCGGAGGCGTCGTGATGATGCCGATGACGACCGAGTGGGCCTCGACCAGGTCGGCGAGCTCGTCCTCGTGGCGGACCTCGACATCACCGAGGCGCTGGCCGACCTTCGCGGGGTCGGTGTCGACCACGGCGACCACCGAGAAGCCACGCTCGGAGAAACCCGCGAACTTCGCCAGGGCGGAGCCCAGGTTGCCGGCACCGACGATGACGCAGGGCCAGTCGTGGTTGAGCCCGAGCTCGCGGCGGATCTCGATGAGGAGCTGCTCGACGTCGTAGCCGACGCCACGCGTCCCGTAGGACCCGAAGTAGGACAGGTCCTTGCGGACCTTGGCGGCGTTGACGCCGGCCAGGTCGGCGAGCTGCTCGGAGGACACCGTGGGGCGCCCCTCGGCCTGCAGCTGCAGCAACCCTCGGTGGTACACGGGCAGACGGGCGATGGTCGCGTCAGGGATCACACGACGTCGCGAGCTGGGCATCCGCCGACGGTAGTTCGCTCGTGCAGCGGTTCACAAAGCTCGGGCCCGGTCACCCGGTGCCGTCACTTCAGCTCGAAGCGGAGGACCTTGCCGGTGATGCCGCGAGGGATCTCGTCGACGAACCAGACCTTGTTCGGGCACTTGTAGCCCGGCAGGCGCTCCGCGCAGAAGGCGATGACGTCGTCCTCCTCGATCGGGATCCCGGGCCGGGCCGCGACGTACGCCTTGACCGCCTCACCCGTGTAGGGGTGCGGCACGCCGACCACCGCGCACCCGTCGATCGCAGGGTGCTCCTGGAGCACCGCTTCGACCTCGGCGGGATAGACGTTGAACCCCGACACGATGATCAGGTCCTTGACCCGGTCGACCAGGAAGATGAACCCGTCGTCGTCGACGACCGCCACGTCACCGGTGCGCAGCCAACCGTCGTCGGTGAGCACCGCGGCGGTCACCTCCGGCGCCTGCCAGTAGCCCTGGAAGACGTTCGGCCCCCTGACCCAGACCTCGCCGGCGTCGCCGACGAGCACGTCGTCGCCGTTCGAGTCCACGATGCGCAGCTCGAGTCCCGGAACCGGGATGCCGATCGAACCGCCGGGCGCCTCGGTCCCCCTCGGGCTCGTCACCACCGGGGACGCCTCGGTGAGCCCGTAGCCCTCGTCGAGGTGCAGCCCGAACTTCGCCTCGACGGCCTGCGCCACCTCGACGGGCAGCTTCGCGGCGCCGGAGATGGCCATGCGGACCGATGACAGCACACCCGGATCGACGCCGGGCACACCGGCCCACGCGGCCCACATGGTCGGCGGACCGAGCACGACGGTGACGCCGTGCTTCTCGACGGCCTCGAGCCCCGAGACCGGGTCGAACCGCTCGATCAGCAACACGGCGGACCCGACGTGGAGGGACAGGCCGAGCACCACGTTCAACCCGAAGATGTGGAACAGCGGGAGCACGCCGAACACGACGTCGTCGGCACGTTGCTCGTCGTCGCCGGACGCCATCGTCTGGCGGATGTTGGCGTACAGGTTCCGGTGCGACAGCATCGCCGCGTGGGGCGCGCCGGCGGTGCCGGAGGTGAAGATCAGCACCGCCAGGTCGTCGGGGTCCCTGTCGACCAGCGGCAGGATCTCGGAGTCCTCGCCGAGCGACTCGAGCTGGACGCCACCCTCGGGCACGAACCCGGCGCCGATGACGTGCTCGACCGACGGGATCGACGAGCGATCGACGCCGGCGAACGCCGCCCGGCCGGCCGGTCCGACCACGACCGCCCGCGCGCCGACGACGTCGAGCTCCTTGCACATCGCGATCCCGGGGTTCGTCGGGTTCAGCGGCACCACGACGAGCCCGGCTCCCAGACCCGCCAGGTACGACACCACGAAGTACCGGTTGTTGCCCGACAGGATCGCGAGCCGGTCGCCGGGTTCGAGGCCCAGCTCGATCAGACCCGTGCGCATGCGGGCCACCTGCTCGCGCAGGGTCCCGTAGTCGGTCGGCTTGCCGCGGCTGATCAGCGCCGTGGCGTCGCTCGGATGGCCGTCGATCATGCTCGCCAGATTCACCGAGCGGCACCCTACTCGCCGGTGTGTCGAGTGCCACAGGCGCCCGGGTCCGCTGCGTTCGCAGCGGTGTGCGGCGCGCCCCGCGCCGGGACCCGATCCGCCGCTCAAGTCGGCGCTCCGGCACGCCGACGACTTCGGTATGGAAGCACCGTCGGGAGTAGCGCGCCACCGCACGAGCGGTCACGCCGACGCCCGACGCGCGCCGCACGCGGTCATGCTCGTGGCTGCTGCGGTCGTGCTGGCACTCGGCACGGTCACCGCCGGCGCCACCGCCGTCGGTGCGCTCGACCGCTCCGCCGCTCGGGGCGCCGCGATCGCGGTTCCGGACCCTGCATCGGCGGAAGCCGACTTCACCGCCCGGATCAACGCCCTGCGTGCCTCGAAGGGCCTGGGTCCGCTGTCGGTCGACCTGGAGCTCGTGCGAGAGGCCCGCTCGTGGGCCGCGACGATGGCCGCGCAGGGCCGCATCTCCCACACCTCGAACTTGTCCCAGGGCATCACGGCCGACTGGGTGAAGCTCGGCGAGAACGTGGGCGTCGGCGCCGACGTGCCCGTGCTCTTCCAGGCCTTCGTCGACAGCCCGACGCACTACGCCAACCTGGTCGATCCGAAGTACACCACCGTCGGCGTCGGAGTGGTCGTCTCCGGGGACCGCATCTTCACCACGCACCGGTTCATGGCCGTCGCGCCGAGCGCTCCACCTCCTCCCCCGCCGCCGCCACCAGCGCCCGCGCCACCGGCCACCACACCGCCGACGGTGCCGCCGAGCACCGCGCCACCGACGACCGCAGCTCCGGTCACCGCCGCGCCCACCACCGCAGCGCCGACGACCGCGCCCCCGGCGTCGGCGTCATCGCCACCGAAGCTCGGCCCGATCGATCGCATCGGCGACCTGGTCGCGGCCGACGCCTGAGCCCAGCCCGCGAGGTCAGCGGGCGAGCACGACCAGCTGCAGGAACGACGCCCCGACGAGCACCAACATGAGGATCATGATCGCGATGGTCGTGTTGCGTCGCATGGTCAGCGCTCCGGGTTCGTCATGGTCGGGCCGTCGCCACCCGAGCGCGGGTTGCGGCTGAGCCGCACCGGTGTCGCCGCAGCTCCGGGGCGGTCGTCGTCGCCGAGCGGGACGAGGATCAGCTGGTCGCCGGGTGACAGCGACAGGTCCTCGGCGGCCGACGCACGGTCCGCGACCAGCGCGATGAAGCCGTAGCTGTCGACGACCAGGCCCACCGAGCCGGTGCCCAACTCCGAGAAGTGGTGCACCCGGCTGGCCGAACGCAGCCGGTCGCGATCCATGCGCAGCTCGAAGATCGAGCCGAGCTCGTCGAGCTCGCCCGGATCGATGTTGAGCTGCACGTTGCCGTAGCGGTCGACCCACAGCACGTCGGCGCGCAGGCCGCCGTCCTCGGGCTCCGAGATCGGGAACGTGCTGGGGAACAGCCCGGCGGTGTCGATGACCTCGCCCAGGTCCTCGAAGGGCACCCCGTTGCACAGGTGCGCTGCGACCGGGGCGAAGATGTCCCGGCCGTCGAACAGCGGGCCCGGAGCCGGCAGGTGGTACTGCGGGTCGTTCAGCCAGACCGCCTTGGTCGCGCCGCCGACCATCGCGACCGCGGGTGCCAGCAGGCCGTTGTCGGGCCCGACGAGCACCGAGGCGCCGTCACCGACCTCGACCGCGATGGGCCGCCGCGACGACCCGACACCCGGGTCGACCACGGCGATCACGACGCCGGGGGTCAGGTACTGCACGGACCGGGCCAGGGCGAGGCCGCCGGCGCGGACGTCGAAGGGGGTGACGTCGTGGGTGACGTCGACCACGCGGACGTCGGGGCTCATCTGACGGATGACGGAGTGCACGACGCCGACGAACTCGTCGACTCGCCCGTAGTCCGACAGGAACGAGATGGTGTCGTAGCGGGGGGACATGTCGGGTCGACGGTACTCGGGCTCAGCCACCCAGTTCGGCGGAGCGCTGCGCCGACGCGGCGACGGCGTCGACGATCGCTGCTCGCACGGCTCGCTGCTCGAGCACCTGCAGCGCGGCGGCGGTCGTCCCGCCGGGCGAGGTCACCGCGGCGCGCAGCTCGAGAGGACCCTCGTCGCTCTCGGCGAGCAGACGCGCCGCACCGAGCAGGGTCTGCCGGGCGAGCGCGTCCGCGGTCGCCCGTGGAAGGCCTGCCAGGACACCGGCGTCGGTGAGTGCCTCGGCGATCAGGAAGACGTAGGCGGGCCCGGAGCCCGACAGGCCGGTCACGGCGTCGATCGAGGACTCCGGCACGCGGACGACGGTCCCGACCGCGCCGAGCACGGACTCGGCCCACGCCAGGTCGGCCTCGGAGGCGGCGCTGCCTCCGGCGATCGCGGCAGCACCCTCGCCGACGAGCGCCGGGGTGTTCGGCATGGCCCGCACGACGGCGACGCCGTCGCCTGCAGCGGCCTCGAGGGTGGCCAGGCTCACGCCCGCCGCGATGGAGAGCACGCGCTCGGCGCCCACAGCTGCGGCGGAGCGGACGGCATCGGACACGTCAGCCGGCTTCGTCGCGGCGATCACCCCTCGAGCGGCCACCGGCGACTCGACCACCTCGACGCCCTCGAAGCGCTCGCGGAGCTCGGCGCGTCGCGACTCGAGCGCTTCGACGACGACGACCGCGTCGGGTGCCACCATCCCGCTCGCGAGCAGGCCGCCGAGCAGCGCCTCGCCCATCCGACCGCCACCGAGCAGCTGCAGTTCGTACATGGGTCGCAGCGTATCGGCGACGTGGCGGGGGTCCGGCCGACTTCCCCGACGGCCGGACCCCGCAGGGAACCTACGGATCGTGCCCCGGAGCGTCATCGGGGACCGGTCCCCGATGACGCAGCGTCGTGCTCGCGGAGCGAGTCAGCCCTGTCGCTGCATGTTCGTGGACACGGGCAGCGACACCTCGATGCGTTCGAAGTCGATCGAGCCGCCGAACTGCGGCGCCGCGTACGCCACGGTGCTGGCCACGAGCTGCAGGCGCAGCTCGGCGCCGGGTTCGGCGCTGAACGCGACCATCTCGAGCGGCACGGTCACGGTGTGCTGCTCGCCGTCGAGCACGACCTGGATCGGGGTCACCTGGTTGCCGACGACCAGGTCGACGCTGTCGTCGACGAGCTGGGCGAACACCCGCTGGGGCCGGTCACCGGTGCCGGCGGTGCCGCGGTAGGTCACGGTCAGTTCGGGTGCGCCGATCACCAGGTGCGGCCCGTCGGCGACCTCGATCGGGACGTCGACGGCATTGCTCGCTGGTCCGGGTGTGATGGGCTGCACGAGACCGGTCAGCAGGCCCTCGACACCTTCACCGATGACCACCGGACCGGCACCGCCGTCGGCGACCAGGTCGAGCACGCCGCTGCCCGACGCGGTGATCGCGTCGCCGTCGCCGATGACGAACTCGTCCGCGACCCAGCGCACCCCGTGCTGGTCGACCACGTCGAAGGTCGCCACCTCTGCAGCGTCGGTGTCGCCGGCGACGAAGCGGCGCAGCCAGGCCACCGCGGCGACCGCGACGCGGTCCTCGGCGCCCGGGTCGGTCAGGCAGACGCCGTGGCCGTCGCAGTACCAGAGCATCGCGACGGGCACCCCGGCGTCACGCAGGATCGTGAAGTTCGTGACGCCCTCGTCGAGGGTGAAGAGCGTGTCGACGGTGCCCTGCACGATCAGCGTCGGCGCGGTGATGCGCCCGACCGCGTCACCCGGGCCGCGGGAGTCGAACCATTCGACGTCGGCAGGGTCGAGGCGACCGGTCTCGACGCCGGAGGTGTACGCGCTCGCCACGTGCGGGTCGACGCGACCGCTCGCCGCTGCGTCGGTGAGCGTGGTCGCCCAGCCCGTCTTGACGGTCTCGGCCTTGAAGAGGCTGGTGACCAGCGAGTGCCAGGCGATGATCGGGACGATCGCGTCGACCCGGCAGTCCTCGGCGGCGACCACGAACTGGATGCCACCGCCGTAGGAACCGCCCACCATGCCGACGGCAGGGTCGTGCTCGGCGTCGAGCGCTGCGACGGGCTGGGCGGTCACCCAGTCCAGCAGGACGCCCACGTCGCGACCTTCGAACTCGGCGGCGTCGACCTGGGCCGTGCCGCCGGAGGCGCCGAAGCCGCGCGGGTCCCAGGTGAGGACGTTGAACCCCGCCTCCCAGAGGGTGGCGATGTCGAGCGCGCCGAGGATGCCGGTGGCCTCGACGTCGGTGTCGCCCGGCAGGCTCCAGCCGGGCCCCATGAGCACGGTCGGCGCGGGCGACGCGGCGCTCGCTCCCTCGAGGGGGAACCAGTGCGCCCGGATCACGGTGCCGTCGAAGGACACCACGTCCAGATCGCTGGTGGAGCCGTCGACCGGGTTCGCGGTGACCGGCGCCGCCGCGGCCGGTTCGCACACGGGCGCCGTGGTGGTCGTGGTCGCCGGGGCGTCGGTCCTCGACGGCGCTGCCTCGTCGGAGCCCGTGCAGGCGGTCAGCGCCAGCAGGCCCGTCGCGAGGAACACCGCGACGGGGCGCACATGCCGGCGGAGCAGGCGGCGATCCCCGGGCGCCGCCACGTCAGCCGCCGAAGCGTGAGGCGAAGGCGAGGCGCATGGCCGGCCGGAAGGACTGCTCGACGTAGGCGTAGGTCGAGCCGAAGAGACGGTCGAGCTCGTCGTCGTCGATCCACTCGACGGGGATCTCGCCGACCAGGAACACGGCGTCCTCGACCCCGATCGCGAAGCGGAAGCCGTGCATCTTCAGGTTGCGGCGCAGCAGGTACTCGTAGGTGGCGGCGACGTTCTCCTCGGGCGCCGGCAGCACGTAGGTCTCGACGTGCAGGCTCCGCTGCCGCAGCTGGAACCAGACCGCGAAGTTGGCCTTCTCCTCGCCCTCGACCCGGGCGACCCAGCGGCGGACCGACCCGTCGTCGTCGCGCTGCACGTCGGCCACCGTCGGGTTCTCGGCGAGCTGCGTGGCCAGCCAGGCGTCGAGCACGTCGGCGCAACGGTCGAGATCGTCGCCGGACGCCGGTCGGTCTGCAGTCATCGAACGCTCCCCTGCGAGGGAGTCAGCGGTGACGGGTGCTCAGGAGCACTCGACGAGGGCCCTCGCGCGCAGATCAGCGTAGAGCCGTCGCAACCGGGCGGCGGTGGTCGACCACGAGTACCGGTTCGCCAGGCGGGTGGCCGCCTCGCCCATTCGAGCGGCGGCGGCCGGATCCGCGAGCAGCGAGTCCACCCGTGCCGCGAAGTCCGACGGGTTCCGGGAGTCGACGAGGTGACCGGTGACGCCGTCCTCGACCAGGGTGCGCAGCCCGCCGACCGACGCGGCGACGACGGGCACGCCGCACGCTGCGGCTTCGAGGGCGACGAGCCCGAAGGACTCCGATCGACTGGGCACCAGCACGACGTCGGCCGCGCGGTAGTACGTCGACAGCAGGTGGTGCGGGCGGGGCTCGACGAACTGCACCCGGTCGCCGACCCCGAGCTCGTCGATGAGCGACCTGACCGCGTCGAGCTCACCCGGACCGTCGGCACCGCTCGGTCCACCGACGACCACCAGCCGGGCATCGACGGCGCGCAGCTCGGCGAGCGAACGCACCGCGATCGTCAGCCCCTTGAGCGGTTGGATGCGACCCACGAACAACAGGGTGGGTCGTTCGTCGAACCCGAGCGCGGTGCGGGCCCCCGACCGGTCGCCCGGCGAGAAGAAGGCGTGGTCGACACCCGGGGGCACCAGCTCGATGCGGTCCGGGCGGGCGCCGTAGAAGTCGACGAGCTGCTCGGCCTCGACCGGGCTCGACGCGCAGATCGCGTCGCAGCAGCCGATGACCTCGACCTCGGCGCGCTCGCGCAGCGCGGGTTCGTGGTCGCCGGCGTCGGCCTTGACCCGCGCCAGGGTGTGGAACGTCGCGATCAGCGGCAGATCGAGCTCGTGCTTGAGGCGGTGCGCCGCGACGGCGGACAGCCAGTAGTTGGCGTGCAGCACGTCGACGGGTGTCCGTCGCAGGTCGGCAGCGACGGCATCCGCGAACTCGTCGACGATCGACGGGAGCTGCTCCTTCGCGAGCGACACGGGGCCGGCGTCGACGTGCACGACCTCGAGCCCCGGCTCGACGCGCACCCGGTCGGGCAGGTCCTCGGACCAGCGACGCACGTAGACCCGCACCTCGACACCCGCCTGGGCGAGGGACGCGCTCAGCTCACGGACGTACACGTTCATGCCGCCCGAGTCGCCGTGGCCCGGCTGGACCAGCGGCGACGTGTGCAGCGAGAGGATCGCGACGGAGCTCACGACGGGTGGGAACTCGCCATGGCCGGGATCATTCCGTGACGCCCGTTCCGCACCGTTCAGCCTCCGACACCTTCAGTCGGTCCCGGTCGCTTCGTCGTCGAGGGGTTCGAGTCCGAGCTCCTCGACGCCTGCACCCTCGGCCGCCTCGAGCAGCTCCCTGGCGAGCGAGTCGTTGACGCTGACGAACGAGTCGTAGATGCGCACGAGGGTCTTCTTCTGCTCCTCGGTGATCCGGGGGTCACGCCGGATCTCGCCGATCACGTCGACCTCGCCGTCGGGCTCGTCGAGGATGCCGGCCCGCACGTAGAGGGTCTCGGAGGAGATCTCGAGGGCCCGGGCGATCTGCTGGAGGATCTCGGCCGAGGGGCGTCGCAGCCCACGTTCGATCTGGGAGAGGTAGGGGTTGGACACACCGGCCATCTCGGACAGCTTGCGGAGCGACAGCTGACCGAGGTTGCGCTGCTCCCGGATGAACTCGCCGAGGTCGTGCCAGCGGCGGTCGAGATCGTCCTTCATGCACCCAACGGTACCGCGACCATCGCGAACGACTTCTACTCGCCAGCAAGCACCCGTGGGGCGGAGCGGCTCGTCGACGGCCCTACTGGAGCAGGTCGTCGACGGTCGCGCCGCTGCGGTAGCGGCCGACGAGCTCGTCCTGGACCCGGTCGATGCGGCGGTGCACCTCGTGACGCATCGACGACAGGTCCCGCTCGACGTCACCCATGCGGGCGGCCGCAGTCGCCAGGTCGGCGCCGTCGAGGGTCCCGATCTCGGCGAGCTGCGACGGGGTGAGGATCTCGTCGAGCTCGACCAACAGGTGGTCGGCCCACGACGGAGGTTCCAGGTCGCGGATCGGCCGGGGCAGGCCGGGCCCGCGGGTGTGCGCGGCCAGGGCGTCGGGCAGCCGCTCGAGCAGGTCGCCGGTGTCGCCGGTCCCGCCGTCGCCACGGCGTTCGAGCTCGACGGAGACGGTGTCGAGGCGGCCCTGCACGATCCGACGCGCGTAGGACAGGCCGTGCTCGACGTCCTGGTAGTGGTCTCGCACCTCACGCAGGGTCGCCAGGGAGCAGGCGCCCAGATCCGTGGGTTCGGAGATGGTGATCAGCTCGTCGAGTTCGATCCGCATGTGTGTCGCCCGTCCTGTTCGTGGAGCCGTGCACCTCTGGTCACGCTAGCCAGCAGCGCGCCGCTCTCTGGGTCACTCATCGGCAGATCGGGGCCGGATGTGAAGTGGGTCGTCCGCATCGGTGACACCTTCCCGTCTCCCGGCCCCTCAGCGGCGACGAGGATCGCTCAGCTGCCCAGGAGCCAGGTGCAGGCCACGAAGACCGGACCGGCGACGATGTAGGCGTCGAGCCGGCGAAGGGCCGGCGCCGCGGCGGTCGTGCGGGGCAGGAATGCCGATGCGGTCCACTGCCCGAGCACGCAGGAGAGCGCGACGAGGGTGCCGGTGAGCCAGGCCGAGGGCCGGTCGAAGGGCGGGGGGTCGATGGTGGCCATGGTGAAGGTGACGGCGAGTGCACCGATCACACCGGCGATCGGTCCTTCCCAACGTCCTGCGGCCTCGGCGCCCATCAGGTAGCTGCCGGCGTCGAAGAGGCTCACGGCGAGGATGAGGAACAGACCTGCCCAGAGGTCGACACGTACGGCGATCACGACCGAGGAGGCGCCGATGGCGGCGAGCAGGACCGCGATCGTGACCGCCCCGGCACCGCGGGAGCGCCCGACGAGCTGTCCGAGCCCGCAGCACACGGCGACACCGATGAGCACGACGCCGGCGAGTCCAGTGCCGTAGCCGGCTGCCAGCGGCACTGTCGCGGCGGCGAGCGCCGCGATCCACCGCAGCGTCGGTGCGGTGGTCCAGGAGGCGTCGTCGTCGGAGTCGTCGGCGCCGATCGCTCGGTACTCGAGCTGCCAGGCGCCGACGGTCTGCGCGGCGGCGAACGCCGCGGCGACGGACCACAGCGCAGCGGTCCACCAGCGGCCACTCGTCGACGCGGCCAGCGTCAGGAAGAACCACAGCGCACCCATGCGGACCCGGGGGCCCTCGGTGAACGGTGCGACCAGCAGCCGGTTGAACCGACCGCTGGGCTCGGGCACGAGCTCCGGGGTCGGCTCCGGCGACTCGTCACGACCGGGCCCCGTTCGAGGCGGCGTCGCCGCCCGGCGGGCGGCAGTGGCAGGCGCCTTGGCAGTGCCAGGCGCCTTGGCGGCGGCAGTGGCGGCAGTGGCGGCGGCAGCCGACCGTCGCTTGGCATCGGGTCGGGGGCCACGACGCACGACGGGCTCGGCGGCAGGCGGCGCGGCGCGCCGGCGGGCCCCGGGGGCGCGTCGGGTGGCGTCGGGGTTGCGTCCGGCGCGGTCCTCGACCGGTGGCCGGCCCGCCGATCGACCCGTCCCCGTGGGCGGTCGGTCGGAGGGCGGTCGGTCGGAGGGCGGTCGGTCGGAGGGCGGTCGGGCCGTGGGACGA
This sequence comes from uncultured Actinomycetota bacterium, assembly GCA_963707555.1. Classification (GTDB taxonomy): domain Bacteria; phylum Actinomycetota; class Acidimicrobiia; order Acidimicrobiales; family Microtrichaceae; genus JAFAFN01. Next base: position 109,258 of record CAVPQM010000012.1, read on the forward strand.
CGCTGCTGCGGAGGGCGGTCGTCGGGCCGACGCGTCGACCGTGGCGCCGTGGCCTTCTGCGGCGGCGCAGAGCGGGACGATCGCGCACGAGACGGTGCCGGTTCCCCGGCGTCCGCACTGCGGCGTCGGCTGCCGGACGGCCCGTCGGGCCGTCGGTCGGATGCCCCATCGGGGCGGGCACGCCGGCGGGGTGCCTCCGACGAGCCGACGTCGGGCGAGCGGGCCACGCTCAGTCGTCGCTCGTCGAGGAGCAGAGATTCGACACACTCCAACGATACCCGCAGGGGTGTGGCATCGAGCCAACGGGTCGGCGTGCGGACCGGTCCCGGCAGCGCTGCCGGACCGCCCGACGAACCCGTTGCGAGGACACGTCGCGCTGCTACCGTCGTCGCCCGTGACTCGCATCCTCGTCGTCCGCCATGGCCAATCGGAGTGGAACGCTGACGGCCGCTGGCAGGGCCAGGAGAACCCTCCGCTCACGCAGCTGGGGCGCGACCAGGCCCGAGAGGCGGCAGCGGCGATCGGCGCGGTCGAGGCGGTGTACGCGAGCCCGCTCGACCGGGCGACCACGACGGCGGTGATCATCGCCGAGCAGCTGGGCATCGGACCCGTGGTGATGTCGCCCGGACTCATGGAGCGCCACGCCGGCGAGTGGCAGGGACTCACCCGCGACCAGATCGAGGCGGCCTATCCCGGCTACCTGGACGCCGGGACACGTCCGCCCGGCTGGGAGGACGACGACGAGGTCGAGGCGCGTGTGCTCGCCGCGTTGGGGGCGATCGCCGATGCGCACGCCGAGGGCGAGGTGCTGGCGGTCGCACATGCCGGTGTCATCTACGCGATCGAGCGGATCACCGGCACACCCTGGGAGCGCCTGGCGAACCTGGGCGGTCTCTGGGTCGAGCGCACCGCCGGCAACTGGAAGGTCGGCGAGCGGGTGCACCTGCTCAGCGAGCGCCACGAGACGGTGCCCGGCCAGATCTGAGCCGACCGGTTCGGGACCGGCCAGCTGGGACCGGCCAGCTGGGACCGGCCGGCCAGGACGTCAATCGGTTCCGGTGCCCTCGCCGGCTGCCGGCTCGACACCGAAGCGGGCGCTCGACACCGCGACGGCGATCTGGTTCGCGGCGGATTCGCCACCTTCACCCTCGGCGGTCACACGGTCGAGGGTCGAGATCGCGTGCTCGACCGCCGTGAGATCGGCCTCGAGCTGGTCGAGCACGGCCTCGTCGTCGGCTGGGGCGACAGCCGGCTCGACAGCCGGCACGTCGGCAGGCAGGTCGCTCGCCGCATCGCCCGCGCGGTCGGCGGTGGCCACGGTCTGGGGTGCAGTCATTCCGTCGGAGAGGGGCTCGGGGATCACGTCGGGAAGGGTACCGCGCGGTCCCGGTACGATCATCGCTCCCGCGAGCGGTTCGCACGCCCTCCCGCACACTTCCGATGACCCACCTCCCCCGATGACCCACCCTTCCCCCATGACCCACCCGCGATGACCCCGACACTCCTCGCCCAGATCCAGACCGACGTGCTCGGCAGGTCCCTGCTCATCGCCGCGGTGATCGTGTCGCCGTACGCGATCTACAAGTGGCGTCAGGTCGTCCGGACCCGCGCCGAGACCGCCGAGATCCTGCGGGCGGCCGCAGCGCCGGAGGCGACGCTCGAACGCCCTCGCCTCGAGGACGTCGTCGACGAGATCCACCGCGTGGCCGCCGGGCTCTCCGCGGGCCACGGCGCCACGATCCGCATCGACCGCGACCTGACCGTCGACGGGTCCGACGCGCCGGCGACGCTGGTCGACGCCCTGGTCCGCGACGCCCTGCGCCGATCGGGCCTGGTGTCGACGGCCGAGATCGAGACCCCGGAGGCCCGCATCCTCGAGGTCGCTCGTCACGACCCCGGCGCTGGCGCCGGGCCGGCCGACCCGTCACGATGAACACGACCACAGCAATGACGACGAGCAGAGCAGTGACGACGAACAGCGCACCGGAGGCCTGATGTCGACCACCACGATCCTGGAGCCCACCGGGGCGACCATCACCGAGACCGACGAGCGCCTCGAGACCGAGGACGGTCCGGTGGCCCACATCGTCAAGACCAAGCGCAACGAGGACGCCGCAGCGAAGGTGCTGGCCGCGCGGATCGAGGGAACCCCGCTCGAGGCGCTCTGCGGTCACACGTGGGTGCCGAACCGCGACCCCAAGCAGCTGCCCGTGTGCCAGAAGTGCAAGGACATCTACGAGATGTACCGCGGCATGAACGACCGGCTCGACGAGACGCCGCGCATGTAGCGCACTGCCCGCACTGCGCCTCAGGCCAGGCGGGCGTTGCCCCCGCTGAGCGCCACGGCGCTGCCGACGAACTCGCCGGACGTGTCGAGCGACGCCGCCCACAGATCCTGGTCGTCGCTGCGGCCGATCCACCGTCGACCGTCGTCGAGGTCCGCGATCACGAACGCCGACGACGGCTCGTCGCCGGTGTAGGTGACGGTGTGGCTCGCCACGATCGCGGGGCCGTCGTGCTCCCCGACGACCTCGACGGCACCGGTCGCCGCAGCTGCCTCGTCGCCGAGATCCGCGACGAGCGCGCCCGAGGGCGCCGGCTCGGTCGACCACACCGCGAGCGCCGGCTTGGTCAGCAGCCCCGACACCGTCGTGACCAGCCCCAGCGAGCCGGGATCCGCGCGGAGCCGACCGACCACCGCGGCGGTCGACTGGTAGGTGAAGTTGTTGAACGGCCCGCCGGCGAAGGCCATGGCGCCCATGATCGTCGGCGTGCCCTCCGGGTCGAGGCCGAGCTCGCGCTGCTGCACGCGGACCGCCGCGGGGAAGCAGCTGTACACCTCGGCGTGTTCGATGCTCGCCAGGTCCCGGCCGAGGTGCGCCGCCGCGGCGTCGCCGAGCACCTTCATCGCCGGCCAGCGGTGCAGCTCGGCGCGCTTGGTGAGCGACAGCGAGAACGAGCTCTCGAGCGCGACCTGGGGGAACACCCACCGATCCGTCGGGACGCCGAGCTCGCGGGCGACTCCGGCCGAGCACAGCACCATCGCCGCGCCCTGGTCGACCGCCCACTGCGTGCTGTGCCACTTCGCGTACGGCGACGCCAGCGGACGGTTGCCGGGGCCGGCGGCCCGGAGGAACTCGACGCTGCGGGGCGTGGGGAACGCCGCGAGCGGCCACCCGGCGGCGACCTGGTTGCAGCGCTGCCAGAGCCGGGCGACCCGGTCGAGGTGCTCCTCGGGCGAGGTGCCCTCGGCGGCGCGCAGCGCGTGCTCGATGCACGCGTACTGCTCGACGGGCGCCCAGATGCCCGCGGCGATCTCTGCCTCGGCCATGAGCTCGCCGTGTGGCCACCACTGCTCGTCGGGCACGGTGCCCTCGGGCAGCGTCGTGGTCGGGACCGAGGCGCCCGACCGACTCGCGGCGAGCTCGGACTGCTTGGCCTCGGCACCCACGACGAGTGCCGCGTCGAGCTCGCCGCGGGCGATGCGCTCGAGCGCCACCCGGATCGGCGTGTGCTGCGGGACGCCCACCTCGACGCGGATCGTCGAGGCGCGCCCGGCGCCGAGTCGAGCGGCGACCAGGCGCGCCGGATCCGGATAGGACCAGTTCCCCTCGGGCACCGCGATCGTGCCCAGCCGAGCAGCCAACGCCGCCGCCCGGGACCCCGCTGCGTCCTCGAGCGCGCCACGAGCCGCCTCGACCATCAGGTCGAGCGGTTCCAGGTCGGGTTCGGGTGCCGCACGCTGCGCGGTGGCGACACCGACGAGCACCGGCGTGAGCGGGTCGATCCGACCGTGGTCGGTGGGCGGTGGAGGTGACACGGCGGCGACCGTAGCGTCGCCCACCCGTGCTTGACTGCAGACGTGCAGCACTCCGACGACCCCGCCGTCCCGCCCAGCAACAGCACGGCCATCCCACCCACCCATGAACCGGAGCTCACCGAGCCCGTCGACCTGTGCGTCGCCGACGGGTCGCGACTCAACCCGGCTGCCCGCGGCTGGTCCCGCCGTCCGATGCACCGGGCAAACCTGCGCGGGCGACGGTTCCGCACCAAGAAGTGGGACTACTGGGCGGTGCTGGCCGGCGACCTGGCCGTCGGACTGGTCTACGCAGACGTCGGCTACCTGGGTCTGGCGGGGATCTGGTGGGGCGATCTGTCGACGGGCCGCACCGGCGGGCGGGATCTGGCGGTGCCGCTCGGAGGGAAGTTCCAGCTGCCCGCCGAGCCCGGCACGGCGCCGTTGGTGCTCGACTCGAAGCACCTCAAGATGCGCCTCGAAGACCTGTCGACCTCGCCCGTCGGGCCTGCGACCCGACTCCGTGTCTCGTGGGACGAGCCACGTTCCGGCAAGGGCGGCACCACGGGCCCGGCCGAGGGCGAGCTCGACGTGCTCGTCTCGATGCCGGCGGGCCACGAGTCGTTGAGCGTGGTCATCCCCTGGAGCGAGACGAACTTCCAGTTCACGACGAAGGACAACGTCCGCCCGGCGGCCGGCACGCTCGAGGTCGGCTCGCAGCGCTGGGACATCGGCGCCGACGGCGACGCGTGGGGGGTGCTCGACGTGGGCCGCGGACGCTGGCCGTACTCGACCACCTGGAACTGGGGAGCCGCCAGCGGACGCGCCACGACCGGTGAGCTGATCGGTGTCCAGTTCGGCGCGAAGTGGACCGAGGGCACCGGGTTCACCGAGAACGCCCTGAACCTCGACGGCCGACTCCACAAGATCGGCCGCGAGCTGACCTGGGACTACGACTGGGACCACCCGATGCGCCCGTGGCGTGTGGTCGACGACGGCGTGGGCCCCGACGAACGGGCGCTCGACCTCACCCTCACCCCACGCCTCGACAAGCACGGCAGGACCGACGCCGGCGTGCTGCGCACCGAGGTCCACCAGATGTTCGGCACCTGGTCCGGCATGGTCCGCGACGAGCACGGCGCGACCTATCAGGTCGACGGCATCCAGGGCTTCGCCGAGGAGTCACGCAACCGCTGGTGACCCGTCGCGCCACGGCGTCGGAACGACACCCGCCCGGAGCGTGTTCAGACCGCCATGGCTGACCTCGAGTTCTTCTTCGACCCCCTCTGCCCCTGGGCCTGGATCACGAGCCGCTGGGCGACCGAGGTGTCCGACCTGCGCGGGCTCGACGTCGAGTGGCGGTTCATCTCCCTCGCGATCCTCAACGCCGACAACATGGCCGCGAGCGACGCAGCGGTCGCCGCGGGCGGGGAAGCGACCATGCCGCCGCAGTACCGCGAGCTGACCCACATCAGCACCCGCCTGCTGCGCATCGCCGCCGCGGTGCGCGCCGAGTCGGGCAACGACGGCGTGCGCGACTTCTACACGACCGCCGGCACGGTGCTGCACACCGAGGGCCGTTCGGGGGTCTTCTGGACCGGCGGCGACATCGGCGACGTCGTCGGCGACATCGTCGCCCGTGCGGGCCTGTCGCCCGAGCTGGCCGCTGCGGCGGAGGACGAGTCGTGGGACGGCATCGTCGCCGAGGAGACGGCGCTCGCGCTGGCACGGACCGGCGACGACGTCGGCACGCCGATCATCACCTTCGACACCACGCGGCCGGACGAGGCGTCGCTCTTCGGGCCGGTCATCAACCGGATCCCGCGCGGCGACGAGGCGCTCGAGTTGTGGGACGCGCTGCTGGTCATCGCGCGCACGCCCGGCATCGCCGAGCTGAAGCGATCGCTGCGAGGCATGCCCGACTTCAGCTGAGTCGACCGGTCCCCCTCCCCACATCCGATCCCGTTTCTGGACGTCGACCCCGACACGGGATCGGATGTCGATGGGTGAACAGCGACGCGAGGGTGGCTGCTGGGCCAGACTGCGGGGATGTCTGCCCACCCCGATGAGTTCCCCGACTTCGCCGTCGCGTGCGGTGAAGAGGCGTCCGATCCGACCGTGCTGCACGAGGGCGCCGTCGTCAGGGTCGACGAGCTGGCCGCCAGCGGGCACCTGGCCCACCAGGACCAGGACCTGGCCGACGTCGCCGCGCTCGGCGTCCAGTGGTGGCGCTACGGCATGCCGTGGCAGCTCACCGAGACGGCGCCCGGCGAGTACGACTGGCGCCTGTGGGACCAGGCGCTCGCCGCGTGCGAGCGCGCAGGGCTCACCCCGATCGTCGACCTGTGCCACTTCGGCCTGCCCGACCACCTGGACGGCTTCTGCTCCCCCGACTGGCTACCCGCCTTCGAGCGCTACGTCGCAGCCTTCCTCGAGCGGTACCGCGACCCGGTGTTCTTCACCCCGGTCAACGAGCCGATGATCACCGCGTCGTTCTCCGGGTTGCTCGGGCTCTGGAACGACCGCAAGGCGTCACGCGCCGACTACATGACGGCGCTCGCCCACGTGACGCTCGCGAACCTGACGGCCGTCGAGCAGATCCGAGCGGATCGCGACGGCTGGTGGATCGGCGCCGAGGGCTTCGGGTGTCACGTCGCGGCCACACCCGAGGACCAGCCCGCAGCGGACGAAGCCCGCGCGCTGGAGCAGCTCGTGTGGGACCTGCACTTCGGCGTCGAGCCACGCGAGCTGGTGGCGGACGTCGCCGACGTCGTCGATCCGGAGGTGCTGAGGCGCATCGACGTGCTGGCCGGCACCGCCACGAAGGTCGTGGCCGGCCACGACCTGTACCCGATCAGCGTCGACCTGCACGGTGACCGACCCGGCGCGCTGTCGGGCGTGCCGCTCACGGCCGAGGAGCGCGTCGCCGCCTACGCCACCGAGGTGCGTGCCTGGCACGACCGCTACGACCGGCCGTTCTGGGTGGCCGAGACCTCGAACCTCGGCCTGGACGTCGACGAGGGCCCGCGCTGGTTGGCGCTGCTGGTCGACGAGCTCGACCGGCTGCGGGCCGACGACCTGCCGGCTCGTGGGATCTGCTGGTACAGCCGCGGCGACCAGGTCGACTGGGACACCATGCTGACCGCGCCGATCGGCTCGGTCACCGAGGTCGGCCTGTTCGACATGGACCGCAACCCGCGCCCCGTCGCCGCCGACTACGAGCGCCTGGCACGCGCCCGCACCTCCTGACCTGTCACGATCCGCGCCCTGCCCGCCCGGTGGGTTGCAACGATGCTCACGGCGCTCGCTCCTGCAACCCAACAGACAGGGTGGGTTGCACCGGGGTGCTGACCACACGCTCCCGCAACCCAACAGACAGGGTGGGTTGCACCGGGGTGCTGACCACACGCTCCCGCAACCCAACAGCGGGGGTCAGCCGCCGAGCATCGCCTGCAACGTGGTGAGCAGATCGGCCTGATCGGCCGACTTGTCGTCGCGGTAGCGGACCACCCGGGCGAAGCGCAGCGCGACCCCGCCGGGGTAGCGCGTCGAGCGCTGCACTCCGTCGATCGCGATCTCGACGACCTGTTCGGGCCGCACCTCGACCATGCCCTCGTGCCCCGGCGGGGGCGGCTCGGTCGACGTGCCCGGTGCGGCGAGCTCGAGGAACCGAGCGGTCTGCCAGCGCAGCAGGTCGTCGGTCAGCCCCTTGAAGGTCTTGCCGACCATGACGAACGAGCCGTCCTCGGCGCGAGCCCCCAGGTGCAGGTTCGACAACCAGCCCGTGCGTCGACCGTGGCCCCACTCGGCGCCGAGCACGACCAGGTCGAAGGTGTGCACCGGCTTCACCTTGCGCCACGCCTTGCCCCGACGCCCTGCTTCGTAGGCCGACGCGAGCGACTTCACCACGGCGCCCTCGTGACCTGCGGCGAGCGCGTCGGCGAGCACCGATTCCCCGACCTCCGGATCGTCGGTCGACGTCGCCGGCAGGCGCCACGGGCCCGCGATCCGATCCAGCGCCTCGAGCCGCTGCGAGAGCGGCTGGTCGATCAGATCCTCGTCGTCGAGGTGCATCACATCGAAGAAGAACGGACGCAGTGCGGCGTCGCCCATCGTGTCCTGGAACATGCGGGGACGGCCGTCCGCGCCGACCGACAGCGCCTCGCCGTCCAACACGACGCTGCGCACCGGCAGCCCGAGCACTGCGTCGACGACACCCGGGAGCCGCTCGGTGATGTCGTTCAGGTTCCGGGTCCACACCCGCACGCGGTCGGCTCGGCGGTGCACCTGGATGCGGATGCCGTCGAGCTTCCACTCGACCGACGCCGGGCCGGTGATCGAGTCCACGGCCTCGGTGACCGACGTGGCGGTCGAGGCGAGCATCGGCTGCAACGGGCGGCCGATCTCCAGGCCCACGGACCCGACGGCCTCGACGCCGCCCACGGCTGCGAGGCGCGCGACGGTGTCGATCCGGCCGCCGAGCATCACCGCGCGCCGCACGACGGCGGTGGGCACCGACCACGCCGCGGCCACCGCGTCGAGCATCACCCCTTCCGAGGCTCCCTGGCGGAGCTCGCCGCCGAGCAGGAAGGTGAGGAACCGCGCTTCGTCCGCCGTCGCCGCCGACATCAACGAGCCGAGCAGCGAGCGGCGCTCGATCACCGAGCCCGGGCCACTCAGCACCTGCAGCTCGGAGACGGCCCGGTCGACGTCGAGGACCGAGAGCGACGGCTCACCCGCAGGCGGCTGCTCGGCGCTCGCGAGACTGCGCCACCCCACGCCGATGCGCCCCTGGCGGACGGCGCCCGTGAGGAATCCGACGACCGGTTCGACCTCGTCGACGTCCGCTCGGACGAGCAGCGCGGCGATCGCGTCGCGCTTGGCGGACCGCGAGGACGTCGACGCGACGGCGGCCGAGGCGGTGGCGACTTCGGCGAAGAGCATCCGGACCGTTCTAGTCCGATGCCGTGACACAGGAGCTCGACCGATCGATCCGGGAGCACGACCCCGCATTCGGGGCACCCTGGTGACCTTGGAGGGTGTGGGAACGTTCGAGGACTGGTACCGGGATCTCTATCCGCGGTTCGTGACGACGCTGTCGGTCACGCTCGGGTCGAGCGACGAGGCGGCCGAGGTCGCCGCCGACGCGTTCGTCGCGGCGTACGAGCAGTGGGACCGGGTCGCGGTGATGGACAACCCGGCAGGGTGGACCTACCGGGCAGCGGTGAACGGTGCGCGACGGCGAGGACGGCGTCGGGGTGCCGAGCGTGACAAGGCGTTGCACCTGGCGCCGTCGCCGCCGGCGAACGAGAGCCTGCTCGAGCTGTCCGAACTTCTGGGCGACCTGCCCCCACGGATGCGACAGGTCGTCGCCCTGCGGCACATCGCGGACCTGACCGAGGTCGACGTCGCCGAGGTGCTCGGCATCTCGCGAGGAACGGTCTCGTCCACGCTGCGCGACGGCTACCGCCGCCTCGCGCTCAGCATCGGGACAGAACAGCAGATCCAGACAGAGGAGCAACGATGAGCGCACTCTCCGATGAGCACGTGATCGAGCGGATCGAGACGCTGGCCGATGTGGCGATCACCGAGGTCGATCCGCCCCCGATCCACCTCGGCGACCGACCCGGCATCGATGTCGCTGCCGCATCGCCGCCGACCGGCCGAGCACGGCGGCTGACGCTCGTCGCTGCCAGCGTCACGGCCCTTGTCGTCGGTGCGGGCGCCGTGTGGTCGATGCGTCCGGAGGACGGTGTGCGAGCGATCGAGGTCGATCCTGCCGGGCTGTCCGCCAAGATCGACGCCGTGATCCCAGCGACGTGGCCCGCCGAGCTCAACGGACCGGTGCTCGCGCACGTCGACGACGTGACCAGCGGCGCGGCCCTGGACCCGACGCCGGTCGCAGCCCGCGCCGTCCTGACGAAGGACGGGCGTGCGGCGGCAGTCGTGCAGACGGTCGACCTTCCGTACTTCCAGGTCGCCTCCACCGTCCCCGAGCCGGCGGCGGACGACGTCGGCACCGATGGCGACGGACGCACCACCCACTGGCGCGAGCGGGCCGACGGCAGCGTCGTCGAGATCGTCGCCCTCGCTCCGGGCCGATCCCTGGTGATCACCGCCCGACCCATCGAGCGGGCCGCGGTCGAACAGGTGGCGTCGAGCCTTGCTGCGGCCGACGGCGTCCCGGCGAACGCGGCGCTGCCCGACGGATGGGCTGCATCCGACGAGCACGCGGATCTCACCGACCTGTTCGTCGGCGGCGGAGTCAGCACGGAGTGGCCGACGGTGTCGCGCAGCTCGTCGGACAGTCGGCGACACCTGTCCGTCTCGACGATGTCGTCCAGCAACCCGGACGACGACATCCGCCGGATCGACGAGCTCGCCGGCACCACGGGACGGCGGGTCGACGTGGCCGGATCCGACGACGCGGTGCTCGTCCCGCTGAGCACACTGAACGACGCTTCGATGTCCAGCGCGGTCGTGTGGAGCCCTGCGCCTGGACTCGTCTCGGTCGCACTGAGCGCGGACGTCGACCCCGAGCAGATCATCGCCGTCGCCCGGTCGACCCGACGAGCGACCCGCGCTGAGTGGGACGGCCTGGTGCCGCAGGTCGACCTCCCCGCGACCGTCGAACACGACGGCTTCACGCTCCCTGCCACCGCGACGGTGCTGGTCGGCGGAGAGCACCTCGGCCTGCCCTGGGTCGTCGTGTCGGATCGCCCGGAGCACCCACCGGAGAGCGAGGACCTGTCGACCGAGAGCCTCGGGCTCCTCATCCGTGACGAGCAGGGTCGTCAGGCGGCTCACTGGCAGGGCCTTCCCGACGACCCTGGCGTGCCGGTCATCGGATCGCAGCGGTTCGGACCGCACGTCGTGGTGTCGGCGATCCTTCCGGCAGGTGCCACCGATGTCGTCATCCAGCGTGGCGACGAGGTGATCCCCGTCGCACACGTCGCGCTGCCGGATCACGATCGGACGCTCCACTTCACCGTGGTGCCTGGTCGCGACATCGACAACAACCGCTTCGCCGTCCTGCAAGCCACGCTGCCCGACGGCAGCCAGTTCGTGCAGCAGGTCTGAACAACGCCGAGGGTGTGCCCGGGCCGGCCGTTCGGCTGGACCCGGACACGCCTCTCCCGACCCTCAGGTGACGACGAGCTCGGCGAACATGCCGTGGACCAGGTGCGGCGGGCCGCCCTCGACCTCGGGCGGCGCGCCGTTCGAGGCGGCAGCTGCCTTCAGGTACGTCTCGGGCGCGACACCCGTCGGGATCGAGCAGATGATGGCGTAGCGGCCGGGCTCGGCGAGCGTGCCATCGCCGACGGCTGCGATCTGCTCACCACCGGGCGGAGCGAGCAGCACCGTCACCGGCGCTCCCAGCATCGGCCCGACCTCGGCCTGCGGCAGCGAGACGAGCTCCTCGACGGAGCGCTCCTCGTCGTCGGGCAGGCGGAACGCCACCAGCTCGTGCAGTTCGCTGACCGCCTCGTTCACGATCGTGAGCTTGGAGCCGGCGGGGGCCGATTCGGGCAGCCCGCTGAACTGGAAGTCCGTCAGGGTCACCTCGATCTCCTGCGGTTCGTCGTGGCCCTCGGGGTGGGTGGAGCTCGTGGCCGGGGTGCTGGTCGTCGACTCCGCTGCCGCCAGCGGCTGGGCCGCCTCGTCGTCGCTGCTGCAGGCGACGGGGACCAGCGCGACGAGGGCTGCGAGCGGCAGGACCGCGAGTCGGCGGCCGGGGCGCCACGACGCCGGGTGGTCGGTCGAGCGGACGGTCGGGCCGTTCGTGGACGGGGCCTGGGTGGATGGGATCTGCATGGTCTCTCTCCTCGGTGTCGATGTGACCCGGATCGTCGGGCGGCTCGTTCGTGGGCGTCTGGCGGTGCGATCGCGGCGACTGGTGCGCCACTCGCGGTGTCTGCACCTGCAAGCACCAGCGCCCCTCGAACCGCCTCGAAGTGCGTAGGGGCACCGTCGACTCCACACCGACGCCGAGGAGGCCCCCATGACCATGCAGACCGACCAACCGCAGCCCTATCCCGACCAGCCCCGTCCTGCTGACGACGATCCCGCACACGACGACCGCTTCGACGCGCTCGCTGCGTCGATCCGTGGCCGTGTCGTCCGGCGCGGCGACGACGTCGCGCTGCCGTGGAACCTGGCGGTACGCCACGACCCCGCGGTCACGGTCGTCGCGGCCGACGCAGCCGACGTCGCCACCGCCGTGCGCGTCGCGGTCTCCAATGACCTACCGGTCGGCGTGCAGTCCACCGGCCACGGTCCGGTGCTACCCGTCGACGGCATGCTGATCCTCACGGGCGCGATGAGCACGGTGACGATCGACCCCGAGCGCCGCACCGCGACCATCGGCGCGGGCGCCACCTGGAACCAGGTGCTCGCCCCTGCGCAGGCCCACGGGCTCGCACCGCTGCTCGGTTCCTCCGGCACCGTCGGTGCCATCGGCTACACCCTCGGCGGCGGTCTCGGCTGGCTCGCCCGCCGCTTCGGACCAGCGTGTGACGCGGTGCGCTCGTTCGAGGTGGTGACCGGATCGGGCGACGTCGTGCGGGCCGACGCCACCCAGAACATCGACCTGTTCACCGCGCTGCGCGGCGGGGGCGGCGGCACCCACGGGATCGTCACCTCGATGGAGATGGACCTGTTCCCCGTCACCGACGTGTACGCCGGCAATCTGCTCTACCCCGCCGCGGCAGCAGCCGAGATCGTCGACGCGTGGGCGCGCTGGGTCACCGACGCCCCGGACGACCTCACGTCGTCGGTGGTCTTCATGAACTTCCCGCCGCTGCCGGAGATCCCCGAGCCGCTGCGCGGCCAGTGCTTCACGATGGTGCGCGGCTGCTGGAGCGGCGACCTCGCCGACGGCCGTGCGCTGCTCGACGGCTGGCGCCTGGCCAATCCGCCGCTGGTCGACATGTGGAGCTCCATGCCCTTCACCGAGGCGGCCTCGATCAGCAACGACCCCGTCGATCCGATGCCGGCGTCGTCGACCGGCGGCTGGATGCGTCGCCCCGACCGCGAGCTGGCCGCGGTGATCGCGTCACGCTCGTTCCCGACCGACGGCCCGCCGCCGGTCATCCTGACCGAGATCCGCCACTTCGGCGGCGCGGTGTCGGCCGGTTCCGCGATGAGCTCGATGGGCAACCGCGACCGCGAGTTCCTGTTCAACTGCGTCGCCCCCTGTGCCCCCGCCGACGAGCCGGGCACTCCGGCCCCGGTGGCCCCTGCCCTCGCAGCGATGCTCGAGGCGGTCGGCGATGCCCTCGAGACGAACAGCTACCTGAACTTCAGCGAGGGTCCCGCTCGACGCACGGCTGCTGCCACCGCGACCGACCCGAGAGCGGCCGCCGCGCTGCGCGGTGCCGTCCGCTTCGACGTGGACGACCGGTTCCGCTTCGGCGTCGACCATCGTGGGGACCTGCCCCTCACGTGAGGCCGAGACCCGAGTCGGCCAGATCGGTTCCCCCGGCACACCAACCGGGTGCGGCGCATCAACTGGGTGCGATCGCACCGGCCCTGACCGGCATCAGTGCACCCGGTTGGTGGCCGCGCATCAACCGGGTGCGATCGCACCGGCCCTGACCGGCATCAGTGCACCCGGTTGGTGGGGCACCCGGTCGGTGGGGCACCCGGTCGGTGGGCCGGCGGGTCGACCCGGCGGGCCTGACCCGTCGGGTCAGGCCCCGAGCGCGGTGGCTCGCCACCGCTCGGCGGCGCCGGCGAGCAGCGGGAAGCCGGTCCGCACCTCGAGCGCCTCGGCGGACGCGAGGTGTCGCTCGACCGCAGCGTCGTCGCCCAGCCGGAGCGACAGCGACGCGAGCACCAGGTCCGCGGCACCCCAGCAGCCGATCGCGGAGCCGACGGTGACGAGCTCACCGGCGAACTGCATCAGCTGTTCGTACAGCTCCGGGATCTCGGCCGCGTCGACCATCGCCGCGGCCATGGCCCAGGAGTACACCTCGAAGTCGCTGGACCAGCCGGGTTCGATGTCGCCGTACCAGCGGTCGAACAACTCCGCCGCCCCCGACCGGTCGCCGCCCTCGGCGAGGGCCACGACGGCCAAGGCCCCGAGTCCCGAATAGGTCGGGTCCGAGCACGCATCGATGAGGTCGTCGGCCATGGTCGAGAGCGACCCCGCCCACCAGGCGGCGCACGACGGAAGGACGATGTCGCACCACTTCGCACCCCAGAGGTCGGTGAGCAGCATCCGCTCGCGGCTCTCATCCGCCTTGCTCCGAGCCGCGTCCAGGTCACCGGCGAGCAGCAGACGGGTGGCCTGCTGGTACGAGACCTGCGCCTCGATCTCGGGGATCGAGAGGGTCGCCGCGAGGTCCGAGGCCCGAGCGAGGTCGTCCAGGTACGTCTCGGCGTCGCCGCTCCGCAGGGAGAGCGACAGCCGGTGCATCCGGGCGATCGCCTCGGCGTGGATCGGCAGGCCGGATCCGACCAGGTCGAGCGCCTCTGTGACGAGGGCCATCCGCTGCTCGTCGTAGGCCGGCTCCCACGACGCGATCATCAAGTTGTTGAGGGTCCGACCGAGCAGCTCCGGGTCGCCGAGCTCACGAGCGATCTCGACCGCCTCTGCGCCCGCGGTGAAACCGCGCCGTCGATCCGGGCCGTAGTAGAGCTCGACGGCGAGGGTGCCGAGGGTCTCGGCGCGGCTGCGGTCGCCCAGCTCGGTCGAGCTCAACAGCCGGTCCAGGAGGCCCACCATCCGGTGGTCGACCACACCCGGGTCCCGCCAGTTCCACAGCGCCACACCGCCGTAGACCGACGTGGCGCTCGCCAGTCGCGGCAGGTCACCCAGCGCGGTGGCCTGCCCGATGGCCTCTTCGAGCACGGCGTGCACCGCGGCCAGATCGCCGTTCAGGCGAAGGTCCCTGGCGAGCTCGATGCGGGCGTCGATGCGCGCACCGATGCCCACCTCGGGATCGCGGTCGAACGCCGCGACGAGGCGACGCAGGTTGAGCGCCGACTGGTCCCACGAGTAGCGGTTCCGTGCTGCCTCGGCCGCCATCCGTGCGTACTTCGCCGCCCGGTCCGCTGGCGCGCTGCGTCCCGCCGCGGCGTACTGCGCGGCGAGCTCGTCGACCGGCGGCAGCGCGTGCTCGTGCAGCTCCTCGAGGGTGGTGGCGATCCGGGCGTGGAGCTTCGAGCGCTGCAACTTGGTGAGCGACGCGAGGATCGAGTCGCGGCCCAGGTCGTGGGCGAAGGTCCAGCTCCACCCGTCGCCAGTCTCGACGACCACCTCGGTCAGCACCGCCGGCTCGATCAACGCCGCCGCACGGTCGACGTCGACACCCGAGGCTCGTGCGAGCAGTTCGACGTCGACGGACGACGCGCTCGTCGCGGCCACTGCGGCGATGCTCAGCAGCGTCTGGGTGTCGTCGGGCAGGCGCTGGACGCGTCGCCGGATCACGTCGCGCACCGAGGCGGGTATCTGGTCGAGGTCGGCGGAGGAGACCTGGGCGCCGTCGGGCAGTCGCCGCTCGCTGCGGAGCAGCTTGACGAGCTCGGTCAGGAAGAACGGATTGCCCCCGGTGCGCTGGTGCAGCGTGCGGCTGAACGCGGCGAGCTCGGCCGGGCCGACCACGCCCGCGTCGCTGCCGTCGGCGACGGCCGCGACCAGGCGGTCGACGTCGTCCGCTCCCAGCGGTCCCACCGCGAGGCGCTCACCCGAGCGGGACCTGCCGACCGCCGAGAGCGTCTCGTCGAGCGCGGCGAGGTCCTGTGCGTCGGTGCGACGTGTCGTGACCACGACCAGCAGTCCGGCATCGTCGATCCGGTCGAGCAGCATGCGCAGCAGCTGCAGCGATGCAGCGTCCGCCGAGTGCAGGTCGTCGACGACCACCACCAGGTGATCGTTGCGGCCGTGACCGACCAGCCGGTCGACGGTCGCCGACAACAGCAGGAACCGGTCGTGGTCCGGGTCCGCGAGCGCCGTGGCGCCGCTGCCGAGCACCGGGTCGGACGGATCCGGCGCGACGGTCGCCGGCTCTGCGAGGGGACGCTGGGAGATCTGGGTGAGCAGCTCGTGCCAGGGCCACAGCGGGGGCCGGCCGGCGTCCGCGACGCAGCGCGTCCAGACCACGCCGACGCCGCGTGCGGTGGCGTCGGCGGCGAGCTGCTCGACGATGCGGGTCTTGCCGATGCCGGCGGTGCCCTCGAGCGCGATGACCCGCCCGCGTCCGGCGTCGAGCGCATCGAGTTGGGCGTGCAACACCGCGAGCTCGTGGTCGCGACCGACGAACTCGCTCCGGGCGAGGGGGCGAGCGGCGACCGACGGCGACTCGACCACGACCGGTGCAGCGGAAAGCTCCTCGACGATCGCCGGGTCGACGATCGTCGCGTCGAGATCGTCCGTCGACGGCGCCGCCTGTGGCCGTGCGCCCGCGACCGACCGTGGCGGCTGCGATCCGAGCCCTGGCGGGGTCCACGCGAGGGCGGCGTCGTCCTGGCGCAGCACCGCCTGTTCCAGGTCGCGCAGCTCGCGTCCCGGTTCGATGCCGAGCTCCTCGCCCAACAGGCGACGGCAGTCCTGGTAGGTCCGCAGCGCATCGGCCTGGCGACCGCTGCGGTAGAGCCCCACGATGCGCTGCGCCCACAGTCGTTCTCGCAGTGGGTGCGCGGCCGAGAGGGCCTCGGCGCGTGCGACGGCTTCTGCGGCGTGACCGAGGGCGAGCGCCGCGTCGACGCGGCGTTCCTGGGCCAGCAGGTGCCGCTCCTCGAGCCGGGTCACGAACGACCCCACCGACGCCTCGCCGGCCAGGTCGGCCAGCGGCTCGCCGCGCCACAGCGCGAGCGCGGCGTCGAGCGTGTCGACGGCTCCGGCAGGGTCACCGGCATCGACGAGCGCCACGCCCTGCGTCACCAGCCGCTCGAAGGACTCCACGTCGAGGTCACCGTCGGCGACGACCAGCCGGTAGCCGGGCGGTTCGGTGATGAGCACCTCGGCGGGCGCTCGGGTGGGGCGGTCGGGCTCGAGCAGCTTCCGCAGCTGCCAGACGTACGCCTGGAGCGTCGCGGTCGACGACGCCGGTGGTTCACCGGCCCACAGCTGGTCGATCAGCCGGTCGAGCGGGACCACGCGGTTCGCGTCGATCAGCAGCAACGTCAGCAACGATCGGAGCTTCGGGCTGCCGAGGCGTTGGCGGCCACCGGCGGCGTCGTACACCTCGAGCGGGCCCAGGAGTGAGTACTTCATGTCGTCCCCTGAACCGGAGGGAGTGCACCGCGGCACGGTCGTGACGGAGCGGGACTGCGCTGTTCGCCGTTCTGGTGCCGCGACCCTAACCGGCACCGCCGGTCCCCCATGTGTCCGTGCCGTCGATCCGTTCGAAGCCCAGGCTGGCGAGCTCCTGCGCGACGCCGTCGCCGGGCGGGCCGTCGAGCTCGACGTTCGTCACTCCTCGCCCGACGAGCTCGCGCAGTGCCGCGCCGACGAGGCGGCGTTCCAGCGACGGTGCGGCGTCGTCAGCGATCCCGACCACGACCAGCCGAGCGCCGTCGTCGACCACCCAGACCTCGAGTGCGCCGACGACGTCGTCGGCCGCGGCGTTCAGGTCGCCCAGCCAGAACCGCTCGCGGGAGACGGTGCACTCGTCGAGTCGTTCGTGTCGCACGATGAGCATCCGCTCGGGGGTCGGATCGGATTCGGAGTGCCCCATCGACAGAGGGTGGGTGGAGTCGTTCGCGTCCCACTCGCGTCCGACTCGCGGGGCGGCGCGCGCCGACACGCGAACGGCGGCGCTACCTTGCCCGACGTGATCGCTCCGACCCGCTCCCCCCGACCGATGATCGCTCGCACGTTGATCGTCTCCCTGTTCGCCCTGCTCGCATCGAGCTGCGGCGAGACGGTCGACAGCGATGCGGCGTCCGATACGTCCTCGACGACCACCACCGATGCGGCTGCTGCGACGGGTGAGGACCTCGAGGTGCAGCCCGCTGGCCACGAAGAGGCCGACGGGCACGACCTGGCGCTCGGCGACGACACACCCAAGGATCCGTCGGGCCGCCACTTCCTCCACCAGGGCGACAGCGGAGCCGACGTGGGAACCCTGCAGCGGCGGCTGATCCAGCTCGGCGCCCCGCTCGGCACCGCGGACGAGCGGTTCGGCGACAAGACGTTGCACGCCGTCCTGGCGTTCCAGCGCTCCGAGGGCCTCACACCCGACGGGGTCGTCGGCACTGCGACGTGGGCATCGCTCGACGCCCCGGCCAAGCCGATCTCGTGGTCGCTGCCCGAGGTACCGGCCGAGCACGCGACCGACGAGCCCACCACCGTGCCCGGGGCCGGCGCGCCGTCGGGCACCGCACCGAAGGGCGACGGGTCGACCGTCGATCCGGCGACCGCGCCGCACAACGACCCCGCTGCGGGCGGCGGCGCGTGGGCCAAGGCGGTCGTGTCGCTGTCGTCGCAGACCGCGACCTTCTACGACGCGGCCGGCAACGTGGTGCTCCAGGCGCCGATCTCGTCGGGCAAGAACGGACTGACCCCACAGGGCACCTTCCACGTGCAGTCGAAGAGCGCCCGGGCGTTCTCGGGCAACGGCGTCTACATGAACGACATGGTCCGCTTCAACGGCGGGATCGGCTTCCACTCGATCCCGAAGAAGGCATCGGGCCAGGATCTGCCGACTCCCCTCGGCCAGGCGCCGGTGAGCCACGGTTGCATCCGCATGGCCGACGCCCAGGCGCAGCAGGTCTTCGACCACCTGCCGGTCGGCGCGCTCGTCGAGGTCCACGCCTGAGACCGGTCATGGCAGCACCGGCGCACCCACCCCGGTCGACCTGCTCGATGGTCGGACGGGGGCGTTGCGTCGACGAGACGCGATCGACGCCGCCGGAGCCGGCGACCGGCAACCAGCGACCGGCGACCAGCGACCAGCGACCAGCGACCGGACGCGCCCGAGGTCTCCGCCGGCGGACGACGGAGACCTCGAAACGTTCTCCTGACCAGCGCCAGCGCGGCATGCGACCGCTCAGCGCAATGGGTCAGCGCGATGGGTCAGCAGTTCCCGCTGCGACCGAAGTCCTGGGTCCAGTACGGGGTGCCGTCGGCGCCGCGGGCCAGTCCGAAGCCGACGTGCTGGTAGGTCGGGTTCAGCAGGTTCTTGCGGTGCCCCGGCGAGCGCAGCCAGCCCCCCATGACCGAGCCGACGTCGGGCGAACCCGAAGCCACGTTCTCGGCGAGCGCCGTCCAGCCCGCGTAGCCGGCGCTCTCGGCACGCTGGCGCATCGTCGTGCCGCCCCAGCCGGTGTGCGTCATCTGCGACGCCGAGGCCTGGAAGTCCGAGTGGCCCTGGGCCGCTGCCTGCAACGTGCCGCACAGCTGCAGCGGCGGTGCGCCGGCTTGGGCTCGACTGGCGTTCACGGCGTTCAGCATCTCGCCCGCCCACGGTTCGACGGCCTGGGGTCGTGCCCCACACGCTCCCAGGGTCAGGAGGGCGACGGGGAGGATGAGGAGCAGTGCTCGGCGCATGACGTCCTGATCGGCACGCGCCCACCAAGTACTTGAGGAAGAAACTGCTGGGGGGCGAACGACGAGCGTCCACGGATCGGCGACGCCAACGCGACGGACTCGACTACCTTCAGCCCAGGGCGATCCGGGGGGAATCCAGATGAAGCGTGTGGGGCTGTTGTCGTTGTTGGCGGTCGTGATGGTGGCCGCGGGGTGCGGCACTCCCATCCCGCCGGCGGGGTGGGAACCACCGAAGATCGTGTCGGTCGACATGTCGACGACCCCGGTCGCCGCGGGGTCGGAGTTCCTCGTGTCCATCGTGGTGAGCGACGACCATTCGGTGGCCAGGGTGGGCTACGCTTCGTGTACGACCGTTTCGCGCTCAGGGTGCCGTGCGACGAGGCCGACTGGGAGCCCGGACCGGTCGTCACCGTCGAGCTCACCTGCACGATGCCCACGGTCGCTCCCAACGGCGAGTGGTCCCTCAGCATCGAGGCGACGGACGGCGTGTGGGCGGGACCCCCACCCGACTGCGGTTGCGGGTGGTCGCGGACGCCGTTCACCGTCTCTGGCGGCACCGAGGACCACGAGCCGCCGGTCATCAGCCACGAGGTGTGGTCGCCGCAGCCGTACACCGTCGGGACGCCGTTCACCGTCTCGTTCCGGGTCACCGATGACCACCCGTACAACTGGCCGGAGACGCTGACCGTCTACCACCAGCACGCGAGTGGTGGTGGGCTGTTCTGCGAGCAGACGACGCACACGGTGCTGTCGCCCACCGAGCACGAGTGGGTGATCACCTGTCCGGGCGCTCCCGCCGCGGGCGAGCGGCTCTTCCAGCTGACGATCCGGGACGAGATCGGCTTCCCCGCCCGCATCCAGAAGTGGTTCGACGTCGTCGCTCCCTAGTCGGCAGCAGGGCCTCGACCGGAGCGCGCGGGCGACGCCGAATCCGACCCGCTGCGCTCAGAGGCGGATGACGAGCCCGTCCCTCGGAGAGGTCGTGCCGGCGAGGGTGTCGAGCCACGCCGAACGCAACCCCTCGGGGCCGTCACTCACCATGACGTCGACCCAGTCGGCGACCACCGGAGCGAAGCGCGCCCACGCCTCGGCGTGTCGCTCCTCGACACCGTGCGGACCCCAGTCGTCGTAGCGCTTGCGCATCTGGTCCGGGGCGAAGAAGAACGTCGGCCGGCCGCCGGGCAGCTCGCCGTCACCCAGGTCGGGCGCGGCGTCGTGGTGCGCCGCGCCGACCACCGCTGAGTGCACCGGAGTCACCCGCTCGTGGACCCGGCGGCGCAGTGCACCGTCACCGGCGATGTCGACGTAGACCGTCGGGCCCTGGGCGAGCTCGTCGACCTCGTCGTAGGTGAGGACCTCGTCGTAGCAGCCGAGCGACTCGGTGAACGCGCGGTTCGCCTCGCTGGTCAGACCGACGCGGTGCACGCCGTCGAGCAGGAACGCGGTGCCGTAGGCGGTCTTGCTCGACGCGCTGCTGATGACGGCGGACCCCGCCCCGAAGCAGCCGTTGTCGAGCAGGAAGTCGGCCAGCATGAAGCTGGTCATGAACAGCGGGCGGTACAGGACCTGCAGGTCCTCGAGCTCGGGGTCGTACGCAGGGTCTGCCGTGGTGGTCGTCAGGCCGTTGTACGGCGTCGGCAGGTGCTGGCGGTGCGCGCTCGCGTCGCGGAACCCGCGGGCGTCGACCTTGGCCGGCTCGACCACGAGGTGGCTGCTCGTCGGCAGGTAGCCGTACAGCCGTGTGCCCTCGAGCACGCCGGGGACCGTGCTCTGCTCGACCTCGGCGAAGCCCCACAGCGGCACCCGGCCCTGGGCGACGCCGTCGATGTCATCGGTGGGGAAGAAGTCCCAGTACTGCATCGCGTCGCCGAACACGGCGTAGGTCACGTTGTTCGCGCTCATGCCGACCCGGTCGACACGCAGCACGACCTGACCCGGCCCCGGCTCCGGTGACGGCACCTCGACCACCGTCGCGCTGGTCAGGTCGGCTCGGTCGACTCGCAGATCCCATGCCATGACCGAGGTGTCTACCGCAGACACCGCGCCCGATGTCGCGACGACGGCTCGTGCGGTCGAGAGTCGATGAGCGACGGAGCGCCTCGACCCCTCGCCGGTGTCGGCCCGGTCGGTCCGGGGTAGTCGCTCCTGGACGACCTTCGAAGGAGGACCCGATGCCCGACACCGACGACACCGAGACCGACGACACCTCGATCGATGAGCCCTCGCCACCAGAGGACCCGACCGACGAGGACGAGCTCTCCCCTGGATCGCAGATCGCGCGCGACGAGGAGCCGGCCGAGCCGAACGAACCAGGCTGACGAACGAGCCGGACCGACGAACGAGCCGGACTGACGAACGAGCCGGGCTCAGCCGACTCGCACGTCCCGTGCCGTGGGATGCCTGGTCTACCGCACCGGCTCCGTTCGACGACGCTGTGCGCTCCATCGGAGGGCGATCCCGACGGCGAGGAGCATCAGGCCCACGGTCGCCACGCGGCTCGCCGAGCCGCCGGTCAACGCCAGGGCGAACGGAGGCATCGCCCCGAGCCCCGGTCCGAACCCGATCGCTTCGACGGCCTCGCCACGTGCCGGTCCGGGAGCGGCGGCCTCGTCGCTCAGACCTCGCACCTCGACCGTCACCGGGTTCGGTTCGCTGACGAGCCCGTTGGCGTCGACGACCTCGTAGCTGAAGGTCGCTTCGCCCTGGAATCCGGGAGCCGGCACGAAGGTCATCACACCCGTCACCGGATCGATCGTCACGGTCCCCTGACTCGGTGGCGGCGCAACGACGATGCGGTACGTGAACGGTCCGGTCCCCACCGGGGGTCGGGGTCGGATCTGCACCGGGTCGGTGCCGTTGGTCTCGCTGCGGATCGGCGTTCCCCGCTCGCCTCCCCCGCTCGCGGCGGGCCGCATCTCGAGGGTGACCTGGGCGGTGGCGCTGTGCAGTCCTTCGACGTCGCGCACCTGGTACGTCAGCACCACGCGGCCACTCGCCCCGCCTCGTGGCGCGATCGTCAGCCGACCGGTCGACGGGTCGAGCGTGGCCGTCCCCAACGTGGGGTCGGGCTGGTCGACGATCGTCCAGGTGAACGGTCCGGTGCCGTGCGGCGTGGCCAGCGGGTGGGCGACGTTCGAGGGCGCAGCGTCGGTGCTGGCCGTGATCGCGGGCAGCGTCGCATCGTGGGCGACGGGGACGACCTCGATCTCGAGCGTCGCGAGCTCGCTGCTGAGCAGGTCGGCGCCGGTCACCCGGTAGGTGAGCGAGGTTCGACCGGAGTAGGTCGCGGGCACGTCGAGCTCGACCTGGCCGGTCGACATGACAGCGGTGCCATGGGCTGCCGGCAACGGGTCGACGATCTCGTAGGCGAACGGGCCCGAACCGGTCGGTGCGGGCAGGCCGAAGGTCGCGATCGAGCCGCTCGGGAGCGAGACGGCAGCCGTGCCCGCGACGGGAACGACGTCCAACGTCGCGGTCGCGGCGGGCCGAGGCCACACCGTCACCGTCGATCACTCGATACCGGAGCGAGAGGACGCCGCTGAACACCGGCAGCGGGGACGAGCCGCACACCGGTCGCGGTCGCCGAGGCGGTGCCGTGGGCGGGGTCCGGGCTCTCGACGACCTCGTAGGTGAACGGGCCGTCGCCGACCGGTGTGGCGTCCAGGTCGACAGCGGCGGGCGACGCCGACGAGATCGCGTCACCGCGGAGGTCGGTCAACACGGGGCGCACGGTGACGGTCACGGCGACGGGCCCGCTCGACACGCCGTGGGCGTCGGTCGCGGTGTAGGTGAACGAGAACGTGCCGCTCCGGTCACCGGGATCGAGGGTGATCTCACCCGTGTCCGGGTCGATCGTGGTGGTGACACCCGCTGGAGGGGTCACGGCGTAGGTGAACGGACCCGACCCACGTGTCGTCGGCGCCGAGGTCGTGACCGGGAGCCGAGCGTCGGTGCCGGCTGCCTGGATGCTGGTGTAGGGGTGCACCGTGAAGGTCGCGGTCCTCGCGGGTCCGCCGACCGAGTTGGCGTCGACCACGGTGTACTGCGCGTCGAAGGTGCCCGACACGTCGGTGGCGGCGTCGTAGGTGACCACTCCGGTCGCGGGGTCGACCGTCGCCGTCCCGTGGCTCGGTGCGCCGGCGAGCGAGTAGGTGAAGGGTCCGGAGCCGTCGGGAACCGGCGCGCTCGTCGTGGCGCTGCCGTTGCCGTCGGCGTCCAGCGCAACGCTGCCCGACAGGTCCGTCGACGTCGGCTGCACCGTCACTGCGACGGCGCTGGCGGGACTCGGGATGCCGTCGCCGTCGGTGACCCGGTAGGTGAAGGTCACCGGCCCCGAGAAGCTCGCTGCAGGAGTGAAGGTGATGCTGCCGGTCGCCGGGTGCATCGAAGCGCTGCCGGCGTTCGCCGGAGGCGCCGCGGCGATCGAGTAGGTGAACGGGCCGGTGCCGACGGGGGCGGAGGACTCGCCGAACGTCGTCGGTGTGGCGTAGGTGGTGGTCGCGCTGCGACTCGGCGCGACGGGTCTCGTGTCGACCGTGACGGTCGCGACGTCGCTCCACACCCCGTCCGCTCCTCGGGCCCGGTAGCTGAACTGGCTACGGCCCGACGCCCCGGCGGCCGGCGTGAAGGAGATCCGGCCGGTCCCGGCGTCGATCGTCGCCGTGCCGTCCGCGGGAGCCGGCGAGGTGGCCAGCTCGTAGGCGAAGGGCCCGGTGCCGATCGGAGCGGACGGCTGGAGCTGCACCGTCGCAGGGTCGACGGCCGCTGCCGACGCGATCCCGGCCAGCGGAGCGGCCACGGGCTGCACGGTGGCCGTCGCGGTGACCGCCCGTGCCGGTTCGATGCCGTTGTCGGTCGAGTCGACCGTCGCGGTGACGGCCACGTTGCCGCTGCCGGCGCTGGTGACCGGCACGGTGATCGCGGGCAGCGAGGTGCCGGGGGCGATGGTGCTGCCAGGTGTGTGGGTGCAGGTGGCGGAGTTCCCGACGGGAGCGGTGCAGGACCACCCGGTACCGGAGGGAGTCGACGCGAACGTCGCGCCGGTCGCCACGGCGACGGTCGTGGTGACCGACTGGGTCTCCGGTCCGCCGGCTGCGTCGACGTGAGGCGTGAAGGTCAGGTTCGCCGTCTCGCCGGACCGCACCGTGGCGTCCGCCGCCGCGGTCACCGAGAGCTCGGGTGCGATCGGCACGACGGACTCGACCGCCAGGAAGTTGATCTCGTGCACGTTGTGCGAGCCGCCCGTGGAGGCGGCCCAGCCGAACTTGAACGTGGGCGTCGTCGCCAGCACGGGGGGCTGGTCCACGGTGACGCGCAGCGTGCCGTCCACGTAGACGCGCACCTTCGGGGAGGCGTCGCCGGGAGGGTCGATCACTATGCGGGCCTGGCGCAGCGCGGCGCCGCGCGTCGAGGTGCCGGTGTTGTCGATGCCGCCGGGGACGGTGACCGGTGAGCCGAGCAGGCAGTAGCCGTCGTACTGGTTGGCGCCCATCGGCCCACGCACGGCGATGCTGTCCGGGCGGAGTCCGTTCGGGAGGACGCTCGTGTCGCAGGTGACACCGCCCTCGTCGCGTTCCTGGGACCCGGCGTGGCCAGGGGCGTCGTTCCACTCGTGGCCGTAGTTGCCCCAGGCGTCGAAGCCCACGCCGAGCAGCCCGTGGTTCAGACCGGGCTCTGCGCCGCGGACGTGGTAGCCGAGCGCTCCGCCGGCGGCCCCCGGCGCGGTGAGGGTGTGCGCCCCGTCCGCCAGGAAGAAGCTGATGCCGTCGGCCCCGTTGCCGCCGTACTGGTAGAAGTTGAACTCGATGTCGAGTCCCGCCTTCGTGGGCAGCGGCTGGTCGTACAGGAGGAACCCGGTCCGGTCGCCGACCGCCGGGGTCAGCCGGAGCGCGCCGGAGCCCGCCGCGTCGCTCGCGCCGGAACAACGGCCCGGTGTCGAGGCACCGGTGCCGCTCGCGGTCAGGCACGGAGTGAAGCTGCTGCCTCCGACCCGATAGCTGCTCGACGACACCGTCGCGCCGGTGAAGCTGTCCGACAGCAGCATGGTGCCAGCAGCGCCGGCGGACGGCGGCCCACCGACCACGATCACGGAGGCGAGCACGCACAGCGCACCGAGTTGTGCGGTCAGGCGTCGAAGGATCGCTCGTCGATCACGGTGGGGGGTGGGTGGCATCTCGCTCCTGTTCATCGACGCGCGGAGAGCTCCGGGGTCGAAATTTCATCGGCCCCACTCGCGAGAAGTGAAGGAAATTCGTTCGATTCGGTTCGAAGGGCCCAGGCCGGGCACCCACGACCCCGGAGGTCGGATCCTGAGTCGCGCGGATCCGAACCAGTCGCCCACCCGAGCTTCATTGTCGGAGCCCCTCGATACAGTAGAACGTATGTTCGATCTCGACGATCCCTCCGGTCCGGCCGAGCGCTTCCCGCGCGGCGGCGACGCCTCGGCGATCGGCGTGGCGGTGCTGGAGGCATGGCGTGCGGGACTCGCTGCCGAGTACGGCCGCCTCGACGAGGACGAGCTCGCTCGACGCCTGTCGGGCCGGGTCGATCTCTCCGGTCCGCTCGACGTCCTGGCGGCCGCTGCCGAGCGTGACATGACCGAACTGTCCGACGACGGGTTGCTCAGCGCGGCGTGCGACCTCGAGGCAGCACGCCGGGTGCTGGACGCGACGAGCCTCGCCGTGTTGGGAGAGCTCGAGACACGCGACACCTTGAACGAGCTGCACGGCCTGCGCACCTGCGCGTGGCTCGCGGGCGCGACCGGTCAGGCCAGCGGTGTCGCCCGTGCCCGGGTCCGGCTCGCCACCGAGCTCCGGCAGCGGCTGCCCGAGGTCGCCGACGCGATGGCATCGGGTCGAGTCGGCGAACAACATGCTCGTGCGCTCGTGACCGCGCTCACCAACCGCCGGGTCACCGAGCTGTTGCTGCCGATGGTCCCCGACCTCATCGCCGATGCCGAGGAGCTGTCCTTCGACCTGTGGCGAGCGAAGCTCATCGCCCTCGTGTCCGTTCTGGACGCCGACGGCCCCGAACCAGAGGATCCCGGCGCCGACAACACCGTCTCGTTCACCCGCGGGCTCGACGGCCGTTGGGTGCTGCGGGGCGAGTTCGACGCCGTCACCGGCGCGGTGATTCGTGACGCGATGACCGCCCGAGCCGATTCGCTGTTCCACGCGCGACGCCGCGACGAAGATCTCGCCCCGGGCGATCTACTCACACCCAGCCATCGCCGGCTCATGGCCCAGGCGCTGCACGACATGGCACGAGCGGACCGCGCCGACCGGCACAAGGGTGCGGGTCCGGCGCCGGAGACGATCTACCACCTCGATGCAGCCGATCTCAGTCGCCTCGTCGACGACGACGGCATCCCGATCGGTGACACCGGTCGACGCACGATCATGTGCGATCCGCTGCTCCGAGGTGTCGTGTTCGGTCTGCACCGCACCGTGCTCGACGTCGGTGAACTGCAACGACTCGTGACCGCAGCGCTCCGCCGAGCGATGGACCGTCGCGACGGCGGCTGCGTGTTCCCCCGCTGCACCGCACCCGCCTCATGGACCGACGCCCACCACGTCCACCACTGGCAGGACGGCGGACCCACCGACCTCGCGAACCTCGCCTCGCTGTGTCGGTACCACCACGGCGTCTCGCACCGAAAGGGCTGGACGATGGGCACCACCGACGACGAGTGGTTCTGGTGGACCACGCCCACCGGGGAGTTCCTGTGGTCCCAACGCAAGGGCAGACAGCGCACCGGGCCTCCCCCACCCCAGGCCCTTCAACTCCTGGCCTGACCCACCCGAGGTCGGGCCGTCGACGGTGCCGGCCAGATGCTCGGCCCCAGCACCCCACCCGCCGCCCCGGACCCGCGCCCGGGGCCGCACCGGCGCGTCCCGGTTCCTGCTCGGCCGACAGCACCGCC
This sequence comes from uncultured Actinomycetota bacterium, assembly GCA_963707555.1. GTDB lineage: Bacteria > Actinomycetota > Acidimicrobiia > Acidimicrobiales > Microtrichaceae > JAFAFN01. The sequence continues at coordinate 136,471 of CAVPQM010000012.1, forward strand.
GGGACGACGGGTACGGCTGTGGGAAGATCTACCTCCGGAGTTCCGCTGAGCCTTCCGCGGAATCCCCGGGCCTCTGGGACTTCCGCGAAACCCTCTGTTCCGGGCGCGGTTGCTCCACCCCACTGGGGTTCTTCTGGCCGATCTGGAACGGCCTGGAGCAGAGTGACCCGCTCTACCGTCCCGAGTTGTCCGCCAGCGCCAAGTAGCACAGAGCGAAGCAAAGGTCTCCGGCGTCGCCCACGCTCCCGCAGTGCCGATCCAGATGTTTGCTGTCGGTCGTGGCGACCTGCCTTATCACGCACGCCCACCTAGGACCATCGGTAGCGAACACGCTGCCCGGGTAGATCTGGGGGCAAACGTCGAGGTGGACTCTTGCTCAGGGGATCCTGAGGACACCGTCGTCGGGGCAATGGAAGCCGTCGGTGTCGTCGTCCTCGCCGCCGATCTCCGGGTACAGCCGCGCGAAGGTGCCGTCGCGTGCTTCCAGGAGCATTCCGCAGTTCGACGCCGCGGCCTTGTCCGGTGTGTCCGGGTTCTGCGGTGCGTGGAGCCCACCACCGGTCCAGTCGTTCTGTGCTGCTGCTTGCTCGATGATGCACGTGCGTGCGATGGCGCCGTCGTTCTGTTTGGTGCAGAGGTTGGCGGCGGTGACGAAGAGCAGCCAGGCGCTGGTGGACCCGACGCCGAGTGTCCCGGTGGAGCCGTCGGGCACCACCTCGTTGACGAGGTCGAGGTACTGCTGGGTGGCGGGCCAGATGTCGGCCTCTTCGAACGGGTGGATGTTCTGGCGCACGATGGCGCCTTCGGGACCGTCGTTGCCGGCGGAGAACAGCAGAGGGTCGTAGATGTTCGACTCGAGGAGCGGCACGCCGTCCCAGCCCTGCTGGCGGAGGGCGGTGAAGTACGTGGCGGCGAGTGTGGTCTCGCCGATCCACATCACCGTCGTCGCGCCGGACTCGAGCACGCGCTGCACGTATGGAGTCCAGTCCGCGGGGCCGGCGGGCGAGTAGTTGATGCTGTCGACGGTTTCGATGCCGACCTCGGTCAAGCCCGCCTCGTACTTGTCCCGGAGCTCGACGATGCTCGGGATGTCGGCGTAGACGATCGCAGCGGTCTTCGAGTTCTCCGGGTCGAGCTCCTGGTAGTCCCGCAGCCACGTCAGCGGTTGATCCGAGGGCACGTTCACGAGTGGCAGCACCTGGCTGAGCGAGCTCGCCTTGACCGTCGATGCGGCGAAGGCGGGGATGTCGACGAGTCCGCACAGGTCGATGTCGCTGTCGTCCTTGCCGGAGAACTCGAGCTGGTCCTGCGCGAAGCCTCCACCGACCATCGCGAACACGTCGGTGCATGCGGTGGTCATGGCGGCTTCGACGTTGAAGAGCGCGCCGTCGAGTTCGACGAGGTCGATCTCGAGACCTTGGATGCCGCCGGCCGCGTTGCACCACTCGGCGAACGCCACGGAGGCGTCCCACATCTCCTTGTTGAGACCGGGACGGATGTCGCTGTTGCGGTCCGTCGCCACACCGACGTTGATCGTGCCGGGGGCACTCGTGCCGGACTCCTCCTCCGCGAGAGTCGCCTCGCCGGGCCCGCACACGTCTTCGAGGTCACCGAAAGCCCCCGTGGGTGTGGATTCGACGGTGCTCGGGGTGCTGCCGCTCTCGGACTCCTCGGTACTCGACTGTGCATCCCCGGTCGCGCCGCACGCCGACCCAGCGAGGGCGATCACCGCCGCGACTCCTGCCCACTTCCATGTTCTCAGTCGCATGGCCATGTGCTCAGAACGTCACGGAGAGGTGCTGGCTGGCGAGGCGCCGAACGCCCCAGAAGTAAGTGACGAGCGGCATGGTGCACCAGAAGATGTTGAGCAGGACGAACTTGATCAACATGTCGGCCAGGCTCGACACGTTCTCCATGTTGTTGGCGATCTCCGTGCCGAAGTAGACCGCCGGGAGGGTGACCTCGACGATCATGCCGCCCATGATGAGGCCCAGCTGGTTGTTCGTGAACTGCTTGCCGTTCCGGAAGAACTGGACGATCGCGTAGAGCTCGAAGGCGCCGACGAACAACGCGATCCACTCCAGTGTGACCACGAGCGAGTCGCCGTTGAGGTAGCGGGCGTCGCCGCCGACGAGGTACGGCGACCACACGTAGGTCCACAACGATCCGTTCTGAACGCCGTCGCGGATCTGGTCCAGGAAGAGCAGCCACGGCAGCTCCCAGATGAAGCGTGGCGTCAGGCAGATGAAGACCCACACGATCACCGTGGCGCTCAGCTTCTCCGCCCGGGTTCGGCCTCGTTGACCCGGCAGCGGCATCCACGGGAGCGCCAACGCCGTCGCGAACAGCGCGACGTGGAACAGGACCATCGTGTTCGACGCGACACCCTGGGAGACGCCGAGGTGGACCTCGAGGAACCAGAAGAGGGGGATCAAGGCGACCCACAGCACCACCACCGCGATGAGGCCCTTCTGGAGCGAGGACAACCCACGCGCTCCGGACGCACCACGCTCGCCGAGCTCGCTGCTCGGCTCCGTCGCCACTGCCATGAAGTCCCCCTGTTCGAACGCCCCCGGTTCATCACCCGTCGGCCCATCGCCCGGTGACGAGCACCGACCCCTCGATGAAGCGACTGGATGATGCAGGCGCTTCACTATCGCGTGGCTTGGTAGATTGCGTCAACAGCAGGAGGTGACGTGGCCGACCCCCGATCGCAAGCAGACCTGGAAGCGGCGGTGACCACCGCGATGCTGCGCGTCTTCGACAAAGTGCAGCGCAATCGACGACTGGCCCGCGACTACGGGACCGGCGATCGGTTGACGATGGTCGAGGCAGAGGTCTGCCAGCTGATCGCCGCAACCGGGGGGATCTCCCCGAGCGACCTCGCGGATCGCATCGGAGTGACCCGGTCCGCGGTGTCACAGGCGCTCAAGGGCATGCGGTCCCGCGGCCTCGTCACCGTCGAGAACCCGCCGGGCAACTGGAAGGCCCGTGTGGTGCGCGTGACCGAGAAGGGGGCGATCGTGGCGGATGGCGTCAACGAGTTGCACCGGCACATGTCAAACGCCGTGTACGCCGAGTCACCCGAACACCTCGAGGCCTTCCTCGCGCTCTTCAACCGACTCGACGGCTTCTTCGCCGACGTGATCGCCGCCTCGACCCGACCCGCGTCAGCTGCAGCGCCGCCACCGGCCGAGCACGCCTGAGTCACCTGGCAAGCATCCCACGGGTCTGTGGCCTGACCGCGGTGATCTACCGGTCATCTCACTCCTGCTACCAGGTCAGGCTGGTTTGGGGCCTACTTGACGGTGGGCGGACGCGGTTCACGGTGCTCGGGCATGGCACATGCAACGAAACGGAAGCTCTCGCGCAGACAGGCGCGCCGCACCGTCGACACCGATGCCCTGGCTCTCGCGTCGTGGCCGTAGCTCGGGCTGCTCGGTGAGGTGATCGACACCGTGGTCCCTCCTGCGTCGACTGGTCGACCGCGTTCGTTCAACGGTGCGTCGCTGCTGTTGCTGGTGGCGTTGCGGTGGCGGGTGAAGTCGCTCGATCACGCCGAGGGGTACCTGCGCGCCCACTGGCCCACGATCCGTCGCCATGGACTGGAGCACGGCAACTGCCTGCACGAGTGCCCTCCTCGGTGGGAGCACCTGCGCCCGGTGCGCGAACACGACGGGTTCGCCGAGTTGCTCCAGGTGCTCGACGCTCCGTTCATCGACGCTGCCGTCGGCACCGCCGACGCGATCGGGCTGCTGCCTGAACGCGGCCGCGAGGTGATCGTGCCGGGGCGTTCGAACCACTTGCAGGGCGATGGGACCAGCGTCAAGCACATGACCAAGGTCCGATTCGACGACAACGGTGAGATCCGCGGATCACGAGCGACCACGCAGGCTCCGCGGGAACTCACGAGATCGCCCGATGGTCCAGCTGACACGATGGGCGCTGTGAGCAGCGAGGCGTACTGGATCCGCAGACGGCAACGTCCACCGCGACCGACTGGTCCCAGCACCGTGAACGGCAAGACCGCCAAGGAGCTTCTCGACGAGCAACTCGAAGCGCTCCGAAACATGAGCCCGGAGGAGCTCGCGGCGTTCGCCGACGAGATGATCTCCGAGAGCGAAGCCCAGCGAGTCGACGCGCAAGAGGCAGCCGCGTGGCGCCGCGCGCAGCGGTACCGGATGAACTGAACGACGGTCCGTCCGGATCGATCCCGCGCTGTTGATCGCCGGACCCACGGTGAGTGCCAGGGTCAGCGGGCCCGGTCCTCCGGGGGTGACGCATCCGAGTGCTGCGGCCCCTCGGTGACACGCGCAGGGGTCGTGGCGTCCGGCTCGGGCGCGGCATCGACACCGCGCCCGCGGAGACCAGCAGCGGCTCGAGCATGCGTCTCTTCCGAAGCACCTCCGGCACGCCGCCGCGGAGGCGTTCGCCATGAACTGCCGGGTGCTCGTCAGTTCAGTTGGAGCTCCGGTCGGAAGGGCGACATCCGGGCGAGCGACTACTGCCGGGACGGCTGGCTCGACGGCGAGAAGCCGGCGGAGATCACCTGGCTCGGCGACCAGCATGTCGCCCGCACGACAGCGGCACGCATCGACGAGCCGCTCGTCGCGCTCACCTACGAGCAACGCTGCGAGGTCAGAGACACGCTCCTCAAGTCGACCGAGGAGAGGACCGCTTCGGCAATCGATGTATCAACTCCACCGAGTAGGTCGAAAATGCGCGCTCGGAAGTGCTCCGCTGCATCGCCCAGATGCGCCGCTGTCTCACCGGCGGCGGCTATGGACCCATCGATC
>CAVPQM010000013.1:0-183378 GCA_963707555.1 uncultured Actinomycetota bacterium
ACCACGAACCCCGACTTCCCGCTGCCCTGCTAAGGAACGAGCGCATCCACGCAGGAGCGAGGGCTGGCTGGGCGTTCCCAGCGGGCCAGGCTCGCCTCGCACGGGTCGGGAGAACGCGTGCTGTCCGACGGCCCCTGCGCTGGACGCGCTACCCCTTTGACGTCCCCGCTTCCAGGATCGACACGATCGAGAACAGCGTGAAGCACACGGCGCCGAGGCCCACCAGGACGTGAGCGCCGACGAAGAAGCCCGGTTGCGCGTCGGTCGCCTCGAAGAGGAAGGCCGCGAAGAACAGGCAGGCCAGGGCCGTGCCGACGGGGATCAGCGGGATCCGGTTGGCGAGCGGGAAGGTCTGCCTCCACACGAGAGCGAGCAGGAGCACCTTGGACAGGATGCTGAAGCAGATCAGACCCAGGCCGATGAGCACGGTCCCTGGAGCCAGGCGAGCTGGGTCGTCGGAGCCGAGCAGGACGACGAGGCCCAACACGACGTTGACGGTCCCGGTCGCGACCACCCACCACGACCAGCGGTAGCGCTCGGCGTCGCCGAACTCGTTGCGGACCTGTCGCACGATGCTCGCCACGAGCGCCACGAGCGCCGCGCAGATCACCGACAGCCCGAACATCACATGCCCGGCGACGAGGGCCACGTCGCCGCCTCGGGCGAAGAGGGTCACCGCCACCACGGTGCCGACCAGCGCCAGCAGCGCCGGGATGGCCACGAGCACGTCACCGACGCGGCGCGAGTACGCACCGTCGGGCGGGCCGCTCCCGACCGCTCGTGTCTCGCTCTGCTGGATGAGTACGAACTCGGTCGACGCGGTCGCCACGGTGCTGACGCAGGCGGCGATGAACCCGATGCCGAGCGTCACGTGCCCGGCGACCACGTACTTCAACTCGTCGCCGCGGGCGATGATCGTGACGCCCCAGATCATCGTGGCCACCGACACCGTGTACCCGAGCGCTGGCAGCGCGACGGCCCACCCCGGCCCGTACCGGTGGATGAGTTGGCGGATGATCGTGGCCGCGGTCGTGAACAGCGCAATGCAGATCGCCGTCAACGCCACGAGGACGTGACCCGCGACGAAGTGGTCGGCCGCGTCACCACCGGACAGCACGTAGAGCCCGAAGGAGAGGCAGATCGCCCCCATCGCCAAGGGGATCGCTCGGAACAGGACGCTGATCGTCGGATTCATGCTGCCCACTCCTCTGGCGAACCCATGGAGTCCGCTCACGGTGCGAAAGTGTCCCGGTAGCACGAGACCGAGCCCGCTCCAGGGGTGGTGCCGGGCCGCCGGAAGAGATCGTTCGGGTCTGCTGCAGGTTCGGTTGAGGTGGTTGTGTGTGATCATGCCGCGTGGAATCGCGAATCGGAGCTCGAACGCGTCGCCCAGGTCTGGTTGAATCGCCCTGGGTTGCTTGAAGGCTCTGCTGTGCCCCGGGTCGTCCGCCTTCGGCGCGTCACCGAGCGACGTCCCGATGCTCCCGACCGACTCCGACAGGTCCGTCGGGAAGGTGACTGCAGCCAGACGATCGGGTGGCGCAGGACGCATCCCTGGGGGGGGGGGGGAGGTCGTCTCAGGTCGTCGTGGACGTTCATGACGCCACCGCCCCCTGGGCTTGTCGCGGAGGCCCGCCCTCCCAGAGCCCCCCTGATCGTCTCCGCCGCAACCCGAACAGTATTCCCGTTCGCTCGCGGAGTCGAGTGGTTTGCCCATCGCTGAACACCGCCTTGATGCCGGGAGACGTGGCGAGGTCGTGGCTGAATGACCCCCTGTCGAACCATCTCTCGGGGGTGAACATTCCGCGCCGTCGAAGCATGACCCTTGTCGACACCGTTACCCGCTGTTATGGTCAATCTGTTGCGCTTCGCGACGATGCACAGAACGGTCTTCGAGGCTTTCGGTGATCGATCGATGCACAGAGATCCCGCACCCCGGCGTGGTTCTGGAAGCGGCGAAGCAGCAGACGCATTCCGCTCGGGAGGCAATCGTGCACCTGACACCGCGTGAGATCGATCAAGTGCTGTGACAGGCCTTCGCCGATGCCGCCGCGACCGGTCGACTTGGGGATCCGGCTCTCCCGTGCGTATGGACGTCTCATGACAACGCGCGAGAAGGCTCGACCTGCCCGACCGACCGCATCAGATCTCGCGTCCACTCGAGTCGCTATAAACAGCAGATGCACTCATTGACAACGCGGTTATGCGCTCCCTCCAGAGTGCTTCTTTGTCCCTCGATGGGACGCCCCTGCTCGTCGAGCTAGGCACGGATGAACCTCCCGATTTTTGTGGGAATGAGTCCATCGAGTTCGACCACTCTTCCGAGGTGCCGATGGCTCGCCACCGCTGATATGCGGTCAGATGAGGCGGCGGCCACCTTCGGAGTTGCCGCAACAACCCACCAACTCGACCTAACTCTGGAGCGATGGTCGGGAGGTCAGATGGATTCTGGTGAAGTCGTCGAGACGGACGCATCCACGGGACGGCAGCCGCGGCGCTCGTTCATCAGCGCCACGTCGATGGCGATCCTCATCGCGACGGCGGTCGCGAGCATTCGCGGGCTTCCCGCGATGGCCGCATATGACTGGGCATCGGTGTTCCTCTACGTCCTCCCCGCGCTGCTCTTCATGGTTCCGGTGGCACTCGTGGCGGCCGAGCTGGCCAGCGGATGGAACGGCGGGGTGTTCGTCTGGGTGAAGGAGGCGTACGGAGACCGCATCGGCTTCTTCGCGATCTGGCAGCAGTGGATGCAGAACGTCGCCTGGTACCCGGCACAGCTGGCGTTCTTCGCGTCAGCGTTGGCGTACGTGTTCAATCCCGGTCTGGCGAACTCGGGGCTGTTCACCGGCCTGGTGATCCTTGTGGTGTACTGGTTCTCCACGCTCATCGCGAGCCGCGGTGTCGGCGCGTTCGCCAAGGTCGGTTCCTGGGGTTTCATCATCGGCACGATCGTGCCGGCCGCCGCTCTTCTCGTGTTCGCCGTCCTCTTCCTGCAGGATGGCGGCACGTCACGCCTTGCACCGATCAGCGACGCTCAGTGGCTGCCGAAGTTCACCGGGCTGGCGAGCATCGTGCTCATCGTCAGCAACTTCCTCTCCTACGCGGGCATGGAGATGAATGCCGTCCACGTGACGGAGATGCGCAGGCCGAGCCGGGAGTTCCCGAGGGCGATCGTGCTGTCCGTGGTCCTCATCCTCTTCGTCTTCATCCTGCCGACGCTGGCCATCTCGGTCGCGGTCCCGGGGTCGAGCGTCAATCTCACCCAGGGCGTGCTCCAGGCCTTCGACGTCTTCTTCAAGCATCTCGGGATGCCCTGGGGAACCACGGTGATGGCGCTCTTGATCGTCGTCGGGATCCTCGCGTCGGTCGTCATCTGGATTCCGGGCCCCAGCCGCGGCCTCCTCCTCGTCGGCAAGGCGGGCTACCTTCCTCCCGCCCTTCAGCGCACCAACAGTCAGGGGATGCAGGTCCCGATCATGTTGCTGCAGGGTCTGATCGTGACCGCGATGGCCGTCCTGTTCGCGGTCCTGCCATCGGTCCAGTCCGTCTTCTGGATCCTCACCGCCATGGCGGTGCAGCTGTACCTGCTGATGTACATGCTGATGTTCCTCGCTGCCATGCGGCTGCGGCGCACCCATCCAGATGTGCAGCGCGGGTTCCGGACCCCGGCGATGTTCTTCGTCGGCTCGATCGGCTTCGTGGCGAGCGTGATCGCGTTCCTGCTCGGTTTCGTGGAGCCGTCAGGCAACTCGGACTCCACGCCCCAGGGCCTCTACGTCCTGATCCTGGTGGTCGGCATCGTGGTCCTCGGTGTCTGGCCCTTCGTCCTGTATCAGCGGCGCAAGCCGGAATGGACGATCGAGGCGTCCTCTCCCACCACGCATTCCGACGCAGGGGATCAGGAGGCCGGAAGCCGATGACGACCAGGCGACTGATGACCAGGCGACCAGGAGCCGTACGGCCGGCCCGACGTCTCGCTGTGACCCTGTGCGTGGTGTGCGGGGTCGGGCTCGTTGCCTGCACCTCTGCCGGCACGGCCTCGGACCCCGACAGCGATGAGGCGCAGGCGCTCGCCGAGCAGCTCAACGAGAACCTCTCCGCTGTCGGCCTACCCGAGCTCGACACCTCGACGGCCACGGCGCTCTACGGTACCGACGGCGGGGTGAGCTGCCGAAATGTCGGCGAGCTCCAGCACGAGCTGTCGCTGTCGCAGTTCGGCAACAACTCCGGCAACCTCCGACGGGTCGTCCTGGACCCCACTCTCGTCGAGTACGACCTCGCAGTGATCGAGACCTACTGCGCAGGCAAGATCGACGTGTTCCGGGAGGTGGTCGACGAGCTCGAGAAGGAAGCGACGATCCCGACACCCTAGGCCCGACCACGGACCTTCGGATCGGCTGGTGGCGATGCAGCGATCACGTCCGTGACGGCGCGAGCCCAGCCGACATCGACATGAGAAAGCGAAGCTGCCATGTTGCACAACAAGCGGTCCGTCCGGGACGCTCTCGAGGACGACGTGTTCGCCTCGAGCGATCTGTCCGTGTCCATGCCGAAGTACCGGTTCCCCGACGAGGAGCACGTGCCCCGCCATGCGTTGCAGGTCGTCCATGACGAGCTGATGCTCGATGGGAACTCCCGCCAGAACCTGGCCACGTTCTGTCAGACGTGGGCCGAGCCTGAAATCAAGGACCTGATGGCGTTGTCGATCGACAAGAACATGATCGACAAGGACGAGTACCCGCAGACCGCCGAGCTCGAAGGGCGCTGCGTGCACATGCTCGCCGACCTGTGGAACAGTCCGGACGCCGCAGACACCGTCGGCACCTCCACCACCGGCTCGAGCGAGGCAGCCATGCTCGGAGGGATGGCGCTGCTCTGGAAGTGGCGCGAGCGCCGTCGCACCGCAGGCCAGGCGACCGACCGGCCCAACCTGGTCACCGGTCCGGTCCAGATCTGCTGGCACAAGTTCACCCGCTACTGGGACGTCGAGCACCGGGAGATCCCGATGGAGGGTGACCGCCTGCTCATGAACCCGGAAGAGGTGCTCAAGCGGGTCGACGAGAACACCATCGGCGTCGTGCCGACGCTCGGCGTCACCTTCACGTGCCAGTACGAGCCGGTGGCGGACGTGGCGGCGGCACTGGACACACTCCAGGCGGACAAGGGTCTCGACGTCCCGATCCACGTCGACGGGGCCAGCGGCGGCTTCATCGCGCCGTTCGTCGAGCCGGCCCTGATGTGGGACTTCCGCCTGCCGCGCGTGAAGTCCATCAATGCATCGGGCCACAAGTTCGGCCTGGCGCCGCTGGGGGTGGGCTGGGTGGTGTGGCGCGACGCCGACGACCTGCCGGAGGACCTGGTCTTCCACGTCAACTACCTTGGCGGCGACATGGCGGTGTTCGCGCTGAACTTCTCGCGCCCGGGCGGACAGATCGTCGCGCAGTACTACAACTTCCTCCGGCTCGGCAGGGAGGGCTACCGCAAGGTCCACGAGGCCGGCTACGCGACGGCGCAGTACCTCGCCGACGAGATCGCCGATCTCGGTCCGTTCGAGATGATCTACGACGGTCGAGGCGGCATCCCCGGCCTCACCTGGAAGCTGAAGGAGGGTGTGGACCACGGATTCACCCTGTTCGACCTGGCCGACCGACTGCGCACACGCGGATGGCAGGTGCCCGCCTACACCCTTCCGCCCGACCGGGAGGATCTCGCCATCCAGCGCATCCTGGTGCGCCACGACTTCAGCCGGGACATGGCCGGGCTGCTGCTCGACGACTACCGCCGGTCGATGAAGGTCCTCGACGAGCACGGTCCGAAGGAGCCGATGACGGCTGCGGAAGGGACCAGCTTCCACCACTGACACGGCATCTGCGCCAACTTCACCCGCCTACAGCGCGCACGTCGACTCGGTCCGCACCCGGATCAAGGCAACGGCGAAGAAGGACGGCGGCGCGATCAGTGCAACCACCGACTGGACCGTCAACAACTCCGCCGCCCAAGGCGGGAAGATGGTCAATGACCTCTCGAAGCTCATGCTCCGCGCCTACAACGCCGAGGCGGATCGTCTCGCTCAGACAATGAAGCCCTACAAACTCGAGGCAGCCGTCGATCGACTCTCGAAATCCAGGGAAGTGATCGGGCGACTCGGGAAGACGATGAGCATCGCTGTAGCCCCTGCGTACCACCAGCTCCGAATCGAGGAGCTCACGCTCACCGCTGACTACCTCGCCAAGGCACAGGAAGAGAAGGAGGCGGAGCGCGAGGAGAAGCAGCGACTTCGTGAGGAAGCTGCAGCGCGTCGCGAGTTCGAGGAGGAGAAGGCGCGCCTCCTCAAAGAGCAGGCGCACTACCAACGAGCGCTCGTCACGATGCAGGCCAACGGCGATGCCGCGGCGGTGGCCGAGGCTCAGGCGAAGCTTGCGGAGATCGAGGACGCCATCGACGGCGTCGAGGAGCGAGCCGCGAACCACCGCGCCGGATACGTCTACGTCATCTCGAACCTTGGGTCGTTCGGCGAACGGATGGTGAAGATCGGGATGACGCGTCGGCTCGACCCAATGGACCGAGTTCGCGAACTCGGAGATGCCTCGGTGCCTTTCCGCTACGACGTGCACGCCATCATCTTCAGCCAGGACGCCGTGAGCCTCGAACAGCGACTGCACCAGGCACTCGCCTCGAAACGCGTGAACTTGATCAACCTCCGGCGAGAGTTCTTCTACGCGACTCCAGCAGAGGTCAAGGTCGTGCTCGAGCAGCACGAGGGCGCCTTGCTTTCCTTCGCCGAGCACCCCGAGGCCGAGGAGTGGCACCAGTCGGAGAACTCACGGGTCTAGCAGGATCGCGGCTGTGCAGAGCATCGCTGCTGATGCCAGGATGCCGGCGACCGCTGCAACCGATGAGCTGAGCCGACTGCGACGAGCGACTCGGGGAAGGTCGTGGCCGGGTGGATGCGGGAAGTTCAGGGCGAGCGCCTCAAGGCCGAGCAGGAGCTGGGCGCCACGGTGCCGGCCGATGCCCGGTGCTGACCCTCAAGCAGGTGCGTGCGTTGATCCGAGCGCGCAGGACGCCAGTGCAATGCCCTTCACCGCCGACCCAGCGCTCAGAGCGGGGGTCTACGCCGAGCTCGGCGAGGTGACGTACCAGCCGGGCGAGGCCCGGACGCTGGTGTCTGCCCGTGTAGGACAGTGGTGTCGGAGGGGGGACTCGTACCTTGACCCCACCAACTGCTGCGGAGGGGTACTTCCTCGCTGCGTGAACTGGGCTACTCGCGGCGCTGTTGCTGCACGACCTCTGATCTCAGTCCTCCTCGGCCATATTCAGGCGTTTCGCTGCAGCGACCAGTGGCGGTAGATCGTGTTCGACGGTGGCCGTGACAATCTCGTGGTCGGTCGAAGTAGCGGTGCGCCAAGTGGTCGCGCATGCGTGCGACGTCGGCCCACGGGATGCCCGGTTCACTCGCAAGCAGGTCAGGATCGATGTCCTTGACCGCTTCGCCGATCTCGATGAGCCGCACTCGAACAGCGTCGAAGACCAGCCCGTCGGCCAGCGTCCCGCGTGCGAGGTGCGACTCGATCGCCGCAGCTGCCGCGAGCACGTCGTCGAGCCGTTGCGCGTCCGACCTCACAGCGGGATCGCTTCGGCGAGTGCCTGCGCTGCGACGCCGGGCTTCAGGTTGGCTGCAGGAACCACGTCGACTTCGCGCCCGAGGATCGCCGCGATCTCTCGCTCGAGGCCGATCAGCCCGACGATCCCGACCTCCGGCAACAGGTCGACCAGCAGATCGACATCGCTCGACTCGGTGTCGGCGCCACGTGCAGAGCTGCCGAACACACGGACGTTCGTCGCCCCCCGCAGCTCAGCGGCCCGGATGATCGCCGAACGCCGGCGACGCAGCTTTCGACCGATCGGCGTGTCCGGTAGCCCACGGGGCGCCTCAGGCTCGGCGACGAGGTCGATACTCAGCGTGTGCCCCGATGCCTCGACCAACTTGGTCAACATCGACATGCCAGGTTCTCGGCGACCGCTCTCGTACGCGCTGATCACCGACTGCGAGACACGCGCGCGACGAGCCAGCTCGGCCTGCGACAAGCCAGACCGACGTCTCGCCTCTCGGATCACTTGTCCTGCTTGATCAGCCATCTCACCAGCCTATAACGGATCGTGTATATCCAACCCTGTGTCAACAAGTTGGTACGGCTAGGGCACCCCTTCGCCGCTCGGTGGTCCTTCACCACTTCATGGTGAGTGTGGACTCCGAGTCTCGACCCGTCCCTCGACCGAGCCGGCGGTCGAGAGACCGGTCGAGGTGACCGTCGGGGCCGGCACTCGACCGGAGCCTCGACCGCACCAAACCTGTCACCGGTGCTGGCTACATTCCGATCTCCTTGCGGACTCGGTCGCCGAGCTTCCAGAGATGTCCACCGCCGAAGATCACGCTCCCGGGCTCGCCAGTACCAGCGATGTCGTTGAGGAGCGCTACACCCAGCAGCAGACGGGCGCTCTCGGCGAAGCAGACGATTCGATGATGGTCCGCAACATGCTCGGGGTCGTGCTTCAAGGCGTTGTACTCGCGGAATACTGCCCTGCCCCACCGCTCTGAGTCGCCGACGAACTCCTCGAACGGGTCGCCGACACGAAGTGCGAGCTGCTGGGCGAAGAGCTTCCCTTGAGCCCATTTCGCTGGGCGCGCCGACTTCACCCACGTCTCGATGCCCGACACCGAGTACATCAGCTGCATCTCTGGGGACGCGAAGCCTTGCCGGTACGGGCCGACAACGGTCTGCACCGCTCGCGGGTGTTCCGCTTCAAGCTCGATCCAGCGGCGAAGACCGTCCACCCCTCCGATCGTCTCCAGGTGAAACAGCGGCCACCGAGTGTCGGGAGCGTCCTGTGCTGGCGCCATGAGGGACCGGTTCCAGAACCAGGGTCGACGATCGACGTACTCGTCGGGGTCAGGTTCGACGTCCACCTCGGCGATTCCTGTCGATGCTGGGACGAGCCCCTGGTGGGCGAAGTTGACCAGATCTTGGGTTCGGAGGATCGGACTCAGCAGGTCCGTGAACTCTGTCGGTGTGGTCGCCACGCACGTCACTGCTGTCGGCGATGAGAGCTCTCGGCGATCTTCGGCCCCGCCGACGAACCAATACGGCTCCACGCAGAGGGTGCGGCCGTCGCCCAGATCGATTCGCTGTTGGGAGTCCGTGGGAGCTTCGAGGCGTACCGTCCACGACTTGAGCAGTCCTTGTTCGCTGTTCGTCGTCGATTCGGTTGTGGCCTTCGCTCCGGCCCACGCTGAGATTCCGTGGAAATGGGCGTGTAGCTCGAGGAGCCGGCTGGACCGGAGGCGTTCGACCGAGAACCAGCCGACAGCCGATGTACCGGTGTAGTGAATCGAGCACGTGCGTGACCCGCCATGCCGTTCGATGACTCTCGGACTGTTGACCTGCAGCACGAGCACTGCGCCCGCTGATGAGACGCTGACGATCGCTGACGGTTCTCGGTAGTCCAGGTCATCGACAGCGTCAACGTCTTCGACAAGCGTTTCGATCGCCACTCCGTGCTCGCTAATGCGCATGTAGCCGCGCTCAGGTTCTTCTTCGAGCACGTCTTGGCTGTGGCCGTCGGGCCAGAAGCACCCGACGACACCATCTCTAACCATCTGGAAGTAGTCGGACATCGCAACAGCATCGCAGGGGAACCGAGACCGCCGGATGCCGGTCGGGCTCGACGACACGACGACGCGACACCAGAAGTGTGCGCTCGGCAGTCGCCCGCGGCAGCGAACCGAGCGGCAGCCAATGCTCGGCTCCCGCGTGGAGCCCCGGTGCACGACGACACGGTGCGCGGCGTACACCAGACCATCAGATCAGCAGAGTTCGAGCACGGCCTCCCGGCCATGGTTTCGGCCTACGGGGTGGGAGCTGCACGTCCGCCGACGATTCAGTGTTCGTGGCGATTGAGGTGAGCCCCTTGTAGTGGTCCAGGTGTTGTGCGGTCTGATCGCCTCCGTCAATGTGACGGTGGCAGGAAAGGACCACGATGTCTCGACGACGGCACACGCCGGAGCAGATCATCCGCAAACTCGCTGAAGGCCAGAAGCTGCTGGCCGGCGGCATGACCGTCGAGGAGGTGTGCCGGCAGTTCGGCATCGCTGAATCGACCTGGGCGCGTTGGCTTGCCCAGTACGGCGGCATGAAGGCCGACGACGCCAAGCGACTCAAGGAGCTCGAGGGCGAGAACGCTCGGCTGAAGAAGCTCCTCGCCGAGGCCGAGCTCGACAAGTCGATGCTGCGGGAGATCGCGGAGGGAAACTTCTGACCCCGAACCGGCGACGCAGCGCCGTGACGATGCTGCAGAACCGTTTCGGGGTCTCCGAACGACGAGCGTGCACGGTCGTCGGCCAGCACCGGTCCACCCAACGCCTCGTCCCGCCGGCTCCTGGCGATGACGAGGCCCAGCTGCGCGAGTTCCTCCGGGCGTTCGCGAAGCGCCGCCCCCGGTGGGGATGGCGACGAGCAGCCACCGCGCTGCGACGCGACGGCTGGTCGGTGAACAACAAGCGGGTGCGGCGCCTGTGGCGCGACGAAGGACTGCAGGTGCCGACGAAGAAACGCAAGAAGCGCTTGGCTGGCATCGGCACCCACGTCGGGACGATGTGCCCGATCTGCCCGGACGCGTTGTGGGCGATGGACTTCCAGTTCGACCACACCATCGACGGCCGCCAGGTGAAGATCCTCAACGTCATCGACGAGTACACCCGAGAAGCCCTCGCGACGGTCGTCGAGCACAACATCGACGCCGATCACGTCGTGGCGGTCCTCGACCGACTCAGCGTCGAACGGGGACGCCCACCGGGGTTCGTGCGCTTCGACAACGGACCCGAGTTCGTCGCCCACGCCATGGTCGACTGGGCGGCTGCGGTCGGCACCGGCACCGTGTTCATCGACCCCGGCTCGCCGTGGCAGAACGCTTGGATCGAGTCGTTCAACGGGCGGATGCGCGACGAGCTGTTGAACCTGTGGCAGTTCGACTCGCTACTCGAAGCGCAGGTGATCATCGGCGACTGGAGAATCGACTACAACACCAACCGACCCCACTCGGCCCACGGCGACCTCACCCCAACCGAGTTCGCCCAAGCCTGGACCACCGACCACCAACTGGAACCCGCATAGCCCCTGGACCACTCATGGGGTCCCTCTCAGCTCCCCGTTGACCGATCAACGCTGGCCGGTTCCCGATCCTCCCAGGTTCAGTCGGGATCAGTCGCCGGTGTTTTGATGCTTCACACCCCGCCGGGAGTGTGCTCAGCGCGCAGCCAGTCCGGCCGATGGCCGACGAACTCGACCGATTGCCAGAAGTCAAGATACTCCTCGGGCAGCGGGGGGAGATCCAGGGGCGGGATCTTCTTCGCTGAGTACTGGACTACCTCGAAGGGTGCGCCGTCGAACTCGAAGGAGCGGAGGATCTTCTGAGCATTCCGGCTACATGTGTCGGCCGGGCAGACGCCGATCAGGATGTCACCGGACTGGGCCGTGAAGTTCTGCTGACCGTTGACCGCCATGAGGAAGACCCACTCGAGCCCCGGTGGCAGAGCCGCGGGAAGTGCAACAGGGCCGTCGATGTCGATCAAGGCGCCGTCGAAAATATCGACGAGTCGTGCAGGCGGTTCCTGGGCCGGGCGCGACGCGGTTGTGGCGGTGTCCTGCTGAAGCGGATCTTCGCGGAGAGCGGCTCCAGCGATCGCGACGGCCACGACAGCAGCAGCCACTAGGGCAGCGGGGATCCGTCGGTGCCGGCGCCGCTCCGGCATCGCCGTCACGTATGCCGACGGCAACGGTGCCTCGAAGAGATGTGCGGGATCTGTGCCGTCGATGCGGTTCGCGGTCCTGGTGACCATCTTGCGCACCTCCGTCGGCACCTCGGTCCGGGTCTGCGTCATGTCAGTTCCTCCTCGAGCGAGTGGGCGAGCGCCTTGCGCGCTCGGTAGAGGTGCACGCGCACCGTGGCGGCGCTGCAGCCGATCGTCCGTGCGGCTTCGGCCGCGCTCGAATTCGTCGACCCAACACAGAAGGGCAGCGGCTCTCTGATTATCGCTGAGCCTGCCCAACGCTGCTGCGAGTCGAGAGTCCATCGGGTCGACCACGTCAGCCGGATAGCTGTGCTCGAGGTTGTCGGCACTCCGGCTAAGCGCAGCGCGTTCGCGGCCCTTGCGTCGAAGCTCGTTGAGCGACCGCCGGTACGTGACAGTTCTCAACCACGCCCCCGGATCCTCGACATCGCCTATGCGGTCCGCGAGTTGGATGAACGCCTCCTGCACGATGTCCTCCGCTGAAGCGAGGTCACCCAACAAGTGCGCAGCGACCGCCAGAGCCCGAGCGCGGTGTGCGCGGAACAGCTCGTTAAGCTCCTCCTCGGCTCCTATGTCGGCGCGTAGCTCGACCATGCCCGCTTCCTCATCAGGTTTCGCTTCGTAGCAGTTGCCCATTTATATGAAGACACCGCAACCGTCGCCAGCGTGTACACAACGGTCAGCCGTTCAGCAGCTGTTCGCGGCTTCCGCCGCACCACGCCCGCCAGTTGCTGGCGAAGTCGTCCCAGCGGTCCCTGGTCACCGCGCCGATGTAGTTATCCCACAGTTGACCGTGCCACTCCTCGTGTCCGCCGAGGACGCCTTCGATGTCGAACAGCATCTGGGGACCGCCGAGCACCGCGTCGAGGTTGTATCCAGCAACCTCGATGTAGAGCTTGCGGAGCTCGAAGTTCCGGAACAGATGCTCGATGAAGAGGAAGGATCCAAGGAAAACCCGCCCTTCAGTCGGTCGCCCGCTCAGGGACAAGATGGCGAAGTAGCAGTGGCGGGACTTCAGCGACAGATCGTACGCGGCGAAGTAGGCGAACGGCCGCTCCCCTGCCTCGGCGATGAAGTGGCACCGCTGGTGGTTCCACATCTGGGATTGGAACTCATCGAACGACGGTGTCTCCCCACGGAACCTCCATCGCTGTCCGCGTTCAGGTGCGGTCGCGGCGATGTACATGAGCTCGATGTCCCGTGGCAGCACTGGTCGTAGGCGAACCGCTTCGGGATCCACGTCGTCGAGGGTGGCGGCGACCAGGTCCGAGGGAACCGTGCCCCACCTTGATTCGATCCAGCCGCACGCTTCTCCGACGGTACTGACGGTGGACAGCAACTGGCGTTCGAGTCCGCGCCCGGCACGACTGATCAAGGACAGCAATGCCGCTCGAGTCAGACCACCGGAACTCAGCTCGTCTAGGGTGGTGTCGAATCCAAACGAGTCAGGCAGTTCAGCTGGCCACATTGTTCGTAGGTACTGCTCGAACACGTCGACGGTTGCGGCTGCCTCCGAGTTCTGCTGGGGCGGCGCGCTGAGGTTGGTGGGGTCGGTCGTCGTCACGATGGTTCCTTCCAGCATTCGACAACGTCGGGGCTGCCGTGGGGTCCTGATGAGAGCTCGTGGACAACGGCGTCGGGGTAGGCGCCGAGCCAACGCTCGGTTGCGGGACCGGCGATGACGTCGTTCTTGTGAGCGACTATGCAGAGCTGTTCGATACGCGGCGCGGGCAGTCCGCTCCCCTCGCCCTTGCACGGTGAATGCAGGACCGACAGCGCCGAGCCGATCGCCAGCGACGGCTCGGCAGGCGCTTCGCCCGGGTAGGCCGCGCAGACCTCGGAGTAGTAGGCGAGTGATGAGGGCGCGACGCTGAGAGTCCCGAAGCGGCCCCATGCTGCGTCGGAGGTCTGTGCGACGACGCGGAGCACGTCGATCGTCTGCTCCGCACCGCCGGTGGCGAGCGCTAGCGCTTGCTGTATCTGCTGGGGCTGCTTTGCTCCAACAGCGATCGCGCTTCGGAGGTCCGCTCCGCTAACCGGAAGGCTACGGCCTTCGATTGCTACAGGGTTGGCGTCGAGCGCCGCTGCTGCGGCTGCGACGTCGTGATCGGAGCATCCGGGGCAATAATCGGCGAGCGCTTGATTTGCAGCCGCAGCCCGGTCCCGAAGCAAATTGCCGAGACTGCCATCGGGCGGCGCAGGGTCTACCAGGATGGTCCATGCCGGACTCACCGCTTCATCAAGGTAGAGGCGTCGTACGGAACCGAACGATGCGCCGATGTAGCCGTCCAGGGCCACGTCCTCGTTTTGCAGTGCTGAAGTCACCGCAGCTCGGTAGCTCATGGGGTTCCACCCACCGTGTTCGAGCTCGGGGTCGCAGGCCTGGCGCATCCGGGACGCTGCTTCTGCCAGCGAGTTCTCGCTGGTTCGACTGAGCGTTGCCCGGCCTTCGCGGAGCCATTGCTCGGCGGCCTTCTCGCACGCAGATGATGGGTTCGGCTTGTAGGTCCACGGCTCCTCGAGCGCGATGAGGCGGTACTCATCGAGGAGCGGCTTCGGTAACGCCTCGACAAAGGAATCCAGCACGTCCGCCGACCCGAGCGCGAGTCCGGGGCCTCCTAGGTCGATCACCACAGCCGAATTGGCTGAGGGATTGCCGGCCACGTAGTAGCGGTAGCCGTCGCTAACTGCGCAGCCGCTCTGGCGTAGTCCTCCGCACGTGGGCCCAGATTCCTCTAGTACCGGAATTGTCGCTCCTTCCGGTGACCGGGTTGCCGTCATTGCCGGCTGCTCGGGCTCCGAGCAGCCGGCAACGACTAGACAAGTGGCCGTGACGAACCCTGCGACTACGCAGCGCTGTCGACTGGCAAGGCCCGGGTTCACCAACCTGTGTCGTAGGCCCACAGGTTGTCCTTCTCGTAGTAGCCGCCAGTGGTGTGGAAGTCGCCGAAGGTTGCCCACGTGTAGTCAGCCATGACGAGCTCCTGGCCCGCCCATGTGTCGAGTGCAATCAGGGCGTCAACGCTCAGCTGGCCCGCGGCTTCTCCCTTGTAGGTCGACTGGAGCTCGAAGGTTCCACCGTCGGCGAAGGTGGTGGTGCCCGAGCACGAACGAACCGGCAGCTTCGCGGAGAAGGCACCCAGCGAGACGTTGATCTCAGCCAAGGGATTGCAGCTTGTGACGGGACTGTTGGGCCAGAAGTTCCGTAGCGTGGTGACCCGGTTCTTCGTCCCAGACCACGGGCGCGATCGCACCGTTAGTTCCTTCACCGAGTACTTGTGAAGGACCCCGTTACCGCGTGGGACAGCGGTGGCATAGCGGTTGTACGCCCAGGTATCGCGAGTCTCCGAGCCTTCGACCAGCTTGAACTTCTGGAAGCACGTGGTGAACTTGTGACCCACGTTGTGATGGAACGTGACACAGTGCCCAGGTTGGATAGCGTTGGCACCCAGGACATCTTGGAGGGTGTTCATCCCGAGTCCCTGGGCTGCCGGTGTGGCACCATACGGGACTTCGTCTGAGCCGTGCCCGGTCTTCATTCCAATGGCGTGGGCGACGTCCTGGTTGGACTCCGGGTCTGCGGCGGTCACGATTCGCACCTCCTCGATGACCTCGTTTCCATCCCAGGCCACCGAGCCGTGCGCAGGAGATACCCCGGAGCGGACGCCTCGTCGGTCCAGGAGCCGACCCTGTCGTGCCGAGTCGTTGAGGAACTCCCGAGCAGCGTCGTCTCGCGCCTTGGTGTTGCCGGTCTAGCGGAAGGCGGAGCCCCTAACGGATTCCATCCGTGTCACGGTCTCCCGCCGTTCGCCTTGGCCGGTCGCCTGTGCCCCGGCAGTTGGCGCCGCAGCCATGAGCGCGGCCAGGGCCGTCGGCGCTGCGAGTGCTGCCTTGTGCTTACCCTTCATCGCTTCCCTCCGTCGTTTGGAGCGCCCAAAGGCCCACGCCTGCGAGCGCCGTCGTCAGGGCGCAAGTCCGTCGAGCGCGAGCGGCTAGTGCCACTGCCGACGCGCCAGCCGGTCATCCTCCCCGTCGGGCAAGGTAGACGGTCTCGGTGGCACGCTGCGACGGAAATGTGGTCCAAGTTTTGATCTTGTCGGCTCACGTAGCGCGTCCAACGGAGTTGCGGACGATCAGAGAAATCGTCGATCCACAATGCCGACAACAGCAACCACATCGCGAGAGATGTTGATGACGACCTGCCCACCCGACTAGCGCGAAAGTAGTCCGCTTGGCGGTCGAGATCGCAGCCTCATGGAGTGGGGGTGGTTGTAGCAGCAAGGAGGCGGGGTCGGCAGTGCAGCGAAGGATTCGACGGTATCGACTGGCTGACTGATGGCACCACTTGCACGCGATGCTGTGCCAGCACTTTGCATGAGGGCATTACTGGAAATGAGACACGAAGCAAGCTCTGGTGATGCGGACCCGAGTCTCAACTACCGCGTCAGGACGAGCACGAGGCCGTCGAGTGCGAGCTCCATCCATGCCCGCAAGTGCCGGTCGAGCGCGACACGGCAACGCCGGTCGAGGACCGTGCGGCCCGCCTCGGTCCCGACAGGCGAGCGGAGGATGACGCGGTGGTGGTCGTCGAGCTCGGCCACGAGCGCGGTGCCGACGGGCCAGCCCAATGCCTCGGCGATGTCGGTCAGGCTGAGCCGACCGCGGTCGAGCCGCCGGGTGGCAGTGCGGTCCGTCGGCGACGCCACCGGAGCGGCGAGCAGCGGTGCTGGCACCGTTGGCCGGGGACCCAGCGACGTAGGGCGGTTGCTGGTGGTGACGCTGATGGGCAGGGGCGGGATTCGCGACGAGCTCATCGCTCGGTGTCCACGGTCTCGTGTCGCCAAATGGGGGTGATGTGCGGGCATGGAGCCAGGATGCAGAACCAGGACGCCGCTGAACATCGGCCAACGGCGTGGTTCTCGCCCATCCGGTCGGCGAAGCCGGTCGGATGAGCGAGAACCATCCGAAGGGATGAGTTGGC
The DNA here is from genome assembly GCA_963707555.1 of uncultured Actinomycetota bacterium. Taxonomy (GTDB): domain Bacteria; phylum Actinomycetota; class Acidimicrobiia; order Acidimicrobiales; family Microtrichaceae; genus JAFAFN01. The sequence goes on from CAVPQM010000013.1 coordinate 16,830, forward strand.
CTCATCCCGGCTTCGAGGCGACCCATCGACGGTCGCTGGAGCGACGCGGTGAGAGACGACGTCACAGGGTACGGGCGCGGCCGACGAGGGTCGGACCGGAGGGGCCGTGCTTGGGGCGGAGCGACTGCTCGACGCTTCCCGTGACGGTGCGCAGACGTCGTGCGCTCGAAAGTGGGAGATCTCCCACGGTTTCGTGTCGGAGGGGGGACTTGAACCCCCACGCCCCTAAGGGCACTAGCCCCTCAAGCTAGCGCGTCTGCCAATTCCGCCACTCCGACGTGACCTCCGCATCTCTGCGAAGCGAGGCGTCACTCTAGCGCACGTACGACCGCGACTCGAAAACAGGATCGGCGACATCGCTCCGACGCCTCCGGGCAAGCTGGCACCGCACGCCACACGACGTGCGCACCACGACTGGAGCCCCCGTTGAGCAACTACGACACTTTCATGATCGTCGCCGCCGAATACAGCAACCTCGAGGACGCCGAGCTCGACTACGAGGCCGTCAAGGCCCTCTACTACGACCTCGACCTCGTCGACACCTTCGATGCCGCGGTCATCCAGCGTCACGACGACGGCAAGGTCAAGATCGTCAAGAAGCACGAGCAGCCCACTCGCAAGGGTGCGTGGGTCGGCGCCGGACTCGGCCTGGCCGCGGGCGCCGTGCTGCTCGTGTTCCCCGCAGCGGCCATCGGCGCGGGTGTGCTCGCCGGGACCACTGCCGGCGGCGCAGGAATCGGGGCGCTCGCCGGCCACGTCGCTCGTGGCATGTCACGCCATGACCTCAAGGAGCTCGGTGAGTCGCTCGACAACGGCGACGCCGGACTCGTGGTCATCGCGGCCGTCGATCTCGAAGGACGCATCGCCGACGCGGTCGCCCGCGCCGACAAGGTGCTGCGCAAGGAGCTCAAAGCGGACCGCAAGGAGCTCGAGAAGGAATTGAAGGAGGCCGAGAAGGAGGCCGAGAAGGAGGCCGAGAAGGAGGCCTGAGCCGCAGGTCCCGTCACCTTCGCGAAGGCGAGCGACGCGTCACACGACCGCCACCTTCGCGAAGGCCGCAGTCGGACGTCAGCGTCACCTTCGCGAAGGTGAACGACGCGCCACGCGACCGTGGCCTTCGCGAAGGCCACGGGGGCCTGAGCCTGGTCAGCCTCCGTGGCCGAGCAGCGCCGCGGCGCGCTGCACCACCATCGGATCCGGCTCGTGCGCGACCTTGTTGTCCTTGTGCTTGTAGTCCAGCTGGTGGAGCACGTGGCGCATCGACTCGAGCCGGGCGCGCTTCTTGTCGTTCGAGTTCACGACCGTCCACGGGGCGGCGTCGCTGTCGGACTGGGCCAGCATCTCGTCGCGAGCGGCGGTGTACTGGTCCCAGCGTTTCTGCGCCTCTTCGTCCATCGCCGAGTACTTCCACTGCTTCAGCGGGTCCTTCTGGCGATCAGCGAACCGCTTCGCCTGGTTCTCCCGTGACACCGTGAACCACAGCTTGAACAAGCTGATCCCCGACTCGACCAGCGCACGCTCGAACGCCGGCACCTGACGGAAGAACTCGCCGTACTGCTTCGGTGTGCAGAAGCCCATCACCCGCTCGACCCCGGCGCGGTTGTACCAGGAGCGGTCGAACAGGACGAGCTCACCGGAGGTCGGCAGGTGGTTGATGTAGCGCTGGAAGTACCACTGCCCCTGCTCGGTCTCGTTCGGCTTGGGCAGTGCAACCGTGCGAGCGCTGCGGGGGTTCATGTTCTGCACGAACCGGGCGATCGCCCCGCCCTTGCCGGCGGCGTCACGCCCCTCGAAGAGGATGACGACCTTCTCCCCCGCCTCGTTCACGTGCTTCTGCAGCTTCAGCAGCTCGATCTGCAGTTCGCGCAGCTCGGCGTCGTAGACCGCGCTGTCGAGCTTGTCCGGGTGCGGCGCCTCGTCCTCCATCTGGAGCAGCGTCGGTGCTGGCATCTTCGAGTTGCCCACGGATCCTCCGGCAGGTCGACGCCCGCGGCGGGACGCTCGGTCGGTGAGCGCAGGCTATCGACTGCCCCGGCCGCTCCGTTGCCCGACCGGCCGCGCTGTCACGGGCCGGCCCTCACCGGAAGGCCGTCACAGACCGGCGTTCAGAGCGGCGGTCGGCCGATCGCGACACGCCAGAGCCGCCGGATCGTCCGCAGCGTCAGCGGGGCACGCTTCGCCCCGGGCGACACCCCTGCGACGTCGCGGGGCATCCGGATCCGCAGCGCCAGGTGCCGCAGCTCGAACTCGACCGGGCTGTCCAGGTCGACGTACTCGCCGTCGATGCCGCTCGCGACCGCGGCGCCGGACTCGATGCGGAACGACGACGCCTGCCACTGCGAGATCACCGGCGGGCCGCTCTCGCCCGCCTGGGTCACCGCGACGATGCCGAGCTCGCCGTCGACCAGGCTCGGGCGACTCGAGAACCCCAACCGTGGGGACAGCACGTAGGAGTTGTTCGACACGTGGATGATCACCGCGGAGTCGTGGCGGGTACCGTCCCCGTCGACGAAGTGCAGGTCGAGCGGTTCGGCGTCGGGGCCGATCAGATCCGGGATCGTGTCGAGCGCGACGCCGATCTTGTTCTCCCGGTACTCCTCGGACGCCACGATCTCGCCGTAGGCGCCGATGGACACGTTGTTGAGGAACATGCGGCCGTTCACCTCGGCCACGTCGATGCGACGCTGCACGGCCTCACCGAAGGAGTCGAGCGCGGCGAGCGGGTCGTTGCGGTCCAGGCCCAGGTCGAGCGCGAAGTGGTTCCGCGTCCCCGCCGGCACGCACACGAACGGGATCCGATGCTCGATCGCGATGCTGGCGATCAGCGCCAGGCTGCCGTCGCCGCCTGCCATGCCCAGGCAGTCGCACCCGTTGCGCAGCGCGTCCCGAGCGAGCGCCGGCAGGTCGTCGTCGGGGCCGAGCTCGACGACCCGGATGCCGCGCTGACGCGCCGCGTCCGACAGCCCCGCCCGCTCCGCGGCGCCGTCGCCGGAACGAGGGTTCACGATCAGCACGGGACGTCTCGCGGCGCGCACGAGGTGACCGGCGGGCTGGTGGATCCACTGCAGCGCGGACCCGCCGAACGCGGCGGCAACCAGGCCGAGCACCGCGGCGACCAGGATCGACGGGAAGTCCGCGATCGTCCAGGCGATCGTGGCGACCACGCCGAGCACCGCGACACCGCAGCCGATCGCCAGCACGAGGCGCAGCGCACCTCGACGACGCAGCGCCTGCCAGCCCAGGTACACAGCGACAGCGCCGAGCAGCAGCGGCAACAGCACCTGGGGCAGGCTGCGGACCACTCCGACCGCCAGGAACACGACCGCCACCGCGAGCGACACGAGCGCGGCGACCGCCTGCAGTCGGTGGCGGCGCTGGAGCTGCGGCCCGGCCGGCAGACCGGGCTGCGGGGCCTCCGTGGGTGTCGGTTCTGGCGCATCACCGGTGTGCGACACTCGACGGATGACCTCCTCGGGGACAGACGATCGGCCGACCGGCAACCTATCGGACCCACCCGAACCCGCCGAGGTGATCCTCGACGACGGACTCGCCGCGCCCGATGGCGCCGCTGCCCCCGGCGGGTCCCGGCAGCCGTCCCGTGAGCCCGACGAGCTGCTCCCCCGGGTCGTGTCCGAGATGGGCAACGTCGACCGCAACATCTATCGAGCGGTGCACGCGACGCCGACGCCGACCCTCGACGACGCGTTCCGCAAGCTGTCGCTGTTCGCGGACCACGGCAAGCTCTGGTTCACCGTTGCCGTCGTCACCGCGCTCGTCGGCGGCAAGCGGGGCCGCCGGGCGGCGATCGACGGGATCATCGCGCTGGGCCTCAGCTCCGCGGTGGTCAACCAGGGGCTCAAGGCTGCGATGCCACGGCCCCGGCCCGATCGCGAGCACTACCAGGTGATCGTCGCCCGGCACGTGCCGTTGCCGACCTCGACGTCGTTCCCGTCGGGGCACTCCGCCTCGGCGTTCGCGTTCGCCAACGGCGCCAGCGGAGCGATGCCCGAACTGGCCGTGCCGTTGCACGTGCTCGCCGCGGCCGTCGCGTGGTCCCGGGTGCACACTGGGGTGCACTACCCCGCCGACGTGCTCGTCGGCTCGCTCGTCGGCGGGTCGGTCGGCCAGATCGTCGGGGGGCTGCACCGGCGGCGCTCGCTGCGACGCTTGTCGCGCACCGTGGCCGGACGCGACGACGGCGACTGAGCGTCGCTCGGTCGCCGTCGAGAGTCCTGTCGATCAGCCGGGCGGTCACTCGGTGGGTGAGCGACCGGCGGGCGGGATCAGGTGTCGAGCACCATCGCCATGATCAGCGTGTTGAACACGAACAGCAGGGCGACCACCACGGTGATCCGGTCGAGGTTCTTCTCCATGACCGTCGAGCCCGCCGCCGAGGCGCCGAGACCGCCACCGAACATGTCGGAGAGGCCGCCGCCGCGCCCGCTGTGCACGAGCACGAGCGTGATCAGCGCGATGCCGAGGCCGAACTGGAGTACCCACAGGATGGTCGTGACGATTCCCACGGCGGACACAGTATCCGACGGCACGCTCTGCGCTGAACCTCGTGCACCGGCGGGGCGCACGCCAGGTGGCACACGTCGGGTCATCGGCGCGGTGCATCCGTTGACCCGAACGTGGCCGAAGGGTCGGTCAGCGACGCCACCACGAGGAGCACAGCTGCCATGCCGAACGACGACACCCGCGCCGACGCCACGACCCACACCAGCGTGGCCTCCGGTGTCACCGCCGAGCGTCTGGCGGGCCTTCGCCGATGGAACCTCGGCCTGACGGTGCTGCACGCGTTGCAGGCCGTTCTGGTCCTGGTGCTCGCCTCGAACTTCGCGATCCAGGTCACCTCGTCGTTCCCGTCGGGACCGCCCGGCACCGCGGCCCCCGCCCCGGAGGACCTCTTCGAGGTCCGCATCGGCTGGGCGATCGCGCTCTTCCTGCTGCTCGCGGCGATCGACCACGGGCTGACCGCGAGTGTCGCCAGGTCGACCTACGAACGAGACCTGCGAGACGGCATCAACCGGGTCCGCTGGATCGAGTACTCCTTCAGCGCCACGCTCATGATCCTGCTGATCAGCATGTACTCGGGCATCACCGGCATCAATGCGCTCATCGCCATCGCCGGTGCCAACGTGGCGATGATCCTCTTCGGATGGCTCCAGGAGCGCATGAACCCGCCGGGCCGGCAGAGCACGTCCATGTCGGCGTTCTGGTTCGGCACCATCGCCGGCCTGGCACCGTGGATCGCGATCTCGGTGAACTACGCCGGCGCCGACGAGGTGCCCGGATTCGTCTACGGGATCTTCGTGGTGCAGGCACTGTTCTTCTTCAGCTTCGGTGCCAACCAGTGGCTCCAGTACCGCGGTGTCGGGCCCGTGGTCGTCGTACGCCTTCGGGGAGAAGGCGTACCTGGTGCTCAGCCTGGGCGCGAAGTCGGCGCTGGCGTGGCAGATCTTCGGAGGCTCACTCGCCGCCTGAGCGGCGATCAGGCGTCGTCGGGCAGCCCGTCGAGACGCCGCTGGATCTCGTCCTCGCTCAGCTGCTCGTTGGGCGTCGTGACCGTCCAGCGGTGGCCGAAGGGATCGATGATCGTGCCCGCACGTGCCCCGTAGAACTCATCCGCGACAGCACGGAGCACCGTCGCGCCGGCCTCGACCGCCCGTGCGACGACGTCGTCGACGTCCGGCACGATCAACGTGAGCGTCGTGGTCGTCCCGCCGAGCGTCGTCGGCGAGACGATGCTCAGCTCCGGGAACTCATCCGCGAGGCTGAACTCCGCTCCTGCGATGTTGACCGCGGCGTGACCGATCCGACCGTCGGGCTGGTCGATCCGCAGTGTCACGACGGCGCCGAAGGCCCGTTCGTAGAAGTCGATGGCGTCGTTGCCGCCGGTGACGATCAGGTACGGCGTGACCGTCGTGGTGATGGTCGTGGACGGTGTCATGGGGTTGCTCCTCTGGTTCGGTCGGACGGTGTGGCGTCGGCACCGAGCGCGTCGAGCAGGCGCTCTCGGAGCTCGGCGACGAACACGGGTCGCGGTGCCACGGGCCGGTCGCCTCCGGCGAGCGCGTCGAGCGGTTCACGCATCGTCGCCCACCTCCTTGCGATCGTCGGTGCCCGGCTGCGGTCGTCCCGCCAGGTAGGCGCGTCGGAACGCGACGCGGCCGCGGCTGAGCAGCGCGTCGGTCGCCTGCACCGATCGACCGAGCAGCTCGGCCACCTCGGGCACCGACAGCCCGTCGAGGTGGCGCAGCATCAACGCTGCTCGCTGCGGAGCGGCCAGCGTGCGAAGCACCTCGAGCGCCGGCCCCTCGGACAGCTCGCCGAGCTCGTCCTCGTCGTGTCCGGCGGGCAGCGCCACCAGCCGGAGCGCCCGATCTCGACGAGCTTCCCGGCGCCAGTGGTCGACGAGCTTGTTCCTCGCGACGGTCATCAGCCAGGGCGCCTCGACCCGTGTGGGGGGCACCCGGCGGACAGCGGCCGCTGCGGCCATGAACGTCTCGGCAGTCAGATCCTCGGCGACGGTCGGCGACCCGCAGCGGCGGATCAGGTAGCCGTAGACCTCGGGCAGGACCCTGTCGTACAACGCGACGAGGCCCTCGGCCGCGTCTGCGGTGTCGAGGTCCTCGGTCGGGTTCACACCATGATCATCGCTCCGAGGCCCCCGATCCTGACGGCCGTCGCGAAGTATCTCCCGATCGTGCCCGGGCGGACCTCAGTGGTTGCGGTGCTGGACGATCGCCGCTGCCACACCGGGCGTCGGCTCCACGTCAGTGGTTGCGGTACTGGACGATCGCCGCTGCCACACCGGGCGTCGGCTCCACGTCAGTGGTTGCGGTACTGGACGATCGCCGCGAACTCGTCGGGGTCGAGGCTGGCGCCGCCGACCAGCGCGCCGTCGATGTCGGGCTGGCCCATGAGCTCGGCGGCGTTGCCGGGCTTCACCGAACCGCCGTACTGGATGCGCACCGCCGCCGCCGGCGTCGGCGCCGGCCACGTCGGCCACGACGGCCGGCGGATGAGCGCGCACATCGTCCTGGGCGTCCTCGGCGCGTGGCGGTGCGGCCGGTGCCGATCGCCCAGATCGGCTCGTAGGCGATGACCAGCGCCGCCGACCTGCTCGGCGGTGACGCCCGTCGAGCCCGGCGCGGATCTGGCCCGTCGACCTTGGCCTCGGCCTGGCCGCGCCTCGCGCTCCTCGAGCGTCTCGCCGCAGCACAGGATCGGGCGTCATGCCGTTGCCCAGCACGGCCTTGGCCTTCTTGTTGACCGTCTCGTCGGTCTCGCCGAAGATCTCGCGGCGCTCGGAGTGGCCGACGATCACGTAGGCGACGTTCAGCTTGGCCAGCATCGGCGGGGACGACCTCGCCGGTGAAGGCGCCCTTGTCCTCCCAGTGGCAGTTCTGGGCGCCGAGCGGCGATCTGCATGTGGTCGGCCTCGATCACCGTCTGGACCGAGCGGATGTCGGTGAACGGCGGGTGCACCGAGACGTCGACCGCGTCGTAGTCGTCGCTTGTCGAGGCAGGTAGCGCCAGCTTCTGGACCGTCTGGATCGCCTCGAAGTGGTTGTGGTGCATCTTCCAGTTGCCGCTGATGAGCGGCTTGCGTGCCATGTCGAGCTCCTCGTTCGTGATGCTGCAGTACGGGTGCGAGGTGCGCCGGTGTCAGGCGTTCGAGGCGCCGCGGAGGGCCTCGAGGCCGGGCAGGTCGCCCTGCTCGATGCAGCTCGAGCGACGCGCCGCCACCGGTGGAGACGTGGTCGACCTCGGTCGGCCAGGCCGAACTGGGCGACCGCGGCGGCGCTGTCGCCGCCGCCGATGACCGTGAAGCCACGGCTCTCGGCCACCGCCTCGGCCACCGCCCGGGTGCCGGCCTCGAAGCGGGGATCCTCGAACACGCCCATCGGGCCGTTCCAGAGGATCGGTGCGGGCCTCGGCGATGACGTCGCCGAACTCGGCGGCGGTGCCGGGGCCGATGTCGAGGCCCATCCAGCCGTCGGGCAGCGTGCGGCCGAACTTGCGGACCTCTCCCCCGGCGGCCGGGTCACCGATCTTGCCGCCCGGGCCCGAGGCCGACGATGTCGCTCGGCAGGTGCAGGCGGTCGCCGTGCTCGTCGAGCAGGCGCCGGCAGGTGTCGATCTGGTCGGCCTCGAGCAGCGAGGCGCCGATCGGGTGGCCCATGCGCGGCGAGGAAGGTGAAGCACATGCCGCCGCCGATGATCGATCGAGTCGGCGATGTCGAGCAGGGCCGTCGATGCACGCCGAGCTTGTCGCGACACCTTCGAGCCGCCGAGGATGGCGACGAACGGGCGCGCTGGCGTCGCTCGCGGAGGCCGAGCAGGACCTCGACCTCCTTGGCCAGCAGCCGGCCGGCCGCCGACGGCAGCGGGTGCGGCGGGCCGACGATCGAGGCGTGGGCCCGGTGCGACGCGCCGAACGCGTCGTTGACGTAGAGGTCCTGGCCCTCGACGAGCCGGTCGACGAACGCCGGGTCGTTCGCCGTCTCGCCCGGGTCGAAGCGCAGGTTCTCGAGCAGCTCGACGCCCGGCGCGAGCTCGGCCAGCCGCGCGCGCACCGGCTCCACCGAGTACTTCGGGTCGGGCGCGCCCTTGGGCCGGCCCAGGTGGGTGCAGGCGGTGACGGTGGCGCCGTGCTCGGTCAGCCACTCGATCGTGGGCAGCGCGGCCCGGATGCGCAGGTCGTCGGCGATGACGCCGTCCGTGAGCGGGACGTTGAAGTCGACCCGGACCAGCACCCGACTTGCCCGTCGACGTCGCGCGAGGTCCTCGAGCTGGGGACGCTCGACCATGGTCGGCGCCGGCTACTTGTTGGCTGCGCCGACGATCTTGGCCAGGTCGACCAGGCGGTTCGAGTAGCCCCACTCGTTGTCGTACCAGCCGAGCACCTTGACCAGGTTGCCCATGGCCATGGTGAGGCCGGAGTCGAAGATCGAGCTCGCCGGCGAGCCGACGATGTCGGAGGAGACGATCGGGCTCCTCGGTGTACTCGAGGACCTGCGCCAGCGGGCCGACCCTCGGCCGCGGCGGCCTTGAACGCCTCGTTGACCTCGTCGACGGTGACCTCGGTCTTGAGGATGCCGGTGAAGTCGGTGATCGAACCCGTCGGGACCGGCACCCGCAGCGACGTGCCGTCGAGCTTGCCCTTCATGGACTCGAGCACCAGGCCGGTGGCCCGGGCGGCACCGGTCGAGGTCGGCACGATGTTGATCGGCCGCGGCGCGGGCCCGGCGCAGGTCGCTGTGGGGGCCGTCGACCAGGTTCTGGTCGCCGGTGTAGGCGTGGACCGTGGTCATCAGGCCCTTCTCGACGCCGAAGGCGTCGTCGAGGACCTTGATCATCGGCACGAAGCAGTTGGTCGTGCACGAGGCGTTGGACACGACGATGTGCTTCGCCGGGTCGAAGGTGTCGTCGTTGACGCCGACCACGAAGGTGGCGTCGGCGCCGGTGGCCGGGGCCGAGATGATCACCCGGGGCGCACCGGCCTCGAGGTGGGCGGCGGCCTTGTCCCGGTCGGTGAAGAAGCCGGTCGACTCGATGACCACGTCGACGCCGAGGTCGCCCCACGGGAGGTCCTTGGGGTCGCGCTCGGCGAGGACCTTGAGGACGTCGCCGTCGACGTCGATGCCGCCGTCGACCGCGGTGATCGACGCCGGCGTAGGCGCCGGCGACCGAGTCGCACTTGAGCAGGTGGGCCATGGTCGGCGAGCGAGCCGAGGTCGTTGACCGCCACGAAGTCGATGTCGGCGCCCTGCTCCTTGACGGCCCGGAAGAAGTTGCGGCCGATGCGACCGAAGCCGTTGATGCCGACGCGAATGGTCATGTGATTCCCCTGGAAAGTAGGTCGGTGGATCCCCAACCCTCTCACAGCCGGGGACAGCCCTATGCGAGCAGATGCCCGACGCCGCCGCAAAAGTGCGGTCCACGGGTCAGGACGGGACCAGCGTCGGGCGGGCCCAGCGCCGTGACGGGCCCAGCGTCGGGACAGGACCAGCGTCAGGACAGGAGTGTCTCGAGCGCCTTGCCGAGCAGCTCGGGATCGTGGGCGAGGCCCGACGGCCGGGCCAGCGGCGCCGCCACGCCATTGGCGACGTCACCCCCCAGCCTGATGGCGTCGGGGTCGTAGAGCACCACGTCGGGGTGCAGCCCGTGGCGTTCCAGCGCCGCGACGTGCGCAGCGACGTCGTAGCCGTCGGTCTCGGGCAGCTGCGGACGCAGGTTGCACACGTACACGAGCGTGCCGGGTGACGCGGCGACCGCCTCTGCGATGCCGTCGGCCGCGGTCGCGGCGAGCACGCTGGTGAACAGCGACCCGGGTCCGAGCACGATCTGGTCCGCGGCGGCGATCGCGTCGAGCGCCTCGCTCGGCGCCGGCGCCGGCGGCACCAGGTGCACCGTGCCGATGTCGCCGCACGCGCCGATCGAGACCTGGCCCTCGACGTGTGCCCCCGATCCCACCGAGGCGTGCAACGCCACGGTGTCGGTCGTGCTCGGCAGCACCCGGCCCGCAGCGCCGAGCAGCGCGCCGACCTCGTCGAGCGCAGCGACCAGGTCGCCGCCGCTCTCGTCGAGGGCGACGATCAGCAGGTTGCCGAAGGCGTGGCCCTCGAGCTCACCCGCGTCGAAGCGGTGCTCCATCGCCGCGGCCAGCCTCGAGTCCGGCTCGGCGAGCGCGACCAGGCACTTGCGCAGGTCACCCGGTGCGGGCCGGTCCGCAGCGGCGCGCAGCCGTCCGGTCGAGCCGCCGTCGTCGGCGACCGACACCACCGCGGTGATGTCGCCTGCATAGGTGCGCAGTGCGCGGAGGCTGGCCGCCAGTCCGTGCCCACCGCCGACTGCCACGACCCGCGGCCCACCGGGCTCTGCGGCGGACCGGGCGGCGGTCGGGGCGCCGGTCGCGCCGGGGCGGCTCACTTGGTGACGTCCCGGTGACGCACGCGGGGTTCGGTGCCACGCGCACGCAGCCAGCCTGCGAGACGCTCCGCGATCGACACCGAACGGTGACGACCGCCGGTGCAGCCGAACGCGATCGTCAGCACGGACTTGCCCTCGTTCACGTACGCCGGCAGCAACAGGTCGAGCAGCGACTCGAGCCGCTCCAGGAACTCGCCGGTCAGCTCGAACGACGCGACGTAGTCCTGGACCTCCGGGTCGAGCCCGGTCATGGGGCGCAGGTCCTCGACCCAGTGCGGGTTCGGCAGGAACCGGCAGTCGATGACGACGTCGACGTCCGGCGGCAGGCCGTGCTTGTAGCCGAACGACATGAGCGTCACCTGGGTGGTCTCGTTGCCGGTGTACTCGCCGAACAGCTCGATGACGCGTCGACGCAGGTCGTGCACGTTCAGGTCCGTGGTGTCGATGACGACGTCCGACGCGCCGCGCACCGACTCGAGACGCCGGCGCTCCTCCTCGATCGCGCCCTCGACGGTGCCCACGTCGCCCAACAGCGGGTGACGACGCTTGGTGTCGCCGTAGCGCCGCACCAGGTTCGGCGTCGAGGCGTCCAGGAACACCGTCATCACGCTGGCGCCCGAGCTGCGCAGCTCCTCGAGTGCGGGTCCGATCTCGTCCAGGTCGCCCTCGGAACCGACCACGAGCGCCACCGGTGTGGTCGACCCCGATTGGAATCGTGCCAGTTCGGCCACCTTGGGGATGAGCTCCGACGGCAGGTTGTCGATGACGAACCAGCCGAGGTCCTCGAGGGTGTTGCCGACCTGGGTCCGACCCGCACCCGACAGGCCGGTGACGATCACGAACTGCACCATGCGATCAGGCTACGGCGAGGTCGATGCGTCCAGTGCCGCGCTGGCGATGCATCCGGACGCGCGCTGGCGATGCATCCGGATGCGGATCGGGAGCGAAGAGCAGACGAGACCACTCCCCGACGCCGCTCCGAGCGGCGCTCACGAAAGAGGAATTCGATGCGCAAGAAGATGCTCCTGATCCCCCTGGCCCTGCTGGCGAGCTTCACCCTGGTCGCGGCCAGCTGCTCGAGTGACGACGACGCCGGTTCGGACGACGCCACCACGACCACCGCCGCCGAGAACGACATGGACACCACGACCACCGCCGAGACGGCCACCGAAGGCGAGACGATCGTCGACATCGCGGCATCGAACCCCGACTTCTCGACGCTGGTCGACCTGGTGACCCAGGCCGGACTCGCCGAGACGCTGTCCGGTGACGGCCCCTTCACCGTGTTCGCACCCACCAACGACGCGTTCGCGAAGGTCGACCCGGCCACGGTGTCGGCGCTCACCGCCGACCCGCAGGGTGCGCTCGCCGACGTGCTGAAGCTGCACGTCATCTCGGGTGAGGTCATGGCGGCCGACGCCACCGCTGCGGTCGGGACCTGCGTCGACACCCTCGGCGGCAAGGTCAAGGTCGAGCAGTCCGGCGACAACCTGACGATCGGCGGAGCGACCATCGTCGACACCGACATCACCGCCTCGAACGGCGTGATCCACGTGCTCGACGGCGTGATCACCGCCCCCTCGACCGACTGCTGAGCCCGGCCAGCTCGATCGGGCAGCTCGATCGGGCAGCGCCCGGTCCCCCATCCCCCGCGACTCGACGGGACGGCACCTCGGTGCCGTCCCGTCGTCGCGTCAGTCGCGTCGTTCGAAGCGCAGGAACAGCAGTCGCGGCACCGACGCGGCGTCCTCGTACTCCTGGGCACGTGCCAGGAACCCCGGAGGTGGAGCGGGCTCCTCCATGCGGACCAGCGACAGACCCAGGTCCGAGGCGGTGTTCAGGTAGCGCGACAGCGGCCGGTGGAAGAAGCGGATGAACACGCCTCGCTCGACCTCTTCGAGGGTGTCGGTCTCGGCCAGGTAGGGGCCGATGCGCCAGTACTGCTCGGGCGGGTCGAGCACCTGGTCGTCGATCCAGCCGGACCCGGGCGTCTGCAGCAGCGGGTGGTTCAACAGGAACAGGAACGTGCCGCCGGGTCGCAGCACCCTGGCCACCTCGGCGAGCGCCGTGTCCAGGTCCTCGATGTGCTCGAACACCAGGCAGGCGACGACGACATCGGCCGAGGCGTCGGCCTCGGGCAGGTCGGTCGCCGAGCCCTGCAGGTACGTCGGTCCCCCGCCGCGCTGCTCGGCGATCTCGATCTGCGCCATCGCGGGGTCGATGCCCAGCACGTCCAGGCCCTGCGCGGCGGCCAGTCGGGCGACCTGGCCCTCACCGCAGCCGACGTCGATCATGCGACCCGTGGTGGGCAGGTGCTCGGCGATCAGCGGCAGGATCTGCTCGGTGTACTCCGGGTCGGCACCGTCGGTGAACTCCCGCTGCCACCACTGGGCGTGCTCGTCCCACGGATCAGACATGTGTGCTCCTCGACGTCGGGGGGAGGGCGGCACGATACCGCCCGTCGGCCGCTACTTCCCGTCCGGGGTGTGCAGGTGCTCGTGCACCGCGATGCCGACCGAGTCGGGCAACCAGGGCAGCTCGAGCAGATCCGACAGCTCGGCCGCTCGCACCGCGCGGATCCCGCCGAACTCCTTGACCAGGCGAGCCTTGCGCTTGGCGCCGAGTCCGGGGATGTCGTCGAGCACAGAGGCCGTCATGCGCTTGTCGCGACGTTCGCGATGGAACGTGATCGCGAAGCGGTGCGACTCGTCGCGGATGCGCTGCAACATGAACAGCGCCTCGGACCCGCGCGGCACGTTGACCGGCTCGGAGCGACCGGGCAGGTAGACCTCTTCGAACTGCTTGGCGAGCGACGCGACGGGGATCTCGTCGCTCAGCCCGAGCCGATCGAGCACGTCGACCGCGACGCCGAGCTGACCCTTGCCGCCGTCGACCAGCAGCAGCTGAGGCGGGTAGGCGAACCGACCGCGTTCGGCGACGGGCTTGCGCCGATCGGCCAGATACGCGGTGAAACGCCGGGTGAGGACCTCGTCCATCGCGGCGAAGTCGTCGTTCTTGGGGATGTTGACCTTGAAACGCCGGTACTCGGACTTCCGGGGAAGGCCGTCTTCGAGCACGACCATCGAGCCGACGTAGTCGGTGCCCTGCAGATGGCTCATGTCGTAGCACTCGATGCGCAGCGGCGCCTCGGGCAGCGCCAGCGCCTCCTGCAGCTCGTTGAGCGCCTTGGCGCGACTGTTGTGATCGGACGCGCGGCGCAGACGGTGCCGGGTGAACGCCTCGGTCGCGTTCTGGGTGACGGTCGCGGCCAGCTCCCGCTTGGCGCCGCGCTGCGGCACCCGGATCTGCACCTTCGAGCCCGCGCTGCTCGCTCAGCCACTCCTCGTAGACGTCGCCGTCCTCGGGCAGCGTCGGCACGAAGACCGCCTTGGGGTACCCGACCGCGGGCGGGTCGCCGTAGACCTGTTCGAGCACCGCCGCCATGGTCTGGTCGGGGGTCAGGTCCATGACCTTGTCGAGGATGAAGCCGAGGCGGCCCACCACCCGGCCACGCCGGATGAAGAAGATCTGCGCGGCGGCCTCGAGGTCGTCCTCGTGCACGCCGATGATGTCGACGTCCTCGTTCTTGTCGCCGACCATCTGCTGGCGTTCGACCGCTCGGCGCACCGTCGCCAGACGGTCACGCACCCTGGCTGCCTGTTCGAACTCCATGTCGGCGGCTGCGGCTCGCATCTCGGCGTCGAGGCGGTCGAGCACCGGTTCGAAGTCGCCGTCGAGGAAGTCCATGAGCTCGGTGACGAGCGCGTCGTAGTCGGGCTTCGAGATCTCGCCGACGCAGGGACCGGAGCACTTCTCGATGTGGAACAGCAGACACGGCTTGCCGAGGCGTTCGTGGCGGCGCAGCTTCGCGTCGGAGCACGTGCGCACCGGGAAGGTGCGCAGCAGCTCGTCGAGGGTGTCGCGGATGGCGTAGGCGTGGCGCGTACGGACCGAAGTAGCGGGTGCCCTTGCGGCGACGCCCACGCATGACCGTCGCCCGGGGCCACTCGTCGCCCAGGGTGACCGCCAGGAAGGGGTAGGACTTGTCGTCGACGAGCCGGACGTTGAACCGGGGCCGGTGGGTCTTGATGAGGTTGTACTCCAGCATCAAGGCCTCGACCTCGTTGCGGACCTGGATCCACTCCACCGACTCCGCCGTCGCGACCATCTGCGCGGTGCGCGGGTGCATGTTGCGGGGGTTCTGGAAGTAGTTCGACAGGCGCTGGCGCAGCGACTTGGCCTTGCCGACGTAGATGACGCGACCCTCGGCGTCCTTGAACTGGTAGCTGCCCGGCGTGTCGGGGATCGTGCCTGCCGGCGGACGTTGGACCATCGCCCTCCACGCTACCGGTGCCCTGTGACGCGCTCGGTCGGACCCGGGCCGTCGCTCAGCCTGCGCCGGCGGCGGTCCTCAGCCTGCGCCGGCGGCGGTCCTCAGCCTGCGCCGGCGGCGGTCCTCAGCCTGCGCCGGCGGCGGTGGGGCACGGCCTCGGGTTGTACGGGAACTCGCACTCGACGATCGCGATCGGGCCCAGGTCGGCCGGGTCGTGCGACACGATCGCCCGCTGCACCGGTCGGCCGTCGGGCCAGGTGCCCATGTCGCCCAGGTCGATGTCGCACCACGCTCCGTCGAGGGCGCAACGGCCCGTCGCATCGGCGACACGCCAGTCGGCCCAGCGGTGCAGGTGATCGACCGACAGCTGGCCGAGCCACGGCAGCGTGAAGCCGACCGGTCCGAAGTGATCGGCCCACAGGACCTCGGGACCGGAGTGATCGGTGCGCACCGTGACATGCACCTTCTGTTCGGCCGGCACCTCGGTGGCCTGCAGCAGCTCGATCGCGATCCGGTTGTCGATCAACGGATCGTCCTCGTACCCGACGACCGCGACGCGGGTGTGCGCCGGCACCTCGATCGGTCCGGGCGGCAGCTGATAGGCGAATGCTGCGGCGTACAGCACGGTCCACAGCGCCTCGCTGCCCCAGCCACGTGTGGCGGCGAGCTGCACCATGCGCAACGCCATGCCGCCACCCATCGAGTGGCCCAGCACCCCGACCCGCGCCGTGTCGATGCGGGGCTCGTGAGCGGCGGCGGTGACGAAGCCGGTGTCGACGATGTCGTACCAGTGGTCCGGGTCGAACGGGATCGGCCACGCCGGGAACACGACGACGAACCCGTTGCCCACCAGGTGGTCGATGATCCCGCCGTACGCCGCGGACAGCGAACCGAAGTAGCCGTGGGCGAGCAGCACCACCGGACGCGAGTCGTCGTCACACGTGCCGCCGGTCCACGGCGAGCCGCTGCCGGTGGGCGAGGCGATCCGCAGCTCCATCGCCGAGTTCACCGGGTTGACGATGAGCTCGTCCGCGACGCCGCAGGGCCCGTCGGCGCCGGGTGCGCCCGACGTGGGCGGGTCACCGATCGGCGTCGGTGTGCAGGCCGCGGCGACGAGTGCTGCCACCGCCATCAGCGCCACGAGCACCGCTGCGCTCGTTCGCACCGTGCGCTGTCCCGTGCTGCCGTCGTGTGTCCCCATTGCCCGCATCCCCCGAGTCGCACCGAGATCATGGCCGAACGTCGTGCTCCGCCGCCACGACACCCGCGCCGTCGCCCCACACACGCCACGGGAATTGACGGTGGACGAAGGGTGCTGTCCACGTGGGCGCGCACTGTGTACGCTCACCCTGCCGGCCTGGTCTCCGGCACCATCGAACTTCTGAGGCCGACATCCCCGTGGCGTGGCGACCAGGCTGTCCCCACCGGCTGAATCTCAGAGGTCTTCATGGTCGAGCAGCACCGGCTGCCCGGCAGGAGGTCCCGACAACATGCTGCGTCTCCAGTCCAGGCTCCCGGACGAGTACACCGACGCCTCGCCGGAAGAGCTCGCCGATCGGATCGCTGCGGCGAAGTCGACCCTCGGTGAGCGGCTCTTCATCCTCGGCCACCACTACCAGCGTGACGAGGTCATGCGATGGGCCGACGCCCGGGGCGACTCGTTCCGGCTGTCGGTGCTCGCCAAGGAACGCCCGCAGGCCGACTTCATCGTCTTCTGCGGCGTGCACTTCATGGCCGAGGCCGCCGACATCCTGACGGGACCGCACCAGCAGGTGGTCCTGCCCGACCTGAACGCCGGCTGCTCCATGGCCGACATGGCCGACATCGACTCCGTCGAGGAAGCCTGGGAGTCGATCGCCGAGGTCACCGACATCGAGCGGGTCGTGCCCATCACCTACATGAACTCGGCGGCGAACCTGAAGGCCTTCGTCGGCAGCCACGGCGGCGCCGTGTGCACCTCGACCAACGCACGTGCGGTCCTCGAGTGGGCCCTCGAACGTGAGGACGGCCCCCGTGGCCGCCAGGTGCTCTTCTTCCCGGACCAGCACCTGGGCCGCAACACCGGCTACCAGATGGGATTCGACGAGTCGGACATGGCGGTGTGGAACCCACGCCTCGACATGGGCGGCCTGGACGAGTCGGCGGTGAAGGAGCGGACCTTCATGTTGTGGAAGGGGCACTGCTCGGTGCACCAGCGCTTCCGGCCCGAACACGTCGACGCCTTCCGTGCGGAACACCGCGGCGGGATCGTCGTGGCGCACCCGGAGTGCGCGCACGAGGTCTGCTCGATCGCCGACATCGTCGGATCGACCGATCGGATCATCCGTGCGGTCGACGAGGCGCCCATCGGGTCGGTGATCGGTGTCGGCACCGAGATCCACCTGGTCCAGCGGCTCGACGCCGAGACACCCGACAAGACGATCGTCTCGCTCGATCCGCTCGTCTGCCCGTGCTCGACGATGTTCCGCATCGACGCCCCCCACCTGGCGTGGACACTCGAGAGCCTGGTCGACGGCCGGGTCCCGAACCGGATCACCGTCGACGAGGACACCGCCCACTGGGCCCGCGTTGCGCTGGAGCGGATGCTCGACATCACCTGACCGCAGCGCCCTCCAGCGCGATCGCCAACAGGAGAGTGCGCTGGAGCGGATGCTCGACATCACCTGACCGCAGCGCCCTCCAGCGCGATCGCCAACAGGAGAGTGCACTGGAGCGGATGCTCGACATCACCTGACCGCGGCTGTGACGCAGCTCACGGGATCTGGCGTGGTTGGGCGGGAACGCCCATGTACTCCGGCGGGTTCACGTCGATACCGTCGACCACGTAGGTGAGTCGGACCGGCCGGCCAGGGACTTGAGTGACATGCAGCACTGCGCTGAGCAGTCACTCACGGGCACCCTTGACAGGCCCCCGTATCATGGACTTTCGGTCGTCCCGATGGCGTTGACGTACTACGACGTTCCCTGAACGTCGGACCGGCACCCCACCGGTCATGTGGTGTCCGCCGGACAGGACGATCGTTCGGCCCCAGCGAGAAGAAGGTGTTCCACTTGGCGAAGCAGCGAGCAGAACGCGACGAGGAAGACCTCGTACGTATGTATCTGAGCGACATCGGCCAATATCCCCTGTTGACCAAGGACGACGAGGCTCGTCTCGCTCAGGCCATCGAGGCCGGCGCGGCTGCGACCAAGGAGCTCGAAGAGGGCGGCCGCAGCGTCTCCCCCGCGCGCAAGCGTGAGCTCCGTCGGGCCATCCGAGCCGGAGAGGACGCCGAGCGCACGTTCGTGCAGTCGAACCTCCGTCTGGTGGTCTCGATCGCGAAGAAGTACCAGGCGTCGGGCCTGCCGCTGCTGGATCTGATCCAGGAGGGCAACCTGGGCCTCATGCACGCCGTCGAGAAGTTCGACTGGCGCAAGGGCTTCAAGTTCTCGACCTACGCCACCTGGTGGATCCGCCAGGCCCTCACCCGCGGCATCGCCAACACGGGTCGCACGATCCGCCTCCCGGTCCACGCGGGCGACACGCTCTCGCGGCTGCAGAAGGCCCGCGTGCGCCTCGAGACCTCGCTGGGTCGCCCGCCGACCCTGGCCGAGCTGTCCGCAGACCTCGAGATGCCCGAGGCGAAGGTCACCGAGACCCTGCGCTTCGCCGCCGACACGCTGTCGCTCTCCACGCCGCTGCGTGAGGACGGCGATGCCGAGCTCGGCGACATGGTCGAGGACCGCACCGCGGAGTCCCCGTTCGAGTCGGCAGCGATCTCGCTGCTGCCCGACGAGATCGGCCGTCTGCTGTCCCCGCTCGACGAGCGTGAGCGTGAGATCCTGCGCCTTCGCTTCGGCCTGGACCGCGGCGAGCCGCGGACCCTCGAAGAGGTCGGCGAGCACTTCAACCTGACCCGTGAGCGCATCCGCCAGATCGAGGCGCGTGCGATGTCCAAGCTGCGTCACCCCAGCGCGGACACCGGGGCGAAGGACCTGCTCAGCGTCTGAGCGTCCTGACGACGAACATCTTCGGCTCGGGCCGGTCCTTCGGGGTCGGCCCGAGTCGCGTCCCGGCCGAGGTGTCTCCATCCCTCTGCCTTCGCGAAGGCCACGAACCGCCGCCGGGCCGTCCACCTTCGCGAAGGAAGCTGGATGGACGGGACGCGCCGCTCGGGCCGGCGGTCTCAAGCGGTGGCGGGTTCGACCTCGAGCGGTTCCAGGCCCAGCAGCGGGGCCAGGAAGCGACCCGTGTGGCTGTCGGCCGACTTGGCGATCAGCTCGGGCGGCCCTTCGGCGACGACCGAGCCGCCACCCGCGCCGCCCTCGGGGCCCAGGTCGACCACCCAGTCGGCGGTCTTGATCACGTCGAGGTTGTGCTCGATGACCAGCACGGTGTTGCCCTGGTCGACCAGGCGCGACAGCACGGTCATGAGCTTCGCGATGTCCTCGAAGTGCAGACCGGTGGTCGGCTCGTCGAGCAGGTAGATGGTGTGACCGGTCGACCGCTTGGCGAGCTCCGAGGCGAGCTTGACCCGCTGCGCCTCGCCGCCGGACAACGTCGTGGCGGGCTGGCCGAGGCGGACGTAGCCGAGGCCGACGTCGACCAGGGTCTGCATGTGCCGGGCGATGGTCGGCTGGTTCGAGAAGAAGTCGAGCGCCTCTTCGATCGGCAGGTTCAACACCTCGGAGATGTTGAGTCCCTTGAAGGTCACCTCGAGGGTGTCGCGGTTGTAGCGGTTGCCCTTGCAGACCTCGCACGGCACGTACACGTCGGGCAGGAAGTGCATCTCGATCTTGATGGTGCCGTCACCGGAGCACGCCTCGCAGCGACCGCCCTTGACGTTGAAGCTGAAGCGCCCGGGCATGTAGCCGCGCACCTTGGCCTCGTTCGTCTGGGCGAACAGCTTGCGGATGTGGTCGAACACGCCGGTGTAGGTGGCGGGGTTCGACCGTGGGGTGCGACCGATCGGCGACTGGTCGATGTCGATGACCTTGTCGAGCTGGTCGAGGCCCAGGATCCGCTTGTGCAGCCCCGGCGGCACCTTCGAGCCGTAGATGTGCTGCATCAGCGAGCGCATGAGGATGTCGTTGATGAGCGTCGACTTGCCGGACCCGGACACGCCCGTCACCGCGACGAAGCAGCCGAGGGGGATGTCGACGTCGATGTTGCGCAGGTTGTGCTCGCGGGCGCCCTTGATGCGGATCCACTCGTCGTTCGGTGCGCGGCGCTGCTCGGGCACCGGGATGCTCCGCTTGCCGGCCAGGTACTGCCCGGTGATCGAATCCTTGGCCTTCAGCAGTGCCTTGTAGCTGCCCGAGTGCACGATGCGACCGCCGTGCTCACCGGCGCCCGGACCGACGTCGACGACGTGGTCCGCGATGCGGATGGTGTCCTCGTCGTGTTCGACGACGAGCACCGTGTTGCCCAGGTCGCGCAGACGCAGCAGCGTCTCGATCAGGCGGTGGTTGTCGCGCTGGTGCAGGCCGATCGACGGTTCGTCGAGCACGTACAGCACGCCGACGAGGCCGGAGCCGATCTGTGAGGCCAGGCGGATGCGCTGCGCCTCACCACCCGACAGCGTCGCCGCGGAACGTGACAGCGACAGGTAGTCGAGTCCGACGTCGCACAGGAAGCGCAACCGGACGTTGATCTCCTTGAGGATCGACTCGGCGATGACGGCCTGGCGGTCGTCGAGGACCAGATCGCGCAGACGGTCGGTCGCCTCGGCGATCGAGAGGCTGCAGAGCTCGAAGATGTTGAGCTCGTCGATCGTGACGGCGAGCGCCAACGGGTTGAGACGTGCGCCGCCGCAGGTCGCGCACGGCACCAGGCGCATGTAGCCCTCGATGGCGTCGCGGGCCGCGTCGGACTCCGCCTCGGCGTGGCGTCGCTTGAGGTACGGGATGACGCCCTCGTACTTGGCGGAGTAGTTCCGGGTGCGGCCGTAGCGGTTCTTGAACTTCACCGCGATCCGCTCGGAGTCGCCGATGCCGAACAGGAGCAGCTTGCGGTCCTTCTTCGACAACTTGGCGAACGGGACGGCGTCGTCGATGCCGAACTCCTCGCACACCGATTCGAGCAGCCGGTGGAAGTACTTGGCGTGTCCGGACGCCCACGGGGCGAGCGCCCCCTCTGACACCGACAGCTCGTCGTCGGGCACGACGAGCTCCGGGTCGACCTCGAAGATGGTGCCGAGACCGTCGCACGCCTGGCAGGCGCCGTAGGGCGTGTTGAACGAGAAGTTGCGGGGCGCCAGCTCCTCGAAGGACTTGCCGTCGGAGGGGCGGGCGAGCTTCTCGGAGAAGGTGAGCAGTTCGCTCTCGGTGCCTTCGGGGGCGTCCTTGGCCGGCATGAGCTCGATCTGGGCGACGCCCTCGGCCAGGCGCAGCGCCGTCTCCATGGAGTCGGTGAGCCGGCGGTCGATGCCCTCTCGCAGGACGAGGCGGTCGACGATGACCTCGATGGTGTGCTGCTCGTAGCGGGCGAGCTCGAGCTGGACCGGCAGGTCGTAGATCTCGCCGTCGACGCGCACGCGGCCGAAGCCCTGGCCGGCCAGGTCGGTGAAGACCTGCTCGTAGGTGCCCTTGCGACCACGGACGATCGGGGCGATCACCTGGAACCGCGTGCCCTCGTCGAGCTGCAGGATCCTGTCGACGATCTGCTGGGGTGTCTGGCGGACCAGCGCCTCGCCCGTCTCGGGGTCGTGCGGGGTGCCGGCGCGTGCGTAGAGCAGCCGCAGGAAGTCGTAGATCTCGGTGACGGTGCCGACGGTCGAGCGCGGGTTGCGAGACGCGGACTTCTGGTCGATCGAGATGGCCGGTGACAGGCCCTCGATGACGTCGACGTCGGGCTTGTCGACCTGCCCGAGGAACTGGCGTGCGTACGACGAGAGCGACTCGACGTAGCGTCGCTGGCCCTCGGCGTAGATGGTGTCGAACGCGAGCGACGACTTGCCGGATCCCGACAGTCCGGTGAACACCACGAGCTGGTCGCGCGGCAGGTCCAACGAGACGTCGCACAGGTTGTGCTCGCGTGCACCCTGGATGACGATCCGGTCCGAGGGATGGTGCGTCTTCGATCGTGGCATCGAGTCGACACACTACCGTTCGAACAGGTGTTCGTCAGGTCGGTCGAGCCGGTTCCGGGCACCCCTGCGGGTGCATTCGTCACAGTCCGGCGGGGCCGTCCTGCACCAGTTCGACATGTCGCCAGGCCTGTCCGGCACGCAGGTGGTCCCGGGCGATGCGCCACTCCCCCAGCACCTCGTCGCCCAGGTCCTCCTCCGGGTGCACGGCGAGCACGACCGCGCCCGTGTCCGCCGCAGCGAGGCGGTCGAGCAGTCCTTCGAGCTGGCCGGCCTGGGGCATGCGCAGGATCCGCACCTGGTCCAGGTGCGCCCACGAGACACGACCCAGGCCGCGGCCGTCGGTGACCACGATCGGTGCGCCGCCGTCGTTCGGTGCCGCCGACGCGGTGGCGACCGCGACCATTCGGTCGACGACCCGTGCGGTGTCCTGGCGCATGGCGATCCCGGTGCGCAGGCAGAGGACCGACATGGACACCATCGCGACGAGCACGGCGACGGTCACGATCCGCGCGGCGCTCGCCCGTGCCGCCCTCTCCTGGACATCCGACTCGGAATCGGCGCCCTGGCCACGATTCGGAGACGGATTTCGGGACGCCGCCGTCGCAGCAGCCACTTCCGACTCGGAATCGGTGCCCTGGCCACGATTCGGAGACGGATTTCGGGACGCCGCCGTCGCAGCAGCCACTTCCGACTCGGAATCGGTGCCCTGGCCACGATTCGGAGACGGATTTCGGGGGGCGGGGGACGCGAGCGCTGCGGCGGCGCCGGTGACGGCGAGCGGGACGACCAGCGGAAGGAGCAGGTGGTAGAAGCGACCGCCCCACTCGGCGGCGCCGCCGATGGAATAGCTGGTGGCGAGCACGAGCGACGCCGCGACCGCCGAGGTGATCAGGCAGACCCTGGCGGTGAACGACGCGAGGTCGGCACGTCGCAGCTGCACCAGACCCATGACGAGCAGAGGGAACGCGGCGACGAGCCCGGTCACCTGGCCGACGGGCAGGAACTGCCGCACGACGGTGAGGGCCGCGCCGGCGACGACCAGCTGCACGGCGAGGGACCGGTGACGCGGCGAGCGGCGCCACAGGACCGCCCCGGCGATGAGGCAGACGGTGGCGATGAACAGCACGATCGCAGCCGGACCCAGGCGGGGGTTGCCCGGTCGCAGCACGCTGGCCCACAGCGCGAGCAGCCGACCGTCGACGAAGCCGACCTCCTGGGCGCCGATGACGAAGTTGCTGATGCCCTCGTCGCCCTGGATCGACGCCGCGAGTCGCCCGTCGAACAGGTACGAGGCGATGCCGAGCCCGGCGAGCGCCACCGAGGTGAGGGCCCGGGCCGGGTCGATGTGCGGTGGGCGCAGGGACCGGATCGAACAGAGTCCGAGCGCAGCGGCGATGCCGGCGACGGCGAACAGCCCTTCGCTGCGCAGCAGCACCAGCGGTACGGCCAGCACCAGTCCGGCGAGCACCAGCGGGACCCTCCGTCGGAGCGGGACGCCGTCGCCGAGTGCTGCGACCAGGGTGAGCACGACCCCACCGGTGAGCGCCGCGGCGAGCGAGTGCGCCATGACCGTCGTGGCACCGAACAGCAGCGGACTTCCCAGGCCGAGCACCCAGAGCGTGACCAGGCCGAGGTCCTCGACACGGCGGGTGCAGGTCGGTGTCGTCGTCGCTCCTGCGGGGGCCGTCGTCGGCGTTCCGGCGAGCATCCGGCGGCACAGGAACATGGCGACGACCGCGGCGGCCCAGGTACCGAGGGCCGAGGCGACGAGCAGGCCGAGGTGTCCGCCCAGCGACCAGAAGGGCACCAGCAGCACCGGGTAGGCCGGGTGCTTGGCGTAGGGGTGGAACGTGGCGCCGACGACGTCGGAGTTCTCCATGGTGACGAACTCGCCGTCGGGGTCGACGCTCGGGAGGGGTAGGTCGATCGCCCAACCGCCCTGCGAGAGAGCGTCGACCTGGGCGACGACCGCCCCTTCGTCGGTGATGGCCGAGGCGCCGTTGTCGACGAGCGCGACGATGGCGAGCAGCGCGACGAGCAACGCCGCGGCATGCAGTGCCACGCGGCGGGTGCCGCCGGCGGCGCGCCCGGGCGTGCGGTCGGCCCGGCCGGCCTGGCCGGCCTGGCCGGCGCTGTCGGCGTCGCCGGGCGCTGCGGAGCCTTCGGGGGCGTTCCGTCGGTCGGTGAGCATCTCCTTGTCCTCTTCGGCACGCCGGAACCGATGCGTGAGCCATTCCGGGCCGCTGGCATACTTGGCGGCCATGGGTTCCAGCAGCGGCCGCCTGTTCCGCATCACGACGTTCGGCGAGTCGCACGGTCCCGGGGTGGGTGTCGTGATCGACGGCTGTCCCCGCGTCTGCCGTTGTCCGCGGCCGACATCCAGCCCGATCTGGATCGTCGACGGCCCGGGCAGAGCCGTCTGGTCACCCAGCGCAACGAGGCCGACGGCGTCGAGATCCTCTCGGGTGTGTACGACGGGCTGACGCTCGGGTCACCGATCGCGCTGCTGGTGCGCAACGCGGATCAGCGCTCGGGCGCCTACGACGACATGACGGACCTGTTCCGTCCGTCGCACGCCGATTGGTCGACCGAGGCGAAGTACGGGATCCGTGCCGTCGCCGGCGGTGGTCGGGCCTCGGCACGTGAGACGATCGGTCGGGTCGCGGCCGCGGCGGTCGCCCGCAAGCTGCTCGCGGAGCACGTCGGGGTCGAGGTGCTGGGCTGGGTGAGCCGGATCCACGACATCACGGGACGCATCGACCCCGCTCAGGTGCAGCTGGAGCACGTCGAGGCGTCGCCCACTCGCTGCCCGGATCCCGAGGCTGCCGAGGAGATGGTCGCGGCGATCGACCGGGCTCGGCGCGACGGCGACTCGCTCGGCGGTGTGGTGACCTGCGTGGCGCGTGGCGTGCCGGCGGGCTGGGGTGAGCCGGTGTTCGACAAGCTCGAGGCCGACCTGGCCAAGGCGACGATGTCGTTGCCGGCGTCGAAGGGCTTCGAGATCGGCTCGGGGTTCGCGTCGGCCGGCATGACCGGCAAGGAGCACAACGACGAGTTCGTGCCGGGCCCGGACGGCCGTCCGGCGACGGTGACGAACCGCTCCGGCGGGGTGCAGGGCGGCATCTCGAACGGCCAGGAGATCGACGTGCGGGTGGCGTTCAAGCCGACCGCGACGATCTCGTCGCCCCAGAACACGGTGAATCGGGACAACGAGCCGGTCGTGCTGGCGGCGAAGGGTCGCCACGATCCGTGCGTGCTACCCCGGGCGGTGCCGTTGGTCGAGGCCGCAGTGCTGCTGGTGCTGGCAGATCACTGGCTGCGCCAGCGGGCGATCGAGCTCTAGAGGTCGCCGGGGCGAGCGCCGTGGGCGCTGCGGGCGTAGGCCGCCGAGTCGCTCCCCTTTCACGATGTGGATGGGATCACGACCCGCTCGGGTCGAGCCCTGTCTCCTCGCCGGGGTAGGTCGCGGGTTCGCTGCGTGCGGCGAGCCGCTCGGCGAGCACGCGGGGGTCGTAGATCAGCTCGGTGAGCCGCGTCGCGGACATCGATCGAGCGGTCAGGAGCAGGCGTATTCGGGCCTGGGCGTCCGCTGCGACCTCGCGGAGGATCAGCTCGAGCGCCAGCCGCTCCATGACCGACCCTGACGGTGCGGTCATGAGCGCAGTGGCCAGCGCTTCCTCGACCGGGCGGACGGTCATGCCCGAGACGGTCAGATCGGCGAGCTCGACGTCGCGCACGTGGTGGAGGCGTGCTGGAGGAGTTGTGCGGTCGGCGGCGTGCGGGACCGACCGTCGACGGTCGCTCCTCCAGCCGGGGTGGGGCCCGAGCAGCAGGTCCACGGTGGAGTTCGGGCCGATGATCGTGCGTCCGAGTAGCTCCAGCGCGCTCCACGACGTGAGCGCTGCGCCGCTCCCTGCCCAGAGCAGCCACGCCCGGAAGTTCTCGTGGGGGTCGTCGGGCCAGTGCGAGAGCCGGAAGACGCCAGGCGCGACGGTGTGTCGCCAGTTCCCGTAGGAGAGGTGGTGGTAGCGGGCGCCACGGTTGAGTCCGGCGTCCCTGGCCTGGCTGACGGTGAAGCAGCCCTCCTGGGTCGCAGCGACTGCTTGGAGACGCCGCCGCCGGCCCACACGCGTGCCGAGGCCGGGACGCTCCGGGGTGGGGACGGGCAGAGCCGGGTCGAGTGGGTGCGCCGGGGGGAAGTGGGCGGCGGCGAGGACCTCGTCGACGCTGAGGGAGGGACCATGGGCACTCTCCTCGTCGTCACTGTCAGAGTGTCCAGCTTTTTGGGACGGTTCCGCAGGGCTGGTGTCGAAGCGTCCAGTTCTTCGGGACGGTTGGGGCGGGTCGGGGTCGAACCGTCCGGAAAAATTGGACGGTTGGGCAAGGGGCGGAGTGGAGGTGCCGAGGTCGGCTCGGCGCTCGGGGTTCGACATGTCAGGTCTCCTCGTCGCAGTGAGGAGACCTGTTCAGCCGGGAGATCTCGACCCGTGTGCTCGGAGGCCCGCGCGCCCGCTCAGAGCACGCTGCGGAGCTCGCGCTTGAGCTCCTTGATCTCGTCGCGCAGGCGGGCCGCCTCCTCGAAGCGGAGATCGGCCGACGCCTGGTTCATCTCGTCCTCGAGCAGCTCGATCACCTTGCCGAGCTCGTCCGGTGGCACGTCCGCGAACTGCTCGGCACGGGCCCGTTCGCCGGGACGCTGCTTGCGGCGGCCGGCCCCCGGCCGGGGTGCCTCACCGCTCGTACCGCGCAGGTCGGCGAGGATGTCGGTGACCGCCTTGGTGATCGTCTTCGGGTCGATCCCGTGTTCCTCGTTGTGGGCCTGCTGCACCCCGCGACGACGGTTGGTCTCGGAGATGGCCTTTGTCATGGAGTCGGTGACCCGGTCGGCGTACATGATCACCTGGCCGTTCACGTTCCTGGCGGAGCGTCCGATCATCTGGATCAGTGACCGCTCGGAGCGCAAGAAGCCCTCTTTGTCGGCGTCGAGGATCGCGACGAGCGACACCTCGGGGATGTCGAGACCCTCTCGCAACAGGTTGATGCCGACCAGCACGTCGTACTCGCCCAGGCGCAGGTCGCGCACCAGCTCGATGCGCTGCAGCGTGTCGACCTCTGAGTGCAGGTACCGCACCCGCACGCCCATCTCGAGCAGGTAGTCGGTCAGGTCCTCGGCCATCTTCTTCGTGAGCGTCGTGACGAGCACCCGGTCGCCGCGCTCGGTCCGTTCGTTGATCTGCGCGAGCAGGTCGTCGATCTGACCCTTGGTCGGCTTGATGATCACCTCGGGGTCGAGCAGGCCGGTCGGCCGCACGATCTGCTCGACGATGTTCGTCGAGTGCTCGATCTCCCAGTCACCCGGCGTGGCCGACAAGAAGATGGTCTGGCCGGCCTTCTGGGCCCACTCCTCGAAGCGCAGCGGACGGTTGTCGGCCGCGGAGGGCAGCCGGAAGCCGTGCTCGATGAGGTTCTCCTTGCGGGACCGGTCCCCCTCGTACTGCCCGTGCAGCTGCGGGATCGTGACGTGGGACTCGTCGATGATGGTCAGGTAGTCGTCGGGGAAGAAGTCGAGCAGCGTGTTCGGCGTCTCGCCCGGTCCACGGCCGTCGAGCGGCGCCGAGTAGTTCTCGATGCCGTTGCAGAAGCCCATCTCCTGCATCATCTCGAGGTCGTACTCGGTGCGCATGCGCAGCCGTTGCGCCTCGAGCAGCTTGCCCTGCGACTCGAACAGCGCCAGGCGCTCCTGCAGCTCCTTCTCGATGCGGACGATCGCCGTGCCGAGGCGCTCGTCGGAGGTGGCGTAGTGCGTGTTCGGGAAGATGACGACGTCGTCGAGCGAGCGGAACTTCTCACCCGTGAGCGGGTCGACCTGCGCGATCGACTCGATCTCGTCGCCGAAGAACTCGATGCGGACCGTCGACTCCTCGTACGCAGGGTGCACCTCGAGGATGTCGCCGCGGACCCTGAACGCGCCGCGCACCAGGTTCATGTCGTTGCGTTCGTACTGCAGGTCGACCAGGCGACGCAGCAGCGCCCGCTGGTCGACCGACTCGCCGACCCGCGCGGTGAAGAGCCGTGAGGAGTACTCCTCGGGCGAACCGAGGCCGTAGATGCACGACACCGATGCCACGACGATGACGTCACGTCGGGTGAGCAGCGCCGACGTGGCGGCGTGGCGCAGCCGGTCGATCTCGTCGTTGACCGAGGAGTCCTTCTCGATGAAGGTGTCGCTCGACGCGATGTACGCCTCTGGCTGGTAGTAGTCGTAGTACGAGACGAAGTACTCGACCCGGTTGTCGGGGAAGAACTCCCGGAACTCGTTGGCGAGCTGGGCGGCGAGGCTCTTGTTGGGGGCGAGCACGAGCGTGGGCCGCTGCACCTGCTCGATCGTCCAGGCGATGGTCGCCGACTTGCCCGAACCGGTGATGCCCAGGAGCGTCTGGAAGCGCTGCCCGACGTTGACGCCCTCTGCCAGGGCCTCGATCGCCTTGGGCTGATCACCCGCGGGTTGGAAGTCGGAGACGACCTTGAAGGGCCGCACCGCGGACGGCGTGATCCGCCCCGTGGGCGTGGCTGTTGTTCCGGAAGAGCTCACGCCGGAAAGCGTACCGACGGGCTGTGACACTGTCGCCGCGAGCCGGCGGCACCGGGCATCTGCTCGCCGCAGCGGGCGGGATCTTCTCGCCGCAGGCGGGCAGATCGAGCGTCAGCGCAGGGTGGCGATCCAGTCCCAGGCCCGGGAGATCTCGGCGGACAGCGCCTCGGTGTCGCCGTGGTTGTCGATCACCAGGTCGGCCTTCTCGAGGCGCTCGGAGCGGCTGGCCTGCTTGGCAATGCGGTTGCGGGCGTCCTCCTCGGAGAAGCCACGGTGCTCGACGAGGCGCCGCACGGCGACGTCGGGATCCAGGTCCACCACGATCATCGCGGCCATGTCGTCGCGGCCGGACTCGACCAGCAGCGGCACGTCCAGGATGACGACCCGGTCGGTCTCGGCGAGCTCCGCCAGGCGGCGCTCGATCTCCTCGTGGACCCGGGGGTGCACGATCATCGACAGGTCGGCGAGGGCCTTCGGGTCCGTGAAGACGACCTCGGCGACCGCCGCACGGTCGAGCCCGCCGTCGGGGGCGACGATCCCGGCCCCGAAGCGCTCGACCATCTCGTCGAAGACCACCGTGCCGGGCTGCTGCAGCTCCTTCACGATCGCGTCGGCGTCGATCACCGCGGCGCCCCGTTCGGCCAGGCCGGCCGAGACCGACGACTTGCCCGCACCGATTCCCCCGGTGAGCCCGATCAACAGCATCGTTCCGCCTCCTGCACGGGCGCCGACGCTACCGCGAGCGACCCGTTCGACGTGCGGTCCAGCGGAATGCAACAGGAAATATTCCCCCAATTCTGTAGGTCACACGACCCAGCTGCCGATACGCACTGCAGACCTTCGCCCACCCTCGATCCACGAGCCCGAGCGACGACCCTCTCCAGGACTCCGATGACGCCATCACATGACGCAGACGGCCAGATGCCGCCAGCCGACGTCGACGAGATGTCCGGCCCCGGCGGGTTCGGCGACTCGGAGTTCGACACCGGGCTCGGACCAGACCGACTCGGGCCCGACGGACTCGGGCCCGACGGACCCGCCGACCAGGCGCACTCCGACGCCCCACCGCTCGGCGCCGAACCGGAGAAGCCCGGATTCGGCGCCCGACTGCGCTCGCGGGTCTCCGCAGATCTGCGCAGCGCGCTGGTCGACCCGTCCCAGGAGCCCACCGGGGACTTCGACATCGTCGTGCAGCAGCCCGGCCGGGCCGGCGACCGCGTCGCCACGTTCGCCGGGCTCATCACCGCGATGCGCCTCGCGACGACCGCGATCTCGCTGCTGCTGGTGTCGACCTCGGCGGACAACTCGGTCTCGTTGCGGGTCTGGACGGCGCTCGTCGTGGGCTACGCGATGTTCCGGGCGTTCCGCCCGATCCGCTACACCGACGACGTCAGCTCACTCGTCCGCGTGATCGGCGAGGTCGGCGTGCACGTCATCGCCGTCGTCGCCACCGGCGGCTGGGAGTCACCGCTCATCTTCACGCTGCTGACGGCGGTCACCGTCGCCGGCCTGGCCCGTGGCTTCGGCTTCTCGCTGCGTGTCGCGATCGCGACGGTCCTGGCGGTCACGTTCCCCTTCATCAACGACGCGATCGACCGCCGCGAAGCCCTGCTGCGCTCGGCGTCGTGGGCGGGCATCGTGCTGCTGGTGGCGATCGTGTCGGGCTACGCCCGGCGGATCTCCGGCGAGGCCGACCGTGAACGCGAGCTCGCCATGGACCGCCTGGGCCGGCTCGCCGACGCGAACGCCCTCCTGTTCTCGCTGCACCGCGTCACCCAGACGTTGCCCGCGTCGCTCGACCTGGGCGACGTGCTCGACTCCACCCTGAGCCGAATGAAGTCGCTCGTCTCCTACGACAGCGTCGCGGTACTGCTCTTCGACGAGACCGACGCCCACTGGGACGTGGTCCGCCACCAGGGCCTGCACGCCCCCACCCGACTCGGCCCCACCGAACTGCCCGGCGGGCTGCGCCAGGCGATCGCCCAGAACCGCCAGGTGCACCTCCCGAACCTCTCGACCCAACCGGGCGGCGGCCTGTCGAACCGGGCGGGCTCGGGTATCTACTCGGTGCTCGTCGCCCGCGGCGCCATCATCGGCCTGCTCGCCATCGAGCACAGCGACTTCAACCACTTCTCGTCCCGTGACCTGGAGCTCGTCGAGGGCTTCGTCGCCCCCGCCGCCCTCGCGCTCGACAACGCCCGCTGGTTCGCCCGCCTGCGCACCGTCGGTGCGGACGAGGAGCGCACCAGGATCGCCCGCGACCTGCACGACCGCATCGGCCAGTCGCTCGCCTACCTGGGCTTCGAGCTCGACCGGCTCGTCGACAAGGAGGAGTCGGGCCAGGCCATCACCGAGGACATCCGCCTGCTGCGCGACGACCTGCGCGGTGTCGTGCGAGAAGTCCGCGACACCCTCTACGACCTGCGTACCGACGTCTCGGACGAGCAGGGTCTGGCCGACGTGCTCGAGCAGTTCGTCGTCCGCGTCGCCGAGCGCAGCGAGCTGCAGATCCAGATCGAGGCCGACCGCGGCGCCCGCCTGCCGATGCTCCAGGAACGTGAGATGTGGCGTGTCGCCCAGGAGGCGCTCGCCAACATCGAACGCCACTCCCAGGCGACCGCCGTGCGAGTCGTGTGGCGCTGCGACGGACGTCGCGCCCTCATCGACATCACCGACAACGGGGTCGGCTTCGACCAGAGCAGGGCCGGCCGCATCGACTCCTACGGCGTCCTCGGCATGCGTGAACGTGCCGCCAGCATCGGCGCCGCGCTCGAGATCGTCAGCGCCCCGGGACGCGGCACCCGTGTGCGCTGCACGCTCACTCCCGAGACCACCGAGGCCCGCACGACCGGCGCCTCGCTGGCACCCGAGACACCCGCGGAGCGCAGCACCGCGCCCTTCGAGCACGCCGACGCGCCCGCAGGACGCTCCGTGACCACGAACGACGGCGGCACCACCCGCCTCGCCCCGCTCGCGCCCTCGCAGCCGGGCCCCACGACCGCACGCACCACATCCGAACCAGGGAAGGGGAGGTAAGGATGTCGATCCGCCTCATGTTGGCCGACGACCATCGAATGCTCAGGGAGGGACTCCGGCGATCGATGACCGACGCCGGGCTTCGACGTGATCGGTGAGGCCGGCGACGGCGTCGAGGCCGTGGCCCTGGCAGGTCAGCTGCAACCCGACGTCATCCTCATGGACGTCACGATGCCGAACTGCGACGGCGTCGAGGCGTGTCGGCAGCTCAAGGCCATCGGCACGGACTCCCGCATCGTCATGTTGACGATGCACGCCGACCAGGAGGTGCTCACCAACGCCATCAGGGCGGGGGCGATCGGCTACCTGATCAAGGACTGCTCGACCGCGGAGATCGCCGAGGCGGTCCGCATGGCCGCCGAGGGCGACACCGTCCTGTCACCGCAGCTCGCCCGCTCGATGCTCGCCGAGGTGCGCAAGCTCGACGAGCCGCGCACGCCCGAGGACGACCGGGTCGTCACCAAGCGCGAGGAGGAGGTGCTGCAGCTCATCGCTGACGGCTGCTCCACCCCCGAGGTGGCCGAACGGCTCTACATCTCGCAGAAGACCGTCAAGAACCACCTGGCGTCGATCTACCAGAAGCTCGACGCCAGGGACCGCACGCAGGCAGTCCTGCAGGCGGTCCGGATGGGCATCGTGAGCCTGCACTGAGGCTCGCCCATCGAGGCGACATGGTCCCGGTGACCCCGCGGGGTTGGGTCGCAGGAACCACGTTGGGCCGTTCGACCTATCAAGGGTGGGTCGGAGGCGCCGATACAAATCCCAGGATCCCGGCGGACGGGGTTCGAAACCCCAGGTAACACCCGAAACCCGAAGCACCAGAACAGACGGAGCACGACAATGATGACCCAGTTCAACTTCCTCAAGACGTGGCTGCTGGCCCAGACCAAGACCGAGCGTGGCGCATCGCTCGTGGAGTACGCACTCCTCGTGGCGCTCATCGCCGTCGTCGTCATCGGCGCCATCACCCTGCTCGGCCGCAGCGCCTCGAACACGTTCTCGGACGTGGCCGGCAACCTGCCGGGCTGATCCTCCGGATCACCGAGTAGTCGACGAGGGCGGGTCCACACCAGGGCCCGCCCTCGTCCATTCTCCGAGACGCGACGGGCCGATCCACAACGTGGTCGATCAGCTACCGGAGTGGAGAGTGACGACGGGGCCCGAGGGGCCCCGTCGCCGCGTCCGGGGACAGTCGCCCGTTCGGTGCCCTCACCGTGCACCGTGGGCAGCAATCCGACCCGCACCGACGACCGGCGCAGACGGCCAGCGGAGCGCAGAGGCCGGCTCGCTCAGTCGACCAGGCGGAGCCCGGCGGGTGTCAGCGAGCCGTCGTCGACGGCGAGCTCGACCGAGAACCGGGTGCGGTGCGCCGGGAACACGTGCTCGCTCACCAGGACCGGACGGCCCTCGTCGCTGCGGGTGACCCGCTCGACCACGAGCGCCGGTGACGCGGCCGGCACGCCCAGCAGTGCGGCGTCCGCGTCGTCGACGAGCTCGGCGCCGATGGTCTGGCTCGCGCCGCCGAGGGCGACCGGCAGCTGCTCGAGGAACGACGAGCGTTCGACGTCGTCACGACTCAGCGCGGAGCCGAGCTCCTCGCGGCACCAGACGGTCACCCGGGCGAAGGGCTGGCCGTCGGCCAGATGCAGACGACGCACCTCGAGCACCGTGCGCTCGCCGAGCACCTCACGCACCCGGTCCGGCGCGGGCACGAACCCGAAGGACAGGATGCGTCGTGCCGAGCGCAGCCCTGCGGCGGAGAGCTGGGCGTCGATCGTGTCGAGGTGGCTCAGCTCCTGCTCGAGCGGTTCGCCGGCCACGGTCCACCCGAAGCCCTGACGACTCTCGAGCAGTCCCTCGCCCCGCAGCACCTCGAGGGCCCTGCGAATCGTCACCCGGCTCGCCCCGTAGTGTGCGGACAGCTCGGATTCCGAGGGCAGCACCCGCGTCGCGTCGAACTCGGCGCCCCGCAGCCGACGACGCAGATCGTCGGCGATGACCTGGTAGCGGATGGTCCTCACGAACTTGTAGTGTACTTGTATTCCCGCTGGTTCGACCGCCTGACCCGGGTACCGCCACGAGGAGACCGCCATGGCCGCAGTTGCATCTACTCCCATCGAGCTCGTGAAGGGCGCCTACGCCCGCTTCGAGGCCCATGTCGACGTCGCCCGCACCCGGCTCGGCCGGCCCCTCACGCTGTCCGAGAAGATCCTGATCGCCCACCTCGACGACCCGGCAGCCGAGTTCGAGCGAGGCATCACCTACAACGACCTGCGGCCCGACCGCGTGGCCATGCAGGACGCCACCGCGCAGATGGCGCTGCTGCAGTTCATGACCGCAGGGCTCGACCAGGTTGCGGTCCCCTCCACGGTGCACTGCGACCACCTGATCCAGGCGAAGGAGAACGGCAAGGTCGACCTGCTCGCCGCCGAGCAGAACAACGCCGAGGTCTACGACTTCCTCGAGTCGGTCTCGGCCAAGTACGACATCGGCTTCTGGGGCCCCGGCTCGGGCATCATCCACCAGGTCGTGCTCGAGCAGTACGCGTTCCCCGGCGGGATGATGGTGGGCACCGACAGCCACACCCCCAACGCGGGTGGCCTGGGCATGATCGCCATCGGCGTGGGCGGCGCGGATGCGGTCGACGTCATGACCGGCTTCCCGTTCAACGTGCGCTGGCCGAAGCTGATCGGCGTGCACCTGACCGGTGAGCTCAACGGTTGGTCGGCCCCCAAGGACGTCATCCTGAAGGTCGCCGAGATCCTGACCGTCAAGGGCGGCACCGGCGCCATCGTCGAGTACTTCGGGCCCGGCGCCAACTCCATCTCGTGCACCGGCAAGGCGACGATCTGCAACATGGGTGCCGAGATCGGCGCGACCACCTCGCTGTTCGCCTACGACGACGCGATGGCCCGCTACCTCAAGGCCACCGGCCGCGAAGAGATCGCCGACGCGGCGAACGGTGTCGCGCACCACCTGCGAGCCGATGACCAGGTGCTCGCCGATCCGGTGCAGTACTTCGACCAGGTCATCGAGATCGACCTGTCGACCCTGCGCCCCCACATCAACGGCCCGCACACGCCCGACCTGGCCCGTGAGGTCTCCAAGCTCGGCGACGAGGCCCGTGAGCAGGGCTGGCCGCTCGAGATCAGCTCGGCGCTGGTCGGTTCCTGCACCAACTCCTCGTACGAGGACATCACCCGCGCCGCGTCGATCCTGCGCTTCGCCGCGGCGAACGGGCTGTCGGTCAAGACGCCGCTCATGATCACCCCCGGCTCGGAGCAGGTGCGGGCGACGATCGAGCGCGACGAGCTGCTCGGCACCTTCGAGTCCGCCGGCGCCACCGTGCTCGCCAACGCGTGCGGCCCGTGCATCGGTCAGTGGGCCCGGCCGGCCGAGGCGATCGACCACCCCAACACGATCGTCACCAGCTACAACCGCAACTTCCCCAAGCGCAACGACGGCTCGGTCAACACCCTGGCCTTCGTGACCTCACCCGAGACGGTCGTCGCGCTGGCGCTCGCCGGCACCCTCGACTTCGACCCGCTCTCCGACACGCTCACCAACGCCTCGGGCGAGCAGGTCAGCCTGCCCGAGCCCGTCGGCGAGGAGCTGCCGGCCCTGGGATTCACCCCCGGTGAGAACACCTTCGTCGCGCCGCCCGAGGACCGCTCGGGCGTCGAGGTGAAGGTCTCCCCCACCTCTGATCGCCTGCAGCTGCTGGAGCCGTTCGCACCGTGGGACGGCAACGACTACCTCGACCTGCCGATCCTGGTGAAGGCCAAGGGCAAGTGCACCACCGACCACATCTCGATGGCCGGTCCGTGGCTCAAGTACCGCGGTCACCTCGAGAACATCTCGGGCAACCTGTTCCTCGGAGCGATCAACGCGTTCACCGGCCAGGCCGGCGAGGGCAAGGACCAGCTCGACGGGACGACGAAGTCGTACCCGGACATCGCCAAGCACTACCACGAGGCCGGGCAGGCCTGGGTGGCCGTGGGCGACGAGAACTGGGGCGAAGGCTCGTCCCGCGAGCACGCCGCGATGGAACCCCGGTTCCGTGGCGCCAAGGCGATCATCGTGCGCAGCTTCGCCCGCATCCACGAGGCCAACCTGAAGAAGCAGGGCGTGCTCGCCCTGACCTTCGCCGAGCCGGAGATCTACGACGTCGTCGGCGAGGACGACCGCATCAGCATCCTCGGCCTGGCGAACCTGGCACCGGGTGAGCCCGTCGAGTGCCGCCTGACCAAGCCGGATGGCACCTCGATCACGTTCTGGGGCAACCAGACGATGAGCGAGGAGCACATCGAGTGGTTCAAGGCGGGCTCGGCCCTCAACATCATCCGGGCTCGTACCGCCTGAGTCGGTCGGTCGCTCGATCAGCGGTGTCCCGCTGGAAACCTGTCGGCGCTTCGCTGGAAACGGTTTCCAGAGGGACACCGCTTTTCTCGCGTTCGATGGGGCCAGGCAGCACGGCACACGGCTGCTGTCACGCCGGCCCTTGGTCGTTGCAGGAAAGCGTCAGTCGGTGCCGGGGCGGCGGTGGGTCTCGTGGTCGGCGTCGTCATCATCGGGGATCACGCCGCCCGGGTAGGTCAGCGCCAGCTCGTCGCGAGAGGGCGTGTAGGGCTGCGACGCCTCGGGCGGCAGCAGCTCCGAGATGGCCGCCATCATCGTCGTGGTGTCCTCGTCGAGGTCGTCGCCGGTGAGCTCGATCGGTTCACCGACGCGGATGGTCACCCTGGGCGGCGTCAGCACGTTGGTGACGTCCGGCAGCTTCGAGCTGCGCGGCCATGCCTCTTCGGTGCCCCACAGCCCCATGGGGATGACCGGGACCCCGGCGGTCGTCGCGAGCTTCGCCGCCCCCCAACGCCCCTTGAGCTCGGGATCGAAGAAGGCGGGCCCGCGCGGGATGGTGCCCTGCGGCATGATCGCGACCAGTTCGCCGGCGGCGAGCGCCATCTCGGCGGCCCGCAGCGGCTCCTCGGAGCCGGTGCCCCGGTCGACTCGGATGCCACCCAGGGCGGTGACGACGTCGCCGACGATCGGTGCGTCGAAGACCTCCTTCTTGCCCAGGAACCGCACGGGGCGGCCCCGACGGGCCAGGACGAAGCCGATGGCGAGCGGATCGAAGTACGAGCGGTGGTTCGCGACCAGCACTGCGGGCCCGTGGGCAGGGATGTTGTCGATGCCCTCGATGTCGAAGCGCACCCACGGGAAGAGCTGCGGCTGGGCGAGCATCAGCAGCACCCGCTGCGGCTCGAGCCCGGCGAACTTCGGCACGCCTGCGGGCACGTCGAAGTAGACGACCGGCCAGCGACGCAGCGTCGCGACGCCCAGCATGCGCGGATCGGGGTTGACCGCGTGCGGGTGCCCGACGATCGACAGCAGCGGCACGTCGTAGTAGCTGTCGGAGTACGCGTAGCTGGTGTCGAGGTCGATCGAGTGGTGGAACGCCCACTCGGCGACCGCTCGCGCCTTGCCCTTGCCCCACACGAAGTCGCCGTCGATGGTGCCGTCGAAGCGACCGCTGTGGCGTCCGTAGCGGGTCGCCACGATGTCGTCGAAGCCGAGTCGGTCGGCCAGCGGTTCGATCAGGTCGATCGGCGTGGTCGTGGCCATCACCAGCCGGCGGCCCTCGGCCCGGTGCTCGTCGATCATCTGCTTGGCGTACGGCAGGACGGCGTCGGCCAACGGCTCGGCGGCCCGCTCCGCTGCGGCACGGACCAGGTCGACCGACCAACCACGTGAGGCACGTGCACCCTGGCGGCTGAGGAACATCGACGGCCAGGTCTCGCCGACCAGGTTGAAGAAGCCGAAGGCGATCGCCTCGAAGGGCCCGGTGGCCCCCGTCAGCAGGCCGACGTGCCGGAGCGACTCGCTGATGA
The DNA here is from genome assembly GCA_963707555.1 of uncultured Actinomycetota bacterium. Lineage (GTDB taxonomy): Bacteria > Actinomycetota > Acidimicrobiia > Acidimicrobiales > Microtrichaceae > JAFAFN01. The sequence goes on from CAVPQM010000013.1 coordinate 54,690, forward strand.
TGGGACCGCTTGCTCCAGACAGCAGCGTGCGATCCAGGTCGAAGATGGCAGCGCCCTGGGTGCCCGTGCCTCGCGAGGTCATGCCCGGACGCTACTTCCGATGGTCGCCGGCCTGCAGCGTCGCCGACCGGACCAGCGCCATGTCGCTCCAGCACCTAGGATCGTCACCCGAAAACGGCCGAAGGACTGGCGGGGGGAGCCAGTCCTTCAGCAGGTTGCATCTCCGGTTCGGGGGGGGTGATCCGGAGATGCTGGCTCGAGGGGGACATGGGGGGACGTCCGCACCCTCGGCGTTTGTTAGGTATGAAGATAGCCTGGAGCAAGCAATCTGACAAGCAAATTGTAGAGATACTGAGTATCGTCTCCAGCGATGGACAGAAAACAGCTCCGAGCGCTGCTCGCCGTCGCCGACCACCGCTCCTTCTCGGCCGCCGCACGATCCCTCGACACCGTGCAGTCCAACATCTCGGCGCACGTGGCACGCCTCGAGCGTGAGCTCGGCGTCACGCTGATCGACCGGGCCAGCACCGAGCCGACCCACGAAGGGCGGGCGGTCATCGAGCGGGCGCGCCGCATCGAGACCGAGTTCGATGCCCTCGACTCCGATGTGGCGTCACTGCGCGACGTCATCACCGGCTCGGTGCGCCTCGGGGTGATCGGCACCACGGCCCGCTGGCTCGTGCCCCCTCTGCTCGGCCACCTGAGCGAACGATGCCCCCAGGTGACCGTCGTCGTGCTCGACGCGACGACCAGCTCGCTGGTGCTGAACCTGGTGTCGGGCGCGGTCGACCTGGCGGTCGTCAACCTGCCCGTCGACGACACCGAGCTGCGGGTCGAGCCGCTCTTCGACGAGGACCGGGTGCTGGTCGTGCCCGCCGGCCACCCGCTGCACGGACGCGACGTCGTGACCCTCGACGAGGCGATCGAGCACGAACTGCTGCTCGAGGCGCCGGGCACCGCGTTCCGGGAGTCGCTCGAGCGCCACGCCGCCACCCGAGGGCTGCGGCTCCGCCCCAAGGCCGAGTTCGACGGCATGCGGCTGCTCGCGTCGCTCGCGTTCGCCGGTTTCGGCGCGGGGATCGTGCCCGCGTCGGCCGCACCCGCCGGTGTCGCGGGTGACTTCCGACGCATCCCGATCGAGGGCGTCCCAGGTCGATCGGTGGGTGTGGCCCGCCGCCGCCGGAGCATGTTGTCGCCGGCGCAACGGGTGGTCGCCGAGGCGATCGCCGAGGTCGTGGCCGCCGAGGCCGGTGACCACTCCGGCGTCTATCCCGCTCCGATCCGCCCCAGGGTGTGACACCCGGCGAACTCGTCGCTGATCGGGGCGCGTGGGCTCGTGGGGGTCCTGAGAGGCCGTAGGATGATCATGGATCGCACATCGGGAGTAGACAGTTGGCCGACAGCATCACCATCACCGACAATCGCACCGGGGAGTCCGTAGAGATCCCCATCCTCGACGGCGGAGTCGACGCGAAGCCGTTCTCGAAGCTGCTGCCGGGGGTCTGGTTCCACGACCCCTCGTTCGGCACCACCTCCGGCGTCGCGTCGGCGATCACCGAGCTCGACGGCGAAGCCGGCATCCTCCGCTACCGGGGCTACCCCATCGAGCAGCTCGCCGAGCAGTCGAGCTACCTCGAGGTCGCCTACCTGCTGATCAACGGCGACCTGCCCACGCCGGAGCAGTTCGAGGACTGGCGCTACGAGATCACCCACCACACGTTCATCCACGAGAACGTGCGCAAGCGCTTCATGGAGGGCTTCCACCACGACGCCCACCCCATGGGCATGCTCGTCTCCACCATCGCCGCGCTGTCGACCTTCTACCCCGAGGCCAAGCAGATCGACGATCCCGTCGTCCTGATGAAGCAGGTCGTGCGGCTCATCGCCAAGATGCCGACGCTCGCCGCGGGTGCCTATCGTCACTCCGCCGGCATGCCCTTCGTCTACCCGGACAACAGCCTCGACTTCGCCGCGAACTTCCTGTCGATGATGTGGAAGACCGCCGAGCCCCGCTACGACGCGAACCCGGTGCTCGCCCGTGCGCTCGACGTGCTGTTCATCCTGCACGCCGATCACGAGCAGAACTGCTCGACCACGGCCATGCGCACCGTCGGCTCGTCACACGCCGATCCGTACATCTCGACCGCAGCGGCCACCGCCGGTCTGTACGGACCCCGCCACGGCGGCGCCAACGAGGCCGTCATCAAGATGCTGAACACGATCGGCTCGATCGACAACGTCGAGTCGTACGTCGAGGCCGTGAAGCGTGGCGAGACCCGCCTGCAGGGCTTCGGTCACCGCGTCTACAAGAACTACGACCCCCGCGCCCGGATCATCAAGAAGACCGCGGATGAGGTCTTCGAGGTCACCGGCAAGAACCCGCTGCTCGACATCGCGCTGAAGCTCGAAGAGGTCGCCCTGAGCGACGACTACTTCGTGAGCCGCAAGCTCTACCCGAACGTCGACTTCTACTCGGGCCTGATCTACCAGGCGATGGGCTTCCCGATGGACATGTTCACCGTGCTGTTCGCGATCCCGCGCACCGCCGGCTGGCTCGCCCACTACATCGAGCTGCTCGACCAGGACTCCCGCATCTACCGGCCCCGCCAGCTCTACGTCGGCCAGCCCGAGCGGGACTACCGCCCCATCGAGACCCGCTGAGCCGCACGTCGCTGAGCCGTCTCGTTCAGCCCAGCGCGAACGAGGCGACCAACCGGTCGTGCATGGCGCGCAGGTCGGTCTCGCTGGCGAGCGGTCCCACCACGTTGAGTTCGTAGAGGTCGGCACCGCCGATCACCACCCGGCTCAGGAAGATGCTGTCGGCGCCGTCGACGGTGCCGCGGAACTCCATCTCCAGAGCCGTGCCGTCGGTCCCCTCGACGACGCCGTGCGAGGTGAGCTCCGCATCTGCGAGACCCATCTCCTCGATCCCGAGCGCTGCAGCGGTCGGTGAGAAGGGCAGCGTGTCGAAGGACATGCCCGACGGTACGGAGTCGGGTGTCCGTGCGACGGTGACCACGAAGTTCGGGTCGTCCACCACAGCGCTCTCGACCGTGCCGGATGAGCCGTAGACATCGGGCATCTCGACGGTGTGCTCCCTGGCGACACCCGGCATGAGCACCTCGTACCGACCCTCCGGTTCGTCGTACGGGGTCCAGAACAGCTCCTCGGCGCGGACCTCGTCCGATGCCGTGGTGCCGAGCATGACGATGGCGGCCAGGGCGAGCACGGGGACGAGGCACAGCAGCCCGATGATCGCCAACACCTTCGCAGGTGAGCTCCGCTGGTTCGGCGGTGCTGCGAACGGTTGCTGCATGCCTGGTTGCTGCAGGCCCGGAGGCATCGTCGAACCCGGGGCACCGGGCGGCCACCCGCCAGCAGTCCCGGCACCGGGGAACGGTGGCGGTGTGAGCTGATCGGCAGACGACGGCGGGGCTGCGGTGAACGACGGGGCTGCGGCGAACGACGCGGCCGCGACGGGCGCCTGGCCCGGCGCCACGAACGCCGGGGCCGACGCGGGAACCTGCCCATGGGGAACCTGCCCCTGGGGAACCCGCCCGTGCGGACCCTGGAGTGCGCCGCTGCAGATCGAGCACGTCGTGGCGTCGGAGCTCACCAGGAACTGGCAGTGCGGGCAGGTCTTCACGGGCCACCTCGAGGTGTCGGGCCGGACGGGGTGCGGTCACCTCCGCGCTCACCACTCGACATCGACCGGTTGCGTGGTCAACCTGAGCGACGCGGCACGGTCCCCGTGGCAATGGTCCCCGCTGCCCTCCCGGGGATGACACGATGCACGGATGCCCGACTCCCCCGCCCCTCGCGGCCCAGAGGTCCGCGACGTCGTCGTCGACCGTCCGACGATGCAGCTGCACCTCACCTTCGACGACGGGCTGAGCGGGTCGATCCCGTTGGTCGAGCTGCGTCTCGCCTGCCCGTGTGCCACCTGTCGGGCAGCCCGCCAGGCCGGCAGGGACGTGTGGCCGACATCACCGGGGTCGCAGACCCTGGAGCTCACCGGCGCACAGCTCGTCGGAGCGTGGGGCCTGGGCGTCGCGTGGAACGACGGGCATGCGACCGGCATCTATCCCTTCGAGTCGCTCCACGAGTGGATCCAGGTGGGCCATCCCGTGTTCCACCCGGATTCCGGACTGGGAGCCTGAGCGGTGGACTTCCGGCTCGACGCACACCTCCGTGACCTGTCCGCCGAGGCCCACGAGGTCGGCCGAGCCGCTGCGCTGCGCCTGGAGCCCGAGCCCGGCGGTCCACCCGACGAGGCCGTCACCGAGGACACCTGGCTCGCGTCGACATCGAGAGAGTTCTCCAAGGAGCTCGCCGAACGAGGCTGGCTCGGCATGACCTGGCCCGTCGAGGCGGGCGGCGGTGGTCGCAGCCCGATCGAGCGGGTCGTCGTGGTCGAGGCGCTCATCTCCGAAGGCGCGCCGTTGGCGACGTCGTGGTTCGCGGACCGCCAGATCGGCCCGACCCTGTTGCAGTTCGGCACCCACGCGCAGCAACGCCGCTGGTTGCCCGACATCGTGGACGGCACCTCGGCGTGGTGCATCGGCATGAGCGAACCGGACGCGGGGTCCGACGTCGCGTCGTTGCGGACCAGCGCCGTGCGGCGCGGCGACGACTGGATCGTCAACGGCCAGAAGATCTGGACCTCGGGCGCCTGGGACGCCGACTGGTGCTACCTGATCGCCCGCACCGACCCGACGGCGCCCGCCCACGCTGGGTTGTCGGAGTTCGTCGTCGACATGTCCTCGGCGGGCATCGAGGTGCGACGCATCGTGGATGCCACCGGCAACGCGCACTTCTGCGAGGTCTACTTCGACGACGTCCTCGTGCCCGGCGACCACCTCGTCGGCGAGCTCAACGACAGCTTCCGCCAGGTCATGCGACAGATGGAGCACGAGCGCGGCGGCATCGACCGACTGGTGTCGAACCGTCGCCTGTACCTCGATGCCGTCGCCGAGGCACGCAGCACAGGAGGGTTCGCCGACCCGCTGCTGCGCGACGAGTGGGCACGCCTCGAGTCGGAGTTCACGATCGGGCGGATGCTCGTGCTGCGAGAGGTGCTGCAGCAGGCACCCCCGGGCTTCTCGGCCGCGACCAAGACCTTCTGCACGGAGTTCGAGCAGCGGGTCGCCGAGTTCTGCGTACGGGTCGCCGGAGCCCGCGCGATGCAATGGAACCGGGTGTCGCGCAACATCGTCTACGCACCCGCCTACACGATCATGGGCGGCACCTCGAACATCCTGCGCAACATCATCGGCGAGCGGTTGCTCGGCCTGCCGAGGGAGCCGCGCCCGAGCTGAGACGTCCCCGGGTCCGCGCCGAGCGCACGAGCGCCGCGCCCACGGCCACCAGCGCTGCACCGAGCGCCAGGAAGCCGAGATCCCACGCGAGCGGTCCGCCGAGATCGTCGCGCACGTGGTGGATGCCGAGGATCTGGTGGTCGATGACACCCTCGACCAGGTTGAACACGCCCCACCCGACGAGGAGCATGCCGATGTGCGCCCGCCACGGCGGCGCCAGTCGGCCGTGCTGCCAGGCGCTGATGGTGAGCGCCATGCCGGCCGCGACGAACAGCCACGTGGAGAGGTGGAAGAAGCCGTCCGCGACGGTGTTCGCCTCGAGCCCGGTGACGGTCGTCATCGGGTGGTCCCCCGTGTCGGACAGCAGGTGATGCCACTGCAACAGCTGGTGCAGGACGATCCCGTCGATGAATCCCCCGAGACCGAGGCCGAACAGGAAGGCCGGCAGCTTCGGTGGTGCCGAACCCTCTGGCCGATGGTCCGGGTCCGTCGTGGCGGGTGCAGGAGCGGGGGCGATGTCCATGGCCGGCCCCTACCCCGGATCGCGGCCGCCGATTCCACGTCCGCCCGCCCGGATGTCGTCAGTCGAGGCGACGGACGTCGAAGTCCTCGGCCGGCGGACCGACGAGCACCTCGACATCGGCGACGAGGGCCGCCGACGGAGAGCAGACCACCGGGTCCGCACGCAGCGACTGGATGCTCTCGTGGTCGACGACGAGCGACGCCAGGTTGTGCACCAGCTCGACGACGGCGACCCGGTCGAGCGGGTCGGTGAGCACGCGGCCCACCGGCGACGACGCGACCAGGCTCGACGCGTCCGACAGGGTGAGCGGCAGCACGCCCAGCTCGTAGTCACGGGCGATCGAAGCCGGCCCGCCGAAGCCGACGCGCACGGTGCCCGAGCCGCCGGGATCGCGTCGCACGCTGACGGCCACGTCGATGCCCTGGGGCACGAAGCGCTGCACGACGGCGGGAGTCAGACCGTCGCCCCACGCCTCGTGCAGGCGGTGCCACGCAGCACGCACCTCGTCACCGCCGGAGAGGTCGAGCACCACGCCGCTCGCCGCGGATCGGGCCATGCGGTCGCGGCGGCGGGCCTTCAGCACCACCGGTGCGTCCATCGACTCCGCCGCCCGGACCGCTGCCGCGACGTCGTCGACCTCGACCCGTTCGATCACCTCGACGTGGTACGCCGCGAGCAGGTCGGTCTGCTGGACGATCGACAACGGCACCGCGGCCCCGTCGTCGAGCTCACCGACCGTGTCGAGCACGGCCCGCGCGACGGTCTGCTCCGCGACGCGTTCCTCGGACTCCCCCGCCGAGGCGACCGAGTCACGCCACACCCGGTGGTCCGAGAGCCGGCCGATCGCCCGCGCGGCGTCCTCGGGGAACCGGAAGATCGGCAACCCGATGCCGTCGCGGACGAGTCGCCCGCGTCCGGCGGCGCCGAGCATGGTCACGGCGAACGTGATCTCGGGCGACGCGGCGGTCGCGTCGAGCACCACGTCGACGAAGTCGTCGTCGAGCTCCAGATGCGGTGGCGTGTGGATGACCATGACGGCGTGCACCCGTGGGTCGGTGCTCACCCATTCGATCGCCGAGCGGTACGCCGCGGCGTCGGCCAGGTGCGTCAGGTCGACCGGGTTCGGCAGCGCGACGCCGTCGATCTCGAGGGGAACCAGGTGCAGTCCGGCGGCGAGGCACGCGTCCGCCGCGAGGGTCACCGCTCCGTCGGAGTTGCCGAGCACGACGATGCCGTGCCCTCGTGGCACCGGCTGGTCCGCGACGAGGCGGCCGATGTCGAAGAGCTGCTCGAGGGTGTCGACGCCGATCACGCCGGTCTGGCGGAACATCGCCTGCGCCCGTGCCCGCTCGTCACCTGCGGCGTCGCCGGAACCTCGTGCCGACATCGACGAGTGCAGCGCTGCCACGGGCAGCTCCAGCGACGCGGCCCGTGCTGCGCGCACGAAGCGGGGCTGCAGGTCGTGCGCGGCCAGGTACAGCAGCACCCCGGCGGTCGCGTCGTCCTCGCACCAGTAGCTCAGCAGGTCGCTGACCGAGATGTCCGCACGGTTGCCGGCGGCGACGAGCGTCGAGATGCCCAGGTCCATCCGAACCGCGTGCTCGATGATGGCGGCGGCCAACGTGCCGGACTCGGCGAGCATCGCGGTGCGGCCGCGCGGCGGCACGCTCGGCGCGATCGTCGCGTCGAGCAGGATCTCGGGGTCGGTGTTGACCACACCGAGGCAGTTGGGCCCGAGCAGTCGGATGCCGTGATGGCGAGCGGCGTCGACCGAGGCCGTCTCGAGGGCCGCACCCTCGGGTCCCGACTCCGAGAAGCCCGCCGACATGACGACCACGCCGCCGACGCCCTGCTCGCCGCACTCGTCGACGATGTCGGGCACCGCTGCGGCGGGTGTCGCGATGACCACCAGGTCGACCGGTCCCGGCAGCGCGGCGACCGAGGTGTGCATCGCGACGCCGTCGATCGATCCACCCGCGGGGTTGACGGCGTGCAGCGGTCCCCGGAAGCCGTTGCCCACCAGGTTGCGGTACACCTCGGCGCCGAGGCCCGTACCGGATCGGCCGACGCCGACGACCGCCACCGAACGCGGTTCGAGCACCCGACGCACCGACGCCGCCTCGGCGCGTCGTTCACGTCGATCGACCGCCGCTTGCGATGCGGCCGTGGGATCGATGTCGAAGGCCACCTCGACCACGCCGTCGTCGATGCGTGAGGAGACCTGGTAGCCCGCTGCGGCGAACACACCGAGCATCTTGCGGTTGTGGGGCAAGGTCGTCGCGGCGAAGCGTCGCACGCCCCGCTCGAGCCCGGCGGCCGCCAGGTACTCGAGCAGCAGGGTGGCCAGCCCTCGACCGTGGTGCGCGTCGTCGATGAAGAACGCGACCTCGGCGGTGTCGGTGCCGCGGTACCGCTCGTAGCGGGCGACCGCGATGAGCTCGTCGCCGGCGAGCGCGACGAACGCCACCCGGTCGTGGTGGTCCACGTGGGTGAAGCGGTGCACGTCGCGTTCCGAGAGCGTCGGACGCGGCGAGAAGTAGCGGAAGTAGATCGACTCCGGCGACTGGCGCGAGTGGAAGCGGACGAGGCGGTCGGCGTCGTCGGGGATGATCGGCCGGACGTGCACGGTCTGCCCGTCGCTCAGGACGACATCGGTCTCCCAGGAGGCTGGGTACGCTCCGGTCTCGTCGGAGTCCACGCGCAGCAGCGTACCCAAAGGAGCCACGTGATCGAGGACAGCGCCTCTCCCCACCCCACGACCGGTGCGGGCACCCACGACCACGCGGACGTCCTGGCGGACCTGGCACAGCGCTACTGGGACGCACAGCTCGAGGCGTCGCCGCTGACCGCCTCGCTGCTCGGGGTCCACGACCACGACGACCGCATCGACGATCTCTCCGAAGCCGCCGAGGACGCGCACCGGGCCCGGCTCGAGGGCTTCGCCGCCGAGCTCCGGGCGATCGACCTGGCAGCGCTCGAACCTGCAGGGCGGGTGACCGCAGCGCTGCTGAGCCATCAGATCGACACCGGTATCGAGGCCGCCGCGCTGCGACTCGCGGAGCTGGCCTCGGACCACCTCGACGGCCCCCATGCCGCGCTGCTGATGATCGCGCCGCAGCTCGCCTATCCGGACCCCTCACTCGCGGCGAAGGCGCTCCTGCGCTACTCACAGGTGCCGGGCTTCCTCGGCCAGGCGCTCGACCGCTTCCGAGCGGGGGCGGCGCGGGGTCGCACGCCGGCCGCCGCGGTGCTGGCCCGGTCGGTCAACTCCCTCGACGGCTACCTGGCGAGCGATGTGGCGGACGACCCCTTCCTGGCGCCGCAGCTGCCGTCGGACTGGGTCGACGACGGTCCCGAGGCCACGGAGTGGCGTGCCGAGGCGAGGGAGCTGGTGACGACCCGGATCCGTCCCGCGTTCGCCCGGTACCGGGACGCGTTGCGCGACGACCTCGGCGCCGTGGCCCGCACCGACGAGCACGCCGGCTGGTCGTGGTTGCCGGACGGCGATCGGCTCTACTCGGCGCTGGTGCGGTCCCACACGACCGTGGCGCTGTCGCCGTCGGAGATCCACGAGCTCGGCCGCCGACTCTGCGAGGTCGACCTGCCCGCCGAGTTCGTGTCGATCGGCACCTCGGTCTTCGGGGCTGACGCCGACGGTGGCGAGCTGGCGCTCGCTGCGGTGTTCGACCGATTGCGCCAGGACCCGGCGCTGCGGCACCGCGACGCGGACGAGGTCGTCGAGATCGCGCAGCGGTCGGTGCGGCGAGCGACCGAGGCGGCGTCCGCCTGGTTCGGTCGGCTGCCACAGGCCGCGTGCGAGGTGGCACCGATCCCCGACTTCCTCGCCGCGGATGCGCCGTACGCGTACTACTTCCCTCCGGCGATCGACGGCAGCCGACCGGGCACGTACTTCATCAACACCGCGGATCCCGAAGGAGCGTCGCGCACCGAGGCCGAGTCGATCGCGTTCCACGAGGCGATCCCCGGCCATCACCTGCAGATCACGATCAGCCAGGAGATCGAGGGGCTGCCGGAGTTCCAGCGCCACGACGGCACGACGTCCTACGTCGAGGGTTGGGGCCTGTACGCCGAACGTCTGGCCGACGAGATGGGGCTCTACAGCGGCGAGATCGATCGCCTCGGCATGGTGACTGCCGACGCGTGGCGCTCCGCACGGCTCGTGGTCGACACGGGCCTGCACGCCCTCGGGTGGTCGCGCCAGCAGGCCATCGACTACTTCGTCGAGCACACCCCGGTGCCGCTCGAGCAGATCGCTCCCGAGGTCGATCGCTACCTCGCGATCCCCGGCCAGGCGCTGTCGTACAAGATCGGCCAGCACGAGATCCAGCGCCTGCGATCCCACGCCACCGACACCCTCGGCGAGCGCTTCGACGTCGCCGGGTTCCACGACGTCGTGCTCGGATCGGGAGCGGTCACGCTGCCCGTGCTCGGCGACATCGTCGACGCGTGGATCGAGGAGCGCCGGGCGGACTGACAACTCGCACCCGGGCCATGCCGACGTGACCGGACGGCACGAAGCGCGGGCGCACGGCGACGTCTCCCGTCGGCTGGGTCAGCAGGTGAGCGCGCACAGCCCTGGGTTGGTGCCGGAACGGCTCGCGGTGGGGCCCGCGAGCCGGATCAGGCGTCGAGCTCGTGGCGCAGCAGCTCTGCCAGGCGGATCGGTTGGTCGCCCTGGATCGAGTGACCTGCGTCCTCGACGAGGGTGACCACGGCCTGCGGCTGCAGGCGGCGCAGCTCGGCCTCGTCCGCGTCGTCGACGACGGGACTCAGCGCACCGCGCACCAGGTGGTACGGCGCGGCGACCGCGGCGACGTCCTCCCACAGGTCGTCCGAGATCGGAGAGGGGTCACCCGCATCGGCCAGATGGCGACGGTCGTAGTTCCACTCCCACTCACCGGAGTCGAGCCGATGAGCGTTGTGCAGGATGCCGCGCCGCAGCGACTCGTGCGAGCGCGTCGGGTTGAACTCGACGGTGCGGGTGAAGATGTCGCCGAAGTTCGGGAACGACTGCGGTCCCTCGATGAAGGCGTGCACGTCGGCGGCCTTGTCACGAGTGACCCCGGGCGTCACGTCGACCACGACGAGGCGACGCACCAACGCCGGGTGCCGGGCGGCCAGGGCCGTGGCGGTGAGCCCGCCGAGCGACATGCCGACGAGCACGACCGGCGACTCGGCGACCGCGGCGATCATCTCGGCCAGGTCGTCGGCCGAGTGCCGGGGGTCGTAGCCGCCGTCGTCACGCCAGCCCGAGTGGCCGTGGCCCGGCAGGTCGATCGCGAGGATCGGGGTCGGCGCGAGCGCCAGGGCGACGGTGTCCCAGGTGTGGGCGTTCTGCGCGCCGCCGTGCACCAGCACCAGCTCGGGGCTGTCGCTGCCCCATCGCAGGGCAGAGAGCCGTCGGCCGTCGCCGAGCTCGTGGGACACCCTGAGGACCGACGCGGCGGCGGACGCCGCCGGGCCGGAGGCATCGATGCCGTACTCGGCGCAGTTCTCGTCGAAGTAGGCGAGCTCGTCGTAGACGAAGTCGGGGGCGTCCGGATCTCCTCCGGGAACGGGGATCGACATGGCCGTCATCTTCGCGCATCGCCGGACATCAGGATCGCGGCGAAGATGCCGATGGAGAGACCATGGCCCCTTCCGTCGACGAGTCGCCGATCTGGCTGTCGCACCACTGGCCCGCCCACTACGACCGCTGTGTGCAGGTCGGCCACGCGCACGTCTGCCGTCGTTGCCTGGTGCTCTACCCGGCCATCGTGCTCAGCGCGGTGCTGGCGGTCGCGTTCGACGTGGGCGACGCTGCCCTGTGGGCGGCGTGGCTGCTGCCGGTGCCGCTCGCCGTCGACTGGACCGGCGAGCACCTGGGCGTGCTGCGGCACTCCGCGTCGCGCCAGGTGCTCACGACGTTGCTCGCAGCGCCCGGCTTCGGCCTTGCGCTCGCGGTCCACGTCGAGCGGCCCTTCGCTCCGTCCGCACTTGCTCCCGTGCTCGCCTACGTGGTCGCCCTGGCCACCGTCGCGATCCTCACCCGCGGCCGTCGAGCGACGACGGATGACGCCTGGGAGGCGGTGCTCGAGCGTGACGAGGAGCAGCGCAACGAGCACCTGCAGCGGCTGCTCGAGGCCGCCGACGAGTCGATGGCCGACGATTCCGCCGCTGATCTCGGGGGTCCGCGCTGAAGGGCTAATGTCACCACTCAACGCTGAACTTGGTTCAGCCACGGGTCCGCCGGCCCGTGATCGAGGGGGAGTTCCATGCCTGATCGTCTGCTCGGACGTCGCGCTGCGCGACGTGTGCCGCTCCGGATCGCCGCGGTCTGCGCAGCGCTGGTGCTCGTCGGATCCGCGTGCACCGACGACGGTGCCGACTCGGGTTCCGAGGACCCGACGATCACCGACGTCGCCCCGCTCGCGGCGTCGACGCCCGAGGACCCGGCCCTGGTCGTGCGCGGCAGCGTCGAGCAGGTGTCGCTCACCGGCGCCGAACCCGACATCGAGCTCGCGCTCCACGACGCCGACGGTGACGCCGTCGACACCGGCACCACCGACTCCCAGGGCTCGCTGCTCTTCCGGCTCGTCGAGCCCGGCGAGGGCTATCGCGTCGCCACGACCGACGACGAGCCCGAGGCGTCCGCCCGGGTCGACGTCGTCGACGTCGAGGAGTCCCTGCCGGACCAGTCGTTCTACGACGAGCAGACCCTCGAGCCGGGTTACAACTACATCGAGACCCGCGACGGCACCACGTTGTCGACGATGGTGTACCTGCCCGGCCCGATCGAGGACGGCCCCTACCCCACCGTCGTGGAGTACTCCGGGTACAGCCCGTCCAAGCCGGCGACGAACCTGATCGCCGATCGGTGGGACGAGCTGTCGAAGTCGCTCCCCGAGGGTCTGACCGTGGAGTCGGTCTGCGAACTCGCACCCTTCGCGTGCGAGGCACCCGACCAGCCGGCGTCGCTGATCGCGCACGCCCTCGGCTACGCCGTCGTCAGCGTCAACATGCGCGGCACCGGCTGCTCCGGCGGCGCGTACGACTACTTCGAGCCGCTCCAGGTGCTCGACGGCTACGACGTGGTCGAGACCGCCGCCTCCCAGGACTGGGTCAAGGGCAACAAGGTCGGCATGGTCGGCCTGTCGTACCCGGGAATCTCGCAGCTGTTCGTGGCCGCCACCCGGCCGCCCGGTCTGGCGGCCATCACGCCGCTGTCGGTCTTCGACGACACCGCTCGTGGCGTGCTCGCACCCGGCGGCATGTTCAACGAGGGCTTCGCGCTCACCTGGGCCGACGAGGTGCTCTCGAGCGCCGAGCCCTACGGCCAGGGCTGGGAGCAGGCCGTCGCCGACGCCGGCGACGACGTCTGCGCCCAGAACCAGCTGCTGCGTGGCCAGAACGTCGACGCCACGCAGAAGGCGAAGCGGTACCCGCACTACGACCCCGAGGTCGCCGACCCGCTGAACCCCTCGTTGTTCGTCGACGACATCGACGTCCCGGTGTTCCTCACCGGATCGTTCCAGGACGAGCAGACGGGTGGTCGCTTCCCGCTGCTGTTCGACAAGTTCGAGTCCGCGCCCGTCACGCGCTTCAGCGCCTGGAACGGCGCACACGCCGACGGGTTCCAACCCGCCAACCTCGTCGAGTGGAAGACCTTCCTGGACTTCTACGTCGCCGAGGAGCTCACGCCACGCGCCTTGCCCGCAGACATCTTCCTGCCCGTCATCATGGGCGAGGTGTTCGGCCAGGAGCAGCCGGTGCCACCCCAGCGCATGTTCGAGGAGTACTCGACCTTCGACGAGCAACGAGCGGCGTACGAGGCCGAGGATCCCATCCGGATCCTGTTCGAGAGCGGCGCCGGCGATCCGGAGTCGCCCGGGTTCCCGCGACCGACCCTCGACGTCCGAGTGCCGTCGTGGCCCCTGCCCGACACGACCGCCGGCATCTGGTATCTCCAGCCTGACGGAACGCTGTCCGCCGATGAACCCTCTGAGGACGGCGGCGCATCGGTGTTCGACGTCGATCCGACCCTGTCGTCGCTGCGCACGTTCGAAGGCGACAACGCGAACGACCTGTTCAAGGCCGACGTCACCTACGACTGGCGCCAGGAACCTGACGGCTCCGCGGCGGTGTTCGTGTCGGAACCGCTGACCGAGGACCTGGTGCTCGTCGGCTCGGCGAGCGCAGACCTGTGGATCCGCACCGACGCGGACGAGGCCGACCTGGGTGTCACGCTCTCCGAGGTCCGCCCCGACGGCAAGGAGACCTACGTCCAGTCGGGGCAGCTGCGGGCGACCCAGCGTGCGGTCGCGGAGGGGTCGACCGACCTCCTGCCGCTGCACACGAACCTCGAGGCCGACGTGGAGCCCCTGCCCGACGACGAGTTCGTCGAGGCCCGCGTGGAGATCTTCCCGTTCGCCCACATCGTGCGCGCCGGGTCGCGGATCCGCCTGTCGGTGCACACCCCCGGGGGCGACAGGGCACGATGGAGCTTCATCCTCGCCGAGGGCACCGAAGGTTCGAGCATCGAGGTCGGTCACTCAGAGGAGACCCCGTCGCAGCTGGTCCTGCCGGTCGTGTCGGGCATCACCGGGTACCCGGCGTCGGTCCCGGCGAACTGCCATGCGCTGCGAGCGCAGCCGTGCCGCGACTTCGTGGCGTACACCAACACCGAGGCGGAATAGGGCCGCCCGCTCGCTCAGCGCCGCAGGAGCGGTTCGAAGCAGACGATGTAGTCGACGAGACGATCCGCGATGTCGAGCACCAGCTCGTCGTCGCCCAGGTCCGGGTCGGGCCACGTCTCGGACGCCCGGCGCCACACGTCGGCACGTCCGAGGAACGGTCCGACGACGACCGGCTCGCCCAGCACCGCTCGCCACGAGGGCTCGGCGACGGTCAGTCGGGCGACGACCTGGTCGTTGTCCTCCACGCTCGGGTGTTCGGCGTGGAAGCCGATCTCGAGGGCCAGGACGGTGGCGTCGTCGACGTGCTGCGCGCCGACCACCTGGGCCTCGTAGTGCTCCCGACCGGGGCGGTCGGTGTCGAACCAGACCTTGGTGCCGTACCGGTGGGACCGGGCGCGCAGCGTGCCCAGGTCGGACGGCACGATCGTGCGGCACGCCTCGGCGACGGCGTCGAACAACGACAGATCCACGCTCAGTCCGCCTCGCGGCGCGCCTTCGCACGACGCTTGCCCTCGTGCATCGCCTGCACCCGCCCGCCGTCGATGCCGTGGCCCTCCTCGATCACGTCCGCCGGCAGCGGCTGCGGGGCCGGCATGAGCTCGCTCCACGGATCGGCGTCGCCCAGGTGGGCGAGCGCGCGCTGCAGCGTGAAGTCGGCCGGTGCCACGTCGCCGAGGTCGCTCCAGCGCACCGGCATCGACACCGGCACACCCGGCCGGGCCCGGGGGCTGTATGCCGCGACGACGGTCGCGCCACCGACCCGGGTCGCGTCGACGAACACCCGCTCGCCGCGCTCCTCCTTGACGAACTCCGTCGTCGCGATCGTCGGATCGAGCGCAGCGGCACGCGCGGCGAGCGAGCGGGTCGCCGCAGCTGCATCGGCCAGGTCGACACCCGCCTCGATCGGCACGTAGATGTGCACGCCCTTGGCGCCGCTGATCTTCACGGCACCCTCCAGGCCGACCTCGTCGAGCACCGAGCGGACCAGCGCGGCGACGCGGACCGCCGCGGCGAACCCGTCGCCCTCGGGCGGATCCAGGTCGAGCACCAGGTGCGTCGGGTGCTGCGGTGCCTCGACGGTGACGAGTGTCGGGTGGTACTCGACCGCACGTTGGTTCGCGAACCACAGCAACGTCCTGCGGTCGTTGCACAGGGCGTACGCGACGTCACGGCGTGAGGTCGCCGCCCAGTACGACACGGTCCTCACGAAGTCCGGGGCGTACTTCGGGACGTTCTTCTGCATGAACGGTGCCTGGTCGCGGTGCACGCGGATCACCGACAGCGGACGGTCGGTGAGCACCGGGACCAGCCGGTCCGAGACCGCATCGAGGTAGTCCACCAGGTCACGCTTCGTGGCGTCCGCACCGTCGAAGAGCGGCTGGTCGAGGTTCGTGAGCGACACCCCGGCGCGTGACTCCCCCGAGTCCTTGGTGGCCATCCCCCGAACGCTATCGCCCGGTCGACGTCCGCGAGCCCGCCGACGGACACCGACCGAGACCGGCGGGCGACGTGGCCGATCGAGCGACGCCGACCGACGCCCCGTGCCGGACGTCGGCCCGAACGCCAGTTTCTGGCTCGTCCGCACGAGGTGCCCGCTACGGTGACACCGGGGCGGGAAGTGAGGGAACCGTCGGTGGATCAGTTCAGCATCGGGTCGCCGTTGAGTCGCGCCCGCGACACCGACGAGTTGGCGATGGCAGCAGCGCCGTCCGATGACAGGCAGGTGGGCCGTCGGTGGGTCGTCGGGTGCATCCTGATCGGCGTGCTGACGATGGTCGTCGTCACCGCGCCGCGCTTCGCCCGTCACGAGACCTCGGGCCCGACGTCGCTCCCGGCGTTCGTCGCCGCGGACGGCGAGCCCTACCTGCAGCTCGTGACCGATCACGTCGAGTACTTCCGGCTGACCGAGCACTACGCCGGGAGCGGTCCGGCACCCGGGACCGCACCGTTCACCAGCCGCCTGCTCGCACCGTGGTTGGCGGCCCGGCTCCCGTTCAGCGCTCCTGTTCGCGCTCGCCGTCGTCGACCTGGCGCTGCTCGGCGTCGGGCTCGCGTCGCTGGTGCTGCTCCTCCGGTCCTGGCGCCTCTCCCGGCCCGCGATCGCCACAGCGACCGCGGCGTATGCGGTGAGCTTCCCCGTCCTCTGGTACGGCGCTGCGAACTGGGTCGACCCGGCCTCGGTCGGGACGATCGGACTGTGCGTCCTGGCCGCCTATCGCCGATGGTGGCTGGGGCTGATCGCACTCGTGCCGGCGATCCTCACGAAGGAGTCGGCGCTGATCTGCGTGGCGTTCGGCGTGGCGCTCGAGTTGACCCGTGCGGGCTCGATCCGGCGGAGCGCGCGGCTGGCCAGGGCGGCGGCGTGGATCGCCACCGCTGCTGCGGCCATGGCGCTGGTCGCCGCACTGCGCATCGACAGCCCGCTCGTCCTGGCCCCGTGGATCCCGGGTGACCTCGAGGTCGTCCGTGCGATCGTGGCCTCGAACATGCGGGACTCGATCGGCATCTCGAACGTGCTGCTGACCGGGTTCCTGCCACTCGCCATCGTGGTCCTCTGGTGGAGCACCCGACGCCGGCGTCCGGTTCCGCGACCGATCTGCGTGCCGTTGCTGGTCGGGGCGCTCGGCGCGCTCGGCCTGTCGGTGATCGCGCTCGCCGGAGCGCTCTGGGACGGGCGGCTGGTGTGGGCCTCCTACCCGTTCCTGCTGCCGCTCGGGGCCTGGATGCTCGACGACCAGCTCCGTGCGTGGGCCGAACGCACGGGCCGAACCGGTGTGCCGTCGTTCGGTGAGCTCGCAGCGTCGTTCCGGCGCGGTCTCACCGTGCGCCGTCTGCTCCGAGCGGGAGCTGCTGCGCTCGCTGTGGTGATCGCCACGGTCGCCGTCGTGGCCGGCTGGGGCGTGCTCGGCCGGGCCATCTCCCGCGGCGCGATCATCGTCGAGCCTGGAGATGTGGCCTTCGCCGACCGACTGGGCGACCTGCGCCTGGACGAGATCGTGCAGGTGTCGGGACGAGGTGACGCCACGGTTCCCCTGCCGGTTCGTCGTGACGCTCCCCTGCTGGTCGACTACGAGCACCGGGGCCAGGGCGGGTTCTCGCTGCAGGCTGCGCCCGACGGCGGGGTCCTCGTCGGGCGTGAGGGCAACGCCGCCGGCACGGTCGTGGTCGACAGCGAGACGTCCGAGCAACTGGAGGTCACCGCCGACGGTGCGTGGAGCGTCACGTTCCGATCGATCAGCGACGCCTTCCAGGGTCTGGGGTTCCTCCCCATGACCGGTTCGTCCGATGCGGTGATCCTCCTCCCGGGCGGATCCACCGAACGTCGACGCGTCGAGATCCGCAGCGAGGACCCCGACGCTCGTGTGAGCTCGATCGTCGGCGGCGACCTCCGCCCGCTGGGGCCCGACGGCGACCTCCCGCCGGGAACCGAGGCAGTCGTCGTGACCGCTGCGACCGACTGGGAGGTCATCGCCCACGCGATCGAGGAGTGACCTGACGAGCGGTGACCTGACGTCCCCCGAGAACGACGAAACCCCCGCCGTGGCGGGGGTTCCGGTGCGGTGGGCGTACACGGACTTGAACCGTGGACCTCTTCCGTGTCGAGGAAGCGCTCTAGCCAACTGAGCTATACGCCCGAGCGGCGGACAATCTAGCAGGGACTCGAGCCGTGTCTGACATCCCGGCGGTGACGGCGCTCCCGGCCGTCCGGCACCGGCCCCGGTTCCGGCGTCCTCGCACCGGATCGGCGTCGGATGTCGCCGTGCAGCGCGACCAGGAGATCAGTCGTCGACCGGTCCCAGCGCGCCGACCACGACGATGACGAACACCCCCACGGCCAGGTCGATCCAGAGCCCGATCCCCGGTCCGCTGCGGGAGTCTCCTGCACCGAGGCCCCACTCGAGGATCGAGGCCGCCACGAGCGCGGATCCCGACAGCACGGCGAGCACTCGTCCGGCCTTGGCCCGGTCCGCAGCGATGAGCACGCCGGACACGGCGATGAGCACCGCGATCGCCATGACGACCCAGCCACGGCCGATCGAGTCGCCCAGCCCGTCCCAGCCCGTCTCGACGGCCGTGCTGCCGAAGCGCTGCCCGTAGTCACGCCACGGCATCAGCGTCGTGGCGCCCGCGACGATCGCGGCGATCAGCAGGGAAGCCGTCAGGAACAGCTCCTTGCGGTCGGAGCGATGCTCGACCACCGGTGGGACCGGTGCGGCGCCACCCAGCGGAGGTGCGTCGGTGTACGACACAGGAGCATCGGTTCCTGCGGCCGGGCTGACGGCGTTCGGGTCCGAGGGTGTCCACGGTGACGGGGGCGCGCTCACCCCTCCAGCTTGCCCCAGGGGTGGGGCGGACCCACGCTCAGCGCCGCGGGATTTCTCAGCGGGGCGGAACGCCAGGACCCCCGGCCGGAGCCGGGGGTCCTGTGATGTCCGTGACATCCATGGAGGCGACGAGGGGAATCGAACCCCTGTGCAAGGCTTTGCAGGCCTCTGCCTCACCACTCGGCCACGTCGCCATGGCGTCCGGACACCTTAGCGGTCCCCGGGCGACTTCCGGACTGACCGGCCCGTCGACGCCCGAGGGGCCACGGGACGCCGCTGTTCAGACGCCCTTGTAGTTGAGGACCTGCGACAGCTGGTGGCGGACGGTGACCAGGTCGCGCTGGTCCTCCATCACCTGGTCGATGTCCTTGTAGGCGCGGGGGTCCTCGTCGATGAGCCGTGCGGCATCCGACTCGTTCCAGGCCCGACCGCGCATCCGGTGGCGCAGTCCGTCGACGTCGAGCTGACGGCGGGCTGCGCCTCGGGACATCCGACGTCCGGCCCCATGGCTGCACGAGTGGTACGACGCCGCCGAGCCGAGCCCCTCGACGACGTAGCTGCGGGTGCCCATCGAGCCGGGGATGATCCCGGCGTCGCCGGCGCGCGCCCGGATCGCGCCCTTGCGGGTGATCCAGAGGTTGCGCCCGTGGTGGTGCTCGCGCTGGGTGAAGTTGTGGTGGCAGTTGATGCGCTGCTCCTCGACCAGCTCGCGCCCCAGGTGGGCCGCGACCTGACCGATCACCGCGTCCATCATGACCTCACGGTTGGCGAGCGCGTAGTCCTGGGCCCAGAGCATGTGTCGCACGTAGGCGTCGAACTCGTCGGTGCCCTCGACCAGGTACGCCAGGTCGTCGTCGGGCAGGTCGATGAAGTAGCGGCGCATCAGGCCCTTCGCACCCTCGATGTGCTGCTGGGCCAGCTGGTTGCCGATCCCCCGCGACCCGGAGTGCAGCACGACCCACACCCGGTCCTGCTCGTCGAGGCAGACCTCGACGAAGTGGTTGCCCGAGCCGAGCGAACCCAGCTGCTTCGCCGCCGTGCCGGCCTGACGACCGCTCAGGTCGGCCGCACGATCGTCGCCGAGGAGGCCCTGTGCGGCCGCCTGGGCGTCGTCGTGGCCCCGGCCGAGCCCGGCGGGCACGACACGCTCGATGCGGCCGTGCAGGGCCGACAGGTCGTCGCCGAACGAGTCGGAGCGCAACGGCAGCACGCGCGGCGATCATGCCGCAGCCGATGTCGACGCCGACGGCGGCCGGGATGATCGCCCCCTCGGTCGGGATGACCGAACCGATCGTGGCGCCCATGCCGACGTGCGCGTCGGGCATGAGCGCGACGTGTCCGGCGACGAAGGGCAGCGCGGCGGTGCGCTCGGCCTGGTGCAGTGCGTGGGGATCGAGGTCCGACGCCCAGTTCAGGACGTCACCGTGTCGGGTGGGCATGCCTCCAGGGTGCGCACGCCCGGTCCCCCGCTGTCGTTCGAGTTCCCGACGGGGGCGGGAGAACGACGAAGCCCCCGCCGTGGCGGGGGCTTGTTCCTGGAGCGGACGACCGGGTTCGAACCGGCGACCTCAACCTTGGCAAGGTTGCGCTCTACCAACTGAGCTACGTCCGCAGGGACGGTCACCATAGCAGAGCGACCGCAGGCTTCAAATCCGGCCCCGCGCACGACGCAGGGGCGTCAGTCGAGCGGTTCGCTGTCCCGGATCCGCTCGGCGAGCTCGATGGCGAGCTCGACCTCGGTGATGCCGTCGATCATCGACAACCGGGTCGTGTCGGCGAAGCTGAGCGCGGCGACCTGGCGGTCGTGACGACCTCGGACGACCAGCTTGGAGTCGATCCGGTACACGTCGACCAGTGGTTGCCAGCGACGGTCGTTCGCGATGATGACCCGCCGGTCGGTCACTGCCACCGCGGCCGGGCGACCGAGCATCTGTCCGGTCACCACACCGGCGACCAGTTCGTCGGGTTCGAGCAGCGCGCCGCAGACGGCGAGTGCCACCGCGGCGCGTTCCTGGTCGGCCGCTGCGAGGCGGGCCACGGCTGCTTCGAGGCCGTGCGGATCGGAGACGGCCGGGCTGTGGGGAGCGGTGCCGGCATCTCGGGTGTGACCGGCCCGCTGCGACGTCGAGGGCGCAGGTTCGGGCCGTTCGGCAGGCGTCGTGCTGAGGTGGGTTGCCGCGCCGAGGCGCCCCTGGATCGCTGCGCACACCGGCGCCGTCGGCATCGCCCCAGTCGTCGTCGAGCACGGTCCACGGACTGTCATCCGCGCGGGGCGGTGTGCTGCGTGCCGCAGCCCCGCCCGAGAACGCTGGACCGCCGGAGAAGGCTGGCCCGCCCGAGAACGCTGGACCGCTGGAGGCCGCCGGACCGCTCGAGAAGACCGAACCGGAGCCGGCGGCGGAGCTCCACGCCGACGGCTCGTCGTGGAGCGGGTCGAACAGGTCGCCTGCGTCGATCACGTCATCGTCGTGGCAGACCGGCTCGGCGCTGAAAGGGCCTTCTTCGACCACGTCGGCACGGTCCCACAGCGGGCGCACGTGGTCCTCGGCGTGCTCGGCGTACACCCAGTCCGCGGCAGGGACCGTCGGAGCCGGTCGCAGCGCCCGAGCCGTTGCGAGCAGCTGACGGGTCCTCTCCGTCGGCGCTGCCGGCCGCGTGGGGGCTCGCGGGCGGGGCGGCAGGTGCCTCGGTGCTCCACATGGACTCCGGTCCTCGCGGGGCGGTCGGGGGGACGACCTCTGCGTTGTCGGACGCGGCGGTGGAGAACAGCGCCCCGAGCGGGGGCTTCCCACCGATGTCGTCCACCTCTGTCACGGTCCTCGCCTCCGCCCCGTACTGCTGTGCAGGTCCCCCAGCGTAGGGGATCCCTCGCTGGAATCGATCGTCGGGACCTGAACTCGACGTGCCGGGTCCCCTCAGCCAGCGGCCTGGGCCCTACCCAGGAGCTCACGTCCCCAATCATCCAGCGGAAGATTCTTCGCAGCGGCGAGTCCGGCGGCGGAGAGCTTGGGCAACGTCTTGGCCAGCACCGCGACGGTCTCGTCCTCGCCGAGACGCCCCGCGACGTCGTCGAGCTGGGTCGCCAGGAAGACCAGGCACAGCGCGTCCTCGTGGGTCTGCACGCCAGGGTCGGTGACGGCCGGATCCGTGGAGAGGCCCTCCTTGCGGATGATCGCGGCCACCCGACCGATCTCGTCGTCGGAGTACCCGACCTCTGCCAGCAGGTCCGCGACCTGCTGCCGCGTGGAACGTCTTCGCTGCGGCCCGCCAACGGAGGTATCCCGCGCGGCCCTCGGGGAAGTCGCTCCTGGGTCGCTGCCAGCGGCGGAGGTGGTGCGCCCGAGCAGCGATCAGCTGCAGCTCGTCGGCGTCGGGGTCGAGCCGTTCGACCCACTCCGTCATCAACTCGGCGTGCAGCGTCTCCTTGACGTGCTGCTCGCCACGCCAGGTGATGCGATTCGGGTCCTCGGCGTTGGCGGCGTCGACCGCGGCGATGGCTCGTCGGTACCGTTCGGAACGAGGCGCCGGATCGGCCTCAGCCACGCTGGTCGGCAGGGCGCAGGTCGATGCGCAACACCAGGAAGCCGTCCTCGACCGACGGCACCGCGTCGCCGATCAGTGCGTAGTCCTGGAAGTCGGTCTCGGCCTGCCGCATGAAGTCCCGACGGGCCTCGCCCTCGACCGGTGGGATCTGGCGACGCTTCACCGATGCGGCGCGCTCCGCGAATCGCTGGACCATGGCGGCGGGATCGAATCCTGACATGCGGCCAGGCTATCCATCCGCCGGGTGGGCGCTGAGCGCCCCGTAGTCGGACCCAGGGCGTTCGTTCACCGGTGCGGGTGCGGGTGACCCCTGCGCCGCGGACTCCGAGGGCGCACCTGTGGTCGTCTCCCCCGGCTGGATCCACCGGATGCCGATCTCGCCACCCCCGGCACGGTCCGGGCGGGTCGCCCGCCAGAACACGATCGTCGAGACGGCGATCACGACGGCCAGGGCGATCAGCCCGCCGATCACCATCGAGAGGCGGCTCGACGCCAGGTCGGACTCGTTCTCGACCACGACACGCGCAGCGAACACCACGGGAGTGGCGACCGCGAGGCCGATCGACGTGCCGAGGGCGGGTCCGGACATGGCTGCATCGTATCTGTGGCCCGCTCCGCGTCGTGGGAGCGTGCGGGAGCGGATCGCTCAGGCAGCCGTGGTGTCGAGTGCTCGGAGCACGTCGTCGATGACGTCCCCGGTGTCCTCGAGACCGACCGACATCCTGATGGTGCCGGGTGAGATGCCCGCAGCGGCCAGCTCGTCGGGCAGCAGGTTGACGTGCGTCGTCGACGCCGGGTGCGTCACCAGCGTCTCGGGCCCGCCGAGCGAGGTGGCGAGCTGGCAGATCTGCGTCGACTCGACGAACGTCCGACCGGCGTCGAACCCGCCCGCCAGGTCGAAGGTGAGCAGTCCCCCGCTGTGGCGCAGCTGACGTCGAGCGAGCTCGTGCTGGGGGTGCGACGCCAGGCTCGGGTGTCGCACCTCGGTGACCCGGGGGTCGCCCTCGAGGACGACCGCCAGCGCTTCGGCGGTCGCCGTCTGCTGACGCAGTCGGACGCCGAGGGTGCGGAGCCCGCGCAGGCCGCCGACCGCGTCGAACGCGCCGGCGTTCGCGCCCTGCAGCACCGCGAAGCCCCACACCCAGTCAAGGAGCTCGCGCTCCCCGGCGATGACGCCGAGCGAGATGTCGTTGTGGCCGCCGATGGCCTTCGTGGCGGAGTGGATCACCAGGTCGATGCCGTAGCCGAGGGGCTGCTGCCCCAGCGGCGTCGCGAAGGTCGAGTCGACCGCCTTCATCGGACCCTTGATCGCACCGAGGCGCTCCAGGTCGACCAGGTCGAGCCGAGGGTTGGCGGGGGTCTCGGCGAGCAGCAGCATCGTCCTGCCGGGGACGACCGCGGCCTCCCAGGCCTCCGGGTCGGTGCCGTCGACGAACGTGACGTCGATGCCGAAGCGCGGGCAGACCGACTGCAGCAGCATCTGGGTGCCGGCGTAGAGCTGGTGCTGGGAGACGATGTGGTCGCCCTTGGAGCACAGGCCGAGCACGACCGCGGACACCGCGCCCATGCCCGAGCTGAACGCCCGCGCACCCTCGGCCCCTTCGAGCTCCGCGATCGCCGACTCGAAGGCGTTGACGCTCGGGTTGCCGTAACGGCTGTAGAAGCGTTCGGCGCCGGTCGAGGTCGCCATGCGGCGGCCGTCCTCGACGGTCGGCGTCACGAACGTCGACGAGGCCCAGATGACCGGTGCGAGCGCGGTGTCGCTCCCAGATCGCCCGGTGCGCACCGCGACGGTCTCGGGGCGCCACCCGGCGCTCCGGTCGGCCGCGCCGTCGGTCTGGGCCGCGCCGTCGGTCTGGGCCGCGCGGTCGGTCTGGGCCGCGCGGTCGGTCTGGGCCGCGCCGTCGGTCTGGCCGGTCTGGCTGGGCTGGTCGGCCGAGCCTGCGGCGTCGCCCGTGTGGCTTGCGGTCATGCCGGTCCTCCGGTGGTCATGTCCCTGCTCCCCTGCCCGACCTCGTGCAGGAAGGCGTCGATCTGTGGTGCGAGCTGTGCGGTCTCGATCAGGAACCCGTCGTGGCCGTGCGGCGAGTCGATGTCGGCCCAGCGGGCGCCGGCGGGTCCTGCTGCGAGCCCTTCGAAGATCTGGCGCTGCTGCACCGGCGGATACAACGAGTCGCTGCGCACCGAGGCCACCAGGGCGGGTGCTCGGACACGGCCGAGCGCCCGTTCGACGCCCCCACGACCCCGGCCCACGTCGTGCAGGTCCATCGCCCGGTTCAGACGCAGGTAGCTGTTCGCGTCGAAACGACGGACGAGCTTCTCGCCGTGGTAGTCCAAGTAGCTCTCGATCTGGAAGATGTTCTGGTCGACGAACTCGAGCGGACCCAGCAGCGATCGGTCGAAGCGGTCGGTGAGGACCTCGTCGCTGCGGTAGGTGACCTGGGCCATCATCCGTGCATTGACCAGGCCGCGGTGCGGACCGTCGCCGTCGGGAGCGTCGTAGTAGTCGCCGCCGCGGAACGCGGCGTCGGACTCGATCGCATGTCGACCGATGTGGCTCCACGCGATCTGTTGGGCGGATGCCTGCGCCGAGGTCGACGCGAGGATGAGCGCGCCGACGCGGTCGGGGTACATCACCGCCCACTCGAGGGCCTGCATGCCACCCATGGACCCGCCGACCACCGCCCGCCAACGCCCGATGCCGAGGTGGTCGGCGAGGGACGCCTGGGTGCGCACCATGTCCCGGATGGTGACGATCGGGAAGCGTGAGCCGTAGGGCGTGCCCGTCGCCGGATCGACCGACGCCGGACCGGTCGTCCCCTGGCACCCTCCGAGGACGTTCGCACAGACCACGAAGAGCTCGTCGGTGTCGAGCGCGAGCCCCGGCCCGATCAGGCCCTCCCACCAACCCGGATCCGCGTGCCCGGGTCCCCGCCGCGAGGCAGCGTGGCTGTCGCCGGTGAGCGCGTGGCAGACCAGCACCGCGTTGCGGCCCTCTGCGTCGAGGGTGCCCCACGACTCGTAGGCGACGTCGATGTGGTCGAGCGCGCCACCGCCCTCGAGCAGGAAGCGGCGCCCGTCGACCACCGAGTGGAACCGTCGATCGCCGAAGGGATCGCCCGGACGCCACGCGCCCGTCGCCGGCAACAGGGCCGGGCGTGTCGTACCGGAGGTCTCGTCGTGGGTTGGGCGGTGGGACACGGCGTTCGGGCTCAGCTCATGGAAGGTCCGAGGACCCCTGGCGATCCGGGCAACCGGGCACGCCGCAGGCTGCGACGTCGTCGGACACTTGGTTTGCGAACCACGCGGGCTTGCCACATCCTCGCCGAGGCGAGAAGGCACCTTGGGTGTCCGTCCCAGGTTGCCGGACCCCGAGAGGGGCCACTCCTGATGTTCCGGTCACTGTCACACGCGGCACGCTCGGCGGTCAAACCACATCCGTCTGTCGGCGCCATCGGCGAGTGGCGTCGGGCAGCACGCAGCGGGAGCGGCGATGGTTCGCCCGTCATCGTGCGCCAGTCATCGTGCAAGCGCGCGCCACCAGGCCAGCACGGGGTGCTCCGCATCCAGACCGTGTGCCTCGGTCATCACCTCGCCCAACCGGTCGAGCAACACGACCCGATCGGTGTCGCTCGCCGTCATGAGCTCCGCGACGAGCGCCGCCCCGCGGTCCCACGCCGGTCCCGGTGGCGGCAGTGCGACGTCGAGCACCGAGCCCGCCGACCAGCGCAGCGCGCCGGCTGACAACCCGGCCCCCAGGTGACGGGCTGCCGCGGTCGCCGCCACCGAGGGTGCCGACAGCGCAGCGGTCAGGTGGTGCAGCGACGGCGCACCCGCTGCCGGCTCGACGCTGATCGTCGGGGTCACCGGGATGCAGTCGCCCCTCGGATCGGGCACCGCCTCGACCACTCGGGTCTGCGTCGCGACGAGCACCTTGGGCACCAGCCGGTCGCGTGCCCAGGCGGCGACCCGCGGCGAGCGTCGGGCGAGGTCGGCGAGATCGACGGTCGGGGCGAGCCGAGCGGACCCACGAACTCGACGGGGCGTCGTGCCCCACGTCAGGCGCGCCACGTCGATCATGCCGACGGTGACGAGTCGAGCGGTGCCGGATCCGGATCCGGGATCGCGGTCGGGACCGGATCCGGATCGTCGAGGAGGCAGTCGGTCAGGGCGTAGAACTCATCACGGAATCCGGCCGTCGCGGTGGCGACGTCACCCAACCGCGGGCCGTCGGCGACGGGCACCTCGGCACGCCGCGGGGTCCGGCGAGCAGCGGACCCCAGCTACGCGACTCCGGCGGCGAGCTGGCTGCCGGATACGCCACTGCGGGCAGGCCCCAGCTGACCCGCACCGGTCGCGGGGCACCGGACGGCGTCCGTGCGGTGGTGAGCACCGGCGCGCACACCCGGACGTTGGCGTCGAAGTGCGAGTCGTCGCTCCCCCACAGCTCGACGAGGTCGGCGCGGGTCGCGCACCGCGGCGCGCACCGGCTCGCAGTCACGGGTCGCCAGGAAGGACTGCGGTTGCAGCAGGCACACCACCCCGTCGCCGTCGAGCAGGTCGAGCGCTGCCACCAGGAACAGCGACGCGCTGTCCGCGTAACCGCCGGGGCGACCCAGCAACCGTTGCGCCGGCGCACGATGGTCCGAGCCTCGTGCGGTCCGTTCGCCGAGCTGGTTCAGGAACGGCGGGTTGCCGACGACCGCGTCGACACCGACCGGCCGCTCGACCGCCGCCGACGTGCCGGGTGCAGCGAGCGCGTCGCCGTGTTCGACGTGCACCTCGTGTTCAGCGACCGCGACGCCGAGCTCCTCCGCCCACAGGACCAGGGCTCGTCGGGCGACCCTGGCGGCGGACTCGTCGAGCTCGATGCCGACGAGTCGAGAGGTGAGCACGTCGCGCACCGGCACGCCGCGCCGGTGCAGCTCGCCGGCCGCTGCCAGCAGGAAGGCACCGGAGCCGCAGGCCGGGTCGCAGAGCCTGGTCGGGACGCGCCCCAGGTGATCGACGGCTCGGCCGACCAGCAGGTCAGCGAGCGCTGATGGCGTGTAGTGCACACCTCGGGCCCGACGATCCTCGGGCGCGACGGATGCCTCGTGGGCGTCGACCAGTTCGCGTGCCCGGCCGGCCACCTGCGACTGCCGTCAGGCGGCGTCGGGATCGAAGCCGGCCAGGTCCTTCAGGCGCGGATCGTTCGAGAACATCTCGACCAGGGGCATGTCGAGACCGAGGCGCTTCTGCATGCGCTTGATCTCGAGCTCCTGGTTCCACAGCGCGAGCGACACCACGAGTCCGGCCTCGCCGGCCCTGGCCGTACGGCCCGAGCGGTGCAGGTAGTTCTTGTGGTCCGAGGGCGGGTCGTAGTGGATCACGACGTCGACGTCGTCGACGTGGATGCCGCGAGCGGCGACGTCGGTCGCCACCAGGACCTGCAGCTTGCCCGCCGAGAAGTTCGACAGCGCCTTCTCACGCATGTTCTGGCGCAGGTCGCCGTGGATCGCCGCGGCCTTGACGCCCATGTCCTCGAGCTTGCCCGTGAGGCGGTCCGCGCCGTGCTTGGTCGCGGTGAAGATCATGGCCCGGTCGCTGTTGTTGACGATCGCGGCAGCGACCTTCGCCTTGTCCATCTCGTGGACGCTCACGAAGCGGTGGGTCATCTGCTCGACGGTCGCACCGGGCGACGCGACCTCGTGGCGGGCCGGGTCGGTCTGATAGCGGCTGACGAGCACGTCGACCGCGCCGTCGAGGGTCGCCGAGAACAGCAGCGTCTGGTGGTCGCCCTCGACGTTGCGCAGGATCCACTCGACCGGAGGCAGGAAGCCCATGTCGGCCATGCGGTCCGCCTCGTCGATGATCACCTTCTCGACGTCCGCGACCGACAGGTCGCCACGTTCGATCAGGTCGATCGCACGGCCGGGGGTGCAGACCACCAGGTCGACACCGTCCTTGAGCGCCTTGATCTGCTTCTCGATCGGGTCGCCGCCGTAGATCGCGGTGATCCGCACGCCGCGCAGGTGTGCCAGCGGCAGCAGTTCGTCACGCACCTGCGTGGCGAGCTCACGGGTCGGCACCAAGGCGATGCCGGTCGGTCGTCCGGGCTTGGCCTTGGGCAGGATCTGCAGCATCGGCAGGCCGAAGGCGAGGGTCTTGCCGGAGCCCGTCTTCGCTTTCCCGCAGACGTCACGACCGGCAAGGATGTCCGGGATGGTCATCTCCTGGATCGGGAACGCAGAGGTGATGCCCCGGTCGGAGAGTGCATGGCACAGGTCCTCGGCCACGCCGAGCTGTTCGAAGGTTGTCGTCATGTCCACTTCAGGTTCGTCGTCTGGCGGCCATCGTACCGGTCGGGACCGTTGCACCCGTAGTCACGACGACCACAGGCCCTGTGACGGGGCGCAGCGATGAGCACTCGTCCGGTCGCTCCCACCCCTGTCGGACCCGATCCGCTGCAGCTGATCGACGGCTGGGGCACGGGGTTCGCCGCCGCGGCCGTGATCGATCCACACGGCTCGGTGCACCGCCACGGCGATGTCGACCGGGTCGTGCCGGTCGCCTCGATCACCAAGCTGTGCACCGCGCTCGCCGTGATGATCGGTGTCGAGGACGGCAGCGTGTCGCTCGACGACCCGCTCGGGCCCGAGGGATCGACGGTCCACCATCTGCTCTGCCATGCCGGCGGCCTCGACTTCGACGGCGAGGTCGTCGCGACCCCCGGGACACGACGCATCTACTCGAACACCGGGTTCGACCTGTTGGGCGAACACGTCGCGCAGCGCTCCGGCATCGACTTCGACGACGTACCTCGCCGACGGCGTGCTGCGACCCCTCGGCATGACCTCGAGCGTGCTCGACGGCGGCGCCGGCCAGGGCATGCGCTCGTGTGTCGATGACCTGCTGCGGCTCGCCGGAGAGCTGACCGCGCCGACGCTGGTGCACCCGAGCACCCTGGCGGCGATGACGACGGTGCAGTTCCCCGACCTGGTCGGTGTGGTGCCCGGGTGGGGCCAGCATGCGCCGTGCCCGTGGGGCATGGGCCCCGAGATCCGTGGCCACAAGATCCCGCACTGGACCGGCGCCAACTGCTCGCCGTCGACCTACGGGCACTTCGGCGGATCGGGGTCGCTGCTGTGGATCGACCCCGTGGCACGGCTCACCTGCATCGCGGTGACCGACCGGCCCTTCGACGCGTGGGCGGTCGTGGCGTGGCCACCGTTCTCCGACGCGGTGCAGGCCTACTTCTCGGCGTCGGCGTCCTGAGTCGACTCCGGCTCGGCGGTCTCGTCGCCGGTCGCCACGTCGTCCGGCGATCTCTTCAGGCTGTCGGTCTCTTCGGGCTCGTCCCGGCCTGCTGCCGCCGGCTGTCGGTAGGGTCCGTGCGTCGGTGACCTCGTCGCGTCGCGCGGCGTCCTCGCTCGCGGCGGTCCGGAGCGCAGCCTCTTCCTGTGCGGCGAGATCGGCGGGCATCGCGGCACGGGCCAGTGGGTCGCCGCCGGCCGCGAGCTCCGCGGTCGCAGCCGTGTCGACCGGTGAGCCCTTCCAGAACAACCAGAGCAGTCCGCCGACGATCAGCAGCAACGAGATCCACGTGTTGACCCGGAATCCGAGGACCTCGGTCGCGAAGTCGATGCGCAGCGACTCGACCCACAGGCGGCCCAGGCCGTAGCCGGCGACGTACACGGCGAACCAGCGGCCGGGCTTCAGCACGACGCGTCGGCCACCGAGCACGATCAGCCCGGCGAGCATGAGGTTCCAGAGCGCCTCGTAGAGGAACGTCGGATGGAAGAGCGTGCCGGGCGGGTACTCCGCCGGCGGCGCGTCGATCTCGAGGCCCCAGAACAGCTCGGTCGGACGGCCGTACAGCTCCTGGTTGAACCAGTTGCCGAGGCGCCCGATCGCCTGGGCGACCGGGATCGCGGGTGCGGCGGCGTCCGCGACCTGACGCCAGTCCAACTTCATGCGCTTGGCGGCGATGACAGCCACGATCGCGCCGAGCAGCACGCCGCCGGGGATGCCGAGACCGCCGTTCCAGATGAAGAACGCGTCGGGCCACCAACGACCGTCGGAGTAGCGGTCCCCGAAGTCGGTGATGACGTGGTAGATCCGGGCGCCGACCAGACCGGCGGGCACCGCGAAGATCGCCAACGTGGTGATGTCCTCGGGGTCGCCACCCCGGGCGCTGAAACGGCGTCGGGCGATCGCCACCGCCGCGAGCACGCCGAGTGCGATCACCAGGCCGTACATGCGGAAGTTGAGGGGCCCCAGCGTCAGCTGGTCGAACGGAGGGCTGGGGAGCGCGGCGAGCAGCGCGGACATCTGCGGGACCTCGGGGATCATGGTCCGGACTCGCGGAGGAGCGGACGTGGTGGAGTCGTCGCGGCGGTCATCCGCGAACGGCGAGTCGGAGGAGCCAGCGGGTGCGTCGGAGTCGATCACGACCTCCGGGTCGCTGAAGCGCACGTCGGGCCAGTCGAAGTCGGACTCGGCGATGCAGACCGACGCGCCGTCGAGCAGCCCCCTCGCAAGCCGCCCGTCCTCGGCGAAGGGGTCGACGGCCTCGCCGGACGCGAGCGCGAACAGGATCGGATCGATGTGTCCGCCCGCCGTGAGGGTGCGAGCCATGCACGCAGCAGCCTTCGGGGGCATGCGGCCGTTGCCGTAGAAGATCGATGCGATGCTCTCCTGGACGTCGAGGCATTCGCCGAACGCCGTGACCACGACGCCGCGTTCGTCGTCGGAGAGCTCGAGGTCGTTCAACGAGGCTCCCACGGTCGCGGGCCGGTAGCCGAGCTCGGCCAGCCGATCGACGCCGAGGGTGGTCACGATGCGGTCGGCGGCACACTGCGCCTCGGAGCGCTTGGGCGCCCAGTAGTCCATGTCGCCGGGGCGGTCCGACAGGTCGAAGGCCAGGCCCTCGACGAGGAAGTCGACGCTCATCACACCGTCGGCCGGCGCGGTGGGCGGCGTGCGGTCCGCAGCGGAGTCGGTACCGTCGTCGATCTCTGCGGGTTCGCTCGTCTCGCTCGGGATGCACCCCGCTGCGACGAGCACCAGGACGGCGACCAGGCCCGCGACCACGCGCGAGACCCGCGATCCCCCGTTGCCTCCTCCGTCCATCGTGTGGAGGGTACCGGCCGTCCGACGCCGCGACACTTCAGCCGCCACGCCGTGGCGCGCAGCCGGAGACCAGCTGCCGCAGCAGCGCAGCCCACTCGGCGCCGGCCGCCGCGTCGATCGGGATCAGGAGCAGGTCGGGCGACGGCTCCCCCGCCGGCTCGTCGGAGGCGCCGGATCCGCTCGTTCGATCGAGCGGCGGCGCCAGCGCCGGAGTCGTCGTCGACGCAGCGAACAGGGCCGAGGCCGACCCGTCGACGGTGTCGGCCGTGGTCACCACGGCGGCAAGTCGTCGAGTGAACCGCTCGGCGGTGCGTCCACCGCGTCCCAGGTTCGCGACGTCGGCGGCGGGGCTGACGTACACCGTGGGCACGTCGCTCGAGCGTGGCGGAAGCGTGGCGTGCACCAGGACCCGAGGCCCGTGGAGCACGACCACGTCGGCCCAGCGGCGTTCGACCTGCACGCCGGACCGCGCGGCGAGGGAGCGGCGAGAGGGGGCGACGACCGGCAGCAGCGCCTCGTGCCCGGGTCGGTTGCCCGGCGCCAGCGCGAGGGTGCGGACCTCGAGTCCGTGTTCGACGAGCCGTCGGTGCAGTCCCAGGGCCGCGTCGACGACGGGGTCGGGGTCGGTGTCCGCCACGAACTGCAGCACCCGGACCGGCGCTGTGTGACGGTCGGTGTCGTGCGGGGTCGGGACCATGTCGCGCCGGCTGATCACGCGGCCGCGGCGAACTGGGCCTGGACCTGCTCGAGGGCCTCGTCCTCGGAGACGTCGAGGGCGACGCTCAGCTCCGACACGAGCACCTCGCGGGCCTTGGTGAACATCGACTTCTCGCCGGCCGACAGCCCCTTGGACTGGTCGCGCAGCGCCAGGTTCCGGACCACCTCGGCGAGCTGGTAGATGTCGCCGGACTTCAGCTTCTCCTGGTGGTTCTTGAACCGACGGCTCCAGTTCGAGGGCTCGCGGACGTCCTTGCGGCCCAGCAGCTCGAACAGGTCGCTCACCTCGTCGGACCCGATGGGCGGACGCATGCCGACCTCGTCGGCCTTGTCGACCGGCACTCGCAGCACGAGCTCGCCGTGTGCCATCTCCAGGACGAGGAACTCCTGCGCCACGCCGTCGAACTCGCGGGATTCGCGTTGCACGATCACCGCAGCGCCGTGATGCGGATAGACGACGCGATCACCGACCTCGAAGGACACGGCCGGACGGTATCAGAACGCTCCGGCGGCACCGCCGGGCGACGCGGGACCGTCTCAGCAGCGCCACCGCAGGGCTCTGTCGTTCCTCGCAGGGGCTCTGTCGCCTCGGCGCAGCGGCCTCAACGGCTGAAGAGCATGGGCTGGCGGAAGTTCCACCGGGGGTCGCCCGGCTCCTCCGGGAACGCGCCGTTCGCGTCGGGCCAGGTCAGCTGGATCGATGCGGGCCACCGTTCACCCCACGTGGCCATGACCTCTCGGCCGAGCACGAACCAGTCGCCCCGGCTGCACCACAGCGGGTCGACCTGGTGCACGCGGAACTCGAGACCACCCTCGACCGCGACCGTCGTGCCAGGCACGAGCCGCTCGCCCTCGGCGACCCGGCGTGACAGCACCTCGATCACCGCACCGGCGAACGGTGCTTCGAGCCCGACCACGACCAGCTCCGGGTGGTCGTAGCTGTGCGTCAGGCCGATCGAGTACGCCCAGTCACAGCCGGTCTCGTCGCCGACGATGGCCGCGACGCTGTGGCCGCCGCTCTCGATGTCGGCCCTGCACGCTTCGAGGGGATCACAATTCTCCACGGGCACATCTTCCCGACATGTCGTGCGCCTCACAATGGGTCGTGCGGTCCTTCGACATGGTCCGAGAGGGCCCGAGGACGGCTCATCTGGTGAGCCGGCGTGGTCCGCCACTCGCCCGCGAGGTCCTGAGCGAGGCCGGGTCGACTGTCGCGATGGTGGTCGTGGCGCGATGGTGGTCGTGGCGCGATGGTGGTCGTGGCGCGACCACCGACGCGACAGAGCCCCGGAGTTCGAGCAGCAGTGCCGCCCGTCAGGAGCAGCCGCTGGTGGTGCCGCACTCGCCGCAGACGTAGCACGAGCCGGCACGGGTCATCTGGATGCCGCACTGCATGCACAGCGGCGCATCGGTGGCGACGCCCCTGCCGTGGGTGTCGGCCTCGGTGGGTGCGACTGCGGGGGCGGCGGGCCTCGGGACCGGCGCTGCGCCGGTCAGGTCGATGCTCGTCGCGTTCGGGGTGACGGCTTCCTCGACACCGGGCAGCGTCTGCTGGAGCCGCTCGGAGGTGCCGAGGATGCCCAGGTCGAGACGCTCCTCGTAGGGCAGGTACTCGAGCGCCAGACGGCGGAACAGGTAGTCGATCAGGCTGTTCGCGAGCCGCACCTCGGGGTCGTCGGTCATGCCCGCCGGTTCGAAGCGCATGCCCACGAACGCGTGCACGAACGCACGCAGCGGCACGCCGTACTGCAGGCCGTGGCTGACCGAGATCGCGAACGCGTCCATGATGCCGGCGAGGGTCGAGCCCTGCTTCGACACCCGGATGAACAGCTCGCCGGGACGGCCGTCGTCGTACTCGCCGATGGTGACGAAGCCCTTGCAGTCGGCGACGCGGAACTCGATGGTCCGCGAGCGTGCGTGCACGCGGCAGCCGTTCCCGTGTCGGACGGGCGACCGTCTCGACCAACTCGGTCACGACCGTCACCTGCGGGCACGGCCGTCGCGGCGGCGCCCTTGCCGGTGCTGAGCGGCTGGGCGACCTTGCAGTTGTCGCGGTAGAGCGCGACGCACTTGATGCCCATCTGCCACGACTCGATGAGCAGCTGCTCGATCTCGTCGACGGTGGTCGACTCGGGCACGTTCACGGTCTTGGACATGGCACCGGAGAAGAACGGCTGGATGGCCGCCATCATGCGCAGGTGCCCCTGGTAGGAGATGACGTTGTCGCCCATGGCGCAGGCGAACACCGGCAGGTGCTCCACGTCGAGGTGCGGCGCGCCGAGCACCGAGTGCTGCTCGGCGATGTACGCCACGATCTCGTCGATCTGCGTCTCGTCGTAGCCGAGGCGGTGCAGCGCACGTGGCACGGTCTGGTTGACGATCTCGAGTGAACCGCCGCCGACGAGCTTCTTGAACTTCACCAGGCCCAGGTCGGGCTCGATGCCGGTGGTGTCGGCGTCCATCATGAACGAGATGGTGCCGGTGGGCGCGGCGACGGTCAGCTCGGCGTTGCGGGCCCCGACGACGCGCACTGCGTCGAGCGCGGTGCGCCACACCTCGGTGAGCCGTTCGTTCAGCGCCGGCTGCCCGACGACGGACGGCACGGCCTGGGCGGCCTCGAGGTGCATCTCGTAGACGTGGTTCCAGCCCTGGGCGTCGTCGCGGTACAGCGGGGCAGGGCCGAGCTGCGCGGCCAGCTCGGTGGAGCGGACCGCCGCGGCGCCGGTGAGCAGCGCCGTGATCGCCGCCGCCCACGCGCGACCGGCGTCGGAGTCGTAGGCGAAGCCGAGGGCCATCAGGCAGGCGCCGAGGTTGGTGTAGCCCAGCCCGATGTCGCGGCTCGCAGCGGTCATCTCGGCGATCGCCGGGGTCGGGTAGTCCGAGGCCCCCACGAGGATGTCCTGCGCGGTGGCCGTGATGCGGACGGCGTGCTCGAAGGAGTCGATGTCGAAGCTGCCCTCGGCGTCGAGGAAGCGCAGGAGGTTCAGCGAGGCCAGGTTGCACGCGCTGTTCGCCAGGCGCAGGTGCTCGGAGCAGGGATTGCTGGCCATGATCCGCCCGGCGTTCGGCGTGGTGTTCCAGCGGTTGATCGTGGTGTCGAACTGGACGCCCGGATCGGCGCACTCCCACGAGGCCTCGGCGATCGCGCGGAGGAGCTCGGCCGCCGGCACCCGCTCGACGACCTCGCCGGTGCTGCGGGCGGTGAGCTCCCAGTCGCCGCCGTCGAGCACCGACTGCATGAAGTCGTCGCTGAGGCGCACCGAGTTGTTGGCGTTCTGGTACTGCAGCGAGACGGCGTCCGCGCCGTCGAGGTCCATGTCGAACCCGGCGTCGCGCAGCACGCGGGCCTTGCGCTCCTCCTTGGCCTTGCACCAGATGAACTCCTCGACGTCGGGGTGGTCGACGTCGAGGATGACCATCTTCGCCGCACGGCGTGTGGTGCCACCGCTCTTGATGGTGCCGGCGGACGCGTCCGCGCCGCGCATGAAGCTGACGGGGCCCGACGGCACGCCGCCGCCGCTGAGGCGCTCCTTCGAGGAGCGGATCTTCGACAGGTTCGCTCCGGCGCCGGACCCGCCCTTGAAGATGACGCCCTCTTCCGCGTACCAGTTGAGGATCGACGACAGGTCGTCCTCGACGTCGAGGATGAAGCATGCGGATGCCTGCTGGGCGACGCCCGGCACGCCGATGTTGAACCACACCGGCGAGTTGAAGGACACCTGCTGGTGCACCAGCAGGTGACGCAGCTCGTCGGCGAAGGCATCGGCCTCGTCGCGGTCCGACGAAGTAGCCGTCGCGGACACCCCACTCGGTGATGGCGCCGACCACCCGGTCGATGACCTGGCGCAGCGACGTCTCACGGGCCGCGCCGCTGGGATGCCGGAAGTACTTCTGGGCGACGATGTTGGAGGCGGTGACCGACCAGTCGACGGGGAACTCGACGTCGAGCGCCTCGAAGACCACCGACCCGTCGCGGTGGTCGGTCAGCCGGGCGTCACGCCGCTGCCACTCGACCTGGTCGTAGGGCGAGATGCCATCGACGGTGAAGCGGCGGTCGAGCCGCGCTCGCAGGCGATCTGAGGTGACGGTCATGTTGATCCTTCCGCGGCCGAACCGGCACAGCATGGAGGGGGCATCGGCGAGCGAGAAGGTGCGGGCACGGGCGACCGGGCAAAGGCCAGTCGGATCACCTGGCTCCTCCGAAGAGAGCCCGGGAGTTCCGACCCCCAGGAGACGAACCGACGCCGAGACGACGATTCGCCAGCCACCATTCCGGCCGCCCGCGCCACGACCCGCGTCTTGCACACTAGGAACGACGCCCTGTGGGACAAAAGGGGACAACCATGTGAATTGGCAGTCATTTTCCCACAGCGGTGGGGACAACGGGCAGCGCGTCGCCACCCCTGCGGTCCCCCGCCCGTCCCGACCGACGGGATCTCGCCGCACGGAGACCCTCGATCGGTGATCTTTCGACCCCATTCGACGACTTCGGTCCTCCACAGGGCTCGAACATCCTGTGGACGAGGTCGGTATGGTGCTGCGGTGCGACGCCTGCTCCCCACTCACCGTGACCAACTCGATGTGGAGTCCGTCTTCGACCGCGCCGAACGCGTCGGCCGCGAGGGCCGACCGTGGTTGATGGCCAACATGATCATGAGCGTCGACGGCGCCTTCGCCGTCGACGGTCGATCGGGTGGCTTGGGCTCCGCGGCGGACCACCAGCTGTTCCACACGCTGCGGGCAGCGAGCGACGCGGTCTTCGTCGCAGCGGGCACCGCCCGGGCAGAGGGCTACCGGCGACCGTCGACCAGCGACCCAGATCTGGCTGCACGGCGCAGCGCCGGTGGCATGAGCGCCGCCCCTGCGCTCTACCTGGTCAGCCGAGCGCTGGACCTGCCCGCCGACATGCCGCTGCGCAGCGGCGAAGGGGCGACGCCCGTGGTGCTGCACCCACGCGGCTGCGGACCGTTCGCAGGTCGACACCACCGGCATCACGCTGCGCGAGGTCCCCGTCGAGCCGGACGGCGTGGGTGCCGACCTGCGAGCGGCGTTGGAGTCGATGGCCGGCGACGGGCACCGGATCGTGCTGTGCGAGGGTGGACCGTCGCTGCTGGGCGCGCTGCAGCGCCACGGCCTGCTCGACGAGCTGTTCGTGTCGATCTCGCCGCTGATCGTCGGCGGCGCCCAGCTGGGGTTGATGGGCCGTGGCCCCTTGGAGCGCAGCGCCGTGCGCCTGCAGACCCTGTACGAGGCCGACGGCATGCTGCTCGCCGACTACCTGGTCGACCACGCCGGCGACGGGTCGGCCCACTGAGCTGCGGTCGGACAGGTGCGGCGCGGTCGAACCTGTGCGTCGACGCGCAGGTGCGCTCAGCTGTCGGGGAGGGCCGGATCGGCGACACCCAGGAGCTGGATCTCGCGTTCGAAGTCCTCTGGATCCTCGAAGGCCTTGTAGACGCTGGCGAATCGCAGCGCTGCGACGGGATCGAGTCGACGCAGCTCGTCGAGCACCAACTCGCCGATCTGCGCTGCCTCGACCTCACCCCCCGGTAGCCGCAGCTCGACGGCTGCGGCCAAGGCTCCGATCGAGGTCTCGTCGACCGGGCGCCCCTTGCAGGCGGAGCGGACACCGACCTCGATCTTGCAGCGATCGAAGGGCGCTCGGCGGCCGTCGCGCTTGAGCACCACCGGGGCCGACTCCTCGAGCCGCTCGAAGGTGGTGAAGCGCGCGGAGCATTCGTCGCACTGACGTCGACGACGGATCGATGTTCCGTCCTCTGCCGCCCGAGAGTCGACCACACGGTCCTCGAGCGCTCCACACTCGGGGCATCGCATGGCGACGAAGTTACCCGTCGCATCGTCGGCTCGCACCCCACGTGGCTCAGGACTGCGGCAGCACGAGCACCTCGCCCGAGCGCAGCACGCCCTGCGGCGACACCGCACCGGGGTTGAGCTCGACGAGCTGATCGACGACGTCACGGGGGTCGGCCTCCGGGGCGAGACGCCCGGCGATGCCCCAGAGCGTGTCGCCCGGGGCGACCTGGTACGACCCGCCGGTCAACGGCGCCACCGAGGGGCCCTGGACCGAGAACGCGCTGACGGCGGCACCGGCGACCTGCAGTGCGCAGAACACGACCACGACGAGGGCGACGGCGGCGAGCACCCGCCGACGGAGGTAGGTGCGCCGCAGCCGTCGACCGGTCGTCGGAGCGCCCGCCGTGGATCACCCGCAGCGGTCGGGAGCCGCCGGCCGAGCGGACCGGTCGGTGGAGGGATCTGCGATGCCGAGGCCGGTGTGGATGTCGATCACTGCTGCCATGTCGGCATTCTCCTGATGGGGTGTGACACTGAAGCGGCGGGGCGAGACGCTGATGGGGTGCCCCGGTCCGTCGCAGCCGGCTGATGACGAGCTGACCGAACGGACGTTCGACAACAATGAACACGAACAGCTGTTCGATGTCAAGGGCTCGATCGAACGGACGTTCCACCGCTCGGACGAGGCCGCCGGTGCTACGGTGCCAAACACCTGTTCGAACGCGCCGGGAGGCTCGAATGTCCGACAACCAGCTCACCCCACGGCAGCAGGAGATCCTCGTCTTCATCGAGAAGACCGTCGGCGAGCGGGGCTACCCGCCCTCGGTGCGCGAGATCGGCAATGCCGTCGGACTGGCCTCCCCGTCGACGGTGCACAGCCACCTCGACACCCTCCAGAAGCTCGGGTACCTGCGCCGCGACCCGACCAAGCCACGCGCCATCGAGGTCACCGCCGACACCGCCAGCGGGACCACCGCCGAGCGTCGGCCCGACGCGCCACGTCCCCCTCGTCGGCGACGTCGCCGCCGGTGTGGGCGTGCTCGCCCAGGAGCAGGTCGAGGAGCTCGTGCCGCTGCCCGCGGACTTCACCGGCGACGGCGAGCTGTTCATGCTGCGGGTCCGGGGCGAGTCGATGATCGACGCCGGCATCCTCGACGGCGACTTCATCGTCGCCCGCGTGCAGACCAAGGTGACCGACGGCGACGTCGTCGTCGCGGGCATCCCTGGCGACGAGGCGACCGTCAAGACCTACTTCCGCCGCGACGGCCAGGTCGTGCTCGAGCCGTCCAACCCCACGATGGAGCCCATGCACTTCGACCCGTCAGAGGTCGAGGTGTACGGCAAGGTCGTGACGGTGCTGCGCAAGCTCTGAGCAGCCGGCCGGCCCCGCCAGCTCTGGTGCGGCCTCAGTCGGAGTGCGGCTCAGTTGGAATGCAGGGCGGCGTTCAGGCCCTCGGACCAGGCGCCGCTGCGAGGCAGCACCTCGACCGCGCCGGTCGAGGAGTTGCGGCGGAACAGCAGGTCGTCGGAGCCGCTGAGCTCCTTGGCCTTGGCCGTCGCGCCGTCGGGCAGGGTCACGATCGTGCCGGCGGTGACGTAGAGGCCGGCCTCGACCACGCACCGGTCCCCCAGCGAGATGCCGATGCCGGCGTTGGCGCCGAGCAGGCAGTGGGCGCCCACCGAGATGACCTCCTTGCCGCCGCCCGACAGCGTGCCCATGATCGAGGCGCCGCCGCCGATGTCGGAGTCCGCCCCGACCACCACGCCGGCGGAGATGCGTCCCTCGACCATCGCGTTGCCGAGGGTGCCGGCGTTGAAGTTCACGAAGCCCTCGTGCATCACCGTCGTGCCGTCGGCCAGGTGCGCACCCAGACCGGACCCGATCCGCGTCGGCGATGCGGACACCTGTCGGCATGACGTAGTCGACCATGCGCGGGAACTTGTCGACCGAGTGCACCGACACCGCCGTGCCGGCGGCACGCAGACGGACCCGGGCGGCCTCGAACGACGCGACGTCGCACGGACCCTCGCTGGTCCAGACGACGTTCGAGAGCAGGCCGAACTGGCCGTCGAGGTTCAGGCCGTGCGGCGCGACCAGACGGTGCGAGAGCAGGTGCAGCCGGAGGTAGACGTCGTGCGCGTCGACCGGGGCCGTCGTCGAGGTCCGCGAGGAACGTGACGATCGGCGCGGTGCGCACCGGCAGGGACGGTGCGGAGGGCTGGGCCGAGGCGAGCGCCGCGAGCACCCGCAGGTTGGGATGGTCGTCGCCGTCGTCGAGCATCGGGGCGAACCGGGCCAGGATCTCGGCGAGCTGCTCCGGGGTGAGCTCGTAGGTCGCCGCTCCCCCGTCGTGTCCGACGACGTCCGAGACGATCGCCGCCGAACCGAGGTTCTGGTCGAGGTTGACGACCGGGTACCAGGAGTCGAGCACGGCGCCGTCGGCGTCGGCGAACGTGGCGGTGCCGATGCCGAACGCCCGGGGCTCGCGGTAGCCGTCGCGTCCGCGCAGCGTGGCGACCATCTCCAGGAACTCGTCACGGTCGGCAGGGCGAAGAGCGGGGCTCACGGTGTTCCTCCAGGGGTCGTCTCGACCCGAGGAGCGTAGAGCCTGACCCGAGGGGTCAGGGACCCGTGGTCAGCAGGTCGTCGAGCGCGGCGTAGGTGCGATCGAGCGAGGCGCGTTCGACGCGCTCCTCGGCGGTGTGGGCGAGGGTCGCCTGGCCCGGACCGAGGTTGACCGCGGGCACGCCACGCTCGGCGAAGCGTGCGACGTCGGTCCAACCGAGCTTGCTGCGGATGCCGAGCCCGTGGCGGCGGACGAGCGCCTCGATGCACGGGTGGTCGAGCGCCGGGAGCCGCGGCGACGGAGACGTCGACGAGCTCGACGTCGTCGTCGGGCTCGAGGAACGGATCGATCACCGAGCGGACGTGCGCCTCGGCCTGGGCGGCGCTGCGGTCCGGGGCGAAGCGGTGGCCGAGGTCGATGGTGACCGCGTCGGGCACCACGTTGCCGGCGATGCCGCCCTCGACGCGCACCACCTGGAGCGCCTCGTGGAACCTGCAGCCCAGGATCTCGGGCTGACGCGGCTCGTAGGCGTCGATGGCGACGAGCAGCGCGCCGAGTCGGTGGATGGCGTTGCGGCCCATCCACGCCCTGGCCGTGTGGGCCCGGGCGCCGCGCAGCGTGACGCGGAACCGCAGCGTGCCCTGGCAGCCCGCCTCGATCTCGCCGTCGGTCGGTTCACCGAGCACGGCGACATCGCCCTCGAGCAGGTCGGGGCGCTGTTCGAAGAGCTCGCCCAGCCCGCTGTGCACGCCCGCCACCTCTTCGCGGGCGTAGAAGACGTAGGTGACGTCGACGGCCGGTTCGGTGTGCGACGCGGGCGAGCTCGAGCATGACGGCGAGGCCGGCCTTCATGTCGGCGGAGCCGAGGCCCCAGAGCACGTCGCCGTCGATGCGCGGCGTCGCGTTGCCGTTCGCCGGGACGGTGTCGGTGTGGCCGGCGAGCACGACGCGGGTGCCGCGCCCGAGGTCGGTGCGAGCCACCACGTTGTCGCCGACGCGGGTCACCTCGAGGTGCGCCAGCGAGCGCAGCTCGTCCTCGATGACCTGGGTGATCCGCTGCTCGTCGAAGCTCTCCGAGGCGATGCCGACGAGCGCTGGCGGTCCGCTCGAGCAGATCGGAGTGGTCCGGGAGTCAGCCACCGTGCGAGACGTGGACACGCACGCCGAGGCCGGTCGGATGCATCAGAGCTGACCGGAGGTGGCGGCGGGGTGCCGGGTCCCGGAGGGGGTGGCGGCGGCGTGGCCGGCGGAGGGCCGGCAGGCGGCGGAGTTGCAGGCGGCGGGGGTGCAGGCGGCGGGGGTGTGGCCGGTCCCTGGGGCGGCTGGCCCGGCATGGGCGGCGGCTGCATCGTCGGCGGCGGAGGGGTGTACCCGGGCGGCGGCACGGGGCCACCCGCGGGCGGGGGCGGCGTCGGACCTCCTGGCACGGCGCCGTAGCCGCCGACCTGCGGTCCACCGAGGTCGCGGTTCTTCTTCCACTTGGAGCGCTTGACCAGGCCGACGATCAGGAGGATCACGCCGATCACGAAGAACAGGCCGCCGAGACCGATGCCGGCGACCCCGGTCAGGACCTTGCCGAGGTCGAAGGACACCACGACGTACTCGCCGGTGGAGCCGAGCTCGTCACCGCAGATCACCTGGTACTCGTCACCGGAACGGGTGTCGAACTCGTAGATGACGTCGAAGCTGCGACCGTTGAGGTCGACGTTGGTCGTCGTGCCCTCATCCGGGGCGTCGAACTCGACCGCCGTGCCGTCAGCCGCTCGGCCCTCGCAGGTGGCCGAGCTCTGCGTGCTCAGCACGATCGACGAGCTGCCCGTGGCACGGAACGACGTCTCGGTCCCGAGCGCGGTCACTCCGGCGTCGTCGGCCGCGTCGACGATGTCGTTGGCGAACCCGAAGAACGCGGTGCAGCCGTAGCCGCAACCACCCAGGGCGAGGACCAGGAACACGACTCCGGCGAGGAGCAGTCCCTTCGGAGCTTTGGTCTGGTCAGCCACGATGCGTGGTCCCTTCGTCGGTGTCACCACGGCGGTACCGTCGCGAGGACGGACTGCTCTCAGTATGCCGGGGTCATCCGAGAGCCTCGGTGGATGATCTCGTCGATGCGCTCGTCGGGCTGTACCACGGCGATGCGTACGTACCCGGGGTGTGCCGGCCCGTAGAACTCACCCGGGCTGACGACGACGCCGAGCTCGACGGCGAGACGTTCGGCGAGTGCCCAGGCGTCGCCCTCGGGCGCCGGCACCCAGAGGTAGAAACCACCCCCGGGCATCGGGGCGTCGAGACCGAGACCGGCCAGCACGTCGGCCATCGCCCGGAGTCGGTCGTGGTACCGGGCGCGCTGCAGGTCGACCTCGGCCTGGTCGCCGAGCGCGACGACCGCCGCCGACTGTGCGGGACCGGGCACCATGAAGCCGGCGTGCTTGCGGACCTCGCTCAGGTAGGCGACGAGCTCGGGGTCGCCGGCGTAGAACCCGACGCGCAGACCGGCCAGGTTCGACCGCTTCGACAACGAGTGCACGGCGACCACACCGTCGCAGCCGGAGCTCAGGATCGTCGCACCCGGCGCCTGGCCGGCGGTCGCCGCGGGACCGTCCCAGGTGAACTCGGCGTAGCACTCGTCGGAGAAGACCGGAACACCGTGGGCACGCCCCCACGCCGCGACGGCCGCCAGGTCGTCGAGACCGCCGGTGGGGTTCGCCGGCGTGTTGCTCCAGAGGCACAGCGCCCGCGCGGCGTCGTCGGGGTCGATCGCGTCCGAGGTCGAGGCGCCAGCGGTCGTCGACCGGCACGGGCACCGCGCGGCACCCGGCCAGCTGTGCGCCCATCGCGTACGACGGATAGCTGACCTCGGGGTACAGCACGGTGTCGCGCGACGGATCCCGCAGACGCAGCCAGTGCGGCAGTCCGGCGACGAGCTCCTTGGACCCGATGCACGCAGCGACGTCATCGGCGGCCACCTCGACGTCGAAGCGGCGGGCGAACCAGGCGGCGACCGCCTCTCGCAGGGCGGGTGTGCCGATCGACGGCGGGTACCCACGCTCGGTCCCGGACCCGGCGAGTGCCTCGAGCACCGCCGAGGAGGGAGCGTCACAGGGTGTGCCGATCGACAGGTCGATCGCTCCCCCGTCGTGCTTCGCGGCCTGCTCGATGAGCGGAGCCAGTCGGTCGTAGGGATACGGCGGCGGAACGAAGCCCCCGTCGGTCATGACGTGCGGCCTCGGCCGGCGACGAAGGCACCGGCCGAGTCGTCATAGGCACCCAGGTCAGGGCCCGGGTGACCAGCGACGCCGTCGGGGTCGTC
Organism: uncultured Actinomycetota bacterium; assembly: GCA_963707555.1. Classification (GTDB taxonomy): domain Bacteria; phylum Actinomycetota; class Acidimicrobiia; order Acidimicrobiales; family Microtrichaceae; genus JAFAFN01. Next base: position 98,614 of record CAVPQM010000013.1, read on the forward strand.
GGGGCTCGGCGCGCCGGTCAGGAACGGCTCGAAGCGCGCCATCTCGGTGCTGTCGATCCGGGCCGACACCGTCACGCCACGTTCGTCGGCGGTCTCCGAGAGCACCTCGCCCGAGCGGTGCAGGGCGGCGAGCACGTCGCCGCGCTCGTAGGGCACGAACATCTCGACCGCCGGCATGAGCGAGCGCAGGCGGTCGCCGATGCGCAGCAGCAGGTCGTCGACGCCCTCGCCGGTGCGTGCCGAGATGGCGACCGCGCCGGGGTGCTCCGCCGCGAGCCGTGCCGGCTCGTCGGAGAGGTCGGTCTTGTTGAAGACGAGCAGCTCGGGCAGGTCGGCGCCGCCGATCTGGGAGATGACGTCTCGGACCGCCGCGATGTTGCCCATCGGGTCGGCGCCGGCCCCGTCGACGACGTGCACCAGCAGGTCGCCCTCGTTCACGACGTCGAGCGTCGAGGCGAACGCCTGGACGAGCTGATGTGGCAGCTTCCGGACGAAGCCGACGGTGTCGGTCAGCAGCACCGCTTCGCCGCCGGGCAGCTGCAGGCGTCGGGTCGTGGCGTCGAGGGTGGCGAAGAGACGGTCCTCGACGAGCACCCCGGCCTCGGTCAGCCGGTTCAGCAGGGTCGACTTGCCGGCGTTGGTGTAGCCGACGATCACCACGTGACGGAGGCTGGAACGTCGCCGCGCCTTGCGCTGGGTGTCGCGGTGGTGCGCGATCTGTCGCAGGTCGGCCTCGAGCTTGTGGATCAGGCGGGTGATGCGCCGCCGGTCGATCTCGAGCTGGGTCTCGCCCGGGCCACGCCGAGTGCCGACGCCACCGGCCTGCTGCGACATGGACCCGCCCTTGCCGCGCAACCGCGGCAGCCGGTAGCGGAACAGCGCCAGCTGGACCTGTGCCTTGCCCTCCTGGCTGTGGGCGTTCTGGGCGAAGATGTCGAGGATGACCGCGGTGCGGTCGATGGCCGTTCGTCCGAGCTGCTTCTCGAGGTTGTACTGCTGGGCGGGGGTGAGCTCGTCGTCGAAGACGACCGTGTCGCAGTCGGTCGCCAGGGCGAGCTGCTTGATCTCCTCGACCTTGCCCTTGCCGACGTAGGTCGCGGCGTCGGGGCTGAGTCGCCGCTGCACCACTCGGCCGACCACGTCCGCGCCGGCGGTGTCGACGAGCAGCTCGAGCTCGTCGAGGGACTCCTCGACGGCCTCGTCGTCGTACGGCGGGAAGCTCACGCCGACGAGGATGATCCGCTCACGGAAGGTCCGCTCGATGAAGGCGGAGCTCTCGCCGCCGAACTCACCGAAGCCGCCGCGGTGGGAGTCGTCCCGGTCGAGCGGCTGGGCGTCGGGGCCGTCGTCGGGCAGTTCGAGGTCGGTCACGGTGCCTGCACCTCGGCGACGAAGACCGACGGTCCCGTCAGCAGCAGTGTGTCGTCGGTGAGGTCGACCACGGCGGCGCCGCCGGGCATCCTGACCTCGACGTGCTCACCCACGAGGCCCCAGGAGTGCGCCGCAGCGACCGCCGCGGTGGCGCCGGAGCCGCAGGCCTCGGTGACCCCCGCGCCGCGTTCCCAGACCCGCAGCGACATGAGGTCCGCTGCGCTGGATGTCGACGAAGTGCACGTTGATCCCGTCGGGGTACTCGGACTCGAGCAGCGAACCGTCGGCGACCAGGTCGACCGCCTGCGGATCCTCGACGTGGAGGACGAGGTGGGGGTTGCCGATGTCGAGCGTCGCTCGGTGCTGCGCCGCGTAGGCGACCGACGCCGGCGCCAGCGCGGGGCCGGGACGGACCTGGCCCATGTCGACCTGGATCCACACCTCGCCGTCCGCGTCGCCGCGCACGGTTCGCAGCGCCCGGACCCCACCGGCGGTCTCGATGCGCAGGCTGCCCTCGCTGCGACCCGCCGCTCGCAGCAGCGCCTGGGCCAGGCAGCGGATCCCGTTGCCGGAGATCTCGGCCTCGGAGCCGTCCGCGTTGAGCAGGACCATGCAGGCGTCGTCGTCGGCCTCGGAGGCCTCGAGGCCGAGGATGAGGCCGTCCGCGCCGACGCCGCGGCGCCGGTCGCACAGCGCCCGCGCGACGGCCGGATCCGGTGCCAGGTCCGGGTTGTCCTGTGCCAGGGCCACGAGGAAGTCGTTCCCGAGGCCGTGGTGCTTGGTCATGCGCAACACGTGTTCGCTCCAGAGGCGCCCGCGGCCGCGACGATGCGGATCGGGGGCGGAACCACCGTAGCGGGGCCGACGCGCCGTTCCGGACCGGGTTTCGTCAGTTCGCCGCCGCGGCCCAGTGCTGATCGAGGGCGTCGAGCACGTCGGACGGATCGCCGTCGTGCTCGAACCACGTGATGCGCGGATCGCGTCGGAACCACCGGATCTGGCGCACGCCGAACTGCCGTGTCCGGTCGATCGCGAGGCGCAGCGCCTCGTCGAGGCTGCGCTCGCCCCTCAGGTGCTCGGCGAGCTCGCGGTAGCCGAGCGCCTGCGCCGCGGTGCGCGACATCGGCTCGGGTCGCGCCAGCAGCACGCGGACCTCGTCGAGGAACCCGGCGTCCATCTGGGCGTCGTACCTCGACTCGACCCGGTCGGCGAGCAGGCCCCGGTCGATCTGCAGACCGGTCAGCAGGAACGGCGTGCCCGGATAGGCGTCCAGGCCCGGCCCGAAGCTCGAGAAGGGTCGCCCGGCTCCGATCGTGACCTCGAGCGCACGGAGCACCCGGCGACGGTTGCCGGGCTCGATCCGCGTCGCGGCGACCGGGTCGAGCGCACGCAGCCGCTCCAGGAGCACGTCGGTGCGAGGTTCGCGGTCCAGTTCTGCTGCGACGTCCGGGAAGCGGCCCGGCAGCTCGAGTCCGTCGACGATCGCCTGGACGTACAGCCCGGTGCCACCGACGAGGATCGCGGCGCCGCCGCGTGACTCGATGTCGTCGAGCGCCGCGTTCGCCGCGGCCCGGAACTCGGCGACGGAGTACTCCTCGTGCGGGTCGACGACGTCGACCAGGTGGTGGGGCACCTCGGCACGCTCCGCCGGGGTGGGACTCGCCGTGCCGATGTCCATGCCGCGGTACACCTGCATCGAGTCGACGGTCACGATCTCGACCAGCTCGCCCCGGGCGCGTCGACGCTGCGCGAGTTGCAACGCGACCGATGACTTGCCCGAGGCGGTCGGTCCGACGAGCACCAGGTGACGCCCGGGGCGCCGGGCAGGCCGGTCGACCGCGCCGGTGCCGCTCAGGTCTCCCATGGCTCCAGTTCGAGTGCCAGGGAGTACCAGTCGAGCTGCAGCAGGTCGAGGTGGTCGTGTCCGTAGGCCTCGAAGAACGGTGGCAGGAAGGCCGGCTCGAGCTCGGTGACGATGCTGCGCGCCGCGACCGCCGAGGTCACGGTTGCGGTCCGCGACGGCCAGGTGGTCCCAGCGGTCCAGACCGATCGGGTTCCAACGCTCCCAGCGGAACGTGGACAGCGCCGGGCGACCGTGGGTCAGCACCGGTGCTCCGGCACGTGCCATCGCTGCGTCGGCGCCGTCGGCGAGCAGTGCCACGAGGCGATCGACCGCGACGTGGCGGTACGCCGCGCCCACCCGGAGGTCGTCGAGCTCGCCCCGGTCGAACGCGGCGCGGCGTGCCGCGGCGATCGAGCGGGCGTCGAGCACGGCCGAGCCGTCGGGCACCGCCAGCGTGTGCAGCCTGGCGAGCAACCGGCCGAACTCGGCGACGGTGCTCGCGGCATCGGTGCGGTACTCGACGGCGAGTGCCGAGTTGCTCTCCACTCCGCCGGCGTCGAGCGCCGCGGCGCGGACCAGCTCGTGGAGCGCCGGATCTGTCGACGGTTCCGGGGTCACCCCGCGGCGACCGGGATGCGGGTGCGGTGCTGCGCCGGGGCGACCACCTCGACGAGCCGGCCAGACAGGTGGGTGGTCGTCGCGTCGAGCACGTCGACGTGCACGTAGCTGCCGGGGCGGACTGCGACGTCGGTGTCGAAGTGCACCAGTCGGTTCTGGCGGGTGCGACCGCTCAGACGCGATGGGTCCCGGCGCGACGGCCCGGCGACGAGGACCTCTTCGCGCTCGCCGACCCGTGCGAGGTTGGCGAGCCTCGACGAGCGCTCCACCACCGCACGCAACCGCTCCATCCGAGCTGCGGCGACCTCACGCGGCACGAAGTCACCCGTCATCTCGGCCGCTTCGGTGCCGGGTCGCGGCGAGTAGACGAAGGTGAAGGCACCATCGAAGCGAGCAGCGGCGGCGACCTCGAGGGTCGCCTCGGCGTCGGCCTCGGTCTCGCCGGGGAACCCGACGATGATGTCGGTGGTCACTGCGAGCCCGTCGATGCCGGCGCGAGCGGATGCCAGACGCTCCAGGTACCGCTCGGCGGTGTAGCCGCGGTGCATCGCGGCGAGGATCCGGTCGCTCCCGGACTGCAGCGGGAAGTGCAGGTGCTCGCACACCGTCGGCACCTCGGCCATGGCGGCGATCGTCTCGGGGCGCAGGTCCTTCGGGTGCGGGCTCGTGTAGCGGACACGCCGGATGCCGGGGACCTCGCCGACCGAACGCAACAGGTCGGCGAAGAGCGGTCGGACGCGGTTCGACTGCTCGGCGACCCAGCGCTCCCCGAAGACGAAGAGCGGGTCGTCGACCTCTCGCCGGGTGGACTGCTCGCCACGCATCCGCAGCGTCAGGTCACGACCGTAGGAGTTCACGTTCTGACCGAGCAGGGTCACCTCGGTGACGCCGTCGGCGGCGGCGCGGCGGACCTCGTCGAGCACGTCGCCGAAGGGACGGCTGATCTCGGGTCCACGGACCGCAGGCACGATGCAGAACGCGCAGCTGTTGTCGCAGCCGATCTGGATCGTCACCCAGCCGGCGTAGCCCGACTGACGCACCACCGGCAGCGCCGAGGGGAACAGCTCGTGGTCCTCGGCGACGGTCTCATTGAGGATCTCGATGACCGGATCACCGCTGCGCTGGTGCTCGTGCAGCAGGTCCACGGCCCGGTGCACGTTGTGCGTGCCGAGCACGACGTCGACGTGCGGCGCCCGTTCGGCGAGCTGCTCGCGGTCCTTCTGCGCCAGGCAGCCCGCGATCATGATCTCCATGTCGGGACGGCGGTCCTTGAGGCTCTTCAGGTGGCCGAGCGTGCCGTAGAGCTTGTTGTCGGCGTTCTCACGGATGCAGCAGGTGTTGAGCACGACGACATCGGCGTCCTCGACGTCGTCGGTGACCTGCATGCCGTCGGCCTCGAGCAGTCCGGCGATCCGCTCGGAGTCGTGCTCGTTCATCTGACACCCGAAGGTGCGCACCACGTACTTGCCGGACATCCCCTGCATGGTACGGGCGCCGGGCGCCCCGACGAGAACCGCGGGTGCTCGAGCGCCCCTCGGACGGCTCGTCCGCACATCGGACCGGCGGGTCGCGCCCGTCGCAGGCGTGACGCGGGACAGCTCCTGCCGGCGGCAGGAGCTGTCCCGAGTGATGGCTCCGCTGTTCCAGCCGGTGGCTGTGGCTGGAACAGCGGAGCAGGGTCGCGTGGCCCCAGCGCCACGTCGACACGTCCCACCGAGCCCCCGTTCGCCGTCGGGAGTCCGGGACTCGGGACGAACTGGTGTGATCAGTCGAGCGAGATCGGCAGATCGTCGGGGTCGACCGCACCCTCGGGCAGGTCGATCTCCTCCTGCTCGCCGATGCCGACCTCGGTGAGGATCCGCTCGGAGATCTCGACCATGATCTCCGGGTTCTCGATCAGGAAGTTCTTCGCGTTCTCGCGTCCCTGGCCGAGCTGCTCGCCCTCGTAGGTGTACCAGGCACCCGACTTCTTCACGATGGAGTGCTCGACCGCCAGGTCGATCGCTCCGCCCTCGCGGCTGATGCCCTTGCCGTACATGATGTCGAACTCGGCCTGCTTGAACGGCGAGGCCATCTTGTTCTTGACGACCTTGACGCGGGTCCGGTTGCCGACGACCTCGACGCCGTCCTTGATCGCCTCGATCCGACGGATGTCGAGACGGACCGACGAGTAGAACTTCAGCGCACGACCACCGGGGGTGGTCTCGGGCGAGCCGAACATGACGCCGATCTTCTCTCGCAGCTGGTTGATGAAGATGCAGATGGTGTTCGTCTTGTTCAGGTTCGCGGTCAGCTTGCGCAGCGCCTGGGACATGAGACGGGCCTGGAGACCGACGTGGCTGTCGCCCATCTCGCCCTCGATCTCGGCACGGGGCGTCAGCGCCGCGACCGAGTCGATGACGATGACGTCGAGCGCACCGGAGCGCACGAGCATGTCGGTGATCTCGAGGGCCTGCTCACCGGTGTCGGGCTGCGAGATGAGCAGCTCGTCGACGTCGACGCCGATGCGACCGGCGTAGGTCGGGTCCATGGCGTGCTCGGCGTCGACGTAGGCGCAGATGCCGCCGTTGCGCTGCGCCTCGGCGACGACGTGCATGGCCAGCGTCGACTTGCCGGAGGACTCCGGGCCGTAGATCTCGATGACCCGGCCACGGGGCAGGCCGCCGATGCCGAGCGCGATGTCGAGTGCCAGGGCACCGGTGGGGATGGACTCGACGTCCATCGAGGTCTTCTCGCCCATCTTCATGACCGAGCCCTTGCCGTACTGCTTCTCGATCTGGCCCAGTGCCATCTCGAGTGCCTTCTCTCGCTCCACTGCCATGTCGTCCTCTTTCGGTGGTGTCGCCTGCCGGTCGACCGTTCCGGGTGGATGTCGGTGCCGGTGTTCCGGTGTCGGAACGGTGGGGGAAACAGCGCCGGAGCGATGGCCGCCCGGAGGGTTCCGGAGGGGTGTCGATCCGTCGGGGGTGACCGTACCGACGAGGTGTGACACCGAAGCGCCGGAACGACATGAATGTAACTCGAACAGGCGTTCGACTCAAGGACCCTCGACGGATTCCCCCACCTCGGATGGGACTGCGTCGGACGATGTCGCACGGCGTGTCCGCCAGAACGCCCCACCACCGAGCAGCGCCACCACGAGCGCGGCGAGCACCAGACCGACCGGCGACCCGCTCCCGGCGCCGTCGGCCCGGCGGGCGTCCGCTGCCCGGGCGGTCGCCACACGACCGTCCGCTCGTTCCTCGACACCACCGTCGTCGGCACCGGATCCGGGTTCGTCCGCCGAGTCGTCGCCCGCTCCCGCTGCCTCGGGGTCCGCGGCCTCGCCGGGAGCGTCCCGGGTCCCGTCTCTCGCCCGAGGCTCCGTCGGTCGGAGCGACGCTCGACGTGGTCACCACCGGATCGTCGCCCGGCACGTTCGCTGCATCGCCGGCGCTCCCGCCGGGCGTGGGCGCCACGGCTCCGGGAGGAGCGGCGCCCACCGGGGCGGGCGACGTCACGGGTGGCGCCGGGACGGGTGGTGCCGGCGGAGGCGGCGCCGGCGCAGTTGTCGGCGGCGCGTCACAGGTGATCGCCGGGGGCGGCACACGAGGAGGAGTGTCGGTGCTGTCCACCGAGGTCCAGCGCCATCCCTCGATCGCGCAGCGTGGGGGCATGCGGTAGCCACCCCCGCCGACGGGCGAGTACGTCCAGCCGCCGCCGGGCGTGCCGTGGTAGTAGCGCCAGTACGAGCCGTCGAAGCCGGGTCGGTTGCCGCAGCCCGTCGCCGGATAGCCGTCGATGCCGCACAGGAAGCCCGCCTCGATGCGAAGTTGGTGACCGGCGGCGCGCAGCACTGCGTAGCCGTCGGTCCGGTCGTCGACCACGACGCAACGCTCCGACACCCCGGTGCCGTCGTCGACCACGACGGCGACCGCGACGCGCCCGGCGGGCGCCGGGCCGCACGACTGGGCAGCGGCCTCGTCGGCGGTCCCCAGGACGAACGAGCCCACGGTCAGCACGCCGACGAGCGCGGCCACCAGCAGTCGTGCTGCACGAGCGCACCCGAGGTGTGCCGGTCGCGCCGCCGAGGTCATCCGACGAACGAGATCGGCCGTGCCGCAACGCCGGCGGCGACCGATCCGAGCGGACGGTGTCGTCGGCACCTGGGTGCTCGATGGCGCCGCGGTGGTCGGCGCGGTGACCGGCGGCGCGGTCGTGGTCGTCGTGGTCGGGACCGAGCAGTCGACCACCGGCGCTGCGTCCGAGGCGGTCACCGGGCCGAACACCAGCGGCACACCCGCCAGCGCGGGGGTCGCCTGCGCGGTCGAGAAGGTGTTCGGTGCGTCGTTCGAGCCCGGGTAGGTCAGGGCGCCCCGTTCGTCGACAGGAGAGCTGCAGCCGAGCTGGAACGACAGGAGCGTCTCGAGGGGCGTCGCGGCACCGCCGAGGAACTCGGGCGCGGTCCCGAACCCGGCCGCTGCCAGCGCCTGCCAGGTCAGACCGGTGGAGCTGGGCTCGCTCGCGTCGCCGGGGAACAGCCCCCAGCCGCCGTCGGCGTTCTGGATCGTGGCGAGCCAGGCGGCGGCGTCGTCGATGGCCGTGGCACCCTGGCCGGCAGCCTCGAGACCGTTGATCGCCGCGGCGGTCGAGTTGGAGTCGGGACCGACGAAGGCGGTCGAGTCGAACGCGCACGCCTCGAGCACGCCGGGCGACACCTCTGCGCGGAACGGCATCCACGACCCGTCGTCGCACTGCTGGTCGAGCAGCCACTGCCACGCGTTCGAGGGGACTGCGGCGCCGGCGGCGTCGAGCGCGGCGATCGAGTAGCTCTGACGGAAGGTGCCGTCGTAGGTCGGCGGGAGCGCCACCGGGTCACCGAAGAGGCCCGAGGCGGACTGGGTGGCGAGCAACCGGGCGACCAGGTCGTCGCCCGGGGCGGCGCCGACGGCTGTCGGCGACTCGCCGATGGCGTGGGCCAGCAGGATCACACGAGCCAGGCGACCGGGCTGGTCACCGGAGGAGAACGGGTCGACGACGGCCTCACGGTCCGCGACGAGGGCGGTCCAGACCGCGTCGAGCTGCGTCGCGCCGGTACCGGTCGCAGCGAGGGAGATGGCGGCATCGAGGGTGACTCCCCAGTCGGGTGAACCGAAGTTCACCAGCGGGATGCCGGCGTCGATCTGCCGGGCGATCCACCCGCCGGCGTAGTCGCCCGCGGTGATCGGATCGGTCGTCGGCGGCGCGGCAGAGGTCGTGGCGAACGACGCGGTCGTGCACAACGCAGCGACCACGAGCGCGGCGCACCACTGGCGACGACGTCGGGTGGGGATCGACGGGATGACGGACATGGCGGCAGCTCCTCGGAGCGACAACGACGCCCGGGGCCACCACCCACGCGGGCGACGACGGATCCGAGCTCCGATGCCGCAATTCCACGACGGTGATCAGAGCCAATCCCGGGAGGTTGGTCCGGCTCGTGTCACCGAGTCGGAACTCGGGGCCACCTACGGTTGCGGGTCAGCGCCGGAATTCGACCGGCTTCTCCCGCCCAGGGTTGGAAGGTACGGACGCACCGTACCCACTCCGGCCGTGAGCCGCCACCGTCGCGTGGTGCTGTGCCGCGTCAGGTCGAGCGGGGCAGCAGGCGCAGGCCGAGCTCCTCGAGCTGCGCCGGCTCGATCTCGGTCGGTGCCTGGGTGAGCGGGTCGCCGCCGGACTGCGTCTTGGGGAACGCGATGACCTCGCGGATGTTCTCCTCGCCCAGCAGCAACGCGACCAGGCGATCGATGCCGAACGCGAAGCCGGCGTGCGGCGGTGCACCGAAGCGGAACGCGTCGAGCAGGAACCCGAACTTTCGCTGCGCCTCGTCGTCGCCGATGCCGAGCAGGTCGAAGATGCGTCGCTGGACGTCGGGGCGGTGGATACGGACGCTGCCCGAGCCCAGCTCCCAGCCGTTCAGCACCAGGTCGTAGGCCTGCGACCGCACCGAGAGCAGCTGCTCGGGGCCACCGTCGAGCAGGTCCATGTCATCCGCGTGGGGCATGGTGAACGCGTGGTGCGCGGGGACCGGCTTGCCGGTCTCGGCGTCGACGGTCTCGAAGAGCGGGAAGTCGACGACCCACAGGAAGTTGAGCCCTCCCTCGTTGACCGGCGGGCGACCCAGCTCGAGGCGCAGCAGACCGAGCACGTGGCAGACCTTCGCCCACTCATCCGCGACCAGGTAGACGACGTCGCCGACCTCGGCACCCAGGCGCTCGACGATGCCCTGCTGCTCCTCCGCGGAGAGGAACTTGGCGACCGGCGAGTTCACCGTCGGGGCGCCGTCGTCGCCCTGCTCGACGCGCATCCAGACCAGACCCTTCGCACCCCAGCGCTTCGCCCGGTCGGTCAGGTCGTCGAGACGGCTGCGGGTCGTGTCGGCCGCGGCACCGGCGTGGCGGATGCCCTTGATGCTCGATGCCTTGAAGGCGTTGAACTCGGTGGCGGCGAACACGTCGGTGAGCTCGGTGAGCTCCATGCCGAAGCGCACGTCGGGCTTGTCGGAACCGAAGCGGTCCATCGCGTCACGCCAGGTCATGCGCGGGATCTCCGCGATGGTCTCGCCCGTCACGGACTCGACGACGGCGCCGACGGTCGTCGCGATCGCGGCCAGGACGTCGTCCTGGCTGGCGAAGCTCATCTCTGCGTCGAGCTGGGTGAACTCGAACTGCCGGTCCGCTCGCAGGTCCTCGTCGCGGAAGCACCGGGCGATCTGGTAGTAGCGGTCGACGCCGCCGACCATGCAGAGCTGCTTGAACAGCTGCGGACTCTGGGGCAGCGCGTAGAACGTGCCGGGTCGGGTGCGGGCCGGCACGACGAAGTCGCGGGCGCCCTCGGGTGTCGACGCGATCAGCATCGGGGTCTCGATCTCGACGAAGCCCTGGGCGTCCATCGCGGTGCGGATGGCGGAGTTCACCCGAGCCCGGCTGCGCAGGTTGCGCTGCATCTCCTCGCGGCGCAGGTCGAGGTACCGGTACCGGAGGCGAACGGTCTCGTCGACGTCCGCGGCGCGGTCGTCGAGCGGGAACGGCGGCGGCTCCGCGGCGGAGAGGATCTCGACGGTGCAGTCCCCCACCTCGACCCTGCCGGTGCTGAGCTGGTCGTTGACGGTGCCCTCGGGGCGCTCGCGGACCACGCCGGTGATCTGCAGCACGAACTCGCTGCGCAGGTCCGCCGCGCCGTCGACGACGCACTGGATCACACCGGTGTGGTCGCGCAGGTCGATGAAGGCCAGGTGCTCGCCGTGCTCACGACGCTTCGCGACCCAGCCGCACAACGTGACGGTCGAGCCGACGTCACCGATGTCGAGTCCGCCGCAGTCGTGGGTGCGCATCGCGGTGCTGGTCGGGTTGGTCGAAGTCACAGGAGTTCCCTTGGAGTCTGGGTGAGCGTGCTGGTCGGTACGTGCGGATGTGAGGGTGCGTCGGTCAGGACGTCAGGCGGGTGATCTCGGCGACGAGATCGCGTCGGGCGACCCGACGCTGCTCGGCGCCGCTGTCGACGTCGGCGCTGCTGTCGGTGCGCAGTGGCTTCAACGAGACCTCGCCGGCGGCGGCTTCGTCCTCACCCACGATGATCGCGAACCGTGCCCCGGAGCGATCGGCCGATTTCATCTGGGACTTCATCGAGCCCCCGCCGAACCGACGGTCCGCCGAGAACCCCGCGGCTCGCAGCTCGTGGGTGATGTCGCGGGCGGCCTCGCCGCCGACCAGGTCGATGACGAAGGCGGTGAGCGCCGTGCGCTGCGCCGGGAAGGCGTGTTCCGCGTCGCAGGCGAGCAGGATGCGGTCGACGCCGAGTGCGAACCCGATGCCGTCGGTGGGTGGGCCGCCCATGTCCTCGGCGAGCCCGTCGTACCGGCCGCCGCCGCCCACCGCGTTCTGCGCCGCGTCGAGGGAGTCGGCGACGAACTCGAAGGTGGTGCGCCGGTAGTAGTCGAGCCCGCGCACCAGCAGCGGAGTGGGCTCGTAGGCCACACCGAGCGCGTCGAGCCCGGCGAGCACCCGTTCGAAGTGCGCGGCCGACTCGTCCGAGAGGAACTCGGCGACCGAGGGTGCCCCGGCGGCGACCTCGGCGTCGGAAGGCCGCTTGGCATCGAGGACCCGCAGCGGGTTGCGTTCGAGGGTGACCAGCGCCGCCTCGGAGAGATCGGCCGCGTGCTCGCGGAAGTACGACTCGACCGCGGCGGTGAAACGACGGCGGTCATCGTGGTCGCCGAGGGAGTTGATCAGCAGGCGCACCCGGCGCAGGCCGATCGACCGGAAGAACTGCGCAGCGAGGGCGATCACCTCGACGTCGAGGTCGGGGTCGTCGACCCCGAGGGCCTCGACGCCGACCTGGTCGAACATGCGGTAGCGGCCCTTCTGCGGGCGCTCGTGGCGGAAGTTGGTCCCCGCGTACCAGACCTTCCACGGCAGCAACGGCCGGTGCTGCACGAAGGCCCGCACCACGCCGGCGGTCATCTCGGGCCGCAGCGCGATCCGGCTGCCGTCCTTGTCCTCGAAGTCGTACATCTCCTTGGTGACCACGTCGGTGGCCTCGCCGACACGCAGGAAGACGCGCAGGTCCTCGACCAGCGGGGGCACGACCTCTCCGTAACCCGCTGCGGCGGCTGCTGCCCCGAAGCGGGTCACCAGCTCACGTCGGCGCGTCGAGTCCGGCGGCAGGAGGTCCCGCATGCCCTTGAGGGTGCGGAGATCGACCTTCGTCGAGGGCGCGTCGTCGGGTGATGTCACGGGGCGCCACGCTACCGGAGCGTCCGCGCTCCCCGAACCCGCTGCCGGCCGAACCGCCAGCCGGCCCGAACTCTCAGGTGGAGCGGTTCAGGAACGCCCGCACCTGGGTGAGCAGGTCGTCCTCGTGCCAGTGGTAGATCGTCGGGACACCCGTGGCCTCCTGGTGGGCCTGGGCGATCCAGTCCATCACGCGGTGGCAGTCGTCCTTCTCACGCACCCTCGTGATCCCACCGATGACGCACGCAGGAGTGGCCGGATCGAGGCAGATCGCGACGGGCAGCACGTAGCGACAGGACTGCATGAGCGAGATCGTGCCGTCGTAGAGCGGCTGGAAGTGCAGCGTCGGCGCCTCGCCCGGGTCGTCACCGCGGCGTTGGCGCCACGTGGAACGCGCCTTCTGCATGAGCTGGGGCAGCGTCAGGTCCTGGCTGCCGCTCGCCGCCATGGCGAGGAGCTGCCCGCCACGCGAGAGCCGCTGGTCGAGCTCGTGGCGCATCACGACGTTGTTCGCCCGCACCAACGCGAGGTCGAGCTTCGCACGACGGCGGTTGGCGGTCTGGGGCACCGACAAGAACGTGCGCGTGGCGCTCTGCAGCACCTGGAGTGCCGGCACGTTGAACGCCTGACGGGTGGTCACCATGCGGGAGACCAGCACGTTCGACCGGTCGGCCATCTCCTCGAGCGTCGTGTGCTCGCCGAGCACGCCGAAGCTGCGCCCCGGCTCGAGCATGGCGGCCTCGAGCGCTGCGATCACCAACGCGATGTCGATGATCTGCCCGTGGTTCGTGACCAGGGCGACGTTCGCACCCTCGCTGACGAGCAGGTGGTGGAGCCCCGTCAGCGTCTGGTCGTTGTCGGAGTCGGCGAACGCGGCGTACAGCACCTTGTCGAAGTCGGGGTAGGCCGCTCGTGCGTACAGCTCGATCGTCTCGATGCTGGTCGGCTCGGGCTCGACGACCACGACGCTCGGATCGTGGAAGCTCAGCGCCGGGTTGTAGGGCAGCTCCTGGAGGATCGACGAGTGCGACGGCCGGACCAGGCCGGTGAGCATCCGGTAGGCGGCGACAGGATCGGCCTCTGACAGCAGCGCTCGGGCCTGTTCCACCGCGGAGCGTCCGTCGGCGTCGGAGTCGCGCGACTCGCCGGGCGACGCGGCCCGACCGCTGCCGGCGTGGTCGTGTCCCGACCCGGAGGACTCGTCGGCGATCTCGTCGTGAGGCGGCACGAGGTGCAGCGTAGGGGGCTCGGGCTCGGATCCGGCTCGGTCGGTCGGTGGTGTCATCTCGTCCTTCGGACCTGCGGGACCGAGCGGTGGTTACCCGACGCCGGCCTCGGCCCGTCGTTCATTCGGTGGAGCCGGGCACCACCCGGTAGGCGTCGTAGACGCTGTCGATCACTCGCAGCCGGTTGAGCAGCGTGTCGAGGTGCGACGCGTCACCGAGCTCGAACTCGAAGCGCATCTTCGAGACCCGGTCGTGGCCGCAGTGGCTGTGGCTGCTCAGGATGTTCACGTGGGAGTCCGACAGCACCGACGTGACGTCCTGCAGCAGACGGGGTCGGTCGAGCGCCTTGATCTCGACCTGGGCGGCGAAGTGACCCGCCGCGTCGGAGTCCCAGTCGACGTCGACGATGCGCTCGGCCTGGCCCTCGGCGAGTGACGAGGCGTTGGCGCAGTCGGTGCGGTGCACCGACACCCCCCGGCCGCGGGTGACGAAGCCGATGATGGGGTCGCCCGGCACGGGGGTGCAGCACCGTGCCATGCGCACGAGCATGTCGTCGTAGCCCTCGACGTGCACCCCGGCAGGGCGGCCACGACGCCGTGTCGTCGTCCGGTTGGGCGTCGAGACGATCTCTTCGCGCTCGCCCTCTGCAGTGCGCACCAGGGCGGCGATGCGACTCGCGACCGACTCCGGCGACACGTGGTGCTCGCCGATCGCGGTGTAGAGCGCGTCCAGGTTCAGGTACTTCAGGTCGGAGGCGACGACGTCGAGCGCGTCACCACCGAGCACCTTCTGCACGGGTAGGGCCTCGCGGCGCATCGCCTTGACGAGTGCGTCGCGCCCCGACTCGAGCGCGTCCTCGCGACGCTCGCGGGAGAACCACTGCTTGATGCGCGACGCGGCGGATCGTGTGGCGACGAAGCCGAGCCAGTCACGGCTCGGTCCGGCGCCCGCCACCTTCGAGGTGAAGATCTCGACGGTGTCGCCCGAGGTGAGCTTGGTGTCGAGCGGCACGAGGCGTCCGGCGACACGTGCACCGATGCAGCGGTGCCCGACCTCGGTGTGGATCGAGTAGGCGAAGTCGACCGGGGTCGCTCCGACCGGGAGCGTCACGACGTCACCCTTGGGCGTGAACACGAAGACCTCGTCCTGATCCAGGTCGATCTTCAGGTTCGCCATGAACTCGCCCGGGTCGGTCATCTCCTGTTGCCAGTCGACGATCCGGCTCAACCAGGCGACGTCCTCGGAATGGCCTTCCTTGTACGAGAAGTGGGCGGCGACGCCCCACTCGGCACGGTTGTGCATCTCGGCGGTGCGGATCTGGACCTCGATCGGCTTGCCGCCCGGCCCGATGACCGTCGTGTGCAACGACTGGTACAGGTTGAACTTTGGCATGGCGATGTAGTCCTTGAACCGCCCGGGCACGGGGGTCCAGAGCGCGTGGATCGACCCCAGCGCCGCGTAGCAGTCCTTCGAGGAGTCGACGATCAGCCGGATGCCGACCAGGTCGAAGATCTCCTCGAACGCCTTGCCCTTGACGACCATCTTCTCGTAGATGGACCACAGGTGCTTCGGCCGACCCGTGACCTCGGCGCTGATGTGCACATCCGCGAGTCGGCTGCGGACCTCGCTCACGACGGATTCGACGTAGGCGTCACGTTCGGGTGTCCTGCCGGCCACCATGTGGTCGATCTCGGCGTAGCGCTTCGGGTGCAGCGACGAGAAGCACAGGTCCTCGAGCTGCTGCTTGATCTCCTGCATGCCCAGCCGGTGAGCGAGCGGGGCGTAGATGTCGAGCGTCTCGTGCGCGGTGCGTTCCTGCTTCCACGCGGGCAGCGCGGCGATGGTCCGCATGTTGTGGAGCCGGTCGGCGAGCTTGATGACCAGGACCCGCAGGTCCTTCGCCATGGCGACCAGCATCTTGCGCATGGTCGCCGCCTGCTGGGCCTCCTTGGAGTCGAAGTGGATCCGCTCCAGCTTGGTGACGCCGTCGACGATCGCGGTGACCTCGGGACCGAAGCGCTCGTCGATCTCCGGGAGGGTGATGACGGTGTCCTCGACGGCGTCGTGCAGCAGCGCTGCGGCGATCGTCACGTCGTCCATCCCGTAGCGCGCCACGATGCCGGCGACGGCCAGCGGGTGGGTGATGTACGGCTCGCCCGATCGCCGCAGCTGACCCCGGTGGGCGCCCGCGGCGAGCCGGTACGACTCGGTGATCATGTCGGTCGAGCGCCGCGGGTGGAACTTGCGGAACTGCTCGATGATCTCCTGGACCTCCATGGCCGGCGGCTGGCTGTGCCGGCGCCATGGCAGCACGCGCGTCACCGTGGCCATCTGACTCCCGCCTCAACGCTCACGAGGTCGGACGCGCCCGTCACCCGTAGGTGTGTCACTCCCCTGTCGGGACCGTGGGACGTCGGGACGCAGTGCATCACGAGGACAACGCTACCGACACCGTGACCCTTCCCGGAACGCGCGTTCGCCACGACGAGGCGGAGTCGATCCTCAGCGACGCTTCTTGCGAGGACGCGGAGGGTGCCCGCCGATGTTCGTCGTCAGCGGCGGGGCCGAGCCGGTCGACCCGACGCTGGCGCGGGCGGCGGCCGGTGTGCGAGCCGCCGAGCCGGGGATCGCAGCGCTGCGGACGCCGTGCCACGAGGTGTCGCTCACGTCGACGCCCTTGGAGACGAGACGCTGACGGATCTCGATGAACTTCTGCTCGCGTTCCTTGAACACCGCCGTGAGCGGCGCCGCCACGTAGATCGAGGAGTACGCGCCCGAGGCGAGACCGACGAGCAGCGCGAGCGAGAAGTCGCCCAGCGTCGGTTCACCGAAGACGTACTGGCCGACGATCAGCATCGTCGCCACCGGGAGCAGCGTCACGATCGTCGTGTTCACCGAGCGCATCAGCACCTGGTTGAGCGATCGACGCACGATCGCGGTGTAGGTGTACTGGCCGGTTCGGGTGAGGCGGTGCGCGTTCTCCTGCATCCGGTCGAACACCACGATCGTGTCGTACAGCGAGAACCCGAGGATCGTGAGGAACGCGATCACGGTGGCGGGTGACACCTCGAAGCGGAACACCGAGTAGAAGCCGACGGTCAGGATGACGTCGTGCAGCACGGCGAGGATGCCCGAGGCCGCCATGCGCGGCTCGAGGCGCCAGGCCATGTACGCCGTCACGAGCACCATGAAGATGATCAGCGAGTTCCGGGCGGTGCGGGTGATGTCGTTGCCCCACGACGGGCCCACGGTCGTCACGTCGATCTCGGTCACGGGGATGTCGGCGGCCTCGGCCAGCGCCGCAGCGACCTCCTGGGACTCGTCGATGTTGTCGATGCGGCCCGAGACACGCAGCACTCGCACGCCGTCGGAGGTGGTCGCCTCCTGGAAGCGCTCCGCGGCGCCGTCACCGAATGGGGCGATGGCCTCCTCGGCCTGCTCCACGGTCAACGTCTGCGACGGGACCTCCCAGACGGAACCGCCCTCGAAGTCGATCGAGAGGTTCAGGCCCTGGGTGAACAGCGAGATCAGGGAGCCGAGCACGAGCACGACCGACAGGATGCCGAGTGGCTTCCACGTCTTCGGGAAGTCGAAGTCGTTCTCGCCTCGGTAGACCTTCGAGATGATGGCCATCTCAGCGCTCCTTCCCGGTGGGAACGGAGTCCGTCGACCCGCTCGTGGGCCCCGTGTCCCGCTCGACGTCGGCACCCCCTGCGTCCGAGGTGGTGGCAGTGGGCGCGGCGGTCGCCGCGGCGACCGCCGGAGCGAGGTCGTCGATCGGGATGCCGAACCGCTTCGGGTGCTGGCCCTGCTTCGAGCGTGAGAGCAGCACCACCGCGGGACGCAGGAAGAAGAACGCTGCGACCAGGTCGAGCACGGTCGCTGCGCCGAGCATGAAGGCGAAGCCGCGCACCGGGCCGACCGACAGCCAGTACAGGACGACCGCGCCGATCAGCGACGAGATGTCGGCCTTGACGATCGTCGAATAGGCCGTCGAGAACGACTTCTCGGCCGAGGCGCGCACCGTGGCGCCGCCTCGTACGTCTTCCTTGAGGTTCTCGTAGAACACGATGCTCGAGTCCAACGAGATGCCGATCGAGGCCACAAGGCCGACCACCCCCGCGAGGGTGATCGTGGCACCCAGGTTGGCGAGCAGGACCCAGAGCAGCGACGCCGAGATCGACAGGCTGACCGCGGTGATCAGGCCGAGCAGGCGGTAGTAGAGGACCAGGTAGGAGAGCACCAGGAACAGGCCGATCAGGCCCGAGATGATGCCGGCCTGCAGCGCGCCCTGTCCGAGCGTGGCGGACACGGTCTCGGACTGCTGGGGACGCAGCTCGACGGGCAGCGAGCCGAACCGCAGCGAGATCGCCAGGTTCTCGGCGCTCTCACGGTCGAAGCTGCCCGAGATGCTGATCTGGTCGCGCTCGAAGCTCCCGACGTTGATCGACGGGGCGGAGAGCACCACGCCGTCGAGCACGATGCCGAGCTGGCCGTTGCCGCCCTGCTGCAGCGCGGGGCAGGTCGCATCGCCGGCGAAGCACTTGGCGGCGATCGCGTTGAACTTGTCGATGCCGTTCTCGCCGGCCTTGAAGATCGGGCTGACCGTCCACGCCGTGCCCTGCAGGCCGGCGGTCGCACCGCTCAGCGCAGAACCGGTGAGGGCGACGGGGCCGAGCTGGTAGACGAGTCCGTCCTCGTCGACCAGGGTCACCTCGACGTCGGGCTTGCGCTCCTCGGGCGGGGTCACCTTCGCTGCGAGCTGGCTCTCGAGCTGGTACAGCTCGCCGTAGGCCTCGGAGCTGACGTCGATGCCCCACTCGTTGAGCGGCGCGGGCGGCGCCGTCGTCGTGGTCGTCGCGCGGCGTCGGCCTCGGTCGTCGTGGTCTCGTCCTGGGATCGCAGCGAGGCCGACCGGTTGCCACCGTTGCCGGTCGAGGTGTCCTCGGGTGCTGCCGTGGTCACGGTCGTCGACGGGGTCTCGGCACCGGAATCGCCGGGAGGCGGGGCGCCAGGGTCGCCGGTCGGCGGCGTCTCGGGGATCGGGGCCGCGGCCTGCTGCTTCGACAGCTCGTCGGTGTAGACCTGCGCGGCCGTCACCCCTTCGGGCAGGCCGAGCTCGGTCCGCAGCTCGGTGACGCGGCCCTCTGCCTCGGTGCGCTCGTCGCCGCTCAGCTCCTGGCCCGCCATGGAGAGCACGGGACGGAACTCGAGCTGCGCGGTCTTGCCGACCGCGGCGAGCACCTCGGCCTGGTCCTTGGCGCCGGGCAGCTGCACGGTGATCGTGTTGCCCTGTCGGGCGACCTCGGGCTCGGCGACGCCGAGTGCGTCGACTCGCTTGCGGATGATCTCGATCGAGTCGTCCAGGTCCTGGGAGTCGACGTCGTCGGTGACCTTGCCGTCCTTGACCGGCTGCAGGTTGACGCTGATGCCGCCCTGCAGGTCGAGGCCGAGCTTCGGTGTGCGGCCCAGCACGATCGTGATGAGGAGGAGTCCGTAGACGACCACCATCGTCGCGATCATCATCCGCTTCGGGTGCTTGCGCATCAGTGTCCCTCGTGAGAATCGAGCCGGGTCGGGCCAACTGCCGAGCCCGGCGCACCGGAGGGTGACGACGGTGCAGCCACCGTCCGGACGTCGTCCGGTCCCCCGGTCGCCCCCGCCCTCCTCCGACGTGCCGAGAAGCTACTACTTGTCGTCGTCGCCACCGGAGGACTGCTCCTCGGACCCGGACGACTCCGCGTCCTTGGACGCCGCACCGGAGCCGAGGAGGCCCCGACGCGAGCGCGACGCCGGCTGGGCGGCGGGATCGGGCTCGGACATCGAGCGGGCGACCGCCGTCTTGGCGATGCGGATCACGACGTCGTTGTCGACCTCGAGGTGGTACAGGTCGTCCTCGACGAAGGTGATCACGCCGACGATGCCGCCGGTGGTGAGCACCTCGTCACCGATGCTGATCTTGCGCAGCATGTCGGCCTGGCGCTGCCGGGCCTTCCGCTGCGGGACGATGGTCATGTAGAGGATCGCGCCCAGCGGGACGATGAGGATCAGCAGGCCGAAGATGCTGCCCTCACCCTCGCTCTGGGCGAACAGGGTGGCGAGTTGAGTGATCACAGTGCAACGAGCCTAGGGCTGGGCCGATCATCGACGGGAATCCGGATCGACCCCCCGGACGAGGGATGAGCAGTGGCTCAGGTTGCAACGGGCGCAGCGGGCAGTCCGGGGCCCGTGGCGCCCCACACCTCGTCGATCTCTCGCCGCAGCGGGTCGAGGGCGCCGGTCGCGATCGCCGAGCGGATCCGGCCCACCAGTGCGAGGATCCACGTCAGGTTGTGCACGGTGCACAGCGTCGCCGCGGTCGGCTCCCCGACGGTCGCCAGGTGGCGCAGGTAGCCGCGGGAGCACTTGGCGCACGTGCTGCACGCGCACGTCGCGTCGATGGGTTCGTCGCTGCGGGCGTACTCCGAACGCTTGATGTTCATGCGTCCCGTGTCGGTGAGCAGCGTGCCGTGGCGGGCCAGCCGGGTCGGGAGCACGCAGTCGAACATGTCGACGCCCCGGGCGACGGCCTCGACGATCGACACGGGGTCGCCGACGCCCATCAGGTAGCGGGGCTGATCGGCCGGGAGGTGGGCGATGGCGGCCTCGAGTGCGGGCAGCATGCGCTCGCGCGGCTCCCCCACCGACAGCCCCCCGATCGCGTAGCCGTCGAAGTCGAGCTCGATGGTCCGCTGCGCCGACTCGGCGCGCAGCGCCAGGTCGTCGCCGCCCTGCACGATGCCGAACAGCGCTTGGTCGTCGGTCCGACGGTGCACACGCTTCGCCCGTTCGGCCCAGGCCGCGGTACGCACGACGGCGTCGCGCAGCACCCGGTGCGACGACGGCAAGGGCGCGCACACGTCGAGCACCATCTGGATGTCGGCGCCGAGCAGCTCCTGGAGGTGCACCGCGCGTTCGGGTGTCAGCAGCTCCAGGTCGCCGTCGTAGGTCGATCGGAACGTGGCGCCCTCGTCGGTCACCTTCGGGTCCATCGAGAACACCTGGTAGCCGCCGGAGTCGGTCAGCATGTGACCGTCCCAACCGCTGAAGCGGTGCAGCCCGCCGAGCGCCGCGACCGTCTCGGCGCCCGGTCGCATCATGAGGTGGTAGGTGTTCGCCAACATGACCTCTGGCGCGGTGCCGTCCGCTGCGACCACCTGGGCGAGGTCGTTGCTGGTGAGGGCGCGGATCGTGCCACGGGTGCCGACCGGCATGAAGACCGGCGTGCGAAGCTCGCCCCGGGCCGTGGTCACCACTCCGGTGCGCGCCGCACCGTCGGTCGCGGTGATCTCGATGCCGAGCTTCATGGAGCCTCCGTGGGTCGGGCCGGGTCGCCCCCGGTCGGCTGTGGCGATGCCGGCCGGCGCTGCAGCAGCATCGCATCCCCGAACGACAGGAACCGATACCGGCGCTCGAGTGCCGTCGCGTACAGGTCCCGCCAGCGCTCCCCCACGAACGCCTCGATCATCGCGAGCAGCGACGAGCGGGGCAGGTGGAAGTTGGTCATCATCACGTCCACCACGCCGAAGTCGTAGCCAGGTGTGATGAACAGGCGGGTGCGCCCGGTCAGTTCACGGGTCACCGCGACCGACTCCAGCGCCCGTACCGAGGTGGTGCCCACCGCGATGACGCGCCCGCCCGCGGCCCGGGTGCGCTCGACGGCGTCCCAGGTCTGCGCCGACACGGCGTAGTGCTCGGAGTGGATGTCGTGGTCCTCGACCCGCTCCGCGGTGATCGGACGGAACGTGTCGAGTCCGACGACGAGCTCCACCCGAGCGACCGACGCTCCCAGGCCCCGGATCCCGTCGAGCAGCTCCGGCGTCAGGTGCAGCCCGGCGGTCGGTGCCGCAGCCGATGCCGGCCGCTGTGCGAAGACCGTCTGGTACCGCTCCTGGTCGTCGAGCCGCTCGGTGATGTACGGCGGCAGCGGCGCCGTTCCCGAACGGCCCAGGGCCTCGACCAGGTCGCCGTCGTGCAGCGGACGGACGAGTCGCCGTCCGCCGTCGAGCTCGCCGCCCATCAGGACGCCGAGGTCACCCTCGACCGCGTCGTACGTCGAGCCTTCGCGCAGCTTCCGCGATGGCCGGCAGAGCGCCTGCCACCACCCGTCCGCGGCAGGCTCGAGCAGCAGGACCTCGCCGGCCCGACCGCCGTCACGACGGATGGCGACCCGTGCCGGCAGGACGCGGGTGTCGTTCAGGACGACCAGGTCGCCCGGGCGGATCAGCGTCGGCAGGTCGCGCACGACGTGGTCCGCCGGGTCGGCCCCGGGGCCCCGGTCGACCAGCAGCCGAGCGGCGTCCCGCGGCTCGGCGGGCGTCTGCGCGATGCGGTCCTCGGGCAGGTCGTAGTCGAGCTCGTCGGTCCTCATCGTCTGCCGGCGGCCCGTGGGGCTCAGAAGCCCATGGAGCGACCGATGATCTCCTTCATGATCTCGGTCGTGCCGCCGTAGATCGAGGTGACGCGAGCGTCGGTGTAGGCCCGTCCGACCGCATACTCGTTCATGTAGCCGTAGCCGCCGTGCAGCTGGACGCAGTTGTCGGCGACCTTCTTCTGCAGCTCGGTGCACCACCACTTGGCCATGGCGGCCTCTTCCGCGGTGAGCGTGCCCTCGTTCAGCGCGAGCACGGACTTGTCGATGAACGCCTCGGCGATGGTGATCTCGGTGTGCATCTCGGCGAGCTTGAAGCGGCTGTTCTGGAACGAGCCGATCTTCTGGCCGAACGCCGTGCGCTCGTTGCAGTACTCGACGGTCCAGTCCAGGATCGCCCGGGCGTGCGCCACGCCGGCACAGGCGATCGACAGACGCTCCTGGGGCAGGTTCTTGACCAGCAGGAGGAACCCCTCACCCTCCTCACCGAGACGGTTGGCGACCGGGACCCGCACGTCGTTGAAGAACAGCTCGGCGGTGTCCTGGGAGTGCATGCCCAGCTTGTCGAGGTTGCGGCCGCGCTCGAATCCCTCGGCGCCGGCCTCGAGGATGATGAGCGACATGCCCGTGTGACGCTGGGTCGGATCGGTCTTGCAGGCCACGATCACCAGGTCCGCCAGGATGCCGTTGGTGATGAAGGTCTTGGAGCCGTTGAGCACGTACTCGTCGCCGTCGCGCACGGCGGTGGTGGCCATGCTGGCCAGGTCGGAGCCGATGCCGGGTTCGGTCATGCCCACCGCGGTGATGAGCTCACCCGAGGCGATGCCCGGCAGCCAGCGCTGCTTCTGCTCGTCGTTGCAGTAGTCGAGGAAGTAGGGCAGGCAGACGTCGCTGTGCAGCGTCATGCCGAGTCCCGCCGGGTACACGTCGGCCCGGGTGATCTCCTCGGCGATGATGAGGTTGTAGCGGAAGTCCTTCACGCCGGCGCCGCCGAGCTGCTCGGGGATCGCCATGGCCAGGAAGCCGGACGCTCCGGCCTTCTCGAAGAGCTCGCGGTCGACGATGCCGGCCTCTTCCCACTTCTCACGGTTCGGCACCATCTCGCGCTCGACGAAGGTGCGGAACGCCTCACGGAACATGTCGTGCTCGTCGTCGAAAACAGTGCGTTCCATCGTGTGCTCCGTGTTTCAGTTCCCCCGGGGGAGGGATGGTTCTCAGGGGGTGTGTTGCACACTCCAGCAAACCACTTGGACGCCGCCGTGCCGAACTGACGACCCGTCAGATCCTGTGAGTCAGCGGAGCAGCGGGTCCACTCGAACCGCGACGCTGCGTCACTCGAAGAGCGAAGGATCGGCGCTGCCGTAGGCCGACGGCGGCGCGACCAGGCCGAGGTGGTGCCACGCGGCCGTCGTCGCGACCCGCCCCCTGGGCGTCCGCATGAGCAGGCCCTGCTGGATGAGGTACGGCTCGTAGACGTCCTCGACGGTCTCGGTCGGCTCGGACACTGCGATCGAGAGCGTCGACAGACCGACGGGACCTCCGCCGAAGTGCTCGCACAACGACGACAGGATCGAGCGGTCGACCTTGTCGAGTCCGAGCGCGTCGATGCCGAACAGCTCGAGCCCGGATGCCGCGACGCCGGCGTCGATGTGCCCGTCGCCCTCGACCTCGGCCACGTCGCGCACACGTCGCAGCAACCGGTTGGCGATGCGGGGCGTGCCGCGGGACCGTCGGGCGATCTCCTTCGCGCCGTCGACGTCGATGTCGGCGCCGAGGATGGTCGCGGCGCGGCGGACGATCGCGCACAGGTCGTCGGGCTCGTAGTAGTCGAGCCGCGCCACCAGTCCGAAGCGATCGCGCAGCGGGCCGGTGATGAGGCCGGTGCGCGTCGTGGCGCCCACCAGGCAGAAGCGCGGCAGGTCGAGTCGGATGGAGCGAGCGGCGGGACCCTTGCCCAGCACGATGTCGAGCTGGAAGTCCTCCATCGCGGGGTACAGCACCTCTTCCACCGAGCGCGACAAGCGGTGGATCTCGTCGATGAACAACACGTCACCCTCGCCCAGCTTGGTGAGGATGGCGGCGAGATCACCGGGACGTTCGAGCGCTGGGCCCGAGGTGATGTGCAGCGCCACGTCCATCTCTGCCGCGACGATCACCGACAGCGAGGTCTTGCCCAGACCGGGCGGACCGGCGAAGAGGAAGTGGTCCGGTGGCTGGCTCCGTCGGCGTGCCGCCTCGAGGATGACCGACAACCGCCGCTTCAGCTCGGTCTGGCCGACGAACTCGTCGAGCGTACGAGGCCGCAGCGACGGCATGGGATCGCCGTCGAGCAGCTCGCCGTCGTGCTCGCCGGGCACCGGCAGGGCTTCGACCGTGGCGTCGTCGTCGTCCGCGAACTGCTGCAGCAACTCCTCACGAGCCACGGACGGCCTCCGTCTCTTCCATCGGGCGCATCACGACGCCGTCGCCAGCTTCTGCAACGCCAGTCGCAGCAGGTCGGAGGTGTCACCCGACTCCGGCAGCTCGGCCAGCACGCGGCCGATCTCTTCGGGGCCGTACCCCAGACCGCTCAATGCGTCGCGGACGTCGGACCGCACCGACGGGGCGCCCGTGCCGCCGACGACGGCCATCGCGGCGCTCACCGCGTCGCCGTCGGGCACCGCGAGGCGGCTCTTCAGCTCGACGAGCAGACGCGCGGCCGTCTTCTTGCCGACGCCGGGGACCAGGCACAGCCCGGCGACGTCGTCGGTCGCGAGCACGTGGCGCAGGCCCAGCGGGGAATGCACCGACAGGATGGCGAGCCCGAGCGAGGGTCCGACGCCGTGGGTGCCGATCAAGGTCTCGAAGACCCGCCGCTCGTCGATCGAGGTGAACCCGAACAGCGTCTCGGCGTCTTCACGGCGGTGGTGGTGGATGTGCAGGAACACCTGCGCGCCGACATCGCCGAGCTCGTTCACGGTGGCCGGGGTGACCGAGACGCGGTATCCGATTCCGCCGACCTCGACGATCAGCTCGACGTCGGAGCGGTCGAGCAGCACACCTCGCAGCGAGCCGATCATCGGATGCCCCCGCCCGCCGTCTGCGGCGCACGGCCGGCGCCGGGCGCTGCGGCATCCGCTGACCCAGCGGCCCGACCTGCGGCGGCCCGACCTGCGGCGGCGAGCGACCCGCTCTCGAACGCGACGTGGGTCAACGCGATCGCTGCGGCGTCGGCGGCGTCCGCCGGGCGCGGCGGCGCGTCGAGATCGAGCAACATCTGGACCATCTGCTGCACCTGCTGCTTGTCGGCGGCGCCGTAGCCGGCGACGGCGTCCTTCACCTGGTTCGGGGAGTACTCGGCGACCTGCAGCCCCCGACTGGCCGCTTCGGCCATGACCACTCCCGAGGCCTGCCCGACGCTCATGGCCGTGCGCACGTTCGACTGGAACAGCACCCGCTCGACCGCGACCGCGACCGGGCGGTACTCGTCGAGCAGGCCGCGGATGTCGGCCCACAGCTCGGCGAGCCGATCCGGGACCGCGGCCTCGGGCGAGGTGCGCAGCACCCCCATCGCCACGGCGCGCGACTGCAGGGAGCGCGAGGGCTGGCGGCCCACCTCGAGCACGCAGTAGCCGCAGCGCGACAGTCCGGGGTCGACACCGAGAACGAACACAGGTTCGATCGTAGCGGACGGCTCCACCGTGGCCGCGGACGCCGACCTGCACCTCGGGGCGACCGGTCCACAGGATCAAGTGTGGCTGCCGAGCAGCCGATGCAGAAGGCCGATGGCTCCCACACCGAACCCCGCCCCGACACCGGCCGGCTCGCCTCCCCCGCACGACCGGTCCGCCGCCGCGGTGGTGACCCTGGACGACGTCGGTCACCGCTTCGGCGACACCGAGGCGCTCAGCTCGCTGTCGTTCTCGGTGCCCGAGGGCCGCATCACGGTGCTGCTCGGACCCAACGGCGCGGGCAAGACCACGGCGATCCGTGCGATCACCGGCGCGCTCGTGCCGTCGAGCGGCGACGTGCGGACCTTCGACCTCGATCCGGACGCGGACGGCCACCTGGTCCGCCCGCGCTGCGGGGTCGTCGCGGCCAAGCCGGCGCTCTACGACCGCTTGTCGGGGCGCGACAACCTCGTCTACTCGGCGCAGCTCTACGGCATGCACGGCGATCTCTCCGGCGCGATCGACGACGCCGCGGAGCGCTTCGGGATCTCGGACGCCCTCGACAAGCTCGTCGGCGGCTACTCCACCGGCATGAAGACCCGGCTGGCGCTCGCCCGGTCGATCCTGCACGGCCCCGAGCTGCTGATGTTCGACGAGCCGACCTCGGGACTCGACCCTGAGTCCTCGGTCGCGGTGCTCGCGCTGATCCGTGAGATGGCCGACGACGGGCGGACGGTCGTCATGTGCACCCATCTGCTCTCCGAGGCCGAAGGACTCGCCGACCACGTCGTCATGATGGAGGGTGGCACCGCGCTCGTCGAGGGCACCCCTGCGGCGCTCACCCGGCGGTACTGGCCGAACCCGATCGTCGAGCTCGACGCCGAGGACCCCCGACTGCTCGACCGGATCGCGACCTGGCCGGGCGTGCACGCGTATCGCCGCACCGGGTCCGGCGCCCGCATCGAGATGGACGATCTCGAGCGCCTGCCCGACATGATCACCGCCCTGTGCGCCGACGGGCTGCGGCTGCGACGGGTCGACCCCCACGTACCGACCCTCGAAGACCTGTACTTCACGATCCGCCGCCAGGGCGCCGGCAGCGTCGGCGGCCCCGACACCCTCGAACCGATCTCGCCGTCGTGGGCACGCACGCCGCCGGCCACACCACCGCAGTCCGACCCCTTCGCAGGCCTGCAGGCGCCGGACGCGGCGCCTTCGACGCTGGAGGTGTCCGAATGACCACCACGATCCGCACGCCGCGCAACGCCCGGCCCTCTCGTCCACGACGCGGCGACGCACGCCACCAGCTCGACGCACACCGCATGTGGGTGGTGGCCAGGACCGAGCTGCGCCAGCTCGCACAGTCCCGGGACTACTGGATGCCGATGGCGGCGCTCGGCGCGATCTTCTTCGTGATCCTTCCGACGATCCTGTTGCTCGTCGTCGGACACCTGGGTGACATCACCGTCGTCCAGCGTGCCGCCGATGCGCTGCAGGTGCTGCCCGAGTCGGCGCAGCGCAACATCCAGGGCACCACCGCCCAGGGCCGCACGTCGTACGCACTCGCGGTCTACCTGTTCGCACCGGTCGCCGTCGTCGTGCCGCTCACCATCTCGACCGCGGTCGGCGCGGCGTCGCTGGTCGGCGAGCGCGAGCGGGGCACCGGGGAGTTCCTCGCGCACTCCCCCGCCTCGGTGCGTGAGATCTACCTCGGCAAGCTGATCGCGAGCTTCGTGCCCGGCTACCTGACCACGCTGATCGGCTTCGGGTCCTACTCGCTGGTGGTCAACCTGATCGTCGGCCCGTCGGCCGGGGGCTGGTTCTTCCCGACGCCCGAGTGGGTCCTGATGATGCTGTGGGTCATCCCGCCGTTCCTGCTGCTGACGCTGTCGCTCGTGCTGCGACTCTCCGCTCGGGTGAAGTCGACCGCCGCGGCCCAGCAGGCATCGGGGCTCATCACCCTGCCGCTCATCGCCATCGCCTACGGGCAGGCGACGGGATCGCTCATGGGGTCGTCGATGACGACCGGCCTGGCGCTCGGCGCCGTCGCCTGGCTGCTCGCGGTGTTCAGCCTGCACCGCGGTGTGCGGTCGGTGACCCGCAACCGCCTGCTCGGCGTCGCCCAATGACCCACGCCGTCCCCGGTGGGTTGCAACGGCGTCAGCCCAGCACGATCACGCACTCCACCAACCCCGACGGGTTGCAGCGGCGTGCGCTGTACGCGCTCCGGCAACCCAGCAGTGACGATCAGCCCTCGAGCTCGGCGAGCAGCGAGTCGGGGATGTCGAAGTTCGCGTAGACGTCCTGCACGTCGTCGTGCTCCTCGAGCGCGTCGATGAGGCGCAGGATCGGCTTCACGACGTCGACGGAGTCCAGCTCGACGAGCGAGGTCGGGATCATGGTCAGGTCCGAGGAGTCCACCGTGATGCCCGCCTCTTCGATCGCATGTCGCACCACCGAGGTGAGCTGCGGTTCGCAGGTGACGGTCCACATCTCGCCGCTCCGGGCGACGTCCTCGGCACCGGCGTCGAGCGCGGCGAGCATCAGCTCGTCCTCGTCGACCGAACCGGGCACGCTGATGATGCCCTTGCGCTCGAACTGCCAGGCCACCGCTCCCGGCTCGGCGATCGAGCCGCCCAGCTTCGAGAAGGTGGAGCGCATCTCCGGGCCGGTCCGGTTGCGGTTGTCGGTCAGCGTCTCGACGTACACCGCGACACCGTGCGGTGCATACCCCTCGTAGTTGACCTCTTCGTAGTTGACGCCCTCGAGCTCACCGGTGCCGCGCTTGATCGCACGTTCGATGGTGTCGAGCGGCACCGAGGAGTCGCGAGCCTTCTGGAACATCGTGCGCAGCGTGGGGTTCATGTCGGGATCCCCACCCCCGTTGCGCGCGGCGACCTCGACCTGGCGGATCAGCTTCGCGAAGAGCTTGCCGCGCTTGACGTCCGCAGCGCCCTTCTTGTGCTTGATCGTCGCCCATTTGGAGTGGCCCGACATGTGGTTCCCCGTCCTCGTCGTGGTGCCGGGGCCAGAGGTCCGCGGCAGGTGGTTGATTCTGCCCTCAGATCGGCAGGTCCAGGAACTCCTGGTGCACCCGGGGGTCGCCTGCGAGCTCGGGATGGAAGATGGACACCATGATCGCGCGCTCGACGACCAACGCCGGGTGTCCGTCGATCGACGCCAGGACCCGGACGCCGTCGCCGACGCGTTCGATGACCGGCGCTCGGATGCAGACCGCCTGGAACGGAGTGTCGAGACCGTCGATGCAGATCTCCTCGGTGAAGGAGTCGACCTGCCGTCCGAACCCGTTGCGGCGGGTGGTGATGTCGATCGCCCCCAGGCAGCGCTGGTCGTCTCGTCCGTCGCGGATCTCGCTCGAGAGCAGGATCGCACCCGCGCACGTGCCGAACACGGGCCGCCCGCTCTCCGCGAAGCGGCTCAGCGGCTCGATGAGCTCGAAGCGCTCCGCGAGCATCGACATGGTGGTCGACTCGCCGCCCGGGACCACGAGCCGATCGAGGTCGTCGAGCTGCTCGGGTCGACGGACCTGTCGAACGGATTCACCCAGCGACTCCAACACCTGCTGATGCAGGGCGAAGGCACCCTGCAGCGCGAGGACGCCGGTCGTCACCAGCCGCGATCGGCGAAGTTGACGTCGATGTCGTCCATGCCGATGCCGGTCATCGGCGCGCCGAGACCACGGCTGACCTTCGCCAGGATGTGCGGGTCCATGTAGTTGGTCGTCGCCTCGACGATCGCCTTGGCTCGCGGCGCGGGGTCGTCGGACTTGAAGATGCCCGACCCCACGAAGACGGCCTCGGCGCCGAGCTGCATGGCGAGGGCGGCGTCGGCGGGGGTGGCGATGCCACCGGCGCAGAACAGCGGCACCGGCAGCGAACCGCGCTCGGCGACCTCTTGCACGAGCGGCAGCGGTGCACGGAGCTGCTTGGCCCACTCGAAGAGCTCCGCGGAGTCGGCCAGGGTCAGCTTGCGGATGTCGCCGGTGATGGACCGGAGGTGACGGACGGCCTCGACGATGTTGCCGGTGCCCGCCTCTCCCTTGGAGCGGATCATGCAGGCACCCTCGGAGATGCGCCGGAGTGCCTCACCCAGGTTGGTGGCGCCGCACACGAACGGCACGGTGAAGGCCCACTTGTCGATGTGGTGGGTCTCGTCCGCCGGGCTCAGCACCTCGGACTCGTCGACGTAGTCGACACCGAGCGCCTCGAGGATCTGCGCCTCGACGAAGTGGCCGATGCGGGCCTTGGCCATCACCGGGATGGTCACGGCCTCTTGGATGCCCTGGATCATCTCGGGGTCGGACATGCGGGCCACGCCACCGTCGACACGGATGTCGGCCGGCACGCGCTCGAGCGCCATCACTGCGCAGGCACCGGCGTTCTCGGCGATCCGAGCCTGTTCGGGGTTGACGACGTCCATGATCACGCCGCCCTTGAACATCTCGGCGAGACCACGCTTCACCAGCTGGGAGCCGGTCGTGTGCGAGTCGTCGCCCGTCGTTCCGGAGGGCGTGGGGGCGGAGGGGGTTGCCATGGACCCAGTCTACCGACGCGACCGCCCCGGACCGGAAGCCGGTAGGACGGCGTGCGTCACCGGCTCACGCCGAGGGCAGCAACCGCGGGACGTCGCCGCGTGCCGGCAGCTCGACCCACGTCGATCCCGGCGTCAACGTCACCGGCGAACCGTCGGCAGCGGTCAGGGTCCAGGGCCGGTGCCGGTCGTCGCGTGACCAGGTGCCCTCGATCATGCGCCCGGCGGTGAAGATCCACGCGCTGCCGGAGCCGAGGGTGACCGCCTCGGGAGAGCGACGGTCGGCCGCCGAGGTGGCGTACTCGGTCTCGAGCACGACCACGTTGGCAGGCGCGAGCTGCTGTCCCGCCGGATCGGTGTGCACCTGCCCGTTGGTCCAGCGCAGCCAGCCGCTCCGCTCTGCGCTCCAGGCGAATCCGGCGAGCGACGAGCCGATCGGCACGTCGAAGCCGGCGACATCGACACCGGCCGGTGCGGCGTCCGCGGCGCGATACTCGAACATCGGCGCCGGCGCACCGCCGGCAGCGTCGTCGGCAGCATGTCGGCAGCGTCGTCGAGGGCTTCGTCAGGCCGGGGACGTCCAGGACCAGGTTGTGCGGAGCACGGCGATCGGGCGAGCGCGAGTAGACGCCGAGCGACCGAATCCGGATCGACGTTGCGAACCCACGGCACGTCGCGCATGGCAGAGACCGTGGCGGGGTTGCCACCCGACCAGGCGAACAGCGGGTCGGACAGCATCGACAGCAGGTCGGGGTCGCTGGTCCTCGCCGAACGGACCGGGGCGACCTCGGGGGGGTCGAGGAGTGGAACACCGCCATGAATCGGCTGATCCCCTCGACACGCACCTCGATCGACGACGTCCGCGACTCGAGCCCGCGTTGGGGCATGGCCTTGGCATCGTTGTCGACCTTGACCGCGAGCGCCGGACGTCCGAGGCGCTCCGCGTCGGTGGCCCAGTGCTGCACACCCGTGAGCGGGGCGACCGGACCGTCGGGCACCGGCTCGGTCGTCGTGGTCGATTCGGTGGTCGTCGCGACCGTCACCTCGGCGGCGACGTCGGCGACGTCGGTGACGGGATCGGTCGCACCCCCGAGCGATGCGACGACGGCGCCGACTCCGAGCACGACGACGGCGACGACCGCGACGGCGATCGCTCCCCATGGACGGTCCTTCGAGCCCGCCCGCGTCGGGCGGACGACCCGCAGGTCGGGATCCGGCTCACCGGTCCCGTCTGTCTCGCCCCGATCCACGCCCGCCTCCGTCAGTCAGACGCCGAGCCGCCCCGGGCTCAGCGGGCGACAGCCTACGTTCAGAGCTCCTCGAGCACTGCGATCCGCAACGCGAGCGGCTGCACCGCCGTCTCGGCGACCTCGGGAGCGACCAGATCCGCCCCCTCGACCACCGGAGCGATCCAGAGATGTGCCGTCGACGGTGACGCACCGGCCACGACCGTGCCGGCCTGGGCCATGCGTGCCAGCGCCGAGATGAGCCCCGGCGGGTAGCGGGTCATGTCGACCGCGGCCAGGTCGGAGTGCACCGAGCGCTGCTCGCCGAGACCTGCAGCCAGACGTCGCGCGGCGGCCCCCGACGATCCCAGGAGCGCGACGGCGGTCGTGCCGTAGCGGGCGGAACCGTCGCGCACCCGGCCCAACAGGTTGGCGACGACACCCTCGAGCTCGAGACGACCGAGACCCTCGACGAGTCCGGTGGTCAGCACCAGGTCGGCCTGCTCGGTGTCGGCGACGACCATCGCGTTCATGGCGGGGCTCTCGATGAGCAGGACCGAGGGGTCCGTCACGCCACCGGTCATGCACAGGCCTTCGAGCACGTTCTCGAGACGCGGACGCGCCCCCGGCACCAGCGGCGTCGCGACGACGGGGGCGAGCACCCTGGCGGACGCTCCGTCGACCCGGGAACGGATGAGCAGCACCCAGGCGACGGCGAGCACGACCGCCGCAGCCAGGCCGACGAACACGTTCACGACGCACAGCACGGCGCCGATCACCACGGCGGGGACCACACCGACCCAGGTGGCCGTGCGGACCAGGCGATCGGTCTCGGCGTCGAGCGAGAGCTGTTCCTGCATCGTCACGACGCTACAGGGTCAGCCGTCGTGGCCGGGAACCCCCGACCGGCCGGCGAGCGGACCGGGCGGACGGCGTGCCGAGCGACGCTCAGGCGGCGACGACGCCGGTGTCGCCGGCGAGGCGCCGGTACAGCTCGAGGTAGATGTCGCAGAGTCGCTCCAGGTCGAACTCGGCCGAGCGGCGGTGTCCGACCTCGACCAGCTCGTCCGCGACCGCTCGATCGGTGAGCACCTGGGTCAACGCCGCACCCAGGGCAGTCGGCGTCACCCGGCTCGACGAGCACCGCGGCTCGTCCGGCGGCGGACACGGCGACCTTGGCGTAACCGGGAATCGCACTGGCCACGACCGGGGTGCCCGCCGCCATCGCCTCGAGCAGGATCACGCCGAAGGACTCGCCGCCGAGGGACGGCGCGCAGAAGACCGACGCGCCGGCGAGCCGCCGGTCGCGCTCGTCGTCGTCGATGCGGCCGAGCCATTCGATGCGCTCGTCGGCGTGTCGTCGGCGCAGCTCCTCGGTGTGCGGCCCCACACCGGCCACCCAGATCCGGGTGTCGGGCGGTAGCGACGGCACGGCCTGCAGCAGCACCTCGAGGCCCTTGCGCTCCTCGTGGCGCCCCAGGAAGAAGACGGTCGGCCCCTCGGACGGCCACGGCTCGGCGCCGCGGAAGCGCTCCGCCTCGATGCCGTTGAACAGGACCTCGAAGTCGCCGCCGACGGGACCGCTGACGAGCGCCAGGGCATCCTCGGAGACCGCGATCCGGGCGTCGAGACGCTGACCGAACCAGGCGGCCAGCGGCGCGAACGCCTGGTAGGCGGGTTGGGAGCCGGCCGCGTGGAAGGTGCCGACCAGCGGCGCCGGCTTGAGCAGCGTCGCCGTGACCGTCGGCCCGGGCACGAGCGGTTCGTGCAGGTGCAGGACGTCGAAGCTCTCGTCCCACAACGCCCGGATGGTGCGCAGCTGTGCGGGGACGTCCGGGGCGATCGGCGCCATCGAACCGTTCGCCGCCATCGGCACGGACTTGCCGAGCGGGGTCACGAACAGCTCCGGCGGCGGGCCGTCGCACGGCGCGAGCACCCGTGCCTCGTGACCTCGACGGCGCAGCGACCGGGCCAGCGCGAGGACCTGTCCCTGGACACCGCCCGGAATGCTCAGGCTGTACGGGCAGACCAGGCCGATGCGCATCGCGGCACCTTACGACAGCCCCGTCGCGGCGCCGCGCCCGATCGCCCGAGCCGGGTGTTCACTCCGGGTCACGGAACCAGGCCGGGCGTTCCAGACCGAGTGCGTCGTAGTCGCTGGGCCAGTTCGGCTGCAGCAGGTGCCACTGCTCGGGCGCACGACGGATCAGCTGCTCGAGCGCGATCGCGATGTCCTGCGTGACGCGTTGCACGTCCTGGCGCAGCTTGCCGCGGCGCTCGGTGTCGACCGCCGGCAGCACCACCGCGTGGCAGTGGTCGCCCTCGAAGAACGCTGCGGCCGGGATCAGCGGTGCTCCGCTGCGCAACGCGAGCAACGCCGGACCGCCCGGCAACCGGGTGCGTTCACCGAAGAACTCGACCTCGACACCGCTGCCGGTCAGGTCCCGGTCGCACAGCAGGCTGACGATCTTGCCGTTGGCGAGCGCCGCGCCGACCTCTGCGGCCGACGTCGGACCAACGGCGATGATCTCCATGCCGAGGCCCGCTCGGTACTCGACGAACCAGTCGAAGAGCTCCGCGGGTTCGAGGCGCTCGGCCACCGACGCGACCGGCCAGCCCTTCACCTTCGTGAGCCAGGCGGCGGACCACTCCCAGCCGCCCAGGTGCGGCATGGCGCAGACGGGGGTGAGCCCCGCCTCGATGGGCTCGATGAGGTGCTCGACACCCTCGTAGCTGAAACCCCGATCGATCTCCTCCGGCGACAGGTAGGCCAGTCGCAGGGAGTCGTGCCAGTAGCGCCCGTACGAGCGGAACACCGTGGCCACCAGTTCGTCGAGCTCCCCCTCGGGCAGGTCGTCGCCGTAGACGCGGCGGAGGTTGCGCTCGGCCATCATCCGTTCCTGGGGCGAGAACCGTGCGTAGCCGTCGGCGGCGACGCGCGACAGGGCACCGGCGACCGGGTACGGCAGGCGATGGGCGAGGGTCGACGCGACGCGCAGACCGTTCACCGACAGCATCGGCGGGACTCCCGGGCGTTAGGAGTTGGAGCGGCCGCCGCCGCTCTGGCGGCTGCGCGCAGCGGCGCGGGCCCGAAGGCGCTGGGCGCCAGGACGATCCATGCGGCGCGGGCGGCGACGACGACGGTCGCTCAGCGCCGGGGTCTGACGGGTGGCCTGGTTCCAGACCTTCACGAAGCGCTGACCGGCGGTGACCACGTTGAGCACGATGATCAGCGCCAGGACGGGCAGCAGCACCGGCTCGAAGAGCAGCCCGAGGCCGAGCAGGATGAAGCGCTCGGCCCGCTCGACGATGCCGCCGCGGGCGTCGAAGCCCAGGGCGTCGGCCTTGGCCCGGATGTAGGAGACCACCGACGCGGTGACGTAGCCGGCGACGGGCAGCATGACGACCCACGGGGCCTCGTCGCTGGCGGCCAGGTAGTAGGCGATGCCACCGAAGAGCAGGCCGTCGGTCAGGCGATCCGACACCGAGTCGAAGAACGCGCCGCGGAGCGACGACTTGCCCGACGCCTTGGCGACCGCGCCGTCGAGCAGGTCGGGGATGCCCGTCAGGATCAGCAGCAGGAAACCGAGTCGCAGCGCACCGGCGCCGATGGCGACCGCAGCCGCGACCGCCATGACGATGCCGGTCGCGGTCAGCATGTCGGCGGAGATGCCCGCCTTCTTCATGCTGTTGCCGATGGGCTTCACGGCTGCGTCGACCTGGCTCCGTAGGCGACCGTCGAACATATGACTCCTCAGAAATGGATGCGGAGCCCACCAGCGACATCGGCCACGGTGCTAACTCCAGTTAGCAAACTGTACTCCGTCGGCCGCACCGTGTGAAGGACCTGTGCCACGTGCGACTGGTCGGCACGGCGGCGACGGTGGCGACCGGTGCCCGGACCGCGGGCGACTGTGGCCAGAGGGCGGGTGGCCTGTGGCCGGTCGGTCAGCTCGAGGAGGTGGCCGTGTCGGCGGGGTCGAACTCGGACCAGTCCTCGGGGTTGTCCTCGACGAACCACTCCACGACCCGCCCGTCGATCCCGTCGACGAGCACGATGCCCCGGGTCGCCGGCGGGTTCTCGTCGGAGTACAGCAGGATGCGCCACGTCGGACGGCGACAGCCATCCGCGCCACGCCATCTGCGCGGCGGCGTGACCGACGGGGAAGCCGACCTTGGCCGTGGCGGTCACCAGCGCGTCGGACTCCTCGACCGCGAGGGTCCGCCCGGCGACCATGCCGTAGAGCGCGAACACGACCAGGCCGATGCCGGCCCAGAGGGTGCCCACGTTGACCAGCGGGGAGCTGTCGCCCCGGGTGATCCACAGGGCGATGCACGCGGCGCCCATCAGCAGGTAGATCGCGGCCGGGATGCGACGACGGTTGTTGTTCGGGAACGTGTGCGGGCCGACGAACTCCGAGAGGTTCAGGTCCTCGGGCAGCTCGTCGACGTACTCGTCGTGGTCACCGGCCTCTCCCGATCCGTCGCGGCCGTCGATCGTGTCGCCGTCGGTCTCGTCGCCGTCGGTGCCGTCGCCCGGTTCGCTCATGTCCCGACCTTATCGCCCGCGTGTCACTCGGCCCCAGTGGGCCAGGCCGTACGGAGTCGCTCCCAGACGTCCTGCAGTGCGACGGGCATCACCTGCGAGCCGCCGGCGACCGCCATGAAGTTCGCGTCGCCGACCCAGCGCGGCACGCAGTGCACGTGCAGGTGGTCGGCCTGCGACCCGCCCGCCGCCGCGACCGAGGTTGATGCCCGACGTTCACCCCGTCGCAGTGCAGGGTCGCCTTGAGCGCGACCACGCCGTCACGCACGAGTGCCCACAGCTCGGCGAACTCCTCGGGCTCGAGCTGCTCCAGGTCGGCGACCGCTCGGTTCGGCAGCACCATCAGGTGACCCGAGGTGTACGGGAAGCGGTTGAGGATCACGAAGCAGCGCTCGGCCGCGCCGCACGATGTAGGTCTCGTCGTCGGGCCGGCCCGAGTGCAGGATGCGCTCGAAGAGCGACCGGGAGTCGTCGGGTTCGACGTCGCGCAGCTCGCGGCGGCTCGCGTCGTCACCGGTGACGTAGCTCGACCGCCACGTCGCCCACAGCTGATCGAGCGGCACGATCGAGCTACTTCTTCGACGCCACGTCGTCGGCCAGACGCTCGACGAAGGTCTCGACCGGCACGTCGCGTTCGACCTCGTTGCCGCGGGGGTTCACCCCGACGGTGCGGTGTGCGACGTCGTCGTCGCCGACCACCAGCACGTAGGGCAGCTTCTCGCCCTTGGCCCGCCGGATGCGGTTGCCGAGCGTCTCGTCCGCGGCGCCCACGTCGACCCGGAAGCCCCTGGCACGCAGTCCGGCGGCGACCTCGTGCGCGTAGTCCGCGTGGGCTTCCGACACCGGCAGGATGCGCACCTGCTCCGGTGCGAGCCACGCCGGGAACGCACCGGCGTAGTGCTCGAGCAGCACGGCGAAGAACCGCTCGACCGATCCGAACAGCGCACGGTGGATCATGATCGGCCGGTGCCGTTCGCCGTCGCTGCCGATGTAGGACATCTCGAAGCGCTGCGGCAGCTGGAAGTCGACCTGGATCGTCGACATCTGCCAGGTGCGGCCGATCGCGTCGCGTGCCTGGACCGAGATCTTCGGGCCGTAGAAGGCGCCGCCGCCGGGGTCCATCACCAGCTCGATGTCCATCGCCTCGGCGACCGCGCTGCAGCGCGTCGGTGGCCTCGTCCCACTCCTCGTCGGAGCCGACGGCCTTGCCCTCGGGCTTGGTGGACAGCTCGAGGTAGAAGTCGTCGAGGCCGTAGTCGCGCAGCAGGTCGAGCACGAACTCGAGGATCGACCGCAGCTCCTCTCCCATCTGCTCCTTGGTGGTGAAGATGTGGGCGTCGTCCTGGGTCATGCCACGGACGCGGGTGAGGCCGTGCACGACGCCGGACTTCTCGTAGCGGTAGACGGTGCCGAACTCGAACATCCGCAACGGCAGCTCACGGTAGGAGCGCTGCCGGCTCTTGAAGATCAGGATGTGGAACGGGCAGTTCATCGGCTTGAGGTAGTAGTCTGCGTGCCCTGGCCGCCCGTCGCCGTGGTCGAGCTCCATCGGGGGGAACATGCCGTCGGCGAACCACTCGAGGTGGCCGCTGAGTCTCGAAGAGGTTCTTCTTCGTGATGTGCGGCGAGTAGACGAACTCGTAGTCGGCCTCTTCGTGGCGCTGCCGCGAGTAGTCCTCCATGAGGCGACGGATGATGCCGCCCTTGGGGTGGAACACCGCGAGACCGGAGCCGATCTCCTCGGGGAACGAGAACAGGTCGAGCTCGACGCCGAGCTTGCGGTGGTCGCGCTTGGCGGCCTCTTCCTGACGGTGCAGGTGGGCGGCGAGGTCCTTCTTGTTCGCGAAGGCCGCTGCGTAGATGCGCTGCAGCATCGGGTTCTTCTCGCTGCCGCGGAAGTACGCGCCGCCGTGCCGGGTCAACTTGAAGTGACCGAGGCGCCCGGTCGAGGGCACGTGCGGGCCGCGGCACATGTCGACGAACTCGGGGGTGTTGCGATAGAAGCTGATCACTCCCCCACCGCTCGCCTCGCCGTCGGCGTCCTCGCCGGCCGCGGCCAGGTCCATGAAGACCTGCTTGTAGGGGTGGTCCGCCATGAGCAGCTTCGCCTCGTCGAGGGGCAGCTCGAAGCGTTCGAAGGCCTGGTCGGCCGCGATGATCTCGCGCATCTTCGCGTCGATCCGTTCGAGGTCGTCGTCGGTGAAGGTCGCACCGCCGGGCAGCTCGAAGTCGTAGTAGAAGCCGTCGTCGATGGGCGGCCCGCCGGCGAAGGTCGCACCGGGCCACAGCTCGAGCACGGCCTGGGCGAGCACGTGCGCCGTCGAGTGACGGATGTGCTCGAGCGCGTCGGGGTCGCGGTCGGTGATGATCCGGACCTTCGCCCCGTCGTGCAATGGGGCGGTGAGGTCGACGACCTCGCCGTCGGCCTCGATGGCCAACGCTGCCTTCGCGAGCCCCGGTCCGATCGCCGTCGCCAGATCGAGCCCCGTGGCACCCTCGGGCAGGGTCCTGGTCGATCCGTCGGGCAGGAGAATGGAGAGCTCGGACATGCCCCCACGCTAGCGGCGCGCCGCTGGAGTCCCGGAACCGGTTCCACAGCGCGTCCCGCCGTCCGGCAGCGGTCGTGGCACGGGTCAGGGTCCCCGGACCTGACGTCGCGGTCGACCTCGTAGGCTCGTGCCCCATGCTCAGCCAGGCACTGCACGCGACGTTCGTCCCCGGTGACCCCGGGCGCGCCGCTCGCCTTGCCCTGTGGAGCGAACCCGACGACGGTGAACCGGCCGGCTGGTGGGCCGTCGACCAGGTCGCACTCGCGGTGCCGGGCCCCGACGGTGTCGGCCTGCGAAAGGTCTCGGCCACGCTCGCCGGTGTCGACGAGCTGCTCGACGACCTGGTCTCGGCACGTCCCGACGACCTGGGCGCGTCGCCGTCGTTCCGTGCCTGGGGCCTGGTCGCCCGAGCGGCACTCGAGCTGATCGCTCGCGGCCGCCTGCAGCCGGCCATCTCGGCCGCCGGGCTCGACACGTGGACCATCTCGCCGCTCGACGAGGGCGACCGGCAGCTCCGGGCGGCGCTCGCCGCGTGGCTGCCGCCCGCCGCGCACTGCCTCGCGACCGAGCACGCGCCGTTGCGGGTGCTCGATCCCGTGTCGGCCGTCGACGGCATGTACCAGGCCATCGCCGACGTGCTCCCGCGGACCGCCGCCGCACCGACGGTGTCACGCCAGCGCGCCTGGAGCGGCGCGGAGCCCGCCGACGTCGCGCGGCTCCGACCGCACCTGCTGGGCACCGATGCCGCGGCGCGCACCGTCGTCGGCCTGCGGCTGAACTTCCCCGAGGACGACGACTCGCCCTTCCGCGTCGTGCTGCAGGTGCGCTCTGCGCTCGACCCGTCGCTCGTCGCGGACGCCGCGTCGCTCTGGGCCGGCACCGCGACCGGCTTCGACGAGCACGCCGAGGCGGACCTGCTGGTCGCGCTGCGGCGTGGCGCCCGCCTGTTCGCTCCGCTGGCGGTCCTGCTCGACGAGGCGACGCCCTCGGAGCTCGAGGTCGACGACGTCGCCGCCATGGGCCTCTTCGGTCCCCTCGCCGCCGACCTGGCCGGCGCGGGCATCGAGGTCCTCGTGCCGTCCGGGCTCACCAGGACCCTCGCCGCGACCGCCCGCGCCGACCCGCCGCCGGGTGTCGGTGACCAACCGCCGTCGTTCGACCTCTCGACGCTGTGCACCCTGACGTGGCGTGCGACCCTCGACGGCGAGGTCGTCAGCGACGCCGAGCTGCAGGCGCTGGCCGACAGCCGCCGACCGCTGGTGCAGCTGCGCGGCGAATGGGTGGTCGTCGATCCCGGCGTCGTCGCCAAGCTGCAACGCCGCGACCAGATCTCGGCCACCGACACGCTGGCCGCAGCGCTCGGTGGCACGGTGCTCATCGACGGCGAGGACGTGCCCGTCGAGGTGGGCGGCGCCGCCGCGGCGCTCGCCGACCGCCTCCGCTCGGTGTCCGAACCCCACGAGCTCGACGAGCCGCCCGGGCTCGTGGCGACGCTGCGGCCCTACCAGCGCCGCGGGCTGGGCTGGATGAACGAGATGACCGACCTCGGACTCGGCGGCGTGCTGGCCGACGACATGGGACTCGGCAAGACCATCCAGCTGATCGCGCTGCACCTGTTCGTCCACGAACGCCGCAGCATCACCGGCCCGACCCTGGTCGTCTGCCCCGCCAGCATCGTCGGCAACTGGCAGCGCGAGTTCGAGCGGTTCGCCCCCGACGTCACGGTGCACCGCTACCACGGCCCGCAGCGCAGCATCGAGGACGTCGCGCCGACCGACGTCGTCGTCACGACCTACGGGATCGCACGCCGAGACATCGACGAGCTCGCCGAGGGCGGCTGGGGCCTGGTCGTGGCGGACGAGGCGCAGCAGATCAAGAACCCCAACTCGTCGACGGCACGGGCGATGCGCAAGCTGCCCGCCGCGGCGCGCTTCGCACTGACCGGCACGCCGGTCGAGAACCGCCTGACCGAGCTGTGGGCGTTGCTCGACTGGACCACGCCCGGTCTGCTGGGCTCGGTCGACTCGTTCCGCCGCTCGATCGCCATCCCGGTCGAGCGGGACCGCGACGAGGCCGCGGTCGAACGGTTCTCGCGGCTCGTCGCACCGTTCCTGTTGCGACGCCGCAAGGACGATCCCTCGGTCGCACCCGACCTGCCGCCGAAGACCGAGACCGACCACCCCGTCACGCTCACCGCCGAGCAGGCGGGCCTCTACCGAGCGACGGTGGACGACATCCTCGAGCAGGTCGAACGAGCCGACGGCATCGCCCGCAGGGGTCTGGTCCTCAAGCTGCTCACCGCGCTCAAGCAGGTCTGCAACCACCCCGCCCACTACCTGCGACAGAACGGCCCGCTCGTCGGCCGCTCCGGCAAGCTCGACGCGTTCGAGGAGCTCATCACCGCCATCGGCGAGGCGGGCGACTCGACCCTGGTCTTCACCCAGTACGTGGCCATGGGCGATCTGCTCGTCGAGCGCCTCGACGAGCTCGGCATCGACTCGGAGTTCCTGCACGGCTCGCAGTCGCTCACCCATCGCGCCGATCTGGTCGACCGCTTCCAGGCGGGCGACTTCCCGGTGTTCGTCGTCTCGCTCAAGGCCGGCGGCACCGGACTCAACCTGACCCGTGCGACGCACGTGATCCACTACGACCGCTGGTGGAACCCTGCGGTCGAGAACCAGGCGTCGGACCGGGCCTGGCGCATCGGCCAGGATCGACCGGTGCAGATCCACCGCCTGATCTCCGAGGGCACGATCGAGGACCGCATCGCCACCGTGCTCGCCGAGAAGCAGGCACTCGCCGACGCCGTGGTGGGCGGCGGCGAGGCCTGGCTGACCGAGCTGTCCGACACCGAGCTCGCCGAGCTCGTGCGCCTGGGTGAGCCCTGATGGCGCGACATGACTTCGGGGTGACCTGGTGGGGCAGGGCGTGGGTGGCCGCGCTCGAGAACGCCGGATCGGGCTACGACAGCCGCCTGCCCAGGGGTCGCACCTACGCACGCAAGGGTGCCGTGCTCGACCTCGAGGTCCTTCCCGGCCACATCTCGGCACGGGTCGTGGGGACGACCGGCGAGCTGTACCGAGTCGACATCGCTGTTCGGAAGCTGGCCCCGGACGAGTGGGAGCAGGTCGCCGACGCGGTCGCGGCGCGGGCGGCGCACCTGGCCGCGCTGCTCGACGGCGAGTTGCACCCGGGGATCGTCGACGACGCCGAGGCGGTCGAGGTGCGCATCCTGCCGACCGCGTCCGACCTGCGGCCCGACTGCAGCTGCCCCGACTGGGCCGAGCCCTGCAAGCACGCAGCGGCGGTCTGCTACGTCGTCGCGTCGGAGCTCGACCGAGACCCCTTCACGCTGTTCCAGGCCCGTGGGATCGAGCGTGAGGAGCTGATCTCGCTCGTGCGGTCACGTCGCGGCGGCGCGCGGCACCGAGCTACCTGGCGCCGAGCTGCCTGGCGCCGAGGACGTCCGTCCCGAGGGCGTGCTGGCGACCGAGGCGTGGCTCGGCCACCGGCTCGACGAACCGCTGCCCGAACTGCCCGACGAGGTGCTGGCGTCACGCAGCGCCGCGCTCGCCCGAGGACCGGGCCACCGTGCGGCCTGGGACGTCGACCTGCCACCGAACCAGGGCATCGACCCCCGTCGGGTCGACGCGCTCGCCGATGACGCCGTGGTGCGCGCCTGGTCGATGATCGTCGACGGGACGACGTCCGGGCTGCTGGTCCCCCCGCGAGCCGACCTGGCCCGCCGCGCGGCAGGCGCGGTGTCCCGCGCCGAGCTGTCCGACCTCGCCGACCTGGCGGGCATCTCGGCCTCTCGTCTGCAGACGTGGGCCGAGGCGTGGTCGATCGCGGGCAGCGCCGGCGTCGCGGCGGTCGCCGACGCGGACGGCTGGTCGACCAACCAGGACGTGCTCGCCCACGGCCGTGATCTGCTCGTCGAGCTCGGCGTGCCGAAACGCTCGATCGCGCTGAACTACGACAGCCTGCGCATGCGCGACAACGTCTGGCTCGTCGTGGGCCACGACGGCCGGTGGTTCCGGCTCCACGGCTCGGGCAAGCACCAGGACCTGCGACTCGTGCAGCCGCCCTCGGACGACGTTCGAGACCTGCTCGATCCCTGACCCGGACCCGAACTGGGTGCGATCCTGCCGGCCCACACCGGCGCGAACGCACCCGGTTCGCCACCAGACCCCAACTGGGTGCGATCCTGCCGGCCCACACCGGCGCGAACGCACCCGGTTCACCACCAGACCCCAACTGGGTGCGATCCTGCCGGCCCACACCGGCGCGAACGCACCCGGTTCACCGGGTCGTCAGGCGGTCGACAGTTCCAGGTCGAGCGGACGCGACTTGATCGCTGCAGAGGACGAACGCCGCTCGACGCCGTCGGCCTCGAGCGCGTCACCGGCGGCGACCGCACCGCCCGGGGCGGACGCCGCGGATGCCACGAGCACGCCGCTGCGGGCAGCAGTGTCGGGTTCGGCCGACGGACGCTCCGGCAGGCGCACCACCGTCGCGCCCGACGAGACGGCCGGCTTCGTCGCGTAGTCGTCGACGTACTCCTGACCCGTCAGGTTGCGGATCTCGAACATGACCTCGTCGGTGATCTGGCGCAGCACCAGCCGATCAGCGGCACGGTCGCAGTACTTCTCGACCGAGATCGGCCGGCCGAAGCGGATGTGCACCCGGCGGAACGCCTTCGGTGCACGGGCATCGGGTGGCTGGACCAGGTCGGTGCCGACGATGCCCACGGGGATGATCGGCGAGTTCGTGCGCAACGCCAGGCGGGCGACACCGGTGTGACCCTTGTGCAGCTTGCCGTCACGGGCACGTGTGCCCTCCGGGTAGAT
This sequence comes from uncultured Actinomycetota bacterium, assembly GCA_963707555.1. Lineage (GTDB taxonomy): Bacteria > Actinomycetota > Acidimicrobiia > Acidimicrobiales > Microtrichaceae > JAFAFN01. The sequence goes on from CAVPQM010000013.1 coordinate 142,207, forward strand.
GCCGAACAGCTCGCCGGCTTCGAGCACGGACGCAGCGGCGTCGAGTGCTCGGGCCGAGGCGTCGCCGCCTGCTCGGTCGATCGGGATCATGCCGATGGCCGGGAAGAGGTACTTGGTCTTCCAGTCGTCGAGGTACTCGGCCTTGCCGACGTAGGTCATCCGGCGACCGGCCGTGAGCGGGACGAAGAACGAGTCGAGCACCGAGATGTGGTTGGGGGCGATGATCGCCCCGCCGGTGTCCGGCACGTGCTCGAGGCCCTCGGTCGTGATGTTCCAGAAGAACTTGAAGGTGGGTGTCAGCACCAGACGGGCAGCGGTCTGCAGACTGCCGGCATCACGTCCCATCGTGCGTCCCCCCTTCCCGGTCGACCTGCTGACGTCATCACGTCGAGAGAGATGATACCCCCTGACTATATGTCAGTGGACCTCGACACCCAGAATTCACAGTCGACGGACGGGCGGCCTGACCGTGTGCTCAGGCCAGGTCGACACCCAGCAGTGCAGCCGCCTCGTCGACGCCGGCCCCGCGTGCCGCCGCCGCGTCGATCGCAGCGACCGCGCCGGGGGTGTCGAGGTCCTCGTCGAGCGCCCTGCGGACCTCGTCGAGCGCCCCGCTGCCACGCCCGGCCGCCCGCCATGCCGAGAGTCGCTCGGCCGCGGTGGGCATCAGGGTGTCGTTCCACTCCCAGCTGTTCCGGTAGTGGTGCGAGATGCACGCCAAGCGGATCGCCCGCGGATCCCACTCCTGGGCGAGGTCCGAGACGAACACGAGGTTGCCCAGCGACTTCGACATCTTCTCGCCGTCCATGCGGACCATCGCCTGGTGCATCCAGTGCCGCACCAACGGCTCACCCGTCGCGGCTTCGGACTGCGCCGCCTCGCACTCGTGGTGCGGGTAGATCAGGTCCGAACCACCGCCGTGCAGATCGATCGTCGTGCCGAGCTCACGCAGGCACAGCGCCGAGCACTCGATGTGCCAGCCCGGCCGACCGGGGCCCCACAGCGAGTCCCAGGCCGGTTCGTCCGAGAGGCTCGGCTGCCACAGGACGAAGTCGAGTGGGTCACGCTTGTTCGGATCGTCGGGGTTGCCGCCGCGCTCGGCCGCCAGGCGCAGCATCTCGTCGCGCGAGTAGTGGCTGATCTCGCCGAACCGCTCGTACTTGCCGACCTCGAAGTACACCGATCCGCCCTCGGCGTAGGCGTACCCCCGGTCGAGCACCATGCCGATGAAGCCGCGGATGTCGGGGATCGCCGAAGTGGCACGGGGCTCCGACCACGCCGGGATCATGCCGAGGCGGACCATGTCGGCGTCGAAGCGGGCGAGCTCCGACGCAGCGAGGTCCAGGTAGTGGACACCCAGCTCGCGGGCCTTCGGCAGGATGCTGTCGTCGACGTCGGTGATGTTGCGCACGCAGCGCGTCTCGTGGCCCAGATCGCGCAGCCGACGCTGCAGCACGTCGTAGGTCAGGTAGGTGGCCGCGTGGCCCAGGTGCGTCGAGTCGTACGGGGTGATCCCGCACGTGTACATCGAGACGATCCGGTCCGAGGGTTCGAACGGGACGATGGTCTGTCGAGCGGTGTCGTAGAGGCGCACGGCGAGGCAGGCTACCGGCGGCCGACCACCGGTACCGACTCGGGCCGGCAGGCCGCGCTGCCTCAGGCCGGCAGGCCGCCACTGCCTCAGGCCGGCAGGCCGCCACTGCCTCAGGCCGGCAGGCCGGTGAACCGGATGGCGACGCGCGTCTTGTACTTCACGTTCACCTGCAGCAGCACCGCGGCGAACGCCTCGATCGGCGCGGCGTTCGACAGCTCACCCGCGTCGACGGCCCGAAGGTCGGGGATCTTCGACACGATGTCGATCGTCGTCGCGGTCGCCGACGGATGGTCCGAGCACACCAGCACGTCGGACTCGACGGGGTGTGCGATGTCACCGAGCTCCTTCGCCGGCACGTGGTGCATGGTCGCAGCCACGAGCGAACGCGGGATGGCGGCCTGCACCGACGCTGCGACCGAACCACGCGGCGGCACCAGCGGCTGGAACTCGTGACCGACCTTGGCCAGCGCGTTCGCCATCGAGATGACGACCTTGCCCTTCAGCTCCCGCTCGCACTCCTTGGCGGTCGCCGCAGCGGCGTCCCACGGAGTGGCGATGAAGACGACCTCGGCCGACGCTGCCTCGTGGTTGTCGCCCGCCTCGAGCGAGAGCTCGCGGTCGGACCACTTCGCTGCGATCTTGTCGCGCACCTCGAGGGCGCGGTACTTCGACCGCGACCCCAGCACGACGTCGAACCCTGACGCGGCCAGACGAGTGGCGAGGCCACTTCCGGCAGGACCTGTTGCTCCGAGCACCCCGATCTGCATCCGGACACTCTGGTCCGGTCCGCCGACCGATGCAATTGAGCGACGCCGACGAGCGGCGCAGCGCGGCCTCAGAGCCAGGCGGGAGCGGTCCCCGCGGGGAACCAGACGCGCTCACGGGCGTCGACCACGAGGTCCAGGTCCATCGCCTCCTCGAAGAACGGCGCCATCTGACTGGGGTAGCAGCGCCGCGCCCGCATCTGGGTCGAGCGGGTCACCGCGCTCGAGACGTCGACCGGCTGCAGCTCCAGGCGCAGGTCGGCGAGCTGCTCGTCACGCTGGTCGACTCCCAGGTGCGACACGTACGGACGGTCCTCGTAGAAGCCGACCGGACACGCGAGCGTGCCGACCAGACCGGCCGCGGCCCGAGCGACGATCCGGTGGTCGACGTGGCCACCCAGTCCGGCGCACACCAGCAACAGGTCCGGGGCGGCGGCGTTCGTCGGTCCTGCGATCCGCTCCAGCCAGTCCGCCACCTCTGCGACGAGGGGCTCGCCGCTCAGGTCGGCCGACGGGTCGAGGATCTCCTCGGGCGCGAGCACTCCGGTCGCCGACCCGCGCAGGATGACCTCGTCCCAACCCGCTGCGGTCCAGCGGTACCCGAACAGCACCGACGCGGCGGTCTCCTCGGCCCGACGCCACGCGCCGACCGCCCGTGCACGTCCGGGGGTCGGATGGATCCACGACGTCCAGTTCGTCCGACCGAACGCGACGCGCACCTCGACCCGACATGTGGACAGCACGCCGTCGCGCAGGCTCTGGCCGAGCGACAGCGGCACGTCGTCGAAGTGGGGCGACACGACTGTCACACGGCGCTGCCCGGTGCGTCGAGGTCGCCCGGAACGGGAGAGGGGGTTCACGCCCGACATCATTGCCGGTCGGGTCCGGACCATCGGGGAACCGTGCTGCAGCCGGCCGCCGGCCCGGACCGGAGCCGCGGACACCTGACCCGGCGACGCTGGTGAAGGAGCCGCCGGCGCCTCCCCTACGCTCCTCACGATGAGCCAGCCCACCTCTGCGAGATCGGTCGACGCCGTGCGTGCCGCTGCCCGGCTCGCGAAGGTCGCCGGCACCGCGCTCGCCGAGGCGGAGCTGACCCTGCCGCAGTACCGGGTGCTGGTCTTCCTGAGCGTGCGCGACCGTCCCGCCGCGCACGTGGCGGCGCTGCTCGGCGTCACTCCCCCGACGGTCACGTCGGTGGTCGACGGCCTCGAGTCACGTGGCCTGGTGTCACGGACCACCGACCCCGAGGACCGGCGACGGGTGCGCCTGAGCATCACCGACGCCGGAACCGCCGCAGTGACCGCGGGCGACGGGGTCGTCGGCGCCGGGCTCGACCGGCTGCTCGCCCGCCTGGACGAGTCCGAGGCCGAGACTGCGCTGGTCGGACTCGAGCTGCTCAACCACGCCATGGAGCTGGCACTCGAGGAACGCTTCGGCGACGACGCGGACGCGCTCACCAGGTGAGCGCCACGAACGGTGCGGCGACCACCGGCCGGATCACCGAGCCCGCGCTGTGCCTCGACGACGTGACGCTCACTCGCGACGGCCGGGACCTGCTGCACCGCGTCGACTGGACCGTCGATGCGCAGGACCGCTGGGTGCTGCTCGGCGCCAACGGCAGCGGCAAGTCGTCGCTGATCCGCATCGCCTCGCTCTACGAGCACCCCAGCTCCGGCACGGTCGACGTGCTCGGCGAACGGCTCGGCGCGACCGACGTCCGGGCGCTGCGTCGTCGCATCGCGGTGGTCGGCGCGTCCATGGCCGACATGATCAGGCCGCAGCTCGACGCCTCCGACGTCGTGATGTGCGCGAAGTACGCGGCGCTCGAACCGTGGTGGCACCGCTACGACTCAGCGGATCGGGCACGTGCCGACGAGCTGCTCGACGCGCAGGGTGTCGGCTTCGCCGCCCGCCGCCCGTACGGGTCGCTCTCGTCGGGCGAGCGTCAACGGGTCCTGCTCGCTCGGGCGCTCATGTCCGCACCCGAGCTGCTGCTGCTCGACGAGCCGACCGCCGGGCTCGACCTGGCCGGACGAGAGGCGTTCGTCGAACGGATCGATCAGCTGGCGATGGACCCGACCGCCGCGCCGATGGTGCTGGTCACCCACCACGTCGAGGAGATCCCTGCGTCGTTCACCCATCTGCTCGCGCTGCGGGCCGGACAGGTCGTACGCAACGGCGCACTGCCCGGGGCGCTCGACGCAGCGCTGCTCACCGAGTGCTTCGAGATGGACCTCACCGTGACCCGCCACGACGACGGACGCTTCAGCGCTCGACGAGCCCGCTGAGCGCCTGCGCCGCGCCGCTGCGGGAGTCGACACAGCGGTCGACGAGCCCGCTGAGCACAGGAGTCATGGCGCGGGCGGGTCCTGGCGCAACACGACGATCGAGCGGCCGACCAGGTCCACGACCTCTCGCGCGGCGTGCAACCCGTGGTGCGGCTCGCCGTTGACGGCGGTGTCCAGCACCCGGGTCCAGCCGTCGCCCCATTCGGGCTCGGGGAGGCGCCACTCGACCGTCGCCGGTCCGAGGTTGAACCCGAGCAGCAGCGTCGACCCCGTGATCTGCTCGCCTCGAGGACCGACGTCGTGGATGTCGCCGTTGAGCCACAACGACACGAACCCGGAGCGGGCGTCCCAGTCCTCGGAGGACATCTCGGTGCCCGCCGCGGTGAACCAGGCGACGTCGGGCAGCTCGGCGCCGACAGCCCGGGTCCCGCTCAGGAAGCTGCGCAGCTGCAGCACCGGGTTGGAACGACGCAGCTCGACGACACGCCGGGCGAAGTCGAGCAGGTCGTCGTCGATCTCCGACCAGTCGACCCACGACGTCTCGTTGTCCTGCGCGTAGGCGTTGTTGTTGCCGCCCTGGGTCCGACCCAGCTCGTCGCCGGCGAGCAGCATCGGCACACCCTGGGAGACGACCAGCGTCGTGAGCAGGTTGCGCCGTTGGCGCGCACGAAGCTCGAGCACCTCGGGCAGGTCGGTCGGGCCCTCGACACCGCAGTTCCAGGACCTGTTGTCATCGGTGCCGTCGCGGTTCTCCTCGCCGTTGGCCCAGTTCTGCTTGTGCTCGTAGCTGACCAGGTCGCTCAGCGTGAACCCGTCATGGGCCGTGACGAAGTTGATGCTGGCGTGGGGTTGCCGCCCGCCCGCTTGGTACAGGTCCGACGAGCCGGTCAGTCGTGCGGCGAACTCTCCGAGGTGATCGGTCGAACCGCGCCACACGTCGCGCACGCAGTCCCGGTAGCGACCGTTCCACTCGGACCACAGCGGCGGGAAGTTGCCGACCTGGTAGCCGCCCTCGCCGACGTCCCACGGTTCGGCGATCAGCTTCACCTTCGACACCACCGGGTCCTGCTGGATCAGGTCGAAGAAGGCGCTGAGTCGGTCGACGTCGTGCAGCTCCCGGGCGAGGGTCGCCGCCAGGTCGAAGCGGAAGCCGTCGACGTGCATCTCCTCGATCCAGTACCGCAGCGAGTCCATGATCAGCTGCAGCACGTGGGGGTGGCGCATGTTCAGGCTGTTGCCGGTGCCGGTGTAGTCGACGTATGACGACGGGTCCTCCGGGTCGAGGCGGTAGTAGGCCCGGTTGTCGAGCCCCTTGAAGCTCAGGACCGGTCCGCCGGCGCCCGCCTCGGCGGTGTGGTTGTAGACCACGTCGAGGATCACCTCGATCCCCGCCTCGTGCAGCGTCTTCACCATGACCTTGAACTCCTGCACCTGCTCGCAGGCGGAGGGATCCACGGAGTACTCGTCGTGGGGCGCGAAGAAGCCGATCGAGTTGTACCCCCAGTAGTTGGTCAGGCCCAGCTCGACCAGGCGACGGTCGTGCACGAACTGGTGGGTCGGCATCAGCTCGACCGCGGTGACGCCCAGGGCGTGCAGGTGGTCGATCACCGGCGGCGCGCACAGGCCCAGATAGGTACCGCGATGCTCTTCGGGCACGCCGGGGTGCCGCATGGTCAGTCCCTTGACGTGCGCCTCGTAGAGCACCGTCCGGTGCCACGGCGTCGCCGGGCGGCGATCCTCGCCCCAGTCGAACCACGGGTTCACCACCACCGAGCGCGGCACGTAGGGCGCAGTGTCCTGCGGTTCGGACGTCCCGCCGTTGCTCTCGATGGCGTCGTTCCACTCGATGCCCCCGGTGACCGCCTTCGCGTAGGGGTCGAGCAGCAGCCGGGCCTCGCACTGCAGGTCGCCCGGCACCCGCCGCTCGCCCAGCGCCCGGAACCCGTAGCGCGTGCCGGGGCCCACGTCGGGCAGGTAGCCGTGCCACACCGATCCGATGCACTCGGGCAGCGGCACCCGGATCTCGACGCCCTCCGCGTCGAAGAGGCACAGGTCGACGCCGTCAGCGGCCTCGGAGAAGACCGAGAAGTTGGTGCCGGAACCGTCCCAGGTCGCACCCAGCGGGTACGGGCGGCCGGGCCAGACCCTGACAGGCCGGTCGGACCGGATCACGCCGCCCGCTCGAGCACGCGGACGAGACGGACCCTGGATCGCTCGATCTCGTCGGCCAGCAGTCGGTCGAGCATCGGCACCCAGAGCCCGCCGCCGTAGTGCAGCTGCATCGTCAGCGACGAGGTCGCTCCCCCGTCGCCGGGTTCGACGACGGCGGTGAGGCGCCACGGGCTGTGCGAGCGGTCATCGAGCTCGCGTCGCTCGAAGACGACCTGCTGCGGCGACGAGTGCTCGGAGCGCACCATGCGCAGCCGCTTCGAACGGCGGAGCGGGCCGACCTGCGCCCGCAGGTCCACCGACCACGCGGGTCCGGGGTCGCCGTCGTCGGCGTCCGCCGGCTGCGCCCGGGGCACGATGTCGAGCCAGTCCGGGTACGTGCCGAGGTCGGCGACGAGGTCGAAGAGGCGTTGCGGGGCTGCGTCGGTGTCGAGCGAGGCGGTGACGTCCACGCCCACCATTGTGTCCTGTGCGGAGTCAGCCGCCCGCGACGGTGTCGGGGGGAGGAGTGGCGGCAGCGGGGTCCGGGGGTGCGGGCGAGGCCGGATCCGCGACCGGGGGCGCCGGTGCGGTCGGCACGACCGCGCGCACCACGGGACGGTTGCCGTAGGCCGCCTTCAACAGCGGGAAGGGGTTCGCGGGTCCTGCGCCCCCGGGGTGGATCTCGAAGTGCAGGTGCGGCGACGTGCCCTTGGCGTTTCCGGTGTCGCCCACGTAGCCGATCACCTCGCCGGCACGTACCTTCTTGCCGTCTCGCACGTCGGGGGCGTAGGCCGCGAGGTGTGCGTAGTAGTACTCGTTGCCCGACTCGCCGTTCACCCAGAGCTTGATGCCCCCGAGCGTGCCGGAACCGACCCCGTCGAGCGTGCCGTTCTCGGAGGCCACCACCGGGGTGCCGTGCGTGGCGAAGATGTCGGCGCCCTGGTGCCAGCGGCCACCCGAGCGCGGGTAGCCCCAGCTGTCGATGAACTCGCAGTCACCGGCGATCGGGAACACGAAGCCGTCGATGTAGGCGTGTGCGCCGGCCTCGTAGGCACGCAGCTCCTCCATCCGGGCGAGCACCTCGAGGAACGCCGGACGTTCCTCGGCGGAGAGCTCGGTCAGTCGGCTGTTCTCGTCGCCGACCCGCGGCTGCCAGGTCGGCGTGCTCGTCGGAGAGCGCGTCGCGCTTGCGCTCGTAGTTCCGCGTCAGGCGTTCGTGGGTGCTCACGACGACGTCGACGTAGCTGCGGGCGACACCCATGTCGGTGTAGTCGTCCGCGTCGAGCAGGGCGAGGTGGTCCTCGACGGGGCCGGTCATGTACGCCGACACGGCGTGTGCCCTGAGCTGCCGCTTGGCCGCGGCCGCTTCCTGGACGGCCTTGCGCGAGCTCGCGTCGAGCGCGCCGAGCTCGCCGGTGAGCGCCGCGACCGCGAGCGACTGCGAGGCGATGTCGCCCTGGATGCGCAGCAGGTCCATCTGGGCGACCAGCACACCCATGCGCGCCGCATCGACCCGCTCGGGCAGGACGCGGACCGACAGCGGGTCGAAGCTGCGCTGGGCGATCTCGATGTCGATGCTGGGGCCCTCGCCCGGATCGGCGAGGTACGGCAGCCTCGGATCCGCGGCCAGCTCCGGCGGGAAGGCCGGCACGTACGGCACGGTCGTGGTCGTCTGTCCCGGCACGGTCGTCGTCGTGGTGGAACCCGGCGCCGTCGACGTCGTGGACCCCGGCGTGGTGGTGCTCGGGACGGCCGTCGTGGTCGTGGTGGTCGTCGTGGACCCGGCGTCGTCCTGGGCGCCGGCGTCGATGGCGAAGGTCGTCGACGCCGCGAGCAGGACGAGCAGCGCGATCACTCGTGGTCCGGTTCGTTGCATGCCTCTGGGCCGGAATGTCGACCCTCCGGCAGGGTCCCCGCGTACGGCGCGACAGGGTACAAGCTCAGCGCAGAGATGCCACCTCGTTCACGTCGCCGTCGCCGGGGAGGCCGACCCGTCGGCGTGGGTGGCCTGCCGTGCGACGAGGCCCGCCCGTCGCCTCAGAACGCCAGGTCGAGCCCGTCGTCGCCCGTTGCCCAGCGGTCGACGGCCCACAGCACGGCGGCGCACAGGACCACCAGGACGCACGACAACGCCATCGCCTGCCCGAACCCGGCGCCCCCTGGGCGCGACATCAGCCGTTCGATCGCGATCGGCACGGTCGGGCGCGCGGTGCGGGCGAGGAAGACGGTGGCGCCGAACTCGCCGAGGCACGCGACGAACGCCAGACCCCCGCCGGCCACGACTGCCCGGCGCACCAGGGGCAGCTCGACGCGCCACCATCTGGACGACGGGCCCGCCCCCAGGAGCGAGGCCGCCTCGCCCATCGAGGGGCTCATGGACTGCAACGCCGGGACGATCGAGCGGACCGCCAGCGGGAGGGCCACCAACATCTGTCCGAGCGGCACGATCCAGGGGCTGCCACGCAGGTCGAGGGGCGGCCGGCCGAACACGAGCAGCAGACCCAGCCCGATCGTGGTCGCGGAGACCCCGAGCGGCAGGAGCAGCACCCGGTCGGCCCTGCTGCCCGGACGGGCCGCGACCGCACGAGCGGCGGGCAGCGCGAGCGCCACGGCGACGGCCGTGCCGATGACCGCCGCGACGAGCGACGTCACCAGCGCATCGATCGGAGCGACCCGAAGCCCCGTCCCGGCCGTCGCGGCACCGAGGTGCCGCCAGTGGTCGAGCCCCAGCCGGTCACCCACCCGGAAGGACCGCTCGACCAGCGCGCCGAGCGGAACGACCGACACCACGAGCACCGCCGCCACCGCTCCCGCCACCACGCCCCACTGGCGACCCGAGCCCGGGCGGCGACCGACGGCCGACAACACCGGGGGGCGACCGCCGCTGCCGCCGCGCCCGCCCCGGGTCGCGGCTCGACGAGCGATGCGGGCGTGCACCGCCAGCGTGGCGACGACCGCGACGAGCTGCACCATGCAGAGCACGCCGGCGCCCGAGAGGTCGAACTGCGAAGTCGCCCGGGTCCAGATCTCGACCTCGACGGTCGACACGGAGCCACCGCCGAGGATCACGATCACCCCGAAGCTCGTCAGGCAGAACAGGAAGACCACGATCGCGGCCGCTGCCACCGCCGGGGCGATCGCGGGCACGACCACGGAGCGGAACACCCGTGGAGCATCGGCGCCGAGCAGTCGGGCGGCCGCCTCGAGATCCGGGTCGCTGGTGGCCATCGCCGCGCCGACGGTGCGCACCACGACGGCCAGGTTGAAGCACAGGTGCGCGGCGATGATCGCCCACCAGGTGCCCCTGGCGTCGACCAGCCCGCGGGGCCCGAGCAGCGAGGCGAACGCCGCGCCGACCACGACCGTCGGCAGCACGAACGGGACCATCGCCACGGTGCGCACGAGCGACCTGCCGGCGAACCGGTAGCGCGTGAGCACCCACGCGACCGGCACGCCGACGGCGACGGTCACCGCGGAGGAGGCAGCGGCCTGCCCGACGGTGAGCGCGACGAGTCGCCACGTCCGGGCGGAGCCCAGGATCTGCGTCACGGCGTCGAGACTCCAGGCGTCGTCGGGCCGCAGTGCCCGCACTGCGACGGCGACGACCGGCACCGCGACCGCGACGAGCACCACGGCGACCGCGATCCACCCCGTGGTCGGGACCTCGGACCGCGCTCGAGGGACCGCCCGTGTGTCGGACGACATCACTCCATCAGCTCTCGCCACTGCTCGATCCACTCGTCGCGACGGGCGTCGATCGTCGCCGGCTCGACTCGCAGCGGGGACTCGGCGCGGGTCGCGAACCGCTCGAACTCCTCGGGCAGCGCGACGTCGAGCACCGGGAACACGAAGTTGGACAGCGGCAGCTCCTGTTGCCAGACCGCCGAGAGCATGAAGGCGAGCAACTCACGGGCGAGCTCGGGGTGCTCGGCACCACGCAGCACTCCCGCGTATTCGATCTGCTCGGTGCACGTCTCGGTCATGACCGCTGAGCTCGGCTCGCTCAGCGCGCCTTCGCTGAACACGACCTCGACGGGCGGGCTCGAGGCATAGGACAACACGATCGGTCGGTCGCCGCCCGAGACCGTGTAGTCGCTGTAGTAGGCGTCGTCCCAGCTCGGCCGCACCCGGATGCCGTTGTCACGCAACGACGACCAGTAGTCCGACCAGCCGTCCTCGCCGTACACGGCCACCGTCCCGATGAGGAACGCGAGCCCCGGCGACGACGTGACCGGACTCGAGGTGACGACCAGGTCCCGATAGGTCGGCTCGGTCAGCTGCTCGAGGGTGGTCGGCGCCTCGATCCCCTCTTCGGCGAACCACGCGGTGTCGTAGTTGAAGCAGACGTCGCCGGTGTCGATGGGCACCAGCCGGTCGCCTGCGTCGCCGTCGAGTCGGTACTGCTCGGGCACCGCGTCCAGCCCCTCGGGTTCGGCGCCGCCGGCATCGAGGGGTTCGAGCAGGTCCTCGGACATCGCCCGCGTGGCGAGGGTGTTGTCGATCCCGAAGATGACGTCGCCCTCGGGCGACCCGGCCGCCAACAGCGCCGTGGTCAGCATCGTGCCGGCGTCGCCCGTCGCGACCACCTCGATCTCGGCGCCGGTTCGGCGGGTGAACTCCTCGGCGGCGGCATCGGGCAGCGCGAACGAGTCGTAGGTGACGAGCACGACGGTGTCGCCACCACCCGAGCCACCGCCCGAACCGCTCGTCGTCGCTGCCGTCGTCGCTGCCACCGCACGACGCGGCCAACACCGCGAGGGCGATCGTCGCGGCGGCGAGAGCCCGGGCGGTCGACCTGCCGCGCGGCCCTGTCGGCTGTCCGGTCGCGGTCTGTGCCGTCCTCATCCGTCCCGTCCTCATCCGTCCTGTCCTCACTGCGTCACTGTCCTCATGCGTCACTGTCCTCATGCCTGGTGTGCCTCCGGTGGCACGACGACGAGCACGACCCCGTGCTCGGTGCCGACCGTGGCGGTGTCCTGTTCGAACTCGTTCGAGATGCCCCGGGTGGAACCTGGGTCGAGCTGCTCGCCGACGAGTGCCCAGCGCAGCCCGGTGGTGGTGACCGTGGCGGGCCCCGCGAGCGGGACGATCGACACGCCCGATCCGACCCGTCCGGTGATCGTCCGTGGCCCCCCTCGCACCGGGTGGACGGTGCTGCCGCCGAGACGTGCCTCGATCACGACGTCCGCGTACTTCGACGAGGCGAGCAGCAACAGCTCGCCCAGTTGGTGGTCGAGTCGCCCGCCGCCGGGGCCGACGACGACGAGTCGCTCCGCACCGAGCGCGACCGCCCGGTCGAGCGAGAGCTCCAGGTCGGTGGCGTCCTTGTCGGTCGGGTAGCGGTGGATCTCGACGCCCAGGTCGACCGCGGCGTCGACGTCCGTCGGCGCGCACCGAGTCGAGGTCGCCGTGGAGCTCGTCGGGGACGATGCCGTGTCGCCGGGCCTCGTACCAGCCGGAGTCCGCGGCGATCACCACCGAGCACGGTCCCGGCAGCGGTGTGTCGACCTCCGCCTGCCGCTCGGCCGACTCCGCGGCTGCGGGTCGATCGGCTGGTGTCGGGTCGAGCGACGACCACGTCGAGGATCCCGAGAAGATGAGCGCGGTGCGCATGATGTCCCTCCGCTGGCATTACCCAGATCAGGTTCTCGGGTCGACGGCCCTGAGCCGCCCTCTCAGCCCACTGGTGTGAGCTCCCCGTTCATTCAGTCGGCCCGGACGCTACCCCACCGGGCACGCCACGGCGCGCGCCCAGCGGTGCCGAGTCGATGCAGGTCAGGGGCGATGCAGGTCAGTCGCCGACGATGCCGTTCATGCGGGCGAGCGTGCGCAGCATGACCTCGTCCGCGCCGCCGCCGATCGACCACAGGCGGGTGTCGCGGAAGAACCGGGCCGGCCAGTTCTCCTCCACGTAGCCCATGCCGCCGTGGTACTGGACCGCGGCGTCGGCCATACGGCGGGCCAACCGTGCCGAGCGCAGCTTCGCGACCGTCGCGTGTCGGGTGATGTCCTCGCCGGCTGCGAGCGCGTCGACCGCCGCCCAGTTGTGGTGCCGCTGCATGTCGAGCTCACCGGCGATGTCGGCCAGCTCGAACTGGATCGCCTGGTTCGCGAGCAACGGCGCCCCGAACGCCTCACGTTCCTTCAGGTAGGCGATCGTCCGGGCCAGCGCCGTCTCGACCGCACCGATCATCTGGTACGCGGCGATCATGCGCTCGTTCTGGAACTGGTTCATCTGCTGCTGGAAGCCGCGGCCGATCTCGCCGATCGTGTTCGACACCGGAACCCTCACGTCCTCGAAGGTCAGCTCGGCGGTGTCGGACGCCCGCATGCCCAGCTTGTCGAGCTTCCTGCTCACCGAGAACCCGGGGACGTCGGTCGGCAGCGACCAGCTGCGAGATGCCCCGGTAGCCGCCCTCGTCGCTGGTGCGGCACAGCAGGCACAACCAGTCCGCCTGGGTGCCGTTGGTGATCCAGAGCTTGCTGCCGTTGATGACCCACTCGTCACCGTCGCGCACGGCCCGGGTCCGCAACCCCGCGACGTCGGAGCCGGCGTCGGGTTCGGACACCGCGATCGCGGCGACCATGTCGCCGGCGATCGCCGGACGCAGGTACTGCTCCTTCAACTCCGGGCTGCCGAAGCTGTGCAGCGCGGGCGTCGCCATGTCGGTCTGCACCGCGAGGGCCATCGACACGCCGAGGGAGGCGGCGCGGCCGATCTCCTCGCCGAAGATCATCGTGTAGGAGTGGTCCGCTCCCCCGCCGCCGTAGGCCGGGTCGTACTCGATCCCGAGCAGGCCGAGCTCGCCGAACTTCTTGAACAGCGAGTGCGCCGGGAAGTCGCCGTCGTGCTCCCACTGGTCCGCGTGGGCGTCGATCTCGCGCTGGACGAGGTCTCGGACCGTGGCGCGGAACAGGTGGTGTTCGTCGGTGAAGCGCAACGTGGGTGACCTCTCTGAGAGCTGTACGGCCGAGCCCTGGTGCTGCCGTCGGGAAGAACCTAGCTCCGCGCCTCGGCCGGATCGGAACCGGCAGCGGACGCCGCGGCACACCGATCCGCGGCCCGGCGACACCGCACCCCGGAGGTGTGACCGATGTGTCAGGGTGGAACATGCATCCGGACACCCGTACCCGTCGAAGCACCGGGTACGAGGCGTGCGTGTCGAGGTGAGCAGGTGCCGGTGACGTACTGGGTGTGCATTGCAGGATGGTTGGCGGGGTGGTGGGCACTGGGCCGACCGACCCCGCTGCACGGCGGACGGGGGGCGGCCCCCGTCGGCGGGCCGACCACGGTGATCGTCCCGGCGCGCAACGAGACCGCCAGCCTCGGCGGGCTGCTGTCGGACCTGCGACCCACCGCCGACGAGCCCGGGCTCCGGGTCGTCGTCGTCGACGACTCCTCCGAGGACGACACCGCAGCGATCGCTCGGCGCGCGCCGGGAGTCGAGCTGGTCGCCGCGCCGCCGTTGCCCGCCGGCTGGGCGGGGAAGTGCTGGGCGGTCGACCGAGGCGTGGCCGCGACCGAACCGCAGGGCCGCACCCCGGGCGACCGCACCCCCGAGCACGGCTCGCACGCCGACCCCTCGGCCGAGGCAGACCTGCTCGTGCTCGTCGATGCCGACGTGCGCCTGCGGCCCGGGGCGCTCGCCGCGCTGCGCGACGAGCACGCTCGTTCCGGCGGCCTCGTGTCGGTCCAGCCGTGGCACGACACGGTCCGGCCCTACGAGCAGCTCTCGGCGCTGTTCAACGTCGTCGCGTTGATGGGCACCGGAGCGGGCGCCCCTTCAGCGACGGGTGCCTTCGGGCCGGTGCTCGTGACCAGCCGGGCCGACTACCACGACGTCGGGGGCCACGCCGCCGTACGCGACCAGGTCGTCGAGGACCTGGCCCTCGCGCAGCGATATCGAGCGACGGCACGTCCCGTCACCGTGCGTACCGGGGGCGAGCTGATCCGGTTCCGCATGTACCCGACGGGGCTGCGCGACCTGGTCGACGGTTGGACGAAGAACTTCGCCCTGGGCGCCGGAGCGACCCCGTTGCCGCGGCTCGCGGCGATCGTCCTCTGGATCACCGCCATCGGCTCGTCATCGATCGCCGTGGTCGACGCCGCGCTCGGGCGGACCACTGCGGCGCTCGCCATCGCCGCCTATCTGCTCGTCGCCGCGCAGCTCGCCGTGATGTTCCGACAGGTGGGTCGATTCGGTCTGCTGACGTCCCTGCTCCACCCGGTCCTGGTGGTGTGCTTCATCGCGGTGTTCGTGCGATCGCTGTGGCGCACCCACGTCCGGCGCAGCGTCGCGTGGCGCGGACGCACCATCGTGACCGCACCGCGCGTCGACTCCTCACGGAGGGCCTGACCGTGCTCGTGCAGCTGTCGGACCCTATGGCGGTCGCGGTGTCGTGCGCCGTCTGGGTGCTCGTCGGCGTGGTCAGCGGCTACCTCCTGGTCCGCCTTCCCGCCGCAGCGCTTCGCCACCGACACGTGGCTCACCAGACCGCGGGCGTTCGAGGACTCGGGTCGCTGGTACCAGCGGCGGCTCCGGATCCGTCGCTGGAAGGACCGCCTGCCCGAGAAGGGCGACCTGTTCCGCGACGGGTTCTCGAAGCGACACCTCGTCGACCGTTCCGACGCGCACCTGCAGCGCTTCGTCGCGGAGACCCGTCGGGCGGAGTACGTGCACTGGTGCAACCTGGGCGCCGGCCCGCTGTTCCTGCTCTGGTGCACGCCGTTGCTGGGCACGGTGATGATCGGCTTCGGCGTCGTCGCCCATCTGCCGTTCATCGTCGTGCAACGCTTCAACCGCGAGCGGCTGACACGGATCCTCGACCGCAGGGCGCGGGTGCGACGCTGACGGTGCCCGAGACGGTGAGGGCCGAGACAGTGAGAGCCCGAGACATCGAAGGGGGCCCGAGACCGTGATGGAGCCGGGCCCGTGCCGCCGGGGACACCTCAGACGGTGAAGCGTCCCTTGCGGATGCGCTCGGCGTCCATCATCTGCAGCTCCTGGGCGCCGGAGAGCACGATGTGGCGGTCCGGCACGAAGTCGACGTCCGGATTGCGGCCGTCGTAGTCGACGGCATCGAGGATCACCCGCATGGCGTTGAGCCGCGCCAGGTGCTTGCTCTCGGAGCGGATGACCGTCCACGGTGCATCGACGGTGCTGGTCCGCCGGAGCATCTGGTACTTGCGCTCGGTGAAGTCGTCCCAGAGGTCCTGTGCCTGGACGTCGATCTCGCTCAGCTTCCACTGGCGCAACGGATCGTCCGAGCGGCGGTCGAACCGTCGCTTCTGCTCCTTCTTGGTGACGCTGAAGTACAGCTTCACCAGGATCGTGCCCTGGCGCACCAGGTCCTTCTCGAACCCGACGACGCCGCGCATGAAGTGCTTGTACTCGGCCTCGGTGCAGAACCCGAAGACCGGTTCCACCATCGCCCGGTTGTACCAGCTGCGGTCGAAGAGGACGATCTCACCACCGGTCGGGAACTGGGCCACGTAGCGCTGGAAGTACCACTGGGTGCGCTGCTCCTCGGTCGGCTTGCCGAGGGCCACGACCCGGTAGTGCTTCTCGTTCATGTACCGGGTCACTCGACGGATCGTGCCGCCCTTGCCGGCGGCGTCACGCCCTTCGAAGAGCACGATCATGCGCTGCTGGTGATCCTCGAGGTGGCGCTGCAACGCGAGCAGCTCGGCCTGGAGCGGCTTGAGCTCCTCCTCCTGGACGTGGCGGCGCAACGCCTTGCGGGTCACCCGATCCGAGGGCTTCGGGGACGTGTGATGCTTCGACTTCGACACCGGCGGACTCCAGCGGACAGCGGGGCGGCGTCGGGCCGACCCGTCGATCCGAGGCTATCCAGCGGCGGCGGACTTCCCGCGTGCCCGCTCGAGCATCGAGACCATGTGGTCGACCTCCTGCGCGCCCGGGGATCAGGAAGGTGTCGTCGATCACGAACGCCGGCACACCGCTGATGCCGCGTTCACGCGCGAGCCGCTGGTCCTCGACCACGTCGTGGACGTAGCGGTCCGAGTCGAGCACGGACGCTGCGGCGTCGACGTCGAGCCCGGCCTCGGCGACCGCGGCGAGCAGCGCCTCGTGGGACGACAGGTCGGCGCCGTCGGTGAAGTACGAACGGAAGAGCACGTCCATCAGTCGGGCCTGCTGGTCGAGGTCGCCCTCGTCCGCCGCCCAGGCGACGAGCCGATGACCGTCCGCGGTGTTCACGAACCGGGCGCGGTCGAAGCGGTACTCGATGCCGTCGGCGGCGCCGAGTGCGACGAGCCGCTGGGTCATGCCGTCGAAGCTGCCCGGCCCGTAACGACCGTCGATCACCTCACGCAGATCTCGTGGCGTGGCCGGGGCGCTCGGATCGAGCTGGTACGCCCGCCAGTGCACCTCGATGTCGTCGCGGCCGACGATGTCGAGGGCGGCGTCGAAGCGGGTGGCGCCCAGGTAGCACCAGGGGCAGACCAGATCGGACCAGATGTCGATGCGCATGCCGTCGCCAACCCGCTCCGAACGGCTCGGCTTCCGGGGGAGCGTTCCGCGCGGACCGTCCGGCGGGCCTGCTCACTAGGCTCACCGTCGTGAGCGACGCACCAGAGCACTCCCCGACCGAGCAGACCGCGACCGACCTCGAGTCCCTCCGCGAGCGGTTGACCGCCCAGCAGTTCGAGGTCACCCAGCACGCCGGCACCGAACCTGCCTTCACGGGGGCCTACTGGGACACGAAGGACGCCGGCACCTACCGCTGCGTCGTGTGCCACACCGAGCTGTTCTCGTCCGACACCAAGTACGACTCGGGCTCCGGTTGGCCGTCGTTCTACGAGGCCCTCGACCCGGAGCGGGTCGAGTTCATCGAGGACCGCAGCCACGGCATGGTGCGCGTCGAGGCACGCTGCGCCACCTGCGGCGCCCACCTCGGCCACGTCTTCCCCGACGGCCCCCGACCGACCGGTCAGCGGTTCTGCATGAACTCCGCGTCGCTCGACTTCGTGCCCGCGTCGGGGAGCGACTCCTGAGCGCGCGCCGGCACGGTCCGAGCGGCCGGCGTCGCCGCTCCCGCGTCGCCGCGATCGCGCTGCTGACGCTGACCGTCGTGGTCGTCGGCTGCACCCCGGCGCAGTACCAGGCGTGGTGGACGTCGCAGGGCAACCCTCCGCTCGCCGAACCGCAGCTCTCCGAGGCGGCGGCCGCGGCGACCCGCTACTGGGCCGAGATCGCCCGCCAGGACCGCTACCGCTGGACCTCGTCGGCCATCAGCCCGGCGCTCGCGCAGCGCATGACGCCGTCGTCGTGGCGTCCCGGCTGCCCGGTCCCGCTCGGCTCGTTGCGTCACCTGCGTGTGTCCTACATGGCCTTCGACGGTTCGGAGCGGACGGGCGACCTGGTCGTGCACGTCGACCAGGTCGAACGTGTCGCGATCGCCTTCAACCTGCTGTGGGACGCCGACTTCCGCATCGAGCGCATGCAGCTCGTCGACGACTTCGGCGGCGACGACGGCGCATCGATGGCGGCGAACAACACCTCGGCGTTCAACTGCCGTCGGGTGGCGGGTTCGTCGTCGTGGTCGCAGCACTCCTACGGACGTGCCGTCGACATCAACCCGGTGCAGAACCCGTACGTGTCGGGTTCGACGGTGTCGCCGCCCGCAGGCGGCGCGTACCTCGACCGTGGCAACGTCCGCACCGGGATGATCGTCGCGAACGACGCGGCGGTCCGCTCGTTCGCTGCGGTCGGCTGGAGTTGGGGCGGCGCGTGGGCGAGGACGAAGGACTACCAGCACTTCTCGCTCACCGGCACCTGACGTCGGTTCAGCGGTACTCGTCCACCGCCCGCCGGGTGGCGGCTGCGTACCCGCCGCCGAACTTCACGGCGTGCACCGCCAGCGGGGCCAGTTGGTGCAGCGACACCCGTGAGGACCAGTCCTCCGCGAGCGGCGCGACCTCGTCGTAGGCGAGGAAGCACTGCTCGTCGAACCCGCCGAAGAGACGCATCATCGCCAGGTCGAACTCGCGGTGGCCACCGTGGGCGGCGGGATCGATCAGCCAACTCGTGCCGGTGTGGTCCACCAGACGGTTGCCTGCCCACAGATCCCCGTGCAGTCGGGCCGGTGGCTCCGGCGGCCCACCGAGCTCCTCGAGCCGTTCGGCGACGGACTCCAGCGCCTCGATCGTCGTCCCGTCGAGCGCGCCGGTGTCGTGCGCCAGTCGCGCCAGGGGCACCAGGCGCTGGGTCCGCTGGAACTCCGCCCAGGTCGCACACGGCTCGTTGGGGAGGTGCCGGCTCCCGGTCGTCCGGCGGTCCTCACGTCCGAAGCTCGGCGCGCCGCTGCGGTGCAGGGCTGCGAGGGCTCGACCGAACACCCGCTCGCCGTCGATCGGCCGACGTCCCCCGCGCTCGTCGATCCACTCCAGGACCAGGACGCCGGGACGAGCCGGGACCGCAGCGCAGACGGCCAGCACCTCGGGCACGGGCACGGCGCCCGACTCGCGCAGCCATGACAATCCGAGGGCTTCGGTCTCGTGATCCATCGACGCCGAGCCCGGACGGTCGGTCTTCACCGCGACACGCCGCCCGTCGTCGAGCTCGGCGCGGAACACCGCCGCGTTGTCGCCACCGGAGCGCGGCTCGAGCGAGACGACCTCGGTGTCGAGCGCGTCGGCCACGACGCTCGCTATCACCTCCGGATCCGTCGGGGCCACCATCCCAGGAGTCTGCCGGAACCCGGTCGCCCGGCGATCGTCCCCTCGGGGAGACTGGCGCCGTGGCAGGGAACGAGCAACGGAGCAGGGTGCCGCTCCTCGTCCTGGAATCGGCGACGTTGCTCTCCGGGGCCGGCAACGGCGCTGCGGCCGTCGTCCTTCCGTGGCTGGTGCTCGAACGGACCGGCAGCGCCGGCTCGGCG
This sequence comes from uncultured Actinomycetota bacterium, assembly GCA_963707555.1. GTDB lineage: Bacteria > Actinomycetota > Acidimicrobiia > Acidimicrobiales > Microtrichaceae > JAFAFN01. The sequence continues at coordinate 161,910 of CAVPQM010000013.1, forward strand.
GGCATCCTGGCGGCAGCGACGGCACTCCCCCTGCTGATCTCCAGCCTGTTCTCCGGGACCATCGTCGACCGCATCGGACGTCGGCGCACGGCGGTGGGCTCCGACGTGCTCTCGGCGTGCTCGGTCGCGGCGATCCCGCTGATGGACGCGCTCGTCGGGATCGACCTGCTCTGGCTGGTCGTGCTCGCCGTCATCGGCGCCGTGTTCGACCCTGCGGGGGTCACTGCCCGCGAGACCATGTTGCCCGCGACCGCGGCTCGCGCCGGTTGGCCCCTGGAGCGGGTCAACGGGGTGCACGAGGCGGTGTGGGGTGTGGCCTTCCTGATCGGTCCGGGCCTGGGCGGCGTGCTCATCGCCACGGTGGGCGCGGCCGATGCGCTGTGGGTGACCGCCGTCGGCTTCACGCTGTCGGCGCTGCTCGTGGCGGTCATCCGGGTGCCCGACTCCGGCCGGCCGGTGGCCACGGACGCGCCCGAGTCCATCTGGCGAGGGACCGTCGAGGGTCTGCGCTTCGTCGCCCGGGACCCGCTGCTGCGGGGGCTCACGGCGATGACGGCGGTGATCGTGTCGGTCTACATGCCGATCGAGGGCGTCCTGTTGCCGGTGCACTTCGAGACGCAGGGGGAGCCCGGCCGTCTGGGGGCGATCATCATGGCGATGAGTCTCGGCGGCATCGTCGGCGCACTGGGCTACGGGGCGTTCAGCGGGCGGATCCGGCGCGGCTGGGCCTTCCGCGGCGCGCTGATCGGCACCGCCGCGTTCCTGCTGGTGCTCGCCGCGCTCCCGCCGTACCTCGTGATGCTCGCTGCTGCGGTCGGCATCGGGATCTCCTACGGGCCGGTCGGGCCGATCCTCAACCTGGCCATGCAGACCCGGAGCACCGAGGCGATGCGCGGACGTGTCGTCGGGATCATCACCTCGGCCGAGTACGCGGCGGGGCCGATCGGCTATCTGGTGGTGGGGGCGGCGACCCAGCGATTCGGTGTGCGACCGACGTTGCTGGTCGTCGCCGTCATGGTGGCGCTGCTCGCGGTCGGCGGGCTGTTCGTCCGGTCGCTCGACGAGCTCGACGGACTGCGCGACCCCTCGGGCGACGACGGCTCGGTGCCGTCGTTGCTCGACGAGGCGACCGCTGGCCCGGTCCCCCTGATCATGCCGCCGCGGGATCCGGACCATCGACCGCACTGAGCCGGACCATCGGCCGCACTGAGCCTGCCAGCACCGGGCCGACCACCGCCGAGCGGCCTACTGCTGGTAGCCCTCGACCACATCGGCCGGCCGCACCGGTGCGGACTCGGGGTCCAGCCCGGCGTTGCGCCGGGCGCGACGCTGGCGGAGCAGGTCCCAGCACTGGTCGAGTCCGAGCTCGACCTGATCGAGGCGCTCGCGGTCCTGCGCGCTGAGGGCGTCGCCGTGCGAGCTGAGCTCGTGGAGTCGCTGCTCCTCGGCCACGAGCTCGTCGATCCGTCCGAGAATCTCTTCGTCCATGGCGGTGTCCTCCGTCGCTGGGGTCCGACCGCGACGTTACCGGCCGGGCCTGTGTTCGGATCGGGTCTGCGGACGGTCCGGGGGCCGGCGATCAGCTCCACAGGGCGTCGAGCTCGAGCTCGACGTCCGACGCCGCATCGATCGTGGGCACGGGGATTCGTCGGTGGTGGCGGTCGACCTCGTCGAAGCGGGCGCGGACCTCACGCGACAGGAAGCGCGACACCTGTCCGTAGGTGTGGTCGTCGTCGCGCCCGCGTGGCCGCAGGTGGAAGCGCAGCGGCTGGTACACGTGCAGGGCCGCGCGCGGTCTGGTCATGGCGACGTAGAAGAGGCGACGTTCCTCTTCGAGGCCTTCACGCGTGGTCAGGGCCATGTCCGAGGGGAAGTTGCCGTCGGCCGCGTTGAGCACGTGCACGACGTCCCATTCGAGGCCCTTCGCCGAGTGGACCGTCGAGATGACCACCCAGTCCTCGTCGAGCAGCGGCGGTCCGGCCAGGTCGCCGGTCGAGTTCGGCGGCTCGAGGGTCAGGTCGGCCGCGACGTCGGAGACCCGGGCGACGTCGCCCGCCCCGGCGACCAGCGCGTCGAGATCGGCGATCCGAGCGTCGCTGTTCTCGTAGTGACGGTCGACCAACGGCACGATCGCCGCTCGCAGCCGCTCGGCGTGTGCGGCCACGGACTCGCCGTCGAGCGCGACCAACGCCTCGACCAGGTGGTCGGCATCGGTCCGCGACGACACGGGCAGCTCCTCGAGCGCGAGCGGCCACCGCAGCATCACCTCGCCGTCGGTCCCGGGCTCGGACAGGCCGAGCGCCTCGATCGCCCGCCGGGCTCGGGCGGGGCCGACTCCCTCGATCAGCTGCAGCAGCCGGAACCAGGCGAGCTCGTCGCGAGGGTTGTCGGCCAGGCGGAAGAGGCAGATCAGGTCCTTGACGTGCGCCGCCTCGAGGAACCGGAGCCCGCCGTACTTCACGTACGGGATCCGACGGCGTGACAGCTCGAGCTCGAGCAGGTCGCTGTGGTGGGCGGCCCGTACGAGCACGGCCTGCTCACGCAGCGCGATGCCCTCTTCGTGGTGCGCCAGGATCTGCTCGCACACCGCCTCGACCTGGGCGTCCTCGTCCGCGCAACGCACCAGGCGCGGCCGCGGGCCACTGGTGACCTGGCTCCGCAACCGGGTGCTGAAGCCCTCGGGTGCCTCGGCGCCGATGGCGTTCGACACGTCGAGGATCGGCTGGCTCGAGCGGTAGTTGTCGCTCGAGCAGCACCGTCGAGATGCCGGGGAACGTCTCGCCGACGTCGAGCAGGTGTCGGGGGCTCGCACCCCGGAAGCCGTACACCGCCTGGGAGTCGTCACCCACGACCGTCAGGCGGCGGTCGTCGGCTCGCAGCGCCGCGAGCACGTCGACCTGCAGCGCGTTGACGTCCTGGTACTCGTCGACGCAGACGTGGTCGTACTCGCGCGGCCAGGCGCGAGCCGAGCCGGTCGTCGCGCGCTGCGGCACGCCAGTAGAGCAACAGGTCGTCGAAGTCGAGCAGTCCGAGCGACCGCTTCCGGGCGACGTACCCCCGGCAGATCTCGGCGATGGGTTCGACCTGGTCGGCGCACCACGGCGCGACGTCCTCGATCACGTCGCTCAGCGGGCGGCCGGTGTTGACCGACCGCGAGTACAGGTCGAGCAGGGTCGCCTTGCGCGGGAAGCGGCGGCCGGTGCGGGGCTCGACCGCCAGGTCCTGTCGGACCATGTCGACCAGGTCGGCGGCGTCGGAGGAGTCGAGCACCGAGAAGCCCTCGGACAGTCCGAGCGAGGCGGCGTGCGCGACGCAACGTGCGGTGCGCCACGGAGTGGAACGTGCCCCCGACCACCTGGCCGACCGAGCGGGAACGGAGCGACGGCGACCCGCCCTCGGCGTGCTGGGCGAGCAGCGACCTGGTCCGGCCGACCATCTCCCGGGCGGCCCGACGGGTGAAGGTCAACAACATGATGCGCTCGGCGGGGGTGCCGGTCGCCACCAGCCAGGCGACGCGTGAGGTGAGCGTGGTCGTCTTGCCGGTCCCGGCACCGGCGAGGACCCGCAGCGGCCCGTCATCGAAGGTGGCAGCCGCCCGCTGCTGCTCGTTCAGACGTTCGATCATGGGGAACATGTGTTCGATCGTAGTCGCGGCCACGTCGGTCGCGGCGGTTTGGCGCTCGGACCGCTCCGGGTACCTCTCGGTCTCGCGACCATGCGCAGACGCGTCGATCCGGCGCTGTGCCTTGAGTGAGGAGACATCCCCGATGCCCACCACCGAGACCGAGATCATCCGCCACGACGACGGGTCGCTCACGGTGCCGGTGGCCCCCGACCGTCACGACCTCGAGTCCGGCGATCCGGCGGCCGCCGCACCCTCCTCGATGACGCTCAAGCCGGGCGAGGGCGGCTACGACGAGGCGCTCGCCGAGTGGGACCTCCAGCAGGACCCCGACCGAGGCGCGGCGGTGTCGACCGCGTCCGGTCGCGAAGAGGCCATGACCGTCGTGCACTCCGTCGGAGCCGACGACGAGGACGTCGAGGACGCCGTCGACGCCCTGAACGACCCGGAGGCGAGTGCCGAGGCGCTGCGGCACGTCCTGGTCGGCGGCGTGCCCTCCGTCGATGCCTTCGCCGCCGAGGTGGCAGATGCAGAGGGCGGCGAGCCGATCCCTGCGCACAAGGTGACCAAGATCATCGGCGAGGTGCTCGCCGAGATCGACTCCTGACGGGCGCCCCGGCGGGTTCCGGGCCCCACCGGGGACGGTAGGGTCCGGAACACTCCGGGGCGCTCCAGGACCATGGGTCCCGCCCCGGGACCGGGGGTCCACCATGAGATCAGCACGTCGTCCCGCGCCCCGCTGGGCGGTCGCGGTCGGGGCACTCGCGCTCTGCCTCGTGGCGGTGTCGTGCACCGACGACGGCCCGTGGTCGGCGGTGCCGCTGCGCCGGGAGCAGCCGGTGGTGACGAGCCTCGGCGACGACGCCGGGAACTACGCCGCCACCGTCACCCGGACCGAGGACGGCGTGGCCCACATCACGGGCCGTTCGATCGTGGACGTGTCCTTCGGACAGGGCTGGGCGACCGGCGAGGACCGGGCCTGCGACCTGGCCGATCAGGTGGTCAGGGTGAACGGCGAGCGTGCCCGCTGGTTCGGCGCCGGCGAGGACGACGAGCACCTGGACTCGGACCTGGCGTGGCGTGCGATCGGGATCCGCGGCCTCGCGGAGCGCGACTGGGAGCAGGCCGACGACGAGACCCGTGACGCCCTGACTGCGTACACCGACGGGTGGAACGCCCACCTGCGAGCAGTCGGCCGCGACGGGATCACCGACTGGTGCAGCGGCGCCGAGTGGGTGCGCGAGCTCGAGCCGGTCGAGGTCTACGCCTACGCCCGGTCCATCGCCCTGCTCGCCTCGAGCGGCGCGGTCGCGCCGATGATCGCCGCCGCGCGGCCCCCGGGCGCGGCGACCGAGGCCGCTGCCGACGCGAATGGCTCGTCGGACGAGCCGGTGACCGCGTCCAACGGCTGGGCGATCGGTTCGGAGCGCTCGGAGCAGGGTCACGGCATGTTGGTGGCCAATCCGCACTTCCCGTGGGAGGGCCAGCTCCGCTTCTGGGAGGTCCACCTCACCGTCCCGGGCGAGGCCGACCTGTACGGCGTGCAGCTGTCGGGGCTGCCCGGCCTCGCCATCGGCTTCAACGAGCAGTTCGGGTGGACGCACACCGTCTCTGCCGGCTCCCGCTTCACCGCCTACCGACTGGACCTGGTCGAGGGCTCCCCCACCACCTACCGGTACGGCGACGGCGAACGCGAGATGACCTCGGAGGACGTCGTGATCGACGTGCTCGGCGACGACGGCCGGGTCGAGGCGCAGACCCACACGATGTGGCGCAGCCACTACGGACCGATCCTCGACTTCCCCGGCTTCGGCTGGACCGACCAGGCGACGATCACGCTGCGCGACGCGAACATCGACAACGACGAGTTCATCTCGCACTACGTCGGCATGATGCACGCCCAGGACCTGGACGACCTGATCGAGCTGAACGAGCGGTACACGGGCATCCCGCTGTTCAACACGATCGCCACCTCGGCCGACGGTCGGGCCTGGTACGCCGACACCTCGGCGACGCCGAAGCTCTCCGACGAGGCCGAGGCGGCCTACACGGCGTCGCTCGAATCGGACCCGATCGTGGGGATCGCCGCGGACAACGGCGCGGTGCTGCTCGACGGCTCCGACCCGATGTTCGAGTGGCAGGAGGTCGACGGCGCCCGCGACCCGGGCCTGGTGCCGTACGCAGAGATGCCGCAGACCGAACGCACCGACTACGTGTTCAACTCGAACGACTCGTTCTGGATGCCGCACGCGACCCAGATGCTCGACGGTGACTACTCGCTCATGCACGGGCCACAGCGCACGTCGCGCACCCCGCGCACCCGTGAGAACGCCACGCTGCTCGATGACACGACCGACTCGGGCCCGTCGGGGGCCGACGGACGCTTCGACCTGGACGAGCTCGCCGACGCGGCCCTCGCCAATCGGGGGTACACCGCCAGGGTGCTGCTCGACGACGTGGTCGACCGGTGCACCACGACCGCGTCGGTCGAGGTCGAGGCGCTCGAGGGCGAACCCGCGAGCGATGACGCGGAGGCCGTCGAGGGCCTGCCGGCAGCGACGGTCGAGCTCGGCGAAGCCTGCACCGTGCTCGACGGCTGGGACGGCGTCTACGACCTGGACCGGTCGGGCCCGCCGCTGTGGCGGGAGTTCGTGCTCGGCTTCGGCAGCGGCGCCCAGACCGAGGCCGGCGCGCTGTGGGCCGACGAGTTCGACGCCGAGGACCCCGTCGCCACGCCGTCGGGGCTGGCAGCCGCACCCGGCGAGGGCCCCGACCCCGTGCTCGTCGCGCTCGGCCGAGCGGTGCAGACCCTCGACGCGGCTGACCTGCCGGTCGACGTGACCTTGGGCGACGTCCAGCAGGCGGAACGTGGCGGCACCATGGTCCCGATCCACGGCGGCAGCGGCGTGGACGGCACGACCAACGTGGTCGCTTGGGGTCGTGGCTGGTCGACGCTCGACCCGGCACTCGTTGCGCTCGAGCGCACGCCGGTGACGACCGACTCGCAGCTCGCCACGACCACCGACGGCGAACGCTCCACCGTCGGCTACCGCATCAACAACGGCACGTCCTTCCTGTTGGCACTGGAGTACACCGACCACGGGCCACGCGCCCGCTCGTTCCTCACCTACGGCAACACCGCGGACCGCTCGGCCGACGACTACCTGGCGACGACCGAACGCTTCTCCGACAAGGACTGGAAGGACGTGCGCTTCACCGCTGCCGACGTCGCCGCGACGGCGACGTCGGTGACCGAGGTCCGCGGGTGACGCTCCCCCGGCCCCCGCTCGCTCGCCGGATCGCCGCGATCGCCGTGACGGCGCTCGCGGTCGCAGCGACCAGCTGCTCGGGCGGGAGCGAGGCGGACGACGGGTCCGCCGTCGATGGAGCGGCGGCGGCCGACACACCCCCGGCTGACTGTTCGCCGGCACGCCCCGCCGAGGGGCTGTCGACGACGCCGACGACACAGGAGCTCGTCATCGACGGCATGGTCCGCCGCTACACGATCGCGGTGCCCGTGACCTACGACGGCACCACTGCCCTGCCCTTGGCGCTGAGCTTCCACGGCTGGGGCGGCTCGGGTGCCGAGCACGAGGCGAACACGGCGGTCGCGGCGCGTGGCGTCGAGCGCGACGTGGTGGTCGTCACCCCGGACGCGACGGGCTCACCCGCGGAGTGGAACATGTTCGACGACCCGACACGCACTCCGGACTTCGACCACGTCGGGCGTCTCGTCGACTCGTTGCTCGACACCTACTGCCTCGACCCGGACCGGGTGTTCGCCGTGGGGCACTCCAACGGCGCGGCGTTCACCGGCTTCCTGGCCTGCCGGGAGCCGTACCGGTTCGCCGCGGTCGCGATGGTGGCCGCCACCATCCCCTCGACGTGTCCCGCGGGCCGGACCCCCTCGGTCCTCGCGATCAGCGGCGACTCGGACCCGCAGGTGCCCTACGACGGCGGCTCCGTCGGCGGCGGGGCGACGCAGATCCCGGGCGCGGTCGAGACCATGGCCGGCTACCGCGAGCGCTACGGCTGCGCCGGCGACGCCGCCGTGTCCGAACCCGTCCCGGGCGTGCGCTCCGAGCGATCGACGGACTGCACCTCGGGGGCCGTGGTCGGCTTCGACACCGTCGCCGGCGGGACGCACCCGTGGCCCGGTGGGCCCTCCGCCACGGCCGACCCCACGAACTCCGAGGCCGGTCGCACCTACGACGCGACCGGGGCGATCCTCGAGTTCTTCCTCGCCGCTCCCCCTCGGTCCTGACCCGGGCCTCGCACGCAGTCGGCCGATCTCCCCGCCTGCTGCGGGTTGCTGTGTCGGCGCACGAAGATCGAGGACGAGAGGATTCGTTTGTACCCCGCCACTCAAGTGGGGGCCCTCACCGGCCGAAGGGGGACCAGTGAGGACAGGAATCTACGTCCGCATCTCGAAGGACGACGAGGGCAGCGGCCAAGGTGTCGACCGGCAGGAGCGGGACTGCCGAGAGATGGCTGAGCGCAACGGCTGGATCGTCTCAGAGGTGTACTCCGATAACGACAAGTCGGCCTACTCGGGCGCGCCCAGACCGGCGTACGAGAAGCTCATGACAGACATTGAGGTCGGGGCTCTCGATGCGGTCGTGGTCTGGCACCCCGACCGGCTCCACCGTCGGCCGCTCGGGCTAGAGCACTTCATCGAGCGCATCGAGCGCACCGGCTGTCAGGTCGCCACCGTCACCGCCGGGGACTGGGACCTGTCTACGCCAGAGGGTCGACTCACAGCGCGGATCACGGGCTCTGTCGCTCGGAAAGAGAGTGAGGATAAGTCCCGTCGGCTCCGCCGCAAGCACCTTCAGCTAGCTCGAGACGGCAGGCCCGGAGGTGGGCCCAGGGCGTTCGGCTACGAGACCGACAAGCTCACGCTGCGTCCTGAGGAGGCAGCTCTCATCCGGGAGGCGGCGGACCGGGTGCTCGCCGGAGAGAAGCTCTACGCGGTGGCGACGGACTGGAACGCTCGTGGCATCCAGACCGTCAGGGGAGCCCAGTGGTCCACAATGGCCATCAAGACGTTCCTCACGTCGCCCAGGATCGCCGGACTCCGAGAACACCGGGTCTCCGGTTCCAGCGATGCTCCAGAGCGCTACGAGGCCGTCTGGGAGCCGGTCCTCCCGGTGGAGGAGTGGGAGCGCGTCGGGCGAGTGCTCGAGGCCCGGAGTCGTCGTCGCGAGCGTCCTGCCCGCTCCTACCTCCTGTCCGGCTTGATTAAGCCTGGATCCACCGACCGGCGGGTTGATCGCTGCTGATCGTTGATCGCTGGTGCTGTGTGGGCTCGGGAGCGTTTCGGGGCGCGGTGAAGCAGGCGCTCGTGTCCTGGTGGGGTTGTCGACGCTCGATGGTCTGCGGTGCGTCGGGCCGCCGAGTCGTTGGTCAGCCTGACGGTGCGGGGAGTGCTCGGGGACCCGCTCGAGGATGCCGGTGAACTGCTCGGCCCAGGGCCAACGCGTCGGGAGGTGCAGGGTGCGGGTCCGGCCGCTGGTCGTGACACGTCCCACGGCGGCGAACAGTCGGCGCCGCATGGTCTTCGCGACCCTCGGTGCTTGTTGCTGGGTGCCGAGGGACACGGTCCAGCGCATCAGGTTGTGCGCGATCGTGGCGAACACACACCAGGCGGCGTTCGCTTGGAACACTCCGGAGGGGCAGTGGTTGAGCCCGGCGCCTTCTTTGAGGTCGCGGATGGCGAGTTCGACCACGGCATGAGCCCGGTGGTGTTCATCGACCTCGACCGCAGTGCCATCGCAGTCGGTGATGAACGTGTGGTGTCGCCACTCGTCGAACAGGGCGGGCTGAGCACCTTTGATGCGGGTCCGCCGCACGACGAGACGATGACCGTTGTAAGGGGTCTCGGCGACCTGCGCGTCACCCGAGGGCCGAAGCCCTGCACGGTGCTGGGCGATCTGCACGACGAGCGCAGCATCGGCTTCGGGGCGGACCACCCCGTTCGTCTCGCTCAGCCGGAGTCCTGCATCCAGCTCGCCCGCTTCTCCGGCTCGCTCGACAAGATCGGGGAGACGCTCGAGCGCATCGACAGGCGCCAGCCCTGAGAGGGATCTGGTTCAGCTCGGGTGCGTGGACCCCGTCGGCCCCAGCGGCCTCAGTATTTGGACCGTCTGGCTCGTTGCTGTAGCTGTCTCATCGCTGGTAGACCCAGCTCGGGGCAGTCGTCATCGTACGAGCCAGTCTGCCTATTACGAGTCCGTGGTCGGGGTCGGAGGGGAATGATGCGAGGACGATGTAGAGAAGGAATTGTGCTACCCGCTGCGATGATGCTGTTGGTAGCGCTAGCTGGATGTGGTGACCCGCAGTCAGATCCCGGCCCGGGAATCGAGAAGATTGCGAGCGGGGACAACCCCTCTGCCGCGCTGATGGACAATCCGGAGGGCACCTCATACCTCATGGCTGCAGGGCTCGGCAGCGACCTGGCGCTCGTTCGGGCCGACCTCGAGCGGGGCGTTGGTAGCCGCCCCGTAATGGCTGCGTATCGAACGCAAGATGGAGCGTGGAGTGATCTCCCTGTGCCTGCGGTGTTCGGCAGCTTCGAGCTCGCCGCCGTCGGCGACACCGTCATGATCGGTGGGCTCGAGTGTCTGAACGACGACTGCAGTCGAATGTTGCCGCGCTTCCTCGTGCTCGAGGACGATCGATCGGCATGGCGGGAGGTGAAGTCGACACTTCCTGAAGTAGCAGTGAACCGAGAGGTCGAACCCCAAGACGGGGTCGCGATGGCCTACCAGCGGCCGATGGGCCATGCGATGTTCACACTCGGCTTCGTCAACTATGCCGTGGACCCCGAAACCGGACCAGTCGAGCTGAACAACGAGGGACTCGACCTGGAAAACGACTACGGGTTCTACTGCCTCAGCGACGATATCGAAATCATGGTGCCCGGCAGTGCCCCGTCCACCGGCGTCCCCGTGATGCTTGATGGAGTCGTGATGGTCAGATCACTGGAGGACGCCGCCGGTGAGTTCAAGGTGGTCGCTGAAGCCCCACGAATCGAAGTTGATCAACTCAGCTCGATCTGCGGCCATCGGGCCATCTCGGTGCACACCGGTCCACAAGAACACCACTTCGACCTCGACAGCCTGCAGTGGACCACCCGACCGACCAACTACATGGAGGTCAACCACGGGACGACGATCGCCCAGGCCGACCGTGGACAGTTGGCCCTGCCTGACGGGACCGTCTTCGAGGACAACCGGACTCGTTCGCCCGAGGGTGTGTGGTCGCTCATCCCGTCCGGAATTCGGCTCGTCACGACTGGAACCGGTGTGGTGTACGCGCTTGGCGCTGATGGTGTCACCACCTTCAGGGAGGCAAAGTGAGGTTCGCAAGGGCGCTCGTCGCAGCGTTGCTCGTCCTTAGCTCTGCGGCCGCTACAACTGCGGCGGAGCTGATTAGCGCCGAGTCGGTTGCAGCGGCCGATATTCAAGCATGGCACTGGAATATATTCGGCACGTGTGACACCCAGCCCCGAAGGGGGAATTGTGGTAGTACGCGCACTCTAAGCGGTCACCGGCCCGAGGACTATCTAGAGTTTCTGGTGCTCGGCTCCGCAAATCGGCCCTGGACGATCAGTTTGAACGAAGTTTGCGGGCGCCAAATGGAGGCCATCAAGAGCAGACTGCAACCGTATGGATACACCTTGCGCTTTGCAAAGAGCGATGGCGTTCCGGGGGCGCCGGGCGCGGTAGCGCCGACCGGCGTTCCCTTTGGATCGGTGAATTGTGGGGCTGCCTCTACCCGGCCGGGTGACGCCACTTTTGGGAACGCGATTCTCGTACTCGGTAGCATTACTGGCTGGTCGTACCCGGCTGACTATTACTATCCGGGAACGACCCGCAACTACACCTGCATCACTCCCAATACCTTCTTCGGTACACGAATGGGCTGCGCAACGCACCTACATAAGGACCTAGCGGTTAACGAGACCGAGGATGATCTTGCGTATATCTACTCGGTGAACTTTACGGTGAATCAAGGTCACAAGCTTGTCCTTGGAGCGGACCGAAATCGTACGGATCACCTCGGCTGGCCCACCCTCTTTAGCGAGTTTGACCATCGCGCCACGAAGATGCGAACTCACCCCTCGAACAACCCCGATCGAAAGATCGATTGGATCTATGCTGGGCCTAGAGCCAACCACATAACATTGACGGTTAATGACCGAGTCTGTGTCAGCGGGATTCAACAAGGAAGTTCAGGCTGGTCAAGTGATCACTGTCTGATCTGGGGCACCTACCGCATCTGAGTTGCGACCTCATCAGCGTCCATGCCTCTAGGCCGTTGCGCTTCTCGGGGTGGCGGGGTACAAAGAACATGACCCGGACGGCTCGTTGATGCAGATCCCCCAGATGTCGTCCTCGAGCAGCAGATCGATGAGCGGTCCGTACTGGGCGAGATTCCGGCACGCTCGATTCGCCACACCCTCGGGATCGGCGATCGACTGCTGGCGCAGTCCGCGGCGGTGGTCGTCGGACCCTCCTGCACCGCGGCGTCGACCAGCCCACGGAGCTTGGCTGCGGCCCTCGGCCGTGTCGGCGTTGAGACCGATCGTGCTGGCGCGATGCACCAGCGACTCGATCTCCTCGAGCGGTGAGCGATGTCGCTCGACCGCGGCGTCAGATCGCGTCGCGGCGCTGCATCCACTGGAAGGCGAGCCAACCCGGCAGCGTCGGCAGCCAGAAGGTGACCGTCCGGTAGAGCAGGGCGGCGGGCAGCGCCGCGTCGGCGGGCACGCCGACCGCGCTGAGACCTGCGATCAGCGCGGCCTCGACCGCGCCGATGCCGCCCGGGGTCGGTGCGACCGAGCCGAGCAGACCGGCGCCCAGGTAGACGACCGCCGCGACGGCGAAGGGGATGTCCGCCCCGTACGCCTTGACCGATGCGTACAGGGTGATCGCGTAGGCGAACGACGTGAGCAGCGAGCCGAACACCCCGGTGAACAGACGGCGCGGGTCGCGGATCGCCTCCATCAGACTGGGCACCGTGTTGTCCCATGTCGGGCGGAGTCGGGCCACGATGACCCGTCGGCTCACCGGCACGATGAAGGCGATGACGATCACCGCCACCACCCCTGCCACGACGTACAGCACCCCCGTCGAGGGCATCTCGACGTCCCAGATGGGCTCGTCGGTCGACCAGATGCTGAGCCCCACGAACGCGAGCACGGTGGTGACGAGCGAGACCAGCGTCGACACGCCGACGCTGGCGAGGGCCAGACCGGGCGTCGCACCGGCCTTCTGGATCACGCGCACGTTGGTCCCCGCGCTGCCGACCGCTGCCGGTGCGACCAGCGTGACGAAGGTCGCGGCGAACTGCGCCGCCATCCACCGTCTCACCGAGACGTGCACCGGAGAGAACGGCGAGATCGTCAGCATCGAGCCGACATAGGTGGCCAACGATGCGAGCACGGCGATGAACGCCCAGACCCAGTCGATGCTCCGCAGGACCGTCGCGAAGTTCACGTCACCGAGCTGGCCTGCGAGCACGTACACGGCGAACGTCGCCGCGACCAGGCTGATCACCGAACGGGGGCGGAGCCGCTCGAGCTTCACGTCGTCGACCGCCGGTCCCGGATAGCGAGCCGTGGCCGCGTCCCGCAGCGCCTCGAGCAGCCCCTCGCGCTCGCCGAGCGCCCGACGTGTCGCCGCGTTGAGGGCGATCGGTTGCATGACGGTGGCCAGGTTCGCCAGGTCCTCGGTGCCGATCGCACGTTCCGCCGCGTCGGTCGCCCGATCGATCCCGACCATGACGGCGGTGGCGATCAGCAGCTCGGCCCGGTCGAGTCGCATGCGCAGGTAGGGCGCCGCGATCTCGCCCTGGGTCAGGCCGAGCACCCACACCCGTCCGTCGTCGTCGACGGCGAACGCGCCCGGATTGAGGCCCTCGTGCGCGATCGCTGCGTCGTGGAGCAGCCGCACCTGACCCCACATCTGGTCGAGCGCGGCGTCCGAGATCGCGAGCGCCGAGAACGAGGCGAGCGGGCGGAGGCTCGTGTTCCGCTCCTCGACGTAGGCGGTGGTGTCGTCGTCGACCGACACGGCGGCGAGCAGTCGGGGCGTGCGCACCCCGGCGCTGCGCGCCATGAGCACCGGCACCGCCGCCTGCTGCATCTGCGTGCGCTCCGACAGACCGGGCGAGCGCGTCACCCAGGTGCGCACCCGGACCACACGCGTCAGCTGCGTCAGGACCCTCGCCGTGCGCCGGTCGGGGTCGAGCACCTGCCGCGAGTGCGTGGCCGCCGTCGATCGTCTCGATCTCGAAGCGGCGGCCGAGCTCGGACTCCTCGTCCATCTGGTGCATGCGGGCGGCCCGCACGCCGACCCGTCCCAACGCGGCGGCGACCACCCGGGCGGGCGCGCGTGGGTTCTCGGTGCCCGACACGTACCGGACCGCCAGTCCGATCGCATGACCGGCGAGCACGCTCACGACCAGAGCGAGCGGTGTCGCCCTGCGGTCGATCAGGTAGAGCACCGCGAGCGCGAGCAACGCGGCCCACACCACCGTGACGGTCCGGGGCCGGGCACCTTGTCCCTCGACGGTGATCAACGCGGTGACCCCCGCGAACAGGCCGAACGCAGCGGCGGTGCGGGCGCCGCCCACGCCGACGGGCAGCGTCAGTGCCTCGTACAACGCGCCGTCGAGCAGGTCCGGGGCGTAGATCCGGAACAGCTCTGCCCCCATCGCAGCGAGCAGGCCGGCGACCACCGCGGTCGCGAGGAGTCGCCAACGGCGGCGGACGGCGAGCTCGACGACCAGGTACAGCGGCAGTGCGGCGACGATCAGGCTGTTGAGCGTGGTGAGCACGCTCACGACGAGGGACGGCAGGCTGGTCACCGCGGTGGTGATGTCCTCTTGCAGCCCGGCGGTCGTCTCGGAGCCGATCGAGCCGGCGATCGCGATCGCTGCCAGGAACAGGAGCGTCGCGATCAGACGCAGCACGTCGGAGAACGGCCGTGTGCGGGCCGGTTCGGCACGTTCGTCGATCTCGACGTCGTCGACCGTCCAACCGGACCCGGCGTGCCCGGGCGCGCGTGTGGGGTCCGACGGCATGGGTCGAGTATGGCCGAGGTGGGTGCAGCCAGCGTGTGACGGTTCGTCCGTATCCAGTCCCGGAGTCGGCCGCCTTGTCACGAGCCGACGGTCATCGGCTGTCAGAACCACGATCCGAGGCCGCTGCCCGATCGAGTGCGGCGACGTCGGTCGACACCTCCGCCGCGCGAGCACCTCACGCTCCACGGTGTCACCGAGGGGCCAGCGTGAGCGACCCAACTTTGCGACAAACCCGAACGTGGGTCAATCCCGGAACGAGTGCGGGCAATCCCTGACGCAGGTGATCAACGGTACGCGCCGGCAGCAGTGGCCACTCGGAGGTAATCATCCCAGTTCTCCGGCGGGTCTGTAGCAACGACTCCGACCGGCTGTGCGAACTGCTCACGTAGCTGGTCAACGGTGTACCCGATCGGCTTCTCACCATCGAACTTCGGTCCGACATCGATCTCGTTCACAAGTGAGGTGCCAGTGAGCTGCTCGCCGCGTTCGATCGCTGGCGCTGCCAAGTCGTTGAGTGGAGCGATAGGACTCAGGCGACCGTCTCCCGGCCAGACCGCCAGGAGACCGGTGGGTCCGTTGTCGAGATTCGGAACGTACACCGGCACGTCGACGCCAGAGCGTGGAGTCGAACGCCGCAGGAACATGAGGTAGGTGGCCTCGCCCTCGAGCTGGGACAGTCTCTCCAGGACGGGCGCCCGCACGGAGAGCTCGCCGTCCAATGGGAGCGTGACGACCACTTGACCATTCGACGTCCGAGGCTGCTCTCGGCCACCCATCACCTCAATGACATCGAAAAGAGAAGACTGGCCCCGCTCAGGGTCGCATCTGCGCTTGGTTCCGCTGCCACCTCGAAGCGATCGAAGCGAGCAAGCACAACCGAATCGGAGAAGTCTCGCATCTGGTCGTAGGTCTCGTAGTGGAGAATGTTCTCCGAGATGCCCAGATTAGAGAGAGTGAGAATATCTCCGGGATTACCTTCATAGAGCGGGACCGGCTCGGGCGACACAGGATCGGCCATACGTTCCAAGCTGGTTGCCGCCGGACCTCCAGCGGCAGCGCCCGAACGACGGCCGGATGCATCCCCGCAGCCTGCCGCAAGAACCACGATCAAGGTGAGGGCGAGAATTGACGTCCACTTAGAGCGCATCGTGACCTCCGGCGTCTAGTAGTGCAGGTTGATGTTCGCATAGTCGTACAAACTCAGAGCATTCGATGCTGCAGGCTCGGTGGCGAAGGAATACATCAGGGACGTGAAGCCGGGTACCGGTGTGAATGTATTCCACTGGGTGGCCCCGGTGGCACTCACGCCAACGCATCGAAGGTTGAGATCGGCACAGGGAGACTCCGAATGCCTCAACCCAACCGAGTGTCCGAACTCGTGAGCGAGAACGTTGTAGACCATCTGATCCCCGGTCAATCCGACGGTCCAGAATGCTTGAAATATGGTGATCTGGTGCCGATCGCAAACACGATGGTGATGTGCCCCATAGATGGCCGTTCCAGGCGCAACATTACACAGTGCATTAGCGATAACCGCAGGATCGGCATTGAAGACCGGTACGGGCACAAAGCGGACATCCTGCGTCGTGTTGTCTGCAGCTTGAGTCACCGTGAGGTCGGATGGTTCGAAGCGATTTTCAACGCCCGTGTAGATCATTCCCCGGAAGAAGGCGGTTTGAGCGGCAGACCACCCCATGTAGCCAGGCCAGAGCGAATACTCTTGAACGGCGGAGTCACCGAGAAGGACGCCCGTCGCGTCTGCAGCGCCTGCCCGCGAGCCGAAGTTGTTCGTCGGGCCAAGCGAGCCAGACGCTCGAGGAACGCCGAGGCTCCCTACGGCAACCAGTAGAACGACCGCCGCCATCGCCCGAGCTATTCGGCTGCGCATGGTTCCCCTCCATCTTCCGCGCCCAGATCGGAAACGATATGGGCGTTCTCTCGATCCGATTCACGGTATCGCTCGATGTGATCGACGTCAACGGCCCTAATGAGCAGGGCTATCGCAGCCTTGAACTGCGGTACCGCTCGGGTTTCGAACCGGCAACGATGTGCCGCGAGCTCTTATCCCTCAGTTGCCCGATCCTTCAGGGTGCGAGCGGAGGGACCACCGGCCACACTGAATGACTGGAAATCGCAGGTTCCGTCCGGGACCCGATCGAGGAGATGTCCGGTGCTCGCCGTCAGCTGTGTGTCCCAGTCCGCCGAATCACCGCTCGACGGTCTGCGCGTCGGCGAGGTCCCCGACCCCGAGCCGCGCGACGGGTGGGTGCGCGTCGACCTCAGGGCGGTGGCGCTCAACCACCACGACCTGTGGTCGCTCAAGGGCGTGGGCCTGGCGGCGGATCGACTGCCGATGATCCTGGGCTGCGACGGCGCCGGGACCCTCGAGGACGGCACCGAGGTCGTGATCCACTCCGTCATCGGCGACCCGGACGCGGCCGGCGGCGACGAGACGCTCGACCCGAAGCGCACGATCCTGTCCGAGCTGCACCCCGGCACGTTGGCCGAACAGGTGCTGGTCCCGGCACGCAACGTGGTGCCCAAACCGGCGTCGCTGTCCTGGAAGAGGCCGCCTGCGTGCCCGTGGCGTTCCTGACCGCCTATCGCATGCTGACCACGCGATCGGGCCTGGACGGGCCGGGGAACGTGCTGGTGCAGGGCGCCGGTGGTGGGGTCGCATCGGCGGCGATCATCCTGGCCAAGGCGCTCGGGCACACGGTGTTCTGCGCCACCCGCGACGCGTTGAAGGCCGAGCGAGCGCGGTCGATCGGCGCCGACCACGTCGTCGCCACCGGCGAACGCCTGCCCGAGAAGATGGACGTGGTGGTCGAGACGGTCGGTGCCGCCACCTGGGACCACTCGCTGCGGGCGCTGCGCCCCGGCGGACGCATCGTCGTGTCCGGCGCGACCAGCGGCGCCGCCCCGTCGGCCGACCTGAACCGCGTGTTCTTCCTGCAGCTGTCGGTGGTCGGCTCGACGATGGGCACCCGTGGCGAGCTCGAGTCGATGCTGTCGCTGCTCGACGCCACCGGTGCACGACCGATCATCGACGACGTGCGCCCGCTGTCGGACGCACGTACATCGTTCGAGAAGATGGAGGCCGGCGACGTGTTCGGCAAGCTGGTGCTGACCGTGTGAGTCAGGCGACCTCGGCGGCCGGGGCGGCGAACTGCGCGTTGTACAGCGAGTAGTAGGCCCCACCTGCTGCGAGCAGCTCCTCGTGGCTGCCCTGTTCGACGATGTTGCCGCGTTCCATCACCAGGATGACGTCCGCGTCGCGGATGGTCGAGAGCCGGTGGGCGATCACGAAGCTGGTCCGGTTGGACCGCAGCGCCGCCATCGCCCGCTGGATCAGCACCTCGGTGCGGGTGTCGACCGAGCTGGTCGCCTCGTCGAGGATGAGGATCGTCGGGTCCGCGAGAAACGCTCGCGCGATGGTGAGGAGCTGCTTCTCGCCCGCGCTGACGCTGCCGCCCTCGTCGTCGACGAGGGTGTCGTAGCCCTCGGGCAACGAGTGCACGAACCGGTCGACGTAGGTCGCGACCGCCGCCTCGATGATCTGCTCGTCGGTGGCGTCGGGGTTGCCGTAGGCGATGTTCTCGCGGATGGTGCCGCCGAAGAGCCAGGTGTCCTGCAGGACCATTCCCATGTTCGAGCGCAGGTCGTCGCGCCGCATCTTCGAGATGTCGTTGCCATCGAGGCGGATCACGCCGCCGTCGAGCTCGTAGAAGCGCATGATCAGGTTGACCAGCGTCGTCTTGCCCGCACCGGTCGGGCCGACGATCGCGACCGTCTGACCGGGCTCGGCGACCAGGGAGAGGTCGGTGATCAACTCGGTGCCCGGGGTGTAGGAGAACCTGACGTGGTCGAACTCCACCCGGCCGCGTGGTGTGTCGTCGACCAGCGGGTCGGCGGGGTCCTCGAGCTGCTCCGGTGCGTCGAGCAGCTCGAAGACGCGCTCCGCAGAGGCGATGCCCGACTGGAACACGTTGAGCATCGAGGCCAGCTGCGTCAACGGCTGGGTGAACTGCCGCGAGTACTGGATGAAGGCCTGGATGTCACCGATCGACATCGCGCCGGAGGACACCCGCAGGCCACCGACCACGGCGATCGCGACGTAGTTCAGGTTGCCGAGGAACATCATCGCCGGCTGGATCGTGCCCGAGAAGAACTGCGCACCGAAGCTCGCCCCGTAGAGCTGCTCGTTCTTGTCGTCGAAGCGCGCTTCGACGTCAGCGGTGCGACCGAACACCTTGACCAGCGAATGCCCGGTGAACGCCTCCTCGACCTGAGCGTTGAGCGAACCCGTGTGGCCCCACTGCGCGATGAACCGCTTCTTGGAGCGCGACGCCACGGCACGCAGCACGAACATCGACAGCGGGATCATCAGGACCGTCAGCCCGGCGAGCAGCGGCGAGATCGTGAACATCATGACGATGACGCCGATGATCGTGAGCGTCGAGGTGAGCATCTGGCTGAGCGTCTGCTGCAGGCTCTGAGCGACGTTGTCGATGTCGTTGGTGACCCGACTGAGCAAGTCGCCGCGGGCCTGGCGGTCGACGTACGACAGGGGCAGGCGGTTGAGCTTGTCCTCGACCCGGGCCCGCATGCGCATCATCGTGCGCTGGACCACGGTCGCGAGCAGGTGCGCCTGTGCCCACGCCAGCGTCGCGGACACCAGGTACAGCGCCGCCACGAACAGCAGCATGTTGCGCAGCCGCTCGAAGTCGACGCCCTGCTCGCTGAGCACGCCGTCGACGACGATGTTGGTGGCGTTGCCCAGCAGGCGTGGCCCGAACACCGACAGGGTGACGCTGACGACCGCGAACACCATGACGAGCACGAGACCCAGGCCCTCGGGTTTGAGCTGGCCGAGCAGGCGGCTGGTCGAGCCACGGAAGTCCTTGGACTTCTCGGCCGGCATGCCCGCGGAGGCCATGCGGTTGGTGACCGCCCGGGCGTCCTGGCGCGGCGGGACCGGTTCGGCGCTGCGTTCGGTGTCGCTGACCTCGCTCACGCTGCCTCCTGCTGTGCCCGCTGCGACTCGACGATCTCGACGTAGGTCTCACACGTCTCGAGCAGCTCGTCGTGGGTGCCGAGACCGACCTGGTAGCCGTCCTCGAGCACCAGGATCTGGTCGGCGTCGATGATCGTCGACACCCGCTGGGCGACCACGATGACCACTGCGTCGGCGGTCTCGGGGGCGAGTGCCGCCCGAAGGCGTGCGTCGGTGGTCAGGTCGAGCGCAGAGAACGAGTCGTCGAAGAGGAAGATGCCGGGTCGCCGCACGAGCGCCCTGGCGATCGCGAGCCGTTGTCGCTGCCCGCCGGACACGTTCGACCCGCCCTGGGCGATCGGCGAGTCCAGCCCCTCCGGCATCGCCTCGACGAAGTCACGGCCCTGCGCGACCTCGAGCGCGTGCCAGAGCTGCTCGTCGGTCGCCGACGGGTCCGCGTCACGCAGGTTGCTCGCGACGGTCCCGGTGAACAGGTAGGGCTTCTGGGGCACGAGCCCGATGCGACTCCAGAGCAGCTCCGGGTCGAGCGAGCGCACGTCGACGCCGTCGACGAGCACCGAGCCGGATGACACGTCGAAGAGCCGTGGGATCAGATTGAGCAGCGTCGTCTTGCCCGAGCCGGTGCTCCCGATGATCGCCGTGGTCTGGCCGGCGTCGGCACGCAGGTTGATGCCGCACAGCACGGGCGCCTCGGCGCCCGGGTACGAGAAGGTGACGTCGCGCAGCTCGAGCGAGGTGCGCGGGGACAGCTCGGTGACCGGCTCGGCGGGCGCCTCGATCGACGACGGCGTGTCGAGCACCTCCTTGATGCGGTCCGCGCACACCGCCGCGCGAGGCGCCATGACGGCCACGAACGTCGCCATCATGACCGACATGAGGATCTGCACCAGGTAGCTCAGGAACGCGATGAGCGCACCGACCTGCAGTTCTCCGCTGTCGACGCGGCCTGCGCCGAACCAGATCGCCGCGACGCTCGAGACGTTGAGCACGAACAGCACCGTCGGGAACATGAAGGCCATCAGGTGCCCGGCCCGCAGCGAGGTCTCGGTGAGCTCGTCGTTCGCGGCGCCGAAGCGTTGGACCTCGTGGCGCTCCCGGACGAACGCCCGCACCACCCTGATGCCGGTGATCTGCTCCCGGAGGACCTGGTTCACACGGTCGATCCGCACCTGCATCTGCGCGAACTGCGGGACGAGCCGCACCACGATCGATCCGATGCCGATGACCAGGGCGGGCACGCTCACCAGCAGGAGCAGCGACAGCGGGCCGTCCTCGCGGACCGCCATGATGACGCCGCCGACGATCATGATCGGTGCCGCCACGAGCAGGGTGCACGACATGAGCACCAGCATCTGGACCTGTTGCACGTCGTTGGTGATCCGCGTGATGAGCGACGGCGCCCCGAAGTGTCCGACCTCTTCGGTCGAGAAGGACATGACCCGGTGGAACAGATCACCGCGGACGTCGCGTCCGAAGGCCATGGCGGCCTTCGAGCCGAAGTACACCGCGCCGACGGCGAAGCAGACCTGGATCAGGGTGACACCGAGCATGAGGGCGCCGAGGCGCCAGATGTAGTCCGTGTCACCGGTGATCACGCCGTTGTCGATGATGTCGGCGTTCAGCGCCGGCAGGTACAGCGCCGCCACGGTCTGCACCGACTGGAACGCGATGACGGCCAACAGCACTCGCTTGTAGGGGGCGAGGTGGGAGCGCAGGAGTCGAATCAGCATGCGGTGTCC
>CAVPQM010000014.1:0-375695 GCA_963707555.1 uncultured Actinomycetota bacterium
GTGCCGACACCGAACGCTCGGCCTCGGCGTCGCCCTCGCGGATCGCCGCGGCGAGCGCCCGGGAGCCCGGACCGAACACGGCCATGCCGAGCACGGCGCCGATGATCACGGCGAGGAACCCGAGCGACACGAACATGTTCGAGAGACTCGAAGAAAAATCGCTCTGCAGCACCAGGCCCACGCCCGCGACGAGCACCAGCGTCCCCGCGACGCTTGGAGAGCACCCGGGCGATCACCGCGCACCTGGGTCTCGGCCACCAGGCACGGTTGACGCCTTGCGTAGCGGATCGCGGGCCGACGATGCGAAGGCGGCCGAGGACCATGTTGCTGCCGAGCCACGTGGCGACGCCGATGATGTGCAGGACGAGCAGGGTCTGGCGCATGGCTGAACCGAGGTTCGCGAGGGACCTGCTCGAGGGGCGGTTGGCGATGCGACGGCGTGGTCAATAGAGTCCGAAGCATGCCGGAGCTAATGGTGCATCTGGCAATCGTGACGGGTGGGGCCTCGGGCCTCGGAGAGGCGGTCGCGTGTCGCCGAGCGTGGAGCGAAGGTCGTCATCGCTCGCCATGACCGTCAACAGGAGAAGGGCGACGGCGCCGCCAAGGAGACCGGTGGCGTGTTGCTGCTGCCGACGTGACCAACACCGAGCAGGTCATCGCCGCGGTCGAGGCCGCCAAGGAGCTCGGACCGATCCGCGCCGTGGTCAACTTCGTAGGCGTGGTGGGCCAGCCGCACCATCGGTCGCGACGGCACCTATGAGTCTGCCGCGACCTCGACATGTTCCGTAAGGTCATCGACATCAACCTCGTCGGCACGTTCAACGTGACCCGCCTCGCCGCCACGGCGATGAGCCAGACCGACCCGGTCGACGAGGACGGCGCTCGTGGCGCGATCGTGAACACCGCCTCGGTCGCAGCCCTCGAGGGCCAGGTCGGCCAGGCCTCGTACACCGCGTCGAAGGCAGGCCTCGTCGGCCTGACCCTCGTGCTCGCCCGTGACCTCGCTCCCGCCGGCATCCGCGTGAATACGATCATCCCCGGCTTCTTCGACACGCCGATCTACGGCGGCAACGAGGACCTGAAGAACCACCTGAAGAAGGACACACTCTTCCCGAAGCGCCTCGGCGACGCCTCCGAGTACGCCTCGCTGGCCGTCGAGCTGCTCCGCAACAGCTACATCAACGGCGAGTCGGTGCGCATCGACACCGGCACCCGCATGCAGCCGAAGTGAGCTGAATCAGCCTTGGGAGGCCCGGATCGCCTGCAACTGCAGGGGGTCCGGGCCTTCTGCGTTCTCGGGGGTGGCGGCATCCTGCCTGCCTGCCTGCCTGCCTGCCTGGCTGGGCGGAAGGCCCCGGGGGCTCTCTACAGCCGGGTTGTAGCGGTACCGACGCCGTGCTCGGCCTGGGCGGGGGTGAAGCCTTCGTACAGCAGCTGGTCCACGAGGCCCTGCCGTGAGAACGCTGAGAACTCGAGGTAGCTCGCCGCCTTCTTGGCTGCTTGCTCGTTCCAGTCGACCCGCACCGTGTCGACTGCGTACGTGGCGTCGGCGTTCGAGAAGCCCTCGTACTCCAACTGAGCGATCAGCCCTGAACGTGAGAACGCCGAGAAGTCCAGGTAGCTCTCCGCCTTGCGGACGGCGTTGGTCTGACTCGCGGGCACCGGCGGAGCCGTCGGCGGAGGTGTCGTCGTCGGGGGCGCAGTCGTCGGTGGCGGGGTCGTGGGGGCAGCGGTCGTCGGTGCGGCCGTGGTGGGCGGCGCCGTGGTGGGCGGCGCCGTCGTCGTCGCCTTGCTGGGTGTCGCGTCGCATCCCTTCTCTGACGAGACCTGGCCTCTCGGACAGACGAGCTCCGTCGTCGCGGTCGGCATCCGCCACTTCGACGCGTTCAGGCGTCCCGTTCGCCGCGGTCCCGACGGTGCAGCCGGCGATGAACAGGAACGCTCCAGCTGCCAGGAGTGCTGGCAACCTGCGGTACCACGGCTGCCGCAGATCCATCGTCATGGTTCCGGTGCTGATGGTGGGGGCGTGCTCCGGCGGCTCCCAGGACGACCGGGCCGGGCCCTGGTAGGCCGTGTTCAGCGGTGGGGTCGTCCCGGGCGGTCCGGTCCACTGCTCCGGCGGGTACCAGTTCCCGTCGGCAGCGCGCCACCAGTCAGCGCCCTGCGGCGTGTTGCTCATCGCATGTCTCCCTCTCCCGAATCGAAAGGGTAGGCCGCCCTGCGGCGCCGCTGCCCCGGTCGAACCGGAGCGTGTCGAGGCCCGTCCTCTTCTCTTTCCAGCGGCCCGCCGCCTTGCGTCTTGTAGAGCCGTGGTTCGATCTGCTCGATCTGCATGTCCAACACGCTCGTGAACACCAGGAGTTCGGTCGGCGGGTACCTCGCGATGCGTGCGGCGATCTCGTTGGGGACGAGTTGCGCGACCAGCGCGATGCGTGCCGGCGACGTCGCCCTCTTAGGCCCAAGGACACATGCCCGTTTCCGCCGCTGATCGACTCGCGATCCGCCGCAGGGAAGTCGAATCCGGTCCGAATGCAGTCCGAGCACTTCCCCAGTCGGCGGCCGGAGCCGGCAGGACATCGAGAAGCGGGTGGCGTCCCGGTGGCCGACAGGCGGCGGAGCACCGCTTTCGCTCCGATCGTCGTTACCGTGTCGGCCGAGGAAGGGTGGCCGAAGTGACCCCAGACGGTGATTCTGCTCGCATCCGCTTCACCGGCAAGCGGGAGAGGCCATTGGGGGCTTACATGAACCACCATAGCGAGTCGCCGCCGAAGCGGCGATTTCTGCGTTCCCATACGACCGGGTGTCGATCGCTGCGCTTGAGGCGGCCCTGTCGGAGGAACGTCTCAGCCGATACCGCGACGAGACTGGCGACCACCTGCCAGCACTCCAGCTGTGCACGTGGAACTGCGCCGTTGGCGCTGCCTTCTATCCAGCGCTCCAGTCTCTCGAGGAACGCTCCGCAACCGAGTGCATGACCGTCTCAGTGGCTCGCACGGGCCAGAGTGGTTCCTCTCCAGCGAGTTGCTGGCGTCCTTCCGACTCGACGTCGTCAACGACGCGATCACCCACCTAGGGCGGAGGAAGGTGACATCACCACGCCCCGGCCAGGTAGTGGCAGAGCTCGGGTTCGCGTTGGTATCCCCTCTTCTCGAAGTCGTACGACGAGACGCTCTGGCGCCCCATCTATGCCGGCTCTTCGACCCCCGGCCCAATCGAGCAAAGCTGTTCAATAAGCTCGACCGGCTGCGTACCCTGCGCAATCGAATCGCCCATCACGAACCGATCTACCACCGGGACCTCTTCAAGGATTGCAAGCGGATCGAGTACATCCAGGGCGCTCTTTGCCCCAGTACTGCTGGATGGGTGGCCTATCACAGCCTGTGTCTGGAAGTGCTGGCAACACTGCCTGAGGACGTTGAGCGCTTCTGACAGCGCACATTCCGTGCGCATCGAGCACGGAGTCAGCGCTCAACGTTGAGCAGCGGCGAGCAGCCAAATCCCAGCCGCCGGCGGGAATCTGGTCGATACGACAATCGGCGCGAGTTCGGAGTACAGCCAGCCGACGTGAGCTGACGTACGAAGGCCCGGACCACCTGCCGTTGCAGGGGGTCCGGGCCTTCTGCGTTCCTGGGTCAGGATGTCGCGAACAGGCTCGCTCAGGGAGCGTTGCGCTCACCGCTGAGCGGCTCGCCCTCCTGGTTGTAGTGCTCGGCGAACTCCTCGATGTCCTCGGCATCCATGGCGAGCTTCTCTCGGGAGGCAGCTTCTCGAGGTGGATCGTGGGACCCGAATCGTCGGACTCCTTGAAGCCCTCGGGACGATCGTTGTCGAAGATGCCCATGGTGTTCCTCCGGTATCGGTCGCAGTCCGAGTGGCTGCGGCAGGTGGCTCTGCCAGCGAGCCTACGGACTTTCAGGGCTCGAGCGGTCCCGGGCCGAACTGCGTCGACCCGGAGGGCAACTTGGCGGGGCGTCCCCGCCAGAACGGATGGTCGGCCATCTCGAGCAGCGTGTGGTGACCCGAGGAGTTGCCGTATGCCCAGAGCTCGACGCCCTCGAGAGGTCCCTCGGCGGGCTGGCCGAGCCGTTCGCGGAAGCGGACGGCCTTCTGCTCCGCCCGTACGTTCGGGTGGGCGAGCTCGCCGGTGAGCAGCCCCTCCACCGCGGCGAGCTCGACGCCGATCACGTCGTGGATGCCGAGCGTCTCGGCGACGGGGCGCAGGTAGTACTCGAGCGAGGCCGAGACGAACACGACCTCGTCGCCGCGGTCGAGATGCGCCCGCAGTCGAGCGAGCGTCGGTGGTCGTCGATCCCGTCGTGCAGGATCGTCCGCGGTGTACTGCTCGGCGAGGCGACGCAGCTGTGACTCGGAGCGGCCGACGAAGAGCACCGCCAGCAGGCGTTCCTTGACCGCGTCCGCGGTCTCGCAGCGCGACCTGTCCGCGGAATCCGGCCACCAGCACCTTCACACACGCAGCCGCGAAGCGTGCCGGTCCGGCGACCCGCACCAGGAAGGGCACGAGGGTGTCGCGGCGCGTCAGCGTCTCGTCGAAGTCGAACGCGGCGACCCGTCGCAGTGGACGGTCCGAGGTCTCTGCAGCGATGAGTCCCGCGGCGATGTCGGTCGCCAGCTCGGTGATGTCGCCGCTCGGCGCGTCCTCTGCGAGGAGCTCGTCGAGCGCGTCGTCGCCGGGGGAGTCGGCAGCGAGGTCGCCGGGTTCGTCGGCGGGGGGACGCTCGGTCATCGTCGACTGCTCAGAGCGACGACGAGGTGTTGGTGACGAAGGCGTCGAGGCGACCGAGGGTGGCCTCCATCGACGCCTGGTTCTTCGACGCCCACTTCGACGTGTACCCGCCGGCACCCGGCTTGGCGGTCGACCAGTCGAAGGTCTCGGTCACCCGGGTGCCGCCGTCGACGGGCTCGAACTCGTACCGCCACCGCCAGCCGCCGATGTGGGACCAGGCGATGCGGCGCCCCTCGTCGTACTCGACGACCTTGTTCGAGATCAGGTACGGCACACCGATGCGCATCTTGGTCGAGAAGCGGTCACCCAGGCGGAGCTTGCGGGCGCCACCGCGGACTCCCTGCACCGAACCGGAACCGTCGATGACGTGGTGCAGGCTCGGATCCGCGACCACGTCGAAGAGGGCCTTCGCGTCCGCCTCGATCACCCGTGTGGCCGAGACCTGGTCCGTGCCGCTCTGCTCGCTCATCGTCTGTCCCCCGAAGCTCTCCGTCGATCTGTTCCACATCCTGACCCACCGCGAACCTGCGGCAGGGAATCGTGGTGAGCCGGCCCGACGGGTCGGCTCAGCGCAGCACCGATTCGAGCGCCTCGAGCAGGGTGGGGTGCTCGAAGTCGAAGCCGGCGTCGAGCAGCACCTCGGGCACGACGCGCTGCCGCTGGTGAGCAGCAGCGAGTCGGCCAGCTCGCGTCCGTAGAGCAGCCGTGGTCCGATCATCGGCAGGATCGTCGTGGGCCGGTGCAGCACAGCGCCCAACGCCTTCGTGTACTCGCCGTTCGTGACGGGCTCGGGGGCGACCAGGTTCACCGGCCCGCTGACGTCGTGGTCCAACAGGAACCGGATGGCGCGGAACCTCGTCGGCCAGCGTGATCCAGCTCAGGTACTGGCGCCCGGAGCCTGCACGGCCTCCGAGGCCGAGCCGGAAGAACGGCAGCTGCTTGGCCAACGCGCCGCCTTCGGTGGCCTGCACCACGCCGGTGCGCAGGAAGGCGACTCGGATCCCGGCCTCGACCGCTGCGGCGGCGCTGGCCTCCCACTCGATGCAGACCCGCGGAGGGAAGTCGTCGCCGGCGGACTGCGGACTCGTCGATGATCGTGTCGCCGTGATCGCCGTAGTACCCGATGGCGCTGCCCGACAGCAGCACCGCCGGCGGTGCGTCGAGCCCGGAGAGCGTCCTGGCCAGCAGGGTCGTGCCGGCCGTGCGCGAGGTCAGGACCCGACCCTTCTGCGCGGCGGTCCAACGCGAGTCGGCGATGCCGACACCACCGAGGTGTACGACGGCGTCCAGGCCCTCGAACGCGTCGCGGTCGACGGTGCCGGTCGTCGGATCCC
Organism: uncultured Actinomycetota bacterium; assembly: GCA_963707555.1. Lineage (GTDB taxonomy): Bacteria > Actinomycetota > Acidimicrobiia > Acidimicrobiales > Microtrichaceae > JAFAFN01. The sequence continues at coordinate 6,079 of CAVPQM010000014.1, forward strand.
AGTGCCGGCCGCGCTGCACCCGCAACACGTCGTGGCCATCGCGTTCGAGCGACCCGGTCAGGGCAGTGCCGATGAGCCCGCTGGATCCGGTGACGGCGACCCGCACGTCAGCCTCGTTCGCTGATCTTGCGCCAGATCGCTCGCGGCAGCAGGCGGAACACGAAGAACGGGTACTGCAGGACCGGCGGGGCCCAGACCACCTCGGTGCCCTTGGCGAGACCGGTGACGATCAGCTCCGCGACCTTCTCGGGGGTGGTCGAGAACGGTGCGGCGTCCATGCCCTCGGTCATCTTCGTGTGTACGAAGCCCGGGCGGACGACGACGACCTTGACGCCGCTGCCGACGAGCGAGTCGCCGAGGCCCTGCGCGAAGGCGTCGAGGCCGGCCTTGGTGGAGCCGTACACGAAGTTGTCCTTCCGGGCACGCAGCCCGGCCACCGACGACATGAGCACGAGCGAGCCGTGGCCCTGGGCCTTCAGCCGCTGGGCGACGACCAGGCACGCCGAGACCAGCCCGCCGAAGTTGATCTCGACGGCCTTCGCGGCGAACGCGGGGTCGGCCTCGAACGCCTCCTGCGACCCGAGGATGCCGGCGGGGGCGTACACCAGGTCGACGTCACCCATCTCGTCGAAGAGGTCGCCGATGACCTTCGGGTGGCTGTCGATGTCGGTCGTGTCCCAGTGGCGCACGTCGACGGTCGCGCCCGCCCGGGTGAGGTCCTCGGCCACGGACTCCATGCCGTCCTCAGGGCGACCGGCGAGAACGACGCGGGTCGTGCGGCCCTCGATGAGCCGGAGGCAGAGCGCCCGGCCGATGTCGGAGCCGCCCCCGAGCACCAGTACGGACTGAACTTCTCCGAGTGCGTCCTGCACGTCGTTCTCCCCTCGGGCGCAGGCCCTGTCGATACTGTGGGCGCGCTCGACACGCGGTCCGGTCGCGACGTTACCTGCCGACCCGGGGCGGCATCTGCGTCGAGCGGGGGAGTGGCCCTACGGTGTGGGCCGTGAGCACCCGCACGCTGATCCTCCTCGCCCTCCTGTGCGGCGTCATGATCCTCGTCGCGTTCGCCGTGCAGGCCGCTCAGATCATCTGATCCGTCGCGATAGTCTCGGCCACGTGACCGAGCAGAACGACAGCCCCCAGAACTTCGATCTCGTGGTGATCGGGGGTGGTCCGGGCGGCTACGCGACGGCGCTCTACGGGGCGTCCGCCGGACTCGACGTCGCCCTGGTCGAGAAGGACAAGGTCGGCGGCACGTGCCTGCACCGCGGCTGCATCCCGGCCAAGGAGCTGCTCGAGACCGCGGCGATCGTGCGCACCGTGAAGCACGCCGGCGACTTCGGCGTCGTCGTCGAACCGAAGTCGGTCGACTGGGGCGTCACCCTGGCCCGCAAGCAGGCCGTCATCGACAAGCTCGCCGGCGGCGTGGTGGGGCTGCTCAAGAACCGCAAGGTCACCCTGTTCAACGGGCTCGGCACACTGGCTGCGAACCGCACCGTCGAGATCGTCGGCGACGACGAGCGCGCCACCATCACCGGCGACGCCGTGGTGCTCGCCCCCGGCTCGGTGCCCCGCGTCATCCCCGGCTTCGAGCCCGACGGCACGTCGGTGGTCACCTCGGACGAGTTCTTCCACATCCCGCACATCCCGCGTCGCGCGGTCGTCATCGGCGGCGGCGCCATCGGCTGCGAGTTCGCGTCGACGCTGGCTGACCTGGGTGCGTCGGTCACCATCCTCGAGGCGCTGCCCAAGGTCCTGCCGGGCTGCGACGACGACGTCACCCGCTCGGTGCTCCAGGCGTTCAAGAAGAAGGGCATCGACGTCAAGGCCGGTGTCGAGGTCAAGGGCCACTCCCGGGCGGACGACGGCTCGACGGTCGTCTCCTACGGCGACGGCGAGTCGATCGAGACCGACCTGGTCGTCGTGTCGGTCGGCCGTGTGCCCTTCACCGACGGCCTGCTCGCCGGCGACACGGCGGTGAAGATCTCCGACCGCGGCCACATCGAGGTCGACGAGTGGTGCCGCACCGGCGAAGGGTCGGTGTGGGCGGTGGGCGACGCGATCGCCACGCCGCAGCTCGCGCACGTCGCGTTCGCCGAGGCGATCCTCATCGTCAAGGACCTGCTCGGCGAGTCGCCCGCGCCGGTCGACTACTCCCGGGTCCCCTGGGCCATCTACTGCTCGCCCGAGGTGGCGTTCGCCGGACACTCCGAGGCATCGGCCAAGGAGGCCGGCTTCGACGTGCTCGTGTCGAAGCACCGCTTCGCCGGGAACAGCCGGGCGATGATCATCGGCGAGACCGACGGACTCGTGAAGATCATCGCCGAGAAGCAGGCCGACGGCACCGGCGGTCGCATCCTCGGCGTGCACATGGTCGGCCCGTGGGTGACCGAGCAGCTCTCGGGCGGCTACCTGGCCGTCAACTGGGAGGCCACCGTCGACGAGGTCGCCGAGTTCATCCAGCCGCACCCGTCGCTCACCGAGCTGTTCGGCGAGTCGGTGCTGGCGCTGACGGGCCGTTCCCTGCACGGTTGACGGGCCGGCACCCCTGAGTGGCCTCGGGCCTCCCGAGGGTGGTCACAAGACAAGTTCGAGACAAGTAGACTCGCTCCCGCACCAACGCCCGCACCTACCCCCGTGCCTCGCCCCAGCAGCACTTGAAGGGAACCACCATGGCCGACATCGTGATGCCGCAACTCGGCGAATCCGTCACCGAGGGAACCATCACACGGTGGTTCAAGCAGGTGGGCGAATCGGTCGCCGAGGACGAGCCGCTCTTCGAGGTGTCGACCGACAAGGTCGACACCGAGGTCCCCGCCCCCGCCGCCGGAGTGCTCAGCGAGATCCGTGTGCAGGAAGGCGACACCGTCGACGTCGGCACCGTGCTCGCGGTGCTGGGCGACGGCGCCGCCGGAGGCGGCGAGGCCGCTGCTCCGGCCGAAGAGCCTGCTCCGGCCGAACCCGCCGCACCCGAGCAGGCTCCGGCTGCTCCGGCGCCCGCTGACGAGGCACCGCCTGCGCCGCCCGCACCCGAGGCCGCTCCCGCTCCTGCGCCCGCCGCCGCCCCCGCTGGCGACGCCGAACCGGTCGCCGGTGGCGCGCTGCTGTCGCCGCTGGTCCGTCGCCTCGTCGAAGAGCACCAGATCGATCCCTCGACCATCACCGGCACCGGAGTCGGCGGGCGCATCACCCGTGACGACGTGCTCGCCACGATCGATGCGAAGGCCGCGGGCGGTGCCCCCGCCGCTCCTGCAGCGCCGAGCGCGCCTGCGCCTGCTCCCGCTGGGCCGGCACCGGCACCGGCACCGGCACCGGCAGCGCCTGCCCCTGCGCCGGCCCGGTCCACCCCACGGCCCCCGTCGGTGGCGCCGCTGGTGCCCGGCAGCGGTGACCGCACCGAGGCGCTCAACAACATCCGCCGCCTCACCGGCGAAGCGATGGTTGCGTCGAAGGCCGCCGCCCCCCACACCGTCACCGCCATGCAGGTCGACTACGAGGGCGTCGAGCGGGTCCGCCGTGTGCTGCGCGAGGACTTCAAGGAGGAGGAGGGCTTCTCGCTCACCTACCTGCCGTTCATCTCGCGTGCGGTGGTCGACGCGCTGCACGAGTTCCCCCACATGAACGCCTCGATGGGTGACGGCTCGGTCGTGCTGCACGACGAGGTGCACCTGTCGATCGCGGTCGACCTCGACTACCAGGGTCTGCTCGCCCCGGTCGTGCGCAATGCCCATGACAAGCGCCTCCGGGCCATCGGCCGCGACATCCACGACCTCGCCAGCCGCGCACGCAACCGCAAGCTCGGCCCCGACGAACTCTCCGGCGGCACGTTCACCATCTCGAACTCCGGCAGCTACGGCACGCTCTTCGTGATCCCGATCATCAACCAGCCGCAGGTCGCGATCCTCTCGACCGACGGCGTGGCCCGTCAGCCCGTCGTCGTCACCGACGAGTTCGGCAACGAGACGATCGGCATCCACTCCGTCGGCAACCTGACGCTGTCGTGGGACCACCGGGCCTTCGACGGCGCCTACGCCGCCGCATTCCTGGCGCGGGTCAAGGAGATCATCGAGACCCGCGACTGGTCCGCCGAGGTCTGACCTCGTCGGACCCCGAGGGATCGTCCCCGCCTGCGGGAGCGAGCGCCTCGTCACGACAGCCGCCACGACCGATCCGAGGTCTCGATGAGCACCGCCGCCGCCCCACTCCGTCCCGACACCATCCGGGGGACCGGGGCGGCGCTGCGCGTCAGGTGGCTCGGCGCGGTCCGCTACCGCGACGCCTGGGCGTTGCAGCAGGGCCTGCATGCCGATCCACTGGGACGGCGCGAGGACCGGCTGCTGCTGCTCGAGCACCCGCACACCTACACCCTGGGCCGCAACGCGGATCGTGACCACGTGCTGGTCGACCCGGCATCGGTGGGCGCCGAGCTCATCGAGGTCGACCGCGGCGGCGACGTGACCTACCACGGACCCGGCCAGCTGGTCGGCTACCCCGTGCTGACGCTGCCGCCCAAGGGCTGGGAGCGGGCCGACGGCACGGCGCCACCGGCAGGTGGACTGCCCGACACCCGCGGCTACATCACGACCCTCGAACAGGTACTGATCGACGCACTCGACCGACTCGGTCTGCCCGGCGCCGGTCGCCACGACGGCTACCCCGGGGTGTGGGTCGAGCCCGGGACCCCACAGGCTCGCAAGATCGCCGCGATCGGTGTGCGCATCGAGCGGGGTCGATCCCTCCACGGCTTCGCACTCAACGTCGCCCCGGACATGGCGTACTTCGGCCACATCGTGCCCTGCGGCATCCCCGACTTCGGCGTGACGTCGATCGCCGGTGAGGGTGTCGACGTGACGATGCGCCAGGTCACCGACACCGTCGCCGAGGTGTTCGCCGATCAGTGGGACCCCGCCCGGGTCGACCGCAGCGACGTCGTGTGGCGACACCTCGACGCAGATCTCGCGCCGTTCAGCCGCGGCGCCGGACCGGGCGAGGCCACCGACGGTTCGAACGACTCACGCCAGGTCGCCGCGGCCCGGCGGCGTGCCGAGTCGCGTCAGGCCGACGAGAGCACGGCACGTCAGGCCGACGGCACCTCGGTGCGGCTGCTCGGGCGCCTGGCCGAGGCCGGCGTGGCGGGCGGTGTGGGGATCGCCGAACGCAAGCCCGACTGGATGCGGGCCCCGCTGAAGATCGGCGCCGACGTGCTGCGGCTCCAGCACACCGTGCGTGACCTGAACCTGGTCACGGTCTGCGAAGAGGCCGGCTGCCCGAACCTGTCGGAGTGCTGGTCCGAGGGCACCGCCACCTTCATGGTCTGCGGTGAGCGCTGCACCCGGGCGTGCGGCTTCTGCCTGGTCGACACCCGCCACCCGGAGGCGCTCGACCCGGGTGAGCCCGAGCGTGTCGCCGAGGCGGTCGAACGCATGGGCCTCGCGTTCGCCGTGATCACCATGGTCGCCCGCGACGACCTGCCCGACGGCGGCGCCCAGCACGTGGCCGACACGATCCGTGCGATCCGCGACCGGTGTCCGGGGACCCAGGTCGAGGTGCTGATCTCGGACCTCAAGGGCGACCCCGACGCGCTCGCCACGATCATCGAGGCACGCCCCGACGTGTTGAACCACAACATCGAGACCGTCGCACGTCTGCAGCGGGCGGTGCGCCCGTCCGCGTCGTACGCCCGCTCGCTGTCGGTGCTCGCACGCTCGGCGGCCGCAGGGCTGACGGTGAAGTCGGGGCTCGTGCTCGGCATGGGCGAGGACGACCACGAGATCACCTCGACCCTCGCGGACCTGGCAGCGGTCGGCGCGTCGATCGTCACGATCGGCCAGTACCTGCGTCCGACGTCGAACCACCTGCCCGTCGCCCGCTGGTGGACCCCCGAGGACTACGAGCGGTTCAAGGCGACGGGTGAGGCACTGGGCATCGCGCACGTCGAGTCGAGCCCGTTCACCCGCTCGAGCTATCACGCCCGATCCAGCGCCGACGCTGCCGCAGCGGCGCCGACGTCGGCCGCAGCTGCCATCACCACCGAGGAGCACTGACCCCATGGGACTCGTCGCGAAGGGCCCTCAGGAGAGCACCCGTCAGCAGGCCGGGGGACAGGTCACCGCACCGCGCCCGGACTACGCGACCGGCACCGTGCACCACGACGCGGTGCTCGACGACGGCACCGTGGTGCACCACCACCAGGTCTTCGACCGTGGCCGCCTGGTCGAGTGGGTCCGCGATGACGACCCGGGACCGTGGGCGCTGGTGCGAGACGGCGACCCGTTCCGGCCGTGTTCGCAGGGCGTCGTGACACTCGACCAGCTCGACTCCGCCCGCGTGCGGCTCGGCGACGACGAGATCGTGCTGCCACCGGCCGACGAGATGGGCATCGAGCGCTGGGACGAGCTGCCGGCGATCCCCGACGCCACCGCCCGGCTGCGCTTCGAGCTGCTGCACACTCCGCTCGGAGGCATGCGCATGGAGATCCGCTACCAGGACGGCAAGCGGCCGGTGTCCCACGTCGTCGACGACTGGGTCGACACCGTCGAGGGCGAACCGGCTCACGGTGCTCCCGAGATGCACATCGCCATGACGTGGCGGAACTACCTGCGCATGCGCACCGGTGAGCTCACCGCGCTCGAGGCGATCGAGGACGGCGGTGTCGTCGACGCCCGTTGGACGTTGCTGCTCATGCTGCACGGGCTGCTGCAGGAGGACGAGTACATCTCGATCTACCGCGACCTGCCCGTCATCCCCGCAGAGCTGGGCTGGTGGGGCGAGGTCGCGCCTTGGGTGGGTGAGCGCGACTCGTTCTAAACTTGACCGGCCGGTCAAGTCGACCCTGGCTCCGTGTCCGTGGAGGAACGTCCCGTGTACCAGTGGTCCGAAGAGCAGCAGATGGTGCGCGACGCGGTGCGCCAGTTCGTCGACAAGGAGATCCGGCCGCATCGCGAGGAGCTCGAGCACGGCGACACTGCCGCCGTACGACCTGCTGCGCAAGCTGTTCACGACGTTCGGCATGGACCGACATGGCGCGCGACCGCTTCGACAAGCGCATCGCGTCGGAGAAGGCGCGCGGCCGCCGGCGAGCGCCGTCGGACGCGCCGACGAGCCCGAGCGGCGCGCGGCGACGGCGGCGCGCTCGTCGTTCACGCTGATCCCGATCATCGAGCTCTGCCGGTGCTCGCCCGGCATGGTCACCGCGCTGGGCGTGTCGATCGGGCTCACCGCGGCCGCCGATCATGTCCAAGGGCACGATCGCGCAGAAGGAGCGCTGGGCGCTCGACCTGCTGACGCTCGACAAGATCGGCGCCTGGGCGATCACCGAGCCCGGACTCCGGCTCCGACGCGTTCGGGTCGATGACAGTCGACCGCCCGCACGCGACGGCGACGAGTACGTGCTCAACGGCTCGAAGACCTTCATCACCAACGGCCCGTACGCCGACACGATCGTCTTCATCTGCAAGCTCGACGAGGGCAACCCGCCCGCCGAGCGCAAGGTGCTGCAGTTCGTGCTCGACAAGGGCATGCCCGGGCTCGAGCAGTCGAAGCCGCTGCGCAAGATGGGCCTGCACTCGTCGCCCACCGGCGAGCTGTTCCTCGACGACGTGCGCGTCGGCCGCGACCGCCTGCTCGGCGAGACCGAGGAGGCCTCGCCGGCGCGGTGGCCGCGAGGGCGCAAGGCCACGTTCATGCATCGAGCGCACCGGCGTCGCGGCGATGGCGCTCGGCATCATCGAGCACTGCCTCGAGCTGTCCGTCGCAGTACGCCAAGGACCGCGTGCAGTTCGGCCAGCCCATCGGCGAGTTCCAGCTCATCCAGCTGAAGCTCGCCAAGATGGAGGTCGCCCGCCTCAACGTCGAGAACCTCGTGTTCCGCACGCATCGAGATGTCGGCAGCCGGCAAGCCGATGACGCCTCGCCGAGGCCTCGGCGATGAAGCTCTACTCGGCCCGGGCCGCCACCGAGGTCGCGCTCGAGGCGGTGCAGCTCTTCGGCGGCAACGGCTACATGGCCGAGTTCCAGGTCGAGCAGCTGGCCCGCGACGCCAAGGTGCTGCAGATCTACGCCGGCACCGACGAGATCCAGGTCTCGCCGATCGCCCGCGCCCTGCTCGCCGAGCAGGCCGGCACCGCCTGACACTCTGACGCCGCCTGGAAATTGCGTGAGTTGTGGTCGCCGAGCGACGGCAGCTCACGCAATTCCCGCGTTCGGGGGGCGATTCCTGCGAGCTGCCCGGCTGGTACGGTCGCCGGCGTGACTGCGACCGGCACCGGGACCGTGACCGAACCGTTCGAGGAGCTCGTCGACCGACTCGAGCACGAGGCCGACGAGGGGTTCTTCCACACGGGCGCACAGATCGTCGTCGAGCAGGGGGGCGAGACGCTGCTCGACACCTCGGTCGGGCGGACCCACCTGCACGAGCCGTTCGAACGCTCGACCCTGTCCGCCATGTACTGCGCCGCCAAGCCGATCGTCGCGGTCGGCGTCCTGCGCCTGATCGCCGAGGACGAGCTCAGCCTGGACGACCGACTGGGCGACGTCATCGACGACCTTCCGGCCTCGTGGATCTCGGAGCGGACCGTCGAGCAGGTGCTCGGCCACACCGCCGGACTGCACGTGGTCAACACGATCCTGGCGCGCATCCTGCCCGAACGCAGTCGAGAGGCCTGGATCTACGCCTCGGAGCCGCCGACGGGCTGGCGCTTCGGCACCGACCGGGCCTACTCCGAGTTCGGAGGCTGGTACCTGCTGGGCCAGATCATCGAGTCGCTCGCCGAGACACCCTTCGACCGCTACGTGCGACAGGCCGTGCTCGACCCCTACGGCGTACCGGCCGACGATCTGGTGTTGCGCATCGAGGGCGATGACTACAGCCGTCTGTCACCGCGCATCTCCGCGACGCTCGACCTGACGATGGACCGACCGATTCCGCTGCTGGCCGAGGTCGGACCCGAGACCGCTGCGGAGTGGAACCCGTCGTTCGGCGCCTACGGCACGATGGCGGCCCTCGCGACCTTCTACCGGGGGCTGCTCGACGACCTCGGCGGCGCGGACCGGGTCCTGCCCGCCGACCTGCTGCTCGACGCCACGACCGCTCGGTTGCCGATCAACCACGACGTGACCCTCGACCGGGACGCAGGCTTCGGTCTGGGATTCATGGCGCCGCTGTCGTCGCACTACTTCGGCGACGCCCCCAGCGACGCCGCGTTCGGTCACGCCGGCCAGGGCGGCACGAGCTTCGCGATGGCCGACCCGGAGCACGACGTCGTCATCTCGATGCTCTACAACGCTGGCCTGGATGCCGACACCGCGCTGTCGTTCCGACGGGTGAACCTGGTCGACTCGATCTACCGCTCGCTGCGCGACTGAGCCCCCTTTCACAGGCCCTCCGGATGGGGGAGCAGGACGGGCCGTTGCCTAGTGTGGACGGACCGTGATCTCGCTCGACATCTCGACCTTCTTGCTGCAGTGGGCGACGGGAGGACTGTTCTTCCTGTGGGTGACGACCCGGCGCCGCGAGGTCTCGGTCGGCTACGGCTGGCTGCTGCGAGGCGTCTATGGGACGATCGCCCTGCTCGGTCTGGTCGTCGGGTTGCGCTACGGCACGGTGCCGGTCCGCGAGGCCTCGGCGGCCGGTGTCGTCATCGCCTGCTGTGCCGTCGGCTGGGTCAGCTGGCAACGCCGCGCGGCCGGTGTCGCGCTGCAGCGCGAACGTCTCCAGAAGAAGTCCGCCCGCGTGGTGGCCATGACCGGCATCGACCGCGCCGAGATCACCTTCGACGAGACCGTCGAGGAGTTCGATCCGCGCCTCGACCTGATCGCTCCGGCGATCGGCGTGATCGGTGTCATCGCCGGTGGTGTCGCCTCGGGCGGGCCGGTCTGGCTCGGCATCGCACGGGCGCTCGTCGGCGCTGCGTTCCTCGGGTGCGTCTCCGACGCCATGCTGCTCGGCCACTGGTACCTCACCCAGCCGGGTCTGCCCCGGGCGCCGCTCGAGGAGCAGGTGAAGTACCTGGGCTGGATCTGGCCCTTCGAGGTCGCGCTGCTGCTCGTGCCACCCGGCATGATCTCGGCCCTCAACGGGTCGATCGACGACGGCTACGGGGGCATGCTGGGTTGGTTCTGGGTGGCGTGCGCGATCACCACGATCGGACTGGTCGTCGTCACCAAGCTGGCGCTGCGCGAGAAGTACTACTCGGCGGTCATGGCCGCGACCGGACTGCTCTACCTGGCGATCCTCACCGCGTTCGGCACCGACCTGGTGGCCCGGGCGATCCTGTCGCTGGGCTGAGCACAGCGCTGGGTTGAGCACAGCGCTGGGTCGAGCTCCGCGGCCCGCCGACCGACCCCGGTGACCTGCCCACCTGCAGGTCGGCTGATATGTTGCGGTCTCCAGGGGTCGGGGGGGTCGAGGACGAATGAGGGCGGGTGCGCCGGGCGTGATGAGCGCCACGGAACGGGGGGCTGGGAGACGGCTGCGCGTCGCTCGGTCGGCTGTGGCGCTGCTCGTGATCGTGGGCTCCGGTCTGTGCGCGACCTCCGGGGCGTCGGCGCAGGCGCCCCCGACGGAGGTCGACGTGCAGCTCGAGGTCGGCGAGGGCGGACTCGTCGCTGACGCAGCCGCCATGCCCGTCCAGGTGACCATGGTCTCGGATCGTGCCCGGACCGTGGACGTGATCCTGGAGTGGGACAGCGGTCGCCGTACGTATCGCAGCGAGCTCCCCGCAGGGGCGCCGACCGTGCTCGACCTGTCGCTACCGACGCCGAGCGGCGGCCTCGAATCGATCAGGGTCGATGTCCGCGACGGGTCACGGAGCCTCGGCGACGACATGGTCGAGGTCGAGGTCGCGCACGGCTCGACGATCGTCGGCATCGGATCGTCGATGGCCAGCGCCGGCGCACCCGAGACCGCAGCGACCGTCGGCGGAGTGCAGGACGCTCGGCTCGTCGAGCTCACCGACGCGTCCTGGACCCGACCCGGTCGCCTCGAGTCCATGTCGACGGTGGTGCTCGGCGCCCAGGACGTGGACCGCCTCACCGGCGAGCAGGTCGCGCAGCTGCGCGGTTGGGTCTGGCGCGGTGGCGAGCTGGTCATCGACGCGGCCCGGGCCGAGGTGCTGCCCGTGGTCGAGTTGCCGTCCGCTGCGGGCGCGCGCACGGGTGTGGGGTCGGGGTGGGTCCGCTTCAGCGACGGGCGGGCCGCGCTCGGAGGTTGGTCGGAGGTGCTCGAACCTGCGATGGTCCGCACGACCTTGTCGCCGTCGGTCGACATGTGGATGGGCGACGAGTGGGTGACCGGCGGTCTGGTCGCGGTCGAGTTCCTCTCGGTGTGGGCGATCGTCGCGGCGGTCTTCGGCTCCGCGTTGCTCGCGGGGCCCGGTCTCTGGCTGGTGCTACGAACCCGCCGGCGTCGCCGGCTGATGTGGATCGGTGCTCCCGGCGTGTCGCTGCTGGTCGCCGGCCTGCTGCTCGTGGCCGGGCAGGGCGTCTTCACCAGCGCCGAGGTGACGGCATCGTCGAGCATCGTGGTCGACCCCTGGAACGGGTCCGGCTCGGTGTCGATGGGCCTGAAGGAGTCCGAGGTCCTCGAGCTGCCCGCCGGCGCCGAGCTCACGGCGTCGTCTCCGGTCGCCGTGGTCACCGACACCGGGACCGGGTCGACCGCACGGATCGACGTCGGACGGAACTCGTTCGGCACGCTCAGCGTGTCGCCGGTCGATCTCGTCGCGGGACCGAGCGTGTCGGTGACGGCGATCGCCGGCACCGAGGGGACCGTCGACGTGACCGTCACCAACGACGCCGACACCGACCTGGTCGGCGTCGTGGTCCTGGGTGCCGGCCGGGCCAGGCCCTTCAGCGACGTACCGGCGGGATCGTCGGTGACACTTCCCTTCGAGGTGCTCGAGGACATCGCCCCGTTCGCTGCCATGTTCGACGCCACGACCGTGCCGATCGACGGCGGCGGCATGGGCATGGAGGGCGACTTCGTGGCCGGGCCGATCTGGTCCGGGCTGCCGGTCGGTCAGGGCACCTCGTTGCCCCTGTCGCGAGGCGTCGTCGTGATCACGGGTTCGCTCGGGTCGGACATCACGGCGCTCGGGCGCACACTTCCCGGCAGATCCGAGATCACCGCGATCGCCCCGATCCACTCGACCGTTCCGTCGGCGGCCGCGTTGCGCATCGATGCGGTGGGTCCGCCGTCGTCGGCCGCCGAGGTCGACGAGGGCCTCATCGGCGAGGAGGGCCCGATCGTCGCCGAGGAGTTCGTGCGGACGCTGCAGTACGCACGTCTGACCGCTGTCGCCGGACGACCGGCAGCCATCTGCGACCTGCACACCGTGGCCGAGGACCTCCGGTTCTGGAACGGCTCGGAGTGGACACCTGCCGAGAAGGTGGGTGTGCCCCGGGGGAGCGCCCGCATGGCGGCCCAAGAGGTCCAGGAGTGGATGGTGCCCGAGATCCCGGCGGGCGGCGCGCTGCTCGCGAGGGTCTCGGTGGGACTCCCCGTCGACACTCCGCTCCTGTTCGACTGCGCGGGCCGATGACGATCGACGACACCCTGCCGGCCCTGCGCATCAGGGATCTCTCGAAGGCGTACGGCGCCCACATCGCGCTGAACTCCGTCTCGCTCGACGTGCCGGCAGGGGCGGTCTGCGGCCTCATCGGTCCCAACGGTGCAGGGAAGTCGACGTTGATGTCGATCGTGGCGACCCTGCTCCGTCCGAGTCGTGGCACGGCCGAGGTGTTCGGGGCCCCGATCACCGACGTGCGCGCCGTGCGGCGGCTGGTCGGTTACGTGCCCGACGTGCTCGGCATGTACTCGGGCATCACGGTCGAGGAGTACGTGCGGTTCTTCGCGACCGCCTACGGCGTGACGGGCGATGCCGTGGACCCACTCGTGCGCGGACTGCTCGAGCTCGTCGACCTCGACGCCAAGCGGGACGCGGACGTGAACACCCTCTCGCGGGGCATGAAGCAGCGCATCGGCCTGGCCCGGGGGTTGGTCCACGAACCGAAGCTGCTGATCCTTGACGAGCCGGCGAGCGGGCTGGATCCCCGCGCCCGCATCGAGCTGCGCGACATCATCGGCCACCTCCGGTCGCTCGGTGTGACGATCCTGATCAGCTCGCACATCCTGGGGGAGCTCGAGGAGATGTGCACCCACGCCGCCGTGATCGAGCTCGGCGCGTTGGTGGGCTACGAGGACCTCTCGGTCGAGCTCCGTCGAACGGTCGTCGTCGAGTTCGTCGGTGGCGCCAGCTCGACCTACGAGGTCGCGACCGAGGCGGAACAGGCGGCGTTGATCGCGCACCTCGTGCACGAGGGCCACCAGGTGCTGAGCGTCTCGAGCGGCACGACCCGTCTCGAGGACCGGTTCATGCGACTCACCGAAGGCAGGGTGAACTGATGACCGCTCCGACGCGCTGGACGGGTCCGACGCGATGGACGGGCACCCGCTCGAACCCGCTGATCTCGCTCGAGGTGATGCGTCGATTCCGCTCGCCGATGGCGGCGTGGGCGATCCCTCTGCTGATGACGTTGCCCGGCGTCGCGGTGTGTCTGATCTACGCGGCGGTGACGTCGTGGAGCAGTTCGTTCGACGCCATGGGCAACGAGATCCCGGCCGGCGGCTTCTCGGTCGACGAGCTCACGGGCATGGGGGTGAGCATGTTCGCCGCGGTGGCGGGGCTCCTGCTGCTGACGTTGATCCTCACGGTGCCGACGCTGGTGGGCCCCTCGATCGCCGGGGAGCGCCACAACCAGACGCTGCAGCCCCTGCAGCTCACCGAGATGACGCCCGGCAAGATCGTGGGCGGCAAGCTGATCTCGTCGGTCGCGTACCTGCTCGTGGTGCTGCTGTGCGCCACGCCGGTCATGGTGATCCCGTTCCTGCTCGGTGGGATCACGGCGGTGCAGGTGATCGGCACGTTCGTCGTGCTGGTCCTGATCATGATCGAGTTCGCCGCGATCTCGCTCGCTGCCAGCGCGACGTTGTCGAAGCCGACGGGCGCCACCTTCACCGCGCTCGTGTCGTGCGCCGCGATCACCGTGGCGCCCTGGATCGTGATGGGCGTCCTGTACTCGGTGGCGTACCGGTCGAACCCGACGATGGACGCCGAGGACTCGGCGCTGAGGCTGGTCGGTTCGTTCTCGCCGGTGGCGCTCGGGTCCTGGGTCCTGGGCTCTGCCGAGGAACAGGTCGGACTCGATGCCGTCTCGAACCTCGACAAGTTCCTGTCGGCGCTGTGGTGGCTCGTGATCACCTCGCTGTGCCTGCTGCTCGCCCGTTCGAAGGTCACCGCCCCGGTGGAGCGCGACCGGTGACACCGGCCGAGCTGCTCATCGTCGCTCGACGTCGGTTCCGACGGTTGAAGGTCGTGCGCCTGGCGTGGCACTGGGTCTGGGTGGCGCTGCTCCTGGTCGTGGCCCTGCTCCTGTTGGACCGTGCCCTGCCGTGGTCGTGGCTCCAGGTCGCAGCGCTGGTCGTCCCCGCGTCGTCGACCGTGCTGATCCTGGTCGTCGTCTGGTCACGGCCGGTATCGGACATCGAGGTGGCGCGTGCGCTCGACCAGGGGCTCGCATCTCGAGATGCGCTGAGCGCCGACCTCGAGTTCGGTGCAGATTCCGGGCACCACGGCAGCTTCGCCGAGCGGATCTCCGAGCGGGCACGATCCGTCGCTGCGGGCGCCGATGCCCGCACGGGTCTGCCCGGCCCCGGGGTGCCAGGGCGTCCTGCGACGCTGGGCGCTGTCGCGCTGCTCGCCGTCGCTGCCCTGTTGTGGGTGCCGAACCCACAGGACGCGGCCAGGGAGCGCGAGCGAGCGGCAGTGACGGCCACCGAGCGTGCTCAGGACGCGCTGCGTGAGGCCGCCGAGCAGTTCCCGTCGGGGTCCCGCGCTGCGGATTCCCTGCTGCGGGCAGCATCGTCGCTGGACGCCACCCGGCCCGACGATGCGCTGTCGGACCTCGCTGCTGCGCAGGCCGAGCTCACACGCGGCGCAGGCGCCGACCTGCAGGCGGCCCGGGCAGCGACCGACGGCCTGGAGCGTTCGCTGGCAGCGAAGCCGCTCGCCGGTGCGGGCACGCAGACAGCGGCGGAACAGCTGCGTGCAGCGTCGGCTGCCGTGGACGACCTGGGATCACCGGCGCGTTCCGAGCTCGCCGATCGGCTCGAGGCGCTCGCGTCGACCCAGGTCGCGGGTGCTCCCGGCGTCGCCGACGCGCTCCGCGATGCGTCCGAAGCCGTCGCTGCCGGTGACCCCGGGGCGGCCGCAGCACTCGAGGCCGCCGCGCAGGCGCACGACCAGCAGACGGCTGACGTGGCCGAGCGCTCCGACGCAGCGGGCGCAGCAGCGGCGATCGGCGCGGCACGGGAGTCGATGGCGTCCCAACTCGGTCGAGCGACGGCACCGGGGGACGCGGGGAAGGACGGCGCACGAGCCGGTGACCGCGGGGGCAAGGGCGAAGGCCAGGGCCCAGGGAACGGCCAGGGCCAGGGCCAGGGCCAGGGCAAGGGGAACGGCGAGGGCAAGGGCCAGGGGAGCGGGGACGGCAAGGGGGCGGGCGCCGGGTCCGGGTCGGTCTCGGGCGGCGACCGTTCCGGCACCGGCAGCGGAACGGGTGGGACCGGACAGGTCGGAACCGGCGGGGGTGACGATCTGCCCGAGTCGGCATCGGGGTCCGAGGAGGAGCCGCCGGCGACCGACGTGTTCGCCCCGCCGCCGCAGGGCACGAGCTCGGGGCAGGGCACGTTGTCGGGCGACGGCGGACGACTCGATTCACGGGTCGGGACGGGCGACACGGCGACCGAACGGTCGGCGGCCCGACTTCCGCTCGGTGAGGCGCTCACGCGCTACCGCGACGGCGTCAGACGCGCGGCGGAGGCACCCGGCCTGCCGAGCGCGCAACGCGACCTGATCAGCGACTACTTCGCCCAACTGACACAGGGGAACTGATGCACGAACGGGACGTACCGACACTCCCGGTGATCGACCCCGACGGCTACGCCACGATCGCCGCCGCGCTCGAGACCGAGATCGCGAAGTTGATCGTCGGTCAGCACGGACTGGTGCGCGACGCCTTGTGCTGCCTCCTCGCCGAGGGGCACCTGTTGATCGAGGGCGTCCCAGGTCTGGGCAAGACCCAGCTGGTGCTCGCGCTGTCGTCGGTGGTCGGCCTGGACTCGGGTCGGGTCCAGTTCACGCCCGATCTCATGCCGGCCGACATCGTCGGTACGCAGGTGCTCGAGAGCGACGCCACCGGCTCGCGACGCTTCCGCTTCGCTGCCGGACCGGTGTTCACCAACCTGTTGCTCGCCGACGAGATCAACCGTGCCACGCCGAAGACCCAGTCGGCACTGCTCGAGGCGATGCAGGAGCGGCGGGTGACCGCTGGTGGCGAGACCCGAGCGCTGCAACGACCGTTCCTGGTGCTCGCGACCCAGAACCCCATCGACCAGGAGGGCACCTATCCGCTGCCGGAGGCACAGCTCGACCGGTTCATGTTGAAGAGCCGGGTGGGGATGCCGACTTCGGACGAGCTGGTGTCGATCATCGAGCGCACCACCGGCGCCGTCGCGCCGCAGTGCTCGCAGGTCGCCGATGCCGGCCAGGTCCTCGCCATGATCGAGCTCACGCGGTCGGTGCCGGTGCCCTCGCACGTCGTGCGCTACGCCGCGGACCTCGTGCTGGCGACGCACCCGGGCGACGGCGCCCACGAGCTGATCCAGCGGTACGTCCGCTTCGGTGCCAGCCCGCGTGGCGCCCAGGCGCTGCTCCTCGGGGCGAAGGTGACCGCACTGCCGCGACGGCCGGCCGTCGGTGGCGCTCGACGACGTCAGAGCGGTGGCGCACGCAGCGCTCCGCCACCGGATCGGGCTGGGGTACGAGGCAGCGGTGGACGACGTGGACGGCGATCGGCTGGTGTCGGCGCTGCTCGACGTGGTGGAGACGGGCCCGGCCGAGGTCTGATCCGGTGAGCCCTGGAGTGCTGACGACGTCGGAGCTGGCGGCGCTCGAACGCCTCGCCGTGGTGCCGGACCGTCGCGTGCCCGGCTCGGGGAGCGGGCCGCACCGCTCGAGATCGCGCGGACGGTCCCTCGATGTCGTGGACTGGCGGGAGTACCAGCCAGGTGACGACCCCCGGAGCATCGACGTCCAGGCGTGGGCGCGCCTCGACCACGTGCTGGTCCGGCTCTACGAAGCCGACGTCGACCTACGGGTGCAGATCGTCGTCGACACCTCCGCGTCGATGGGCTTCGGGGGGCGCCTGACCCAGGCCGCCCGGATCGCTGCTGCACTGGGCGTCACGGCGCTCGTCCGCAACGAGACGGTCAGCGTCTGCACGCTGGGCGACGCCACCCTGCGCCGGTTCCGGGGACGAGGCACGGTCCCGACCTACCTGGACATGATCGCCACCTGGCGTGCCGAGGGCCCGACCCCGTTGGCCGACGTCGCACGCACGCTGGGCGCGACCACCCGGCGATCCGGTGTGGTGGTGGTCGTGTCGGACTTCCTCGCGCCGACGGCGCTCGAATCGATCGACCTGTTCGCGATGCGTCGCGAACAGGTGGTCGCGGTGCAGGTCGTGTCGGCGGCCGAGGAGCACCCCGACGCGTTGGGCGAGGTCCAGCTCGTCGACGCCGAGACCGGTGATCGGGTCGATGTCGACATGAGCCCCGAGGTGGTCGAGGCGTTCGCCGCCCGGCGGGCCGCCGCCCGTCGGGAGCTCGAAGCACGGATGCTCCGTCACGGGGGTCGGTCCGTCGTCGTCGACAGCGCCTCGGACCTGATCTCGAGCGTCGTGCCGACCCTGATCGGGCGGGGCGTGCTGCGATGACGCTGACGTCGCCGATGGGGCTGTGGCTGCTGGCGCTCGCCGTGCCGATCGTCGCGCTGCACGTGCTGCGCTCGCGCCGGACCGAGGTCGTCGTGGCGTCGACGCTCGAGTGGCAGCGACACGACCGGCCGGTGTCGTCCTCACGGCCCTGGCAGCGGCTGCGTTGGTCGATCCCGCTGGTCCTGCAACTCCTGGTGGTCGCGCTGCTGGCGCTCGCGCTCGCTGGGCCCGTGATCGACACCGGCAGGGTCTCGGCCCAGCGTCTGGTGGTGCTGGTCGACACGAGCGCGTCGATGGGGGCGACCGACGGCACCCCGGACCGACTCGCCGATGCCCTCGACGAGGTCGTGTCGATGGCGGGGGATCTGGGCAGCGGCGCGACGGTGTCGATCGTGACGGCGGGCGCCCCCGCCGCCGTGGTCGCCACGGACGCGGCCCCGGCCGAGGTGGCCTCGCTGGTCGAGGGCCTCGAGGTCTCGGAGGGAGGTTTCGACGGCGAGGTCGCCTCATCGTTGGCGCTGGGTCTCGACCGGCCGGACCGATCGGTCGGGTACGTGCTCGTCACCGACGGCGGGCTGCGAGCGTCCGACGTCGACCTGCTCCCAGCGGGGACCGAGGTCCGCACCGTCGGTGACCGTGCGACGAACCTGGGCGTCACCAACGTCGTCGTGTCGGACGCCGGCGCGTCGATGCACGTCCAGGTGAGCGTTCGGAACGCTGATGCGGAGCGGGCGACCACGACGATCCGGGTCGATGTCGACGGCCGGACGGCGGCGAGCGCTCCCGGAGCGATCGACGGTCGAAGCACCACCGAGGTCGGCGTCGACGTCCCGAGAGGTGAGCGCATCGACGTGCACCTCGACTCCGACGACCTGCTCGACCTCGACGATCACGTCTACGCGGTGGGCCCCGACGCCCGGAGCCTCTCGGTGCTCCAGGTGGGTCGCCCCAACGCGTTCCTCGACGCGCTCATGGGCGCCATGGCGTCGGTCGAGGTGACGCGCGTCGAGGCGATGTCCGACCTCTCGGCCGACCAGCGTGGTGGCAGCGGGTTCGACCTGGTGGTGCTCGACGGCGTCGTGGTGGACGAGCCCCCCGTGGTGCCGTGGTGGTCCATCGCGGCGGTCGGCGTCCCCGGCATCGAGGTCGTCGGTGAGGTCGACGCGCCGGTTCCCGCGCTGGTGCGCTCGGACGCCGACCTGCTCGACGGGCTCGACCTCTCCGAGCTGGCCATCGCCGCGTCGCAGCGGCTGTCGGCGCCGTCGGCCACGACGTTGATCGGTGCCGAGGACACCCCGCTGCTCGTCGCCGGGCGTGCCGGGCCGGTGCCCTTCGTGCACCAGGCCTTCCCGCTCGAGGAGTCGAACCTCGGGCTCCTGCCGGCGTTCCCGGTGCTCGCGGAGCGGATCCTGACGTCGTTGGGCGGCTCCGAGCAGTCGGCCGGAACGCTCGGCGTCGGCGACCGTCTCGAACTGGACGTCGGGAGTGAGTCCGTCGTCATCTCGCCCGCGGGGACGCGCACCGTCGTGCCGGCCGGGGGTGTGCCGCCCGAGCTCGACCGCTCGGGCATCTGGACCGTCGAGTCCGAGGCGACGGGACGCCGATCGGTGGTCGTGAACCCCGCGGTGTCCGAGACGGACATCTCGCCGACCGACGGCCTGGCGGTGCCGGGGTCCGCACCGGAGGCGTCGGACGGGGGACTCCCGGTGCAGCGCTCGCTGCTCGTCTGGGTGTTGCTCCTGGCCGCCGGGCTCGTCGTGGCGGAGTGGTGGTTCGCAGCACGCCGCCGTGGCGTCCCCCGTCGCCAGTGGCGCGTCGCCGCCGGGCTCCGCGGCGGGGTGCTCGCGCTGATCGCGCTCGCGCTCGTCGTCCCGGTGGTGCATCGCCGGTCGGACGCCGTGGCGGTGGTCGTCGTGCTCGACGTCTCGGACTCCATGAGCGCCGACCGCGGCGACGCCGTCGAGATGGTCTCGACCGCGTTGGACCGGATGCCCCGGGGTGCGACCGCCGGGGTGGTCGTCGTCGGTGGCGATGCTCTGGTCGATGCGTCGGTCGACGAGGAGCTGCGGTGGAGCGGGCCGAGGGTCACCGTCGACGGCTCCGCCACGGATCTCGCCGCAGGGTTGCGCATCGCCGGGGCGATCGCGCCACGGGACCACGCACGCAGGGTGGTGCTCGTCTCGGACGGCAGGCCGACGACCGGCGACGTCGACGCCGAGGTCACCCGCCTGGAGCGAGCTGGCGTCCGGCTCGACGTGGTGCCGATCGACCCCGGCACCGGTCCCGACGTGATGCTGGTGGCCCTCGAGGCGCCCGACCGCGCGAGTGGTGCCGAGACCGTCGAGCTACGGGTGCGGATCCGTGCCACGGCCGCCCAGCTGGTGACGGTCGCACTCCAGCGGGACGGTGTCGAGGTCGACCGTCGGCTCGTCGATGCTCCCGCCGGAGACGCCGAGGTCTCGTTCCTGCAACCGGCGGGCGATGCCGGACTCGTCCGCTGGTCGGCGAGCGTCTCGGGGCCCTCGAACGGCGTCACGCAGAACGACCGGGCCCGTGCGTCCACACGTGTCGAGGGCAGCGCCGAGGTGCTGGTCGTCGAAGGTGCACCGGGCGAGGGGCAGCAGTTCGCCGACGTGCTCTCGGCGACGGGTGCCCGCGTCACGGTGGTGCCGCCCGAGGAGCTCCCCGACCTGACGGGGCTCGCTGCGAGCGACGCCGTCGTGCTGGTCGACGTGCCGGACTCCTCGCTGTCGCGTGCTCAGGTGGCGTCACTGGTCACCGCGACCCGTCAGTTGGGCACCGGACTGCTCACGCTGGGCGGCACCTCGAGCTACGGAGCGGGCGACTACCTGGGCTCGGACCTCGAGGCACTGCTCCCGGTGCTGAGCGAGGTGAAGGACCCGAAGCGACGATCGAAGGTGGCGCAGGTCTTCGCGGTGGACGTGTCGGGGTCGATGGGTGCCTGCCACTGCGCCGAGGACGGCGCCGACCAGAACGGTCGCCACGACGGGGGCGTCGAGAAGTCCGCGATCGCCCGGGAGGCGGCGACGCTCGCCCTCGGGGGCATCGCTCCGGGCGACGAGCTCGGTGTGATCGCGCTCGACGACAGGGCTCGGTGGCTGATGGACCTGGCACCGGTGGGTGACGGCTCGGCGGCACGGGATCGTCTCGCCGCCATCGATCACGGCGCCGGCCCCACGAACCTGGCTCCCGGACTCACCGAGTCCGCGAAGCGCCTCCGGGAGTCGGACGCCTCGTTGCGACACATCGTGTTGTTCACCGACGGATTCGAGGACCAGCAGCGCCTCGCGGCGTTGGCGAGCGAGGCCGGGCAACTCCGCGAGGAGGGCATCACCGTCTCGGTCATGGGGACCGGAGAGGGTTCTGCGAAGGAGCTCCGACGCATCGCGGATGAGGGCGGAGGTCGTTTCTACCCGGGCCGCGACCTGCAGGCGCTCCCGGATCTGCTGCTCGAGGAGACGAAGGTCGTCTCCCGGCAGTTGATCGTCGAAGGCGAGTTCCTCCCGGAGATCAGCTCCGCCGCGCCCGAGGTGTCGTCGCTGGAGTCGGCACCGCCGGTGCTGGGCTACGTGGCGTCGACCGCCCGCCCGACGGCCACCCAACACCTGCGTGTCGGCGCCGAACAGGACCCGTTGCTCGCGTCGTGGCAGGTCGGCCTCGGCAAGGTGGCGTCGTGGACCAGCGATGGGGGCGGGCGCTGGGCGGGAGGCTGGACGGGGTGGGACGGCGCCCCTCAGTTCTGGGCGGGGGTGCTCCGGTCGGTGGCGAAGTCGCCGCAGGGCACGATCGCGGTGCACTTCGATCGCGGCAGCGCGACGGTGACGGCGAACTTCGACCGGGACGTCCCCGACGGCGCCACGGTCACCGCCACGGTGACATCGCCGTCCGGCTCGACACAGGACGCGCTGATGCAGCGTGTCGACGACCGTCGCTTCGAGGGTGCCGTCACCGCCGGTCCGTCAGGCACCTACGGGGTGGGCGCCGTCGCGACCTCGGCCGGGGGAGCCCCCGTCGCCGCGGTGTCCGGGGCGGTCGACCTCGGTTACTCACAGGAGTACCTGGCACAGGGGAGCGACCCGGAGCTGCTCGAGCTGGCCAGCACGCGGGCCGGCGGGCGTGGCGAGATCGACGCCGCGCAGTTCTTCGACGCCGAAGGTCTCGAGCCCGGTCGCCGGGCGGTGGACCTCGCGCCGTGGCTGCTGGCACTCGCCGCGCTCCTGTGGCCTGTCGCGGTCGCAGTGTCGCGGCTGCGCTTCACCTCGGCCCCCGAGGCCCGCCCGTCGGTCGGCGTGGCCGGCCGACTCGGCGGCGCGTTGGGCCACATCAGGCGAGCACGCTCGAGCGGATCGTCCGATGCGCCCTCCGATGCCGGACCGTCGGGTGCAACGGTCCCGACTCAGGTCGGTGCGCCGTCGGAGCGTGCCTCGCCGGTGGCGCCGGTCCCGACGCCGTCGCCATCCGGCGTGAGCGAACCGTCCTCGACGTCGCCCGCGCCACCGCCGCCGCCCTCGCCGGAGCCACCGGCGTCGGAGTCGCCGACGCCGGGCGCGTCGTCGCTCGAGTCGCTGCTCGAGGCGAAGCGTCGTCGACGCGACAGCTGAGACACCGACGACCGGGCGACACCCGGTCGCGACGCGGCGGCGAGTGCGCCGGCCACGACGAGTGCGCCGCCGAGCCACACGTACGGCAGCCCCGGGTGACGTCGGAGCTCGATCAGGGCGCGCTCGTCGTCGTAGCGGGTCACGACGACCTCGGTCTCTCCGGTCAGATCGACCGATCGGCCCGGTCGGGCGCGGGTCCGGCCCATGTCGGGGTGTTCGAGGATCGATGGACCGAGCAGTCTCCCGTCGACCACGACGTCGACGCGGAGCTCGATCACATCGGGTCGGTCCTGGACGACCTCCGCCCCCACGACCCGGACGTCGGCACCCGCCACCTCGGCGCGTTCGCCGACCTCCAACGACGCGAACTCGGTCGTCGACATCGACGAACCGACGACACCGATGGCGAACAGGACGACTCCTGCGTGCGAGAGCGTCACTCCGGCGGGGAGCCGTCGACGGAATCCGAACACCACGAGCCCGGCGACGACGACCAGCCCGGCGGGTGCGCAGAGCAGTGCCACCAGTTGCGGGTCGACGACGCCGCGTGGTGAGGACCGCGCCAGCCAGATCGCCGCGATCGCCGCCGACCCGACCACCAGCAGGACCCAACTCGCGCCGATCCCGGTGATCCACCCCGCGGGTGTCACGGGTGACCGATCCCTGGGTCCCTCGGCGCTGCTCCCCGTGCGGACCGCGAGGACGATGGCACCGAGTCCGAGGAGCACGAAGACGCTCGACACCGTCGCATCGGAGGCGAAGGCGTGGACGGAGTCGACCAGGCCCGCCCGTGTGAACGCGATCCCGAACGCGACCGCGGTGGCGGCGACGAGGCGCCACCTCTGGGTGTTGGTCGTGGCGCGGGCGTGCAGTGCGGCGACCACGGCGACGAGCGGCGCGAGCGCCGTGTTCTCCACCGGGTCCCAGGCCCACCACCCGCCCCATCCGAGCTCGTCGTGGGCCCACCACGCGCCGAGCAGCGTGGCGGTCACCAGCGCGACGAGCGACGAGATGCTCCACCGGCGGGCGTCGTCGGTGACGCCCACGAGCGCTGCAGCGATCACCAGTGCTTGGGCCAGGTAGAGCAGCGGCGGGTGGATCAGCATCATCGGGTGCTCGAGGACGGGATTGAGACCCGCACCCGCGCCCGGGGGCGCACCGAGCAGCTCGAAGGGGTTGGCCGCACCGAGCACCGCGATCGCGACGAGCGCCGAGATGACACCCGCGGCACGCGCCACCAGGACGCGGTTGCCGAGCGCGGCGACGGCCAGCGTGCCGACCACGACGGCGGCCCAGCAGACGAGCGAGCCGCGTGGGCCGGCCCACGCGCCGGCGGCACGGAGTGGGGCCGGAACCTCGTCACGGGTCAGTCGGGCGACCTCGAACAACCGGAGGTCGACGGTCATGAACCGCATCATCAGCCACACGACGGCGACCGACCAGGCGCCGGCAGCGACGCCGCGCTGCGGGGACCGACACCGGCGGTCGCAGTGCTGCGACCGCACCGCTCGCCAGCGCGGTGGCCAGCGCGACGGTCCCCACCGCGTCGACGGCAGGCATCGGCATCGCTCAGTCGCGGTCGCGGGGGTGCGTTCGGCACCACTCGACCATCGCCGCCACGCCGTCGGCCAACGATGTCGACGGCGACCAGTCGAGCAGCTCACGGGCCAGCGCCTGCGAGCCGCCGGTGCGCTGTGCGTCCCCGTCGGCCGCGGGCCGGCGATCGACACGCACCTCGGTGCCGAGCAGGTCGCCGACCAGGTCGATGAGCTCGGACATCGACACGGTCCGGTCGTTGGCGACGTTGACGAACGACCCGGGCGGCGCGTCGCCGAAGAGCGCCGCCATGTTGGCGTCGACGACGTCGTCGACGTAGGTGAAGCTGCGTGCCACCGTGCCGTCGCCGTAGAGCACGAACGGGCGCCCTGCGAGGGTCAGGTCGATCATCCGACGCAACGCCATGTCGGTGCGCTGTCGCGGTCCGTACACGGTGAAGTAGCGCAGCGACACCGTGGGCACGCCGAAGTTCGTGGCGTACAGGGTGCACAGCTGCTCGGCGGCCAGCTTGGTCACGCCGTACGGGCTCACCGGCGCGGGCAGCGCCTGCTCGGTGGTCGGGTACGACTCGGCGTTGCCGTAGACCGACGAGCTCGACGCGGCGGCGAAGCGGACCAGGTCGGTGCCGCGGGCTGCTTCGAGCAGGCGTTGGGTCGCGGTGATGTTGCGCCGCACGTACACGTCGAACCCGTCGGACCACGAGTCGCGCACGCCCGGCTGACCGGCCAGGTGCAGCACGTGGTCGACGCCGTCGAGCAGATCGCCGGGATCGGCGGTGACCAGGTCGGCCTCGACGAGCTCGAAGTCGGGGTGGTCGAGGACCAGCGCCGCGTTGGCGCGCTTGAGCGACGGGTCGTAGTTGTCGGTGAAGCAGTCCACGCCACGCACCCGGTGCCCCTGCGCGAGCAGCCGTTCGGTGGTGTGGCTGCCGATGAACCCGGCGCAGCCCGTGACGAGGACGGTGCTCATGTGGCGCGGCCGCTCACTTCGCGACGAAGTACTTGGCGCGCGGGTGGTGGCAGATCAGCGCCGAGGTGGTCTGCTCCGGCTGGTACTGGAAGCCGGTGTCCTCGTTGCACTCGATGCCGATCCTGGAGGCCTCGAGCAGCTCGGCGACCTGCTCGTTGTCCTCGAGGTCGGGACATGCCGGGTAGCCCCACGAGTAACGGCCGCTGCGGTACTTCTGACGGAACAGCCCGGCGAGCGCCACCGGTGTCGGTGCCCCGACGATCGGCTCGGGGTCCTGGTCGGCGAAGCCCCACTCCTCACGGATGCGGCGGTGCCACAGCTCGGCGAGTGCCTCGGCCATCTCGACGCCCAGGCCGTGCAGCAGCAGGTACTCCTGGTAGCGGTCCGCAGCGAACAGCTCGGCGGCACGCTCCGAGATGGTCGGCCCCATCGTCACGATGTGGAACGCCGCGAAGTCGTCCTCACCGGCTCCCGGCTGGCCCTCGGCGATCGGCCGGAAGAAGTCGGCGATGCACAGGAAGGGCTCCTTGCGCTGACGGGGGTACGAGAACCGCATGCGTTCGACGGTGCGCGTCTCGTCGGTCCACACGACCAGGTCGTCGCCGTCCGCGTTGACCGGGAAGTAGCCGTAGACGACCTGCGGGATCAGCAGCCCTTCTTCCTTGGCGATGGCGAGCTGTTCACGAAGGATCGGACGGATGCGGTCCTTGAACTGCTCGTCGGTCTCCTTGGTGCCGTCGGCCCCCTCTGATCCGGGGAGCGTCTCGGGACGGAACTGCCACTGGTTGCGGAACAGCGCCGTCTCGTTGATGTACGCCGCGATGTCGTCGATCGAGAGGCCCTTGATGACCTTCGAGCCCAGGAACGGCGGCACGTAGATCTCGTTGTCCATCGGCACCTCGGGCGAACGGGCGGGCACCTCGACCGGCTCGTCGTCGCCGTCGCCGGCGCGGTGGCGATGCAGTTCACGTTCGGAGGGCACCATGCCGTCGTCGACGTCGAGACCGCCGAGGCGGATCTCGCCGAGGCGGTCCATCACCCGCAACCCCTCGAACGCGTCCTTGCCGTAGAACAGTCGGCCCTCGTAGACCTCGCGCAGGTCACGCTCGACGTAGGTGCGGGTGAGCGCCGCGCCACCGAGTAGGACGGGGATGTCCTTCAGGCCTCGCTGGTTCAGCTCCTCGAGGTTGTCGCGCATGATCAGCGTCGACTTCACCAGCAGCCCGGACATGCCGATCGCATCGGCCCGCACCTCGACGGCCTTGTCGATCATCTCGTTGATCGAGATCTTGATCCCGAGGTTGTGCACCTCGTAGCCGTTGTTCGTGAGGATGATGTCGACGAGGTTCTTGCCGATGTCGTGCACGTCGCCCTTGACGGTGGCCAGCACGATCCGGCCCTTGCCGGACTCGCCCTCGACGCGTTCCATCATCGGCTCGAGGAAGGCGACCGCGGTCTTCATGGTCTCGGCGGACTGGAGCACGAACGGCAGCTGCATCTCGCCGGTGGCGAAGAGCTGCCCGACGACCTTCATGCCGGCGAGCAGGATGTCGTTGATGATCGCGAGCGGCGTGTGCCCCTCGGCGAGTGCGACCTCGAGGTCGGGGATCAGGCCGTCGCGGTCACCGTCGATGATGCGCTGGCTGAGCTTCTGCTCGATCGGCCAGTCGGAGCGATCCTCGACCACGACCTCGGCCGTCTGCACGTCTGCGAAGATCTCGAGCAGCTTGTGCAGCGGGTCGTAGTTCTCGTCGCCGTTCGAGAGCAGACCGGCGGTGCCGCGGCGGTCCCAGATGAGGTCGAGGCAGACGTCGCGCTGCTCGTCGGGGATGCGGCTCAACGGCAGGATCTTCGCGACGTGCACGATGGCGGAGTCGAGGCCGGCCTGCTGGCACTCGTGCAGGAACACGCTGTTGAGCACGTGCCGGGCGGCGGGCTTCAGGCCGAAGCTCACGTTCGAGAGCCCGAGCGTGGTCTTCGCACCGGGGATCTCGGACTTGATGCGCCGGATGGCCTCGATGGTGGCGATCGCGTCCTTGCGCAGGTCGTCGTCGCCGGTCGACAGCGGGAACGTCAGCGCGTCGAAGACCAGGTCCTCGGCCTCGAGGCCGTAGCGGTTCACCGCCAGGTCGTGGATCCGGTGCGCGACCCGCATCTTCCACTCGACGTCCCGGGCCTGGCCCTCCTCGTCGATGAGCAGGCAGATGACCGCCGCGCCGTACTCCTTGGCCAGGCGGAAGACCCGGTCACCGCGCGAGCCCTCTTCTTCGCCGTCCTCGAGGTTGGCCGAGTTGAGCATCGCCCGACCGCCGAGCCAGCGCAGGCCCGACTCGAGCACCTCTGGTTCGGTCGAGTCGAGCACCAGCGGGACCGACGACTGCGTCGCGAAGCGCTGCGCGATCTCGTCCATGTCGGCGGCGCCGTCGCGGCCGACGTAGTCGACACACACGTCGATGATGTGCGAGCCCTCTTTCACCTGGTCCTTGGCCATGGCGACGCAGGTGTCCCAGTCGGCATCGAGCATGGCCTCGCGGAACTTCTTCGAGCCGTTCGCGTTGGTGCGCTCGCCGATCATGATCAGGTTCGACGCGCCGTCGGCCTCGTCGGAGTCGAGGATGACGGGGGAGTAGATCGACGCGACGCCGTGCTCGAAGTCGACCGCTCGTTCGGGGAGCTCGACGCCGTCGAGGGCGACGGCGAGCTGGCGGATGTACTCGGGTGTGGTGCCGCAGCAGCCACCGACGATCGAGATGCCGAAGTCGCGCGACGAACCGGACCTGGTGCTCGACGAACTGCTCGGGCGTCAGGTCGTAGTGCATCGCGCCGTCGACGACCGAGGGCAGCCCGGCGTTGGGCAGCACCGACACGGGGATGCGCGAGTGCTGCGACAGGTGCCGCACGTGCTCGCTCATCTCCTCGGGGCCGGTCGCGCAGTTGATGCCGATGACGTCGGGGCGCATCGGGTCGAGCGCGACGAGCGCGGCGCCGATCTCGGTGCCCGGCAGCATGCGGCCGGTCAGCTCGATGGTGACCTGCACCTGGAGCGGCACCTCGATGCCGACCTGTGCCATCGCGTCACGGCAGCCGTTCATCGACGCCTTGATGCCGAGCAGGTCGAACTGGGTCTCTATCAGGAGCACGTCGACGCCGCCGCGCAGCAGGCCGCGTGCCTGCTCGGCGATCTGGTCGCGCAGCTCGACATAGCTGACGTGGCCCAGCGACGCGAAGCGCGTGCCCGGTCCGATCGAGCCGGCGACCATGCGAGGACGGTCCGGTGTCGAGTACTCCTCGGCGGCCTCTCGCGCGATGCGCGCCGCCATCTCGTTGAGCTCCTCGGTCCGGTCGCCCAGGCCGTACTCGTCGAGCGTGGCCCGCATGCCGCCGAAGCTGTTCGTCTCGACGATGTCGGCGCCGGCCTCGAAGTACTCCGAGTGCATCTGGCGGATCAGCTCGGGGCGGGTCTCGTTCAGGATCTCGGGGCAGCCCTCGAGCTCGGGGGTGCCGTAGTCCTCGATCTGCAGGTCCTGCTGCTGCAACCAGGTGCCCGAAGCACCGTCGTAGATGACCACTCGTGAGCGGATCGCGTCGAGGAACGGAGAAGCTGCCATGGACCCCCGAGACTACCGGTGAGCGTCCTCGCGGCTCACAACGGTTACCCGGGACCGGGTCGCCGTGCCGGCGCTCAGCGGGAGTCGGCGTTCACCGGGAGTCGGCGTCCAGTGGAATCGGGGCTCAGTGGGAGAACGAGGTGCCCTCGTCCTGATCCATCGGCACCGTGACGGGGTGGCGTGCCAGGAACGCGACGGCATCCTCCATGTCGGCGAGCAGCGAGCTGATCTCGTCCTTCGTGATCTCCAGGCGGATCAGCGCACGCTGCACGATCTGCCCGGACAGATCGCCGGTCAGCGGATACGCCGGCACCTGCCAACCCCTGGTGCGGAGCCGGTCGGCCAGCTCGTAGAGCGACCACGTGACGTCTGCGTCGTCGGTCAGCTTCCACGTCACCGCGGGGATGCCGTTCGCCGGGTCGCCGTCGTAGATCAGCTCGAAGGGCCCGATCGACGGCAGCTGTTCGGCGAGATACGCGGCCGTCGCGTACGACGCCCCGTGCGCCACCGAGTAGCCGTGACGACCGAGCCGGAGGAACCCTGCGTACTGGGCGATGATCTGCCCCGCGGGGCGCGAGAAGTTGATCTGGAAGGTCGGCATGTCGCCGCCCAGGTAGGTGACGTGGAACACCAGCTCCTCGGGCAGCTCCGACTGGTCCCGGAACAGCACCCAGCCGACACCGAGGGGTGCCAGACCGAACTTGTGACCAGAGGCGCTGATGGACTTCACCCGGGGCAACCGGAAGTCCCACTGCAGGTCAGGAGCGCAGAACGGTGCGGTGAACCCGCCGCTGGCGCCGTCGACGTGGATGTCGACGTCGAGTCCCGTCCGCACCTGCAGGTCGTCGAGGGCGGCGGCGAGCGCCGCGACCGGCTCGTAGATCCCGGTGTAGGTGACACCCAGCGTGGGGACCACACCGATGGTGTTCTCGTCGATCTGGTCGAGCATCGTCGCAGGGTCGATGCCGTACCGGCCGGGAGCCATGCCGACTTCTCGCAGCTCGATGTCCCAGTAGCGGGCGAACTTGTGCCAGACCACCTGCACCGGACCGCACACCAGGTTCGGGGCGTCCGACGGCTTGCCCTCGGCTCGGCGCCGGTTGCGCCACCGGCGGTGCATCGCCATGCCGGCGAGCATGCAGGCCTCGGACGAGCCGATCGCCGAGGTGCCCACCGCGTCCTGCGAGCGGGGAGCATTCCAGAGGTCGGCCAGCATGTGCACGCAGCGGCGCTCGATCTCGGCAGCGGTGGGGTACTCGTCCTTGTCGATCAGGTTCTTGTTGATCGACAGTGCCATCAACTTCTGCGATTCCTCGGTCTCCCATGTCTGGCAGAAGGTGGCGAGGTTCTGGTGGGCGTTCCCGTCGAGCTCGATCTCCTGGGAGACGATCTCGTAGACCATCCGGCGATCGGTGGTCTCGTGGGGGAACTCGTACTTGCTGATCTCGTCGGACAGCCGGTCGACAGCGTCACGGAGCTCGTCCACATCTGATCGTCGGTGCAACATCTGACCAGCTTGCCCTGATGTCGACGCGGCTGGGCCGATTCTTCCGAACGTCGGATCGCCGGCGGCGGCAGGGGAGCGCGACGGGCGCCGACACGCTGGTCGTCGCCGGTAGTGTCAGCCCTCGATGAAGGTCTACACACGCAAGGGCGACGACGGCACCACCGGTCTGCTCTACGGGGGTCGGGTCCGCAAGGACGACCCCGGGCCCATGGCCTACGGCGAGGTCGACGAGGCGCAGGCTGCGATCGGCGTGGCTCGCGCGCACGTCGAACGCGGCGGCGAGCTCGACGAGCTGCTCGTGGCGATCGAGCGCGACCTGTGGGTGCTGATGGCGGACCTGGCGACCGACGAGACGAACCGCCACAAGCTGACCGACGGGGTCTCCCGGGTGACCGACGCGATGGTCGAGCACCTCGAGGTGACCATCGATGCCATCTCGGAGCGCTTCGAGCTGCCGTCCGAGTTCGTGGTGCCGGGACAGGAGCCGGTCTCGGCGTTCCTCGACATGGCACGCACCGTCGTGCGCCGCGCCGAGCGGCACTGCCTCTCGGCCGTGGTCGAGGACTCGCGGGTCGTCGCCTACCTGAACCGGCTGTCCGACCTGCTGTGGACGCTGGCCCGCTGGCAGGAGGGCGACGCGCTCACCAGCCGCTCGACCTGACGCCCCCCGACCTCCCGACGACCGACCCCGAACGACCGACCCCGAACGACCGACCCCGAACGACCCCAGACCGGAGCACACCGTGACCGACGCACCCGCCATCAAGATCTCGAAGACCGCACCCGCCGGTGCCACCGCGGTGGCAGAGCTCGTGTTCTCCGACCGGATCCGCAAGGTCCCCGGGATGACCAAGGCGGTGCTCGACCGGGCCGGGTTCGGCGGCAAGGTCGGCGAGACGTTGGTGTTGCAGGACGGCGGACCGGCCCGCGTGCTCGTCGGCGCCGGAGCCCACGACGAGGTCGACGCCAACTCGTTGCGGCGGGCCTCGGCGGCCTTCGCCCGTGCCGCACTGCGCCACCCGCGCACCGCGATCCAGTACCCCGACGACCTGGACGTCGATCCGGAAGAAGGCGTGCGTGCCGTCGCCGAGGGTCTGCAGCTCGGGGCCTACCGCTTCGACGACTTCAAGTCGGGTGACGCGAAGCCCCGCACGTCCTCGGCCACGATCGCCGTCGGGGACCAGGTGCGCACCGTGCAGGAGGCTGCACGCCGGGGCCGTGAGACCGCTGCGGCGGTGTACTTCGCGCGTGACCTGGTCAACAACCCGGGCGGCACGCTCACGCCGTCGGTGTTCGCCGAGCGCGTCGTCGAGCGTGGCGAGGCCGCCGGCATCACGGTCGAGGTGCTCGACGCCGCGGCGATCGCCGACGAGCGCCTGGGTGGTCTGCTCGCGGTCAACCAGGGTTCGGTCGAGGAGCCCCGCCTGCTGAAGCTCACCTACGAGCCCGCGGGCACCGCGGACGTCGACGAGCCGGCCGGCGACGGTGCTCCCGAGGCCGACGCGGTCGACACGATCGCCCTGGTCGGCAAGGGCATCACGTTCGACTCGGGTGGCCTGTCGATCAAGCCGGCCGACTCGATGATGGACATGAAGTGCGACATGGCCGGTGCCGCAGCGGTGGTCGCCGCGATGTGCGCGCTGCCCGCCCTCGACGTGCCGGTGCGCGTCGTCGGGTTCACGCCGCTGACCGACAACATGACCGGTGGGGCCGCACAGCGTCCCGGTGACATCTACACCGCCCGCAACGGCACGACCGTCGAGGTGCTGAACACCGACGCCGAGGGGCGCCTGGTGCTCGCCGAGGCGCTGATCCTGGCGTGCGAGGAGGAGCCCGACGCGGTCATCGACCTGGCGACGCTCACCGGCGCGTGCATGGTGGCGCTCGGCAACAAGATCGCCGGGTTGATGGGCAACGACGACGACTTCAGCGACACCGTCGTCGCGGCGGCCGACCTGGCCGGCGAGCGGGTGTGGCCGCTGCCGCTGCCCGACGACTACGCGTCGGATCTGGACTCGCCGATCGCGGACCTCAAGAACATCGGTGCGGGCCGCTACGGCGGTGCGCTGACCGCTGGGCTGTTCCTCGAGAAGTTCGTCACCGACGGCACGCCGTGGGTGCACCTCGACATCGCCGGCCCGGCGTTCGCATCGGCCCCCGACGGCGAGTACCCCAAGGGCGGCACCGGGTTCGCGGTGCGGACCCTGCTGACCCTGCTCGAGTCGTGGAACGACCTCACCGAGCCCGACGAGGTCGACGATCTCGAGGCCGTCCAGGCCTGACCGTCGATGTGATCCGACGGCCCGGCCGGCCCGGGTGCGGCGTCATGCAGCGGCCGGCGAACCGAGCCACGCGTCGTGACTGGTGCGGACCGCGAGGGGCAGTCGGGCGAGCTGCCGGCCGTTCAGCGCGGGCAGGTGCGTGCGCACGGCGATCGAGCCGTCGTCGAGTCGGCGCATGACCCCGAACATGCAGCACCGGTCGATCGTCCGGTTGACCGGCGACGAGCGCCCGGTGCCGCCGCCGAGGCCGATCGCCCGGGCGGTGTCGGGCAGCGCGATCGCGAACCCGTCGGGGTGCTCGTCGAGGCCTCGAGCGAGGCGCCGGAGCAGCATCACCGCACTCGGGCCCAGCACGCCGAGCCAGAACCGCTCGACGTACTCGGAGCGGGGAGTGTGGCCGCGGTGGGCGAGGGAGGGGTCGTGCCAGGGGCGAACGACGATCGTGGTGGGTGCCGACTCCGGGCGCGGTGCCTCGGTTGGGTCGACGGTGTCGGTGGGCGGTCGATCCGTGAGGGTCATGGGGTGCCTCCTGCTCCGTTCGTGGACCTGGACGCCGGTGCGTCGAAGGGCACGGTACGGAGACCGTCGGGAGGTGTCAGCGGGGACCCGTCCCCGGGTCGAGCGGCGCCGGTCGGGGCGCACCGGCGCCCGCTGAGCTACGTGGCGGGGTACCACCGGCGCTTGGCCCAGAGCGCGACGTAGACGAGTCCGACGAGGACCGGGACCTCGACGAGTGGCCCGACGGTGCCGGCGAGCGCCTGGCCAGAGGTCACGCCGAACACCGCGATCGAGACCGCGATGGCGAGCTCGAAGTTGTTGCCTGCAGCGGTGAAGGCGACCGAGGTGTTGCGTTCGTA
This sequence comes from uncultured Actinomycetota bacterium, assembly GCA_963707555.1. Lineage (GTDB taxonomy): Bacteria > Actinomycetota > Acidimicrobiia > Acidimicrobiales > Microtrichaceae > JAFAFN01. The sequence goes on from CAVPQM010000014.1 coordinate 39,313, forward strand.
GGGCAGGCCGAGTCGGTACCCGGCGGCGAACGAGCCGCCCCACATGAGCGCGAAGTAGATCAGCAGCGGGATCGCCACGCGGGCGACGTCGAAGGGGCGAGCGGTGATCTGGTCGCCCTGGAGGGCGAAGAGCACGACGATCGTGAACAGCAGGCCGTAGAGGGCGATCGGCCCGATCCGGGGCAGGAACCGCTGCTCGTACCAGTCGGTGCCGCGGCGGGCCTCGCCGATGGTGCGCGTCAGGAACCCTGCGGCCAGCGGCAGGCCCAGGAAGATGAGGACCGACTTCGCGATGGGCCACAGGCCGACGTCGAGCGAGGCGGTGTCGAGTCCGAGCCATCCGGGCAGCACGTCGAGGTAGAACCAGCCGAGCAGTGAGTACATGACGATCTGGAACACCGAGTTGACCGCGACGAGCACGGCGGCGAGCTCACGACTGCCACACGCGAGGTCGTTCCAGATCAGGACCATCGCGATGCAACGTGCGAGGCCGACGATGATGAGCCCGGTGCGCAGCTCCGGCAGGTCGGAGAGGAACACCCAGGCGAGCGTGAACATCAGTGCCGGGCCGACGAGCCAGTTGAGGACCAGCGAGAGCGCCAGGGTGCGGCGGTCGGCGAGCTCGGCGCCGATGCGGCGGTACCGGACCTTGGCGAGGACGGGATACATCATCGCGAGCAGGCCGATCGCGATCGGGAGCGACACGGTGTCGACGGTGACGGCCTCGAGCACGTCGCCGAGGTCCGGAACCGCTCGGCCGAGCACGATGCCGACGGCCATGGCGAGACCGATCCAGGCCGGCAGGTAGCGATCCAGCGTCGAGAGCCTGGCGGCGACGGCGTCGTCGGCCGTCGGTCCGGTCGTCATCGGTCCGGTCGTCATCGGTCCGGTCGTCATCGGTCCGGTCGTCTTCGGTCCGGTCGTCTTCGGTCCGGTCGTCTTCGGTCCAGTCGTCATCGGGGGAGGGTTAGCAGCATCCGCCTGAGGAGACCGTCGCTCCGAGGGCGACCGGCTCGGCGTCGACGCCGGGTGCACAACAGGCGGTGTCGCCGCCCGCTGTGTCGCCGCCGGGGGAGCCGCCGCCCATCTGCTCGGCGTCGCCCGTCTTCACGTACCACTCCCACTTCGCGCCGTCGGGGTCGGTGACCCACGTCTCGGTCTTGGTGGCGTAGCAGCAGGTGGTGTCGTCGACGCCCGTGGTCTCGATGCCGGTGTCGGAGAGCCGGGCCTCGGCCGCGAGCACGTCTGCCGCATCGGTCGTCTCGACGCCCAGGTGGTTGAGCGTGCCGCCATCCGAGCCTTCGATGAGCACGAGCTTGAGGGGCGGCTCGGCGATCTCGAAGTTGGCGTAACCGGGCTTGCGCTTCGCGACCGCGGTGGCGAAGAGCTTCTCGTAGAACGCCACGGCGACGTCGATGTCGGCGACGTTGAGTGCGAGCTGAACACGGGACATGGCGACCTCCGAAGGGTGGCATCGACGTTCATCGATGGATATCATCGTAGCGATACATCGATGACTGTCAATGTGACGGGGGTCGGCATGGCCGAGCAGCACACCGTGAAGATCCAGGGCGAGGAGCGGTCGTCGTGCTGCGCCCCGCTGACCACCGCAGGGCTCGACGAGGTCGAGGCGGCCGAGCTCGCCGACCTGTTCAAGGCGTTGGCCGACCCGGCACGGGTGCGGCTGCTGTCGCTGATCGCGAACGCACCGGGTGGCGAGGCGTGCGTGTGCGACCTCATCGCACCCCTCGAGCGCTCCCAGCCCACCGTGTCGCACCACCTGGCGCTGCTCGTCGAGGCAGGGCTGCTCACGCGGGACAAGCGCGGCCGGTGGGCGTGGTACCGGCTGGTCCCCGAACGGCTGGAGCAGCTCCGCTCCACCCTCGTGCCGGTCCAGGCCGCGGCGTCCACCGCTCGAATTCGTCCGACAGGATCACGATGAGCTCGCCCACCCCCGCCGTCCTCTTCCTGTGCGTCCACAACGCGGGTCGGTCCCAGATGGCCGCGGGCTTCCTCCGCCACCTCGCGGGCGACGGCGTCGAGGTGTTCTCCGGTGGCTCGAACCCGGGCGCCGAGCTGAACCAGGTCGCGGTGCAGGCCATGGCCGAGGTCGGCATCGACATCTCCGCCGCGCAACCCACGGTGTGGACCGACGAGATCGCCCGCGCCGCGGACGTCATCGTCACGATGGGCTGCGGGGACACCTGTCCGGTCGTCCTGGGTACCCGGTACGAGGACTGGGCGCTCGCCGATCCCGCAGGCCAGCCGATCGAAGTCGTCCGTGACATCCGGGACGACATCGAGGCTCACGTGGTCGCGCTGCTCCGATCCCTCGACACCGACCGCACGCCGAACGGCTGAGCCGGGGCTGATCCAGAGGCCGCCCCGGTCGGCGTCACCTGGGTCACGCTGCCTCGCGTTCGAACGGGTCTCCGACGCCGGTCGATCGACCCTCGATCGTGACGTGGGCTACTTCACAGGACCGCCGCAGTCGCGGCGGTACTCGCACGTGCCCGGGTCGGGCCCCGAGTCCGGACCGGTGTCCTCCTCGGACGGGCTCCACGGCACGGGGCCGGGCAGGCAGGCCGACGCACTGCCGGCAGCGACCATCAGCACCACGGCGCCGCAGAACCGTCGACATCGCGCCCCGACGAGGGATGGGCGTCGGTCGGTGGTGCGGGGATGCGTGGACACCCGGGCGACGGTACGGAACAGGTGGACGGGTGTCAGCGGGGACCGCTCCCCGCGACGTCCGCCGGTCAGGCTGGCGCAGACCTCCGCCGGTCAGGCTGGCGCAGACCTCCGCCGGTCAGGCGCGCCCGAAGTCGTCCTCGAGGCGGACGATGTCGTCCTCGCCGAAGTACGTGCCGTGCTGCACCTCGATGAACACCAACGTCTCGCTGTCGTCGGTGTTCTCGACCCGGTGCGGCATCTGCAGCTCGATGTCGACCGCCGTGCCGGCCTGGACCGGGACGTCGCATCCGTCGAGCACGACGTTGCCGCGACCGCTGATGAAGAACCAGTGCTCCGCCCGCTTCGCGTGCTGCTGATAGCTCAGGCGTGAACCCGGCAGCACCTCGATGCGCTTCACCTTGTGGTCCGCCTCGTCCGACAGCACGGTGTACGTCCCCCACGGACGCGATGACGTTTCCATCCCCACATCTTGTCCGAGGAGGCGCTCCGACGCGAAGACGGTGCCGACGCTCGGACCCTTCGGTGCGCGCCGCGCTGCGGGGGAACAGTTCGGGCTGTCGGATAGTTGACCACTTCGGTAGGGTTTGCCGGAACCGTCCGCGAACCGCCCGACGCAGCCCCCACGAGGCACCACGAATGAGCAACTTCCGAGAACTCCTGAACTCCACGAAGACCGGCATCCGAGAGGTCGACACGGCCACCGCCGAGGAGCAGCGCGCCGCAGGATCGATCCTGCTCGACGTGCGTGAGGCCGACGAGTTCGAACAGGGCGCCGTCCCGGACTCGGTGTTCATCCCCCGAGGCCACCTGGAGAGCCAGGTCGAGAGCCGGCTGAGCGACAAGTCCGCACCCATCATCGTCATGTGCGCCGGCGGCGTCCGCTCCGCCTTCGCCGCGAAGACCCTGGGCGAGCTCGGCTACACCGACGTGGTCTCGATGGCCGGCGGCTTCAACAAGTGGAAGGACGAGGGTCGCGACTGGAAGCGCCCGAACGTCCTCACCCCGGAGCAGCGGAACCGCTACAGCCGTCACCTGCTCCTGCCCGAGGTGGGCGAGGAGGGCCAGCAGAAGCTGCTCGGCGCGAAGGTGCTCCTTCTCGGCGCCGGCGGCCTGGGTTCGCCCGCCGCGCTGTACCTGGCCGCCGCCGGTGTGGGCACGATCGGCATCGTCGACATGGACGTCGTCGACGAGTCCAACCTGCAGCGCCAGATCCTCCACAACATGGACCGCATCGGCGACCGCAAGGTCGACTCGGCCAAGAAGACGCTGACGTTGCTCAACCCCGACGTCAACGTCATCACCCACGACGTCCGCCTCGACGCGTCGAACATGGAGTCGGTCATCGGCGACTACGACGTGGTCGTCGACGGCGCCGACAACTTCCCGGTGCGCTACATGCTCAACGACGCGTCGGTGAAGCTCGGCATCCCGGTGGTGCACGGCTCGATCTTCCGCTTCGAGGGCCAGGTCACGGTCTTCGACCCGTTGCAGGGCCCGACCTACCGCGACATGCTCCCGGAGCCCCCGCCGCCGGAGATGGCACCCAGCTGCTCCGAGGCCGGCGTGCTCGGCGTGCTGCCCGGCATCGTCGGCAGCATCCAGGCCGTCGAGACCCTCAAGCTCATCCTCGGTCTCGGCAACAGCCTGGTCGGGCGGTACCTGACCTTCGACGCCGCCGACATGGAGTTCCGCGAGTTCAAGCTGCGCAAGGACCCGTCGAACCAGATCACCTGGGAGAACCGGGACCAGATCCAGGTCGTCGAGCTCGAGGGCCACTGCCAGCCCGCGCCGCTGCAGGCACCCGCTGCCTGACCCCCGGGTGGGCAACGCCGCTGCGCCGCTGACCGTCGTCGTCGACGTCACCGACACCGTCGACACGGAGTGGCGGGCGGGCATCCAACGAGTGGTGTGCCGGCTCGTCGACGAGCTCGACCGTGACGTCCGTCTCGAGATCGTCCCGGTCGTCTGGATCGAGTCGGCGCGCTCGTTCCGGCGCCTGACGCCGGAGGAGTCGGCGCGGCTCGCCCCTGATGGAATTCCGACTCGGAATCAGCGTCCGGAGGTCGATCCGGAGACGGATTTCGCGACGGGGGATGAGCTGGGCGGCGGGAGCGTGCGCGACCGGGCGGTCGCGGGGGACTGCGGGCCCGCGCGGTCGGGTTGCTGCGGCGCACCGGCCTGGAGTCCGTCGCACGTCACGCCCGTCGACGTCTGCAGGCCTCGACCCGGGACCGGCACCTGGTGCCGCTGGTGTACCACCCGCCATCCGGGTCGGTGCTGCTCGAGATGGACACGGTCTGGAACAACCTGTGGGTCGACCGGGCGCTGCTGCTGGCACAGCTGCGCGACCGCGGCGTGCACGTCGCGGTGTTGGTCTACGACCTGCTGCCCCAGCGTCGACCCGAGTGGTTCGAGCCGACCCTCGTCGAGGTCTCCGACCACACCCTGCGTGCCCAGATGACCCATGCCGAGCTCGTGTTCGCGATCTCGCGGCACACGGCGACGGACCTCGCGGACTGGACCCGGCAGCACCGCATCGGGGCGCCCGACGCGGTCGTCGTGACACTCGGAGCCGACCTGCCCGCCCTCGATGCATCGCCGGTCCCGACTCCCGTGGCGCTGGACGGCCATCACCACGTGCTCGTGGTCGGCACCGTCGAGCCCCGCAAGAACCACACGGTCCTGCTCGACGCGTTCGACCGGTGGCGTCACCTCGGCTCCGACCTGCACCTGGTGATCGTCGGGCGTCCGGGGTGGCACAACGACGACGTGATCGCCCGGATCGAGTCGCATCCGGAGCTCGGGCGGTCGCTGCACTGGTTGCGTGACTGCGACGACGCGACACTCGCAGGCCTGTACCGGTCGGCCACCGTCGTCGCCGTGCCGTCGATCACCGAGGGCTTCGGACTTCCCGTCGTCGAGGCGCTGTCCTACGGCGTGCCGGTGGTCGCGTCGAACGGCGGGGCGCTGCCCGAGGCCGCCGCCGGGTACGCCGAGCTGGTGGCGCCCGACGACGTCGGCGGGTGGGTGCGAGCGATCGTCGCCCACGACCACACCGAGCACCACGCACGTGTGACCGCCGGGTTGCAGGGGTACCGCCCTCCGTCATGGACCGACACCGCCCGGACCGTCGCGGACGAGCTCACCACGGCCTTCACCTGAGCGACCCACCTCGCAGGCTCACGTCGCGAGGACCCGGTGCCGATACTGCTTCGATGGCGACGCCTCGTTCGACGGACCGACCGACCACCATCGCTCGAGGTGGTGCGCGCCGCTGGACGACCCGTCTCGTCGCACCGTTCGCGTGTGCGGTGATGGTGCTCGTCCACCTCGGAGGACCGGGTGCGCCGAGTGCGTCGGCGCAGTCGCCCACCGTCACGCCGGGTGCGACCGGGGTACGAGCGCCCGATGAGTACTTCCGCACCGCCTGGCACGACCCCATGGACTTCTCGAACTGGTCCGACTTCAACACCACGCCCCGCCACATGATCCAGCAGGGCTCGGCGACGATGGGCAACGGTGTCCTCACCCTGCAGGGCGTGCAGCAGGCGTACCTGCTGCGATCGGACCCGGGCTCGTACCCGACGACCGCGATCCGTGACACGCGGTCCCGGCCGCTGGACGCGAACCGCTACCGCCGCGTCACCATGCGCATGTACTCCGACCGCGACAGCAACGCCGCGATCTACTTCCGCCGGTGCAACTCGTGCGCCGACGGGTTGAAGTACTTCCACATCAAGGCCGGTTGGCACTCCTACGACCTGGACATGACCGGCGCCAACGACCTGGACGGTCTGCCGAACTCCAGCCTGCCGCCGGTGCGCGGCACGGCCTGGGGCGGCCAGGTCGAGATGCTGTGGATGATCACCAGCTTCGAGGCCGGGAACCTGCCGACGGTCACGCTCGACGACGTCGGCATCGTCGAGCCGACCGCCTGGGTGCCGCTGTCGATCGGGTCCACCGGGGGCCCTGCGGACCTCTGGGTCGACTTCGACGGCAACCCCGGGAACGACGCGAACCTCTCGAGCCCGGCGACGGCCCGACGAGCCGGGCCCAGCGCCTCGTACCTGGGTCAGGTGACGGGCCCCACCACGGTCTCGCTCGCGGGCAGCGCACTGCGCAGGGGCGTCACCGCGCGCTTCTACACGGTGCGCAACGGGCAGCGGTCGCCGGTGTCGGCCCCGGTCGTGATGCCGGCCACGTCGCGACCCGCGCCGAGGACGCTGTCGCCCTCGGAGGGCGCGGGCCACGACTGGGCCTCGGACGTGCGCCGTGATCCGTGGGACATGAACCAGCCCAGCGACGCCCGTGTCGTGAACGCCGCCTCGACGTTCCGGGCCGGCACGCTGCACGCGTGGAGCGCCGGCCGTTGGAACGACCCGGTCGTCTCGTTCCCCGTGAACACCCCGATCGACGCGGCGTTGTACCACAAGGCCGCGATCACGATCACGTACGACGGCCCGTGGGGACTCGAGGACGCACCCGGCGGCGGTCTCGTCGGCCGGCTGGTCTGGCACCCGAACAACGGGGCGCGCTACCAGGTGTCCGACGACCTGGTCCTGCGGACCGGGACCGCCACCTACTACGTCGAGATGAAGACGTGGCCGCCGTCGCGGATCCTCGACCCGGCGGACAACCCCCAGCCGATCGGTTGGGGTACCGGCGGCGCGACCTGGGTGCGGGGACTCGACTTCCATCCGCACGAGGACCCGGGGCGCCGGTCGTGGCAGATCGACGACGTGAAGCTGCTGCGCAACGAGTTCGCGATTCCCGGACACAAGACCTTCGAGGTCTGGTTCATCGACGACGCGTGGGCGCCGGGCACCACGGCCGACATCATCGCCGACCCGAACCTGGACCCGAACGACGCCGCCCAGGTGGTCGTCGCCCGTGGCATCCCGGTGCGCTCCGGCGTCAACCGGTTCGGCTGGAACGGTCGCCCCGCTGCGCCCGGCACGTACCACCTGAGGGTCGTGCTGCGCCGCGACGGTGTGGCGTCGCACAGCTACTCCTTCGGCGCGGTCGACGTCTCGCCGACCGGTTCGCCGGTGAAGTGAGCCCCGGGGGCGCTGGGTAGTCTCTCGGCGTGCCCGACACGTCCCGTTCCCGGCCCCGTGTCCGGGTCGTGGTGCTGAACTGGAACTCCCACTGGTTCACGCGCCGGTGCCTCGACGCACTGCTCGCCACCGACGCCGATGCGTCGATCGAGCTGGTCGTCGTCGACAACGCCTCGGTCGACGGCTCGTTGGAGCGGCTGCGCGCCGCCTACCCGGAGGTCACCTTCGTCCGCAACGACCGGAACCTCGGGTTCGCCGAGGGCTGCAACCGTGCGATGCGCGACCTGGACGACGCCGACCACGTCGCGCTCGTCAACAACGACGCCGTACCCGAGCCCGGCTGGCTGGCAGCGTTGCTCGACGCAGCGGAGGCCTCGGCCGACATCGGGGCGGTCGCCGCTCGGCTGGTGCTCGAACCCTCGTTCTGCCGTATCCAGCTCGACGTGGACGGACACGCCACGATCGACCGCCTGCTCGTCGGGGGTGTCGACGCGCTGGATCGCACTCGCTTCGACGGCGTCGAGTCCGTCGGCCGCACCGAGTGGCCGATGCAGCTCGTGCACCGACTCGACGGACGGGCCGAGGCGTTGGTCCCCATGGGGGCCGACACCCGCGACATCACCGTCGTCGCCTCGGGGCGGGGCACGATGCGGGTGTCGACGTCCGTCGACTCGGCCGAGGTGCGCCTCGGGGACGCGCCGGCCCCGGTCTCGGTGTCGCCCGACGCGGTGCGCGTCGAGCTGCTGAACGGGCTCGGCACCGACCGGACCGACGAGGCCGAGTACTTCGACCGCCACTTCGGCGAGCCCGTCGATCCGGACCAGGTGCCGGAGCTGTCCGGTCCACCCCGCGACGTGACGGGGTTCAGCGGCGGGGGAGTGCTGCTGCGGGCGGACATGCTGCGCCAGGTCGGCTGCTTCGACCCGGTGTTCTTCGCGTACTACGAGGACAGCGACCTGTCGTGGCGGGCCGCCCGGCACGGCTGGCGCACGGTGACCGCGCCGGGTGCGGTGATCCGGCACAGCTTCGGCGGCTCCGGCGGTGCCCGGGCGACCGGCTTCTTCCTGTTGAACTACCGCAACTGGCTGCTCACCGTGCTGCGCAACGCAGACCCCGCGCTGCGCCGCCGCGTCGCCGGCGAGGTGCGTGGACGGGTCTGGTGGGCGGTGCGGGCCAACCTGCTCAGTGCGCTGCGTCGTCGTCGTCGGCCGAGCACCGACCTGCTGATGGCCTGGCTCCGCACCCTGGTCGCGGTGGTCGCCGCCCGGCGTGCCCAGGTCTCCGCAGGCGACCCGCCGGGCTCCATTCCGACGGACTCGGTGACCTCGAGGTTCCAGCCGGCGTTCGGGCCGCGGTCGCCGTCGACCAGGCCGGGCGGCCCGCTGCTGGTGTACCTCGAGCTCAGCGGGGCCGGGCCCTGGCGGGAGCTGCTGCTGGCAGCGCGGGACGACCTCGAGATCGTGCCCGTGCTCGCCGCACCGAGCGGGGCCGGTCTCCGACTCGCCACTGCCGCCGAGGTCGCCGCGGTGCTCGCCGCGGACGCCGACATGGCCCCAGCGACGGTGACATCGGCCACCGGTCTCGACGCCCTCAGCCCCAGGTCGTGCGTGCTGCGCCGTCGCGACGACGCCACGCTCGAGCTCGTCGCTGTGGGCGCGGACGGCGTCGCGGCGGCGGATCCGACGGTCCTGACACTCGCCGGATCGGACGACGGAGGACCCCTCGACGTGGCGCTCCTGTGCGACGCCGTGGCCGCAGGGCACCGACAAAACCTCGGGTAGTTCTGCCTAGACTCCCCGCCATGGCTTCTCCCCCTCGCCGCGTCCGCCTGCTTCGACGCGCCTCGATCGCGATCGCCGCGGGTGTCGTCTGCTCGATGGCGCCCCTCCCCGCGTTCGACTTCGTCGCGTCGGCGTCGGCGTCGACCGTGCCGCTTCCCGGCCTCGACGCGGCGACCGAGGCGGAGCTCTCCGCGATGGCCGGAGCGGTCGACGTGGCGCTGGACCCCGATCGGGTCGTGGGCGCCGTCGACGACGCCGCGGAGTTCTCGATGATCGGCGTCGCACTCGACGAGGCGCCGGCCGAGCCCGTGCTCGTCAGAGTGCTCGAGGACGACACGTGGACCGAGTGGATCGAGCTCGAGTACAGCGGCGACAACGGCCCCGACGAGGGCAGCAGCGAGCAGAGCTCGAACAACACCGAACCGCTCTGGGTCGGCGACGCCACCGGTTACGAGGTCAGCCTCGGCGGTGCGGATGCGCCGACGGCCGAGGTCACGCTCGTGCGCGAGTCCACCCGCCGGGTGCTCACCGAGACCGTGCCGCTCGCCGACGCGGCCATGCCCGTGCCCTTCGGCATCCAGTCCCGCGCGGCCTGGGCGCGCGCCCCGCGGGGTCGACACCCAGCGAGGCGCAGGCGGTGCGCATGGCGGTGGTGCACCACACGGCGAGCTCCAACAACTACAGCGCCGCGCAGGTCCCGGGGATCATCCGGGGCATGCAGGCCTTCCACATGGACGGCAACGGCTGGTCCGACCTGGCCTACAACTTCATCGTCGACCGCTTCGGCACGATCTGGGAGGGCCGCGGCGGCGGGATCACCCGGCCGGTGATCGGCGCGCACGCCAGGGGCTTCAACACCGGTTCGGTCGGAGTGTCGGTGATCGGCAACTACGTCGGAGCGAACCCCACCCAGGCCTCGCTCGAAGGCGTCGCCCGAGTCGTCGGCTGGCGCCTCGAGGAGTACAACGTCGATCCACGGGCCTGGGGGAGCTTCACCTCGGGCGGTTCGACCTCGATCCCGGCCGGCCAGGTCGTCCGCCTGCCCGTCGTCGTGGGGCACCGCGACGTCGGCGCGACCAGCTGCCCCGGTGCCATCCAGAACTCGCTCGGCTTCGTCCGCGACCGTGGGCGGGCCTGGTTCGACGCCACGCGTGCGTTGCACAACCCGATCGGTCGGGTCGACGGCATCAACACCGGCCCCGGAGCGATCACGACCGCCGGCTGGGCGCTCGACCGCGACACCGGCAACCCGATCAACGTCACCCTCATCCTCAACGGCAAGTGGCACACCGCGCCGGCGAACCGGCCCCGCGGCGACTGGCAGTCGAACTATCCGGGCCACGGCAACGACCACGGCTTCGCCATCGGCGTCGACGTCCCGCCGGGCACGTACTCCGCCTGTCTGGTCGCCCTCAACGCGGGTCAAGGGGTCGACAGCTTCCTGATGTGCCGCGACGTGGTGGTGAAGTGAGCGGTCCTCCGCTCGTCTCGATCGTCACCCCCGTCTACGACACCGACGCCTGGGTCCTCGCCGAGTGCGTCGACTCGGTGCGGCGCCAGAGCTTCGGCGACTGGGAGCTCCTGCTCGTCGACGACGCGTCGCCGTCCGCGCACATCCGGCCGATGCTCGACGCCTTCGCAGCGGAGGACCCTCGCATCGTGGTCCGCCACCGCGAGCGCAACGGCGGGATCGTGGCAGCGTCGAACGATGCCCTCGAGGTCGCCCGCGGCACGATCACCGTGTTGTTGGACCACGACGACCTGCTCGCACCGGTCGCGATCGAGCGGATCGTCGCCGCGTTCGGCACCGGCGACGACGTCGACTACGTGTACAGCGACGAGGACGTCCTGGTCGACGGCCGGCGGGTCGACCCGTTCTTCAAGCCCGACTGGTCTCCGGAGCGCTTCCGCAACCAGATGTACACCTGCCACCTCTCGGGGCTCCGCACCGAGCTGGTGCGTGAGGTCGGCGGTTTCCGCGAGGGCTACGACGGCGCGCAGGACTGGGACCTGGTGCTGCGCGTCACCGAGCGCGCTCGTCGCATCGTGCACGTGCCCGAGGTGCTCTACCACTGGCGCGTCGTGCCGTCCTCGGTGCTCGCCGGCGAGGACGTGAAGCCCTACGCCTACGACTCCGCAGCCCGTGCACTCGCCTCGCACGCCGAGCGGGTCGGCCTCGACGTCGACGTGGTCGAGCAACGGCCCCGCGGCTACTTCCACCTGGTGCGGCGCCACCGGGAGCACCCGCTGGTCAGCATCGTCATCCCGACGCGCTGCTCGAGCGGTGTGGTCCGCGGCGCCGAGCGGGTGATGGTGGTGGGCGCGGTGCGCAGCATCGTCGAGCGCTCGACCTGGCCGAACCTCGAGGTCGTGCTCGTCGTCGACGAACCCGCCGGTGTCGACGTGATCGACGAGCTGCGGGAACTGCTCGGAGATCGCCTGACGGTCGTGCCCTTCGACCGACCGTTCAACTTCTCGGAGAAGTGCAACGAGGGTGCGCTCGCGGCTCGCGGTGACGTGCTCGTGTTCCTCAACGACGACGTCGAGGTCGTCGACGCGAACTGGCTCGAGGTGCTCGTCGGCTTCGTGCGCGAGTCCGACGTCGGTGCCGCAGGCCTGCAGCTCCGCTTCGAGGACGGTCGCCTGCAGCACGGCGGCCACGTGCTCATCGGTGGCAACCCCGGACACCTCATGTTCGGCCTCGACCCCGCCGACACCGCCAACCGCATGGCGCTGTCGCTCGACCGAGAGGTCGCGGGCGTGACCGCCGCCTGCCTGGCGATCCGCCCCGACGTCTTCGACGAGGTCGGCGGCTTCAGCGAGCTGTTCGCCGGCAACTACAACGACGTCGATCTCTGCTGCAAGCTCCGCCACCTCGGCTACCGGATCGTCGTGTCGGCCCAGGCGCGCCTGGACCACTTCGAGTCGGTGACCCGTGACCCGACGGTGCGCGTCGACGAGCTCGAGCTGCTGCGCAGCCGCTGGTGGGGCGAGCTGCACGCGGACCCGTACTACAACCCGAACTACGGCAGCAGCTACGACTGCTACCCGTACCCGCTCAGCTACCCCTGATCCCTGACACCCGACCGCTCACCGACCGGCGGACGCGGCGCACCGGGGTGGGCGCGTCGCCGGGTGCGGGCGATCACTCCGTCGGCGAGCCGGCGACCCGGTTGAGCTCCTCGGTGAACGAGACCGACAGCGCGGCGACCTCGTCACGCACCGCGTCGAGCGCGGTGATCGTCGACTCGAGCACCCTCACCCGGTCACGCAGCTGTGCGACCTCTGCCTCGAGCTCCTCGACGCGCCCGGCCATCCCCGGAGCGGACCGGATCGTGCCGACGAGGGAGCGGCCGGAGGCGTTGGTCGTCATGGCCGACGATGCTAGCGGCGCGCCGTCCGCCCGAGGACGCCGCGCCAGGGGGTGCCGGGTCGGGTCGAACCGGCATCGCACCAGGGGCTGACAGACTGTGCCGGTGCAGGTCCTCGTCATCACCTCGACCCGGCGGCGCGCCTGGTTCGACACACTCCGTGCCTCGATCGACGCGCACCACCCCGACGCGACGGTGGTGGCGGTGCACTGTGACGGCCGGCCGGCTCGGGGCACCGACGGGCTCCGACCCCAGGCGCTCGAGCTCGGATCGCTGCGCTTCGTCGACCTGGTCGTCGCCCTGGGCGAGACCGCTGCGGGCTGGGCGGCCCTGCCGTGGCTGCTCGACCTGGCACTCGGCGACGGACTGATCGAGGACGGCCCCGTCCTGGTGCTGGCCGACACGATCGTGCTGCACGGTCGGGTCGACGGCCTGCTCGACGCGGCCGGAGCGCTCGGTGCCGCCGGACGAGCGGTCCACGTCGACGACGCGACCGGGGTGCCGTGGGGCGGCGTGCTGCCCGGTGCCCTGGCGGTGTCCTCGCTCGACGTCGACGCACTCCGGTGGTGGCGTGCCCAACTCGAAGGCGTCGTGACGTCGGTCGACGACCGTCCCGTGGAGCGGCTCTGGCACGACCTGCCTCCGCTCACGACCACGTCGGTGAGCGACCCGGCGATGCGGATCGGTGCGGCGACGCTCGCCGAGGTGCCCGTCGAGTCGGCGACGCTGGTCGACCTGGACGGCTTCGATCCGCAGCGGCCGTGGTGGTTCGCCCCCGACGGCGAGGAGCCCGTCCGCTTCGTCAGCGAGACCCCGGGGCTGCGCACGCTGCTGCACGCCGCTGTCGTGGCGCTCGAGCGGCACGGCTGGCGGGCAGCCGACGACCCCGAGGCCGTGCCCGGCATCGCCGAGACGCCGGCGCTGCGTCGTTGGTTCCGGTCGCAGCTGGCCGGGGAGGGGTCGCCGCCCAACCCGTTCGTCTCGGGTCAGGTGGCCGAGTTCGTCGAGCTGCTGCGCACCGAGGACCCCGACGGCGCCACCGGCATCTCCCGCCACGCCGACCAGGTCATCGAGCAGCGACCCGACCTGGAACAGGCCTTCGGTTCGGTCCGCTGGGCGGGCCGTGATCACCTGGTCCGCTGGATGTGGACCCACGGACTGTCAGAGGGGCAGACGGCGCTGGCGTTGCTGCCCGACCTGCCCACGGTGTCCGACGATCGCCCGGGCGCGTCACCGTCCGCGCCGAACGGCCCTCGACCCTTCGGCGTGAACCTGGTGGGCTACCTCTCCGGTGATCTCGGCCTCGGCGTCGCCGCCCGCCGCATGCACTCGGCGCTCGACGCGGCGGGAATCCCCGTCGCGACCGTCGCCTACGACCGCACCAGTAGCCGCCGCTCGGGGCCGTCGCAGCGCTCGCTCGACGCGCCGTACTCGGTGAACCTGCTGGTCATCACCCCGGACCAGCTGCCGTACTTCGTCGAGGACGTCGGGGCCGGCTTCTTCGAGGGTCGCCACAGCATCGGTCTCTGGTACTGGGAGACCAACGTGCTCACCGACCGGCAGCGCTCCAGCTTCGAGTGGGTCGACGAGGTGTGGGGCGCGACGCAGTACCTGGTCGACGTCTTCGCCGCCGAGGACCGTGTGCCCGTGCACCTGGTGCCGGTGCCGCTGGTCTTCGAGGACCCCGAGGTCACACCGGAGGACCGGGCACGACTGGGGCTCGACGACCGGTTCACGGTGCTGTTCTCGTTCGACTTCCTCTCGGTCGTCGACCGCAAGAACCCTCTCGGGCTCATCGAGGCCTTCACGCGGGCCTTCGAGCCCGACGACGGCGCCCGCCTGATCCTCAAGGGCATCAACGGCGACGTCTTCCCCGACAAGCGCGAGGAGCTGATCGACGCGGCCGCCGCACGCGACGACATCGAGGTGTGGGACACCTACCTGTCCTCCCGGGACCGACTCGCGCTGGTCGCGATGGTCGACTGCTACGCGTCGCTGCACCGTTCCGAGGGCCTCGGCCTGACGATGGCCGAGGCGATGGCGCTCGGCACCCCCGTCGTCGCGACCGCCTACTCGGGCAACCTCGACTTCATGGACGACGACTCGGCGCTGCTGGTGCCGGTCACCGAGATCCCCATCGGTCCCGGTCACCTGTACCCGGCCGAGGGCACCTGGGCCGACCCCGACCTGGACGTCGCCGCAGCGCACCTGCGACGCCTGCGCGACGACCCGGCGCTGCGGGCGCGGCTGTCCGAGGCGGGAGTGAGGGCGCTGGAACGCCACGGTGTGACGTCGGTGGGGGATGTCGTGTCGCGACGACTCGGTGCGGGAGGATCTACGGCATGACATCCCTCCTGAAGCGGTCCCTCGCGACCGTGCTCGGACCGGCCCTGCGCTGGTTCTCGCGTCAACTCGCCGACATCGCCGCCCGGGTCGACCGCGTGATCGCAACTCAGGACGAGCTGCTCGCCCTCAACCGTTCGGCGCTGCGTGAGCGCGATGCCGGTCTGGAGCTGGTGTCGCGGTCGGTCGCGGTGCAGGCCGCGAACCTGGAGACGATCGCCGCGGAGCAGCAGCGCCTCGCCGCGGAGCAGGCCCGCATGGCCGACGAGGTGCGGTCGCTGCGCACCGCGCTCGGAGTCCGGGGTCCCGGAGCCTGGCGACGGTGCCTGAGCCCACGTCGGGCGTCGTGGTCGACGTCCGGGCGCTGCAGTCCCACGAGCATGCCGCCCGCGGGATCGGCCGCTACACCCTCGAGCTGATCCGCGCCGTCGAGGCCCGCTCGCCCGAGCTCGTGCGTGCGTATGTGGCGGACCCGGCGTTCCCCATGCACGAACGCGTCCGCGAGCTGCTGCCCACCGGCCGCCTGATCCGCTCGGACGACCCCGAGCTGGCACGACGGCCGCCCCGGGTCCTGCACGCGACGAGCCCGTTCGTCGAGGGGCACGGTCGCGTCGAGATGCTGCCCCGCTGGGCGAGCGGCGTCGACACGCGTCTCGTCGCCACGGTGTACGACCTGATCCCTGCCAGGTTCCCGGAGGTCTACCTGCGAGATCCCGACGTCGCCGCGCGCCACGACGAGCGCCTGCACCTGCTGCGTGGCTGCGACCGGCTGCTGTCGATCTCGTCGTCGACCACCGCGGACCTGACGGACCTGGTCGGCGTTCCGCCGGAACGCATCGTCACCATCCACGGCGCCGCAGGAGCGGAGTTCGTCGCTCCGGAGTCGCCGAGGGAGCAGTTGCTGGCGACGCTGTCGTGGTTGCTCGGCGACACCGTCGACGGCGGCTACGTGCTGTGCCCGAGCGGGATCGAGTGGCGCAAGAACCTCGACCGTCTGCTCGTGGCGTGGTCGCAGCTGCCCCCGTCGCTGCGAGCGACGCACCCGCTGGTGGTCCAGTGCGCCCTGACCCCGGACGCCCGCGCGCACCTCGAGGCCAGGCTCGCCGAGCTGGGCATCACCGAGTCGGTGGTCCTGACGGGTGCGGTCGACGGACCGACCCTCGTTGCGCTGATGCAGGCAGCCACCCTGGTGGTCTACCCGTCGACCTACGAGGGCCTTGGCCTGCCGGTGCTCGAGGCCCGCCGAGCGGGTGCCGCGGTCATCGCGGGCGACAACTCGTCGCTGACCGACCTGGTCGGTGACGCCGACGCCGTGTTCGACGCGACGGACCCCGGCGCGATCGCGGCGTCGATCCATCTGCACCTCACCGATGAGGGTCGCCGACGGCAGCTCGCCGCGATCGAGGTCGACGACCGCTTCACGTGGGACACCGCGGCGGCGGCGACGGCGGCGGTCTACGAGGAGCTGCTCGACGCGCCCTCACGGTCTCCTCGACGCGGCCCGCGTCGCCCACGTCTGGCGGTCGCGTCGCCCGTCCCGCCGCAGCTGTCAGGGCCCTCCGCCTACCTGGCGTCGCTCGCCGGGCCGCTCGCCCGGGAGTGCGACCTGACCGTGTTCACCTCGATCGATCCGGCCGACGCGCTGCTGCCCGAGGGCGTGCGGGTCGAAGCGCTGTCGACCCTCGAGCAGGTCGAGGCGCTGGACGGGGCCTTCGACGAGGTGCTGTACCTGCTCGGCAACAGCACCTTCCACGCCGAGGAGCTCGCGGCCCTGCGGCGTCGACCCGGCGCGGTGCTGCTGCACGACGCCCGGCTGACGCTGTTGTACTCGGACCTGTTCCGCGACCGCCCCGAGCTGACCGAGGGCACCTTCGGCGAGCTGCTGCACCGCATGTACCCCGGGCGCTACCCGGCGGCGATGGGTGGGGCGCAGTACCTGCCGATCCACGAGGAGGCCGAGTTCGGCGTCCTGATGATCGCCGAGGTCGCGGCGCTGGCGACCAGGCTCTTCGTGCACTCCTCGCACGCGGCGGACCTCATCGAGCTCGACTGCGGACGCCGCCCCGAGGTCGCGTTCGCGATCCCGTCGCCGGTCATCGACCGGGCGTCACCGCCGGACGGGCCGCCCCTGATCGCGTCGTTCGGCTTCCCCAGCCCGGCGAAGCGCACCGAAGCCGTCGTCGAGGCGGTCGCCCGCCTCGACGACGCTCGACTCGTGCTCGTCGGCCATGCCGGCGACGACTACCTCGGGGCGCTGCGGGAGCTCGCTGCCCGGAGGGGTGCGTCGGACCGGGTGACCGTCACCGGCGCGATCGGTGCCGAGGACTACGCGGCCTGGGTCGGCCGCACCTCGCTCGCCCTGCAACTCCGTCACCACACCAACGGGGAGTCCTCCGCGTCGGTGGCCGAGACGCTCGCCGCGGGCATCCCGACGATCGTGTCCGACCTGGGCACGTTCTCGGAGTACCCCGACGACGTCGTGGTCAAGGTGCCCGCCGACATCCCGATCGGCGCCCTGTCCGAGGTCATCGCCGACCTGCTCGCGGACCCGGCACGTCTGGCCGCGCTGGCCGGTGCCGGCAGGGCGTTCGCGGCGGCGAACAGCTACCCGGTGGCCGCGTCGACGCTCGTCAGGACGCTCTTCGGAGACCGCGCCGCGACCGGGTCGCCGTTCGGACCCCCGGTCGATCCCTGATAGAACGGCGTGTCGTGAAGGGCCTCATTCTCTCCGGCGGCGCCGGAACACGGCTCCGGCCGATCACGCACACGAGCGCCAAGCAGCTGGTTCCGGTCGCCAACAAGCCGATCCTGTTCTTCGGGATCGAGGACATGGTCGCCGCCGGGATCACCGACATCGGGATCGTCACGGGAGAGACCGGCGACGAGATCCGCGCGGCAGTGGGCGACGGGTCCCGGTGGGGGGTGGACATCACCTACCTGCCGCAGGACGCGCCGCGTGGACTGGCGCACTGCGTGGCGATCGCCGAGGAGTTCCTCGACGGCGACGACTTCGTCATGTACCTCGGCGACAACCTGCTGCGCCAGGGCATCACCGAGTTCGTCCAGGCGTTCGAGGCCGACCGTGCCGCTGCCGACGAGCTCACCCTCGACGGCGCGCCGAAGGCGTGCTCCGCGCAGATCCTGCTCACCCGGGTCAAGGACCCCGAGCGCTTCGGCGTCGCCGAGCTCGGTCCCGACGGCGACGTCGTCGCCCTGGTCGAGAAGCCCGAGGTGCCGCCGTCCGACCTGGCGCTCGTCGGGGTCTACCTGTTCGACGCGTCGATCCACGAGGCGGTCAGGTCGATCCGGCCCTCACCACGTGGCGAGCTCGAGATCACCGACGCCATCCAGTGGCTCATCGACAACGGCCACAAGGTCCGCCACGAGGTGCTCGACGGCTGGTGGAAGGACACCGGCAAGCTCGAACCGCTGCTCGAGGGCAACCGGTTGGTGCTCGAGACCATCGAGGCCCGCAACGACGGCACCGTCGACGCGGATTCGCGCATCGAGGGACGCGTCGTCATCCAGAAGGGTGCCGTCGTGGTGAACTCCCACATCCGCGGTCCGGCCATCATCGGCGAGCACACCACCGTCACCGACAGCTACATCGGGCCGTACACGTCGGTGTACTACGGCTGCGAGATCCGCGGGACCGAGCTCGAGCACTCGATCATCCTCGAGGAGTCGAAGATCCTCGACGTGCCGAGGGTGATCGACTCGCTCGTCGGCAAGCAGGTCGTCGTGCAGCGCAGCGACGAGCGCCCGTCCGCCATCCGGCTCATGCTGGGTGACCACTCCCGAATCGAGGTCGTGTAGTGGCTCAGATCGAACCGTCCGCCGAGATCGACGGGGTGTACATCGTCACGCCGACGGTGCACGGCGACGACCGCGGCTACTTCGTCGAGACCTACCGCCGTCAGTGGATCCCCGGCGGTCGTGAGATGGTCCAGGGCAACCGCGGCGACCGCGTCGCCGGCTGCCTGGTCGGACTGCACTACCACCTGCACCAGGCCGACTACTGGTACGTCCCGAACGGCCACGCCAGGGTCGTGCTGCACGACCTGCGCGTCGGTGGACCGACCGACGGCGCCACGCTGAGCCTCGACCTGGGCGAGGTCGACGGCGGGCCGAACAACCACCTGGGCGTGTACATCCCCCCGGGCGTCGCCCACGGCTTCGCGTCGCTCAGCGACATGACGATCACGTACCTGGTCGACGGCTACTACAACCCCGCCGACGAGCTGGGCGTCGCGTGGAACGACCCGGCGATCGATGCCGACTGGGGTCTGACCGATCCGATCCTCTCGGCCCGGGACCAGGCGAACCCCACCCGCGATGCCATCGAGGCGCAGTGGCAACCGCACCCCGCCCTGCGCACCTGACCCTGCGCACCCGGCCCTGCGCACCCGACGCGGGCGCACCTGACCCCGAGAACTGACCCAGGACGAGCATGCGACTCTTCGTGACCGGCGGTGCCGGTTTCATCGGATCCAACTACGTGCACCACGTGCTCGAGACCACCGACGACTCCGTCACGGTGTTCGACGCACTCACCTACGCCGGCAACCTCGAGAACCTGGCGGATGTGATCGACGATCCCCGTGTGCAGTTCGTGCAGGGCGACATCTGCGACCGCGACGCGGTCGGCGCCGCCCTCCCGGGCCACGACGCGGTCGTGCACTTCGCCGCCGAGAGCCACGTCGACCGCTCGCTGCTCGATCCCGACGTGTTCGTCCGCACCAACTGCAACGGCACCAACGTGATGTGCGACCTGGCCACGCAGGCCGGCGTCGAGCGCTTCGTGCACATCTCGACCGACGAGGTGTACGGCTCGATCGAGCAGGGGTCGTTCTCCGAGACCGATCCGCTCGCCCCTCGTTCGCCGTACTCGGCGGCCAAGGCGGGCTCCGACCTGATCGCGCTGGCGTACCACGAGACCCATGGGCTGCCTGTGGTCGTCACCCGATCCTCCAACCAGTTCGGTCCCTACCAGTTCCCCGAGAAGCTGATCCCGTTCTTCATCACGAACCTGGTCGACGGTCGCCACGTGCCGCTCTACGGGGACGGGCTGAACGTGCGTGACTGGCTCTACGTGCGCGACAACTGCGTCGGGGTCGACCTGGTGCTCCGCTCGGGTGAGATCGGCGAGATCTACAACATCGGTGGCGGCAACGAGCTGACCAACCGCACGATCACCGATCGACTGCTGGCCATGCTCGGACGCGACGAGTCCTTCGTCGACCACGTCGAGGACCGCCTGGGCCACGACCGTCGCTACTCGATCACGACCGACAAGGTCGCCGCCCTCGGGTGGTCCCCGGAGCACAGCTTCGACGACGCGCTCGAGCGCACCGTGGCGTTCTACCTGGATCGTCGCGACTGGTGGGAGCCCCTGCTGGCCCGGGTGAAGAACCGGTGAGGATCGTCGTCACCGGATCCCGTGGCCAGCTCGGCACCGAGCTGGTCGCCCTGCTGGAGGCGGCGGGCCACCACGACGTGCTCGGCCTCGACCTGCCCGAGCACGACCTGACCGACCGCGACCACGTGCTCGCGGTGCTCACCACGTGGGAGCCCGACCTGGTGCTGCACGGCGCCGCGTTCACCGCGGTCGACCGCTGCGAGACCGAGCCCGAGATGGCCTACCGCGTGAACTGCGCCGCGACTCGCTTCATCGCGGACGGTGCCCGACGGGTCGGGGCGCACGTCGTGTACGTGTCGACCGACTACGTGTTCGACGGCACCAAGGTCGGGGCCTACACCGAGTGGGACACGCCGAGCCCGGTGTCGGTCTACGGCCGCACCAAGCACGGTGGCGAGCTCGAGATCGACCACGGCTGGACGATCGCCCGGACGTCGTGGGTGTGCGGACAGCACGGCCAGAACATGGTCAAGACGCTGCTGCGCCTGGCCGACGGCGGGGGAGAGGTCAGCTTCGTCGACGACCAGATCGGCCACCCGACGTTCATCTCGGACCTGGCGCCGATGGTCGCGAAGCTCGGTGTCGAGCGGGTGCCGGGTGTCTTCCACACCACGAACCAGGGCGTGGTGAGCTGGTACGAGTTCGCCCGAGAGGTCTTCGCCGCGGCGGGCCACGACCCCGAACGTGTGCGGCCGATCAGCACCGCCGAGCTGCAGCCGCCGCGCCCTGCGCCGCGCCCCGCGAACTCGGTCCTGGACGACATCGCCTGGCGGGACCACGGCTTCACACCGGCGCGGGACTTCCGCGAACCGCTCGCCGAGCTGGTCGCGGTGCTGCAGGCCTGATCTCAGGCCGGACCGTCAGGACTTGAGCGCGCCCTTCGCCTTCGAGATGGCGGCGCTGGCGTAGCGGTTGCCGGTCAGCCGCCCGACGAGACGCGCCCAACGGGTCTGCGCAGCGAGCGCGTCGCGCAGCTGACCGATCAGGACCTCGAGCTCGCGGTTCAGGATCTTGAGCGACGCGGCCTCTGCCTGGGCGCCGATGAGGGCGTCCTTCGCGACCCACAACTCCTTGCGCAGACGCTCGACCGTCGCCTGCAGCTCGTCGTCCGC
This sequence comes from uncultured Actinomycetota bacterium, assembly GCA_963707555.1. GTDB lineage: Bacteria > Actinomycetota > Acidimicrobiia > Acidimicrobiales > Microtrichaceae > JAFAFN01. The sequence continues at coordinate 61,090 of CAVPQM010000014.1, forward strand.
CCGGCCGAGGGGCGCCTCGTCGGGGGCTGGGTGGCGGTCGTCACCGGGCTGGGTCATGGACCGAGACGCTACCGGAGCGCGGGTAACGTCCACGGCGTGGCGTTGCGATTCGTGATCATCGGCGGTGGCCCCGCGGGCACCCAGGCGGCGACGTACGCGGCGCGCCTCGGGGCCGAGGTCACCCTCATCGAACGCGACGTCGTCGGTGGCGCGGCGAACCTGTGGGACTGCGTGCCCTCGAAGGCCATGATCGCCACCGGTGGGGCACTCGACCAGATCCGCGACGCCGGCGGCATGGGCCTGGCCGGTGCCACCGCGGCGGTCGATCTGGACGCCCTGCGGAGCCGCATCGGCGAGATCACCACCCGTCTGGCGACCAACGGCCGCCGTCTGCTCGAGAGCCAGGGGGTGCAGCTCGTCGAAGGCAGCGGTCGTCTGCTCGACGCGCACACCGTCGCGGCGGACACCGACGACGGCGAGCTGGTGTTCGAGGCCGACGCGATCCTCGTGTCGACGGGCAGCCGACCCCGCATCCCCGAGTGGGCCCAGCCCGACGGTGAACGGGTCCTGACCACGCGCGACGCCTATCCGCCCCGCTCGATGCCCGAGCACCTGGTCGTCATCGGCTCCGGTGTGACCGGTGTCGAGTTCGTGCACATGTTCGCCAGCTTCGGGGCGCAGGTCACGCTGATCGTGTCGCGACAGCAGGTGCTGCCGGCGAAGGACCCCGAGGTCGCCGCGGTGCTCGAGGACGACTTCCTGCGCCGCGGCGTGCGGCTGCTCAAGGGGGCCCGTGCGGTCGGACTCGACCGGACCGACGACGGCGACCTGATGATCCGCTGCGACGACGGCCGCTCCGCCGAGGGCAGCCACGCGCTGCTCGCCATCGGGTCGCTGCCCAACAGCGAGGGACTCGGGCTCGCCGAGGCGGGCGTCGAGATGGACGGCCCGTGGGTCCGGTCGCTCGACCACCACCTGCGCACCAACGTGTCGCACATCTACGTCGCGGGTGACCTCTCCGGGAAGCTGCCGCTGGCGTCGGTCGCGTCGATGCAGGGCCGCAAGATCGCCGAGCACGTGATGGGCCTGCACAAGGTCGACCACCGGCACCTCGACTACGAGAAGGCCGCGTCGGCGATCTTCACCGAGCCCGAGATCGCGGACGTCGGTCTCGCCGAGGCCGACGCCTTCGCCGAGGGTCGCAAGATCCGCGTGACGAAGGTTCCGTTCCAGTCGCTCGCGAAGGCGCTGATCAACAACGACCACCGGGGCTTCGTGAAGATCATCTCCGACCCGGCGACGGGCGTCGTGCTCGGCGGCTCGATCGTGGGACGTCATGCGGCAGAGCTCATCTCGGTGATCGCGGTGGCGGTCACCAACCGCCTCAGGGTCAGCGACATCGCCGAGAGCTTGTTCGTGCACCCCGCGCTGGCAGAAGCGCTCGCCGAGGCCGCCGAGTAGGCCATGGGCGCCGAAGCCCCCGACCTGCCGGACGATCGGGTGTGGTGGCTTCCTTGGATCGGTGTCGCGCTGCTGGTCGCCGGCTCGTTCGCGTCGGTGTGGTGGGCGACGTCGACCGGGGTGCTCGAGGGCGGGTTGCTCAACGGGGACGAGGCGGTCGCCGCGCTGCTGCCGGTGACCTTCTTCCGCGACGGCGCGACGGTCATCTTCCCGGGCAACGCCTACCAGGGGCTGCTCGAGGTGCCCGCCTACGCGATGATCCAGTCGGCGGGCGGCGGGGTGCTCGCCATGCGGCTGCTGCACCAGAGCCTCTGGGTCGGAGCGGTCGTGACGTGGGCGGCGGCCACCTGGACGATGCTCGTTCCGACGGGCCGACCGCTCGGTCGTGGCACTCGGGGATGGGTGCTGTTCGCAGTGCTCGGACTGACGGCGGTGACGTCGCTCATCGGCTGGCAGGTGTGGTTCCACATCTACCCCGGCTACCAGTCGGGTGCGTTGCTGGCCGGACTGGCCGTGCTGATCGGCGCCCGGACGGCGCGCGACGGCAGGTCGAGGCCGGCGCTGTGGTTCGTCGCGGGGGTCCTCGCCGGGCTCGCCGTCTACGCCCAACCGATGCACGCGGTCGGCGCGGTGTGCCTCGCCGTGCTCGCTCTGGGATCGGCCGATCGGATCCGGGCCGTCGCGACCGCCACGGTCGGCGTGGCGCTCGGCGTCGCACCGTGGGTCTGGTGGAACGTGCTCCACGACATGCCGGTGCTCGACAGCAGCGCTCGACCGGCGCAGCACCCCGAGTGGGGGTACCCGGACCGACTCGCGAACACGGGTCGGATCACCATGGACGTGCTCTGGGGTGACCAACGGGTCCGGAGCGTCGTGCCGGCCTGGGTCGTGGTGTGCCAGGTCGTCGCAGCGGTGGTGCTGCTGGCGGTCGCGGTCGTCGGTGCCGTGGCGCTCGTCCGCTCCTGGCGTCGGAGCGCGGCGTTGCTGGTCGGCGTCGTGGTGATGCTGCTCGGGCTCCCGGCGCTGCCGACGTTCTCGCTCGACGTCGATCAGCGGTACGCGGTCGCCTGGTGGCCGGCCCTGGTCGTGCTCGTCGCGGCCGGTTCGCTCCGGATGGCGACGTTGCGCGAGCCGTGGCAGGTCCTGGCCCGCGGCGCCGTCGCCACTGCGGTCGTCTGTCACGTCGCGGGGGTCGTCGGACTCGCCGTTCCGGCCATCTCGAATCGCTCGGAGCGACCCGCCGCCGTGGAGGGGACCGCGGACCTCGGCAGCGACCTGCGTCGATGTGGGGTGGACATCGTCGCCGGTGGCTACTGGGCGGTCTACCCGGCCCAGTGGGGCGCGGAGGGCGATCTCGAGGGCTCCGTGATCAAGGACACGCAACGACTTCCGGGCCCGACGCCCCGTGGCTGGAAGGAAGACGTCGTCGCGGTGCTCGAGACGCCATCCGGTCCGCCCGTCGCCGAGCTCACCGCCACGCTCGGTGTCCAGCACGGCCGGGGCAGCTCGGGGTGGTCGGCCCATCGCCACCGACCGACCGGCGTCACGGTGCTCTTCGAGGAGGGTGTCGCGCTGCCCGACGGCTGCATCTCGGCGTCCGGGCTGACGCCGGCCACGTGACCGGCGCGATGCGGACACGGCACCCGCGGCATCCCGCCCGGCACCGGCCGCGCGCCCGTGGGGCTAGATTCGTCGGGTTCCCGAGCCAGTCCAGAGGTCGTCGTTGTCCACCCCAGCAGAGGTCTGGTCCTACCGGACCCTGATCGCGAACCTCGCCCAGCGAGAGCTCAAGTCGCGGTACAAGCGGAGCATCCTCGGGTGGCTGTGGTCCCTGATCAACCCCGCTGCGACGCTCGGCATCTACACCGTCGTCTTCGGCTACTTCCTGAAGGCCGACCCGCCGCCCATGGGCAACGGCGAGAAGAGCTTCGCCCTCTACCTGTTCGCCGGTCTCGTGGTCTGGAACCTGTTCGCCGGCATCATCAACACGTGCATCTCGTCGTTCTCGGGTGCCGGCGGACTGCTCACGCGCACGTACTTCCCGCCGGAGTGCCCGATGGTCGCGGGTCTGGTCACGGTGCTGGTCCAGGCCCTGCTCGAAGTCCTGATCCTCATGTTCTTCATGTTGCTCGTGGGCAACGTGTCGTGGACCGTCGTCGTGATCGTGCCGATCTACCTGCTGATGTCGTGCTTCGCGTTCGGCATCGGCCTGGTGCTCGGCGTGGCGAACATCCGCTTCCGTGACGTCTACTACCTGGTCGGCATCGGCATGCAGGTGCTCTTCTACGCGACGCCGATCGTGTACCCGCTCGAGATCGTGCCGGAGACCGCGCGTCGACTGCTCGAGCTCAACCCGGTCACGTCGTTCGTGTACGCGATGCGACAGGGCGTCTACACCCTGGGCCTGCCGACCCTGACGAACTGGATCGTCATGGTCGTCGCGGCCGTGGTCAGCCTGGTCGGCGGTTGGGTGATCTTCGGCCGCTGGGCCCCGACCGTGATCGAGGAGCTCTGACCGATGAGTGCCATCGTCGTCGACGGGGTGTCCAAGCGCTTCAGGCTGCAGACCGACCGTGCCCACTCGCTCAAGGAGCTCGTCACCCGACGTGACCGCAACGCGGGCGTCGACCAGTTCTGGGCGCTCAAGGACGTCTCCCTCGAGATCCCCCAGGGGTCGATGTACGCCCTGGTCGGCCACAACGGCTCGGGCAAGTCGACCCTGCTGCGCTGCATCGCCGGGATCTACCGCCCGACCGAGGGCTCGGTGAAGGTCGACGGGTCGCATCTCGACCCTGCTCGAGCTGGGCGCGGGCTTCCACCCCGACCTGACGGGCCGCGAGAACGTCTACATGAACGCCACGATCCTGGGCATGTCGCGCAAGCAGATCGACGCCGTGTTCGACGAGATCGTCGAGTTCGCCGGGCATCGGCGACTTCATCGACTCGCCGGTGAAGATCTACTCGAGCGGCATGTACGTGCGGCTCGGCTTCTCCGTCGCCATCCACGTCGACCCGGAGATCCTCATCATCGACGAGGTCATCGCCGTCGGCGACGAGGAGTTCCAGCGCAAGTGCATGGACCACCTCGCCGACCTGCGGCGCGCGGGGCGTGACGATCGTGGTCGTCACCCACGGCATGGGCACCGTCGAGACCATGTGCGACGGCGCCGCCTGGCTCGACCACGGCGTGCTGCAGATGACCGGCTCACCGGGTGACGTGACGAGCGAGTACCTGCAGCGGGTGAACGACCGGGAGCTGGAGCAGCGTGCTGCGGACGCAGCGGCGGCCGCGGCGGCTGCGGAGCAGGCCGAGGAGCACGAGCGCAATCGCTACGTGACCGACAGCGAGGCGTGGTTCGGCGAGGACATCGCCATCGAGCGCGTCTACTTCACCGACGCCTCGGGCGACGAGGTGACCACCGGCATCACCGGCGAGCCGCTGCACGTGAACGTGGCGTACCGCGCGTACCGGCCGGTCGAGGACCCGGTGTTCGGCTACACGGTGCACAGCGACAGCGACGTCGTCATCGCCGGCACCCACTCCAAGGCCGACGGCTTCGAGAGCGGTCGTCTCGAGGGGCCGGGTGTGGTGACCTTCACCATGGACGAGCTCCAGCTCACCCCCGGCAGCTACCGGCTGACCATCGGGATCACCGACGGCTACCTGCAGCACGTCTACGACCGGCAGTTCAAGCGCCACCCGCTGACGGTCCGCCGGGGCGAGGCACAGGTGGGCGTCGGGTTCGTCCGCTTCGACGGTCGCTGGTCGCAGCACGACGTGGAGACCGACGGTGCGGACTGAGGATCCCCGGCTCACCGAGCTGCGGTCCCTCGGCGCGCGCATCGGCACCGGCATCTACCTCGGGCCCGAGGTCTACTTCGAGAAGGACTTCGCGACGCTGCTGACGATCGAGGACGACGTGGTGCTCTCCCAGGGCGTCACGGTGCTGTTGCACGACTCGTCGCTGAACAACCTGCTCGACGCGCCGATCAAGTTCGGTGCGGTGACGCTGCGCCGCGGCTGCTACGTCGGCGCGAACGTCTCGATCATGTGCGGCGTCGAGATCGGCGCCGGCGCGCTGATCGGCGCAGCGTCGCTGGTGCGCTCCGACATCGCCGCGGGCGCCGTCGCCTACGGGTCACCGGCCCGAGCGGTCGGCACCGTCGCCGACCTGGCGGCGCGCGACGCCCTCGAGGAGCAGCAGCTGGTCACGCCGGGCTCGAGGTTCTTCCATGTGCCCGCTCGTCGCTGGAGAGATCGCTCGCCGGACGAGGACCGCCGGCTCGGCAGCGACATCGAGGACTCGTTGCAGCGGTGGTCCGCCGGGCGTGGGGACACGAACCAGGACTCGAGATCGACGTCGGAGGATCCGAATGGGTGAACGAACGATCGCGTCGAGGGCCAAGGGCGCACTGCGCCGACTGGCCGGCCGCGGCGGGCCGGACCCGGCGGTCCAGGCACGTCTGGAGCACCACGAGCACGCGCTTCGCGACATCACCGCTGCGCTGCAGGCCGTCCAGGCCGTCGTCCCTGGTTTCGAGGGGCCGGATCGGTTCGCTTTCGAACGCCGCCTCGACGCGGTCGAGGAGCACCTGCCGGAACTGCTCGGCCTGTGGTCGTCGTCGACGGGCACGATGCGCCGCCTGCAGCGGCTCATCGACCAGGAGCACGAGAACTCCGAGCGCCACGCGGCCAGCATCGACGAGCTGTGGGCACGCATCGAGTTCGTGCGACGCGAGGTCATGTACGAGGTCCGCTACGCCGGCGGTGCACCCACCGAGGCGGCCCCTGCAGCGATCGAGTCGCGCGTGGTCGACGCCGAACGGGTCGACCGCCTCGCCGCAGACGGACTTCGACTGAACCTGGGCTGCGGCCACCTGCCGCTGCCGGACCACGTCAACGTCGACATGCGCGAGCTCCCCGGCGTCGACGTCGTGGCGGCGATCGACGACCTGCCCTTCGACGACGGCTCGGTCCGCGAGATCCACAGCGCCCACGTGCTGGAGCACTTCGCCGAGGAGGAGCTCCACCGACGTCTGCTGCCGTACTGGCTGTCGAAGCTCGAGCCGGGCGGCAGGTTCCGGGCGGTGGTGCCCGACGGGCTCTCGATGATCGAGGCCTACGGTCGCGGCGAGGTCGACTTCGCCGACCTGAAGTCGGTGCTCTACGGCGGCCAGGAGTACGAGGGCGACTTCCACTTCACGATGTTCGCCGCGGACACGCTGACCGACCTGCTCGAGCGATCGGGCTTCGTCGACGTCGTGGTCGAGGACAGCGGCCGCCGCAACGACATCTCCCTCGAGCTGCAGGTCGCCGGGCGGCGACCGCGCTGACGCCGGTGTCACGCCCTCCCGTCTCGGTCGTCATCAACACCCTCGACAGGGCCGACGCGCTCGAGAAGCTGCTCAGGGCGCTCGAGCAGATCACCTACCCCGACTTCGAGGTCGTCGTCGTCGTCGGTCCCTGCAGCGACCACACCGACCAGGTGCTCGCCGGCTGGGAGGGGCGGGTCAAGCACCTGCGGTGCAGCGAGGCGAACCTGTCGATGTCGCGCAACATCGGCATCGAGGCCTGCGCCGCGGAGTACGTCGCGTTCATCGACGACGACGCCGTGCCCGAGCCGTGCTGGCTCGACGAGCTCATGGACGGCTTCGGCGACGACCCGGCGGACGAGGTCGCGGGCGTCGGCGGCTGGGTGTTCGACCACACCGGCCACTCCCTGCAGTGCGACCACACCGGGGCGGATCGGCTCGGCAACGCCCGTCCGGACTACCAGCGTCCTCTCGACCCGCTGTCGTTCCCGGGCTCGCGCCTGTTCCCGTACGCTCCTGGCGGCAACGCGGTGTACCGCAAGGACCGCCTCGTCGCGGCGGGCGGCTTCGACGAGGAGTACCAGTACTACCTCGAGGAGACCGACCTCTGCGCCCGCCTGATCGACCGCGGCTGGGTCATCCGGCAGCTCGACGGAGGCGCGATCCACCACAAGTTCCTGCCGAGCGCGATCCGCACCTCGACCAAGGTGCTCAAGGACCGGTTCGCGGTGGTGAAGAACAAGATCTACTTCTCGATCATCAACGGTGCCGCGCACCACACGATGACCGAGATCCTCGACGACGACGTCGAGTTCTGCCAGCACCACCGCAACGATGCGGTCTGGCACCGCGAGCACGGGAACATGACGCCGGACGAGGCCGAGGCCTCGCTCGCCTCGATCGACCGTGCGTGGAACGCGGGGCTCTCCGCCGGCATGCGCGGCCGGGTCGCCCTCGGCTTCCCCGACGGCACCATCGCGCAGCCAGCGCCCCCGTACCTGCCGTTCCGTCGTGGTCCGGTGCGTCCCGACCGGCTTCGGCTCTGCTTCGTCTCCCAGTCGCTGCCGCCGACCGTCATCGGCGGGATCGGACGCTACGTGCTCGACGTCGCACGTGAGCTCGCTGCACGTGGCCACGAGATCCACATCGTCACCACCGGCGAGTCACACGACACCGTCGATCTGGAAGAGGGTGTCTGGATCCACCGGATCCTGAAGGACGGCCCGCACGTCCCCCCGGGCCGCGAGATCCTGCGCGGCGCGGACCTGGTCGTCCCGGACCGCATCGGTCGCAACGCCGCCGCCGTGCTCGCCGAGGTCGACCGGATCACCCGCAGCGGCCCGCTCGACGCCGTGTACGCGGCGATGTGGGACGTCGAGCACCTCGAGGTGATGCGCCGCACCGACATCCCCGTGGTGACGGCACTCGTCACGACGTTCGCCATCACCCTTCGGACCCGTCCGGAGTGGTCGGCGGACCCGGAGTTCATGGAGCACTTCGGCCGGCCGCTGCTCGAACTGGAGCGCTGGGTGCTCGACCGCAGCGGCACCCTGCACGCGATCAGCGAGGCGATCAGGGCCGACGTGGAGCTGACCAGCGAGGTGCAACTCGACCCCCAGCGTGTCGTCGTGGCGCCGATCGGGGCCGTCGACCGCTTCCCCGACGCCGTCGCCGACGCGACCGTTTACGACGCTCCGGGCGACGCTCCGGGCGCCCCGACGGTGCTCTTCGTGGGCCGGTTCGAGAAGCGCAAGGGGATCGACCTGCTGCTCGGCGCGATCCCCGCCGTGGTCGAGCAGGCGCCCGGGGCGCGCATCGTGACCGCGGGACGCACCGACCTGGCCGGCGAACACGGCCGCCCGTACGCCGAGGAGTTCCTCGAACGCCACGACGGCGCCGACTGGCTCGACCGGGTCGACCTGCTCGGCGAGGTCGACGACGACCTGCTCTGGCAGCTCTACGCCACGGCCGACGTGCTCGTCGCACCGTCGCGCTTCGAGTCGTTCGGACTGATCTACGTCGAGGCGATGATGGCCGGGATCCCGGTCGTGGCCGTCGACGCCGGCGCTGCACCCGAGGTGGTCCTCGACGGTGTCACCGGAGTGCTCGTCGCCCCGAACGCCGAGGCCCTCTCGACGGCATTGGTCGCGCTCCTCGAGGATGCCGATCGACGCCGCGCCCTCGGACGTGCCGGGCGCCGGCGCTACGAGGAGCACTTCAGCGTGCGGCGCATGGCCGACGGCATCGAGGGCCCGCTGATCGCGTCGCTCAGCGGGGCGCTGTCGTGACCGCCGGGGCCGGAGCGGTCCGCGTCGCGATCGTGACCGGGGTCTGCACCCGTCACGACGCGATCTCGAACGTGGTGCGCACCCAGCAGCAGCTGTTGACCGAGGCCGGCTACGACGTCCGGGTGATCACCCAGCACACCGACTTCCCGTCCGAGCAGCACATCGTGTGCCCCGACCCCTGGCTGCTCCAGCGCGACGACTGGTACCGCAGTGCCGAGCTGGTGATCCTGCACTTCGGCATCCAGTACGGACTGTTCGACTCGCTGGTGCTGGGCCACCCGAACGCGACGCGGGTCGTGCACTTCCACAACGTGACCCCACCCGACCTGCTGACCGGGTCCTCCCGGACCCAGGCCGTGCGCGGCATCGACCAGCTCTCGATCGCCACCCGCGCCGAGGCGGTGTGGTCCGACTCGCAGCACAACACCGACTGCCTGCTCGAGTGGACCGACGTCGACCCCTCGGTCGTGACCCTGATGCCCCTGAGCGCCCCGTGGGTCACCGACGAGTCGATCCACCACATCCCGGTCACCCCGCGGCACGAGTTCATCCGTGTGCTCGGTGTCGGTCGCTTCGTCCCGGCGAAGGGGCAGCACGACATCATCGACGCCGTGGCCCGATTGCGCTCGCGTGCCGGAGGACCGTTCCAGGTCGAGCTCGTCGGCGCCCTCGCCCCCTCGGATCCGGACTACCTCGAGGAGCTCCGCGAACTGATCGTCGATCTCGACCTCGACGACGTGGTGCGGCTCACCCTCGATCCGTCCGACGCAGAGCTGCAGGACCGCTACGTGAGCGCGGACGTCTTCGTGACGGCGAGCCGCCACGAGGGGTTCTGCGTCCCGGTCGTCGAGGCGCTGCTCACCGGTTGCCGAGTCGTGTCGACCGACAGCGGCGCCCTGGGCGAGACGGTCGGTCCGTGCGGCCGTCTCGTGCCCCTCGGTGACATCGACGCGCTCGCCGACGCCCTCGGCGCCGCGATCGGCGACGCCCGCGACGCCGGACACTTCGACGCCGACCTGGTGGCCGACCACCTGAGCACCTTCACGATCGAGGCGTTCACCGAGCGCACCCTGGCGCAGGTCCACTCGCTGGTGGGTGCACCGGATCGCCGGCAGGTCGACGCGGGGTGAGCGAGCTCGACGAGGGGGTCGGCACCGACGAGGGAGTGGGCGCCGACGAGGGAGTGGGCGCCGACGAGGGGGTCGGCACCGACGAGACGGCGGAGACCCGGCGCGCCGCGCTGCTGCGACGGGTCCGTCCTGCCGAGGCGATCCCGGTCCTGGTGCTGTGGGTGCCCATGGTGGTCTGGTTCATGGCGCTCAAGCCGGGCGTCATGACCAACGACTCGATCAACACCTGGGGTCAGGTGCTCTCCGGGGACTGGGTCGACTGGCATCCCCCGATCTACACGGCGTTGCAGTGGTTCTCGTACCAGTTGGTGGGCAGCCCGGCACTCGCGACGCTCCTGCAGTCACTCGCGCTCGCGTGGGCGATCGCCCGGCTCCTGAAGGTCGCGGTGCGTCTTGGCGTGCCCGCCGTGCCGTTGTGGTGCGTCGCCGCGCTGGTGGCGTTCACGCCACCCGTCGGAGCGTTCGCGGTGCACCTGTGGAAGGACGTCTTCTACACCGTCGGCTTCCTGCTCGTCACCGAGCTCTTCCTCCGGCAGGTGCTGGCCCGCCTGCGCATGGAGCCCGGACCGACCAACGTGTCATGGGTGCTCGCCGGGGTCGGGGTCCTGACCATGTTGCTGTTCCGGCCCAACGGCATCATCGTCGTGCTCTGCACCGCGGTGGCGATCGTCGTGCTGGCACAGCAGCGGCGTGTCGCGATGGGCGTGTGGATCGGGGCGTTCGTCGTGTCGATGCTCGTGCAGTCCGTCGGCTATCCGCTGATGGGGGTGGAGGAGCCGGGCGGCCGTGAGCGGGCGGGGCTCGGACCCTTCGGCCTGGGCTACCTGGTCACCGCTCACCCGGAGACGATGGACGCCGAGGAGCGTCGACTGATGGCCAGGCTCGCACCCATCGAGCGGTGGGACGAGTCGTTCAGCTGCCACTGGACGGGCGTCCCCATGTGGGAGCTGGCCCCCGCCGACCGAGTCGCGGAGCTCGCCGACGAGCTCCAGGCGGAGTGGCGCGAGGCGCTGTTCGACCATCCCTACGAGATGGCGCTCGGCCACCTGTGCGCGGCGAGCGTGGCGTGGAACCCCGTGCCCTCGCCCGAGGAGCGCCTGCGGTTCGAGACGCTCTACTACGGCATCGTCCCCAACGAGCTCGGCCTGCACACCGCGCCGGTGTCGTCCGGGCTCCACGAGGTGGCCTACGACACGCTGCGCACCACGACGACCGCTCCCTGGCAGCCGTGGTTCTGGCGAGCGCCGACGTGGATCTACCTCTGCGCGCTGCTCGCCGTGTTCATCGCGGTGGTCCGCCGCTCGCTCTGGCCGGTCGTGGTGCTGGCGCCGTTCGTCGCCCAGCAGCTCTCGGTGATCGCGATGACGGGTCCGCACGCCCGGTACATGCTCCCGGCGGGCATCGCCGCCGTGGCGCTGCTGCCCTCGCTCGGTCGAGTGCTGTGGGTGTCGCGCCTGGAACCGGCCGAACGCCGTGGCGTCGATGCCGACGCGGATGCCGACGGGGGCGAGCCCTCGTCGCTCCCCGGGTGAGTCCGGCTCAGTTCGAACATTCACCGCCGGGCTCGCCGGCCGCGATCGTCGTGCGGACCCAGACGATCACGTCGTCGTAGCGGCTGATGTGGCACCACTCCGCGCTCGGCGCGCCCGCGGTGTAGCGCAGCACCACCATGTGGTGATCCGGCGCGATCGACGTCACGAGCTCGTCGGACGACTCCGGCACGACCTCGAGCTGCCAGCCCTGCGCCGCGAGCACGTACTGCTGCGACGGCATGTTGAAGCGATAGGCGTCGCGTCCGAGGGTGTCCTGCGCGACGGGGACCGTCGAGCGGGCCACCGGGGCGCCGGGGTAGTCGAGGTAGAGCACGGAGTTGTCCCACGCGCGGTGCTCCTCGACCGCGCGCACCGAGCCCGCCACTCCGCCGAGCAGCACCACGACCGTGATCGACGCCGAGAGCGCCACCCGGCCGCCGAGGCGTGACGACGCGAAGGCGCCGATCGCAGTGAGGGCGAGCGCCGACCACCGCAAGAGGTCCAGGCCCGGCCGGTCGAGCGGGAACGACGCCACGCCGCTGATGACACCCTCGTTGATCGCCTCCGGACGCTCGTCGAGGCCGTGCAACCTCCAGGTCGTGAACAACCCGGTGACGAGCAGCAGCGCCGCGGACCCGCCGAGTGCCACGACCGCGGTGCGGCGTGCGGCCGACACGAGGAACGCCGCGCCGCACGCTGCGAAGACGACGACGGCCGGGTCGCCGTAGCGCCCGTAGATCAGGTAGTCGAGCCGCTCCGGGCCGGGTGCGGTGAGCCCGCTGGCGATGAAGAGGACACCGACCGCCCAGACCGACGCGAGCCCTGCGGCTGCGACCGACAGCGAGCGCCGCTGGGCCCCGGACAACGAGCCCAGCCGCCCCGCCGCCATCGCCACCACGACCGCGACCCCGATGGGCGCCAGACCGAACGTCGACGTCGTGGCGTACCAGAGCTGCCCGACCGACTCGATCAGGACGGCGCCCCAGAAGGCCGGTTCGCCCACGTGGTCGACGACCTGGGTGTCGTTGGCGAGGTCGGCGCTGCTCCACACCGCAGTGACCACGCTGGAGCGCAGCAGCTGCGACAGCGCGGTGACGAGCGCGGTCACGAGCACCACCCCACCCGCGGCGGCGAGGTCCGACGACGAGCGGACGCCCCGACGACGGCGGAGCACCACGGTCAGGAGCGACGCGGCGCACCAGATCACGGGGATCAGGACGACCCGGCCGTGCACGAGAGGTGCGGTCGACGCCAACGACGCGACCACCGACGGCGACCACCAACGGGCGGATCCCATCGACCAGGCGACCAGGGCGAGCCACGCACACAGCCAGGCGAGGACGAGCGGCTCGGCCCAGGTGAACGTGGACGAGAACGCGACCGCGGTGATCGCCGAGGTGACGCAGAACGCGACGGCCTGCTGCACGGGATCGGCGTCGGTGCTTGCCCGGACGAACCGGGCGATGCACCACCCGGCGAACAGCGAGCTCAGTCCCAGCAGTGCGACCGCGATCTGGTACCGGAGCGCCGGGTCGTCGACCACCCGGACGAGCGGGGCGAGCACGACACCCATGCCGACGCTGTAGGGCGGCAGGTCGTACATGTCGATGCCGATCGGACCGCGTGACAGGTGGAACGCCGCGGCCCACGGGCCGAGCACGTCGGGTCCCTTCGGCATCGACGCCTGGGACGCGACCCAGAGCCTGACGACCACGACGGTGGCCGTGGTGAGCGCGACGATCGTCACCGCGGCGTGCCTGCCCTCGGCCGCCGGTGCGTCGACGCGCGCCGACACGGCGTGATCGTTCGGTGTGTCCGCCATCGACGCAGCCCTCTCCGCCCGCGACGCACGACCCTGTGATGCGTCGCCTTCCTCTGGGCCGACACGGTAGTCCGAGCCCCAGGGCGCACCGTCAGCCGGGCCGGGGATCGCGTCGCCACGGGGCCACTGTGCGCACGAGTACGATCGTCGCGTGTCGAGTACGTCCGACCTCCGCCCGGTCGACGGCGAGCTCCTGTCCCAGGAGCACACCGCGAAGATGGGCCTGCTGATCATCCAGATTCCCTGCTTCAACGAGGAGGAGACGCTGCCGGCCACGCTGGCGGACCTCCCGCGTGAGGTGCCGGGCTTCGAGCGCGTCGAGTGGATGGTGATCGACGACGGCAGCGCCGACCGGACCAGCCAGGTCGCCCGGGAGCACGGCGTCGACCACGTCGTGCGGGTGCCGCAGAACCGAGGGCTCGCGAACGCCTTCCTCACCGGGCTCGACAGCGCGCTGCGCGCCGGGGCCGACGTCATCGTCAACACCGACGCCGACAACCAGTACGACGGCTCGTGCATCCCCGCCCTGGTGGTGCCCATCGTCGAGGGTGAGGCGGACCTGGTCATCGGCGAGCGACCCATCGAGGCGGTGGACGACTTCTCGCCGCTGAAGAAGCGACTGCAGCGGGCGGGCAGCAGCGTCGTGCGCGCCTTCTCCGGCACCGACGTGCGCGACGCCGCGTCGGGGTTCCGTGCCTTCAGCCGTGACACCGCGATCCGGACCCAGGTGTTCGGCAAGTACTCCTACACGATGGAGACGATCGTGCAGGCCGGCTGGGAGGGCATCCGGATCGCGAACGTCGACATCCAGGTCAACCCGAAGACGCGCGAGTCCCGGCTGGTCAAGAGCATCCCCCGGTACATCTGGCGATCGGGGACGACCATCGTCCGGTCGTTCGCGCTCTACAAGCCGTTCCGCTTCTTCTTCGGCCTCGGCGTCGTGCCGTTCCTCTTCAGCGTCGCGCTCGTGCTGCGGTGGGTGTACCTGCAGGTCTTCACCGACGACGTGGCGAGCCGGGTGCCGAGCCTCGTCGGCGCCGCGGTGGCCATGCTCCTGGCCACGCAGATCTGGATCTTCGGCCTGCTGGCCGACCTGCTCTCGGCGAACCGTCGACTGATCTCGGACACCCGGGTGATGCTGCGGAAGCAGGAGCTGAACGGCCAGATCCGTTGACGGTCGTCCTCGTCGGGCCGACGTTCCCCTACAAGGGCGGGGTCTCCCAGCACACCACGCAGCTCGCCTTCCGGCTCGCGGGGGCCGGCGTCGACACCGAGATCGTCTCGTGGAAGTCGCAGTACCCCAAGCGCCTGTACCCGGGGAGCCTCGAGGTGACCGGCGGTGAGGGCGAGCCGTACCCCCGGACCCGCCGCACGCTGACCTGGTACAACCCGCTCAGCTGGTTCCTGGCCGCCCGCCGGATGCGCAGGGACGACACCCTCGTGCTGTTCTGCCTGGTCAACGCGCTGCAGGTGCCGGCGTACCTGCTGATGGCGCTCGTCGCCCGACGAGGCGGCGCATCGGTCGCCCTGCTGTGCCACAACGTCGTGCCCCACGACGCGCCGCGCTGGCAGGTCCGGCTGATCGAGCTGCTGGTGCGCCGGATCGGCCGGGTGCTCGTGCACTCCGAGGCCGAGGCCGAGGCGGCCGAGCGCTTCGGCGCGGATCAGATCGAGGTCGCGGCGCTGCCGTTCTTCCTGCCGGTCCGTCCGGAGCTCAGCAACGGGCGCGGCGCCGGCCACGAGCTGCTGTTCTTCGGGTTCGTCCGCCGCTACAAGGGCCTCGACGTCCTGATCGACGCCGCTGCCAGGTGCGAGACACCCGTGACGGTGCGCGCCGTCGGTGAGTTCTGGGAACCGATCGAGGACTTCCGGGCGCAGGCCGACGGCCTGGGCATCGGGGATCGGGTCCACCTCGAGGACCGCTACCTGCCCTCGGAAGAGGTCGCGTCGCTCTTCGACGGCGTCGATGCGCTGGTCGTTCCGTACCGATCCGGGACCGGCTCGCAGCACCCCCGCCTGGGCCACCTCGCCGGCGTGCCGGTCGTGGCGACCCTGGTCGGGGACCTGCCGGACCAGGTCGACGACGGCGTCGACGGCCGCCTGTGCGCCCCGGACGACCCGGCGGCGCTGGCCGCCGCCATCGACAGCCTCTACGAGGCCGGCGTGCTCGAGTCGATGCGTCAGCGGATCCTCGCCGATCCGCCCGACGACGGGTG
This sequence comes from uncultured Actinomycetota bacterium, assembly GCA_963707555.1. Lineage (GTDB taxonomy): Bacteria > Actinomycetota > Acidimicrobiia > Acidimicrobiales > Microtrichaceae > JAFAFN01. The sequence continues at coordinate 76,852 of CAVPQM010000014.1, forward strand.
GGAGCCGTACCTGGGCGCCGTCGAGCGGCTCATGGCCGACGAACGATCAGGCGCCGCTCGACCGTAACTTCTGGCGGGCCTTGGCGGCGCGAGCGGCTCCGGGCACCCCGAAGGCCATCGCGAGTGCCAGCTCGGTCAGGATCAGGACCAGGCGCGACATGATGCTGACGGTGATCGCCGCGGGGTCGCCGATCGACGCGCCGAGCGCGATCACCAGGACGGTCTCGCGGATGCCCGCTCCGGCGGGGAGCGGCACCAGCACCATGCCGGCGACGAAGGCCAGCGCGAACGCCCCGATCGTCGGCAGCAGCAGGTCGATGCCGGCGCCCAGCGGGCGGGCCAGCAGCCAGGCCTGCAGCCCGAAGCACAACCAGGAGACCAGCGTGAACGCCCCGGCGGCACCGACGGTCGGGCCGGCCTGCGGGATCGTGGGGACGTCTCGCTTGGCCCGACGAGCGACCCATCCGCCCAGGCTGTTCAGCATGCGTGCGTCGTAGATCAGTGCAGCGACGACGAGTGAGCCGATGCCGCCCGCCAGCGCGATCAACCAGACCGAGCCCGCTCCGTCGCCGGTGAACACCAGCAGACCGGTGAGACCGCCGCAGGCGAGCGAGATCAGCAGCGCCAGGAAGTAGCTGGCGGCCATCGTCACCCGGGGCACGTTGCTGCGGCGGCCGAGCTCGGACTGGATCACGATCGGCCACATCGACCCGGGGGCGTACTTGCCGAGCTGACCGGCGAAGTAGATCGTGAACGCGTCCCGGATCGGCAGGCGTGAACCGAGGGAGGCCAACGCTCGGCGCCACCCCTCGGACGCCAGCGACATGGCGAGCGCGCCGGCCGCGGCGCTGAGGGCCAGGTCGACCGGCGACAGGCGGGCCAGATCGTCGCGGACCGCACTCCAGTTCCGCTGCACCGCGACGACGACGAAGACCACCACGATCACCGTCAGCAGGCCCGTCAGGATCTGCTTCCAGCGGCCGAATCGGGATCGTGGGGGAGGCGTCGGCTCGCCGTCGATGGTCACCCGGACACGCTAGCGCCCCGGTTCGCGGGGTTCGCCGAGGGGCTCCGGCTGGACCAAGCTGTGATGATGACGAGCGACGCCCAGGTCGATCCCGACGACGGCGGCTGGCGCCTCCGCTACCCCGAGGACCCGCCGTCCCGGCGCCGCAAGGCGGCGAACATCGTGGGTGTGCTCCGGCGGTCGGGCACGCTCGACGGCGCCCGGCTGTGCGAGGTCGGCGCCGGCTCGGGGCACATGACCGCGGTGTTCCTCGACGCGGTCGGCGAGTCGGGCAGCGTGATCTCCCTCGACGTGGTCGACACCCGCAAGGAGGACCCGGGCAACGACTTCCGGTTGATCTGCGACGAGACCCTGCCCGTCGAGGACGACTCGGTCGACGTCGTGGTGACCAACCACGTGATCGAGCACGTCGGTGGCCGCGACGACCAGCTGCAGCACCTGTCCGAGATCCGTCGGATCCTCGCTCCCGGCGGGCGCTGCTACCTGTCGACGCCGAACCGGTGGGCGCCCGTCGAGAACCACTTCAAGTTGCCGCTGCTCGGATGGCTGCCGCCCGGCTGGCGTGACGGATACGTCCGAGCCGCCCGCCGGGGCACGGTGTTCGACGTGGTGCCGCTCTCGCCCAAGGACCTCGACTCGCTCTGCGTCGAGGCCGGTCTGCGCGCCGAGGACGTGACCGGCGCGGTCGTCGACGGGGTCATCGCCGGCTCGCCCGATGCTCCGTCGTCGAAGGTCCTCGGGCGGGTGCCGCTGCACCGCTCGACGCGGGTCGCCCGGATGCTGCCCACACAGGTGCGCCTGGTCCGACCCGCCTGAGCGTCGGCCCGCCCCCGGTCATGACGACAGGCGTCGGTCATGACGACCGGCCCCCGGTCATGACGACCGGTCGGCCAACCAGAGGGTCGATCCCTCGAAGCGGGCGACGGGATCCCAGCCGTCGCCAGGGTCGTCACCGTCGCTCAGCACCAGCAGACGTCGGTCGGTACCCGCCGGCGAGTCGGCGAGCGCGTCGCTGTCGAGCTCGCTGAACTCCATGGACCAGCCCAGGGCGAGCAGCTGGTACTGGATGCCGAACACACCGACCCGGAGGTACGGCAGCTGCGCCGTGTCGCTCGCCACGGTCGCGACCGCGCCCTCGAAGGGCGCCGCACCGACCGGCGCCGAGATCGGAGCGGTCGTGATCGACCGGTGCATCCTGGCGGCGGCCATACCGGAGCACACGGCGGCGACGGCGACGATGCCCACCAGCGTGCGGACCAGCGGGCGACGTCCACGGAGCGCGCCCAGCGCCACGGCCGCGATCGACAAGGTGCCCACGACGGTCCACACCATGACGGCCCCCGGTCCGCGGCCGGCGGGCACCATCGACACCCCGGCGACCGCGGCATCGATGCGCCCGGTGAGGGAGAGCCCCGAAGCACGCACCAGGATGACACCGGCGGCGCACCATGTCGCGGCGACCGTCAGGACCGCCACGCGGCGGATCGCCTGCGGGGCGCCGGACCAGAGCCACAGCACCCCGAGGGCGGCGAGCACCACGGTCGCCGCGTCGTTGTAGCGGCCGTAGAACAGGTGGTCCCAACGGAGACCGTTCGCCACGCCCTCGACCTCGGCGCCGGTGGCGGCGAGGAAGCCGCCCGTGGTCATCGCGATGGTCGACAGCGCGACGTTGGACAGCACCAGCGCCGCGATCGCCGCGGCCAGCGCACGGTGGTGCCGGGCGGCATCGTTGCGGCGCCACATCGACACGAGGGCGACTGCGCCGAACACGGCGAGCCCGAACGATGCGACGACCATGTACCAGAGCTGGCCGACCGCGGTGGCGGCGAAGGTCGCCCAGAGCTCCGGCGAGTCCAGTGACTCCACCAACGACGCAGTGTCGTGACCGATCGGCTCGGTCCACAGCTCGGCGCGCACGGTTCGCTGCACCGCTCGCCCCACCGCGAGGAGCACCATCGTGAGTGCTGCACCGCCGAGGTACATCACGCGGGCCCTGTTGCGTGTGCCGGGCCGATGATCTCCGCGCCACAGCGCGACGGCGAGCACTCCGAGCCACACCGCCGGTGCTGCGGCGAGGCGCCCGTGCACGAACGGAGCGCTGCCGGCGGCGAGGCTGCCGATGAGCAGTGCCCGCTGACGCCACGGCGATGCAGCGGGCACGAGCACCGCGGCGAACGCCCAGCACAGCCCGCACCACCACAACAGGACGGTCGGCTCCGACCAGGTGAGCGCCCCGGTCGTGAGCGGAGCGGGGAGCAGGAGGACGAGACCGAACGCAGCGGCCGCGGGCACCGGTCGACCCGGCGCCACCAGCTCGACGGTGCGGCGGAGCACGCACGCAGCCAGCACTGCGAACCCGGACAGCACGACCAGCGCGACGAGGTACGACGCTCTCGCACCCAGGGGCAGCGCCTGGATCGGGGCCAGGACCGCGCCGGGCACCAGCGGATAGGTCGGCATGTCCTGCATGGACACCCCGTCGGCGCCCGTCAGCAGGGTCGCGATCGACCAGGAGCCGAACTCGTCCGGGGTGATCGTCGGGTGGTCGGCGACCAGGATCGCCAGGCCCCGCAGCGCCACGAACAGGGTCAGCGACGCCCGGCTGATGCGACGCGCGAGGTCGATCCCGTCGCCCGTCGGCGCGAGCTCGTCGTCCCGGGACGACCCGTCCCGGTCACGCGAGCGCGGGATGACCCGTGTGGCTCCGATGTGCCCACGCTATTGGCGATGTTCCTGAAACCGGTCGGTCGCCGGACCCGCAGCCCGGACGCGACGACGGCCGCTCCCGAAGGAGCGGCCGTCGTGCGTGGAACGGGGTGGATCAGTCGGCCGCGGCAGGCTCGATGACGACGGCCACCTCACCGGCGGTCACCGACTGGCCGGCTTCGACCAAGACCTCGGTGACGACGCCGTCGACGTCGGCGGCGACGTTGTTCTCCATCTTCATGGCTTCGAGCACGACCACCGAGTCGCCCTTGGCGACCGTCTGGCCCACCTCGACGGTGACCTTGACGATGGTGCCCTGCATCGGCACGGCGATCTTGCCGCTGCCGGCTGCGGCGGCACCGCCACCGGAGGCACCGCGCTTGGCCTTCTTGGCCTTGGCGGGACCCGCACCGGCGACCGGCGCCAGCTGCGACTCGGGCACGTAGACCGACACGGCGAAGCGCTTGCCGTTGACCTCGACGTCGACGTCACGCTTGACCTTGGGATCGTCCTCGGCGCCCTCGGTCGTGGCGATCGGCTGGCCGGACACGCCGGTCAGGTCGAGGGTGTCCTCGACCCACTTCGTCGAGTGCGTCAGCGCCGCGAAGTCCGGGTGCCGCAGGATCGCCAGGTCAGCGGGGATCGTCGTGGCGACGCCCTCGATCTCCATCTCCTCGAGCGCACGGATGGTGCGGGCGATGGCGACGTCGCGGTTGCGGCCCCACACGCAGAGCTTGCCGGTGAGGTTGTCGTAGTACTGGCTGATCTCGTCGCCCTCTTCGTACCCGCCGTCCCAGCGCACGCCGTAGCCAGAGGCCACGCGCAGCTTGGTGATGGGCCCGGGGGAGGGGAGGAACTTGCCCTCGGCGACGTCCTCGGCGTTGATGCGGACCTCGATGGCGTGGCCACGGATCTCGACGTCGTCCTGCGTGAAGGGCAGGGCCTCGCCGGCTGCGACACGGAGCTGCAGCTCGACCAGGTCGGTCTCGGTGACCAGTTCGGTCACGGGGTGCTCGACCTGGAGACGGGTGTTCATCTCGAGGTAGTAGAAGGACTCGTCCTGGTACAGGAACTCGACCGTGCCGGCGTTGACGTAGTCGCAGCCCTTGGCCACGGCCACGGCGGCCTCGCCCATCTCGGCGATGATCTCGGCGGGGATTCCGGCGGCCGGCGCCTCTTCGATGAGCTTCTGGTGGCGGCGCTGCGCCGAGCAGTCACGGGTGCCGAGGTACACGGCGTTGCCGTGCGTGTCGCACATGACCTGGACCTCGACGTGGCGGGGACCGGTCAGGTAGCGCTCCATGTAGCACTCGTCGCGGCCGAAGTAGGCGAGCGACTCACGCTGCGCGGACTCGAGCGCCGAGGCGACCTCGTCCGGGCCGTGCACGACCTTCATGCCGCGACCGCCTCCGCCGTACGCGGCCTTGATCGCGATCGGGTAGCCGAACTGCTCGCCGAAGGCGGCGACCTGGTCCGGGCTGGTGATGATGTCGGTGGTGCCCGGCACGCCGTGCACGCCGACCTTCTCGGCGGCGAGGCGGGCCGAGATCTTGTCGCCCATCACGTCGATCGCCGCGGGCGGCGGGCCGATGAACGTCACCCCGATGTCGGTGATGCGCTTCGCGAACTCGCTGTTCTCCGAGAAGAACCCGTAGCCCGGGTGCACCGCCTCGGCGCCGGAGCGCTCGATGACGTCGAGGATCTTGTCGGCATCGATGTAGCTCTCCGCGGCGGTCTGCCCTCCCAGGGCATAGGCCTCGTCGGCCAGGCGCACGTGCAGTGCGTCCCGGTCGAGGTCGGAGTAGACGGCGACGGTGGAGATCCCGAGCTCACGGCATGCCCGGATGACCCGGACGGCGATCTCTCCACGATTGGCGATGAGGACCTTTGAAAACACGCTCTATCTTTCCCCCGTGACCACCGAACGCGCCAAAGCAGCTCTCGCGGGCACCCGATTCGCCGACCTGGAGTGGGTCCCGGAGACCGGTTCGACCAACGCCGATCTGGTCGTCGCGGCGGCCGCCGGCGCCGGTGACCGTGCGCTCGTGGCGGACCACCAGCACGCCGGTCGGGGCCGCATGGAGCGCCGTTGGGAGGCGCCTCCGGGGGCCTCGCTGCTGATGAGCGTGCTGGTCCGTCCGCCGTTCCCGGCGACCGGGGCGCACCTGCTGTCGACCGCGTTGGGCCTGGCGGCGGTCGACGCGCTGCGCGAGCTCGCCGGGGTCGACGTCGGGCTCAAGTGGCCCAACGACGTGGTCGCCCCCGCAGCAGGCGTCGACGGTGCCGATCTCAAGCTCGGCGGTCTGCTCGCCGAGATGACCGGCGACGCGGCGACCGGTGCGGTGGTGCTCGGGATCGGGCTCAACGTCGCCTGGTCGGGCGTCGGCTTCCCCGACGAGCTCGCCTCGACCGCGACCGCGGTCGACCTGCTCGGCGGTCGGGTCGACCGAACGGACCTGGTGGTTGCGCTGCTCCGCTCGCTCGACCCCGTCGCAGAACTCGTGTCGGCCGCGGCGTGCGACCTGCTCATCGAGCGATACCGCCAGCACTGCGTGACCATCGGACGGCGCGTGCGCGTCGAGCTGCCCGGGTCCGAATTGCTCGGCACCGCGACCGACGTCGCGCTCGACGGAGCGCTGATGGTGCGGGGCGACGACGGCGTCACGACCACGGTCACCGTCGGCGACGTGGTCCACCTCCGCCCCGTGGACTGAGCGGTCGGCCGACCGCCCAGCCGACCGTTTCCTTCGCGAAGGCGGCGGTCGTGGGGAAGGTCCCTGGCCGTCGCGAAGGCGACAGGGGAGCGGTGCCTCAGGGGTCGAGGCGGTCCTCGTAGGCCTCGACCCAGATCCTGCGGGCGGCGAGGGTCACCGGGCCCGGGCACTCCGGAAGGGGACGGTCGACGCCGTCCCCGAGGATGCGCGAGATCGGCTGCACGTGCCGGCCGGTGGACACGAGGAACGCCTCGTCGACCCGACCGAGGACATCGAGGGGAAGGTCGCGCTCGGCGGCCCGGAGCGGTGACGCGTCGAGCGCGAGCGCTTCGAGCAGCAGCTGTCGCGTGATGCCCGCCAGGCACCCGGACCCGATCGTCGGCGTGATCAGTTCGCCGTCGAGCGCCACGAAGATGTTCGAGCCGGTGCCCTCGCACAGCGCGCCGACGGTGTTGGCGAAGATCGCCTCGGACGCCCCGACCTCGTGTGCCATGTCGAGCGCCACGACGTTCTCGCCGTACGACGTGGTCTTCAGCCCGGCGAGCGCGCCGTGCTCGTTGCGCGTGAAGGGCACGACCAGCACCGGTGTCGGTTCGACCCGCACCGTCATCGCCGAGGCAGCGACCACGAGCGTCGGCGTGGCACCCACGCGCTCGGAGCCCATCGGTGCTGCACCGGCGGTGTAGGTGACACGCAGCCGTCCGGGTTCGGTGCCCCACGCGTCGGCGACCGACGACACGGCGTCGAGCAGCTGGGACCGATCCGGAGGAGGCAGGCGGAGTCCCGCCGCGCTGCGAGCGAGGCGGTCGAGGTGACGTGTGAGCGCGAACGGCGTGCCCCGACGGAGCTCGATCGTCTCGAAGACCCCGTCGCCGACGGTGAGCCCGTGATCGGACCAGAGCACCGAGGCGCTCGCCGGGTCGGCCAGCGCGCCACGGATCCACACCACCTCGCGGGTCTCGGATTCAGCCATGTTCCTCCTCGTGCGCGGGCGACTGCCCGACGGTGTGCACCGGCGACGACGCCACGGCCAGCAGCCGTTGCGCCTTGAGCTCGGTCTCGGCCCACTCGCCGGCGGGGTCCGACCCGTAGGTGATGCCGCCGCCCGTGCCGAAGTGCAGCAGGTCGTCCTCGATCCAGAACGTGCGGATCGCGACGTTCAGGTCGCCGCACCGTCGATCGGCGTCGACCCACCCGATGGCCCCGCAGTACAGCCCTCGGGGCACCGGCTCGAGCTCGGCGATCGACTCGAGCGCGGCGAGCTTCGGGGCGCCGGTGACGGACCCGGGAGGGAACGTCGCCTCGACGAGGTCGGCCCAGCCGAGTCCCGGGCGCAGGCGACCCTCGACGGTGCTGACCAGGTGGTGCAGGCCCGGGTGCGGCTCGACCCGCAGCAGCTCGGGGACGGTGACCGACCCCCACTCGCACACACGCCCGATGTCGTTGCGCACCAGGTCGACGATCATCACGTTCTCGGCCCGGTCCTTGACCAGGAAGCCGTCGGCCGTGGCCGCGGTGCCCTTGATGGGGGAGGAGCGCACGACGTCGCCGTCGCGGCGCACGAAGCGCTCGGGAGAGGCGCTCGCGACGGCGATCCCGTGGCTGGGCAGCCGCACGACTGCCGAGTAGGGAGCGGGGTTGCCGACGGCGAGCGCAGCGCCCAGGGCGGCGATGTCGTTGGAGCGGGCGTCGTGGGAAGCGCCCGTTGCGGGGGCCGGCAGCGGTGCGCTCAGGCGACGCGTGAGGTTGACCTGGTAGACGTCACCCGCGGCGATCCGCTCCCGGATCGTGGTCACCGAGGCCATGAACTGCGCACGGTCGAGGCTGCTGGTCCAGGCGTCGGGCGACGGACCGATCCACGGAGGCCCGGGCCACGGGCGGGCGGGTCGGACCGTCGCGAAGCGGGCGCAGACCGGATCGCCCTCGAAGGGCAGCACCACCGCCCAGAAGCCCGACGACTCGAGCGCGGCCAGATCCGAGGTGACCTCGACCAGATCGGAGCAGAGACGTCCACCGACGACTGCGAGCGCCGAGGTCGAGGCGCCAGGCGAAGAGGTGCGGGAAGAGGCGGTGCGGGACGCTGGGACGATGCCCAGGAGTGTACGGCTGTGATCGCAGGGCGGCAGGTGGGGGCTGCTACCTTCACGCCGTGGGGAGACACCGCGCACGGCGCTCACATCGGTCCTGGCCACAGCGCCTGCTGCTCGCGACCAACGTGGTGCTCGTGCTCGCGTGTCTGGGAACCGCCTACGGGCTGAGCACCGTGCGCACGAAGTTCGAGAGCATGCCGGTGGCCGACATCGGTTCGACGCTCACGCCGACCTCCGAGGTCGGCGAACCGCGCAACTTCCTGATCATCGGCACCGACTCCGCGGCGCGTCTCGACGAGGACGACGCGGTCGCCGAGGGGCGATCCAAGTTGGGCACCCTCGCGGACGTCATCATGATCCTCCGGGTCGATCCACGCGACGGTTCGGCCAAGCTCCTGTCGATCCCCCGCGACAGCCGCGTCGCGATCTCGCCGGGCGGCAACATGTCGCGCATCAACACCGCGATCAGCGGCGTCGAGGGTCCGAAGAACCTGGTCCGCACGATCAAGCGCAACTTCGGCATCTCGATCGACAACTACGTCGAGATCGACTTCCAGTCGTTCCGCGACCTGGTCGAGGTGCTCGGCGGTGTGCCGGTGTACTTCGCGACGCCGGTGCGCGACAAGGAGACCGGCCTCGACGTCGACGCCGCCGGCTGCCGGATGCTCGACCCCGTGCAGGCGCTCGCCTATGCCCGCTCCCGTCACTTCGAGTACGAGGAGGACGGCAGGTGGCGCACCGACGGCACGGGAGACCTGGGGCGGATCACCCGTCAGCAGGACTTCATCAAGCGAGCGCTGCGTCGAGCGGCTGACAAGGGCCTGCGCAACCCGAGCACGGCGGTCGGCGTGGTCAACGCCGCGGCGGGATCGGTCACGCTCGACCAGACCCTCGACGTGGGCACGATCGTGAGCCTGCTGTCGAAGTTCCAGTCGTTCAATCCCGACTCGCTGGCGTCGGTGCAGGTGCCCACGGTCGCGGCGCCACGCGGCGGGGTCGCCTACCAGGAGATCGTCTGGGACGAGGCGGAGCCGTTGCTGGTGCCGTTCAGGGGCGTCGACCCGGGAGCCCCTCTGCAGCCGCGCAACGTCATCGTCGACGTCGCCGGCCGGGAGAGCCGCGCCGAGGAGCTCGTCGGGATCGCCACACAGCTCGACTCGGTCGAGTTCGACGCCGAGGTGGTCGAGGACGGCTCGAAGGTGCAGCGCACGACGATCACCTACGGGCCCACCGGCCGTGATGCCGCGGTCCTGCTGGCCGCCCAGCTCGACGTGATGCCGGAGTTCGAGCTCGACGAGGACCTGCCCGGCAACCGCGTGCTGCTCGAGGTCGGCGCCGACTTCGGTACGGTCCGTGCCGAGGCGGTCCCGGTCGACCAGCTGCCGGCCGACCTGCTGCCGCCGGTCACGACCGCCGACACCGCCGAGGACACGGCCCCGGAGACGTCGCTCGAGACGACCAGCACCGAGACGACGGTCGATCCCGAGGCGCCACAGGGCGACGGGGTCGACCCGTCGGGCCCCGAGCAGACCACGACGGTGCCCGGCGTGGTGCCGACCGACCCCGAGAAGGCAGCCGTCTGCCGCTGACTCGGTACAGTGCGGGACTCGTTCGGGCCGCCCGACGAGCCGGATCGTGCAGGAGCGTGAGATGAGCAACAGGATCGCGGTGGTCGGCACCGGCTACGTCGGCCTGACCACCGGAGCGTGTCTGGCACACCTCGGGCACGACGTGACCTGCATCGACAACGACGAGGGCAAGGTCGCCCGCCTCGACGACGGCATCATGCCGATCAGCGAGGACGGCCTCGCCGAGATCGTCGCCGAGGGTCGCGCCGCAGGTCGGCTGCAGTTCACCTCCGACGCGGTCGGTGGCGTGGTCGGCCGGGAGTTCGTGCTGCTGTGCGTGCCGACCCCACAGGCGGCCGACGGGTCCGCCGACCTGTCGTACATCGAGGCCGCCGCCAGCTCGATCGGCCCGCACCTGGCCGCCGGAACGATCGTCATCAACAAGTCGACCGTGCCGGTCGGATCGACCGGCGTGGTCGCCACGGCCCTCGGTCGCGACGACGTGCACGTGGTGTCGAACCCCGAGTTCCTGCGCGAGGGGTCGGCGGTGTGGGACTTCCTGCACCCCGAGCGCGTGGTCATCGGCGCGGACGACTCCTCGGTCGCCTTCCGCGTCGCGGAGCTGCACCTGCGGCTCTCGGCGCCGATGCTGGTCACCGATCCGTCCTCGGCGGAGCTCATCAAGTACGCGTCCAACGCCTTCCTGGCGCTCAAGGTCAGCTACGTCAACGCGATCGCCGCGATCGCCGAATCGGTCGACGCCGACATCGACGACGTCGTCACCGGTCTCGGTCTCGACCGTCGCATCGGCGAGAAGTTCCTGCAGCCCGGTCCTGGCTGGGGAGGGAGCTGCCTGCCGAAGGACACCAGCGCGCTCATCCGCATCGCGGCCGACGCCGGCTACGACTTCCAGTTGCTGCGAGACGTCGTCCAGGTGAACGTCGAGCAGTTCGAGCGGGTCCTGGCCAAGACCGTCGCGGTCATCGGCGCACCGCTCGAGGGGCGCACCGTCGCGGTGTGGGGGCTGACCTTCAAGGCGGGAACCGACGACCTGCGGGACTCACCGGCGATCGAGATCGCGAACCGGATGGTCGCCGCCGGTGCGACCCTGCGCGCGTACGACCCAGAGGTCGCGGCGGGTTCGAACGTCGTCGAGGGCATGACGACCTGTGCGGATCCGTACTCGGCGTGCCGCGGCGCCGACGCGCTGGTGGTGCTGACGGAGTGGCCCGAGTTCTCACGGGTGGACCTGGACCGCGTCGCCGCCGAGCTCGGCGCGCCCGCAGTGGTCGACACGCGCAACGTGCTCGACCGCTCCGCACTCGCCCGTCGTGGGTTCGCCTTCCAGGGCATCGGACGCGCCTGAGCAGATGTCCGAGACGCCCCGGGTCGCCGTCACGCTGACGCAGTGCTGGCACCGCGTCCCCGGCGGCACGGCGAGCGCCGCGCTGGGTGTGGTGCGCGCGCTGCAGGCGGGAGGCGCCGTCGACCTGGTCGGCGTCGGCCCCGCAGGTGAGCTCCGCCGCCCGCGTTCGTGGGCGCCCTCGGCACTGCCCGCCGCGCCGTTCACCCCGCCGATCCCCGTGGCCCGACTGCCGCTGCCGCTCCCGGTGCTCTACGACAGCTGGGCGCGGTGGGGACGTCCGAGCATCGAATCGGCGACTGGCCCGGTCGACGTGGTGCACCTGACCGTGCCGATGCGCGCCCCGATCGGCCGGGCGCCGCTCGTCGCGACGGTGAACGACCTGTTCCCGTTGCAGGAGGCCATGCACCCCGACGGTCGCGGCGCGCGGCTCATGGGCGCCGGCCTCCGGTGGATCAGGGACCACGCCGCCCGGGTCGTGGTGCCCAGCCGGGCCACGGCCGAGGACTGCCGCGCCGTCGGCTTCGACGAGGCGCAGCTGCGCGTCGTGCCCTACGGGGTGTCTCCGGTGCAGGTCGACGACGAGCGCGCAGCCGAGGTCGCCCGGTCCCGTGGGCTGCGCGGCCCGTACGTGCTGTTCGTCGGGACCCTCGAACCCCGCAAGAACCTGTCGACGTTGTTCGACGCGATGCGGCGCCTCGATCGACCCGACGTCACCCTCGTGCTCGCCGGGCCTGCCGGCTGGGGCGACACCGACGAACTCCCCCACGTGCCGTTCCCCGTCGCCCGGCTGGGCTTCGTGCCGGACTCGGAGCTCGCGGCGCTCATGCGGGCGTCCGCTGTGTTCTGCTTCCCGTCGCTCGCCGAGGGTTTCGGACTGCCGGTGCTCGAGGCGATGGCCGCGGGCGCGGCGGTGGTGACGTCCTCGACGACGTCGACAGCCGAGGTCGCGGGCGACGCCGCGCTGCTCGTCGACCCGACCGACGCCGACGCGCTGGGCGCGGCGATCGGCCGGGTGCTCGACGACGACGCGCTGTCGCAGCGGCTGCGGGCGCTCGGACGTGCGCGGGCCGCCCTCTGGACGTGGGACGACTGCGCTCGCCGGACCGTCGAGGTGTACCACGAGGTCCTGTCATGACCCGGGGGCGCCGGCGATGAGAGTGCTCGTGAACCTCCTGTGGCTGGTGCCCGGCGTGGTCGGTGGCAGCGAGGACTCGGTCACCGACGCGCTGCGTGCGGTCGCGGCGCTCGATGAGCCGGACCTCGACCTGCGACTCGCGGTGCTGTCGTCGTTCCCGGCGGCGCACCCGGACCTGGCGGCGAGGTTCCCGTGCGAGGTGTGCGACCTCGACGGCGCCGACAAGGCGCGGCGCGTGCTCGCGGAGCAGACCTGGCTCGCTCGCACCGCCCGGCGGATCGACGCCCGGGTCGTGCACCACGCCGGCGGAGTCTCGCCACTGATCTCGCCCGCCCGCGACGTCCTCACCGTCCACGACCTGCAACCGCTCGACCTGCCCGACAACTTCACGCGCACCAAGCGTGCGTACATCGCCTCGATGGTCGGTCGGTCGGCACGCGGCGCCCGGGTCGTGTGCGTGCCGAGCGAGTTCACGCGCTCGCGGGTGATCGACCTGCTCGACGTGCCGCCCGACCGGATCCAGGTCGTGCCGTGGTACGTCGCGGGGGACCGGCGTCGAGCCGTGACGGCGTCCCGGCCGGGCGCCCCGGCGCTGCCGCCGAGCCCCTACTTCCTCTACCCGGCCATCACGTACCCACACAAGCAGCACGTGCTGCTCGTCGACGCGTTCGCGCTGCTCGCGCACGACGACCCGTCGGTGTCGCTCGTGCTCGCCGGGGGAGAGGGCCCCAGCGAGGCCTCGGTCCGTGCGCGGATCCGCGCCCACGGTCTCGAGGGCCGGATCGTGCGGACCGGTCGGGTGTCCCGTGAGCGCCTCGAGGCGCTCTACGCAGGCGCCGCTGCGGTCACGGTGCCGTCGAACTACGAGGGGTTCGGGTTGCCCGCGCTCGAGGCGATGGTGCGTGGGCGTCCGATCATCGCTGCTGCCGCAGGATCGCTGCCCGAGGTCGTCGCACCCGGCGACCTGGTCGATCCGTCCGACGTGACAGGCTGGGCCGATGCCATGCAGTCTGTGCTGCAGCTGAGCGCTCGCGATCGGGCGGCGCGGATCGCGGTGGGACACGACCTGGCAGCACGGTTCACCCCCCGCCGCACCGCGACGGATCTCGTCTCCGCCTACCGGCGAGCTGCAGCGTCGAGCACATGAACCTCCTGATCCTCTGCCCCCACTACGCACCGGACGTCGCGCCCACCGGCGAGGTCATGACCGCGATCGCCGAAGCGCTCGCGGACCGGGGTCATCAGCTGCACATCGTGACGTCGCTGCCCTGGTACCGGCACCACGCCGTCGAGCCGGAGTGGCGCGGGCGGCTGTGGCGGACCGAGCGCACCGCGTGGGGTCGGATCACCCGGCTGCACCCGTTCCCGACCGACAAGACGAACATCCCCGCCCGGGCGGTCGCGTTCGGCGGCTTCACCGGCATGGCCACCGTCGCCGCGCTGCTGACCCGCACCCGGCCCGACGCCGTCATGGTCATGTCGCCGCCGCTGCCGCTCGGCGTGGCGGGCTGGCTCGCAGCGGTGACTCGCCGGGCGCCGTTCGTGTTCAACATCCAGGACGTGTTCCCCGACGTCGCGGTCGAACTGGGCGCGATCAGCGATCGCACGGGTCATCGCGGTCGCATCCGCGCTCGAGCGCTTCCTGTACCGGCGCTCGGACGCGGTGACGGTCCTCTCCGACGACCTGCGCGACAACGTCGCGGCGAAGCTCCGGGGCAACCGTCCGGAGCGGGTCCACGTGATCCCGAACTTCGTCGACACCGAGCGCATCGCGCCCGACCGACCGGATGAACGCCTACCGCGAGCAGTACGGACTCGGTGATGCCACCGTCGTGATGTACGCCGGCAACGTCGGCATGTCGCAGTCGCTCGACCTGGTCGTCGAAGCCGCTCGGCGACACCAGGACCGCAGCGACGTGCGTGTTCGTCATCAACGGCGGCGGCGCCGCGCTCGAGCCGCTGAAGGCATCCGCGGTCGGGCTCGACAACCTCACGTTCGTCGAGATGCAGCCCCGCGAGCGGCTGCCCGAGGTGCTGGCCGCGGCCGACCTGCACCTGGTGCCGCTCAAGAAGGGGCTGGCGCGTTCGAGCGTGCCGTCGAAGCTGTACTCGATCCTCGCCGCGGGCCGACCCGTGCTGGCCAGCGTCGACGCCGGGACCGAGGTGGCCGAGACCGTGCAGGCCGCCGGAGCGGGGGTCTCGGTCCCGCCCGAGGATCCCGATGCGTTCTGCGAGGCGCTCACGGCGCTGATCGACGACCCCGATCGCCGTCGCGAGCTCGGCCGCTCCGGCCGGGCGTTCGTCGAGGACTGGGTCTCACCGGCCGCGGTCGGCCAGGCCTACGAGGAGCTCTTCGAGGCCGTCGCCCGCACGCGACGCCCCTGAACGGCGCCCGTTCCCGCTTCCACCCCGGAATTCTCAGCTCCGGTTCGGATCGGTGGGGCGGTGCGACTACCGTGTCAGCCCGTATGGGTAAGGCGTCGTCGGCAAAGAAGATCAAGAAGGTCCAGCAGGCGGGCGTCAGTCGCGCACCCGGCCAACGGCGGAACATGGGCTACCCAGCCCTCATCGCTGCCATCGTGGTCATCGGCTGCGTCGGCGTGTTCTTCGCACGCAACGAGCGTGCCGCCTCTGCGTCCGAGGCCCCGGTCGCCAACCAGGACCACTGGCACGCTGCGTTCGGCGTGGACATCTGCGGCGAGTTCCAGCCCAACGCCTCCGACGACGGTCCTGACACCACCGGCATCCACACCCACCAGGACGGCCTCATCCACATCCACCCCTTCCTGACGGCGAGCTCCGGTGACAACGCCACGTTCGGCGTCTTCGCGAAGCAGATCGGCGTCGAGATCGGCGACGGGGAGTTCACCCTGCCGGACGGCAGCACCTACAAGAACGGTGACGACTGCGAGGGCGAGGACGGCAAGAAGGAGCCGGGTCGCGTCGTGCTCTGGGTGTGGCCGCCGCAGGCGACCGAGAGCACCGAGCCCACCGTCGTCACCGAGGACATCGGCAGCACCCGCTTCCGCAAGGACGGCGAGGCCTTCGTGCTGGCGTTCGTCCCCGAGGGCGCCGAGCCGAAGCTCCCTCCGTCGATGCCGGAACTGGCCGCCCCGAGCGATCTCGAGCCGGGCACCGAGTCCGAGCCGGGCTCGACCGACTTCACGACGACCACCCCCGCCGCGCCGGCAGAGGGCGACGGCGCGACCACGACGACGGCGGCACCCGCCGAGACGTCGACCACCGAAGCCGGCGCCGGCTGAGCTCCATGAAGGCCATCGTCCTCGTGGGCGGGTTCGGAACCCGCCTGCGTCCCTTGACCCTCGCCGCTCCGAAGCAGATGCTGCCCGTGGGCGACGTCACCATGCTCGAGCGAGTCGTCGCGAAGCTCGGCAGCTTCGGCGTCGACGAGGTCGTGCTCTCGCTCGGCTACCAGCCCGACGCCTTCCGCACCGAGTTCCCCGACGGCAGCTGCGCCGGCGTGAAGCTGGTCTACGCCGTCGAGCCCGAGCCGCTCGACACCGCCGGCGCCATCCGCTTCGCCGCCGACGCTGCCGGCATCGACGAGCGTGTCATCGCCGTCAACGGCGACGTGCTCACCGATCTCGACATCGCCGCGCTCGTGGAGCCGGCACGCCGAGCTCGGCGGTGCCGCGACGATCGCGCTCACCCCGGTCGACGACCCCTCCCGCTACGGCGTGGTGCCGATCGACGCCGAGGGTCGCGTCGAGGCCTTCATCGAGAAGCCGGACCCGGGCGACCGCCCCGAGCAACTGGATCAACGCCGGCACCTACGTGCTCGAGCCGTCGGTCCTGCGACGCATCCCGACGGGCCGGAAGGTCTCGATCGAACGCGAGATCTTCCCCGGCCTGGTCGAGGACCGTGAGCTCTTCGGCGTGCAGTCCGACAGCTACTGGATCGACGCCGGCACGCCCGAGGCCTACCTGCAGGCGCACCTCGACCTGCTCGACGGCGTGCGCGGAACCTTCGAGGCGGGCATCGACCCGTCGGCCCGCGTCGACGTCGACGCCAAGGTCAGCCGTTCGTACGTCGGGCCCGGGGCGGTCGTCGCCGCCGGTGCCGAGGTCGTCGACTCCGTGTTGATGGCAGGTGTGCGGGTGGCTGCAGGGACACGCATCGAACGTTCGGTCGTCGGTGCCAGGTCGTCGATCGGTGCGTCGAGCACGTTGCTCGATCTGACCGTCGTCGGATTCGACCAGGACGTCCCGGCCGGGACCACCGCCAGCGGTGAGCGCTTCCCCGGCCCCGACACGTGGTGAGTCGGCACAGCCAACTGGTCGGTCGGAACGGACGCGTGGTGCGCAACAACACAGGGGGAACACGTCGATGAGAGCGCTGGTCACCGGCGGTGCCGGGTTCATCGGATCGAATCTGGTCGATCGGCTGCTCGCCGAGGGGCACGCTGTCGAGGTCGTCGACAACCTCTCCAGCGGCAAGCTGTCGAACCTGGCGGACGCCCGGGCGGACCGGGACCACGAGTTCTCGTTCCACCAGATGGACATCTGCGATCCGACGGTCTCGGAGCTCATCGAGCGTCGTTCACCCGACGTCGTGTTCCACCTCGCCGCGCAGATCGACGTCCGGGTCTCGGTCGAGGACCCGCTGCTCGACGCCCGCATCAACGTGCTCGGCGCGCTCAACGTGTTCGAGGGCGCCCGGCGAGCCGGCGCACGCAAGGTGGTCTTCGCCTCGTCCGGCGGCACCATCTACGGCGACGTCGACCCCGAGGACCTGCCGGTCACCGAGTCCCACGAGCAGCGTCCCGTGGCGCCCGTACGGCGTGACCAAGAAGGTGGCGACCGACTACCTGAACGCCTACCGCGAGCTGCACCAGCTCGAGTACACCTCGCTCGCGCTGGCCAACGTCTACGGCCCCCGCCAGGACCCCCACGGCGAGGCGGGTGTGGTGGCGATCTTCGCCGGCAAGCTGCTCGCAGGGGAGCGCTGCAAGGTGTTCGGCACCGGCGAGCAGACGCGCGACTACGTCTACGTCGACGACGTGGCCGATGCGTTCGTCCGTGCCGCGGAACGCGGCAGCGGCCTGTTGTGCAACATCGGCACCGGTGTCGAGACCTCGGTCAACGAGCTCTACCGTGCGATGGCCGACAACGCCGGGTGTGCCCGAGGGGCCCGAGTACGCGCCGGCCCGCCACGGCGAGCTCGACCGCTCGTGCCTCGACGCCTCCCGCGCCGGGCTGCACCTGGGCTGGAAGCCGTTCACCGAGCTGAAGGACGGCACCGCCGCCGTGCTCGACTACTTCCGCAAGCAGTCCTGACCGTGCAGCGCTTCGACGACACGGTCGTGCTCATCACCGGCGGCGGCTCCGGCATCGGCCGGGCGACCGCCGAGCGTCTCGCCGCCGAGGGTGCGTCGCTCGTGATCACCGACGTCAACGCCGAGGGCCTCGATGTCACCGCTGCGACCTGTCGCGAGCACGGCGGGGCGGTCGCCGCGATCGTGTCCGACGTGGCGGACGAGCCCTCGGTCGCCGAGGTCATCGCGTCGACCGTCGCCGAGCACGGCCGGATCGACGTGCTGTGCAACGTGGCCGGCATCCTCCAGTTCAAGGACTTCCGTCTGACGACGCTCGAGGACTGGAACCGGATCATCTCGGTGAACCTCACCGGGACCTTCCTCATGTGCCGCGACGCCATGCCGCACCTGCTGGAGTCGCGCGGCAACATCGTCAACATCGCGTCCACCGCCGCGCTGGCCGGTCACCCGTGGACCTCGTCGTACTCGGCGTCCAAGGGCGGCGTGCTCGCACTGTCGCTCACCCTGGCCGTCGAGTTCGGCAAGCTCGGCGTGCGGTGCAACGCCGTGGCGCCGGGGTCGATCGAGACACCGATCCAGAACGCCTTCGAGGTGCCCGACGGCGCGGATCCGAAGCTGATCAACCGCATCATGCCGCTGGACCGAATGCGGGGCCCGGAGCAGATCGCCTCGGCGGTGGCCTACCTGGCGTCGTCCGACGGCGCCCACGTCAACGGCGAGGTCCTGCGGGTCGACGGCGGGACGCTGGCGTAGTTCGGGAGTCGGCGGGACGCTGGCGTGGTGCTGGGTCGGCGGGACGCTGGTGTGGGCGTCAGCTGACCGCAGCGATCATCTGCTCGCTGACCTTCCAGAGCTTCTCCGCCTGCGCGTCGTCGCGTGCCCACGGTGCCGGGCGGGCCCGACGCGAGCGGGCCCAGTAGTCGCCCGACGACGTGAGCGCCTCGGGTGACGTCGCGACGTGCACCGAGGTGAGGGCGCCCTGTTCGGGGGTGACGAGCACGAAGGCGCCGAGCTTGAGGAGCCGGTCGCTGAAGCCGTGCAGGTCGCCGTCCTGGCCGAAGCCGGACCGGATGTTGCCGGGGTGCAGGGAGTGGGCGACCACGTTCGATCCCTCGTAGCGGGTGGCGAGGGCTCTGGCGTGCAGGATGTTGGCGAGCTTGGACTCCCCGTAGACGGTCCAGCCCTGGTAGCGCGGGCGGTGGGCGACCGACGACCACCGGATGCCGCGCGGTGCCATCGTGTGCGCGACCGAGGCCACGTTGACCACCCGTGCCGCCTCGGCCGCACGCAGCTGCTCGTCGAGCAGGTTCGTGAGCAGGAAGGGGCCCAGGTGGTTGGTGGCGAACGTCGCCTCGTAGCCCTGCGCCGACTCCTGGCGCTGACCCAGGATCAGCCCGGCGTTGTTGATGAGCACGTCGATGCCGTCGAGGTCGGACAGGCCGGCTGCGAAGCGTCGCACGCTGGCCAGGTCGGCCAGGTCGAGCGCCCGGCTCTCGACGGCGTCGCTGCCGCTGCGTCGACGGATCTCGTCGACGGCGGCGTCGGCCTTGGTCTGGTTCCGGCAACCGAGCACCATCCGGGCACCCGCCCCGGCGAGCACCACCGAGGTCTCGAGTCCGATGCCGGAGTTGCCGCCGGTGATCACCACGGTGCGTCCCTCCATCGACGGAACCGGAGAGGCGGGAGCGCTGCGTGCCATGATGCGAGAAGCTACCTGAGCAGCGACTGCGTCGGCGCCGCCCGGAACGTCGGCGACGGCGCTTCGCGCAAGTCCTGGTCCCCGATGCCGATGGAGTTCCCATGGACCGACACGCACCCGTTCCCGCCGCCGCTCGCAGGGGCCGTTCGGCTCGGGCACTGCTCATCATGTCCGCCGCCGTCGCATTGGTGGCCGGAGCGTGCAGTTCCGACGACGCTGCGGGTGGCGACACCTCGACCACCGCCGCTGGCTCGGGTTCCAGCGAGCTGGTCCTCGACGACGAGTTGCGTGGCCAGCTGCAGGACCTGCTCGACACCGAGCTCGGTACGCCGGGTGGCGTCGCGTCGGTCCACGTGGGTGACGACGAGTGGACCGGGGTCACCGGCGATGCGTCGGTGCCCACCCCGAACGCCGAGCCAGCACCCGGCGTCGAGCCGGTCGACCAGCCGGTCCCCGTCACCGAGGACCTCGTCTGGCCGCTGCGCAGCGTCACGAAGTCGTTCACGGTGACGCTGCTGCTGCAGCTCGTCGACGAGGGTGTCGTCGCCCTCGACGACCCCGTCGAGCAGTACGTGCCCGGCCTGCCGAACGGTGACTCGATCACGCTGGAGCAGCTCGCCGTCATGTCGAGCGGCCTGCCGGAGTACACCAACCAGGGATGGGTCGACGCCTTCGTGGCCGATCCGCTGCGGGACTTCACCGCGAAGGAGCTGATCGGCTTCGCCGCCGAGGAGCCCTCGCAGTTCGAGCCGGGCGCCGAGCACGTCTACACGAACACGAACACCGTCGTGCTCGGCCAGGTGATCGAGGCGGCCACCGGCTCCACGTTCGACGAGCAGCTCCGCACCCGGATCCTGGAGCCGTTGGAGCTGTCCCACACCGTCTATCCGGCCGGCGTCGACGACTGGAACGGCGAGCACGCCACCGGCTACCAGATGGACGACGACGTGCTGTCGCCGCAGGTCGTCAACTTCTCGGTCTTCGACACCGCGGGAGCGATGATCTCCGACGTCTCGGATCTGGCCGTGTGGGGCGAGGCGCTCGCCACCGGATCGTTGATCTCCGAGGAGTCCCAGGAGGAGCGGACGTCATCGGCGACGCCGCTCGACGAGGGCCCCGAGTACGACCGCTACGGCCTCGGCATCGGTGAGATCGACGGGTGGTGGGGACATACCGGCGAGGGCATGGGGTACGAGGCCCTGGTCATGCACGACGTCGAGCGCGATCTGACCGTGGTGGTCTACGTGAACATGTCGAACCTGGTCGACGAGTCGACCGGTGAGCCGGTGCACGCCCCGACCGCCCTGTTCCACAAGATCGCGGATCTGCTCGACCAGGCCTGAGCGGACTCGATGGAGGAACGCTCGACACACGAAATGTGCCGTCACGCCACCGCCAGCGGTGTGCGCTGACGGCACATTTCGAGTCGGGCGGCGAGGGGAACCGCTGCGTCAGCGGAAGAGGTCCTCGGCGGGGGAGCGCACGATGTCGCTCACCACACCGGAGCGCTCGGAGCCGTCGCCGAACGCTGCGGCGTCCAGGCCGCGCACGACGGCGACGGGTACACCTGTCGCCTTGCCCATGACCAGGTCGGCGGCTCCGGCGATCTCGTCGACGATCGCGACCTCGGTGACCTGCAGCTCGCGGCCGTAGGCGTCCTCGGTGCCGCGCAGGTCGAGCACCGCCCGGATGCCGGCGGAGCCGATCGCGACGTCGGTCACCCCGCGACGCCAGGGGCGACCGAAGGTGTCCGACACGATGACCGCGACGTCCAGGCCGTGGCGACCACGGATGCCGTCACGGATGCGCCGGGCCGAACGGTCGGGGTCCTCGGGCAGCAGTGCTGCCTGGCCGCGTTCCACGTTCGAGAGGTCGATGCCGGCGTTCGCGCACACGAAACCGTGGCGGGTCTCGCTGATGATCAGGTCGCCGCGGCGTCGCAGGATGCGCACCGATTCGCGCTCGACGAGCGGCTTGTGGCTGAGCGGGTCGGAGGGGTCGACCTCGGCCATCGCGCCCTCGGCCTTCGAGACCACCTTCTGGGTGACGACGACGACGTCGCGGTCCTGCAGCGCGACCGAGTCGGCGATCATCGCCGCCAGGTCGGCGCCCCGGCTCACCTCGGGCAGGCCGTGCACGGGAATGATCTCGAGGGTCACAGCAGTGCTCCCACGCAGGTCTCGGCCAGGCGCGTCGCTGCGTCCACGTCGACCATCACCGAGGGGGCCACGACGCAGCGCACACCCTCGGCCTCGACCAGCGGTGCGAGCTCGGCGTCGACCTCGTCGATGACGAGGGTCGAGGTGAACGGCGCGTACCAGCGGGCGATGCCGACGACGGTGGCCTCGTGGCCGAGCTCCCGCAGCAGACGATCCGCCGGGCCCTTGAGCGCGGCACCGCCGACGATCGGGCTGACGGCCACGCATCGTTCACGTGCCGCGGCGAGCGCTTCTCCCACGCCCGGCACCGCGAGCAGCGGTCCGATCGACACCACCGGGTTCGACGGGGCGATGCAGACGACGTCGGCGGACCCGATCGACTCGATGACACCCGGGGCGGGAGTCGCGTCGTCCGCGCCGACGAAGCGAACGTCGGACACCGCCACCCCGTGGTGCTCTCGCACGAAGTACTCCTGGAACGACAGGTCACGCCCGTCCTCGGTGGTCAGACGGGTGCGGAGCGGGTCGTCGGTGACGGGGACGAGCCGGAGCTCGAGGCCCCAGGTGCGGGCGATCTCGGCGGTCACCTCGCTGAGCGTCGCCCCGGCGAGTCGACGCGACGTCCGGTACAGGTGCGTGCCCAGGTCGCGGTCGCCGAGGGCGAACCACCCCGCTGCGTCGTTGCCGAGGTCGTCCTGCGCCCCGATCCCGTTGGCCGCCGCGTAGCGGTGGACCTGGTCCATCGCATGCCACGTCTCGCCCGCGAGCCCCCAGCCGGTCCCGGTGTCGATCGCGGATGCGAGCGTGTAGGTGATCGTGTCCAGGTCGGGGCTGATGCGCAGCCCGTGCAGCTCGGTGTCGTCGCCGACGTTCACGATCGCCGTGACCGACCCGGCGGGCACCGCTCGTACCATGCCGCGCAGCAGACGAGCTGCGCCGACACCTCCGGAGAGCACCGTGACCGTGGCCATCAGGCCCGGAACCATAGTGGGCCCGTCGTTCGAACCGTCACGCGCCGAGCGGCCGACCGGGCGGCAGGCCTACCATTCGCCGCTCGGAGGTGGCATGCGGACGGTCACGGCGCCCGACGGCAGCGAGCACACGGTCAGGATCGAGTGGATCGGCAGCCGGCTGCGGCGCGCCCCGGGATCGTTGCGCCGTCGTGTCCGGACCTCGATGAAGCGGGCCTCGGACCTCGCCGACGTGCCCGACGTCGGATGCGTCGACGACCTGGGCGGGATCGTCGCGGCGATCGTGGCGATCGTCGTGCTGGCCGCGGTGCTGATCGTGATCCTGCCGACGATGTTCTGGCTGGTGGAGCTGGTGATCGTGGTCGCGCTCGCCACGTCGATCTGGGCCGCTCGGGTGCTGTTCCGACGCCCGTGGCGTGTCGTGCACCTGGGCGTCGAGGACGTCGTGATGGAGGAGTGCCTCGTCGTGGGCTGGCGGAGGGCGCACGCCACGATGGTCGACGCCGCGGCAGAGGTCGCCTCGGCCGGGTCGGCCAGGTCGACGTTCGCCGCGGCGTCGGTCATCACATGATCTTCGGCCGACCCGGGTCCACCGGGAGTCGGCAGCTGCCGGTCGGCTGAGACCGGTCAGCCGAGGCTGGTCAGCTGATCGAGTTCAACTTGCCCGACAGCAGCGCCACGTCGGCGTCGACCATCATCGTGACCAGGTCCTCGAACCCGACGGTCGGGGTCCAACCGAGCTGGGCCTCGGCCTTGGCCGGGGTGCCGATCAGCAGGTCGACCTCGGCGGGCCGGTAGAACGCCTCGTCGATGACGACGAACTCCTCGTAGTCGAGCCCCACGTGGCCGAAGGCGACCTCGCAGAAGCGGCGCACCGAGTGGGTCTCGCCGGTCGCCACGACGTAGTCGTCGGGGGAGTCCTGCTGCAGCATGAGGTACATGGCACGCACGTAGTCGCCGGCGAAGCCCCAGTCGCGCTCGGCCTCGAGGTTGCCGAGTCGCAGCTCGCTGGCCTGGCCGAGCTTGATCTTGGCCACCGTGTTCGAGATCTTGCGGGTCACGAACTCGAGCCCACGACGCGGGGACTCGTGGTTGAAGAGGATGCCGCTCGACGCGTGCAGGTCGTAGCTCTCGCGGTAGTTGACGGTCAGCCAGTGCCCGTACATCTTCGCCACGCCGTAGGGCGAGCGCGGGTAGAAGGGGGTGGTCTCGGACTGCGGGACCTCGACGACCTTGCCGAACATCTCCGACGACGACGCCTGGTAGAAGCGGATGTCCGGATCCGCGATGCGGATGGCGTCGAGCAGCCGGGTCACACCCAGGCCGGTGACGTCGCCGGTGAGGACCGGCTGGCTGAAGCTCGTCTGCACGAAGCTCTGCGCAGCCAGGTTGTAGACCTCGTGCGGACGGTGGGTGCGCAGGATGTCGATCATGCTGGCCTGGTCGAGCAGATCGCCCGGCACGGTCGAGATGCGGTCCTGCAGGTGCGCGATGCGCTCGAAGGTCACCGTCGAGGAGCGCCGGACCATGCCGATCACCTCGTAGCCCTCGTCGAGGAGCAGTTCGGCGAGGTACGAACCGTCCTGGCCGGTGATTCCTGTGATCAACGCACGCTTGGTCATGCGGACCGTTCTACGCTGATCCGACCGCCACGTCTGCCAACTGGGTTGGCACGCCCTGACGTCTCGTCGTGCACGGCGGTGCCTCGCCATGACCCGTCCCTCCGAACAGCCCCCCGCTCCGGCGTCCGCCGACGACGGCCACCTCGGCCGTCGCATCGCCGCGTGCCGCGTCGAGCTGGGTCTCACCCAGCAGGCGCTGGCGGCGAGGATCGCGATCTCGCGGGTCGCGCTGTCGAACCTGGAGTCCGGGCGCAGCGTGCCGGGGGAGCGGACCGTCACCCTGCTGGCAGGGATCTTCGGCATGGAGCCGTGGGATCTCGTCGAGGGCACGAACTACCCGGAGGCGAAGGCCGACCGGCTGCCGCTGGTCACCGCCCGTCACACCGAGGTCGAACTGCAGCTCGCGCTGCTACGTCGTGACCTGACGTGGCTCGAGAGCGCGCCGCCCGCGGTCGCCACAGAGGTGGTCGAGCGTTGGCGCGGTGAGCTGCGTCAGCTCGACGCGGTCACCGTCGACCCGGAGCAGCGGGCGATGGTGCGAGCCGCGCTCGACGCCCTGCGCTGACCCCGCCGCGCGGCCAGCAGTGCGACAGCCGCGTGGCCAGCAGCGAAGCAGCGGACCCGTACGGGCCGGTGCTCACTCGGCGCGCAGCAGGCGGCGACGGTCGTCGAGCAGGTCCTTCAGCGTCTGCTCGAGGGGGATCTCGGGGGTCCACCCGGTGTCGCGACGCAGCTTCGAGCAGTCGCCGAGCAGCAGCGGGATGTCGACGGGGCGCTGCAGGTCCGGGTCGGGCTCGAGCACCATCGGGGTCGTGGCCATCTCGATGAACTGGTCCGCCAGGTTCTGCACGGCGATCGCCGTGCCGGAGCAGACGTTGTAGACCTCGCCGGGGTGACCGGCTTCGATCAGGAGTCGGTAGGCGCGCACCACGTCGCGCACGTCGGTGAAGTCCCGTTCGGGGCTGAGGTTGCCGACCTTGACGACGCCTTCGCCGGTCAGCTCGTTGAGCGCCACGCGACCGGCGAGCGCCGGTGCCACGAACTTGTCGGTCTGGCCGGGGCCGAGGTGGTTGAACGGGCGGGCGCGCACCACGTGCTGGTCGTAGCCGAGTGCGGCCTGCAGCGCGACGTAGTCGGCGGCGACCTTCGACGCCGCGTACGGGCTCACCGGCCGCAGCGGCTGGTCCTCGGTGATCGGGGCGTCGGCGGGGGTGACCTTGCCGTACACATCCGCGGAACCGATCGTCAGGACCCGCTCGGCGCCGGACTCCCGAGCGGCCCACAGCACGTTCAGGGTGCCCTCGGCGTTGGCCCGGAACGTCGCCTGCGGCGTCAGCCAGGAGCCGCCCACGTCGGCCGCTCCCGCGATGTGGTACACGACCTCGGGTGCCGACCGTCGGAACAGGTCGAGCAGCGCCGCGGCGTCGAGGATGTCGAGGCCATCGGTCACACGATCGGTCGGGATGACCTCGTCGCCGCACTCCTCGAGGTGGCGGAGGAGGTGCTGGCCGACGAAGCCTCCGGCGCCGGTGATCAGCGCTTTCATCGGGTGCTGCGGGTGGACGGTGTGGTGGTCACGGGCCCGAGTGTAGGGGTGTCGTCACAGCCGGCCACCCCTCGTGGCGGTGCACGGCGGGGACCACCGAGCGCGGTACGCTCGAAGTCCCTGCGTACGGAGGAAAGCGGCCATCTCGCCCGACCCTGACGAGCCCGAAGCGTCCACGCCCACGCCTGCTCCCGAGGAGCTCCCGGCGTCGGACGGCGGACGCCGCGCCGATGTGCGCGACACCGCCCCGTCGACCTCTGCTGGAGCCTCGTCCTCGTCTGCCGCCGCCCCCGAGGGTGGGGCGGACAGCGACGTCGACGAGGGCGAGCTCGACGAGAAGTGGGGTTTCACCGCCGAGGAGCCGCTCGTCGGCCACGGCGCGCCGCCGGTCGTCGCGGTGCTCGTGACCAAGGATCCGGGCGACTGGTTCGAACGCACGCTCGAGTCACTCGCCGACCAGGACTACGAGAACCTCTCGGTGCTCGTCATCGACAACGGTGGACGGACCGACCCGACCGAACGCATCGCGGACGTGCTGCCGTCGGCCTTCGTGAAGCGCCTCGACAGCGACGAAGGGCTCTCGGCGGCCTCGAACGAGGTGCTCACCTCGGTCGAGGGTGCGACGTTCTACCTGCTCATGCACGACGACGTCGCGTTGGCGCCCAACGCGGTCACCTCGCTCGTCGCCGAGGCGTTCCGTGCCACCGGCGGCATCGTCGGTCCCAAGATCGTCGACTGGGACGACCCGCGGCTGCTCTGGTCGGTCGGCTACTCCGTCGACATCTACGGATTCAGCTCGCCGTTGTCGGAACCGGGTGAGCTCGACCAGTCCCAGCACGACACCGCACGAGAGGTCTTCGCGGTGTCGGGGGCCTGCATGCTCGTGCGGTCCGACCTGTTCGCCGCCATCGGCGGCTTCACCGAGGGCATCCCGTACTTCGGTGAGGACATCGACCTGTGCTGGCGGGCGCACATCGCCGGCGCGACCGTGCACCTCTGCCCCTCGGCGGTGGTGGCCCACCGCGGTCGGTTCACCGAGCGAGCGGGCCCGCGAGAACTGGAACCGTCTGGCGGTGCGCCACGAGGCCCGCACGATGCTGACCAACTACGAGCCGCTGCGCCTGTTGCGGATCGCTCCGATCGCAGCGCTCCTCTCGGCGATCGACCTGATCGGGTCGCTCGTCGGCGGTCGTTTCCACCGCGCCGGCGACATCGTCGCGTCGTGGCTCTGGAACCTGGCCAGCCTCCCGTCGCTCGTGCGCGCCCGTTCGCGGGTGAAGCGTGTGCGACGTGCCCACGACGCCGAGTACCTGCCGCTGATGCGGCAGGGCAGCACACGCATCGGCACACTGCTGCGCGCCGACGAGGGTGAGAACCGCCTGCAGGCGGTCGCCCAGAGCGGGCGTGGTTACCTCCAGGGCCTCACCGAAGGTCCCAGTCGTGCCGGCACCCTGCTCGCGGTGTTCGCGACGTTGATCGTGCTGCTCGGCGCGCGCTCGTTGATCACCGGACCGATCCCGGTCATGCGGGAGTTCTTCGACACCGGGGAACGCTCGAGCGCGCTCCTGGCCCAGTGGTGGTCGGGGTGGCGAGAGGCCGGCTTCGGCGAGAGCGCCGTGGCGCCGGCGGTGGTCCCGGGGCTCGGCGTGGTCGGCACCGTCCTGTTCGGCGCGCTCGGCCTGGCTCGACGACTCCTGATCGTCCTGCCGCTGTTCGTGGGCGCACTCGGCGCCTGGAAGCTGCTGCTGCGCACCGGGTCGACGAAGGGGCGCGCCGCGATGCTCGCCGCCTACGGGCTGAACCCGGTGGTGCTGAACGCGATGGCCGAGGGTCGACTGCAGGCGCTGGTCACCTACGCCGCGGCGCCGTGGCTGCTGCGCCGCACCGCGACCGCCGCCGGACTCGAACCCTTCGGCGACTCCTCGACCGCGCCCACCTCGGTGGTCCGCAGCGTGGCGGGTACGGCGCTGATCCTGGCGGCGGTCGGCTCCGTGAGCCCCTTGGGCGCCGGACTGCTCGTGGTCTGCTGCCTGCTGGTCGTCGTCGTGGCGACGGTCCGTTCCGGGTCGGGCTCGACGGGCCGCTTCGTCGGCCGGCTCCTCGTGTCGACGGTGCTCGCACTCGGGATCGTCGGTCCATGGATCCTGCAGTCGGTCCTGCGTGGTGACCTCGCGTCGATCACCGGGATGTGGACCGGCCGGGACGTCCGACCCGGCGCCGCGGCACTCATCACCGGCAGCGTCGGTCCGGTCGCCGTCGGCCTCTTCGGGTGGGGTCTGCTCGTCGCCGGCGGGTACTCGCTGCTGGCGGGACGCAGCTGGCGTTTCCGGTGGGCGCTCAGCGGCTGGTTGCTGGCTCTCGCCTCCTGGGTCGTGGCCATCGCGCTGGTGCGTGTCGACGCGGTCGCCGGCGCAGGTGTCGAACTGGTGCTCGTACCCGCCGCACTCGGCCTGGCGATCTCGGTCGCGATGGGGGCGCTGGCGTTCGAGCACGACGTCGTCGGTTCCGACTTCGGCGTGTCCCAGATCCTCTCTGCGGTGGCTGCGGCCGGCCTGCTCGTCGCCCTCGTGCCGATCACGGTCGCGTCGGCCAACGGCCGGTGGTACCAGCCAGAGGGTGACTTCGGTCGACTGCTCGAGAACGTCGACGACGGGACCGACTTCCGCTCGGTGTGGATCGGTGACCCCGATGTGCTGCCCATGGCCAGCTGGCAGCTCGCCGGCAGCGACGGGGTCGGCATCGCCACGAGCTCCGGGCTCGACCCGACGGTCACCCAGCGGTACCGCCTCGACGGCGGCGCCGGCGTCGAGGCCCTCGAAGGGGCACTCGGTGCCGCGGTCGACGGCGAGACCACCCGGCTCGGCCGTGTGCTGGCGCCCATGGGCATCCGCTACGTCGCAGTCGTCGATCGACCCGCACCGCAGCCGTTCGCGCCGCCGGCGGCGCCCTACCCGGCGTCGGTCCTCGCGGCGCTGCGCGAGCAGCTCGACCTGGTCGAGATCGAGCTCAACGCAGGTCTGGTGCTCTTCGAGGTCCAGGACACCTGGCCGCTGCGCTCCGACCTGACCGACGTCGCGCTGCCCGAGCTCGACGCCGACCCGTCGGTCCAGCTGCAGACCGAGACACCCGCGCCGCCTGCGGTCCTCGGTCGCGTCCCGGGGACGAAGTTCACCGGTGAGCTCGAGGCCGACCGTCGCATCGGCCAGTCGTCGACGGCAGATCCCGGCTGGTCGCTCACCGTCGACGGCGACCCGGCCGAGCGCTCCGACCTGTTCGGTTGGGCGCAGCAGTTCCGCACCGGGCCCGCCGGTGAGGCCGAGCTCCGCTGGTCCACGTCGCTCGCCGCCCGTGGACTCCAGGCGGTCCAGGTCGTCTCGCTGATCGTCCTGTTGGTGCTCGTGGCACGTCAGCGACGTGTGGTGGGTCGGACCCGACGCACCCGCCGCTCGGCCGGCAGCGACGGCCCGGTCATGGTGGTCGACGACGACGGCAGCGTCGTCGTCACCGAGGAGGTGACCCGGTCATGAAGATCTCCCGACTCCTGATCGTCACCGCGCTGGTCCTGGCGCTGGTCGGCCTGACCACGTGGTGGGACGGCTCGACCGAACCGACCGCCGAACCCGAGACGGTCGTCGACCTGCCCAGCGCCGGCAGCCCGGACGGCCTGTCCTCGACCTGGTTCTGTGCCGGGTCGACGACCGGCCTCGGGGGCACCGAGCACGAGCTCATCGTGACCAACCCGGGTGACGCGACGCAGGTGCGGCTCAGCGCCTACGACACCGAGGGTCTGCTGCGCAGCGAGACCGTCGAGGTCGCCGCGGGCGGCACCTCGAAGCTCGACGTGCGGACGGTGTTCCGTGCCGTCAACATGTCGGTCATGGTCGAGTCCTCGGCCGGTGACCTGGTGGTCGAACACCGCCTGGTCACCCCGCTCGGTGTCGACCAGGTGCCGTGTGCGACGTCGGCGTCGGACGAGTGGCACTTCCCGGCGCTCAGCACCGTCCTCGGCGCCACCGCCCGCCTGGTGCTCTTCAACCCGTTCTCGGCCGACGCCGGCGTCGACGTCACCGTCGCCCGCGACGACGGGGTCTTCTTTCCGACGGCGCTCACCGGCGTGGTCGTCCCCGCGGGGACCACCAAGGTCATCGACCTGGGCGAGTCGGTGCAGCGGCGCGAGCTGTTCTCGCTGTCGTTGCGCCTGCGGACCGGACGGGTCATCGCCGAGACGGTGCAGGTCTACGATCCGGCGGCGGTGCGCGAAGGCGCGCCGCCGGCGCGCGGCGTCCGCATGATGCTGGGCGTGCCGCGTCCAGCGTCCGACTGGGCCTTCGCGGACGGCTTCACCGGCGCAGGAGTGCGTGAACGGGTCGTCGTGTACAACCCGGGTGAGCAGAAGGTCACGGTCATGATCCAGGTGGTGCCCTTCAGCGGCGCCGAGCTGGCACCCGAACCGTTCGAGCTCGAGGTGGCGCCGCGGCGCTACGGGTCGGTGGACCTGAGCGCCGAGGGCCGGATCCCCGCCGAAGGTCTGCACGCCATTCGCGTGCAGTCGGAGCCGTCGGACCGCGTGGTGGTGGGTCGCTCGGTGCTGATCGACGGCGAGCCGGGTGGGGCCACCACCCCGGGTGTCGTGCAGCGGCCGGACCTGCGATGGGGCGCGACGATCAGCGGCGGCAGCCCCATCGCCGTGACGGGCTGGCTGGCGTCGGCCCTGGTGGTGGGCGAGGGCCAGCAGCCGATGCTGCAGATCCACAACCCCAACCCGGGCATCGTGTCGTTCAGCGCGGCGATCCTCGGAGGTCCCGACGACGGACTCGTCCTGGCCGACGGCGTCGAGGTCGCAGCAGGCGACAGCCTGGCGTTGCCGGTCGCCGCTGAAGGGCTGACCGCCGGTGAGGTGACCGTGGTGGTCACCGCGGGAGCGCCGGTCGTGGTCGAGCGGCTCATCACCTTCGCCGGTCAGCAGGATCTGGCCATGGGCCTCGCGGTGCCGTTCCCCGGTGACGACGGGCGCACCGTGTCACTCGCAGAGGGCTGAGCAGATGGACCGCATCCTGGTCGCGGTGGCGCTCGCCGCGGTGGTCGTCGTGATCGCCGTGGTGCTGCAACGGCGGCGCCCCGACGCGCCCACCCAGCCGACGGGTGCCTTCACCGCTCCTGCGCAGCTCGACCGCGCGGATTTCGACCGCCCCGACGCACCGTGGCTGGTGGCGGTGTTCACCTCGGCGACGTGTGAGACCTGCGGTGATGTCGCGGCGAAGGCGGCGATCCTGGAGTCCGGCGAGGTGGCGGTCCAGGTCGTCGAAGCCAGCCGGGACCGTGACCTGCACGAGCGCTACGCCATCGAGGCGGTCCCGATCGTGGCGATCGCCGGTAGCGACGGGGCGGTGGCCTCGTCGTTCGTGGGACCGGTGTCGTCGACGCACCTGTGGGCCGCGCTCGCCGAGCTGCGGGACCCGGGCAGCGTGCCGCCCGACTGCTCCCACTGAGGCGAGCGTCCGTTCTCACGGGGCCTTCCTGCGTCGCGGCCTCCGTCGGTGGTCTCCGGACACCTCGTGCCGAACCGTCCAGAAAAACCGGACGCTCTGACCGCGAGTCACCGAAACGTCCAGTACTTCGAGACGGTCGACGGGATGCGCGCCGGAACGTCACGTTTTTCGGGACGGTTCGGGTGGGTTGCCGGGTGAGGTCCCCGACCACGCATCGACAGCTGTCAGGTTGTCGGCGACGCCAGGGGCGCCGTGGGCGTCAGGCCGGGTTCGGGCCGAACGGCTGCGCTGCAGGACCCGGGGGGACCGGGTTCGGCGGCTGCGCGTCGGTCGCCGGGCGTGCCGGCGCTGCCTGCACCCGGTCGGCGTCGGCCGTCGGTGCGCCCGGCGCCAGGTGCTGGGGGATCGGGGGCGGTGCCATCGGCGCCCCGGCCGGGGGCGGCGCGGTCGGCGGTGCCTGCACCGCGCCGTTCGCCTGGGCGATGAGGCGGTTGACCTCGACGCCCGAGATCGTCTCGTGCTCGAGCAGGCTGCGGGCGACCAGGTCGAGCGACCGGCGGTTCACCGTGAGCAGGTCGATGCAGCGCTCCTCGCCCTCACGCAGGACACGGTCGACCTCGGCGTCGATCAGACGGGCGGTCTCCTCGGAGTACTGCGGCTTCTGTGCGAAGTCGTCGCCGAGGAACACCGGGCCGGAGCCGCCCCAGGCACGTGGCCCGACGGCGTCGCTCATGCCGAACTCGGTGACCATGCGCCGGGCCCGCTCGGTCGAGACCTGCAGGTCGTTGCTCGCACCGGTCGAGCGGTGGTTGAAGACGAGGTCCTCGGCGACCCGTCCGCCCATGGCGACGACGATCGACTCGTCGAGGTACTCCTGGGAGTAGGAGTGCTTCTCCTCCTCGGGCAGCTGCTGGGTGACGCCCAGCGCCATGCCGCGGGGGAGGATCGTCACCTTGTGGACGGGGTCGGCGTTGGGGAGCAGCGCAGCACACAGCGCGTGGCCGGCCTCGTGGTAGGCGGTGATCTCCTTCTCGCGGTCGGACAGCACCATGGACTCGCGGCGCTGACCCATGAGCACCCGGTCACGAGCGTCTTCGAAGTCACGCATCTCGACGACCTTGGCGCCGCGGCGCACGGCGGTCAGCGCCGACTCGTTGACCAGGTTCGACAGGTCGGCACCGGACATGCCGGGCGTGCCGCGAGCAACCAGACCGAGGTCGACCGAGGGGCTGAGCTTCTTGTGGCGGACGTGCACCTCGAGGATCGCTCGGCGGTCGTCGAGCTCGGGCAGCGGCACGACGACCTGGCGGTCGAAGCGTCCCGGGCGCAGCAGTGCCTCGTCGAGGATGTCGGGGCGGTTGGTGGCGGCCATCATCACGATGCCGTCGGTGCCCTCGAAGCCGTCCATCTCGGAGAGCATCTGGTTGAGGGTCTGCTCGCGCTCGTCGTGTCCACCGCCGAGACCGGCGCCGCGCTTGCGTCCGATCGAGTCGATCTCGTCGATGAAGATGATCGCCCGACCGTGCTTGCGAGCGGACTCGAACAGGTCGCGCACGCGGCTGGCGCCGACGCCGACGAACATCTCCATGAAGTCGGAACCGGACACCGACAGGAACGGGACGCCCGCCTCGCCGGCCACGGCGCGGGCGAGCAGCGTCTTGCCGGTACCGGGGGGACCGACGAGCAGCACGCCCTTGGGGATGCGGGCGCCGATCTCGAGGAAGCGGTCGGGCTCCTTCAGGAAGTCGACGACCTCTCGGATCTCACGCTTCACGCCCTCGTAGCCGGCGACGTCGGCGAAGAGGGTGCCGGGACGCTCGGTCGAGTAGGTCTTGGCCTTCGAGCGGCCGATCGACATGATGCCGCCCATCTGGCCCTGCGCCCGGCGGTTCATCCAGACGAAGAAGCCGATGATCAGCAGGATCGGCAGCATGAGGGGGATCAGCTGGCCGAGGAAGCTGGCGGTCGGGGTCGAGAACTCGACCTTGACGCCCTTGTCCTCCATGAGGGTCAGCAGCTCGGGCGGAGGCTCGGTCGGCCCGGTGGTGGTGAACTCCTCGCCGCTCTTGCGGGTGCCGGTGATCTCCTGGTCGACGTTGTTCCACGTGACCTTGTCGATGTTGCCCTCGTCGACCTGCTGGGTGAACTCCGAGAAGGGGATCGGGTCCTGGGGCTTGGCGGAGAGCGACAGCGCGCTGACGACCGCGAGCGCGACCACCCCGACGAGGACCCAGACCGCCCACGAGGGCAGACCGTTCTCGCCCTTCATGCCGGGGCGGTTCTTCCCTCCTGAACCGGGCGCGGGGGTGTCGTTCTGCTCAGACGGCATGAGGACAGCCTAGGAGCACCGGGGGACATCGCCGTGGCGTGGATCGCATGCAGCTGAGAACACTGTGAAGTTGCGGCGCAATCCCCGTCGAGCATCCCCGAACCGTCCCGACGGCGCCGGTACCGTCGACCACGTGAGCAGGAGCTGTGCACGTCCCGGATGCAGTCGGCCGGCAGTGGCGACGTTGTCGTACTCGTACGCCGACGGCGTCGTGTTCCTCGAGGAGCTCGCCGCCGAGGCGCACCCCATGGTGCACGACCTCTGCCGCATGCACGCCTCGACCGTGCGGGTGCCGCGTGGTTGGTCGTTGAGCGACCGCTGGTCCGACGCGGCTGCCGCCGTCGAGCAGTCGCAGCTCGACCTCGTCGGCGCCTGAGGTGTCCGGCCTGCCCTTGAGCGTGCCGGGGGACGATCCGCTCGGCGCGGGCGAACCCACCCCGAGCTGGGGCCTGGGCGAGGTCGGCATCGGGATCCTCTCCAGCCTGGTGCTGTCGACGCTGATCGGCGCGCTCATCATCGGCATCGCCGGCTGGTCGACGTCCGACGAGGTCCCGGTGTGGGGCATGGCGCTGCTGCAGATCCCGCTCTGGGGCGGCTACGTCGGTGCGGTGGTGGTGGCCGGACGGTGGCGCGGCAACGGCGTCGTTGCCGACTTCGGCATCCATCAGCGCTGGATCGACGTGCCGGTCGGTCTGGTCATCGGCATCGTGACCCAGCTCGTGTTGCTGCCGCTCATCTACTTCCCGATCCTCTGGGCGCTCGGCACCGACCAGGACGAGCTGTCGCGGCCCGCCCGGGAGCTTGCCGACCGGGCGGACTCGTCGATCGGCTGGATCCTCTTCGCCCTCATCGTCGGCGTCGGCGCGCCGGTCGTCGAGGAGCTCTTCTACCGGGGCCTGTTCATACGTGCCCTGCGCAAGAAGGGGATGGCTCCGGCGTTGTGCGTCGTGATCTCGGCGGCGGTGTTCGCTGCGATCCACTTCCAGGCACTGCAGTTCCCGGGGCTGTTCCTCTTCGGTCTCGTCGCCGGCGCACTGGTGGCGCGCACCGGTCGGGTCGGCCCGGCGGTGTGGGCGCACATCGGCTTCAACTCGACCGCCGCGCTCTCGCTGTACCTGTCACGGCCCTGACGGCGCCGCCCCACTCCGACCTGGGAGGGTGTGACGGATGGCCTGAGGCGCTCCGATCGCCCGTCCCATGGGCCGTTCGGCCCATTTCCGCAGTCGAACGGATCATTCAGCTCCGGATCGCTCTCATCGGGGCAGGTGATGTGCCGATGGAGAAGCAGCAGCCGGTGATCGCCGGCTCGTCCGGCCGCTGGGGCACGGATCGATCAGCGAACTGTGGAGCAGGAGAACCGTGTCGTCGTGCAGCGCGTGTGGCAACGATCAGGTGGAGATCGGTCTGACGATCGACGGGTCGCGACTGCTGATGCGGTCGTGTTCGAACTGCGACTCGCGGAGTTGGCACCGCGACGGTGAGACCGTCGGCCTCGACGGCGTGCTCCACGACATCAGCGCCGTGCCGACGCGCTATCGCCGCTCGCTGTCCGCCTGACCCGGCCACGCTGACCCGGACGTGCTGACCGCCCCCGGTCGATCCGCGTGCCCGTCGGCGACTGAGCCCGCTCGAAGGCTCGTCGCATCGGTGTCCACCGATTCGGGTGAGCCGTGCCACCATGGTGGCTCCATGGATGAGACCTCCCGAGCCGGGGACGAACGGGTCGGCCTCGACGTCGCTCCGATCGACGCGCCCGACGACAGCGGCCGCGCCCGGCACGGGCACCCCGTTCCAGGCGCCGAGCAGCACGGATCCCGACGTCACCGGGACAGCCGGAACGTCCGGGTTCGTCGTCGACGAGGAACCCCCGGCGCCGATGGATCGCCACCAGCGGCTCGAGATCGAGAAGTGGTTCGGGCTGGCCGTCGCGATCGCCTGCGGCATCTTCGTGTTCGTCTCGCTGGGCCCCGACCTGCTCTTCAAGAACACCACGCCGACCGGCGGCGACATGGGCGCCCACGTGTGGGGTCCGAAGTTCCTGACCGACCACCTGCTGCCAGAGTTCCGCGTCACGGGCTGGACCCAGGACTGGTACGCCGGATTCCCGGCCTACGTCTTCTACATGGTGGTGCCGTCGCTGCTGATCGTGTGGCTGTCGGCCAACCCGCCGATCTGGCTGATCCCGATCCTGCTGGTGGTCATCGGCGGCGCCGCGTGGTTCGCGCTGCAGCGCGTCCGTGCGCCGTGGGCCCGGACCCTCGTGTGGATCGCCGTCGTGTTCTCGACGGTGCTGGTCCTGCCGATCCCGTACAACATCGCGTTCAAGCTGGTCACGGTCTCGGGACTGGTCACGCTGCCCGTCGCGCTCTACGCCGTCGGTCGTGCTGCCAAGGTCCCGTTCCCGGGCCCGCCGTTGCTCGCCATGGCGACGCTGCCGTTCATCTACGACCGGGGTTTCACGATCCTCGGCGGCAACGGGGCCTCGACGATGGCGGGGGAGTTCGCCTTCTCGATCTCGCTGACGTTCGCGTTCCTGTTCCTGGCGGCGCTCTTCAAGGGCATCCACACCGGCCGTGACCGGGCGCTCGGCGCGGCGCTCGCGGCGATGACGGTCCTGTGCCACCTCATCCCGGCGATCTTCGCCCTCATCGCGACGGTGATCATCCTGTTCGTCCGCCGCGAGGACCGCACACCGTGGTGGGACGCGAACCGCGCGGGTCGCATCGTCGCCGGAGCGTTGGTCGCGGTCACGCTGATCACGATCATCCCCGAGGTCACACTCCCCGACGAGATCGTCGTACCGCTGGCGGGCCTGACCATCCCGTTCGTCGGCTGGACGCTCCCGACACCGCTGCCCCAGTGGTGGTTCCCGGCGCTCGCATCGCTGGTCGCGCTCGCGCTGTTCACCGGCTTCCAGCCGGAGTTCGCCTCGTACTTCCGCAACCCGCAACGACGCCTCGTCGCGATCGGCGTCTCGCTCGTCGGCGCCGGCGTGGTGCTCCTGACCATCGCCCTGGGCCTGCTGCCGTTCGGGTGGTGGACGGTCGCGCTGCTGGCCATCGCGGCGGGCATCGTGTTGTTCGCCGGCTGGGACTGGCGGGCGGTCCGCTGGGTCCTCGTCGTCGGACCGGTCGGCGCGCTGCTCTCGGCGTTCTGGTTCCTGCCGTTCCTGTCCAGCAGCACGTGGATGAACGACATGGGCTGGGAGAAGTACACGAGGTACTCCGACCACCTGCTCGCCCGTGACATCACCGAGATGTCGCTGACGGGCATGCCGTACCGCAACATCGTCTTCGCGCTCGCCGGGCTGGGTGTGATCCTGTCGCTGCTGCACCGGGTGCGCCTCGGCTGGTTCCTCGCGCTGACCGTCATGGTCTTCGCCTGGATCTTCCGCTTCTTCCCGCAGTACCGGCTCTGGAACGCACGTCTGCTGCCGTTCCTGTACCTGGCGATCTACCTGCTCGCCGGCTTGGCGTTGGCGTTGGTGATCCGCTCGTTGGTGATCGCCGTCCAGGACCTGTCGGCCCGCACCGACGAGCCGGTGCTCGTCGGGTTGATCGGCACCGGCGTGCTGGTGGTGGCCCTGGCCGTCGTGCTGCTGGGCGGCATGCGTCTGCTGCCCGGGGGCCAGTCGATCCCGGATCCCGGTGACCCCACGTCGACCGTCTACCGCTGGGGGGGACTGAACTTCGAGTCCAGCATCGTCAAGGACTGGGCCAGGTGGAACTACGAGGGCCTCGAGGACAAGGACGCGTTCGTCGAGTTCGAGGGCATCGTCGACATGATGTCCGAGGTCGGCGAGGAGCACGGCTGCGGCCGGGCGATGTGGGAGTACGAGGGCGACCTGCAGCGCTTCGGCACGCCGATGGCACTCATGTTGTTGCCGTATTTCACCGACGGCTGCATCGGTTCGATGGAGGGCCTCTACTTCGAGGCGTCCTCGACGACGCCGTTCCACTTCCTCAACCAGTCCGAGCTGTCGGTCGGACCGTCGCGGGCCCAGCGTGACCTGCCCTACAGCGCGTTCGACATCGACAAGGGCGTGCAGCACCTGCAGTTGATGGGCGTGAAGTACTACATGGCGACGACCGACGCGGCGGTCGAAGCCGCCCGCGGGCACGAGGACCTCGAGGAGGTCGCCGCCGAGACCTTCGTGTATCCCGGTACCGACGGCGTTCCGGTCGAGCACACCTGGGCGGTCTTCGAGGTCGCCGACTCCGAGATCGTCACCCCGCTGTCCTACGACCCGGTCGTCCTGAGCGACGCGGATGACCACATCGACGGGTGGGTCTACGCGGCCGAGCATCCCGAGGCGATCGAGGGTCAGCCGAAGCCGCCCAAGGCCCCCGGCCCCGCGGTGCTCTGGTACAACGACCCGACCCGTTGGGACGTGCTGCTCGCCACCTCCGGACCCGACGACTGGCCCCGTGCACCATCGACCGACCTGGACCCGCCACGGCAGGCGACCGGTCCGGCAGAGGTGTCGAAGATCGAGATGACCTCGGACACCGTGTCGTTCTCGGTCGACGAGGTCGGTGTGCCGGTGCTGGTCAAGGTCTCGTACTTCCCGAACTGGACGGTGAGCGGCGCCGAGGGCCCGTACCGCGTGAGCCCCAACTTCATGGTCGTCGTGCCGACCGAGCACGACGTCGTGCTGAGCTACGGCTACCGCGGCACCGACCTGCTCGGCTGGCTCCTGACCGCCGTCGGCGTCGTCCTGCTCGGCCTGCTCGGCGCGTGGGACGTCCGGGACCGCCGTCGTGCCGACGAGCGCTCCGGCGGCGAGGCCGACGGAGCGGCCGGGGATCCCGACCACCCGTCGGGCAGGCCCGACGGCGACGGCAACCAGGGCCCGCCCGACGGCGACGGGATCGACGGTGCCCCCTCGCACGACGAGCCGGCGTCGGAGCCGGTCGGCGCGCCCGTCGCTCCCGGCTGAGTCCGTGAACCTGCTCCGCCGCTTCACGCTGGTCGGAACCACGGCGACGCTGGTCGACGTCGTCGCGCTGATCCTGCTGTTCGAGCTGGCGCACTGGCCCGCGTGGCTCGCCGACACCGCCGCGGTGGTCGCCGCGACCGCCGTGTCGTGGTGCCTGCACGGCCTGGTCACCTTCCCCGACGACCCGACCAGGGCCTGGTTCCGCCAACTCGGGACCTACCTGCGCACTGCGGGGCTGGCGCTGCTCGTCGACGTCGCGATCGTGACGCTGCTCGCGGCCGCACTCGACCCGGGATGGTGGGGGGCGTTGCTGGTCATCAAGGCGCCGGCGCTGGCGGCTGCGTTCCTGACCCGCATGCTCAACTACCGACTGGCGATGTTCGAGACGGTGCGTGGCAAGCAGGCCGAACCGATCGCCCGGCCCGTCGCCCCCGGTTCCGTCCGACTGAGCGTCGTCGTCCCGGCGTACCGCGAGTCCGATCGCATCGGCGACACGGTCGCTCGCATCCGCCGGGAGTTGGGTGGGATCGCCGCCGACGGCGGTCTCGAGATCGTGGTCGTCGACGACGGTTCCGACGACGACACCGCGGATCGTGCCGAGCGCGCCGGCGCGGATCGCGTGCTGCGTCAACAGCCGAACGCCGGCAAGGGCGCTGCGGTGCGCGCCGGTGTGCTGGCGGCACGTGGCCGCACGGTGGCCTTCACCGATGCAGACCTGTCGTACGCGCCCTCGCAGGTGCTGCGACTGCTCGAGGGTGTCGAGGCCGGGTGGGACGTGGTCGTCGGCAGTCGACAGCACGTCGACACCCGCACGGTGGTGCGCGCCGGTCGTCTGCGTGAGGTCGGGGGGCGGATCATCAACACCCTGACCGCGCTGGTGCTGCTCGGCCGATACCGCGACACGCAGTGCGGCCTGAAGGCGATGCGCTCGGACGTCGGCAGGCTGATCTTCTCGCACAGCCGGATCGACGGCTTCGCCTTCGACGTCGAGGTGTTCCACCTCGTCGAGCGCTACCGGCTGACCCTGCTCGAGGTTCCCGTCGAGGTCGTCAACTCGTCCCGCTCCACCGTCAGCGTCGCCCGCGACGCCGCCCGGCTGGTGCGTGACCTCTTCCGTATCCGGCGGTGGGGCCGACTCGGGCTCTACGAGGCCGATGTCGACGCGGTGTTCGTGCCCGGCGATCTGTCCTGAGCGCCGCCCGGGCGGCCGGTCGCGGATGAGCGGTCCGGCGGTCACCGTCGACGGGTCGGGTCACCGTGCCCCGCTAGGGTGCACCCCCGTGAAGCCACTCGACGTCATCTTCAAGGCCTACGACGTCCGCGGCCTGGTCCCCGAGCAGTTCGACGCCGCCACGGCGCGGGCGATCGGCGTGGGGTTCGCCCGGTTCGTCGCGGACCAGCCCGACCCGGCCGGCACGGTGCTGGTCGCTCGGGACATGCGGCCCTCGGGCGTCGACCTGGTGGCGGCCTTCAGCGACGGCGTCCGCTCCCAGGGGCTCGACGTCGTCGACCTGGGACTCGGCTCGACCGACCTGCTCTACTTCGCCGCGGGCTCGCTCGACGCCCCCGGCGCGATGTTCACCGCGTCGCACAACCCGGCTCAGTACAACGGCATCAAGTTCTGCCGCTCCGGTGCCCGACCCGTGGGCGAGGACAGCGGTCTGCGCCGCATCCGTGAGATCGCCGAGGCCTCGGCAGCGGGCGACGTGCCCGACGTCTCGCCGGCCGGCTCGCTCACGCAGCGCGACCTGCTCGACGCGTTCGCGGATCACGTGCGCTCCTTCGTCGACGTCTCGACGCTCGCACCGCTCAAGGTCGTGGCCGACACCGCGAACGGCATGGGCGGGCTGGTGGTGCCCGCGGTGTTCTCGACGCTGCCGTTCGACCTCGAAGTCATGTACGGCGAGCTCGACGGCACCTTCCCGAACCATCCCGCCGACCCGATCCAGCCCGAGAACCAGGCCGACCTGCGTGCCAGGGTGCTCGAGGTCGGAGCCGACGTCGGTCTCGCCTTCGACGGCGACGCCGACCGCGTGTTCCTGGTCGACGAGCAGGGCGTCGGGCTGTCGGGCTCGACGACCACCGCGGTCATTGCTGCGGGCATCCTCGACCGCCACCCCGGCGAGACCGTCATCCACAACCTGATCTGCTCCAAGTCGGTGCCCGAGGTCGTGCGCGAGCACGGCGGTACGCCGGTGCGGACCCGCGTGGGCCACTCCTTCATCAAAGAGGTGATGGCCGAGACGGGTGCGGTGTTCGGCGGTGAGCACTCCGCGCACTACTACTTCCGCGACAACTACCGCGCTGATTCCGGCCTGATCGCGGCGCTGGTGGTGCTCGAGCAGATGTCGGCCACCGGGTTGCCGCTGTCCGAGCTCCGCAAGCCCTTCGAGCGCTACTCGGACTCCGGCGAGATCAACACCCGCGTCGACGACACCGACGTCGTCATCGAGCGGGTCGCGACGCACTACGCGGACGCCGACCAGGACCGCCTCGACGGCCTGACGGTCGACCTGGGCGACTGGTGGTTCAACCTGCGTGCATCGAACACCGAGCCGCTGCTGCGCCTCAACCTCGAGGCACCCGACGCCGAGTCCTGCGCCGCGCACGTCGCCGAGGTCCGGGCGATCATCGAGGCCTGACCACAGCCGCCCGAGCCACAGCCGCCCGACCAGTGCACGCCCGACCCGACCTCCGGGCGAGGGCATCCGACCATCTCCACCACCGAGGAGCGACCTCATGAGTACCTCAGATCAACTCGACCCCCGCCTGCTCGAGATCCTCGCCTGCCCGGAGGACAAGGGCCCCCTGCTCTACTTCGCCGCCGAGCAGCGCCTGTACAACCCGAGGCTGCACCGCAGCTACGCCGTGCGCGACGGCATCCCCGTGATGCTGATCGACGAGGCGACCTCGGTCGACGACGCGGAGCACGAACGACTGGTGGCACTGGCCGAGTCCGAGGGCATCGAGCCGACGTTCAGCGATCGATGATCGACACCCTCGGCATGTTCGAGGCGACGCTCGAGCTGCCGGAGCAACTGGAGCGAGCCGCGACCAGCTCGGCCGAGGTCGCAGGACTGCCTCCGGCCGAGGGCATCTCGTCGGTCGTGGTGCTGGGCATGGGCGGCAGTGGCATCTCCGGTGACGTGCTCGCCGCGATCGCCGGTCCGGTCAGTCCGGTGCCCGTCGTCGTGTCGAAGCAGTACGAGTGCCCCAGCTTCGTGGGCCCCGACACGTTGGTCTTCGCCGTCTCGTTCTCGGGTGACACCGAGGAGACCATCGCCGCGACCCACCAGGCCGTCGGCGCCGGCGCGCGCCTGGTCGTGGTGTCCGCCGGTGGTCACCTGGCCCGGATCGCGGACGAGTGGGGCGCGCCGGTGGTGCCCGTCGACGCGCAGATCCCGATGCCCCGCGCCGGGATCGGTGCGGTCACCGTGCCGCTGCTGACCACGATGGAACGCCTCGGCCTGCTCGAGGGAGCGTCGGCACAGCTCGAGCGCGCCGTCGCGCAGCTGCGCACGCGGCGCGAGCAGCTCGCCACCCCCGACAGCGAGGCTGCGCGCCTGGCACGGTCGATCGGCCGCACCATGCCGATCATCTACGGCGGCGGCGCCCTCGGTGAGACCGCAGCGTGGCGCTGGAAGGGTCAGGTCAACGAGAACCCGAAGGTTGCGGCGTTCGCGAACCGGATCCCCGAGCTGACCCACAACGAGGTCTGCGGCTGGGGTCAGCACGGTGACGTGACCCGCCAGGTGTTCTCGTTGCTGCTGCTTCGCCACGACTTCGAGCACCGCCAGGTCGGGCGCCGCTTCGACCTGGTCACCGAGGCGTGCGAAGAGGTCGTCGCAGGCGTGCACACCGTGCGTGCGGCGGGCGACGGTCCGCTGGCCCAGTTGTTCGACCTGATCTTCTTCGGTGACATGGTCACCCTGCACATGGCGCAGGACGAGGGCCTCGATCCGGGCCCGGTCCCGATCCTCGACGACTTCAAGGCCCGACTGCGCCAGTCCTGACGACACGGTCGCCCCGACGGGCGACCTTCGTCCGGGGCCGACGTGCGTCCACGGACGCGACACCGGCGCCGCCGACAGCGGGTGCTGTCGACGACGCCGGTGGTCCCGATGGGATGGATCAGGCGGGGCAGCCGTCCTCGAGGATGACCGGCGGGATGCCGGCGCTGGCCGAGCCACACGGGTCCTGCGACGGCGCGACCCACCTGCCGTTGTCGGACTGCAGCAGGAACTTGGTCGTTCCGTCGCTGAGCGTGCCGGCTGCGTAGCCGTCGGAGCACACGTAGCTGCCGATCGACTCGCCCTCGTCGGGCAGGCCGCCGAGCAGCGCGCTGGCGGTGCACGGGGCGGTGCCACCGGAGGCCTCGGTGGTGGTCGTCTGCGCCGTCGTGGTCGTGGTGTCCTCGCCACAGACCTTGCGGCCCTCGGCGACCGCGGACTTCAGTGCAGCTTCGGTCTCCGGGCCGAGCTCGCCGTCGGCCTCGATGCCGTCGGCCTGCTGGAACGCCAGGATCGCTGCATCGGTCTTCGGGCCGATCACGCCGTCGGCCGCGCCGGGATGGCAGCCGACCGCAGCGAGCTCCTCCTGGATCGCCTTGTCGAAGCGGATGGTCGCCGCCGATTCCTTCTCGGTGGTGTCCGAGCCGGCGGCTTCGGTGGTGGTCGTCGTCGTGTCGTCGGCCGAGTCGTCGCTGCCGCACGCGCCGGCGGTGGCGACGAGCGCGACGAGTCCGAGCGCGGTGAAGAGCTGTCGAGTTCTGGTCATCGGGTCTCCTTGGTGAATCGATCGACAGTCTCGCTGGTCGATCCTGGACGGTGGTGCACCGCGGGACGTGATCCTGGACACGCCGTCGCTGCAGCCACACGGTGAGCGCGCAGGCACACGGTGAGCGCGCAGGCACACGGTGAGCGCGCAGGCACACGGTGAGCGCCGGCCGGGCGTTGTAGCCTGATCAGCTGCAAGGGGCTGCCCGAACCGGAGTCAGACGACCCCAGCCCGCTGCACCGACTGAATCCCTTGCACATCACGCGCGCGCCGACTGCTCCCCATCGGGACCGGCGCGCAGGAGGAACCACATGAACTTCACCGACTACAAGGTCGCAGACCTGTCGCTCGCGTCGCTCGGACGCAAGCAGATCGAGCTCGCCGAACACGAGATGCCCGGCCTGATGGCCATCCGCGCCGAGTACGGCGACGCGCAGCCGCTCGCCGGTGCACGCATCACCGGCTCGCTGCACATGACCGTGCAGACCGCCGTCCTGATCGAGACGCTCACCGCGCTCGGCGCCGACGTGCGCTGGTGCAGCTGCAACATCTTCTCGACCCAGGACGAGGCCGCTGCGGCCATCGTCGTCGGCCCCGAGGGGACCGTCGAGGATCCCAAGGGTGTCCCGGTCTTCGCCTGGAAGGGCGAGACGCTCGAGGAGTACTGGTGGTGCACCGAGCAGGCGCTGGCATGGTCCGAGGACCGCTCGACCGGCCCGAACATGATCCTCGACGACGGCGGCGACGCCACGATGCTGGTGCACAAGGGCACCGAGTACGAGGCGGCGGGCACGGTCCCGGCCGACTCCGAGGACGACTCCGAGGAGTGGAAGGTCGTCCTGGCGACCCTGCGTCGCACGCTCACCGAGGACCCGCAGCGCTGGACCAACGTCGGCGCCGGGATCATGGGCGTCACCGAGGAGACCACGACCGGCGTGCATCGCCTGCAGCAGATGCTCGAGGCCGGCGAGCTGCTCTTCCCGGCGATCAACGTCAACGACTCGACCACCAAGTCGAAGTTCGACAACCTCTACGGCTGCCGCCACTCGCTCGTCGACGGCATCAACCGTGCGACCGACGTGATGATCGGCGGCAAGACCGCCGTCGTGTGCGGCTTCGGTGACGTCGGCAAGGGCAGCGCCCAGTCGCTGCGCGGCCAGGGCGCCCGTGTGGTCGTGACCGAGATCGACCCGATCTGCGCGCTGCAGGCGGCGATGGAGGGCTACCAGGTCGTCCGCCTCGAGGACGTCGTCGAGACCGCCGACATCTTCATCACGACGACCGGCAACAAGGACATCATCACCGCCGAGCACATG
Organism: uncultured Actinomycetota bacterium; assembly: GCA_963707555.1. GTDB lineage: Bacteria > Actinomycetota > Acidimicrobiia > Acidimicrobiales > Microtrichaceae > JAFAFN01. Next base: position 121,601 of record CAVPQM010000014.1, read on the forward strand.
TCGCGCATGAAGCACAACGCGATCGTCGGCAACATCGGCCACTTCGACAACGAGATCGACATGGCCGGCCTGTTCCGCCAGAGCGACATCCAGCGGGTGAACATCAAGCCGCAGGTCGACGAGTTCGTCTTCCCCGACGGCCACTCCGTGATCGTGCTCGCCGAGGGTCGCCTGCTGAACCTGGGCTGCGCGACGGGTCACCCGAGCTTCGTGATGAGCTGCTCGTTCGCGAACCAGGTGCTCGCCCAGATCGAGCTGTTCACCAAGCTCGACAACTACGCCCTCGGCGTGTGGGTCCTGCCCAAGCAGCTCGACGAGATGGTCGCCCGCTTCCACCTCGAGGCACTCGGCGTGCGTCTCACGACGCTGACCCAGTCCCAGTCCGACTACCTCGGCATCCCGGTCGAAGGCCCGTACAAGGCGGCGCACTACCGCTACTGACCGGTGCTGCGGGAGTGTGACCGCCCTACACGGCGGCGCACTTCCGGTACTGAGATCGAGCGGAACTGAAGTCCTGGATCCCGGGCGGTGGTCAGCGAGCAGCTGCCGCCGCCCGGATCTGTTCTGCCAGCCATCGGGCCTGTGCGTCGAGGGCGGCTCCCGACAGGTGGAGCCCGTCGGGCCGGTCGGCCTCGGTGGAGCCGCGTGCGGTGATCCAGGCGCCGGTGTCGACCAGCGTGGTCGAGGTACCGGCCGCTGCGGCGCTCAGATCCTCGTTCCACCGGGCGACCCACTCGGGATCGCACGGCGACTCGGTGTCGGCGCCGTCGCAGTACCAGGGGTTGAGCGGCACCGGTGGAAGGTTCCACAGCAGGGTGCGGCCACCGGCGCCGAGTTGTCGCATCGTCGAGGCGAAGGCCTCCTGGCGCACCGTCGAACCCTCCGGCGAGAGGAACTGCGGGTCGTCACCGGGGGCGACGTCGTCCCAGACCCGGGCGATGACGAGGACGACGTCGGGTTGGACGGCGCCGACCGCCTGGACCCAGGCGGTGCGCCAGTCGGGGCAGTCGGGCTTGTCCGACACGATCCCGCAGCCGAGCTCGGAGCGGTCCCAGACCTCGAGCCCGGGTACGGCCGCTCGGATCAGCCCGTTCGCCGCGCCGCGGGCGGTGCTGTCGCCGAGCACGAGCACCCGGGTGGTGCCCTCGCAGTGCTCGGTCGCCGTCGGGTCGAGCACGTCGCTCACGGTCGACTCGTCGAACGCGCCGGTGTCGCCGCCGAACTGGGGGATGGTCGAGCGCGGCGGGGCGGGCACGCACGTGGTCGTCGTCACCTCCGCGACGGTCGGGTCGGGCAGCCGTTCGAACTCCTGGGCGAGCTGTTCGTCGACGCTCGGTCGTGCGGACGCGGCTGCGACGCCGGACAGCGCGAGGATCACGACCGCTCCCAGCCCCCACGCGGCGCGCCGCTTCCCGGCGCCGCTCGCCCATCCGGAGCCGAACCGCAGCGGCTGCTCGACGACGCGCATCGACAGCTCCGCGGCGGGCAGCGTGACGGCGAGCGTGATGGCCGCGACCGCGGGGCGGGGCAGCTCCCAGTTGGTCTGGAGGAAGATCTGGACCGGCCAGGACCACAGGTAGATCGCGTACCGAGCGCGAGCCGAGCCACTGCACGGGAGCGGGGGAGAGCACGGTCGCGAGCCGGCCGGGACGGGTGGCGGCGAGGACCAGTGCGAGCGAGCTCGCGGCGGCGAGCACCAGCCCGCCGGTGTAGGTCCACCGGTCGCTCGGTTCCATGGTCGTCGCGAGCACGACCAGGACGATCGTGGCGGGCACCGTGAGCGCCGCCCAGCCTCGGGGCGCCGCACGGAAGGGGGACCCGGCGCCGCGCCGACGGCGGTACATGACGGCGGCAGCGGTGGCGCCCGCGAGCAGCGCGCCGGCGCGCGTGTCGGTGCCGTAGTAGATGCGCGACAGGTCGGTCACCGGGCGGGTCGCCAGCCACGCGGCCCAGCCGAACGACGCGATGCCCAGCGTGGCGGCCGTCGCAGCGACCGCGACTCGGCTCCGGCGCGCCGGTCCCGCGAGCGCGGACACACCGGCCACGACGAGGGGCCAGACCAGGTAGTACTGCTCCTCGATCGACAGCGACCAGGCGTGGCGCAGCGGCGACGGCGAGATGTCCCAGTACGGGGCGCCCTCGGCGACGAGGTGCCAGTTCTGCCACCAGGTGAGGGTGGCGAAGCCGTCGAGGGCGATGCCCGAGGTGGTGAGGAACGCGACGAGCACCACCGCCACGACCGCTGCGACCGCCGGGGTGAGGCGACGCACCCGACGGCCCCACCAGCGGATCATCTCGGCGGCGGTCTCGGGGGTGCGGGCCAGGAGCAGCGTCGTGATGAGGAAGCCCGAGAGCACGAAGAACAGGTCGACGCCGACGAACCCGCCCCGGAGGTACCCCAGGTGGTAGGCGACGACGGCCAGCACGGCGATGCCACGCAACCCGGTCAGGCCCGGCAGCTGGTCGTGCGTGGCGGCGCGCTGCGGCGGCAGCTCCTCGGGCGCGTCCGCGCTCGCGGTCTGCTCGCTCGTCATCGTGGCGGGGCGGTCGTGTGACGTGGGTGGCTCATGACGTGTCGACGAGACGGTACCCAGTGAGCGTCCTCCACCGACACCACGGGCGGGCCCGCCGCGGAGTAGACCAACAGGGAACGTCGAACAGGGGGACACACGTGGAGGACTTCGAGGGCAAGGTGGCCGTCGTCACGGGCGCGGCGAGCGGCATCGGTCGGGCGATGGCCGACGCGTTCGTCGCCGAGGGCATGTCGGTCGTGTTGGCCGACGTCGAGTCCGGCCCACTCGAAGCGGCGGCGTCCGAGCTGCGTGAGTGCGGCGGCGACGTGTTCGCGGTGATCGCCGACGTGCGTGAACCCGCCGAGGTGGACCGCATCGGGGCCGCGGCGATGGACGTCTTCGGCGGGTTGCACGTGGCGTGCAACAACGCGGGGGTGTCGGGCGGCGGTCTCTCGTGGGAGATCGACCTGGAGACCTGGCGCTGGATCCTCGACGTCGACCTGTGGGGTGTCATCCACGGCGTCCGGACCTTCACACCGCTGATCATCGCGAGCGGTGGTGGCCACATCGTCAACACCGCGTCGATGGCCGGGCTGAGCTCGAATCCCGGCATGGGCCCGTACAACGTCGCCAAGCACGGCGTCGTGACGTTGTCCGAGACGATGTTCGTCGAGCTCGAGATGACCCACCCCGAGGTCGGGGTCAGCGTCCTGTGCCCCGGCTGGGTGCGCACCCGCATCAACGAGTCGGAGCGGAACCGCCCCGACGTGCCGGTGCTCGCCGAGGACCCCGACGAGAACCTGCTGGCCATGAAGGAGATGGTCGGCAACTGGATCGCAGAGGGGCTGCAGCCGGCGCACGTCGCCTCGCTCGTCGTCGAGGCGATCCGGGATCGGCGCTTCTACGTGCTGACCCACCCCGAGTGGCAGGGCATGGTGCGCGACCGCGTCGACCGGATGCTGTCGGGCGAGAACCCCGCCGCTCGCCTGCCGGGCAACTGACGGGCGTCACCGGACCGACGCCAGGGTCAACCCCGTCACCTCGACCGCGCCGGCGAGACGCAGAGCGGTCGCTGCCGCCGACAACGTGGCGCCGGTGGTGAGCACGTCGTCGACGACCAGGACCCGGCGTGGCGCCCGTCCCCGGCGGGTGAAGTGCGGGCCGGCCAGCCGCTCGGCGCGGTCGTGGCCGGTCTGCGTGCGGCCCTCGGGGCGCTCCAGCAGGCGCCGTTGCCGCAGGCCGATGGACCTGGCGGTCGCAGCGGCGAGCAGCTGGGCCTGGTCGAAGCCGCGGGTCCGGCGACGCGACGGCGACGTCGGCGCCCAGGTGACGACGTCGACGAGTCGGTCCGGCAGCCGTCCCATCGCCTCGCCGAGCACGCGCACCGCGTCGCGGCGCCCGTCGTACTTGAGCGACGTCACCAGCTCCCGCCCGGCGCCGTCGTAGTCGACGAGCGACCACACCGCGGCCAGTCCGGAGGGTGGGTCGCGGGGTTCGGCGGCGACCAGCGACGCGGCGCACGGCCCGCACAGCGGCGTCGACGGCGCACCGCAGAGCACGCAGTGCGGCGGGAAGAGCAGGTCGAGCACGCCCCGGACCGTAACGACAAGGGGCGGTGACGGCGCCGGGGAGCGCGCACCGGGGCCGAGCGAGTCCACCGGTACACTCTCCGGCGTGGGATTTCTCGACAAAGTACTGCGCACCGGTGAGGGCAAGAAGGTCAAGGCGCTCGCTGGCCTGGTCCCGGAGATCGGGGCGCTCGAGCCCGAGATCGAGGCGCTCTCCGACGATGGGCTCGCCGCCAAGACCATCGAGTTCCGTGAGCGGCTCGACAACGGTGCCGATGTCGACGACCTGCTGATCGAGGCGTTCGCCGTCACCCGTGAGGCCGCCCGTCGCGTGATCGGCCAGCGTCACTACGACGTGCAGCTGATGGGCGGCGCCGCGCTGCACTTCGGCTGGGTCGCCGAGATGAAGACCGGCGAGGGCAAGACGCTCGTGTCGACGCTGCCGGTGTACCTGAACGGCCTCACCGGCAAGGGCGTGCACGTCATCACGGTGAACGACTACCTCGCCCGCCGCGACGGCGAGTGGATGGGCCGGGTCCACAAGTTCCTCGGCCTCGACGTCGGCATGATCCTGCCGGGCGAGAACGACCAGGCGGTCAAGCGGGCGAACTACGCCTGCGACATCACCTACGGCACGAACAACGAGTTCGGCTTCGACTACCTGCGCGACAACATGGCGCTGACGCTGGCCGAGAAGGTCCAGCGCGGCCACCACTACGCCATCGTCGACGAGGTCGACTCGATCCTGATCGACGAGGCCCGCACGCCGCTCATCATCTCGGGTCGGGTCAGCGACGCCGCCAAGCTGTACTACAAGTTCGCCTCGGTGGCCCGCGGTCTCACCCGTGACGTCGACTACGAGGTCGACGAGGAGAAGCGCATCGTCTTCCCGCTGCCCGAGGGCATCGAGAAGGTCGAGAAGTCCCTCGGCGTCGACAACCTCTACGACGACGTCTCCAACAGCCTCGTGCACCAGCTGCAGGTCGCGATCAAGGCCAAGGAGCTCTACCGCAAGGACCGCGACTACCTGATCTCCGACGGCGAGGTGAAGATCGTCGACGAGTTCACCGGTCGCATCCTCGACGGCCGCCGTTGGTCCGAGGGGCTGCACCAGGCGGTCGAGGCCAAGGAAGGCGTGAAGATCAAGGAGGAGAACCAGACCCTGGCGACGGTCACCCTCCAGAACTACTTCCGCATGTACGACAAGCTCGCCGGCATGACGGGCACGGCGCTGACCGAGGCCGCCGAGTTCATGGGCACCTACAACCTGCAGGTGGTGCCGATCCCGACGCACCGGCCCCTGGCCCGCCTCGACGACGGCGACCTCATCTACCGCACCGAGCAGGCCAAGTTCGCCGCGTCGGTCGACGACATCGCCGAGCGCAATGCGAAGGGGCAGCCCGTCCTGGTCGGCACCGTGTCGGTCGAGAAGTCCGAGCGACTGGCCCGAGAGCTCGAGAAGCGCGGCGTGCGCCACGAGGTGCTCAACGCCAAGCAGCACAGCCGTGAGGCCGAGATCGTCACCCAGGCCGGCCGCATCGGCTCGGTCACCGTGGCGACGAACATGGCGGGTCGAGGCGTCGACATCCTGCTCGGCGGCAACCCCGAGGGGCTCGCGCGAGCGCGACGTGCGCGCCGAGGGCCTCGAGCTCGAGAGCGACGAGGGACAGGCACGCCTCGAGGAGCTGCTGGCCAAGCACTCCGCCGAGTGCAAGGCCGAGGGCGAGAAGGTGCGCGAGCTCGGCGGGCTCTACGTGCTCGGCACCGAGCGTCACGAGAGCCGCCGCATCGACAACCAGCTCCGCGGCCGGTCCGGTCGCCAGGGCGACCCGGGCGAGACCCGCTTCTACCTGTCCCTCGAGGACGACCTCATGCGCTTCTTCGCGACGGGCGCGATCGAGTGGGTGATGGGCAAGGGCTGGGACGACGACGTGCCGATCGAGGCCAAGATGGTCTCGAAGGCCATCGAGAAGGCCCAGAACACCGTCGAGACGCGCAACGGCGAGATCCGCAAGAACGTCCTCAAGTACGACGAGGTGATGAACCAGCAGCGCAAGGTCATCTACGCCCGTCGCGACGAGGTGCTCGAGGGTGCCGACCTGCGCGACGAGACCATGCAGGCGCTCGCCGAGGCCGTCGACGGACTGCTCGAGACGCACTGCAGCGGCGACTTCTCCGAGCAGTGGGACCTCGAGGCGCTCGTCGCGGATGCGACCCGCTTCTGGCCGACCTCGCTCGACGTCGAGTCGTTGGGCGCCGCGGCCAGCAGCGACGAGGTCTACGACCTGCTCATGGGCGACGCGACGCGTCACTACGAGGAGCGCGAAGCCGAGCTGGGCGCCGACACGATGCGCGACATCGAGCGCCAGGTGATGCTCAAGATCATCGACGCCCGCTGGCGCGACCACCTCAAGGAGATGGACTACCTCCAAGAGGGCATCAACCTGCGTGCGCTCGGCCAGAAGGACCCGCTGAGCGAGTGGCAGCGTGAGGGCTTCGACATGTTCGGCCAGCTCATGGCGACGGTCACCCGCGAGTACGTCCAGTACGTCATGCACGTGCAGGTCGTGCAGCCCGAGGCGCCCAAGGTCGCCCCGATCGGCCGCCTCAGCTACACCGCTCCCGAGGACCCGGCGACCGCTCAGACCGCCGGCCCGGCCGCAGCGCTGACCACGTCGTCGCAGACGCTCGCCGAGGGCGGCGAGGCGCCCCGCCGCCGCCGAACCGGAGCCGCAGCAGCCGGTGGTGAAGTCCGAGTGGGAGAAGACCCCGCGCAACGCGCCGTGCCCGTGTGGCAGCGGCAAGAAGTACAAAGCCTGTCACGGCGCCTGAGATGCAGGACTTCTCCCCACAGATCAACGCACTCCGCAACAGGCTCGACGAGACCAGGGGCTACCTCAAGATCGGCGAGCTGCGGGCCCGGCAACCCCAGCTCGAGACCGAGCTCGCCCGCCCCGACCTCTGGGACGATCCCGAGGCCGCGCAGACGCTGCAGCGCGAGTTCGCCGAGATGACCGACGACCTCGAGCTCTTCGACGGCCTCGAGGCCCGCGTCGAGGACCTCGAGACGCTGCACGAGCTCGCCCGCGAAGAGGGCGACGAGAGCCTCGAACCCGAGATCGAGAAAGAGGTCGACGCGCTCGGACGCGAGTTCGGTGCGCTCGAGCTGCGCGCGCTGTTCACCGGTGAGTACGACGAGCGCGACGCGATCGTCGATGTGAACTCCGGCGCCGGTGGCGTCGACGCCCAGGACTGGGCCGAGATGCTGCTGCGCATGTACCTGCGTTGGGCCGAGCGACGGGGCTTCGACGTCGACCTGGAGTCGGTCAACGACGGCGGCGAGGCCGGCATCTCGTCGGCCACGTTCGTGGTCAAGGGACGCAACGCCTACGGGCTCATGCGCGCCGAGCACGGCGTGCACCGACTGGTGCGCATCTCGCCGTTCGACAACAACGCGAGGCGTCAGACGAGCTTCGCCTCGGTCAAGGTCACGCCGTTCATCGAGGACGTCGACTCCGAGATCGAGATCGACGACAAGGACCTGCGCATCGACGTCTACCGGTCCTCGGGTGCGGGCGGCCAGCACGTCAACGTGACCGACTCCGCGGTCCGCATCACCCACCTGCCCACCGGCGTCGTCACGTCGTGTCAGAACGAACGGTCCCAGCACCAGAACAAGGACCGGGCGATGAAGACGCTCAAGGCGAAGCTGCTCGAGCTCGAGCGGGCGAAGCGCCAGGACCAGATCGACGAGATCACCGGCGACCAGTCCTCGGTGAACTTCGGCAGCCAGGACCGCAACTACGTCCTGCAGCCCTACCAGCAGGTCAAGGACCTACGATCGGGCCTCGAGTTGTCGAACCCCGAAGCCGTGCTCGACGGCGAGTTGGACGGCCTCATGGAGGCCTACCTGCGCTGGCAGCGCGCTTCCTGAGCGTCGTCCCGGCGATCGACCGGGGTACGCCACTCACCTCGCTCAGCGGGGTACTGTCACCTGTTCGTAACACCGCCACCGGCGCGGTCCTCTGTGGTCCACGTGCCGGACGACTCATGGTCAGGACACCGTGATCAAGCTCGAGAACGTCTCGAAGATCTACAAGGGCGAGCACATGGCCCTGAGGGACGCGTCGGTCGACATCGACAAGGGTGAGTTCCTCTTCCTCGTCGGTCCGTCCGGCTCCGGGAAGTCGACCTTCCTGCGCCTGTTGAACCGTGAAGAGGTCCCCGAGAAGGGCAAGATCTACGTCGCGGGCAAGGACATCGGCGCACTGCCGGGCTACAAGGTCCCGTACCTGCGGCGGAACATCGGCAGCGTCTACCAGGACTTCAAGTTGCTGCCGAACAAGACCGTCTCCGAGAACGTCGCGTTCGCGCTCGAGGCGATCGGCCGACCGCGCTCGGCCATCAAAGAGGCCGTCCCGCAGATCCTCGAGCTGGTCGGGCTGGGCCGCAAGGGCTCCAACATGCCCAACGAGCTCTCCGGCGGTGAGCAGCAGCGCGTGTCGATCGCCCGGGCGTTCGTCAACCGGCCGCTGATCCTCCTGGCCGACGAGCCCACCGGCAACCTCGACCCCGCCACCTCGGTCGGCATCATGAAGCTGCTCGACCGCATCAACCGCACCGGGACCACCGTGGTGATGGCCACGCACGACCGCGGCATCGTCGACACCATGCGACGCCGCGTGATCGAGCTCGACCGGGGCCGCATCGTCAGGGACCAGGCCCGGGGCGTGTACGAATGAGCGTCGGCAACGCCGAGCACCAGATCGAACGAATGAGGGCATCGTGGCTGTACGTCTCGACTACGTACTGAAGGAGACGGGTTCCAACCTCGTCAGGAACCTGACGCTGACCATCGCATCGCTGCTGACCGTGGCGATCGCGCTCGCCTTCGTGGCCGTGAGCTTCCTGATCGGCACCGGCATCAACCAGAGCTTCCGCGGGTTGAGCCAGGACGTCCAGCTGTTCGTCTACATGAATCCGACGGCGACCGACGAGCAGATCGACAGCGTGTCGCGGAGCCTCGACGAGAACCCCCAGGTCGACACGGTGGACTTCCTCGACCGTGAGGCCACCTACGCCGAGTTCCAGCGACTCTTCGAGGACCAGCCGGACTTCGTCGACGCGATCGAGGCCGAGGACCTGCCCCAGAGCTTCCGGGTGAAGCCGACGAGCACCGACGCGGACGTCGTGGCGTCGGTCGGCCAGGAGTTCGAGGATCTCGCCGGTGTGCTGCGCGTCGAGTACGCCGCGGAGTATGCCCGTCAGGTCCAGAAGTCGCTCACGACGCTCAACTCGTGGGTGCGGATCTTCGGTGTGGCGCTGATCTTCGTGTCGGTCCTGCTGATCTTCAACACGATCCGCACCGCCGTGTTCGCACGACGGCGTGAGATCGAGGTGATGCGCCTCGTCGGCGCGAGCAACTGGTTCATCCGATTGCCGTTCATGGTCGAGGGCATGGTGCAGGGCGTCGCGGGCGCGGTCGCGGCCGCAGGGCTCACCTGGGGCTTCGACGCGCTGTGGAAGCGCGAGTTCGTGAACCAGGTCAGCTTCGAGCTGCTCAACCAGATCAAGTGGACCGGCGGCGATCTCTGGAAGTCGATCGTGCTCGTGCTGGTCGTCGGTGCGCTGACCGGGGCGATCGGCTCGGGCATCGCCGTGGGCCGCTACCTGAAGGTCTGACGTCTCGAGGTCTGACGGCCTCGAGCATGGGCCGAACGACCCGAAATGGGCCGAACGGCCCATGCGGTCGGGTCCCGGGCAGGTCGATCATCCAAAGATGCCCCTGTCGACCGACCGCTCCGAGTCGGACCCCGCCGTTGCCGAGCCGACGCGCCGTGCACGTCGAGCGAGGTCGCAGCGCGGGGCGACCATGGTCGAGTACGCCCTGCTGGTGGCACTGCTCGCGCTGAGCACGATCGGCGCGCTGACGCTGCTGCAGAGCGGGGCCGAGCGGACCGCCCAGTCTTCGGCGGACAAGATCAGCACGCACACGATCCCGACGACCTCGACGCCCTGAGCGCTCCCGCCCCGGAGCCGTCGGCCGCCTGAGCGCACCACGGGGTGCGGTTCTGTCCCTGCGCGACGCGTGGACTAGCGTCGAGCGGCGCCCACCCCCCACCGAGGAGTCCGATGCGGTCCGTCCCCCGATCCATGCGAGCTGTCCTGCTGGTCGTCGCGTTCGCCGTGCCCTTGCTCGGCTGCACCGGCCAGAAGCCGGAGCCGAAGGAGTACGGCACCGTCAACAGCGAGGGTGAGGGCTACTACGGCAACTTCATGTTCGGGTGCACCGGCGTGATGCCGACCGACGGCAAGTACGTCGACGCGACCCTCGAGAACCCGGACTTCTGCACCTGCGTGTTCCGAGGGCTCAAGGAGACGGTGAACTTCTCCGAGATGGAGGACTTCGAGAAGGCGCAGGCCGACGCCGAGGACGGCGAGCTCGTGATCCCGAAGAACATCGACTCGGTGCGCAAGAAGTGCGCCGAGAGCGACACGGCCTTCGACTGAGCGTCAGCCGGGACGGAGTCCCGGCCCGGTCAGGTCCGAGCGGCCAACAGGCCGGGTCAGCCCTTGCGCGTCGGTGCGGGGAGTCCGACCCTGACGCTGGGTTCGGCGTGCTGGGGCCAGCGTGCTCGGGACTTCTCGGCGAGTTTGCGCATGAGCGCGATCGCGCCGGGGTCGGAGTCTCCCGGGCGGGACTCGATCGAGCCGTCCGCGATCATGCGGGTGATGATCTCGCGGCCCAGCTCGGTGCGCACGATCGTGAGGGTCCAGTCCGCGTTCTCGCCGATGCCGCCACAGGAGATGTCGGCGTGCTCGGCGGCGAAGTCGGGGCAGTGCGTGCAGCCCTCACGGGTCCAGGCGTGGCACTCCTTGAGGTTGATCTCGTGGTAGGCGCCGTCGTCCATCCAGAGCTGGAACACGCCCTTGATGTTCATCTTCACGATGTGCTCACGTTCCAGGCCGTACTTCGCCCGGAACAACTCCTCGAAGATCGCGTCGTCGAACGTCTTGGAGCACAACAGACCCAGGTTGAACACGATCGGCTTCGAGATCTTGCCGATCTTGCGTGACCACATCACCGGCGGCACCGACGACTGGCAACTCATGCCGACCAACGCGAGTCGCGTGTGGCCGGCCTCGAGCGCCTCATCGAGCGCCAACGTGTTGGCCGAGTACGTGTACCGACTGCCCGCGGACTCGAGGACCTCTTCCCTCGTCGCGGCGACACCGGGGCGGGCCTTCCACGAACCCTTGTCGCCCTCGAGGAACGACACCAACGACGCATCGATGTAGTCGTTCTCCATCGCCCAGATCAGGATCGCCGAGACCAACCCGCCGTCCTGACCGGTGCGGTGCACCATGTCGTCGGAGGCGCGGGTCAGCAGGATGTCCGAGAAGATCCCCGCGACCTCGTCGTCCTCACGCGTGCGTGCGAACAGATGGGTGTCGGCCTGACCCTCCCACAACCGGAACCGCGGACACGCACGAGTGCAGCTCGTGCAGCCCTTCTCGCCATGGATGCAGTCATCCGGGCCGAGCTCGTCCTCGAGGTGGAACGGCTTGTAACCACCCTGCTCGTGGTCATAACCGATCACGTCATGGGGACACGAGATCACACAACCAGCGCACCCGGTGCAGAGGCCCGTGTCGATGACCTCGGCCTTCAACTCCTTCCACTGGTTCGTCCAGCGGGTCGATGCGGTCTCCTCGAGAGCCTCGGCGAGTGACATGCACGGGAATCTACCCGGTCGTGCCGGTCGGACTGACTGACCGTCACTGACTGTCGGTCACGACCCGGGCGCTGGTGCCCGTCGCACTGACTGGCCCTCACTTGACTGGTCGGTCAAGATTGGGGGCATGGACCTGAGCTACCCCGCCGACGCCGAAGAGTTCCGCATCGAGATCCGTGCCTGGCTCGAGGAGCACCTGCCCGACGGGTGGTTCGACGAGGGGTTCACCATGACGCCCGAGGAGAAGGCGGCCTGGAACGAGGAGTGGACCACGACGCTCTTCGAGGGTGGCTGGATCTGCGCCACGTGGCCCGAGGAGTACGGGGGCAAGGGGCTCTCCACGATGCAGGGCGTCGTGCTCGCCGAGGAGTTCGCGAAGGCGAAGGCGCCGATGCGGGCCGACTTCTTCGGTGACACGCTCGTCGGTCCCACGATCCTCATGAACGGCACCGAGGAGCAGAAGAAGTACTTCCTGCCCAAGATCCTCGACGGCTCGATGCGCTGGTGCCAGGGCTTCTCCGAGCCCGATTCCGGCTCCGACCTGGCGTCGCTCAAGACCACTGCCGTGCTGGATGGCGACGAGTGGGTCATCAACGGCCAGAAGGTCTGGACCACCCAGGCCCAGTTCGCGGACTACTGCTTCGTGCTCGCCCGCACCGACCCGAACGTGAAGAAGCAGGCGGGCATCTCGTACCTGCTGGTGCCGATGAAGCAGCCGGGGGTCGAGGTGCGCGGCATCGTGCAGCCGGACGGCACCGACGAGTTCAACGAGGTGTTCTTCTCCGACGCACGCTGCCCGAAGGAGAACGTCGTCGGCGGCCTCAACAACGGCTGGAAGGTGGCCAACGACACCCTCGGCTTCGAGCGTGGCATGTCGGCGACCACGGGCTACCGGCGCTTCGCCGAGGAGTACCGCCTCATGGTCGACAAGGCGACCGAGAACGGCAAGATCCACGATCCGATCATCCGTCAGCGGCTGATGGAGTACTACACGAAGATCCAGATCATGCGGATCAACGGCCTGCGATCGCTCACCGCGACGGTGTCGGGCACGCGCGACATGGGCGTCGCCGTGCTGGGTGCGACCAACAAGATGTTCTGGTCCGAGACCCACAAGGCCGCCATGGAGCTCGCCCTCGACATCTGGGGTGCCGAATCGATGCTGTCGACCGCCGGCACGGCCAGCGGCTCGTGGCCCGCAGCACTCCGCGGCGAGGGCCGACCCACCTACCCGGTCAGCCTGATGATGTCGGCGTTCTTCTTCTCCCGCTCCGAGACCATCTGGGGCGGCACCTCGCAGATCCAGCGCAACATCGTCGGCGAGAAGGTGCTGGGCCTGCCCCGCGAGCCCAAGGTCGAGACGAAGCAGGCCTGAGCGGCTGCGCAGCTCCGACGCGGCAGAGCGATGGAACCGCTCGACGTCGGCGCTAGCCTCGTCGGGTCATGAGATCCCCCGAGCCACGTCGTCGCTACGCGTCCGCACCAGCGGATCATCGTGTCGCGAGCGAGATGACATCGCGTGGCTGACGGCAACTCTCGTGACGCCGAGCCGATCGACGACGACCTCCGGGTCGTCCGTCGCCCGCGCCGCCGCCGGTCGCGTGGCCGCCGCGTCGCCGGGGTGGCCGTGATCGTGGTGCTCGCCATGGCGGGCGTCGCCGCCGCCGGCGCCGGGTGGGGCCTGTGGAGCTTCGCCAGCATCGAGAAGGTCGACCTCGACCTCGCCACCACCGAGACGACCGAACCGCAGAACTTCCTGATCGTCGGCTCCGACTCCCGCGAGGACATCAACGAGGACGACCACGACGCGGGCGGCATGCTCGGCAAGGACGCTCCGGGTGGGCAGCGTGCCGACAGCCTGATGATCGCCCGAATCGACCCCGACAGCGACCGCATCGATCTGTTGTCGGTGCCCCGCGACCTGTGGGTGCCGATCGCCGGCGCCGGCAAGGAGCAGCGCATCAACTCCGCCTACTCGGAGTCCGCCCAGGCCGTCGTCGACACGGTGCAGACCGTGCTCGGCATCCCGATCCACCACTTCGTCGAGGTCGACTTCCGCGGCTTCGAGGGCCTCGTCGACTCCCTCGGCGGCGTGCCGATGTACTTCGACCACCCGGTGCGGGACAAGAACTCAGGCCTGTTCGTGAACGACAAGGGCTGCGCCGTGCTCGACGGCCGCCAGGGCCTCGCCTTCGCTCGAGCCCGCCACCTGGAGTGGAAGGACGGCGAGGGCTGGCACTCCGACCCGACCGGTGACCTCGGCCGCATGACGCGTCAGCAGATCCTGACCCGAGCCGCGCTGTCCAAGGCCCAGACGATGGGCATCGGTGACGTCGGGCGCCTCAAGGGCCTCGTCGACGCCGGCATCGGGTCGGTCCGCCTGGACTCGACGCTCGGCACCCGCGACATCGTCTCGCTCGGGTCCCGGATCTCCGACCTCGACCCCGACCGCATGCAGACCCACGCACTGCCGGTCGTCGGCCACCGGACCGATGGTGGCGCAGCGGTCGTGCTGCTCGACGCTCCCGCAGCTGAGCCGGTCCTGCAGATCTTCCGTGGCGTGGCGGACGCCGCCCCCGTGACCACCACGACCGAGGCGCCACCCGAGGCCGACCAGATCACCCTCGACGTCCTCAACGGCTCCGGCGTCGAGGGCGAGGCCCGCCGCATCAGCTTCGTGATGACCTCGCAGGGCGGCTTCGCCGAGGGCACCGTCGACTCCGCCGAGGAGCAGGTGTCGACGACGGTGATCGAGTATCCGAAGGGTTCCGAGGCCATGGCCCAGCTGGTGGCGTCGTGGATCACCCCGTCGGCGACGCTCGAGGAGAACGAGGACCTGGCGCCCGCGTCGGTCCGCGTGACCCTGGGCGCCGACTTCGAGTCGGTGAGCGAGCCCTCCGAGGCGCCGGCGACCGAGACGACAGCGCCGGCGGTCCCGGTCACCGATGGTTCGGCGGACGCTGCGACCACGACGACGCTCCCCGAGGCCCCGGGCTGGACGCCCGGTCAGGCGCCCCAGGGCGTCGTCTGCACCTGACCGTCACGGGACGCCGGGTCGTCGCGTGACGCCCGATCGCCACGTGACGCTCGATCGCCACGTGACGCTCGATCGCTACTTGACGACGGTCGCCGCCTTCAGGCTCGGGTAGGCGTTGACGACGGTGCCGTCGGGGCGGTGCAGCTCGAAGTGCAGGTGCGATCCCGCGTCCTCGGCGTTGCCCGAATCGCCCATGTAGCCGACCAGGTCGCCGGCCTCGACGACCGAGCCACGCCGCAGACCCGCAGCGAAGGCCTGGTCGAAGATGTTGGCGCCGTCGTCGGTGCCGGGCCGGTCGTTGTTCAGGTGGATGTACACGTACTTCCAACCCGCCGAGTCGGTGATGGTGAGCGAGTTGCCCGACAGCCCGGTGCTGTCGTGGCGCAGCGCCGTGACCGTGCCGTCGTTGGCGGCCACCAGGCGGGTCGTCTTCGGTCCCATCAGGTCCTGCCCCTGGTGGCTGCGACCACCCGAGCGCGGCGCTCCGTGGGTGTCGCCGTAGGCCTTCACCCCACCCAGCACCGGGAAGGTCATCGGGCGCACGACCGGTGCGGGGACGGTGGTGGTCGTCGGCGGTGTGGTCGGGGGCGGAGCGGCTTCGCAGGCGCCACCGAGAGCGATCGCTGCGGCGGCGAGGGGGAGCAGTCGCGTTCTGCGCATCCACTGATGATCGGTCGTTCGCCGCGGCGACTTGAAGTGACGCTCGTCGGCTGCCGCTGGTCGCATCCACCCGGCGCTCGGCCCGACGCGTGGGCCGAGCGCGGCGAATCCCGGAGCGAGCGACCCGACTTCGACCAGACTGACCGGATCGAACCGCACCTGCACGACACGACCGCGCCGGTCACGCCCGTCGGCGATGCACCGGCAGCGGTGCTCCCTCCGCCGAGGGCGCCCGCACTGCAGGGCGGCGTCGTGCCCGACGGCTGGATCGGCCAGATCCCGGTCTTCTTCGAGGCCGAGCCGCAACGCTCGGACGGCAAGATCGCCGCGGGCCTCACGTGCCGGGTCGGGATGGCGGACGAGCCGTTGCCCCAGCGCGGCATCTCCGCACCTCGTGGAGCACCTCACCCTGTCGGCGATGACCGGGACCTCCGAGCGACACAACGGCTTCGTCGACCAGATGACGACGAACTTCGTCGTGCACGGCACCCCCGCCGAGGTGGCCGGCTACTTCGCCACGGTCTGCGCCGCGCTCGCGGCCCCCGACGCGGCTCGTCTGCCCCTCGAGACACAGGTCCTGCGCGCCGAGGCGGCCCGCCGCGGCTCCGACAGCGCCGCGTCGATCATGAACTGGCGGACGGGAGCGTCGGGGTACGGCGCGCTGGCGTACCGGGAGCTGTTCCTCGAACGGCCGAACATCGACTGGCTGCGGTACTGGATCGCCCGATACTTCACCGCCGACAACGCGGTGTTCTGGTGCACCGGTCCCATCCCCGACGGGCTGTCGCTGCCGCTGCCCGCCGGTGAGCGTCGTCCGACGCCCGAGCCGGTGTGGCTGCCCGAGCAGTACCCGGCGTGGAACGTCGACGAGGTCGGAGGGGTCGTGCTGAGCCTGATCCGCTCGGCGAGCGTCGTGGACTCGGTGGCCGTCGAGGTGGCCCGCACACGGCTGTTCGACCAGCTGCGCGTGAAGCTCGGGCTGTCCTACGACGTCGGCGTGCGCTCCGACGAGCTCGGCACCGGGCAGGTGCACACGCTGCTGCACGCCGACTGCGTGCCGGCCCAGGCGGTGAAGGTGCGCGACGCGTTCGTCACCGAGCTCCGTCGTCTGGGCCTCTACGGCCCGACCGACGACGAGGTCGCACGGGTCACCTCCTCGGTGGCGCGATCGATCTCGGAGTCCGACGGGTCCGACGTGGCGTCGCGGGCTCGGGCCCACCTGCTCGGCAGGCCGTTCCTGTCCAGCGACGAGGTGCTCGCAGCGATGGGCTCGATCGACACCGTGACGGTGCGCGACCGACTGGAGTCCATGGCCGACACCGCGCTCTGGGTCGTGCCCGGCGAGGTCGGCTGGCGCGACCACCGCTACGTGCAGCTCCGTCCGTGGTCGACGACCTGGGCGACCGGTGTGCCCACGCCCATCGCCGTGCCCGCCGCGCCCGAGGACCGCCGCAGCATCGCCTTCGACGAGCGCTGCATCACGGTGTTCCTCGACCCCGAGTTCCGCTGTCCCATCACGGTCGAGTTCGAACGGTGCGCGGCGCTGGTCTGCTCGACCAACGGATCGCGCTCGCTCGTCGGGGCCGACGGCTTCACCGTGCTCATCGAACCCGCTCACTGGGCCAACGGTGCCGCCCTCGTCGAGTGGGTCGACCGGCGGGTGCCGGCCGAGCGCATCGTGGTGATGAGCGAGCCCTGATCGGGTCTGCTCCGACCTGACCGCGCTGCGGCGGCGGTCACCGGACCGGCGTGGTCACCAGAGTCGGTGGTCGCGCCCGATCCCCCAGATCACCTCGGCGGATTCGCCGAAGTAGTACCAGGGGTCCTCGGTCAGTCGACCCGGGTTCCAACCCAGCAACGCCAGCAGCTCCGCCGCCCGGGGGTCACGGAACAGGTGCAGGGCGAACGCGAACTCGTTGCGGGCCGCGAACCCGTCCGGGTCGAGTCGGTGCGACGGGTCGAGCAGCCTCGAACGATCGAGCGCGGCGACGACCTCGTGCGCGCTCCACTGGTTGGGTGTCCAGCGTTCGTCGGCGACCATGACCTCGATGTGGCATCGGGCCACGAGCGAGTGGATCGGGTCGCCGATCGGCGCTGCGGCGGACTGCCCGAGCGCGAAGTCCCGCATCTGGTCGACCGATCCCCGCCACTTCGGAGCGAGGATCTGCAGCATCTGGTGCGCCGCGCTGGAGCTCGACCCCACGAGCCGCTGCACCTGGCGGAACCGGTCCCAGGCCTCATCCAGGGCGATGCCGAGGCCCATCGAGGAGATGAGCGAGATCTCCCAGAGGAGGGGTTCGTTCGGATCGAGGCGGACGCCACGCATCAACTCGGCGTCGGCCTCGCGCAGCAGCGCGTGGAACCGGTCGAAGGAGTCGCTGCCCACCGTGTGGGCCCGGCCGTGGCCACGCACCGTCCACGCGACCCGCACCAGCGCCATGCCTCGAACCGCGCGGGCGATCGCCGACCCGGGCTGCAACGAGACCCACTCGTCCAGCCACGGCGCCAGCGACTCGTCGGACTCGGGTGCCAGGCGGATCATGGCGCTGCGGGTGGCCGGATCGGTCGACTGGGCGAAGAGCCGGTCGAGCTGCTGCCAATCGCCCGTGGTCCACGCGGCGAGCGCAGCGACCCGCCACGGTTCACCGAACGTCGGGTCGAACTCCAGCGTCGGAGTGCCGCCTGCCGTCCGCTTCCTGCGCCCCGCTCGCATGGCAGCGCATCGTAGGCCAGGGGTTGTCGACCGAAGGGAAGAACACACTCGGCTGTGCGGCGGCCACCTGAAGGTTCCGAGTCGGCCGGCTTTCAGTGTCAGAGCGTCTCGTTACAGTTGGATCCAGGTCGTTCACTTCCCCCAGTTCGCCGGCTGCTGTGTCGGCGGTGTGGAGCGACCGGTCGTCGTGCCGCCGGCGTTCGTGGCACCACCGATTGGTCATCTGTTGGGGGAGGCGCGCTCGTGTCGCTGCTCGATCATCCACCACCCATGTCCGGGGCGCCGCCGCTGGACCCGGTCGCTGCGTCGGACGCCGAGTTGTTGTCCGCGTTGGACGAGCTCGAAGCGTCCCAACGTGCCCTCGACGCGCAACGCATGGCGCTGCTCGCCGAGACGCATCACCGTGCGGTCACCGAGCGCAAGGCAGGGCTGCGGTTGAAGGCCTACCTCGGTCATGTGCATCACGTTGCGGGTGCGACGTCTGCTCGGCAGGTCGCGACGGCGAAGAAGTTGCGGGTCCTGCCCGAGATCGCCGACGCGCTCGAGTTGGGTTTGATCAGCTTCGATCACGCCGCACTGCTCGCACGGTTGTGTGTGCCCCGGGTCGAGGCGGTCATGGTCGAGCTGCAACCACGCTTCATCGAGCTCGCACTGGTCGAGCGGTTCGACCAATGGGCCCACACCGTGCGCGGCCTGATCTCGTTGGCGGATCAGGACGGCCCCGGACCGGGCCCGCTGGGAGAACCGCAGAACCGGCTGCGGATGACCGACGGCCTCGACGGCGCCCTGCACTTGGACATCGACCTGTATGGCGTCTCCGCTGCGAAGGTGCGGGCGTCGCTGTTGAAGGAGGGTGAGCGTCAATGGCGTCACCAGACCCGACAGCCGACGGCGGAAGCCGCCGACGACGGCATCACCGGCACCGACGGCACCGACGGCGCTGAGAGCGCTGAGAGCGCTGAGGGCACGTCAGGTTGTGAGCACGACGGGAGTTTCGCCGAGTATCCGCAGCGTTCGTTGTTGCTGGCGGATGCGTTGGTGGAGTTGATCGGCAAGGGCCTGGTCGCCCGAGCAAACGGCAAGATGCCGGTCACCGACGTGACCTTGATCGTCCCGGCCTCGGGCCCGCTGCAGGGGTGGACCCCCGACGGGGTCCGGTTGCAGGACGGCACGATCCGACGGCTGTTGTGCAACGCGATCTTCACGCCGGTCGTGGTCGACAACCTCGGCGTCCCGCTCGACATGGGACTCGCCAAGCGTCTCTACAAGGCGAACCAGAAGCGGGCGATCATGGTCCGCGACGGCGGCTGCGGGAACCCGGGCTGCGACCTGCCGTGGGAGTGGTGTGAGATCCATCACGTCGAGCACTGGGAACACGACGGACCAACCGACCTGCCCAATGGCCTGCCGGCCTGTTCGTTCCATCACGACCTGTGGCATTCCGAGGGCTGGTCCGTGCAACCCGATCCGGACACGCATCATCTGGATCAGGGGTTCATCATCATCAACCCCGACGGCGACGTGCTTCGCTCGCAACGACACGGTGTCGCCCGACCCCTCACCCTCGGACTCGACGACGACTGAGCCCACCGACAACCCGGCAACAGGGCCGTTGAACACGCCATCCGAACACGCGGCTGCTTGACCTTGGGGGCTGCCGGGTCTGAGCCCACCGGGTAGCGCCGGCGTCGCTGCGCACAGCGTGCGAGGAGGCCGGGCGAGCCCGGCCGGCAACGGGACCTCCCTGCGACGGGAGGTGATCTGTCGCGACCGGTTCCGGCTACGGCGTCGGGCAGCCCGAGAAGTCTCGTGCGCCGCTGTCGTCACGGAAGTCGTCGTCGACCGGGTCGCCGGACTCCGAGAAGTCGGGCGCTTCGCCCAGCTCCGGGAACTCTGCGACCAGGTCCTCGGGTCGGGGGACGGTGACCGTGAAGTCGGCGCCGACGTCGGTGAACTCGACGACGAGCTCGCTCGTGCCGACGAAGTTCTCGAACGGCGGGCACTCCGGATACTCCTGGGCGCCCTCGAACGCCACGACGAGTCGGTGGCGGACCAGATGCCCGTCGCGGTCGATGTCGACCGTCGCGGTGGTCGTCGCTGCTCGGTAGAACTCGTCGATGATCGCACTCTCCTCGTGGCGCTCGACCGGCGCGTCGTCGGCGTAGGTCTCCTCGCCGGCCATCCACGACGACGACAGGGCCCGCTCGAAGCGACGCGTGCCGTCCGCGCCATCGATCTCGGTCCAGCCCGTCGCGACGGCCGGTGTCGTCCGGAGATCGCCCGATGAGCCAGATGTGTCCGATGAGCCCGACGAGTCGAGCAGGCCGACGAGCGAGAGACCGAACATGAAGCCCGGCCCCAGGAGAGGGTCGTACGCCTCGAGCGGCGTCTCGTCCCACGACTGGCTGGACGCGTCCCAGTCGTAGGCCGTGCCGCCTGCGATCACCGTCGCCGAGCTGCTCCCGTCGGAGGACGTGATGTCGACCACCTCGTCCCCGGACTGCTCGTAGACCGCGTCCAGTTGCCCCAGGAACGGGATCGTCCCGACCGTTCGGCTCCGGAACGGCGTGTCGCCGAACAGCTCCTCGACGGCTGCGGCCACGACCTCGTCCGCATCGCCGCTCGCAGCGGCCGGGTCGCCGGCCGCCGGCGTGTCAGCTGGATCGCCACAGCCCGCGAGCGCGAGCACCACGGCGACCGCTCCGAGCCATCCACTCCCCATGATCCTCTTCACCCCGGGCAGGGTAACGGGGTGTCGGCCGGACCGGCCCTGCGAGAGGAACGCCGGGCGGAGTCATCGGAGTGCGTGCCCTCGGCAGGATTCGAACCTGCGCACACGGCTCCGGAGGCCGATGCTCTATCCCCTGAGCTACGAGGGCGCACTGCGGGCGGTGTGACCGGTGGAACCGGTTACGGGAGCCCGGGTCGCAGACGTTACCATCCGACGACCGACCCACCGCACACGGCTTCCGACGGGATCAGCATGCGCAACGAACTGACCGACGCTCTTCGTCGGGTCCTCGCGGACCTCGGCATCGAGGCGCCGACCGACATCCACCTGGAACAGCCGGCCCGTCGCGAGCACGGCGACTTCTCCTCCAACGTCGCGCTCACCTCGGCCAAGGCAGCGGGCCGTCCGCCGCGCGAGCTCGCCCAGGACATCGTCGACCGCCTGAACGCGGACCTTCCCGAGCACGTCGTCGGCGCCGAGCTCGCCGGTCCGGGCTTCGTGAACTTCCGCCTGGATGACACCTGGCTGCACGACATGGTGCCCGCCGTCGTGGCCGCGGGAGCCGACTTCGGCCGCTCGTCGGTGGGGGCCGGTCGCCGGGTCATGGTCGAGTTCGTCTCGTCGAACCCCACCGGTCCCGTGCACGCCGGCCACGCCCGGGGCGCCACCTACGGCGACGCCCTCGCACGGCTGCTCGAGTTCACGGGCCACGACGTGAGTCGCGAGTTCTACATCAACGACCGCGGCGTGCAGATGCAGACGTTCGCCGAGTCGCTGCAGGCCCGCAAGGACGGCAACGAACCCGACGTCGGCGGCTACCAGGGGCAGTACATCATCGACTGGGCCGCCCAGATGCCCGACGGCGCCGATGCGCTGGAGTGGGGATACGCGCACGCGCTCGAGGACCAGCGGCTCACCCTCGAGCGGCTCAACGTGCACTACGACACCTGGTTCTCGGAGCGGGCCATGGTCGAGACCGGCGCGATCGAGGTCACGCTCGCGGATCTGCGCGAGCGCGGCGTCGTCTACGACGAGGACGGCGCGGTGTGGCTGCGTTCGACCGACTTCGGCGACGACAAGGACCGGGTGCTCGTCAAGAGCGACGGCGAGTTCACCTACCTGTTGCCCGACATCGCGTACCACCGCGACAAGTTCGCCCGCGGCTTCGACCTGCTGATCAACGTCTGGGGTGCGGACCACCACGGCTACGTGCCCCGCATGAAGGCCGCGGTGCAGGCGCTCGGGCATGATCCGTCCGACCTCGAGGTCGTGATCACCCAGCTGGTGCGCCTGGAGCGCGACGGCGAAGAGGTCAAGATCTCGAAGCGGTCCGGCAACCTCATCACGCTGTCGGACCTGCTCGACGAGGTCGGCGTCGACGCGGTGCGGCTCACCTACCTGCTGCAGTCGGTCGACTCGCCCCAGACGGTGGATCTCGACCTGATCGTCACGCAGTCCAACGAGAACCCCGTGTTCTACGTGCAGATGGCGAACGCCCGGCTGCACTCGATCGACCGGGTCGCCGCCGAACGTGGCATGGCGCGGCTGCCGCTCGCCGAGGTCGACCTGTCGGTGCTCACCCACGAACGTGAGCTCGACATCCTGCGCCAGCTGTTCGTGCTGCCCGACGTCGTCGAGCTGGCCGCTCGCGAGCGGGCGCCCCACAAGGTCGACGACCTGGGTGCGCGAGCTCGCCGGCGCGGTGCACGGCTTCTACCACGACTGCCCGATCCTGCGCGACGACGTACCCGAACCGCTGCGCCAGGCACGGTGGTGGCTGGCTGCCGCTGCCGGCAACGGACTGCAGGTCGGACTCGACCTGCTCGGGCTCGACGCGCCCGAGCACCTCTGAGGCCGTCGTGACCGACCCCACGTCTTCCGCTGCGCCCCTGCGCGACCACGAGGCCCTGCGCGACCACAGAGACAGCCCGCTGCCCTTCGACCTGCTGCCCGACACCGCCGTCGCCGCGGACGACGGCCGCTTGAGCATCGGCGGCGTCGACCTGCTCGACCTGGCCGAGCAGTACGGCACGCCGGTGTTCGTCTACGACGAGGCACACCTGGCGAGCGCGCTGCGCCGAGGCCGTGTCGGTCTTCGGCCCGGACGGCGCGATCTACGCCACCAAGGCCTTCCTGTGCCGTGCCATGGCCCGGCTCGCCCACGAGGCGGGCATGCGTCTCGACGTGGCGACGATGGGTGAGCTCGAGATCGCGCTGGCGGCCGACGTGCCCGCCGAGCGCATGGTGCTGCACGGCAACAACAAGTCCACCGCCGAGCTGGCCCGCGCCCTCACCGTCGGCGTCGGGCGGATCATCGTCGACTCCGACGACGAGCTCGACCGCATCGAGTCGCTCGTCGCTGACGGCGCGGCACCGCCGAAGGTGCTGCTGCGGATCAACCCGGGCATCGAGGTCCACACCCACGAACACGTCCAGACCGGCAACCTCGACTCCAAGTTCGGGTTCCCGCTGCCGACGGGGCAGGCCGACGAGGCCGTCGCCCGCGCCCGGGCCAGCAGCGCCGTCGAACTGGTCGGCCTGCACCTGCACATCGGCAGCCAGGTCTTCAGCGTCGACAACTTCCTGGCCGGCCTGACCGCGGTCGCTCCGTTCGTCGTCGAACAGGACCTGCCCGAGCTCGTCGTCGGCGGCGGACTCGGCGTGGCGTACCTGGCGGGGGAGCAGGCGCCCTCGATCACCGAGTGGGGCACGGCCATCCTCGAGGGCTGCCGAGCGGCGGGCATCACCGCACGGATCAGCGCCGAGCCCGGCCGTGCCATCGCCGCGTCCGCCGCCGTCACGCTGTACCGGGTGGGCACGATCAAGTACATCCCCGGCGTGCGCACCTACGTCGCCGTCGACGGCGGCATGAGCGACAACCCGCGGCCGGTGCTCTACGGCAGCGGCTACGAGACGTTCCTGCCGAGGGCGTCGACCTCACGCCGCGAGATGCCGATCCGCCTGGTCGGCAAGCACTGCGAGTCGGGTGATCTGCTGGTCCGCGAAGGGCTGGTGCCCGCCGATCTGGCCGTCGGCGACGTCGTCGCGCACGCCGGTCACCGGGGCGTACGGCCACTCGATGGGCTCGAACTACAACAAGGTGTTCCGACCGCCGGTCGTGTTCGTGCGCGACGGGGCCGCACGCCTGGTCGTTCGGCGTGAGACCATCGACGACCTGCTGGCCACCGACCTGGGTTGAGTCCGGGTCAGGTGGGGCCGGTCGCGTTGTAGCGCAGGCTGCCGCGCAGCACCGCAGGATTCGACTCGCACCGCTGCTCGAAGTCGACCGACAGCTTCGACACGAGCCCTGCCGCGTCCCGCTCGATCTCGTGCACGGTGAAGCTGCCGCTCGCGGTGCACGCACGCCCGGAGCCGACGACGTCCATCCCGGGCGCGTGGGTGAACCGAAGGAGAAGTCCTGGGCGAGCTCATAGGTACCGGGGGTCGAGCGCCGCGCCGTTCGCCGCTCTGAAACGGAGGTCCCAGTCGGTCGAACCGGCGTCGAACTTCACCCTGGCGTTCTTGACGTCGTACATGAGCAGCCCCGTGAAGGTTCCGTCGGCGGGGAACCACGTCCGCGTCATCCCCTGGCCGATGAACTCGCCGATGTCGCTGCGGAAGTACAGGAACGTGCCGTCGTGGACGTCGTCGCAGGCGTCGCCCGAGCCGTCTCGATCCGAGTCCACCTGTGAGGGGTTGGCCACGCTCTCGCAGTTGTCGATCTGGTCACGCACGCCGTCGCCGTCGCCGTCCGCGGTGGGCAGCGCCGGAACGCTCGCGTTCCAGTGGATCGTGCCACGAAGCGGCCCGGTGGAGTCACAGCGCTGTTCGAAGTCGATCGCGATCCTGGTCGGAAGGCCGCCGACGTCGGTCGCGAGCTCGCGGATCGTGAACGCGCCGTCGATCGTGTTGCACCCGCGAGCCGATCCCGTGACCGACATCGCCGGGCGGGTGGGGGACTGGAACGAGAGGCGCTGCGCACCGGTGTAGGTGCGGCCCTCCTCGAGCTGGTCGCCCGATCGCCGCCCCGAACTCCAGGTTCCACGACGCCTGGGCGCCGCCGTTCGACCGAGATCGCAACGCGAGCGCCGCCACGCGACGAACTGAAGAGCGCGTCCGCGGTGGTCCAGGTCTGCGTGACGCCGCCACCGATGTGCTCACCGGGAGGACTGATGAACCGGAGCGCGGTCGCAGGAAGCGGCTCGAGCGGCTGCGTCGTGGTGGTCGTCGTGGTGCCCGCGCCACCGTCGCCCGGATCGGTGGGCGGCGGGGTGCACGCGACCGCCGCGACGATGACCGCAGCTGCAGCGGCGACGCCCCACCTGGTGCTGCGTCGAGCTGCCCGACCGCCGACGCGACGCGTCGCGGCGCCGTGTTCGATGTCGCCCATCTCGATCCCCTCCGCCCTGATCGGTCCCCCCGACCGAGGCGCACAGGGTAGCTGTCGTGCGCGGCAAGTGCATCAGAACCGGTTCCCGTCGCCGGTCGTGAGGCCGATAGCCTCGAATCGTGGAACCAACGCCAAATCAACGCACGGTCGCCATCGGAGTCCTGGGCTGCGGCAACGTCGGCGCCGCCCTGATCGAGCAGGTCCGACGTCGCAGCGACGCGATCTTCGAGCGCACCGGGATGCGGCTCGAGATCACGAAGGTGGCGGTGCGTTCGCTGTCGAAGGAGCGTGACGTCGAGCTCGACCCATCGGTGCTGACCACCGATGCCCACGAGGTCGTGATCGACCCGTCGATCGACCTGGTCGTCGAGGTCATCGGCGGCATCGAACCGGCCCGAGAGCTCATCTCGACCGCGCTCAAGCACGGCAAGCCCGTGGTCACCGCCAACAAGGAGCTGCTGGCCAACGTCGGCGTCGAGCTCTTCGCCGATGCCGACACCTCGGGTGTCGACCTGCTCTTCGAGGCGGCGGTCGCTGGTGGCATCCCGATCATGCGTCCCCTGCGCGAGTCGCTCGTCGCCGAGGACGTGTCCCGCGTGATGGGCATCGTCAACGGCACGACCAACTACATCCTCACGAAGATGGCCGAAGAGGGCTGGACCTACGCCGCGGCGCTGAGCGAGGCGCAGAGCCTCGGCTACGCCGAGCGGGACCCGACCGCCGATGTCGAGGGCTTCGATGCCGGCGCCAAGGCGGCGATCATCGCGACCATCGCCTTCGGTCACAAGGTCGTCGCCGGGGACGTGTACCACGAGGGCATCTCGAAGATCACCCAGACCGACATCGACTTCGCGACCCGCCTGGGTTACGTCATCAAGCTGCTCGCGATCGCCGAGCGCTTCGAGGACGACTCGCTCGCGGTCCGGGTCCACCCGGCGATGGTGCCGACCGACCACCCGCTCGCCGCGGTGCGCGACAGCTTCAACGCGGTGTTCGTCGAGGGCGCCGACGTCGGTGACCTCATGTTCTACGGGCGCGGCGCCGGCGGCGGACCGACCGCGTCGGCCGTGTTCGGCGACGTCGTCGACGCCGCGTCGAACCTCGGCAAGGGCGCACACGCCTCGATCGGCACCTTCGGCCGCGCCGTGATGCGCCCGGTCGACGACCTGTACTCGCCGTACTACCTGAACATCGAGGTCACCGACCGCCACGGCGTGCTCGCCGAGGTCGCCGGCGTGTTCGGCGCGCACCAGGTGTCGATCCGCTCGATGGAGCAGGAGGCGCTGGACCCCGACGACGGCGCACCCACCGGGGCGGCGCGGTTGATCTTCATCACCCACGCGGCGCGTGAGGCCGACGTCCGGGCGACCCTGCACGAGCTGCGGTCGTTGCCGTCGGTGACGTCGGTCGGGTCGGTCCTGCGGGTCGTGGGGGCCGAATGATGAAGTACGTCTCGACCCGCGGTGATGCACCGGTGCTCGGCTTCGGCGACGTGCTGCTCGCCGGACTCGCGACCGACGGCGGGCTCTACCTGCCCGAGACCTGGCCGACCCTGCCGCCGCTCGAGGAGCTGCGCGGCCGGTCGTACTCCGAGATCGCCGTCGAGGTCATGTGGCCCTTCGTCGAGGGCGAGATCGAGCGGGACGCGTTCGAACGCATCGTCGCCGACAGCTACGCGACGTTCGACACCGACGAGGTCTGCCCGGTGATCGGTCTCGGGCGCACCGCTTCGGGCGCGGAGCTCGACCTGCTCGAGCTGTTCCGCGGCCCGACCCTGGCGTTCAAGGACGTCGCCCTGCAGCTCGTCGGTCGGCTCTTCGACCACGTGCTCACCGAGCGCGACGGCCGGGTCTGCGTGTTGGGAGCCACGTCGGGCGACACCGGCTCGGCGGCCATCGAGGCCTGCCGGGACCGTGACCGGGTCGACATCTTCGTGCTGTTCCCCGACGGCCGGGTCTCGGACGTGCAGCGTCGCCAGATGACCACGGTCGACGCGCCGAACGTGCACGCCGTGGCGGTGCGCGGCGCCAACTTCGACGACTGCCAGGACCTGGTCAAGGCGGCGTTCGCCGACGCCGGCTTCCGTGACGAGGTCGGCCTGTCCGCGGTGAACTCGATCAACTGGGCCCGTGTGATGGCGCAGATCGTCTACTACGTGACGTCGCACCTGCACGTCGCCCCCGACGGCGGACCGGTCTCGTTCGTGGTGCCCACGGGCAACTTCGGCAACATCCTCGCCGGCTGGGCGGCGAAGCAGATGGGCCTGCCGATCGAGCGCCTCGTCGTCGCCTCGAACCGCAACGACATCCTCACCCGCTTCTTCACCACGGGCACGATGGAGCTGCACGAGGTCGTGCCGACCACCAGCCCGTCGATGGACATCCAGGTGAGCTCGAACCTGGAACGGCTGCTCTTCGAGGTGCTGGGTCGCGACGGCGCGGCGATCGCGGAGCTCATGTCGACGTTCCGATCGACCGGGACCGCGTCGGTCGAGGTCGCGGTGCTCGATCGGCTGCGCGCCGAGTTCGACTGCGGGCGGGTCGACGACGAGTCCGCCGCCGAGGTCATGCGCCACGTCCACCACCGGGCTGGCATGCTCATCGACCCGCACACCGCGGTCGCGGTCGGCGTTGCCGAGTCGCTCGAGGGTGATCCGTCGGTGCCGGTCGTGGCGCTCGCGACCGCACACCCCGCCAAGTTCCCCGACGCCGTGCAGGCCGCCACCGGGGTGCACCCGCCGCTGCCCGAGCACGTGGCCGACCTGTTCGAACGCACCGAGCGGGTCGAACACGTCGACGGCGACCTGGCCGCCGTGCAGGCACTGGTCCGCGCCGAGCTCACCCGCTGAGGCGACCGCACCCTCCGTCCCGCCGCCGTCCCGCCACCTTCAGCCGCTCGGGTCACGTTCCTTCGCGAAGGCGGTCGACCCGCATGTGGTCGCTGAGCTTCGCGAAGCCGGGCGGCGGGTGCGGATGTGCTCTTCGAACCCGTGCCCGTGACCGTCGCTGACCGCCGTCGGTGGCCGAAGGTCACCACCGCCGACCGGCGGGGACGTCAGCCGGCGAGTCGGAGATCGGCGCGCCGACGGTGGTAGATCTCGACGAGCTCCTCGATCACCGCCTCGGCTCCGGCGCCGTCGAGCTCCTCGTCGAGCACGCGTGACACCTGCCAGCCCTGAGCGGCTGCCGCCCTGTCACGAGCTCGATCCTTCGCCATCGCCTGCTCACGGGCATGCCAACTGCGCCCGTCGATCTCGAAGATCAGGCGAACGTCGACCCACGTGCGGTCGACTGTTCCCGTGATCGCCAGTGCCGGGAGCGGGAACTCCTTGATCGGCGTCGGTAGCTCGCTGGCATCGATGACCCGGTCCGCTGTGAGTTCGAGGGTGCTCCGAGGTGTCGCTCCGGCCGGTCGACGCTTGTCCAACAGGGCCGACAGCACGGAGATCCGACGACGCCCCTGATGGTGCACCTCACGGAGCACCGTTGAGATCGCAGCGAAGCTCGTCTGTCGTTCATTGATGACGAGGCGGTCGAGGAGCTCGTTCAGGCGCGGCGCCGAGAACTGGGACCCGAGGTCAACGATCGTGCGGGGGATCGTGGTGCACGGGATGCCCT
This sequence comes from uncultured Actinomycetota bacterium, assembly GCA_963707555.1. Taxonomy (GTDB): domain Bacteria; phylum Actinomycetota; class Acidimicrobiia; order Acidimicrobiales; family Microtrichaceae; genus JAFAFN01. The sequence goes on from CAVPQM010000014.1 coordinate 150,566, forward strand.
CGACGTCCTCGATGTGATGGTCGAGCAGGTCGCCGAATCGGTGCACCCGTATGTCGCTGTAGTGGTTGGGGGACCCCGTGGGCACCACGACGGCGACCTCGAACGGGATCCCGTCGATGCCTCGGGCGATCAACGACGCCTCGTGGCTCGCCGCTGACGACGGGACCTGGAGCACCGCTGCGTGAATGGTTCGCAGTGACGTGGCGGGTGACCCTTCGAAAGCCACGACTTGGGGGTGTACTCGCTCGGCGAGGCCCGCAGCGACCAACCGTGAGACGGCGCGCCGGTCGACTCCGAGCGCTGCGGCTTGGTCGAGGGAGACCACCCCATGCTGGCTGGCGGCACGGCGAGCGACGGCACTGAGTGATGGATGCATGGGCGCCATCGGACCGCGCGAACGGCGATCGAGCCACGGGGATCGCTCCCCGGGTGCGGCGTGCGGGCCCCGTGTGTCCGGACCTTCGCGAAGGCGCAACGCGCCGCTGGAGCCCGGGGCCTTCGCGAAGGCAGCGAGGCGCCGCAGCGCCGTCCTTCGCGAAGGCAGCGCACGTGGCGAGAGACGACCGCCTTCGCGAAGGAAGCGGCAGGGGCGAAGAAGCGGTGGGGGCAGGGGCTCTCGCGGCTCGAAAGGCGCGAAGCGATTCGCGGGGGTCGGGGCGCTCGGGCAGACTGTCCGCCATGAAGTACGTGATCTGTGTGCCCGACGGCTGTGCGGACGAGCCGCACCCCGACCTCGGTGGCCGGACCCCGCTCGAGGTGGCCGACACCCCGGTACTGCGGGCGCTCGCCGCTCGGGGCACCGTCGGCCGGGCCGCGGTCATCCCCGAGGGCTTCCCGCCGGGCAGCGACGTCGGCAACCTGTCGTTGCTCGGCTTCGATCCCGCGGAGCACCACACCGGACGTGCCCCGATCGAGGCCGCCTCGCTCGGCATCTCGATCCGTCCCGACCAGGTCGCGTTCCGCTGCAACCTGTCGACGGTCGACCCGGATCGTGGCGGCCCGGGCGGGCTCATGGTCGACTTCGCCGGGGGTCACCCCACCTCCGAGGCCGCGGCGGCGGTCATCGCCGCACTCGACGCCGAGCTCGGCAGCGGTGCGGGCGCCGAGATCTCGTTCCACCCGGGTGTGCAGTACCGCCACATCATGGTGGCGCCCGAGTCGTGGGCCGACGCCGTGTGCGTGCCGCCCCACGACCTCTCCGACGACCCTGCGGTGTGGCCGACGGGCCCCGCCGGCTCGAAGCTCTCCGACGTCATGGCGGCGAGCCGTGAGATCCTCGCCCGCTTCGACGACGTCGGCGCCAACCAGATCTGGCTGTGGGGCCAGGGCCACCAGCCGCAGCTCCCGTCGTTCCGCGACACCTACGGCCTCGACGCCGGCATGGTGACCGCCGTCGACCTGGTGCGCGGCCTCGGGGTGCTCACGGGCATGGACATCGTCGAGGTGCCCGGTGCCACGGGCTGGTACGACACCGACTACGAGGGCAAGCGGGATGCGGCCATCGAGGCGCTCCGTTCGGGCAAGGACCTGTTCGTCATCCACATCGAGGCGACCGACGAGGCCGGCCACGCCGGCAACGTCGAGGAGAAGGTCCGTGCCCTCGAGAACTGGGACCGCCGGGTGCTCGCCGATCTGGTGCCGGCGCTCGACGAGATGGGGGACTGGCGGCTGTTGATGTCGCCGGATCACCCGACACCGCTCGCGCTCAAGACCCACACCTCCGACACCGTCCCCTACCTGCTCGTGGACTCCCGTGTCGACGGCCCGGGTGGGGAGTACACCGAGGTCGGCACCGCTGACAGCGACGTGATCGCCGGCCACGGCCTGGTGCCACTGCTGATCGGCCGCTGAGCTCGCGCCCGGCCCCGTTGTCGGGCCTCCGAATCGTGCACCGGGACACCTGCCACGGCGAGGTGGTTGCCAGCGCGTGCGGAGTGTCGGGTACAATCCCGGAGTCCGCCGTGGAAGGGGACTGCAGGGGGACGTCGACCCGCCGGCCATCAGGCCCGGAGCACAGGTCGCCTCCTCACCGCTCTTCACCTGGCGAACACGGACTCCCCATCAGCAGTAGGAGCCGGGTGCTCCGCTGTCACACCAGCGCAGTCGACGAGCTGCTGCCGAGCAACGAAATGGGTACAACCTGTGAGTGCTGATCCGATCGATCTCGAAGGCCTCGAGCGCAAGGACCGCGCCGAGCTGGCCACCATCGCCGCCGCACTCGGCGGCAAGCCGGGTTCGCGAGCCAAGAAGGCCGACATCGTCCAGATGATCCTCGAGCTCGCCGGTGTCACGACGCCGGCCGACGCCGAGAACGCCGAGAACGCCGAGGTCGCTGCTGCCGACCCGGCCGCCGGTGACGACTCGGCCGCCACTGCGGCCGAGGTCGGCGACCCCGCTGACGTCGCCGACGTCGCGACGCATCCGGAAGAGAGCGACGCCCGCGGTGGCGAGGCCGCCCCGGACGACGGTGAGGACGCTGCCGCACAGCCCCGCGCCCGCTCCCGCGGCCGAGGCCGCAACGGCGGCGCCGCGGCCGATGCCGGCAACGGCGGGAACGGCTCGGATGCCGCCGGTCGGTCGACCGCCTCCCGTGACGCCGGGCGCCAGAGCGACAACAGGTCCGCGTCGGGTCGCCAGGCCGGCTCCGGTGGTGAAGGGCGTTCCGACCAGGACCCGTCCGCTCGCGACGAGCGTCAGGGCGAGGGCGCCCAGGAGGGCAACCAGCAGGACGCGAACGACGCGAACCAGAACGACGCCAACCAGAACGACGGGCAGGCCGAGGGTGAGGGCGGACGCCGTCGTCGCCGCCGGCGGGGTCGTGACCGTGACCGGCCCGAGGGTGAGGGCGGCGACGGTTCGCAGTCCTGGGACGGCGAGCTGATCGAGGTCGCCGGCATCCTCGACCTGCGTGACGAGGGCTACGGCTTCCTGCGCCTCAACGGTCTGCTGCCGAGCCGCGACGACGTGTACGTGTCGGTCAAGCAGACCCGTCAGTTCGGTCTGCGTCGCGGCGACCGCATCACCGGAGCGTCGCGCCCGGCGAACCGTGGCGAGAAGAACCCGGCCCTGCTGCGCATCGACACCGTCAACGACGCGGATGCCGACGCCGCCCGGGACCGTCCCCGCTTCGAGGACCTGACCGCCCTGTTCCCCCAGGAGCGCCTGCGTCTGGAGCGTGAGGACCACCCCTACGACATGGCGGCGCGGATCATCGATCTGCTCGCCCCGATCGGCAAGGGCCAGCGCGGCCTGATCGTGTCGCCGCCCAAGGCCGGCAAGACCACGATCATGAAGTCGATCGCCCAGGCCATCGAGGAGAACCACCCCGAGGTCGAGGTCATGGTCCTGCTCGTCGACGAGCGGCCCGAGGAGGTCACCGACATCCGTCGCTCGGTGCAGGGTGAGGTCGTCGCCTCGACGTTCGACCGCCCTGCCGAGGAGCACATCGCGGTCGCCGAGCTGGCCATCGAGCGTGCGAAGCGCATGGTCGAGCTCGGCCACGACATCGTCGTGATCCTCGACGGCATCACCCGCCTCGCCCGTGCGTACAACCTGGTGGCTCCCAACGGCGGTCGCATCATGAGCGGCGGCATCGACACCAGCGCGCTCTACCCGCCGAAGCGGTTCTTCGGTGCGGCTCGCAACCTGGAGGAGGGCGGCTCCCTCACGATCCTCGCCACCGCACTCGTCGAGACCGGCTCCAAGATGGACGAGGTCATCTTCGAGGAGTTCAAGGGCACCGGGAACATGGAGCTCCGACTGGACCGCTCCGCCGCCGAGCAGCGCGTGTACCCCGCGATCAACGTCGACGGCAGCTCGACCCGCCACGAGGAGCTGCTGATCGACGCCAAGCAGCTCCAGCAGGTGTGGAAGCTGCGCCGACTGCTGTCGGCCGTCTCGGGCGAGAACGGCACCGCCGCCGGACTCGAACTGGTCATCGAGCGCATGCGGAAGTTCCCCACCAACGAGGTCTTCCTCGCCGAGATCGCCAAGGGCCCCGCCATCGACGGCTGAGGCCTGCCATCGGCGCCTGAGCCCCGGCTCGCTCCCGGCACCCTCGCCGGGCCATACTGATCCGTCCATTCTCATCTGGTCCCGCTCGGAAACCGGGACCGTCACGGAGATATCACCATGAAGCCCGGAATCCACCCCAACTACCGCTACGTCGTGTTCCAGGACACCTCGTCGGGCGACACCTTCCTCACGAAGTCGACGATCGACTCCGCCGAGACCACCACGTGGACCGACGGCAACGAGTACCCGCTGGCGAAGGTCGAGATCTCGGCCTTCACGCACCCGTTCTTCACGGGACAGATGAAGATCGTCGACACCGCGGGTCGCGTCGAGCGCTTCGAGCGTCGCTACGGACGCCGCAAGGGTCAGGCACGCCGACGCCGGCGACGAGACCACTGCGGACGAGACGACCGAGTCGGAGTGATCCGATACTCGCTGCGCACGCAGCGAGCATCCCGGACCGCGTGAGATGACCCTCGACGCCGACCAGCGCGCCCGGCTGCTGGTCGCCAAGCTCAGCGCGCTCGTGCGCAGCGAGCGAGGACTCGAGTGCAGCCCGACCGCGTCGGGAGCGGTCGTCGCGGCGAGCGCTGACGGCACCGCGTTCGTGCTGCTCGAGGACGGCAGCCCAGGCGGCCTGGGTGGGGCGCTGTTGTGGGCATCCCGGCACGACGCCGGATCCCTCGTCGTCTTCGTCGATTCCGACGCGGGTCGACTGGCCAGGCTGGCGACGTACTTCGACACACCGGCCATGCCGATCCAGGTCCGTGCCGTCGTCGGCGCCGCCAGCGTCGAGGCGGCGCCCGAGCCCGTCCCGGTGCCCCTCGAGGGGCCAGGGGACGCTCCGGCGGCGGAGACCGAGGAGATCCTCGCCCTGCTGCGGGCCGAAGGACTCGAAGCCGTGGTCGAACACGGTGTGCTCCGCGGCGAGGTCCTCGGACTCGAGGTCGCCCGAGCGGTGGTCTGGCCCTCGGAGGTCGGTGGCGACGACCGCCTGCACCTCGAGGCCGGCGTCGGCCGGTTCGACCGCGACGCCGCCGCAGCCGTGCACCCCGACGAGGACCCCGCGGTCGCGCTGGCACGGTCGAGCGACGCCGTGCGGCGATACCGCCATCGCGGCGCCGGCGCACATCCGTTGTCGCTCCTGGCTCGCGAACGCTGGTTGCGCGCCGACCTGATCGCGGATCCGTCCCTGGTCGGTGCCGCGTCGCTGCGAGCGGTCGACATGACGACCGAACCCGCCGGGATGAAGGACGCGCATCCCGCCGCGGCGCTCGGTGTGTCGATCGACGGCCGACCGCTGCTCGTGATCTGCTCCACCGGGTTCGACCTGGCGCTCGTCCCCCTTGCCGCCGACACGCGGGCGCTGCACGACCCCGACGCCCGACTGGTCATCGCGGTGCCGGCGCGACGATCTCCACGCGGCGACGGCGGAGCTGGTCGACATGCTCGCCGTCCCCGCCGAGCTGGTGGCCGTCCCGACCGGTTGGGCCTGAGGTGGTCGCCGACGGTCTGACGGCGCGACTCGCCGACCTCGAGCGCGAGCACGCCGAGTGCGAGGCCCGTCTCGCCGACCCCGAGGTGATCGCCGACCAGCGCCGCTACGTCGAGCTGTCGCGCCGCTACAGCGAGCTCGGACCGATCGTCGCCCGAACCGGCGAGCTGCGCGTCGCGGAGGGCGATCTGGCCGCTGCCAAGGAGCTGTACTCCATGGCGAGCGCGGAAGAACGCGAGGCGCTGCGTGGCGAGGTCGACCAGCTCGAGCGTCGGGTCGCCGAGCTGGGCGAGGAGCTGAAGGTCCTGCTCCTGCCCCAGCGACCCCAACGACGACACGCAACGTGATCGTCGAGATCCGTGGCGCCGAGGGTGGCGAGGAGGCCAACCTGTTCGCCCGGGACCTCTTCGAGATGTACCGCGCGCTACGCCGCCCGGCTCGGCTGGTCGTTCGAGGTGCTGGGCGCCGTCGCACTCCGACCTCGGCGGCTACACCGAGGTGACGTTCCGGCTCACGGGCGACGGCGTGTGGTCGCGCATGAAGTACGAGGCGGGCCCGCACCGGGTCCAGCGGGTGCCCGTCACCGAGTCCCAGGGCCGCATGCACACCTCGTCGGCGACGGTGACGGTGCTGCCCGAGGCCGACGAGGTCGACGTGCAGATCGACCCGAACGACCTGCAAGATCGACGTCTACCGGTCCTCGGGTCCCGGCGGGCAGTCGGTCAACACCACCGACTCGGCGGTGCGGATCACCCACCTGCCCACGGGCCTCGTGGTGTCCATGCAGGACGAGAAGAGCCAGATCCAGAACCGGGCCAAGGCCATGCAGGTGCTGCGGTCCCGGCTGCTGCAAGCTCGAGCAGGACCGGCAGTCCGCCGAGCCGTCCGGGCCCGGCGCGCGCCAGATCGGCGGCGGCGGCCGCTCGCGAGAAGATCCGGACCTACAACTTCAAGGAGAACCGGGTCACCGACCACCGCATCGGCCTCACGGTGTACAAGCTCGACAAGGTGCTCGCCGGCGAGCTCGACGCGATCTCCGACGCACTGGTCACCGACGACCGGGCTCGCCGCCTGGCCGACGCGGAGGCGTGACACGTGGATGCATCCGACGGCACCGTGACCTGGGGCCAGCTGCTCGAGGAGACACAGGCCCGACTGGCCCAGCCCCTCGGTGAACAGGCGCCCAGCGATGCCCGCCGCATCGTCGCGACCGCAGCAGGCGTCGGCGACGCGGAGCTGTTCGTCGTCACCGACCGGGCCGCGACCGAACGGGGCGTCGCCCACCTGGACGCCATGGTCGCCCGTCGGTCCCGCGGCGAACCGCTGCAGTACGTGCTCGGGTCGTGGGCGTTCCGCACGCTCGACCTGATGGTCGACCGTCGTGTGCTGATCCCTCGCCCCGAGACCGAGCAGGTCGTCGAGGTGGCACTGCGCGAGCTCGACCGTCTCGGCGGACGCGAGCGGTCGACCAACGTCGTCGACCTCGGCAACGGGTTCCGGAGCGATCGCGCTGTCGATCGCCTCGGAGCGGGTGCGGACGCAGGTGTGGGCGACCGACGTCAGCCCCGGCGCGCTCGAGGTCGCCTCGGCGAACGTGGCGGGCCTCGGACGGTCCGGCGCGCGGGTCCGCGTGTTGCAGGGGGCGTGGTTCGCTGCGCTGCCCGAGGAGCTGCGTGGCTCGGTCGATCTGATCGTCTCGAACCCGCCGTACGTCGCGACGACGATCGCGCTGCCCGACGAGGTCGCCCGTTGGGAGCCCGCCGGTGCGCTGTGGTCCGGAGACGACGGCTTGGACGACCTGCGACAGCTCGTGGCCGGAGCCGGCGACTGGCTCACCGACGAGGGCGTACTGGTGTGCGAGTGCAGCCCGGAGCAGGTGCCGGCGTTGCAGGCGATCGCCCGGGACCACTTCGCAGATGTCCGGGTCGAGCCGGACCTGGCGGGCCGCGACCGAGCGCTGGTCGCAGCTCGCCCGCTGCGTCGCTGACACCGCTCACGCCGTGCGCTCGAACGGGCGGGAGACCGCCGCGTTCCGGGGGTGGCACGGTAGTGTCCAGCGCTCGACGTCGTCGTCGTGACCAGGGGGAAGCATGTCCTTTCGTAGGAAGCCCGCGGAACGTGCCGCGCTGTTGTCGAACGTGGAGTTCTTCCAGGGGTTCTCCGAGGAGGACCTGCGACGCGTCGTGGAGCTCGGTGACGAGGTCGAGCTGCCGGCCGGCGCCGTGCTGGTGGACCAGGGCGACCCGGGCACCAGCTGCTACGTGATCCTCTCGGGTGTCGCGAACGTGTACGTGCGTGGCGAGTACGTCGCGTCGAGCGGTCCCGGCTCGATGGTCGGTGAGATCGCGCTGGTGGACCATCGGCCGCGCACCGCGACGGTCGTCGCGGACAGCGCCCTCGAGCTGCTGCAGTTCGACTCGACCGCGTTCAGGACCCTGCTCGACGAGATGCCCAAGGCCTCGGAGCGTGTGATGACCCTGCTGCGCGCCCGGCTCGAGCGCGCGACCGACTGACCTGCGGGACCGACTGACCTGCGCGACCGACTGACCTGCGCGACGCCTGAACTCCGAGGCGCCTGACCCGCCAGCGGCCGCTCAGACCAGCGACATCACGCCGTCGGCACCCAGGACGACCTCGGCTCCTGTCATGTCGGAGCCGACCATGTGCTGCATCGACGCCGCGTCCTGGGTGACCGCCCACGTGCGGCGTCCGTCGGGCAGCCGCACCGAACCGTGGGCCCGCTCGGCTGACCCGTCGCGGCCGAACATGACCGTCCACGTCTCGATCCGGGCCGGTCCCTCGGCGTCGACCACGGCCTCGACACCGGGCACGGCGTCGATCTCGTCCTGAGGACGCTCGTGACGGAACCCGTCCGCCGGCGGGTTCGTCGAGTAGACGCCGAACGAGTGCTTGTCGACGTGCCCGCCGTTCGCCGTGACGAACCCGGTCGACCCCGGGTCCGCTCGCAGCTCGTCGACCATCGCCGCGATCGCGTGCCCGACGGGGTTGTTCCACGGGCCACCTGCGAACCCGAGCCCGCCGTACACCGTCAACTGCCGGGTCGGGTCGACGCCGAGCTCGCCGATCGCGAGTTGCACCGCAGAGGGGTAGCAGGAGTACAGGTCCAGGTGGGCGACGTCGTCGATCCCGATGCCGGCCAGCTCGAGCGCTCGGTTGCCGGCCACGCCGATGGCGGGGGAGGAGTGGAAGTCCCGTCGCTCCGACATGGAACGGTCCCGTCCGTCGGTCCCGGCGTGCACGAAGACCCATCGGTCGCTCGGCACCCCGAGGTCACGTGCCCGCTCGACCGAGCAGATGATCGCCGAGGATGCCATGTTCACATCCGGGTTCGACACCATGCGCTTGGTGTAGGGCCAGCCGACCGTGCGGTTGTCGTCGGTGGGCGTCGTGATCTCCGCGCCCGTGAACGCCTGCTGGTTCCAGGCGAACGGGTTCGTCGCCGCGACACGGGAGAACCCGGCCCACAGCTCGCCGACGGCCGCCAGGTGGTCCTCGATGCTGCGTCCGCTCCGGTGCCACAGTGCGTTCTCGAACAGCGGGTAGGCCTGCAACGGCATGACGATGTTCCTGGCGATCTCGCCGGGACCCGCCATGATGAACGGCGTCTCGTCCATCCACGTCGGGGTGACGGACTCATCCTGCATCGACCAGTCGAGCGTGACCCCGTCACGCTTCGCCGCTCGACGCGTACGGCCGGACTCACCACCGCAGAGCACCGCCTGGTCGAGCTCGCCACGGGCGATCGCTCCGGCGAGGCGGTTGAGGAGCATCTGGGGCGTGTTGCCACCCACGGTCGCGTACCAGGTGGCGCTCGTCGGGGCCCCGATGCGGTCGCGGATGAGGGCGCCGGGGTCGCGGTAGCGCCACGAGAAGGTCGGCACGACCGCCACGACCTCGGTCCGGGCGAGCGCTCCGGCGCGGGTCGTGTCCGCCTCGGCGGTCCGGAGCGCCTCGACCATCAGGTCGACGGGCTCGCCCGCCACGGACTCACGGTCCAGGAACTGGCCCACTCCGACGATGACGGGGCTGCGTGGATCCGGGGTGTCGATCGGCATGGGCGCAGACTACGAGCGTCGACCCGTCGTGCCGGAATCATCGGCCGCCGACACGGGGGCCGGTGGAGTGCTCGCGTCCCCCTGCCCGGCCCCCGTCCGACGCCGGGGCAGTGGTGAGCCCCGGAACGACCTCCTCTACACTGGCGCCGTGACCGACGCTTCCGCACCCAGGACCGCTCCGATCTCCGTGGCACTCGGCGCCGACCATGCCGGCGTCGGACTCAAGGACGAGCTGGTGGCGCACCTCGAGGCCCGCGGCGTGACCGTCCTCGACCTGGGGACCCACGGCACCGATCGGGTCGACTACCCGGACTTCGGTGCCGCGGTCGGCCGTGCGGTCGCCGGCGGCGACGCCGACCTCGGTGTCGCCGTGTGCGGCAGCGGGCTCGGCATCTGCATGGCGGCGAACAAGGTGCCCGGTGTGCGTGCCGCGACCGTGCACGACGCCACTTCCGCACGGCTGACCCGCCAGCACAACGACGCCAACGTGATCTGCCTCGGTGAGCGCCTCACCGGGGTCGAGGTCGCCAAGGACGCCGTCGACGCGTGGCTCGACGCCGAGTTCGAGGGTGGTCGTCACGCAGGACGTGTCGACAAGCTCGACGCACTGCTCGACTCCACCGACTGAGCGCCTGCGCCCGTCACCGACAGCGCCCTTCACCGACCGCACGCATCACCGACTGCTGTTCCCGCACTTCGAGAGGACCCCACCATGCCCTGGCCCACCGATCCCGACACCGAGCTCTTCGACGCGATCGACCGTGAGGTCGGCCGGCAGAACACCGGGATCCAGCTGATCGCCTCCGAGAACTTCACGTCACCGGCCGTGATGGCCGCGGTCGGCTCGGTCCTGACCAACAAGTACTCCGAGGGCTACCCGGGCAAGCGCTACTACGGCGGCAACGAGTTCGTCGACGAGGTCGAGGACCTGGCGATCGACCGGGTGAAGGCGCTCTTCGGCGCCGAGGCCGCGAACGTGCAGCCCCACTCCGGTGCGAACGCGAACCTCGGCGTGTACCTGGCGCTGCTCGAGCAGGGCGACACGGTCCTCGGTCTGAGCCTCGACCACGGCGGGCACCTCACCCATGGCTCACCGGTCAACATCTCGGGACGCTTCTACAACTTCGTCTCGTACCAGGTGACCCCGAGCGACGAACGGCTCGACTACGACCAGATCCGTGAGCTCGCCCGCGAGCACCGCCCGAAGATGATCGTCGCGGGCGCCACGGCCTACCCGCGGATCATCGACCCGGAGCCGCTGCGCGACATCTGCGACGAGGTCGGCGCGCTGTTCCTCTTCGACGCCGCACACATCGCCGGGCTGATCGCCGGCGGTGCGCACCCGAACCCGGTGCCCCTGGCCGACGTCGTCACCTTCACGACCCACAAGACGCTGCGCGGCCCGCGTGGCGGCTGCATCCTGTCGAAGGAGGAGTACGGCGCGGCGATCAACAAGGCGATCTTCCCCGGGCTCCAGGGTGGGCCGCTCGAGCACGTGATCGCCGGCAAGGCCGTGGCGTTCCGCGAGGCCGCGCACCCGAGCTTCGCCGAGTACGCCCGTCAGATCGTGGCGAACGCCCAGGCGCTGGCCGAGGGGCTCGGCTCCAACGGCTTCCGCCTGGTCTCCGGTGGCACCGACAACCACCTGATGCTGATCGACCTGCGCAGCTTCGACGAGGAGCTCACCGGCAAGGAGGCGCAGATCGCGCTCGATCGTGCCGGCATCACCCTCAACAAGAACACGGTGCCGGACGACCCGCGCTCGCCGTTCGTCACCTCCGGGCTGCGCATCGGCACGCCGTCGGTGACCACGCAGGGCATGCGTGAAGCAGAGATGGCGACGATCGCCGAGCTGATCACCCGGGTGCTCCGCTCACCCGGCGACGACGGTGTCATCACCGCGGTCCGCGAGGACGTGCGGTCGCTCTGCTCGGGCTTCACCCCCTACCCGTGAGCACCGCCGTCGCGTGAGCCCTGCCGTCGTGTGAGCACTCGCGACGCGGGGGCTCTGCCGTCGCGTGAGCACGCCCTCACCGTGACGACCGGATCCCGCGTGGGTCGTCGGCTCCGTGAGAGGCCGACGGGCCAGCAGGGGCTCAGGCAGCGCCCTTGCGCTTGAGCACCGCCGGGACCGTCTTGGCCAGGATCACCAGGTCGGTGACGACCGACCAGTTGTCGACGTAGTACATGTCGAGTCGCTGGTAGTCCTCGATCGAGGCGGTGAAGCGGCCGTTGACCTGCCAGTTGCCGGTGATGCCCGGCTTGACCCGCAGACGCTCCTTGAGGTCGTCGTTCCACTGCACCGCCTCGTGGGGCAGCGCAGGACGAGGGCCGACCAGGCTCATCTTGCCGGACACCACGTTGAGCAGCTGCGGCAGCTCGTCGATCGAGGTCTTCCGCAGGAAGGCGCCGACAGGGGTGACCCGAGGATCGTCGGTCATCTTGAACATCGGCCCCGAGGCCTCGTTGCGATCCATGAGCGAACCCAGCAGGGACTCGGCGTTCGGCACCATGGTGCGCAGCTTGTACACCGTGAAGGGGTTGCCGTCCTTGCCGACGCGGGTCTGGGCGAAGAGCACGCCCGGGCCCGACGTGATGCGGATCGCCGCGGCTGCGGTGAGCAGGATCGGAGCGGTGAGCACCAGTCCGATGCAGGCGCAGACGATGTCGAAGGTGCGCTTGAAGACCGCACGGCTGCCGCCCTGCGCGACCGGCTCGACGCACATGACCGGGTAGCGGCCCAGCGGCCGCAGCGTCACCCGGCGGGTCGCGATGTCCTTCATGGCCGAGGAGAGCTCGACGTAGATGCCTTCGCGGGTGAGGTCGCGCACCAGGCGGTTCGCTCGCTCCAGGTCGATGTCGGTGGTGGCGACCACCACGCCGCTGGCGTGGTGGCGACGCACGATGGCGAGGATGTCCTCGGTCTGACCGAGGTGGGGGACCTCTTCGTCGGGCACGACGGCCTCGGCGGGTTCGGTGGTGACCCGGCCCACGATGTCGTAGCCGAGCTCGCTGCTGTGGCGCAGCATGTCGGAGAGCTCGTCGGCCTCGGAGTTCCCACCGACGAGCACGACCCTGCGGCTCATGCGGCCGGTGCGGCGCAGGTGGGCGACGTAGGCACGGATGCCCTCACGCTCGACGACGGTGGAGATCATCACCCCGCCGCCGGCGAGGAGGATCCAGCCGCGGGACAGGTTGATCTGCAGGAGCACCGAGATGCCGGCGAGCGCGATGACTCCGGCGACGACGGCGTTGACGAGCCGGCGGAACTCCTCGATGCGGCGTGCGACGTGGCGTGCCTGATAGAGGCCCTGCTGCGCGAACAGCAGCGGCCACACCGGCAGCGACAGCACGGCGACGCCGATGGCGTCCTCGATGGGGCCCAGGCGGGAGCGGTAGATCGAGATCGCGACGGCCATGCCGGCGGCGACCGCCAGCAGGTCGGCGAGCACCATGATCAGCTTGAGCTGCCGGACGACGCCGTGGGGCCGTTCCGCCGCGGGCGCAGCGGTCGCGCTCGAGTCGACGCCCAGCTCACGCGGCGGGAGGGGCGGCACCCTGAGTTCGGGTGCAGGGACGGTCGCGCCGTCCAGCGCCGGTGATCCCGGGCGAATTGGTCCGTGTGCAGTGGTCCGTCGCTCGGACCGCCCAGGGGCGGTCGGCGCGGCTACCCGCTCCGTGTGCATGTCTCTCCATCCCTGCGCGACACGGTCGGATTCGCCCAGCCCCGACCACACCGCTCGCCACTCGCCCAGTACGAGAGCCGCAGTTCTTCCCGCTCAGGTTTATAGCATCTCGGTGGCGACGACACTCGGTAAAACTGCCCTTCGCAAAGTGACACATGTCCTGCGGAGCGGTGGGTGCTCCGTCCCCACCCCATCGGCAGCTACCCGACGCATGTGAAGCACTCCTGTAGCGTGACGCTCCGTGCAGTCCTACCTGATCGTGATGGTCGTCGCCGTCGTCGCCACAGCGATCTCGGTGCCGCCGTTGCGCCGACTCTCGGTCCGGACCGGTCAGCTGGCCCAGCCGGGGGACCGCACGGTGCATGCCACGCCGACGCCGATCCTGGGTGGCGGCGCGCTGCTCATCGGGCTGCTCGCCTCGTTGGCCGCCGCGTCGACGATGGACGAGTTCGAGCCGGTCTTCGCCGCGCCGGGCAACGTGCTGGGCGTCGTCGCTGCCGCCGTGGTCATGTGGCTGACGGGGCTGATCGACGACATCAGGGACATGTCGCCTCCCGCGAAGATCGCGGGCATGGTGCTCAGCGGCTCGCTGCTCACGCTGGTCGGACTGACGATCATCTACTTCCGCGTGCCGTTCCTCGGGTTCACCGTGCTGCCCCCCGACATGTCGGCGCTGATCACGGTGCTCTGGGTCGTCGGCATGGCGAACGCGGTCAACCTCATCGACGGACTCGACGGCCTCGCTGCCGGCATCGTCGCGATCGGAGCGGGTTCGTTCTTCCTCTACGGCTGGCGTCTGCTCGAGGTCGGTGTCATCGACCCCTCGAACGTCGGCCCGCTGCTCGCGGTCGCGACCGCCGGGGTGTGCCTCGGGTTCCTGCCGTTCAACTTCAACCCGGCGAGCATCTTCATGGGGGACTCCGGCGCGCTGCTGCTCGGCCTGCTGCTCGCCGCGTCGACCATCGCGGTCGGCGGTCAGTCCGACGACCCCTTCTCCGGGCAGTCCTGGTTCTTCTTCGCGCCGTTGGTGATCCCGCTGTTCATCCTCGGGGTGCCGCTGCTCGACACGGTCTTCGCCGTGATCCGTCGGGCGACCCGACGCACCGGTGTCGCCACCGCCGACAAGGAGCACCTGCACCACCGGCTGATGGACCGCGGCCACGGCCACCGCCGCACCGTGGTCATCCTCTGGGCCTGGACCGCGGTCCTCTCCGGGTTCGTGCTGGTCCCGGTGTTCACGAGCCGCGGCAACGGCATCGTCCCGATCGGGCTGACGGCGCTGGCGCTGTTGCTGTTCACGCTCTTCGCGCCGCGGGTTGTCAAGCGGGGCGGCCGCGGACGTCGCGGCGGCACGACGCCCGAGGAGTCGGCCGCGGCTGACGAGCACGCGACTGGCGAACCGGCGGCTGATCCCGGATCTGGTGAGGCGTCGGACCGACCCGCGTCGTCGACGGACTCCGCAGCGACGTCCTGAGCGCCGGCCCCGCCGTGCCGCGAGGGCTCAGCCGGCGGTGACGGTGTCGGTGTCGACCCCGGAGCGCACGATCGAGCCCGGCAGGTTGCCGGTCGCCCGGCTGTTCCGCACCGTCTCGACCCCGCTGACGAACACGTGGTCGACGCCGACGGAACCTGCGAACAGGCGACTCGTGCCGGCGGGCAGGTCGTCGACCATCTTCAGCAGCTCGGAGTCGACGACCTCCGGGTCGAACACCACCAGGTCGGCGTGCGCGCCCACCGTGACGGTGCCCCGGTCCCGCAGCCCGAAGAGCTCTGCGGGCACCTGGGTCATCATCTGCACCGCCCGCTCGACCGAGGCGAGCTTCCGGCCGCGCAGGCAGTCGGCGATGAACCGGGTCGGGTAGTTGGCGCCCTGCATGCGATCGAGGTGTGCACCGGCGTCGGAACCGCCGAGCATCACCGACGGGTGGTCCCACGCCTGACGGCGGAGCTCCCACGACTCGGGATCGGCGTCGGTCGCCCCCGGCCAGAGCACCGTGCGCAGGTCGTCCTCGAGCACGATGTCGAGCAGCGTGTCGAAGGCCTCGGTGCCGCGCTCGGCGGCGATGTCGCCGACCCGGCGGCCGGTGAGTCCGTCGTTCGCCTCGCTGAAGGTGTCGCCGATCACGTAGGTGTCCCAGCCGGTGAGGCGGGCGAACACCCCGGCGTCGGGCGACGCGGCGCGCTCCTGCATGAACCGCCGGGTCTCGGGGTCGCGCAGCTTCTCCATCCGCTCCTCGAGCGGCAGCCCGAGGATCGGGCCCCAGTCCGGCATCATGTTCAGCGCGCAGTAGGTGAGGAAGCTCATGTTCATGCCGACGATCACCGGCATGGTCAACGCGACGACCTTCGCGCCTTCCTCGGCACAGCGGTCCATCGCCGCCAGCTGGTTCCGGTACCGGTCGGGCGCGTGCGAGTCGATCGTGAGCACGTTCCAGTTCAGCGGCCGGTTGCCGGCCTTCGAGAACTTGATCATGAAGTCGACCTCGTCGTCGTCGAAGCCGTCGAGGCAGCCGTCCGACGCGAACTCGAGCGTGGTGCCCTCGTGTTCGGACACGACCGAGGCGAGCGCGAGCAGCTCGTCCTGCTCGGCCCAGCGCGACGCGACGGGCTTGCCGTCGCCGTCGGAGTGGGTGCGTGCCAGGGTGGTCGAGAAGCCGAGCCCACCGGCGCGGATGCCCTCCGCGAGCAGTGCCGACATCGCTGCGATCTCGTCCTCGGTCGCCGCCCGCTCCACCGACTCGGTGCCCATCACCCGGCGGCGCAGCGCGCAGTGGCCCACGAGGAAGCCGGCGTTCACGCCGAGGTGTCCGTCGAGGCGGTCCAGGTACTCCGGGAAGGACTCCCAGTCCCACTCGATGCCGGTCTCGAGCGCGGCGAGCGGCATGCCCTCGACCTTCGCCATCATGCGCCGCGTGTAGTCGCCGTCCCCGGGAGCGAGCGGAGCCAGGGTGAACCCGCAGTTGCCGCCGATCACGGTCGTGACGCCGTGCACGTTCGAGGGCGATCCGGTCGGGTCCCAGAACAGCTGCGCGTCGTAGTGCGTGTGGGGGTCGACGAACCCGGGGGTCAGGTACCGGCCGGTCGCGTCGATCTCGGTGGTCACGTCCTCTGCGGTGAGCGCGCCCGGCTCGGTGATGGCGACGATGCGGCCGCCGTCGACCCCGACATCGCCCACGCGGGCCGGAGCGCCCGTGCCGTCGACGATCGTCGCGTTGCGGATGACCAGATCCATGTCGTGTTCTCCTGGATGGTGCGAAATCGGTTGGCGAGCAGTGCACGCAGTCGCTCGACATCTGACACTCTGTCAGATTCTGGCGGGTGCAGCAGGCCCGGCGCCCGCAGCGGCGCAGACGTGCTAGAAATTCCATCTGACGTCGTGTCAGATCGGCGTCGTGGACGACGCTCTGGCGGCCTTCCGGGCGGCTGGGGCGGCTGAACAGGGGGAATGAATTGAAGCGATCTCTGGCGATCCTCGCCTGCGCCGTGGCACTCGTGGCGTCAGCGTGCGGTGCCTCGGGCGACGAATCGGGCACCGAGGATGAGGGCGAGTCGACCGAGACCACTGCGGTCGAGTCGGACTCGGCAATGTGGGGCGATCTCGAATCCCCCTGCGGCGAAGGTGACGCGACCGTGGCCGAGGGCGAGGGCCCGTCGACCGACACGCTCCAGATCGGTGTCGCCACCGACCGCAACTCCGACATCCGGCCCGGCCTCAACGCAGAGTTCTGGGACGCCTCGGTGGCCTTCTCCGAGTGGTGCAACGCCCAGGGCGGCATCCAGGGCCTGCCGATCGAGCTCGTCGACATCGACGGCGGCGTCGTCAACGTCGAAGCGGCCATGACCAAGGCCTGCACCGACGTCTTCGCGATGGTCGGCGGCGGTCACGCCATGGACGACCTGCAGTTCTCCGGCAAGGACGGCTCCGACTTCCACAAGTGCGAGCTGATCGACATCCCCGGTTTCGCCGTGTCGGTCGACAAGGCGCTGTCCAACGGACAGGTGCAGCCGGTCCCGAACCCGTCCAACGCCAAGTCGGCGCAGTGGATCATCGACTTCAAGAAGCTGTTCCCCGAAGAGTCGAAGAAGACCGTGGTCGTCTACTCGAAGGACCTGCCGTCGCTCGAGGCCGTCAAGGTGCAGTTCGACGCAGTGGTCGAGGCCGAGGGCGGCATCGAGAACCTCGAGCCGGTCACCTACGGCCTGGTCGTCACCGACTGGGGCCCGTATGCAGAGAAGGTCATCGAGAGCGGCGCCACGTCGCTGTACTGGATCGGTGAGCCCGGCAACGCAGCGTCGTTCGTCAAGGTCCTGCGCGAGAAGGGCTGGGAGGGCATCTTCCTGAACGAGGCCAACCTGTACGACAGCGTCTTCACCGAGATCGGCGGAGCGGCAGCCAACGGCAGCATCGTGCGCACCGCCTTCCACCCGTTCGAAGAGGCCGACCAGTGGCCGGCGATCCAGCAGTACCTCGACAACCTCGAGGAGCACGTGCCGGGTGGCAAGGCGGCGTTCCTCGGTGTCCAGGGCACCTCGTCCTGGCTGCTGTTCGCGGTGGCCGCCAACCAGTGCGCGACCGACAACGACGGCGTGATCAGCCGTGAGTGCGTGCTCTCCGAGGCCAACGCGATCGAGGACTGGACCGCCGGTGGTCTGCACTCGCCGACCGACCCGGGCGTGACCACTCCTGCGGAGTGCGGTCTGATCCTCGAGGTGAAGGACGGCAAGTTCACCCGCCTCTACCCGCAGATCGACGGCGAGGACGACGACGGCAACGGCTTCCACTGCCCCGAGGACGCGATCGTCCAGATCCCGGACGACCAGGTGCCGGGCGAGGGCGTGGTCGACCCGTCGAGGCCTGAGCTCTGATGACGTGACGGGTCGGGTCCCTCCGGGGGCCCGACCCGTTCTGCCCACCTCCTGCCCCGCCTCGCGATGGGCAGGTCCCTCTCAGCGACCCGACGAGATCACGTGGACAAGTTCCTCATCTTCACCATCGCCGGACTCTCGACCGCAGCCATCTATGCGATCGCTGCGTCGGGACTCGTCGTGACGTACACGACCTCCGGCGTCTTCAACTTCGCGCACGGCGCCTTCTCGATGATGGCGGCGTTCACCTTCTGGCAGGTCCACATCGGCTGGGGCGTGCCCCTCGTGCCCGCGGTCATCCTGGTCGTGTTCGTGATCGGGCCGCTCTTCGGGGCGGTGGTCGAACGCGTCATCATGCGCGGCATCGAAGGAACGACCGATGTCGTCAAGATCGTCGTCACGATCTCGCTGATGGTCGCGCTGCTCGGTCTGGCCAACGTCATCTGGGAGCCGAACGTCGCTCGGGCGGTGCCGGCCTTCTTCGAAGGCAAGACCGTCGAGCTCTTCGGCGTGATCGTCTCCTACCAACGACTGATGACCATGGTGGTCGCGATCGCCGTCGCCGTCGGTCTGCGCCTCGTCTTCACCCGTACCCGGCTCGGCATCGCCATGCGCGCGGTCGTCGACGACCGCTCGCTGCTGCAGCTCAACGGCGGTCGGCCCGGCCGTACCTCGATGCTCGCCTGGGCCATCGGCGCCGGTATGGCGGCGATCTCGGGTGTGCTGATCGCGTCGGAGCAGACGCTCAGCGCCACGTCGCTCACGCTGCTCTTCATCAACGCCTACGCCGTCGCGGTGGTGGGTCGGCTGCGCAGCCTGCCCGGTGCCTTCCTCGGTGCGGTGATCCTGGGTCTCGCCCAGTCCTACGCCATCGGATACATCCCGCAGGACGCGATGATCGGTCCGGTCAGCCTGCAGAGCCTCCAGCTGGCCATTCCGGCGATCATGCTGTTCGTCGTCATGGTGCTGCAGCCCCAGGACCGGCTGCGCGCCCACGGCGTCAGCCGCCGGACCACCGCCTCGAGGCCGCCGTCGCAGCAGCTCGGTCTGATCGGTGGGCTGGTGTTCGTCGCGGTGGTCGCCGCGATCGGGTCGCTCGTCGCGGCGCCCGACCTGAACCTGGTGCTCAACGGCTTCTTCACCGCCGTGGTCACCCTGTCGCTCGTGCCGCTCACCGGCTACGCCGGACAGATCTCGCTCGCCCAGCTGACCTTCACGGGCATCGGTGCGGTCGCCATGGCCTCGTGGGGCGCGAACGGTGAGCCGTGGGCGGTGCTGCTCGCGGTCGGCGCCTGCGCCGTCGTCGGCGCGCTGGTCGCCTTCCCCGCGCTGCGCCTGTCGGGCATCTACCTGGCGCTCGCCACCGCGGCCTTCGCCATGTTCTGCTCGGCGATGTTCTTCAACCAGGTCGACGTGATGCCCGGCGGCAACCGTCAGGTGCCCCGCCTCGACCTCGGACCGTTCGCGATCGAGAGCGACTACGCACAGCTCGTGCTCTTCGCCGTGGTCTTCGCGGTGATCGGCAACCTGTTGATCGTGCTGCGTCGCAGTTCGTGGGGCCGTCGTCTCACCGCGATGAAGGACTCGCCCGTGGCCTGCGCCACGCTCGGGCTCAACCTCACCTCGACCAAGGTCGGCGTGTTCGCCCTCTCCGCGGCGATCGCCGGCGCCGCGGGTGCTGTCGCCGGGCGGACGTTCCTGGCCGACACCCTCAGCCTGCCGTCGTCGCTCCCCATCACCATGATGGCGGTGGTCGGCGGCATCGGCGCGGTGTCGGGAGCCTTCTTCGGCGGCATGCTGCTCGGGATCTTCCCGATCGCCTCGGCGATGTTCGCGGCGAACGCCATCGGCGTGTTCGGGTTCATCTCGATCTCGGTGCGCGACGTGCTCGCCTTCTCTCCCGGCATGATGGGCATCTCGCTGGGCCGTGATCCCGACGGGGCGGCTCCGCAGCTGGCCGCCGGGTTCGCGTCGGTCGCGAAGTCGCCGCCGTCGCTCATCACCGCCGGCGTGGGTGGCGTCGCGATCTGGGCCCTCGCTCGGGTCGAGATGATCGGCAACTGGTCGTTCTTCGCCGCGGCGCTCGTGTTCGTCTTCGGGGTCGTGCCGCTGTTGCCGCTGGTGTTCGCGCCTGCCGGCACTCCCGGGCGTCGGGTGCCCATGGCACTGTGGCTGGCGTTCGCCGTCGCCGTCGCCGCCGGCATCCCGTGGGGCACGGCCATCGGATCGAACGGCATGCGCATCGTCGCGATCCTCGTCTACGTGGGCATCAGCGTGTTCCTCGCGATCGGCATCCACGGCGCCGCACCGTCGCTGACCGGCGAGTCCCCGACGGCACCGCTGCCGTCGCCCGACCTCGCCGGCATCGACCGTCCACTGCTGCGCTCCGATGCGATCGACGCCGGCCGAGCGCTCGGCATCGACGAGGCCACCTTCGCGCAGCTCGGACGCTCAGGAGGCCGATCGTGACCGTCCTGCAGCTCGAGAACCTGTCGGTCCGCTTCGGTGGCCACCTCGCGGTGAGCGACGTGTCGCTGCGCGTCGAAGGCGGTCGCGTGAGCGGCCTGATCGGCCCCAACGGCGCCGGCAAGACCACCACGTTCAACGCCATCTGCGGTGTGGTCAACCCGTCGGGTGGCAGGGTCACCCTCGACGACACCGACATCACGCGGGTCGGCACCCACAAGCGGGCCCGGCTCGGCATCGGGCGCACCTTCCAGCGTCTCGAGGTGTTCTCGTCGTTGACCGTGCGCGAGAACGTCCAGGTCGGTCTCGAGATCCGACGCAGCTGGTCGCGTCGGCGAGCGGCGCTGCCGCAGTACCTGGCCGACGGCGGTGATCCGTCGCCCGCCGAGGAGATCGACCTGATCCTCGAACGGCTCGACCTCGGTGCCCTCGCGGACGTCTCGGTCGGGTCCCTGCCGACCGGTCACGCACGACTGGTGGAGCTGGGCCGGGCCCTCGCGGCCCGTCCGTCGGTGCTGCTGCTCGACGAGCCCGCCTCGGGCCTCGACGACAACGAGACCGACGCGTTCGGCGACCTGCTGGGCGTGCTCGCCTCGAACGGCCTCGGCATCCTGCTCGTCGAGCACGACGTCGCACTCGTCATGCGTGTGTGCAGCGAGTTGTCGGTGCTCGACTTCGGACAGATCATCGCCTCGGGTCCGCCCGAGGTCGTCCGGGCGAACGAAGCGGTGCTCGCCGCCTACCTGGGCACGGCACCGGCACCGGGCGACCCCGGCGGTGCGCCGATCTCGAGCAACGGAGCGACGCCATGACCGGGCTCACCGAAGGTCCACCGCTGCTCGAGCTACGGGGCGTGCGCGCGGCCTACGGGCCGATCGAGGTGCTGCACGGCGTCGACCTCGCCGTCCCGCAGGGGACCGTGGTGGCTCTGCTCGGCCCGAACGGCGCCGGCAAGACCACGACCCTCCAGGTCGCCTGCGGTCTGATGCGCCCGACCTCCGGCTCGGTCTTCCTCGCCGGCCGGGACGTGACCGGAACCAGCCCCGAGGAGCTCGCCCGCCGCGGCGTCACGACCATCCCCGAGGGCAAGGGCATCTTCCCGAACCTCACGGTCCGCGAGAACCTGCTCATGGCGACCTACGCCGGTGCGACGATGTCGCACGTCGAGTCCGTCGCGTACGAGCGCTTCCCGCGTCTCAAGGAGCGCCGCACGCAGGTCGCCGGCACGTTGTCGGGCGGTGAGCAGCAGATGCTCGCCATGGCCCGTGGTCTGGCCGTCGATCCGGCGGTGCTCCTGCTCGACGAGCTGTCGATGGGACTGGCCCCGCTCGTGGTCGAGGAGCTCTACGGCATCGTGTCGCAGATCGCCCGGGCGGGCATCTCGATCCTCGTGGTCGAGCAGTTCGCCCGGACGGTGCTGGGTGTCGCAGACATCGCCGCGATCATGGTCAACGGCCTGGTCCGGAAGGTCGGCACGCCGACCGACGTCGAAGAAGAACTATCCGCTGCCTATCTGGGTGGGTGAAACCTGTGAATGACAATGATGCACGTATCGAGCAGTTCAAGTCCGAGATCGAGGACCTGAAGCTGCGGGGAAGCTCGAGCGAGGGGGAGCAGCGCCTGCTGGTGTTGGGCATCGTCCTCGCGGTCATCGGGGTCGGCCTCGCCGTCCTCGGCGCGATCCAGGTCGGCTCGTCCGGCGGGTCGCCCGCCGACCAGCGCGCCTTCATGGCACAGGGATCGTTCATGGGCCTCGCGCTGATCATCGCCGGTGCTGCGCTGTTCATCCGGTACTCGCTGGCCCGCTACATGCGCTTCTGGCTCATCCGGCTGACCTACGAGAGCCGCGCCAACACCGACCGGATCGTCGACGCGATCGAGCGTGCCTCGGGCCTGCCGACCTCGGCCCAGGACGTGCCGGCAGCAGCAGCGACCGAGCCGCCGCCGTTCCGGTAGCCGGACGCTGCACCGCTCCGCTCGACACGGCCTCGGCGTGACCTGGCAGGATTTGCGGGCACCGGCGGGAGCGTCGTACATTGCGAATGGTTTCACAAGCGTTGCAGCACGGTGCCACGGGAGCGATCGGACCAGAGGGTCCGCAGCCGGCACGGCCAGCGCCTCGAACCACACTCTCCACCATGCCTGATCACACCTCGACCACACAGGACGCGACCCGCTCGCTCAACCGGTCCCATGGATCGTTCGAGCTCGCGTTCGCACCCGTGCTCCTGGCACTCGGTGGCCTGTGGCTCGACCGGACCCTCGAGACCGTCCCGGTGTTCACGCTGCTGGGCGCCCTGATCGGCGTGCTCGGCGCGTTCACCAAGGTCTATTACAGCTACAAGCACTCGATGGCGGCGCTCGACGGACAGGGTGCGTGGGTCGGCCACGCCAGCTGCGCGCAGTTCCGGGCCGAGACCAAGGCACGCGCGGATCGCCTCGCTCGTCCGATCGAGACGCCGCCGGCCCCACCGCAGCGCGTCGCTCCGACTCCCTCCGACGAGGCGCTCGCCCAGAGGTCCGGCGCCCGAGGTCCGGCGCCCAGAGGTCCGGCGCCCAGAGGTCCGGCGCATGAGCACCGACCCGATGAACGTCCGGGTCGAGGGACCGTCGCCGGCGCTCGGCGTCGCGTTCGACCTGGCCAAGCGCAGCCTCTGGCTCGTCCCGGTCGTCGCCATCGCCTCGGCCGTGTTCTGGGGTCTGCCCGGCGTCGCGTCCACGCTCTACGGCATGGCGATCGTCGTCGTGAACTTCGTGCTCTCCGCCTACCTGCTCGCCGTCACCGGTCGCATCAACGCCGCCCTGATGGCCGGCGCCGCGATGTTCGGCTTCCTGGCCCGCCTCGGGCTGATCTTCCTCGCCGTGATCCTCGTCAAGGACCAGTCGTGGGTCGAGCTCGTCCCGCTGGGCACTGACGCTGATCATCGCCCACCTCGTCCTGCTCTTCTGGGAGATGCGGTACGTCTCCGGCACGCTGGCCTTCCCGGGCCTGAAGCCGCAGGCGACGCCCAACCCGTACCTCCCGACCGCCGACGCGACCGACGCCGAGGCGTCGATCACCGACGCGGCGAATCAGTCCGTCCAGCCCTCTCCGAACGCGCAGTAGAAGGAGCCCTCCCGAATGTCAGGCTTCCAGACCCTCGCAGGTCAGCTCAGCATCCTCGCCGCCGAAGATGGCGGAGGTGGGGGAGTTCACTTCCCACCCATCGAGGACATCGTCAAGTGGCCCGCCGCCTTCGGTGACGGTCAGTGGTACGGCTTCAACAAGATCGGCCTGATCTCGCTCATCGCGATGGTCGTGCCGTTCCTGCTCTTCTTCTTCGCCGGTCGCAAGGCTTCGCTGGTCCCCGGCAAGCTGCAGAACGTCATCGAGACGGCGATCGACTTCGTCGAGAAGCAGATCATCCTGCCGGCGATCGGCAAGGAGGGCATGCGCTACCTGCCGATGCTCACCGCGATGGTCTTCTTCATCTGGATCGGCAACCTCTTCGAGGTCATCCCGACGTCGCACATGCCGGCCAACGCCCGCATGGCGAACCCGCTGATGCTGGCCCTCACGTCGTGGGTCATGTTCATCGGCGTCGGCGTGAAGCACAACGGCCTCGGCTACTTCAAGGCCGCCCTCTTCCCGCCCGGGCGTGCCGAAGGCGCTCTACCTCCTGGTGACGCCGATCGAGCTGCTCTCGACCTTCCTCATCCGGCCCTTCTCGCTCGCCGTGCGACTCTTCGCCAACATGCTCGCCGGTCACATCCTGCTCGTGACCTTCTCGGTGCTGTGCATCACGCTGTGGCAGCTCGAGCCCGCTGATCATCGTCAACGCACTGTCGTTCCCGATGCTCGTCGCCTTCACCGGCTTCGAGTTCATGGTGGCCTTCCTGCAGGCGTTCATCTTCGCTCTGCTGACCGCCGTGTACATCGGTGGAGCGCTCCACCCGGAGCACTGATCCGGGGCGCAGCCTCCACCGCACAGTTTCCACAACACCAATTCGGTGCAACCGGAGACCTGACCACATGGCCGGCGGACCCGGCCACGAACAGGAGAAACCAACACAACATGAGTGCAACCCTCAACCACCGCCAACACCGTCCTGGCCCAGCTCCCCGAGGGCGCGACCGCTGCCGACGCCAAGGGCATCGCGCCGCGACCGGCGCCGGCATGGCCTACGGCCTCGCTGCGATCGGCCCGGGCATCGGCATCGGCTACCTCGTCGGTCAGGCAGTGCAGGCGATGGCCCGCCAGCCCGAGTCGGCCGGTCAGGTCCAGACCACGATGTTCCTCGGCATCGCCTTCACCGAGGCGCTCGCCCTCATCGGCTTCGTCGTCTTCATCCTCCTGAAGTTCGTCTGATCGGACGCTCCGACGTCCGTTCGTTCCATTCGTCCGTCTAGCCGTTCCGTGTCGCACGGAGACCGGAGGAGACCCTGATGCTCGCACTCGTGAGTGTGATCGCAGCCGAAGCGCGGAGAAGACCGAGTCGATCAACCCCGTCGTCCCCGACGAGCTCGGTGAGATCTTCTGGGGTGCTGTCGGGTTCTTCGGCCTGTGGATCCTGCTGCGCTACGTCTGCCTTCCGCCCCTCATGAAGGTGCGTGAGCAGCGGGCCCAGCAGATCATCGCCGACGCGGAAGCCGCTTCCGCAGGCCGAGACCCGGCCGAGCAGGTCCGTCGTGACTACGACGCCACCCTGGCCGAGGCTCGGACCGAGGCCCGCCGCATCGTCGAGGTCAGCACGGAGCAGAGGCCGAGGCAGCAGCGCGCCGAGGCGGTTGCGTGTCGTCGAGGCCGAGGTCGCTGCGCAGCGACAGGAGGCGTCGCCGAGATCGACGTCGCACGGACCGCTGCGCTCGACCGCTCAAGGGCGACGTGGCGCACCTGGCCGGTCGCGCCGCCTCGAAGGTCGTTCAGACCGACCTCGACGTAGCGCCAACCAGGCGACCGTCGACGAGTACGTCAACCAGTCCAGCGAAACCCGCTGATCGGTATGGAGAACCAAGTGCTGAACAACGTTTCGCTGCTCGCAGCAGTAACGGCAGAGTGAGCGAGACGGCTCGGTCGAGCCGAACCCGTTCTGGCTGCCGCACGACATCAACGAGGTCATCTGGGGTTCGCTGTCGTTCATCATCGTTGCCGTCCTCCTGTGGAAGTTCGCCCGCAAGCCGATCGCGACCTACTTCGCGGGCAGGATCGACACGATCTCGTCCGAGCTCGACGCCGCAGCGTCATGCGGTCCGAGGCCGAGGCCGAGCGTGATCGCATCAAGGCGGCGCTGGCGGACTCCGACAGCGAGGCTGCTCGGATCATCGCCGACGCCCGCGCCAGCGCCGATCAGCTCGCCGTCGACATCGAGGCCCGGACCGAGACCGATCCGACATCATCCGCCGCCGCGGCGTGCCACGGACCTCGAGAACACCCGCACGCAGGCCGAGTCGGACCTCTCCGGCGAGCTCGTCCCGTCTCTCCCTCGGCGCAGCCGAGCGCGTCGTCGAGAGTTCGCTCGATCGCCGCCGCCCAGCAGCGCCTGATCGACGACTACATCAGCCAGGTCGGCACCCAGAACTGATCGGTGCGTCCCGGTGCCATCGTGCACCGTCCGGCCGTATCGACACACCGAGAACAGAAGCGAACGACACGATGAGTGACAACCGAATCACCGCCTACGCAGACGCCGCCTTCGGGATCGCCGTTGCCGAGGGCGCCCTGGCCGAGGTCGAGGACGAGCTGTTCCGGCTCGGACGGATCTTCGAGTCGAACGAGGAGCTCCGCTCGACCCTCACCGATCCGCACCTGCCGGCGTCGCGCCGCCAGCAGATCGTCGAGGACCTGCTCGAGGGTCAGGCGACCACGACCACCGTGGCGATCGTGTCGATGATCGTCGGCGCCGGTCGGGCCAGCCGACCTGCCGAAGATCGCCCAGGACCTGGTGCAGCGCTCCGCCGCCCAGAAGGGCGAGGTCGTCGCCGAGGTCCGCTCGGCGGTGGCGCTCACCGACGATCAGATCGCTCGCCTCGCCGAGGCGCTCAAGACACGCACCCAGCTCGACGTCACCGTCAAGAACGTCATCGACCCGACCGTGATGGGCGGCGTCGTCACCCAGATCGGTGACTCCGTGCTCGACGGCACCGTCCGCACCCGTCTGAACCAGCTCCGCGAGGCGTTCTGATCCCCAGGGATCAGGAACACCACGCACCCCGTACGAACGCCGCAGGAGACACCCATGGCTGAACTCACGATCAACACCGCCGACATCTCGGCAGCGATCCGCAAGAACCTCGAGGGCTTCACGCCCGACGTCGCACTCACGCAGGTGGGCCGCGTGGTCGAGGTCGGCGACGGCATCGCCCGCGTCTCGGGCCTGCCCGACGCCGCGGTGAACGAGCTGCTCGAGTTCGAGTCCGGCCTGCTCGGCCTGGCACTCAACCTCGACGAGGAGTCGATCGGCGCCGTGGTGCTCGGCGAGGTCGACTCCATCGAAGAGGGCCAGACCGTGAAGGCGACCGGGAACATCCTCTCGGTGCCGGTCGGTGACGGCCTGCTCGGCCGCGTGGTCAACACCCTCGGCGAGCCGATCGACGGCAAGGGCGCCGCTGTCCAACGTCCAGGACCGCCGCATGGAGATCCAGGCTCCCGGCATCATGGGTCGCCAGCCGGTGGGCGAGCCGATGCAGACCGGCATCAAGTCGATCGACTCCCTCATCCCGGTCGGCCGTGGCCAGCGTGAGCTGATCATCGGCGACCGCAAGACGGGCAAGACCACCGTCGCGATCGACACGATCATCAACCAGCGTGGCCTGGGTGTGAAGTGCATCTACGTCGCCATCGGGCAGAAGGCCTCGACCGTCGCCCAGACGGTGGCCACCCTCGCCGACCGTGGCGCACTCGAGTACACCGTCGTCGTGGTGGCACCCGGCCTCCGACCCGGCGCCGTTCAAGTACCTCGCCCCGTACGCCGGCTGCGCCATGGGCCAGCACTGGATGGAGAACGGCGAGCACGCCCTCGTCGTGTACGACGACCTCTCCAAGCAGGCCGAGGCGTACCGCCAGGTGTCGCTGCTGCTGCGCCGTCCGCCGGGGCGCGAGGCATACCCCGGCGACGTCTTCTACCTGCACAGCCGTCTGCTCGAGCGTGCCGCCAAGCTGTCCGACGAGAACGGCGCCGGCTCGCTGACCGCCCTGCCGATCATCGAGACCAAGGCCGGCGACGTCTCGGCGTACATCCCGACCAACGTGATCTCGATCACCGACGGCCAGATCTTCCTCCAGGACGACCTGTTCAAGTCCGGCATCCGCCCCGCCGTGGACGTCGGCATCTCGGTGTCCCGCGTCGGCTCGGCCGCTCAGATCAAGGCCATGAAGACCGCGGTGGGCACGCTGAAGTCCGACCTGCAGCAGTTCCGTGAGCTCGAGGCCTTCGCCGCCTTCGGTTCCGACCTCGACGCCCTGTCCAAGGCGCAGCTCGAGCGTGGCTACCGCCTGACCGAGCTGCTCAAGCAGGGCATCAACTCGCCGATGCCGGTCGAGGAGCAGTGCGTGGTGATCTTCGCCGGCACCCGTGGCTACCTCGACGACATCGAGCTCGCCGACGTGACCCGCTTCGAGACCGAGCTGCTCGACTGGTTCCGGACCCGCACACCGACCAGCTCGACACCATCCGTCGACGGGCAAGATCGCCGACGAGGACGCGTTCGAGGGCGCCATCAAGGCCTTCGCCGAGCAGTTCGTCCGCTCCGACCACACTGCAGGCACGCACCGGGCATCGAGGCCCAGGCCGACGCCGACACCACGGTCAAGCGCGGCACCGTCCACCTGCCCGAGGAAGAGGTCAGCCGGGACGAGGCCTGAGGCCCGATCCCGACCGACCGACCGACTTCACCAGGGAGACCCCATGCCGGGTGCACAGGAACGAATCCTCCGCAGGCAGATCGCCAGCGTTCAGAACACGAAGAAGATCACCCGCGCCATGGAGCTCATCGCGGCGACCCGCGTGGTCAAGGCGCAGAACGCCGCGAACGAGGCCCGTCCCTACTCCGAGCGCATCACCCAGGTGATCCAGGACCTCTCCGCCGCCGGCGCCGAGGTCGACCACCCGCTGCTGCGCCCGGTCGACGAGGTCAAGAAGGTCGGCGTCGTCGTCCTGGCGGCCGACCGCGGCCTGGCCGGTGCCTACAACACCACCGTCATCCGTGCCGCGGAGCGTGAGGTCCAGGCCGCCCGCGCCGAGGGCAAGGAGTTCGCCCTCGTCACCGTCGGCCGTAAGGCCGAGGGCTACTTCAAGTTCCGGAACTACCCCATCGAGGCCGTCTACGGCGGCTTCACCGACCGCCCGACCTACGACGAGGCCGTCGCCATCGCCGCCCGGGTCACCGACCTGTTCGTCAACGGTGGCTGCGACCGGATCGACCTGGTGTACACCCGCTTCATCTCGCTGGGCACCCAGGAGGTCGTCGTGCGACGCTTCCTGCCCCTCGAGGACGCCGAGCACCATCGCCGAGGGCGGCGAGGCCGGAGCCACCGCCGGATTCGAGTTCGAGCCGTCGGCCAACGCGGTGCTCGAGTCGCTGCTGCCCCGCTACGTCGAGTCCCGCCTGTACGCCGCGCTGCTCGAGGCGGCCGCCTCGGAGCTCGCCTCTCGTCAGCGGGCCATGAAGTCGGCGACCGACAACGCCGCAGGAACTGATCATCAAGTACACCCGCAAGATGAACCAGGTCCGCCAGGAAGCCATCACCACCGAGATCATGGAGATCATCAGCGGCGCCGAGGCGCTCGCCGATGACAAGAGCGGCCCCGAGGACCTGCTGCTCGACCACCTCGACTCCGATCCCTTCCCGCCGCTCGGGAGCCGGTTGAAGGCGCACACGCGTCCCGACCACGTCATCTGACGTCACCCTCGCCCACCACCCACTTCGCAGCTGCGTCCCACGCGACGCAGTCCGACCGACACCGACCAGGAGATACTCATGACGGTCACCGATACACAGCTCGCAGACGGCAGGATCGTCGCCATCGCTGGACCGGTGGTGGACGTGGAGTTCCCGCCCGACGCCCTCCCCGAGATCAACACCGCGCTCGAGTTCACGATCACCGTGGGCGGCGAGGACATCGTCGTCACCGCCGAGGTCGCGCAGCAGATCGGCGACAGCCGGGTCCGTGCCATCTCGCTGAAGCCGACCGACGGCCTGATCCGCGGCACCGCGGTGCGCAACACCGGCGCCGGCATCTCGGTGCCCGTCGGCGACGCGACGCTCGGTCACGTGTTCAACGTGCTCGGCGAGCCGCTCGACGTGCCGACGATCGAGGTCAAGGACCGCTGGGAGATCCACCGTCCGGCCCCGGCGTTCGACTCGCTCGAGCCGAAGGCGCAGATGTTCCCGACCGGCATCAAGGTCATCGACCTCCTCACGCCGTACCTGCAGGGCGGCAAGATCGGCCTGTTCGGCGGCGCCGGCGTGGGCAAGACGGTGCTCATCACCGAGATGATCAACCGTGTGGCCAGCCAGTTCGGTGGCGTGTCGGTGTTCGCCGGTGTGGGGGAGCGGACCCGTGAGGGCACCGACCTCTTCATCGAGATGGGCGAGACCGCCCTGGCCGGCTCGGGCTCGGTGCTCGACAAGGCCGCCCTGGTCTTCGGCCAGATGGACGAGCCGCCGGGCGTGCGCCTGCGTGTGGCGCTGTCGGCCCTGACCATGGCCGAGTACTTCCGTGACGTGCAGGGCCAGGACGTGCTGCTGTTCGTCGACAACATCTTCCGCTTCACCCAGGCGGGCTCCGAGGTGTCGACCCTGCTGGGTCGCATGCCGGCGGCCGTGGGCTACCAGCCGACCCTGGCGGACGAGATGGGCGAGCTGCAGGAGCGCATCACCTCGACCGGCGGTCGCTCGATCACCTCGCTGCAGGCCGTGTACGTGCCGGCGGACGACTACACCGACCCGGCACCGTTCACCGCCTTCACCCACTTCGACGGCACCACCGAGCTCAGCCGTGACATCGCGGCGCTCGGCATCTACCCGGCGGTGGACCCGCTGGCGTCGTCGTCGACCATCCTCTCGCCCGAGGTCGTCGGTGAGCGTCACTACGCCGTGGCCCGTCGCGTGCAGGAGATGCTGCAGCGCTACAAGGAGCTGCAGGACATCATCGCCATCCTCGGCATCGACGAGCTGTCCGAAGAGGACCGCATCACCGTCGACCGGGCCCGCAAGATCCAGAAGTTCCTCGCCCAGCCCATGTTCGTGGCCGAGGTCTTCACCGGTCTGCCCGGCATCTTCACCCCGGTCGAGGACACCGTCGAGTCGTTCGAGGCGCTGATCAACGGCGATCTCGACCACCTGCCCGAGCAGGCGTTCTTCAACGTCGGCGGCGCCGAGGACGCGATCCGCAAGGCCGCCGAGCTCGAGAAGTCGGTCTGATGTCCCTGGTCGTCGAACTCGTCTCTCCGGAGCGGGTCGCCTACACCGGCGAGGCCAAGATGGTCATCTGCCGGACGACGACCGGCGACATCGCCTTCCTGCCCGGTCACGTCCCCTTCATCGGCGTGCTCGCGACCCATCCGGTGCGCGTGCTGCTCGACGAGGGCGGCGAGCAGGTCATCGCCGTGCACCAGGGCTTCGTCGAGGTCTCGCCCCCCGAGGGCGACGTCACCCGTGTGACGATCCTCTCCGACGTCTGCGAGCTCGCCGACACCATCGACGTGGAGCGCGCCCAGGCGGCCAAGGAGCGGGCCGAGGCGGCGATCGCCGCCGACGCCGAGGACGTCGAGGCAGCGGCCGCGTTGGTCCGTGCCACCGTGCGTCTCTCCGTCGCCGCGGCCTGAGCGACCAGATCCACCGCAGCCCGCGACCACATCGTTCGCTGCGTCCAGAGCTCGTACCGTCTCGCTGCCGAAGGAGCCGCACCCCGTGCGGCTCATCGGCGCGTCCTGACCGTCCCGATAGCGTGACGTCGTGCCCCGTCGTCGTGTCGCCGTCGCGCTCCTGCCCCCGGCCGGTCTGGCCCGGTCGCTGCAGTTCCTGCGGCGAGCGGTCGGCGACCCGCGGCTGGACGTCCTTCCGCCGCACCTGACGCTGGTCCCGCCGATCAACGTCGCCGACGACGCCTTCGACGACGGACGTGCCCTGCTGCGCTCGGTGGCGGCGACGAGCGACGTCTTCGCAGCTCGAGGTCGGGCCGGCGGCGACGTTCGCCCCTGCCACCCCGACCCTGCATCTGGAGCTCCACGGCGACACCGACCCGCTGCACGCACTGCGGGCCCGGTTGCGGACCGGTCCCTTCGACCGCCCCGACGTGTGGGCGTTCCACCCCCACGTCACCCTTCGCGAGGAGCTCGTCGACCCGCCTCCGGCGGTGGCGGCCGACCTGCTCGCCGGGACGCTGGGACCGTGGCGCGTCGATCGGGTGCAGCTGCTCGAGCAGCGCCGTGACGCAGCGGGACGGCGCTGCTGGGTGCCGGTCGCCGAGGAGCCGTTCGGCCCGGCGGCAGTGGTCGGCCGTGGCGGCGTCGAGCTCGAGCTGCGTGCCACCACGATGGTGCCCGAGGAGTGCGGGGTGTTGCTCGACGGGCCCACACCGCCGGCCGATCCGTTCGCCGACGCTCTGGTCGTCACCGCCGCCCGTCCCGGATCGCACCCGTGCGACCCGCCGCTCGGCGTGGCCGCCGGGACGTGCCCGGCGCCGTCCGAGGCTGCGGCTCCTGGCGCCGATCACGTCGCTGTCCTGCGTGCGGTGGTCGTGGAGCGCGCCGAACGTGGGCTGGGCATCGGTCGGCACCTGCTGCGGCGCTGGTGCCACGAGGCTGCGCTGCGCGGATCTCGTACCACGATGTCGAGCGTCGCATCGGACGACGCGACACGACGGCTGCTCGAGGCCGACGGCTTCGTCGCCGTGGGCACCACCCGCGTGCGCCAGCTCGTGTCGGAGTAGGTTCACCCGGTGCCCGGTCGTCCCACCCAGTCGTTCTCCGAGAAGTGGTCGACCGCAGTGGTCACCGGAGCCTCCAGCGGGATCGGCGAGCAGTTCTGCCGTCAGCTGGCCGCCGCCGGCGTGGACCTGGTCGTGGTCGCACGCGACGTGGCCCGCCTCCGGGGCCTTGCCGGCGAGCTGTCCGACGCACACGGGGTGGCGGTCGAGGTGCTCGGCGCCGATCTCAGCGCTCCCGTGTCACGCGCCGCGCTCGAGCGGCGCTTGCGTGATCACGCCGCACCCGTCGACCTGCTCGTCAACAACGCGGGCTTCGGGACCGGCGGCCGCTTCGACGAGCTGCCCGTCGCCCGTGAGGACCAGCAGATCCAGTTGAACGTCGTGGCGCTGATGCGCCTCACGTCGGTCGCCTCGGCCGAGATGGTGGCACGGGGCCACGGCAACATCGTGAACGTGTCGTCGATCGCCGGGCTGCAACCGACGCCGGGGTCTGCGACCTACGGCGCGACGAAGGCGTTCGTGTCGTCGTTCTCGTCGTCGGTGCACCGGGAGCTGCGCGGCACCGGCGTCGCCGTGACCGACGTCGTCGCCGGCTTCACCCGCACCTCGTTCCACGATCGGCCCGACGTGACGGCGCCCGTCCGCCTGCCCG
Organism: uncultured Actinomycetota bacterium; assembly: GCA_963707555.1. Lineage (GTDB taxonomy): Bacteria > Actinomycetota > Acidimicrobiia > Acidimicrobiales > Microtrichaceae > JAFAFN01. Next base: position 183,731 of record CAVPQM010000014.1, read on the forward strand.
AGTCGGCGTGGCTGAGCGCGGAGCAGGTGGCCCGCGACGCGCTCCGGGCAGCGTCGGCCGACAAGGAGCGAGCGGTGCCGGGCCCGAACTACCGGGCGCTGCTCGCGGCGCGGTCCGCGGTGCCCGCAGGTCCGGCCCGCTGGCTGTCGACCCGCGTCCGCCGGGCCATCAGCTGAGCGACCCGGACCCGGGTCACTCCACTCTCGAGCACTCGGGTCTCGACTCTCAGAGCTCGAACTTCTCGGGGCGGTGCTGCGCATCGACGAAGCGGACCGTGCCGGAGCGGGACCGCATGACCAGCGACTGGGTCGTGGCGCCGTGGCGGGTGTAGTGCACGCCCTTGAGCAGGCTGCCGTCGGTGATGCCCGTGGCGGCGAAGAAGCAGTTGTCGCTGGCCACCAGGTCGTCGGTGCCGAGCACCCGCTCGAGGTCGTGGCCGAACTCCGCTGCCGCGGCACGTTCCGCGTCGTCTCGGGCGAAGAGGCGACCGACGAGCTCGCCGCCGAGGCACTTGAGCGCCGCCGCAGCGATGACGCCCTCGGGCGTGCCGCCGATGCCGAAGAGGATGTCGACGCCGGTCTCGGGGATGGCGGTCGAGATGGCGCCCGGCGCGTCGCCGTCACCGATCAGACGGATCCGCGCGCCGGCAGAGCGGATGTCCTCGACGATCTGGTCGTGGCGGGGGCGGTCGAGCACCATGGCTGTCAGCTCGCGCACCTCGAGCCCCTTGGCCTTGGCGACCGCTGCCAGGTTCTCCGCGACGGTGGCACGGATGTCGACCACGCCGGCCGCCTCGGGGCCCACCGCGATCTTCTCCATGTAGACGCACGGACCGGGGTCGAGCATCGAGCCCTGCTCGGCGACGGCGATGATCGAGGTGGCGCCGCCGCGCCCGGTCGCGGTCAGCGTGGTGCCCTCGACCGGGTCGACCGCGATGTCGACGTGCGGGTCGGAGCCGTCGCCGACGACCTCGCCGTTGTAGAGCATCGGCGCCTCGTCCTTCTCGCCCTCGCCGATGATGACCGTGCCGGTCATCTGCACGGTGCCGAGGATCAGACGCATCGCGTCGACGGCGGCGCCGTCGGCGCCTTCCTTGTCGCCACGTCCGACCCAGCGGGCGGCCGCCAGCGCGGCGGCCTCGGTGGTGCGCACGAGTTCCATGGCCAGGTTGCGGTCAGGTGCCTGCTTCGTCATGACGACAAGTTACCGACGGGCGCCGTGCCGTCCCCAACTCGTGGCACCATGACCGGGTGACCGACACCGATCGACCCGAACCCGACACGACCGATGCCGAGGGGGGCACGACGGCGACGACGCCACCGCGGTCGAGGAGCGGCTCGTCGGCGAGCTCCGGGACGACGACATCGACGTCGAGGGCGTCGGCGGGACCGACGTCGAGATCGAGGACGGTCAGCTCGCCTACGAGTGCAACGCCTGGGCGGTGGAGTCCCGCGACCTGCTCGACAGCCTGCTGACGACCCATGGGATCGCCCACGTCTGGCAGGGGACCACGGTCACGGTCCGCGAGGACGACGAGGCAGCGGTCGACGACCTGATCGACGAGGTGCTCGCCTCGGCCGGCCCGTCGCTCGACCCGGCCGCGCCCAAGGCCGTCTACGCCGTCGGCGGGTGGTCGGTCGCACTCCAGACACAATTGGTCGATGCGCTCGCCGTGGACGACATCGCCTACGAGTGGGACGAGCAGGGTGACCTGGTGGTCCTCGAGTCCGACGAGGACGCCGTCTCGGCGGTCATCGACGAGCTGCCCGACGTCGACGACGATGCCGTGTCGAGTGACGACGGCGTCGCCCTGCACGAGCTCTTCGACACCGTGTTCATGGCCGCCGGACGGCTGGCGAAGCGTCCGACCGACGCCTCGGCGACCGTCGACGTCGTCGACGCCGCCGATCTGCTGGCGCAGGTGGCGTTGCCGTTCGGCTTCGAGCCGGCGCAGTGGCGCACGCTCGTCGCTGCGGTCACCGCGCTGCGAGAGGCCATCTCGCCGACCCCGACCGACGACGATGCGGCCGGCGACGACACCGCGGGCGACGACGACATCTCCGAGCTCGCCGCCATCGCACGCGACACGGTGCGCCAGTACATCTGAGGCGCCAGCACATCTGGGGCGCCAGCACATCTGGGGCGCCAGCACATCTGGGGCGCCAGCACATCGAGGCGCCGGCACATCTGGGGCGCCAGCACATCTGAGGCGCCAACACATCTGGCGTGTGGCCCCGGGCGGGCCGGTCACGCTCCGCCGTGGCCGACCGACGCACCCGGACCGGGCACCGCCTCGGCCGGCGACACCGGACCCGGGGGCGTGCCGTCGCCGAACGGGCGTCCTCCGAGGGTCTCCCTGCCGTGAGGGGTCAGCCAGTTGCCGAGCTCGGGGCCCTTGGGCACCACCCGCGTCGGGTTGATGTCGGTGTGCACGAAGTAGTAGTGCCGCTTGATCTGGTCGAAGTCGACCGTGTCGCCGAAACCGGGCGTCTGGAACAGGTCGCGGGCGTACGCCCAGAGCACCGGCATCTCGGTCAGCTTCTGGCGGTTGCACTTGAAGTGGCCGTGGTACACCGGGTCGAACCGCACCAGCGTCGTGAACAGCCGGACGTCGGCCTCGGTGATCGTGTCGCCGACCAGGTAGCGCTGGGTCGCGAGGCGCTCGCTCAGCCAGTCCAGCCGCGCGAAGAGCCGGTCGTACGCCGCCTCGTAGGCGCCCTGGTCGCCAGCGAAGCCGCAGCGGTAGACGCCGTTGTTGACGTCGCGGAACACCAGGTCGGCCACCTCGTCGATCTCGGCGCGCAGGTGCTCGGGGTAGAGCTGCGGCGCACCGTCGCGGTGGTACTTCGCCCACTCGGTCGACAGGTCGATCGTGATCTGCGGGTAGTCGTTCGTGACGACCTCGCCGCTGCGCACGTCGACGATCGCCGGCACGGTGATGCCCCGCTCGTAGTTCGGGAAGCGGGCGAAGTAGGCCTGCTGCAGCCGCTCGATGCCGAGCACGGGGTCGACGCCGCCGGGATCGAGGTCGAAGGTCCAGCTGCGGCGGTCGTGGGTGGGACCGGTCAGACCCATCGAGAGGACCGGCTCCAGGCCGAGCAGGCGCCGCACGATGATCGCCCGGTTCGCCCACGGGCATGCCCTGGCGGCGATGAGTCGGTAGCGGCCGGGCTCGACGGGGTAGCCGTCACGGCCGTCCGCGGTGATGCGGGTCGTGATGTAGTTGGTGTCGCGCCGGAACTCGCCGGGCTCCACGTAGCTGCCGTCGGCCTGGGCGGAGTCGTCGTCCATCCCCCGATGGTCCCACGTCCTCCGCCGTTCGCGCTGCCCGCCTGCCCCGGGGCACGGGCCGCGACCCATCGCCCGGGTCGGTGCTGTCAGACTGGGCCGATGGCTCGTCGACTCTCCCCGTCAGAGGCGCTCGACTGGGTGTTCGAACGCCCGAGGACCGCCAAGCTCGCCACGACGTCGGCCACCGGGTTCCCGCACGTCGCCCCCGTGTGGGTCGCCCGCGACGGTGACCTGCTCGTGTTCAACACGGGTGCCGACACCGAGAAGGGGCAGGCGGTGCAGCGCGACCCGCGCGTGGCGCTCTGCTTCGACGACGAGGCAGCCGCCGTTCGGCTTCGTGACCGTGCGGGGCAAGGTCGAGCTGCGCGACGATCCCGACGAGCTGCTGCGATGGGCGACGACGATCGCCGGGCGTTACATGGGTGACGACGTCGCCGACGACTACGGCCGTCGCAACGGCGTGCCCGGCGAACTGCTGGTGTTCGTGCACCCCACGAGGATCTCCGGTTCGCTCGCCGTGGCCGACTGACCGGTCGCACCTCCCGGGACTCCGTAGTGTCGGCCCGGCAGCCCGTGTCGGTATCCTCCTCTGCGTCCGGAGACACCGGCGGCGGAGGGGGACGTACCCACGATGGGAACTTGGTCAGGGCGACGGGTCACGGTGACGGGCGGCGAGGGCTTCATCGGGAGTCACCTCGTCGAACGGCTGGTGCGTGACGGCGCGGACGTGACGGCGCTCGTCTACTACAACTCCTTCGGTCGCTGGGGCTGGCTGGACGGGTTCGACCCCGAGATCCGCGACGCGATCAACGTGCTGCCCGGCGACGTGAGGGACGCTCGACGGGTCGACGAGGCGGTCGCCGGCGCCGACACCGTGTTCCACCTGGCCGCGCTCATCGGCATCCCGTACAGCTACCACGCCGCCGAGAGCTACGTGCAGACCAACGTGACGGGCACCTTCCACGTCGCCGGAGTCCTGCCGTGCGCACGGCGCCCGCATGGTCCACACGTCGACCTCCGAGGTCTACGGCACGGCGATCACGGTCCCGATCGACGAGGAGCACCCGCTGCAGCCGCAGTCCCCGTACTCGGCGTCGAAGATCGGCGCCGACATGATGGCGCTGAGCTACTGGCACGCCCACGAGGTGCCCGTCGCCGTGGTCCGTCCGTTCAACACCTACGGGCCCCGTCAGTCGACCCGTGCGGTCATCCCGACGATCCTCGCCCAGCTCCAGGCCGGCGCCACGCAGATCAAGCTCGGCGCGGTGTCGCCCAAGCGGGACTTCAACTACGTCACCGACACCGTCGCCGGCTTCCTGGCCCTCGGCGAGTGCGACGAGGCGCTCGGGCGAGCGACGAACGTCGGCTCGGGCCGTGAGATCTCGATCGGCGAGCTCGTCGAGCTGCTCTGCCGGATCACCGGGCGGGACGCGGAGATCGTCACCGACGAGGCCCGGGTGCGTCCCGAGGGCTCCGAGGTCGACCGCCTGCTGTGCGACTACTCCGTGGCGACCCGCATCGCCGGGTGGCGTCCCGAGGTCAGCCTCGAGGAGGGCCTGCAGCACACTGCGGACTGGGTGAAGGTCCACCTCGCCGAGCTCGAGACGAGCGCCTACCAGATCTGAGCCAGCCAGATCCGCAGTCTTGCCGCCGGCCGGCCGTACTTGCGTGTTCCGGGTGCGATCGTGCCGGCTGCGACCGGCACGATCGCACCCAGAAGCGGTTCGTCGGGTCGGGGTCCGGGCCGGTCCGGCCGGTGTGTCAGATCGAGGCGCGGGGGACGATGCGGCGGTACACGCCGAGGTAGGCGTCGATCGTCGCCTCGATCGTGAACCGCTGCTCCGCCTCGGCGCGCGCTGTTTCGCCGTAGGACGACGCGCGTGTCGGGTCGTCGAGCAGCTCGACGATCGCGGCGGTGAGCGCCGGAGGATCCTCCGGCGGCACGATCCACCCGGTCCGGCCTGGTGTGACGGCTTCGCGCACCGAACCGACGTCGGTGGCGACGACCGGCAGACCGGCGAGCATCGCCTCGGCGATCGTCACCGGGAACCCCTCGAGTCGTGAGGGCAGCACCAGGCCGTCGAAGTTCCACATCACGTCCGCGACCCGCACGCCGTCCCACGGCATGGGTCGGAACTCGACGCGGTCGTCGAGCCCGAGCTCGCTGCACTGCCGGTGGAGGGCCTCGGTCTCTGCGCCGTCGCCGATCAGCACCAGGCGGGCCGGCTCGGGCACCGCGGCGAACGCGTCGAGCAGGACGTCGACGCCCTTGACCGGGTCGTGGCGGGCGACGGTCAGCAGCGTCGGCGCGTCGGGCCGCTCCGCAGGCTCACGTCGTACGTCGGGCACGCCGTGGTAGATCGTCTCGATCGACTCCGGGGGCAGTCCCGACGACGCCTCGATGAGTCGGCCGGTGCGGTCGCCGACCGCGATGTGCGCGGCGAGGCGCTTCGCCGTGAGGCGCTTCAGTCGACCGGACGTCGAGGACCACACGCCCATCGGAGAGTTCTCGATCACGACCAGGGGCAGGCCCGGCAGTGTCGACGCGGCGAGGATCGCCCACTGGCACGACGACGCGGTCGACAGGTTGAACTGCAACAGGTCCGGACGGAGCCGCCGGAGCATCGCCCGGTGGCGCTGCAGGCCACGCACGTCGCGTTTGTCGACGACAGCGGGCAGCACCAGCTGATCGGTGCCCGGTCGGTGTCCGGCGAGCCACTCCACGACGTCGTCGTCGACGCCGACGACCGTCACGTGGATGTGGTCGGGCAGCGCGCCGAGCACACGTGACAGGTTGACCTCGGCGCCGCCGAGCGTGGGGGCGTCGGAGTAGACGGCAAGGTGGAACACGGCGTGCTCGGTCAGTCCGACGGGAGCAGTCGCGCCCGCAGCGTGTCCCACTCCTCGTTCGCCCGGTCGTAGTCGTCGGGTCGACCGATGTCGAGCCAGTAGCCGTCGAAGTGGTGCACACGCGGGGGAGTGCCGGCCGCGATCAGGTCGAGCACGAGCTCGTCGAAGCCGAGCGGCTCGCCGGCCGGATAGCTGCGCAGCGTCTCACGGGAGGCCGCGTAGACACCCATCGAGACCGAGAAGTGCTCGACGGGCTTCTCCTTGAACGCGACGATCCGGTCGCCCTGCTCGCCGCCGATGTCGAGCACACCGAAGTCGATCTTCACGACCCGGTCGTAGGCGGCGACGGTCAGCGGGGCGTCCGAAGCAGCGATGGCCCTCGATCAGGGCGCGGTAGTCCAGGTCGGTCAGCACGTCACCGTTCATCACGATGAAGTCGTCGGGCAGGTCGTCCAGGTTGCTGACGACGGGACCCATCGTGCCGAGCGGTACGTCCTCGGGCCAGTAGGTGATGTCGAGGCCCCACTGCGAGCCGTCGCCGCAGTAGGCGCGGATCAGTTGGCCAAGGTGACCGATCGCGATCGTCACGCTCGTGAAGCCGGCGGTGCGCAGCTGGCGCAGGACGATCTCGATGATCGCGAACTCGTCCCCGATCGGGACCAGTGGCTTCGGGAAGGCGGTCGTGTAGGGACGCAGGCGCACGCCTCGTCCGCCCGCCAGGATCACGGCATGCATGGTGGGGGACTCTACCGACAACTCCGCCGTGCTCAACCGGGACGTGCGCTCGTGGTCCCGTCGACGGGGTCGCCGATGACGGTGCGCGCCAGGCGCTCCAGGCTCATCGTCGGCGCCGAGCCGGTCAGCTCGGCCAGGAGCGTGGGATCGCCGACGACGCACTCGATGCCGGGTCGATCCAACGAGCGCACCTGCACGGGGCGCCCGAGCTCGGCCGCGAGGGCCGTCACGATGTCGCCGAATCGCAGGCCGGTGCCGGTGCACACGTTGACCAGCGGCGGGAGCGCCCCCGGGTGCTGTCCGTCGGGCGCCGGGTCGACCAGTGCCAGGTCGACCAACGCGGCTGCGACGTCGTCGACGTGCACGAAGTCGCGGGTGGTCCGCGGCCACCAGACCTCGACGGTGCCACCTTGTTCCGGCAGGTCCCGCAGCTCGGCGAGCCACCCGCTCATCGGCGAGCTGGCCGGGACCGGGTACCCGACGACGTTGAAGACCCGGGCCACGACCGCGTCGAGTCCGTCGGCGATCGCGTCGAGCGCGATCTGCGTGCCCGCCGCCTTGGACTCGGCGTAGTCGCCGCTGGCCGCGCAGGGTTGCGACTCGTCGACCGGCATCGACGTCCCCGGGTCGCCGAGCTCGGACGCGGAGCCGACGTGGACGAGACGTGCACCGGTGCCGTCGAGCGCGTCGAGGAGCCATTCGACGAACTGCACGTTGGCGTCGAGCAACTCCTCACGAGTCCCGCTGATCCGGCCGCAGGCGTTGATCACGGCCACGTCGCCGTCGCTGGCCCGGTGCTCGGCCACGAGGGTGCGAAGGGCTGCGGTCGCCGCGCCGTCCCGGTCCTGCAGCGTCGCGTCGAACGGCGGGTCGATGACCGTGGTCGGCATCCGACGGCTGCCCACGTGGGCGACCGCAGTGCCGAGGAAGCCCGCGCCGAGCACGATGAGCCGAGACATCGCAGCAGTCTGCCAGCGTCGCGGTCCGTCCGTGATCGTCGATCGTCGCGACGGCGGCGCCCGTCGCCTGGGCGCGGACGCGGAAACCGCCGTGCCGACGACGTCTGCTCGGGGCACGATGAGCCGAGACCTCCCCGCCGTCGACCAGCGACGCCGGTGGGCGAGCTCGGTGTCATCGACGATGCGGATCACTGCCACGAGACCGGCGAGGGAACGTCCATGAGCAAGGTGTACGAACGGATCACCGAGAGCATCACCGACTGGATCGCTCGGCAGCACCTGTTCTTCGTCGCCACGGCGGCGTCGTCCACGGACGCCACGGTGAACGTGTCGCCGAAGGCGATGGCCGGCACGTTCGCCGTCGTCGACGATCTGACGGTGGCGTACCTCGACCTGACGGGCAGCGGCATCGAGACGGTGGCCCACCTCCGTGAGAACGGGCGGATCACGCTCATGTGGTGCGCGTTCGAGGGGCCGCCGCGGATCGTGCGGATCCACGGTCGTGGCCGTGTCGTGACGCCCGACGACGCCGAGTGGGACGACCTGCTCCGTCGATTCGAGCCGCACCCCGGGCAACGGTCGATCGTCGTGGTCAGCGCCGAGCGCGTCTCGGATGCGTGCGGCTACTCGGTGCCGAAGATGGACTTCGTCGAGGAGCGGACCCGCCTGGACGACTGGGCCTCGTCGCGCTCCGAGGAGCAGCTGCGCACGTACCGGCGGCAGAAGAACACCACGAGCATCGACGGCCTGCCGGGGCTCTGACGCACGTCGGGTGCGGAGCGGGTGAAGGGAATCGAACCCTCGTCAACAGGTTGGAAACCTGTGGCTCTACCATTGAGCTACACCCGCGAGTCACGTCCGGAGACGGGACGTCGTGAGAAGATAGCAGCCGCCTGACCGAACCGTTCGTGTCGGCGCACGGGAGGGGAGCGACATGACGGTGGCACCGGTCGAGTACGTCATCATCGGGTTCGAGGGGAACGAGTTCAACGGTGAGATCGTCCCGGCGATCGTCGATCTGGTCGACAGCGGGGTCGTGCGGATCCTCGACGTCGTGTTCATCTCGAAGGACGGCGACGGCAACGTGACCGCCTTCGAGTACGACGAGCTCGACACCCTGCTCCCGCTGGGAGCGGTCGCCGACGAGTCGCTCGGCCTGCTCAACGAGGAAGACGTCGAGATGGCCGCCGAGACGCTCGAGCCGAACAGCTCGGCCGCGTTCCTCGTGTGGGAGGACCTCTGGGCCGCCCGCTTCGCCCAGGCCGTGCGTGCCTCCGGAGGAACGTTCATCGCCGGCGAGCGGATCCCGCACGAGTTGGTCCTCGCCGCGATCGACGCGAGCACGGAGTCCGGCGCGCTGTGAGCGCCCACCACACGAGGAGTCGGGCCCTGACGGGCCCCGGAGAGAGGGAGTAGCAGATGCGTCGAGGTATGCGAGGTGGCCGTCCCGGCCTGATCGGCACGATGGCACGGACCGCAGTGGTCGCAGGCACCGCGACAGCGGTGTCCGGAGGTGTCGCACGACGTCAACAGGCGAAGGCCGCACAGGGCCAGGAGGCGCAGGCCGAGGTGCAGCAGGCCGCGGCGCCGGCGCCCGAGCCGGCTCCGGCTCCGGCACCGGCTGGGGCCGAGTCGACCGGCGACGTGATCTCACAGCTCAAGGACCTGGCCGAGCTGAAGAACCAGGGCATCCTCACCGACGCCGAGTTCCAGGCGCAGAAAGCGAAGATCCTGGGCTGATCCGGCTCGGCTCAGCTGGCGAGGTCGCTGAACTTGGCGGCCCAGTCCTCGTGGGTGAACTCGGCGGCGTCGGTCGTCGCGATGAAGTCGAGCAGCACCTCGGCGAAGCGGACCGGGTCCTCGCAGTGCGGGTAGTGGCCGGCGCCCTCGAAGATCTCGAGCCGTGAGCCGGGGATGCGCTCGTGCGCCTGGTGGGCGTGGCTCACCGGGATGATCGGGTCACGGTCACCCCAGACGATCAGGGTGGCGAGCGCGGACGCCAGGTACAGACGGTCGTTGGCGCTGACCCGCTGGCCGCGGTGGTCGACGACCGACCTGAGCGTGGCCAGGAAGGCGCGGCGGGTGTCGGGGTCGATCAGCGAGGTGTAGCTGCGCCACGTCTCACGTGCGACGGGCGTCGGCTGCAGGCCGATCTTCGACATCAGACCGACGACGGAGTCGACGACGGTGCTGTAGAGCGGCTGGAAGGCCAGGGGCAGCAGCAGGTCGACACCCGGCAGGGTCAACCCGCGCAGCAGTGGCATGACCTCGTCGCCGAGTCCGCCGGCACAGACCAGCGCCAGTCGTTCGCAGCGCTCCGGGTACTGGTAGGCGAACTGCAGGGCGATGCCGCCGCCGAGGGACTGGCCGACCACCGTCACCCGGTCGTGGCCCAGGGCGACGAGCAGGTCGCGCAGGAACGTGGCATGCGCACCGATCGAGTAGTCGCCCCGCGGCTTGTCGGACAGGCCGTGTCCGGGCAGGTCGGGAGCGACGTAGGTGACGTGAGGCGCCAGCAACGGCAGGCACTCCTTCCACATGGCGGAGCTGCCCGCCATGCCGTGCACCAGGAGGACCACCGGCCCCGTACCACCGGTGCGGTAGGCAATCTCGTGCCCGTGCACCTTGACCGTCTGGATCTCCACGACGCCTCCCACACGACGCCGCGTCTGCAACGCCGTCTCATCAGTCTTGCCGCTCCGGAGCTCCGGGGCCGACATTCCTTCATCGGCGTCGATCGCCTCGAGGTGAGCTGCCTCGGCCGGGGGGCGCCCGCGGGCAGGTGTCCCGTCGCCCGCTGGTGTCGGGACGGGGAGATTTGAACTCCCGACCCCCTGCTCCCAAAGCAGGTGCGCTACCAGGCTGCGCCACGTCCCGTGCCGAAGGCGTCACTCTACCCGAGCTCGTCGGCACCTCCGGAGGGCGGATGGGGGGAGGTGTCCCCGGCCGCGCCTAAACTCGCCGGTCTGATGAAGTCAACGGTCGAGCCCGCAGAGGGCAACAAGGTCAAGGTCGCCGTCGAGGTCGACGAGGCAGAGCTCGAGCCGGCGATCGACGCCGCGTGGCGTGAGATCGCCAAGGAGGTCCGTCTGCCGGGCTTCCGCCCGGGCAAGGCGCCCCGGAAGCTGCTCCAGAAGCAGTTCGGCGACGAGTACGCGCGCTCCGAGGCGCTCAAGAACGCGCTGCCCGAGTTCTACTCCCGCGCCGTGATCGAGCACGACGTCGACGTGATCGCCCCGCCCGAGCTCGACATCACCTCGGGTGAGGAGTCCGGCCCGATCGCCTTCGAGGCGATCGTCGAGGTCCGTCCCGAGGTCACCGTCGCCGGCTACAACGGCCTGCGCGTCGAGGTGCCCCGTGCCCAGGCGACCGAGGAGGAGATCGACGAGCAGATCGACCGTCTGCGCGGCCAGTACGGCGAGCTGACCGAGGTCGAGCGCGCCGCTGCCGACGCCGACTACGTCACCATCGACATCGCCGGCACCCAGGACGGCGAGCCGGTCGACGGCCTCACCGCGGACGACTACCTCTACCTGATCGGGTCCGGGATGATCGCTCCGGAGTTCGACGAGCACCTGGTCGGCGTCAGCGCCGGCGACGTGGTCGAGTTCGAGGCCGACCACCCGGACCCCGACGAGGACCAGGTCCACTTCGCCCTGACGGTGAAGAACGTCAAGGAGCGGGTGCTGCCCGACCTGGACGACGCCTGGGTCGCCGAGGCGACCGAGTTCGAGACGGTCGAGGAGCTGCGTGAGGACACCCGCAACCGCCTCGACGAGAACCGCGCCGAGCAGACCCGCACCGCGGTGCGCAACAACCTCGGTGTCGAGCTGGCCAAGCTCGTCGACGACGAGGTGCCCGAGGCGCTCGTGTCGAACGAGATGCAGGCCCGCCTGCAGAACCTCGCCTACCAGCTCCAGGGCCGGGGCATCCGCCTCGAGGACTACCTGCAGATCACCGGTCGCGACCCCGAGTCGTTCAGCGCCGAGCTGAAGGAGGCCGCCGAGGAGGCGGTGCGGGTCGACCTCGCGCTGCGTGCCGTGGCCGTCGCCCAGGACCTGGTCGCGAGCGACGAGGACCTCGACGCAGAGATCGAGCTGCTCATCGGCGACGCGGAGCTGAGCCTCGACGAGGCCCGTGAGGAGCTGACCCGCGGTGGGCAGCTCTCGGCGGTACGCTCGGATCTCTCGAAGCGCAAGGCGCTGGAGTGGCTCGTCGAGCAGAGCGAGATCGTCGACGAGGACGGCAACGCGGTCGCCGAGGAGCTCCTCGCCCTGCCGGAGGACGATCATTCCGGCCACGACCACGCGGACCACGATCACGCTGGCCACGACCACGACTGACCCCGCGGGGTCGAGGGAGCACGACATGCCTGCAGGCGACCTGAACACGGCCGGATCAACGACCGGGGGCCTCAACACGCTGCTGAACCCCCAGAACTACATGGTGCCGAACGTCATCGAGCAGACGAGCCGCGGTGAGCGCTACTCGGATCTGTTCTCGCGGCTGCTCCGGGAGAACATCATCTTCCTCGGCACCCCGATCGACGACACCGTCGCGAACCTGGTCTGCGCCCAGATGCTGTTCCTCGAGTCGGAGAACCCCGACAAGGACATCAACATCTACATCAACTCCCCGGGCGGCGACATCAACGCGCTGCTCGCGATCTACGACACGATGCAGTACGTGCGCGCCGAGATCTCGACGCTGTGCTTCGGTCAGGCCGCCTCGGCCGCCGCGGTGCTGCTCGCCGCGGGCACCCCGGGCAAGCGCCTGGCGCTGCCCAACGCTCGCATCCTGATCCACCAGCCGTACGCCCAGTCGGGCTACGCGCAGGTGTCCGACCTCGAGATCGCCGCGAACGAGATCCTGCGTCTCAAGGCGTCGCTCGAGACGATCCTGTCCGCCCACACCGGTCAGCCCATCGAGAAGATCTCGAAGGACACCGATCGCGACTACGTGCTGACCGCCGCAGAGGCCAAGGAGTACGGCATCGTCGACGAGGTCATCGATTCCCGGGCGTTCGTCGACAACTCCGGCGCGATCACCGCGGTCAGCTGACCGATCGGCCAGAATGGACCTCCTGCGTTCCGGGGGCCCGGAATCCGCAGAGTGACCGCGGGGTTCGTGGTCGAGGAGCCAGAGGCCGAGGAACCAGAGGCCAAGGAGATGGTGCAGCGTGGCCAAGTTCGGTGATGGTGGTGAGCTCCTCAAGTGCTCCTTCTGCGGCAAGTCCCAGAAGCAGGTCAAGAAGCTCATCGCAGGTCCAGGTGTCTACATCTGCGACGAGTGCATCGACCTCTGCAACGAGATCATCGAGGAGGAGCTCGCCGAGACCGGTGAGCTGACCCTCGACGAGCTGCCCAAGCCGATCGAGATCTTCGAGTTCCTCGACGACTTCATCGTCGGTCAGGAGCGCGCGAAGAAGATCCTCGCGGTGGCCGTCTACAACCACTACAAGCGCGTGCAGCACGGCGCCCGGCCGGGTTCCGACGACGTCGAGCTGGCCAAGTCGAACATCTTGATGATCGGCCCCACCGGCTGTGGCAAGACCCTGCTCGCGCAGACCCTCGCCCGCATGTTGAACGTCCCGTTCGCCATCGCGGACGCCACGGCGCTGACCGAGGCCGGCTACGTCGGCGAGGACGTCGAGAACATCCTGCTGAAGCTCATCCAGGCCGCCGACTTCGACGTCAAGAAGGCCGAGCACGGGATCATCTACATCGACGAGATCGACAAGGTGGCCCGCAAGTCCGAGAACCCGTCGATCACCCGTGACGTGTCCGGCGAGGGCGTGCAGCAGGCCTTGCTGAAGATCCTCGAGGGCACCGCCGCGTCGGTGCCGCCCCAGGGCGGGCGCAAGCACCCGCACCAGGAGTTCATCCAGATCGACACGACCAACATCCTGTTCATCTGCGGTGGGGCATTCGCCGGGCTCGACAAGATCATCGGCCAGCGCAGCAACCGCAAGGGTGTCGGCTTCGGTGCCGAGCTGCGTTCCGTGGGCGAGGAGAGCGAGGGCGACATCTTCGCCAAGGTCCTGCCCGAGGACCTGCTCAAGTTCGGTCTCATCCCCGAGTTCGTCGGCCGTCTGCCGGTCACCGCCGTGGTCGACAGCCTCGACCGAGAGGCGCTCATCCAGATCCTGGTCGAACCGAAGAACGCGCTGGTGAAGCAGTACCAGAAGTTCTTCGAGCTCGAGGACGTCGAGCTCGAGTTCACCGAGGACGCACTCGGTGCGGTCGCCGACCAGGCGCTCGCCCGCAAGACCGGTGCCCGTGGCCTGCGCTCGATCATCGAAGAGGTGCTGCTCGGCGTCATGTACGAGCTGCCCTCGCGCAGCGACGTGTCGAAGGTCGTCGTCGACGGTGACGTCGTGCGCGACAAGGTGTACCCGACGCTCGTGCCGCGCAGCACCAAGTCGCGTTCCACACGACCGCGGCGCGCCGCGTCCTGAACCGCCTCCTGACGCCGGGGTGACGCGCTGAACATCGACGAAGCGACGGCCTGGCTCGACGGTCGCCTCGACCACGAGCAGAGCTCGGTCGGGATCGCCGCGGGTCGCATCGAGGGCCTGGGTCTGGACGACATGTCCGCGCTCATGGCCCTGCTCGGCGACCCCCAGCACGAGGTCCCGGTGATCCACATCACCGGCACCAACGGCAAGGGGACCGTCGCCGCGATGATCACCCAGCTGCTGCGCGCCCACGGCCTCAGCGTCGGCACCTACACCAGCCCGCACCTCGAGGTGCTCAACGAGCGACTGAGCCGTGACGGCGAGCCGATCAGCGATACCGACCTGGCCGAGGTGCTGTCGGGCATCGCGCTGGTCGAACCGCTGCTCGAGAGCCGGCCGAGCTGGTTCGAGGTCATGACCGCGGCGGCGTTCCGCTGGTTCGCCGAGGCGCCCGTCGACGTGGCCGTCGTCGAGGTCGGTCTGCTCGGCCGGTACGACGCCACGAACGTCGCCGAGGCACGCGTCGCGGTGGTCACCTCGATCGGCGGGGACCACACCGACTTCGCTCCCGGCTGGGAGATGGCGATCGCGAGCGAGAAGGCGGGGATCATCGGCCCCGACTCGACCGCGGTCGTCGGCGACGTCTCCGACGAGCTGGTCGCCGTGTTCGCCGCCGAGGGCCCCGCCGAGCTGCTGCGCTACGGCGAGGGCGACCGAGGGGACTTCGGCGTGCTCGACGACCGGATCGCCGTCGGCGGCCACGTCGTGTCGCTCCGCGGACCCGAGTCGGTGCACCAGGACCTGTTCCTCGGCGTGCACGGGCACCACCAGGTCGTCAACGCGTCGATCGCGCTCGCGGCCGTCGAGACGTTCTTCCGCCGTCCCGTCGACGACGAGGTGCTGTCCGAGGCGTTCGCCTCGCTGCAGCTGCCGGGTCGCTTCGAGATCGCCGATCACGAGCCGCTGGTGGTGCTCGACGGCGCCCACAACGCCGACGCACTCGCAGCGCTGGGGCGGACGCTCGACGACGAGTTCACTCCGGTGGGTTCCCGGCTGCTGGTGGTCGGCACGTTGCAGGGACGTGACCTGGCGACGACCGTCTCGGCGCTGGCTCGGCTGCGACCGGACCTGGTCATCTGCACGACCATCCCGGGCGAGCGTGGCGTCGAGGCCCGCAGCCTCGCGGCGGCCTGTGACGCCGCCGGTCTGCCCAACGAGTGGGCGGCCGATCCGACCACCGCGGTGTCGCGGGCGCTGTCGATCGCCCAGGAAGAGGACGTGGTCGTCGTCACGGGGTCGTTCCGGCTGCTCGGACCCGCCCGCCGCGCCCTCGCACAGCGTCACTGAGCGCCCGCTCGCAGGGTCATTGAGCGCGGCCGGATCGTGTCGCTGAGCGCGCTCGTGCGGCGTCAGGGCGCACGCACGCGCGGTGTCGCTGAGTCATCCGGCCGGCTGGTCCGGGTCGGTTCGCAGGGCACAACTCAGTTCGCAGGGGGCATCGTCGCGGCCGTACCCTGAGCGGCGTGAACCAGACCTTCATCATGTGCAAGCCCGACGCCGTCGAACGCGGTCTCGTCGGAGAGATCATCGCCCGCATCGAGCGCAAGGGCCTGTCCATCAGCCGCCTCGAGATGCGCACCCCCGACCGTGCCCTCGCCGAGGCCCACTACGACGAGCACCGCGACAAGCCCTTCTTCGGCGAGCTCGTCGACTTCCTGACCCGGGGCCCGGTCGTCGCGATGGTCGTCGAGGGCCCCGACGACAACACCTTCGCCCTGATGCGCACCCTGATCGGCAAGACCAAGGTCGACGACGCCCAGCCCGGCTCGATCCGCGGCGACTTCGCGACCACCACGAACGAGAACCTGGTCCATGGTTCGGACGCGACTGAGTCCGCCGAGCGCGAGATCGCGCTCTGGTTCCCCGCCTGATCGGTCGGGCGGCGCCACCACGGTGACGCGCCCCTCCGTTCGCTGAACGTCCTCGCAGGTCGGTCGCCGACTCCGGTCACATCGCTGGAGTCGGCGAGCAGGCGCTGCGTAGGCTTGTTACGGTTCCGTTGCGGTCGCTGACGGGTGGCTCCGGCGGGTCGGCGGCCCGTTGTTCCGCATCGGTTCGCTGCTGAGTTCGAGTCCCGGTCCGCGTCCTGTGGGCGTCTACGTGGGGGCTAGCGTGAGGACGTTCTATGGCACGGTTATCTTCCAATCTCCTCGGCCGTGACATCGCTGTCGATCTCGGCACGGCCAACACGCTCGTCTACGTGCGCGGCGAGGGCATCGTGCTGTCCGAGCCCTCGGTGGTCGCGATCCGCGAGCAGGACGGGCGCGCGGTGGCCGTCGGGACCGAGGCCAAGCGGATGATCGGGCGCACGCCCGCCCACATCCAGGCGATCCGCCCGCTGAAGGACGGCGTCATCTCGGACTTCGAGGTCTGCGAGACGATGCTGCGCTACTTCATCCAGCGTGTGCACAACAGTCGCTTCTCGAAGCCCCGCATGATCATCTGCGTGCCCTCGGGCGTGACCGGCGTCGAACAGCGCGCCGTGCAGGACGCGGCCGAGTTCGCCGGCGCTCGCAAGCCCGCTCGCATCATCGAGGAGCCGATGGCGGCCGCCATCGGGTCGGGGCTCCCCGTGCAGGAGCCGACCGGCAACATGATCGTCGACATCGGCGGCGGCACGACCGAGGTCGCCGTCATCTCGCTCGGCGGTGTGGTGACCAGCCAGTCGGTCCGCGTCGGCGGCGACGAGCTCGATGAAGCCATCATCCAGTACATCAAGAAGGAGTACTCGCTCGCGCTCGGTGAGCGCACGAGCGAGGTCGTGAAGATGGAGCTCGGCTCCGCCTGGAAGCTCAAGCAGGAGCTCCAGGCCGAGGTGCGTGGCCGCGACCTGGTGACCGGCCTGCCGAAGACGATCGTGACGTCGACCCCGGAGATCCGAGAGGCCATCGACGAGCCCGTCTCGACCATCGTCGACGCCGTGAAGGTGACCCTCGACAAGACGCCCCCGGAGCTCGCCGCCGACATCATGGAACGCGGGATCATGCTCGCCGGCGGGGGAGCGCTGCTCAAGGGCCTGCCCGAGCGCCTCGCCCAGGAGACCGGCATGCCGATCCGGATCGCACCCCGTCCCCTGGAAGCCGTCGCCCTCGGTTCGGGTCAGGCGCTCGAGGAGTTCGAGGCGCTCGAGGGCGTGCTCTTCTCGGGTCATCGCGACTGACCCGCCTCGACGATCAGTGCGCCCACTCTCCCAGCCGGGCAGCGGCCGACGACGTTCTCGCTACGTCCTGTTGGTGCTGACCCTGCTCGCCGTGACCCTCATCACCCTCGATGCCCGCGGCGTCGTCGCGCTCTCCGGGGCACGCGAAGGTGCCGTCGACGTGTTCGCCCCGGTGCGCGGCGCCGGTCGTTGGGTCACGACGCCGTTCCGCAACGCCTGGAACGGCATGACCCGATACGACGACCTGAGCATCGAGAACGAGCGGCTCCGCGGTGAGATCGACCGCCTCGAGGGTGCGCAGGTCCGCAACGCGAACGCCGAGAAGGAGCTCGAACGCCTGAGCGAGCAGCTCGGCATCGACTTCGCCGGCGACATCCCCACGCAGATCGCCAGGGTGACGACCGGTCCGTACTCGAACTTCTCGGACCACCGGCTGCAGCTCGACCGGGGCACCGACTCCGGTATCGAGAAGGGCATGCCGGTCATCAC
Organism: uncultured Actinomycetota bacterium; assembly: GCA_963707555.1. Lineage (GTDB taxonomy): Bacteria > Actinomycetota > Acidimicrobiia > Acidimicrobiales > Microtrichaceae > JAFAFN01. Next base: position 201,732 of record CAVPQM010000014.1, read on the forward strand.
CGCCCGCGGCCTGGTCGGGAGAGTCATCGAGACGTCGCGCACACGGTCGGTGGTGCAGCTGCTCACCGATCCGGCTCTGCACATCGGAGTGCGTCTCGTGGACTCCGGGATCGCGGGAGTGGGACACGGCGGCGGTGATGACGACACCTTCGTGGTCGACCGCGGCATCGAGCTCGACAAGCCCGTCAGCCCCAACGAGGTCGTCGTCACCGGCGGCATCGAGCGCGCCATCATGCCGCCGGCGATCCCCGTCGGCACCGTCGACAAGGTGACACCCGACGAGGCGCAGCAGGTGAAGGTCGTGCAGGTGAACTACGCCGTCGACTTCGCCAAGCTCGACGTCGTGCAGGTCCTCAAGTGGACGCCGCAGGAATGAGCGCACGGGCATGACCGCCGAGATGCAGGTCGTCGTCCGGTGGGGCGCGCTGCTGCTGAGCGTGTTCGTGCTGCAGATCGGGGTGTTCAGCGACCTCCGTCTCTTCGGGGTGCACCCGGAGCTCCTGCTGCTCGTGGCCATCTGCGCCGGACTCGTCGGCGGCCCGAGCCGGGGTGCCGAGGTCGGCTTCGTCGCGGGTGTGCTCGCCGACCTGGTGGTGCCCGGCGTGCTCGGGGTCTCGGCGCTGAGCTTCGCGCTCGTCGGGTTCGCGGTCGGCGCTGCCGAGGACTCGGTGATCCGGTCCTCGCGCAGCATCTCGGTCGCGATCACCGTCGCCGCGAGCGCGATCGGCACCCTGCTCTACGCCGCGGTCGGCGAGATGCTGGGACAACGCTCATTGTCCGACCCGCGCCTGTGGGCCATCGTCGGTATCGTTTCGGCCGTCAACGGCTTGCTCTGCGTTCCCGGTCTGGCCATGTGCCGCTGGGCCGAGGGTGAGCCGCTGCGGACACGGTCGTACTGAGCGTGGCCGGGCTGGAGCAGAGGCGACCGACGAGTCGTCACCATGGCGAGGACTGCTGAGAACGTGGACACCGACTCCAACCAGGTACGACTGAGCGCGATCGGCATCGTCGCGATCTCGCTCTTCCTGGCGTTGTTCATGCGGTTGTGGTTCCTGCAGGGCATCGACCGCCAGGAGTTCGAGGCCACGTCGGTGTCGAACCGCCTGCGCTACATCCATGACGAGGCGCCACGCGGGCGCATCCTGGACCGCAACGGCAAGGTGCTCGTCGACAACCGTCCCTCGACGGTGGTGTCCCTCGACCGGGAGCCGCTGCGGAAGCTCGAGCCCGAGGAGCGCACGGCGATCTTCGAGGACCTGGCCGAGACGCTCGGCTCGTTCGGGGTCGCGACCAAGGTGTCGACCATCGAGAAGCGCTACGACGACAAGCGCTGGGCGCCGCAGGCCTACGTGCCGGTGGCCGAGGACGTGCCCAAGGACGTCGAGATCTACCTGATGGAGCGCAACGACCGGTTCCCCGGCGTGGTGGTCGAGCGCCAGGCGATCCGCGTCTACCCCTACGGCAACGTCGCGGTGCACCTGCTGGGCTACGTGGGTGAGATCAACGACAAGGAGCTCGAGGCCCGCGGCGGCACGACGACCAGCAGCACCGCGCCGGGCGAGTCGACCACCACGACCGAGCCGCCCGACGGCGACGACCCGAAGAAGGACTACCAACTCGGCGACTCGATCGGGAAGGGTGGCGTCGAGGCCGCGTACGAGGAGCACCTGCGCGGCGTGCCGGGCAAGCGGACCATCGAGGTGAACGCCAAGGGCGACCTGGTCGACGTCGTGTCGCTCGACCCGCCCGAGGCCGGCGACGACGTCTGGTTGAGCATCGACGTCGACCTGCAGGCGCACGCCGAACGACTGCTCGAGGCCAAGATCCAGCAGGTCCGCGCCGGGCCACCGCAGAGCGACCGGGCGGGCACCTACCGGACCGCGGCACCCCAGGGGTCGGTGGTCGTGCAGGACCCGAACAACGGACAGATCCTGGCCATGGCGTCGTATCCCGACTACGACCCGTCCTCGATCGTGAACGGCATCTCCTCGGACCTGTGGGCCACCTTCCAGGATCCCAACAGCGGCCAGCCGTTGGTGAACTGGGCCATCCAGGGCGCCTACGCACCGGGGTCGACGTTCAAGCTGTTCACCGCCTGGGCCGGTCAGCGCACCGGGTTGCTCGCCGGCGACGACGTGATCACCGACCCCGGGTTCTACGAGGCCGAGAACTGCGAGGGTGAGACCTGCGACTTCCAGAACGCCGGCCGGAAGGGGCACGTCGGACCCGTCGGGCTCGCCAGGTCCCTCACCGTGTCGTCCGACGTCTACTACTACCGGATGGCCGACAAGTTCTGGAACCGGCGCGGCGAGTTCGGCGAGACCCCCATCCAGGACGCCGCCGCCGAGTTCGGCCTCGGGTCGAGGACCGGCATCCCGCTCGGCGGCGAGAACGCCGGTCGACTGCCGACCCCGGCGAAGCGCAAGGAGGCCTACGAAGCCCGCCCCGACCTGTTCCTCACCGGCGACTGGCGCACCGGCGACAACATCAACATGTCGATCGGCCAGGGCGACGTCGCCGCGACCCCGCTGCAACTCGCCGACGCCTACTCGACCTTCGCCAACGGCGGCACCCGCTACCAGCCGCAGGTCGCCACCAAGATCACGCGGGCGATCGATGCGACGCTCCTGCCCGGGCAGGAGGGCAACTACGAGGTGGTCGAGGAGATCGAGCCCGTCGTCGAGGCGAAGCTCGCGATCGACCTCGGGCACTACGCCCAGATCTGGGACGGTCTGGTGGGGGTGACCGCGCCCGGCACCGGTGGTACGGCCTCGGCGGCGTTCGCGGCGACGCCGACCGCCTGGCCGATGGCCGGCAAGACCGGCACCGCGCAGGTCTCGAAGAAGGCCGACACCGCGCTGTTCGTCGGGTGGGGCCCGGCGGTGCCGGGAGTGCCGCCGCAGTACACCGTGAGCGTCGTCATCCCGGAGTCGGGCTTCGGCAGCACCATCGCCGCGCCGCTCGCGTTCCGTGTGCTGCAACCGGTCTCCACCGGCACCTTGCCGCCCGCGTGTCCGGTCGCCGACTCCGCGGCCTGCGACATGGCTGCCGCCCAGGCGCTGCAGGACTCCCGCAACGACACCACGACGGGAACCTCCGGCTGATGATGAACACCGCCCTCGGGTCCTCCCGCCAGAGCAGCAGGTTCCGCGCCCAGGACCTGTCGGCACCCTGGCGTCACGTCGACATCGCGCTGATGGTGGTCACCGCCCTCATCACGTTGTGCGGTCTGGTCATGGTCTTCAGCGCGACCCGTCGCCTGCCGAGCGGGACCGGCGTCGTGGCCCGACAGGCGCTGTTCGTGCTCGTCGGCGTGGCGGCGATGGCGGGGCTGTCGCTCGTCGACTACCGACGGATCGCCGACCTGTGGCCCCTGATCTACGGCGTGTCGCTCCTGGCGATGCTCGGCGTGCTGACCCCCCTCGGGGCGACGGTCAACGGGACCCAGGGCTGGTACCGGTTCGGACCGATCACGATCCAGCCGGCCGAGTTCGCCAAGCTGGCGACGATCATCGCCGTCGCCGCCTACCTGGGGTCGGTCGACCGGGTCGACCTACGGCGTCTCGCCGGGGCGCTGGCGTTGATCGGCGTCCCGATGGGCATGACGCTGCTGCAGCCCGACCTGGGCTCTGCGCTGGTGTTCATCGTCGCCGGCGTCGGCATGCTCGTCGTCGGTGGCGTCCGGCTGCGGCACCTGGCCGTGCTGGTCCTGGTCGGTCTGGTCGGGGTGATCGGCATCCTGCGCTCCGATGCGCTCGACCAGTACCAGAAGGACCGTCTGCTGTCCTTCGCCAACCCCGACGGCGTGTCCGAGGCGGTCCGCTACAACGTCGAGCAGGCCCAGACGGCGATCTCGTCGGGTGGCTTCACCGGCTTCGGCTTCGGCAACGGGCCCTCGACCCGCCTCGGCTACGTGCCGGCCCAGCAGACCGACTTCATCTTCACCGTCGCCGGCGAGGAGTTCGGTTTCCTCGGGGCGGGCACGCTCGTGCTGCTGTTCGCGATCATGATCTGGCGCATCTGGCGCATCGCCCAACTCGCGGCCGACCCGATGGGCACCTTGCTCTGCGTGGGGGTGATGTCGATGCTGCTGTTCCACATCTTCGAGAACATCGGCATGAACCTCGGGATCATGCCGATCACCGGCATCCCGCTGCCCTTCGTGTCACAGGGTGGCTCCTCGGTCATCGCCTCGTTCGTGGCGATCGGTCTGGTGCAGTCGGTGCACATGCACCGCTTCGCCTGACCACGATCGTCCACCGTCGCCCAGCCGTTGGATCACCCGGTGTCGCCGGTGTTGATTGTGACCGTGAACGACCGGCATCGTCGGGGTTGCGGGTCCGAGCGGCGGCGAGCGGTACACTCGGGCGCACCATGTCCCTCGGTCAGGTCGATCTGCACGAACCACGTCGGAGCTCCGGCGTGCGGCACCGTGTGATCCGAGCGTGCCTGAGCGTCGTCCTGGCGACGACGTGGGACCTGGAACGAGCGGGCGCACGGTCTTCTCGGTGTCCGGGTGGAGCGGCGCGCGGCGGGTCCGCATGCTGTCGGTCCCGGGTGCTGCGACAGGACCGTGATCGCCCCGAGGATCCCGTGCAACCAGCGGTCCGACCCGAGTGGCGGACCGCGGACGACGAGCGACGGCGTCCACGTCGGGCCCATGCGGCTCGCGACGCCGTCCCCGCGCGCCGACAGGCACGCGTCATGAGAGGACTGTCCCATGTCGGACACCGAGTCGAACCCAGATCAGGGCCGATCCACCAGACCGGAGCCCGCTGCGCCCGCGTCACCGACGACGTCGGACGCGCCGAGCCCGGCCGCCGCGCCTCGTAAGCCGAAGATCGGCGATTCCATGCCCGCACCGCCACGGCCGGCGGGCACCGAGACCACGAACGGCGGAGGCTCCTCCGCAGACGGCGCCGCCGGCACCGGCCCGTCGAAGAACCGTCGCCGACGTCGTCGTGGACGCGGCGGCGGGGGCGGCGCAGGTGGCGGCAACGCCGGGGGAGCTGGCAACGCCGGGGGCAACCAGCGCAGCGGCCAGGGCGGCAACCAGGGCGGCGGTCAACAGCGCCAGGGTGGCGGTCAGCAGCGCCAGCGCCAGGGCGGTGGCCAGGGTGGTCAGAAGGGGCAGCGCGGCCAGCAGCCGACGCCGGTCGAGGCGGTGCTCGTCGACGACAACCCGCTCGAGCTCGACGAGAAGACGCTCAAGCGTCGCGGTGGGCGCAGTCGCAAGGGCCGCGCGGTCGGCCGCTACCAGATGAACGTGCACGTGCACGACGACGCCACGCAGATCTCGATCCTCGAGGGCCGTTCGCTCGTCGAGCACTACGTCTCCCGACCGACCGACGACGTCACCCAGATCCACGGCAACATCTACATCGGCAAGGTCGAGAACGTGCTGCCCGGCATGGAGGCGGCGTTCATCGACATCGCGACGCCGAAGAACGCAGTGCTCTACCGGGGCGACGTCCAGTACGACAAGGACGACGTCGACGCCAAGGGCGAACCGCCCCGCATCGAGGACGTGCTCAAGGCGAAGCAGCTGATCCTCTGCCAGGTCACCAAGAACCCGATCGCCCACAAGGGTGCCCGGCTCACCCAGGAGGTCTCGCTGCCGGGTCGCTTCGTGGTGCTGGTCCCGAACTCGTCGACCTACGGCATCTCGAAGCGCCTGCCCGACGACGAGCGCAAGCGCCTGCGCCAGCTGCTCGACCGGGTCAAGCCCAAGGAGCACGGCGTGATCGTGCGGACCGCGGCCGAGGGCGTCACCGCCGAGGAGATCGAGCGCGACGTCAAGCGGCTGATCAAGCAGTGGGACCGGATCAGCGAGCTCGCCGCGAAGCAGAACCGTCCGGGCCTGCTCTACCGCGAGCCCGAGATGGCGGTCCGGTTCATCCGCGAGGAGTTCAACGCCGAGTACCGAGGCGTCGTCATCGACGACGAGGCGCTGCACACCGACATCAAGGAGTACGTCGAGGCCGTCGCACCGGCGCTCGCTGACCGGGTCGAGTACTACGACCGATCCGCCGAGCCGCTGCCGCTGTTCGAGAAGTTCCACGTCGCCGAGCAGCTCGCCAAGGCCCTCGACCGCAAGGTGTGGCTGCCCTCGGGTGGTTCGCTGATCATCGAGGCGACCGAGGCGCTGACCGTCATCGACGTCAACACCGGCCGCAACGTCGGCTCCTCCAGCCTGGAGGAGACCGTCTTCCGCAACAACCTCGAGGCGGCCGACGAGATCGCCCGCCAGCTGCGGCTGCGGGACATCGGCGGCATCATCGTGATCGACTTCGTCGACATGGAGATCAAGGAGAACCGCGACCGGGTCGTGAAGCAGTTCCGAGAGGCGCTCAGCCGGGACAAGACCCGCACGCAGGTGTTCAACATCTCCGACCTGGGCCTGGTCGAGATGACCCGCAAGCGCATCGGCGAGGGCCTGCTCGAGTCGGTGTCGTCGACGCTGCGAGCACTGCGACGGCAGGGGAGTCGTCATCCCCACCGAGTTCATCTCCTGAGTTCCGGAGCGCTCGACTTTCATCGGAGCGCAGGTTGCCGGTAACGTTGCCAGCCGTATGTATGCAGTCGTGAAGTCCGGTGGAAAGCAGTATCGGGTCGAAGAGGGGCAGCGCCTCAACGTCGAGCGTCTCGGGACGCCCGACACTGAGGTGCAGCTCGCTCCGGTGATGTTGGTCGACGGTGACACCGTCCTGGCAACACCCGATCAGCTCAAGGGTGCGACCGTGTCGGCGCGAGTCGTCGAAGAGGTCAAGGGCAAGAAGATCAACGCCTTCACCTACAAGAACAAGTCGAACAACCGTCGTCGGTGGGGTCACCGTCAGACGTACTCGTCGATCGAGATCACCGGGATCTCCAAGGGCTGAGGCCCTCGGATCCCCACCACCTCAGGAAGTAGCAAGCCATGTCGAAGACCAAGGGCGGCGGTTCCACCAGGAACGGTCGTGATTCAGAGTCCAAGCGCCTCGGCGTCAAGGTGTACGACGGCGGCGTGGTCCACGCCGGCGCGATCATCGTCCGCCAGCGCGGCACCAAGATCCACCCCGGCGAGAACGTCGGCATCGGTGGCGACGACACGCTGTTCGCCACGGCGGACGGCGAGGTCAAGTTCGGCTCGCGCCGCAACCGCAAGATCGTGAACGTGTTCCCCGTGGGAGCTGCAGCGGAGTGATCCGCTCCACCCCGGAGAACTGACGACAGCCCGCTCGTGAGAGCGGGCTGTTGCGCGTCTGCGACCTCGCTGCCTGGGCCGGGGCGGCGGCTCAGCGGATGCCGATGGGCAGATCGCGCTCGTCCCAGTCGAGCAGCTGCACGGCCCGGTCGAAGGCGTAGCGGTCGGTCATGCCGCCGACGTAGGTGACGGCGTCGACGACGGCTTGGGTGCTGCCGGCTGCGGGCACGAGCAGTCCGTCGGCGCGGGGCACGAGCTCCGGTGAGTCGCCGTGCAGCTCGACGAGGGCACGCAGCACCCGGATGACCGACTCGGACTGGGCGGTCGACTCGGCCCGCATGTAGATGCGTTCGTAGTTGAACCGGCGGAACTCGGCGAGCGCCTCTGCGAAGGGCTCGGTCATCGAGATGCACCCGGTGCGGCGCACGGCCTCGACCACCGCGCCGATGAAGCCGTGCAGCTGACGGCTGCGCCGGTCGCCGCAGCGTTCGAGCACCAGCGGCGGCAGGTCGCCCGCGTGCACGATGCCGGCCTGTTCGGCGTCCTCGAAGTCGTGGCAGACGTACGCGATGCGGTCGGCCCACGCGACGACCTCTCCCTCGGGCGTGGCGGGGGCGGGACGCGACCAGGAGTGGTTCCGGATGCCGTCGAGCGTCTCGACGCACAGGTTGAGCGGAGCGAGCACCTGGTCGGCACCCCAGACGGCGTGGTCGTAGCCGCCTTCGACGTACGGCGAGAAGGCATCTTCGCTGGCGTGGCCGCCGGGACCGTGGCCGCAGTCGTGACCGAGCGCGATGGCCTCGGTCAGGGCGACGTTGACGCCGATGGCCCGTGCGATGGCCGTCGCGACCTGGGCGACCTCGAGTGCATGGGTGAGCCGGGTGCGCTGGTGGTCGTCGGGGAAGACGAACACCTGCGTCTTGCCGGCGAGGCGGCGGAAGGCGCTGGAGTGCAGGATCCGGTCACGGTCACGTTCGAAGCAGGTGCGATCGGCGTCGGGGGACTCCTCGAGCGCCCGGGTGCCGGCGCCCTCTGCCCGTGTGGCGCCGTCCGCCATGGTGGCGTCCTCGAGTGCCTCTCGCTGCGAGCGACTCATGGCGGACGGACGACCGACCTGGACGTCGAAACCGCCGTGCGCACGGCGCACGTCGACCGTCGCGAGGACGCCGACTGCGCTGACCTGGGTGCCGCCCATGGTCTGTGCCCAGCGTCGTGCGCGCTCCTGGTCGATCTCACTGCTCATGGCTGTGATCGTAGGACCGTCGTGGGACAGCGTCGGCACCCTCGAATCAGCCGTATCCTGGATCACCGTGTCTGAATTCGTCGACGAGTGCGGTCTCAACGTCAAGGGTGGAGACGGCGGTGCCGGCTGTGTGTCGTTCCGTCGTGAGGCCCACGTGGAACGGGGTGGCCCCGACGGGGGCGACGGCGGCGACGGCGGCGACGTCTGGCTGGTCGCCGACCGCAACGTGGCGTCGCTCATCGCGTTCCGGGACCATCCGCACCGCAAGGCGGAGAGCGGATCGCACGGCTCCGGCAAGAAGAAGCACGGTGGCGGCGCACGCGACCTGATCGTCCACGTGCCGGTCGGCACCGTGGTCAAGGACCGCGACGGCGAGATCCTCGCCGACCTCTCCAACGACGGCGACCGCTGGTTGGCCGCAGCGGGAGGGCTCGGCGGCAAGGGCAACGCACGGTTCCTGTCCAACAAGCGACGTGCGCCGGGCTTCGCCGAGCAGGGCGAGTACGGCGAGGAGCGCTGGATCTGGCTCGAGCTGAAGCTGATGGCCGACGTCGCGCTCGTCGGCTTCCCCAACGTCGGCAAGTCGACGCTCATCTCCCGCATCTCGGCAGCGCACCCGAAGATCGCCGACTACCCCTTCACCACCCTCGTGCCCAACCTGGGCGTCGTACGCCTGGCCGACGGCGGCGCGCCCTTCGAGATGGTCGTGGCCGACATCCCCGGACTGATCGAGGGGGCCGCCGACGGCAAGGGCCTCGGGCACCAGTTCCTGCGCCACATCGAGCGCGCACGGGTCCTGGTCATCCTCTGCGACCTGTCACCCTTCGCCGAGCTGTCACCCGATGAGCAGGAGCGGATCCTGCTGCACGAGCTCGGCGAGTACCGGCCCGAGCTGCTCGACCGTCCCCGTGTCCGGGTCGGCTCGCGGGCCGACCTGGCCGACGACGAGGCGCTGGAGCAGTTCGACGGACTGCCGATCTCGGCGGTGACCGGTCTGGGCATCCCGCAGCTGCTCGGCGCGCTGCGCTCCGCGGTCGAGGCCGTGCGAGCACTCGATCCCGAGCCCGAGGGCTTCGTGACGTTGCGGCCCGTGCCCGAGGGCATCCGCATCGCTCGCAACGACGACGGCAGCTTCGAGGTGCTCGGTCGTGAGGCCTCGCGGGCGGTCAGGCTCAACGACCTGACCAACCCCGAGGCGATGGACGAGGCCCGCAGCCGACTCAACAAGCTGGGTGTCGACCGCGCGCTCGCACGAGCGGGCGCCCGCAACGGCGACACGGTGCACATCGCGACGTTGAGCTTCGACTTCGAGACCGACGTCGAGCTCGACGTGCAACCCTTCGACGAGGCCGACTGATGCGAGCGGTGGTCAAGCTCGGCACGTCGAGCCTGACCGACGAGCACGGGGTCATCGAACAGGGCGCGCTCGCCAAGGCCGCCTCGGAGATCGCCGGGCTCCGTGCACAGGGTCACCAGGTCGTGCTGGTCTCGTCCGGGGCCGTCGCCTCGGGGCTGCCGGCACTCGGTCTCGGCGCGGCGGACCGACCCTCCGACCCCCGGACCCTGCAGGCGATCTCGGCCATCGGACAGGTGCGTCTGATGCAGTCCTGGAACGAGCACTTCGGCGGCCACCAGGTGGTGGCGGGTCAGGTGCTGCTGGCACCCCAGGACTTCATGGTGCGCTCGCAGTACCTGCACGCCCGGTCGACGCTGGAGCGGCTGCTCGAGCTGTCGGTGGTGCCGATCGTCAACGAGAACGACGCCGTCGCGGATGACGAGATCCGCTTCGGCGACAACGACCGCATCGCCTCGCTCGTGGCCCACCTGGTCCGCGCCGACCTGCTGGTACTCCTCACCGACGCACCGGGGGTCATGGACGCCGACCCTCGCCTGGCGCCCGGGGCCTCGTTGATCACCGAGATCGTCGAGATCGACCACGAGCTCGAGTCCGTCGCCGGGGGTGCCGGCAGCGCCCGTGGCAGCGGCGGGATGGCCTCGAAGCTGGCGGCGGCGAAGATGGCGTCGTGGTCCGGTGTGCGCACCGTGATCGCTGCAGCGGACCGCCCCGGGGTGCTCGCGGATGCCGTCGCCGGAACTCCGGGGATCGGCACGACGGTGCTCGCCCGAGAGGGGCGCCTCGCGGCCAGGAAGCTCTGGATCGCGTTCGCACTGCCCGCCGAGGGCCGTGTCGTGATCGACGACGGCGCGGTCGCGGCGCTCACCGCCGGCGGCCGGTCGCTGCTCGCCGCGGGGGTGGTGTCGCACCGGGGCGACTTCGGCGTCGAGGCCGCGGTCGAGATCGCCGCGACCGACGGACGGGTCATCGCGAAGGGCCTGACACGTGTCGACTCCGCGGCGCTGGCCGTCATGGCCGGGCGGCGTTCGACGGAGCTGATCGAGGGATCGGGCGAGGTCGTGCACCGCGACGACCTGGTCGTGATGCCCTGAGCGTCGTGACGCTTCGACCGTGTGTGAGCTGGCCGCGGTGAGCGGGGGACGCCGGAGCGCGGGGCTCCTGCTGTTCCGCCGCAGCGGCGAGCACGGACTCGAGGTGCTGGTCGTGCACCCCGGTGGGCCGTTCTGGTCACGCAAGGACCTGGGCGCGTGGTCGTTGCCGAAGGGCGAGTACGACGAGGCCGAGGACCCCGAGCTCGCGGCCCGTCGCGAGTTCGCCGAGGAGCTCGGCACGGCAGCGCCCGAGGGTGACCTGCTGGAGTTGGGCGAGGTGCGGCTCAAGAGCGGCAAGGTCGTCGTCGCGTGGGCGGTCGAGGGCGACCTCGACACCGCCGAGATCGTCAGCAACACCTTCGAGACCGAGTGGCCGCCCCGATCGGGGCGTCGTCAGGAGTTCCCCGAGGTCGACCGTGCGCAGTGGTTCGCCCCCGACGAGGCGCGGGTGAAGCTCAACCCCGCGCAGGCCGCGTTCGTCGACCGTCTCGAGGCGCTGCTCGCACGCTGAGCGCAACCCATCGCGAACGCCGGCCGTCGCGAAGGCCGGGGTCGGTGTGAGGCGAGCGCCGGCGGTCAGCCGGGGCTGGGAGCTGCTTCGCCCTCGCCGGACGTCGCCGCCTGGCCCTCGACGGGTGCGCCCTCGGCGGCCGGAGCGGTCGTCGCGTCACCGATGCCGAGCTTCGATCGGATCTCGGACAGGCGCGCCTGCGCCTCGAAGTTCACCGACGCCTGCTCGACCTCGAGCATCTTGGACTCGACCGACATGCCCTGGATCTCGGACATGCCCTTCGCCTTGGCGTAGCGGGTCTCGATCTTCTCGCGGACCTCGGCGAGCGTCGGGACGTCGTCGCCGACCTGCTCGGTCAGCGAGGTCATCGCCGTGTTCATCTGCTCCTGCATCTTGGCCTGGTCGAGCTGGGAGAGGAGCTTCTGCTTCTCGGACAGCTTCTGCTGGAGCAGCCGGGCGTTCTGCTGCACCGCGGCCTTGGCCTGCTCGGCGGCCTGGGTGGATTGCAGCGACATCTCCTTGAGCCCCTGCACCTCGCCCTCCTTGGCGATCAGCTGGTTCGCGAACGCCTCTGCGGCGGTCGTGAACTCGGTCGCCTTGGCGGCGTCACCGCCCCGGGCGGCCTCGTCGGCCATGAGCACCGCCTGCTGTGCGTTGCGGTTGAGCTTCTCGAGCTCGTCCATCGCGGCCGACAGACGCATGTCGGTCTGCTTCTGGTTCGCGATGACGTTCGCCGCTTGCTCCTTGAGCTGGCGGTGCTGTTCCTGGGCCTCGGTGATCGCCTGCTCGAGCTGGACCTTCGGGTCCGCCTTCTCGTTGAAGGTGCTCGAGAGCTTCGCTCCCATGTACTTCCACCACTTCTTCAGCGACTTCCACATGCGCAGGAGCCTACGTCGGACCGGCGCGTCACCGAGGGCACAGGTCAGCGGTCGCCGTCGGTTGCGTCTCCCGAGGCGCCGTCAGGAGCGTCCGTGACGCTGCCCGCCGCCAGCAGCAGTACAGCCAACTGCGAGGCCACGACCAGCGCCTCGCTGTGCTCCCGGTCGACCGCGCTGGTCGAGAGGATCCCGTTCGCCGTGCTCAGGAACAGGTCGGCCAGGGCCGAGGGGTCGGTCCACTCCGGGACGACGCCGTCGTCGCGCAGCTGCTCGACGACCGCAGTGAGCACGGTGCGGACCTCGCCCCACATCGTCCGGAGCTCGTCACGCACCCGGTCCCATCGTCGAGCGGCGGCGAGGGCCTCGACGTAGGCGATGCGCTCCTGGCGCGAGGAACGGAAGAGCTCGTCGAGCGCCGTCATCGTCGACGCGAGCTTGGCCGACGGTGTGTCGGGCGATCGCAGGACGGCGAGGACCGGCTCGAGCAGGTCCCGGCAGCTGGCGACCAACGCGGCCGCGACGAGCTCGTCCTTCGAGCCGAAGTGGTAGGTGATCGCCGCCAGGTTCTCGCCCGATTCGGCGGCGATCGCCCGAGAGGTGATCGCGTCGTAGCCATCCCTGGCCAACAGGGTGCGCGTCGCGGCGAGCAGCCGTTCGTCGGCGCCGGTCTGACGGGCGCCGGTCGAACGCCGACGAGGTGTGGTCACGACATCTCCACTCCCGATCCTGTCGATCTGGCCGCACAGCGGCACCGTGCGGCGGCGCACCCGGGAGCGGGACCCAGCCGTGGTCACCGGACTCGACGGTTGCACGCCGCGACCCATCTTCGCGCCGGTGTCCGACCGCAGGCCGAGGTTCGTGATCCGTCGGGCCGATTCGACAGCGCTGTCGCTCGACCGTAGATCAGGGTCGGTCGGAGATCAGGGTCAGCCGGCTCGGCTGCCCCGACGCCGGGCGCGCGGGTCGAGGCGGTCGATGATCGGCTCGAAGCCCATCGGGCGGATCAACAGCGTCGCGACGGCGAAGACCGGCAGGGCCACCGCCACGCAGATGGCGACCTCGGCGACCGCACCGCTGGTTCCGACCAGGCGTTGTTCGGCCAGGCCGATCGCGACCAGCACCGCGGCGCCGAGCACCAGGGCTCGCAGCGCGACATCTGCGGTCGCCCATCCGATCAGCCCCCGGACCTGCCGCTGCAGCACGAACAACGCCAACGCCGCCGCTGCCCAGTACGCCACCGAGTACGCCATGGCCAGGCCGGTCGTCTCGAGCACCGCGACCAGCGGCACCACCAGCACGACGTTCAGGACGTTCTCGAAGACGTTCAGGTAGAAGGGCGTGCGGGTGTTGCGTCGGGCGTGGAAGGCCCGCACGCAGTACAGGAAGATGGCGAACGCCGGCAGACCCACGCTGAAGCCCAGCAGCATGCGGGCCGTCTCCTCGGTCGCCGCTGCGTCGAACTCGCCACGCTGCAACAGGATCTCGATCAAGGGAGTGCCGAGGAACAGGTAGGCACCCGCCGCGGGCACCATGAACGTGAGCAGCAGGCTCAGTCCTTCACGGAACTTCGCGATGTACATCTGGTCGTCGCCGTTGCGGGCGGCGGTCGCGAGCTCCGGCAGCACGGCGGTCATGATCGACACGGCGATCAGCCCGTACGGGAGCTGGAAGAAGATGAACGCGTACTGGTAGGCGGACACCGCGCCGACACCGGCACCACGGGCCAGTGTCAACACGATCAGCAGCGAGACCTGGTTGGCGATCGCGAAGCCGACCGTCCACCCCGAGAGCCGGATGACCGACCTGACCGCAGGGTGACGCGGTCGGAAGTCCCACCGGAGCACGATCCCGGCGCGCCGGATGGCAGGCAGCAGCGCGATCGCCATGGCGGCCACACCCGCGGTGGTGCCGAGTCCCAGCACGTAGACCGTGTTCATCGACGAGTCGCCCTGCGCCGGGTCGATGAACCGGTAGACGATCAACGCGGCGATCGAGATGACCACGTTGGTGAGCACCGGTGCGAAGGCGGGCGCCGCGAACTTGCGGCGGGCGTGCAGCAGCGCGGTGGCCAGCGTGGTCATCCCGTAGAAGAAGATCTGCGGGAGCAACAGCAGCAGGAAGTCGTCGCCGATGGCGATCTGGTGCGCCCGTTCGGGACCGTCGACCGACATCGCGAACAGCCGGTTCAGCAACGGTGCGGCAAGGACCGCGAGCAGGGTGAGCGCCGTGATCGCCACGAAGCCGACGGTGACCATCACCGAGGTCGACTCGTCCTCGGGGTCGTCCTGGGCGTGGATGAACAGCGGGACGAGGGTCGACGAGAGCACCCCGCCGATGACCAGCTCGTAGAGGATGTTCGGCGCGGTGTTCGCCAGGTTGTAGACGTCAGCGACGCTGGTCAGTCCGAGCGCCGAGGTGAGTGCCGCGACCCTGACGAGCCCCGAGACCCTCGACAGCGCGGTGCCGACCGCGGGCATCGCGCTCGCTCGCAGCAGGCTGCGACCACCGCCGCCCGAGGCAGGTTCCTCGTCGGCGGCCTCGTCGGTCCACTCGTCGTCGTCCCACCTCTCATCGGCGTTCCAGCCGTCGGCGTCGGGGTCGTCGGGACCGGTCTCACCAGCACGGACATCGCCCACGCTGGTCACGCGCTGCCCGACCCGGTCTGCGGGGTGCCGCCCTGCTGATCGGGTCGGCCCGGATCAGGCTGGCTCGCCGGGGGAGCGGACCGCTGCTCGGGCATCGTCGGTGGGGCGGACGTGTGTCGGGTCTCCTCGACCGCCTGGCGCAACGCCTCCATGTCGCCGACGATCGATTCGACCTCGTCACCGAGCCCGCCGACCGCGTCCGCGTCGGACTGCGTGACCGACAGCTCCACCGTGCGGGTCACGGTCTCGTCGATGCGCGCGTCGAGCAGCCGCAACTGGTCGTAGGTGTCGTTGATCGTACGGTCGAGCCGCTCCGCCGAGGCGAGCTGTGCCTGGATCGCGGCGATGGTCCGGTCGCTGCGCTCGGTCTTCGGTGCGGACTGCGCGGCGTGCAGCTCGGCGACGATGCGACCGCCGTCGATCTGGCGTCGACCCGTGCTGAGCGCCTGGCCGGCGGACGCGATCCGCCACGCCTCGTCGACCGCGGTGTCGAGTCGCTCGCCGATCAGGCCGAGCCGGTCGCGCAGCGGACCGGCGCGGACGCCGTCGAGGGCGGTCTCGAACCGGCGGTTGGCGTCGAGGATCTCCTGCATGACGGTGCGCCACGGATCCTCGAGCGCCCGCGGGTTGATGCCCGGACGCTGCGGTGCCCGTGGAACCGCAGCGAGGACCCGTACGGTGAAGGCCCCGAGCCCCACCACGACGGCGCCGATCGGGTTGAGCCCGATCAGCACACCCGCGGCGACACCCGCGCCGGTCGCCACGATCGCCGAGGGCGAGGTGATGGCCCGGGCGACCTTCGGGGTCAGGAAGCGGTCACGGAACGACGACATCTCGCCCCCATGCTGGCACCTGGCACGGCGCGCCCGTGATCTTCACCGGGTGTCGTCGGACCGCAGGGTGAGGACCGCCAGCTCCGGATCCGCGTCGATCTCGTCGTCGGTGAAGCGCAGCGGACGCAGCTCACCCCGGGCGAACGCCCGCGTGCCGTCGCTGTGGTGGGGGGAACGTGGGTCGCCGCTCTGGCCGTAGGCGAGCAGGCCGCGGCCCACCGGTCCGTCGGGCGCCATGTCGACGAGCATCACGAAGCTGGCGCCGTAGGTCACCTGGTAGCCGCCCGCGGCCAGCCCGGTCCGCTGCCGGCCGGGGAAGATCGGCGCGCTCGGAGGCTGCGGCTCGAGCGAGGTCGACGACAGCGCGCCGACGGGCACCACGACGTTCAGCAGGCCCTCGGCCTCTCCGCCGCCGGGCACCGCGATGTGCTCGTCGCCGCGGACCGCCCACTGCACCGAGCCGAGCGGCGCGTCGGGAGCGACGCCTGCGGCCTCGAGCAGCACCAGCGCGGCCGACATCGCTGTCAGGATCGGATCGGGTGCGTCCGTCGTCGCCGGACTGCGGCAGCGGCACGGGTGCGAGTCCCTGCGGGGTGTCGAGCGGGCGGTCCACGTCCCAGAGCTCGGCGAAGAGCCCGTCGCCGGAGCGCCAGGACCGGTCGTCGAAGCCACCCATGAACTCGCGCCAGAGCACCGCGCCGACCGAGTCGAGCGAGGCGGTCCGGTCCCAGGCGGCGAGGATCTCTCCCGCACGTCGGAGCGCGTCGTCGGTGGCCGCCGCGGCAGCGCTGCACCACGGCGTCGACGAGCAGCGTGGCGCTCAGGCTCTCGTTGTCGAACACGGCCCGCTCGAGGTCGTCGAGGCCGACGTCGCCCCGGGCCGCGAGCGCCGCGGCCAGCCGCAGGTTCTGCCGCGTCCGGAGGCTGCGTGGCGTGCGTTCGAGCCCGCACATCACCGGGTAGCCCTCGAGGCGTCGCTCGGGGTGGCTGAGCCAGTGGGAGTCGTTGGCGTTCACGACGACATCGCGCACCTCGAGCTCCGGCAGCCGAGCCGGTGGGACCAGCCCGGGGGAGCGGGCGTCGTCGTCGATGAGCCACTCGTCGTCGGGGTCGCTGCCGTCGAGCACCGCGATGCGGTTCTCGAAGGCCAGCGCGGCGATCAGGTCCTCGTCGAGACGCCGCAGGAAGCGCTCGGTCGCTGCCTCGGACAACGCCGGTGTGGCCGAGCCGTCCGCGTACCAGGCCGTCCCGTTGCGGTCGGCTGCGAGCGTGTTGACCCACGGCAGGCCCTTGACGTCGCGGAACACCGCCCGGAACTCGTCGAGGTCACGCGCCCGGCACATCCCGAGGAACTGCTCGAGCACGACGGTGTTGTCGGCGTTGGCGTCGCGGTAGCAGAACGCCGTGTCCATGCCCCAGCCGAGCAGCGGCATGTTGAGCATCGGCCCGTGATGGGTGCTCCACATCTCGCGTTCGACGCGCACCGGACCGTCCGCTCCCGGCTCGCCGGCGGGCAGCACGTCGACGGTGAACGTGCGTGAGGTCATGGAGCGGACGTCGTCGCCGTAGCGGTAGGTCGTGGGGTCGCCGTCACCGAGGCGCAGCTGCTGGACCGTGAACCGGTGGCCCTTCGAGAACGTGTGGGCCCACGCGACCCCGGCGTTGAAGCCCATCTGGATGCCCGGTGCGCCGAGCAGCGACACGCCGTACACGTCGAGCTCACCGGGGATCGTCAGGTGGCACTCCCAGAAGCGGGCCTCGCCGCCCCAGGGGAAGTGGGGGTTGGCCAGCACCATGCCGCCGCCCGACGCGGTGACGTCGCCGCCGAGCGCCCAGCCGTTGCTCGCGGGGGACGGCCCGCCGAGCGCCTCGGGCGAGGTCGGCGGGAACGGTCCGTCGGGTCCGGGCGCCTGCGCCCAGCCGATCAGCTGCGCCAGGTTGCGGCCGCTGCCCATGAGGGCGACGTCACCGAGGTAGGCGTACAGGTCGAGCTCGTCGATGCGGCGGATCCACTCGACCCCGCGGCACCACTCGGGCAGGGAGCCGTCGGCGAGTCGCTCGTCGACCCTGCGGTTGTAACCCGCGACGTAACCGGTGATGAGCTCGCGGATCCACGGCGGCTGTGCGCTGCGCAGCCCCGCGGCGCGCTCGACCACGCCGAGCGCCAGGTAGCCGAGGTCGGACGCCAGGTGGCACTCCGCATGACCGGCGCCGTGGAAGCGGGAGCGTTCGCTGCGCACCTTGACGATCTGATCCGCGATCGTCGGCAGGTGGTCACCGGCGATCGCCCAGCCCTGGCCGAAGCCCAGGTCGGCCCACGAGGCGGCGCGCACGTGCACCACGCCATGGGTGGTGAACCGCAGCTCGGCCTCGTACACGGCATCGCCGAGTGAGATGGCATCGCCGAGTGAGACGGCATCGCCGAGCGGGATCTCGTCGCCGAGTCGGGTCGTGTTGCCGAGCGAGGGCTCGTCGGTCGTGTCGCTCGATGGTGTCATGTCGCAGCCGTCATCAGAAGTTGCTGATCACCGCAGCGAAGACCTGGTCGATCGTCGTCGCGTCGCTCGCCTGGTACGCCGTCGCGTTCGACGCCTCGGCGATCTGGCGGAGCTCACGGGGGTCGGCCCCCGATCCGTACGCCACGGTGAAGATGCGCACCGGACGGGAGTTCTCGCCGTCGCTGTTCGTCTTCACGTCGCTGAGCAGCGACTCGAACTGCGAGCGGTCGTCGGCCTGGTTGCCATCGTCGTTCTCTCCGTCGGTCAACACGATCACGGCGTTGATGAGCGACGGGTCGTACTGCTCGAGCATCTGGTCGTAGCTCTTCTGGGTGACCTCGTAGAGCGGTGTGCCTCGCCGCGGGATCAGGTTGGTCACCTGGCGGACGAGCGCCTCCCGGTTCGGGCCGATCGGAGCGACGGGGGAGAGGTCCTCGACCACGGGTCGTCCGTCGTCGTCGGTGGTGAAGATGCGCAGACCGACCAGGTCCTCGGCCTTGAAGTCGTCGAGCCCGTCGATCACCGCCTCCTTGGCCAGATCGAGCCGGGTCGGCCCGTTCGGGTCGTCGCGGTCGGCCGGTTCACCCATCGAGCCCGAGACGTCGAGCACGAGCATGACCCGGGCGCCCTTGCGCTGCTGGGCCCAGGTGTCGAGCAGGTCGACCATGACCTGACCGGTCGGGACCTCGAGCAGGGTGGCGGGCTGGCCGGGGTCGACGCCGTTGGCAGCGACGACCGGGTCGTCGACGGCGACCTCCGGGTTGCCGGGTCGGAAGCCGTACTCGAGCACCCGCTCCTGGTTCTCGGGACGCTGCACGTACTCCTGGAAGCGCTCGGCCGCCTCGCGGTGCTGCGGGGTCACCCACTGGGCGTCGAGGATGAAGAACGGGTTGTCCGAGTAGAGCGTGCCCTCGGTCGGGTAGATCGCGACCAGCGGGGTGCGAGGCGGGCGGGGCTCCTCGCCCTGGGACAGCACGCCGTCGGGATTGCCCTTGTTGTAGTCGATGAGCGACTTCTCCTCGACCGCCACGGCGCTCGCGTAGGTGAGCGCGGTGCCCCGACGATCAGCTCGGAACCAGTTGTTCAGGAACGTCATCGTGATGTCGCCGTAGTGCACGACCGAGGACTCGATGTCGGTGCCGTACTGGACGACCGTCGGGTTGGCGAGGTCCTCGGCGGACAGCCCCGAGGTCTTGCCGGTGGCCGCATAGGTCTGTGCGATCAAGGCGGAGAGGCCCGACGTCGAGAAGTTCGGGTTGGTCTTGCCCAGGCGGAACTCGCCCCACTCCGGGTGGCCGTGCTCCGCCCAGCCGCCCTCGGACTGCGACAGGGCCAGGACGTCCTTCCAACCGATCGGCGTGTCGGGCCAGCCGAGCGCTTCGGCCATCGGCTTCGGCATGGCGATGACGAGCGGCGTGAGCATGAAGGGGGTCGGGTCGTTCGGCGCCATCGGCTCCTTGCCGGCATCGCTCAGCTCCTGGTTCAGGATCGTGCCCCAGGCACTCGACGCGGGCGACCAGATGGTGGGCAGCGGCCCGTCCTCGGCTTCGTCCCACCCCTCGGCCAGCGCGGTCATGGCGCCACCGGACGCCTTGGAGCGGACCTCGACGAAGATGCACTCGCCGTCGAGCTCGGCCTCAGAGGAGTCGTTGAAGCGGTCGGCCAGGTCGCCCAGCAGGTCGATCTTCTCGGAGCTGACCGCCACGTCGACGGTGATGCAGTCGTCACGACGCGCGTCGTTCCCGTCCGCGGACCCGCCACCGTCGTCGCCCCCGGAGCAGGCGGCCGCGAGCAGCGCCCCGGCCACGACCACGGCCGTGCCGAGGAGTCGGGTGGTGGGTCGTCGTCGGGGCATGGAGTCCTCGCTTCTCTCGTGGGTCACCAGCGGTCGCGCAGCGACTGCAGGACACCCGGGGCCGGCAGGTTCGAACCGTCGGGCAGGGCGGGTGGGTCCTGGGCGCCCGACGGCGCCCGTCCGTCGATGCGCCAGCCCCGAGCCGACAGCGCGTCACGCAGCTCGTCGGCGCCGACGTCGTCGAGCAGCTGTTCCGCATCGAGCCCCGCTCGGGGGACGAGCACGACGTCTGCGGTCACCATGGGGTCAGCGTAGATGGGCACGTAGGCCTTGCCGGGGGGCAGCAACCGGGATGTCTCGGACTCGAGCGCGCCGACGGTCGTGAACTCGCCGGTGCGGGTCACCGCCCGCTCGAGAGGGCTCTGCCGGCCGAACTCGGTCGATGCGCTGGCTCCGGTCAGGTCGTCGAACCAGAGTCCGAAGGCGGGGTCCTCGAAGTCGACCGTCGAGTAGTCGTCGCCGCCGAACCAGCTGTCGGTCGCCGAGGCGAGCACGGTCAGCCCTGCCGCCGACTCGGGTGCGGTGAGTCCGACGCGTTGACCCGAGGGGACCTGCTCGCCGACGCAGCGCCACGTGATCGCACCGCCGCACGAGGTCTCGAGTGCTGCACGGCGGTCGGCACGCGTGGCGATCATGACCGGGGAGCGGGCCAGCACCGGAGACGACGCCGCGAGCACCTCGCCGTCGAGTTCGGCGAACGAGCGGTTGTCGGCCACCACCTCGGGCCACGCAGCGGTCGTCAGCCAGGCATCGGCATCGAGCTCGCCGTCCTCGGTCGCGAGCGCGTCGGCGGTGGCGCCCGAGTCGCGCACGACGACGACCAGGTCGTCGTCCCCACCCGCCAGCCGGTCGCAGACGTCGATCAGGGTCGAGTCGCAGAGGAGCCGGAGCGACTCGCCGGAACGGCCGCCTCCGTCGTCGTCGCTGCCGTCGATGCGGTCCCGCAGCACGACGGCGCCGACGATCATGCCGACCGCGACCACGACCGCCACCACGCGCTTCATCGGGTCGCTCCGTCGGTGTCCGGCGGGCCGGTGATCGAGTCGGGCACGTCCTCCGCGGTCAGCGACGTGAGGTCCGCGTCGGTGTGCTCCGCGAGTCCGACGACACGAGAGGCATGGCGGTTGACCGAGGCCTCGAACAGGTTGCGGGCGACACGGGCATTGCCGAACCCCTTCGTGCGCGGCACGGCGTCGAGCACCTGACGGAACCGGTCACGACCGTCGTCGGTGAGCACGTAGCGCTGCTTCTCGCCGATCGACCCGACGATGTCCATCAGCTGGTCCGTCGAGTAGTCGGGGAAGTCGATGACGGTCGGGAAGCGCGACCGCAGCCCGGGGTTGGTCCCGAGGAACTGCTCCATCTCGGCGGGGTAGCCGGCGACGACGAGCACCACCCGGTCGCGGCGATCCTCCATCAGCTTCACGATCTGGTCGATCGCCTCCCGGCCGAAGTCGTTCTCGGAGCCGCGGGCGAGGGTGTACGCCTCGTCGATGAAGAGCATGCCCTCGTCGGCCTCGTCGAACTTCGCGCTCACCAGCGGAGCGGTCTGTCCGACGAACCCGGCGACCAGACCGGAGCGGTCCGTCTCGACCAGGTGGCCACGGGCGACGACGCCGAGCGTGCGGTAGATCTGCGCGAGCAGTCGGGCGACGGTCGTCTTGCCCGTGCCCGGATTGCCGGTGAACACCAGGTGGTGGCTGGTCTCGAGCGTCGGCAGGCCGCGTTCGGCGCGGAGCCGCTGCACGGTCAGGAAGTCGGCGACGAGGTGCACCCGCTCCTTGACCTCGTCGAGGCCGATCAGCTCGTCGAGCTCGGCGAGCAGCTCCTCGAGCGGCCGCGCCGGCGGGTCCTCGGGCGCCGGCTCCGCCGGCTCCTGGGTCGCTGCCGCACTCTGACCGATGGTCGTGTCACCGGGGCCTCCGCCGGTCGGCGGCGCGCTGTGGCCGACGTCGGGCTCCAGGTCGTCGCGCTCGGCGCAGGCCGACGAGCAACCGGCTGCGCAGCGACGAGATCGCCCGCAGCTCGGCGGTCGCGGTGACCGCGTCGAGCGAGGCGACCACGTGGGCGATGTCGAGCGCCCGGTCGTAGTAGCGATCCGCCAGGTGCGTCCCGTTGCGCCGGTCCGAGGCGACCAGGATGCCGAACAGGTCGGAGTCCTGGTCGAGCCAGTGGCGCCGACCGGTGACGATCGAGCTGCCCCGCAGGTCGTCGGGGGTCGCCCGGATCAGCTGGGTGTCGGACAGGCGGTGGCCGAACGCGTCGATCAGCGCGTCGAGCTCGTCGGTCGTGTGGCGCTCGTCCGCGTCGATCATCGCGGTGCACAGGTGGAACGCCTCGACGGTGGCGTCCGAGGCGAACGACGCCGCGTCGACGTCGTCGAGCTCGGCGGTCGCCTCGACGAGGGCGGACGACACGTCCTCGATGAAGCTCGACACCACCACGTCGAGGGCCCTGTTGCGCACGGCCGAGAGGCTACCGGCGCCGTGGTGCGAGCTGTGGCGGCCCGGAACGAGCCGGTAGCGTGGTGGCCCGTGAGCACCACCCCGATCCCCGAACTCGCCCGTCGCGCCAAGGCCGCGTCGCGTGCCATGGCGACCGCGACGACCGACCAGAAGAACGAGGCGCTGGTCACCGCCGCCGACCTGCTCGTCGAGCGATCCGCCGAGATCCTCGAGGCCAACGGTCGTGACGTGCTCGCCGCACGAGAGGCCGGGATCGCAGAAGGTCTGGTCGACCGACTCCGGCTGGACGAGGACCGCCTGGCCGGCATGGCCGCCGGACTCCGCCAGGTGGCAGCGCTCGCCGATCCGGTCGGCGAGGTGCTCGACGGGTGGGTCCGGCCCAACGGCCTGCGGATCAGTCGCGTCCGGGTTCCGCTCGGAGTGATCGCGATCATCTACGAGAGCCGCCCGAACGTGACCTCGGACGCGGCGGCGCTGTGCCTGAAGTCGGGCAACGCCGCGTTCCTGCGCGGCTCCTCGACGGCGATCCACTCGAACACGGCGATCGCAGCGGTGCTGCGCTCGGCGGTCGCGAAGGCCGGCCTGCCCGAGGACGCCGTCGTGCTCGTCGAGGACACCTCCCGCGAGGCGGCGGTCGAGTTCATGCAGCAGCGCGGGCTCGTCGACTGCCTGATCCCGCGCGGCGGGGCGAACCTGATCGCCACCATCCTCGAGCACGCCACGGTGCCGGTCGTCATCGACGGGGACGGCAACTGCCACGTCTACGTCGACTCGGCCGCCGATCTCGCCATGGCCGAGGACATCATCGTCAACGCGAAGACGCAGCGTCCGTCGGTGTGCAACGCGGCGGAGTCGCTCGTGCTGCACGCGGACATCGCGGCCGAGTTCCTCACCCGGGTCGACGCCGCGCTGGCCGAGGTCGAGCTGGTCGGCGACGAGCGGGCCCGCGCGGTCCTGCCTCGCATCGCCGAGGCGGCCGACGAGGACTTCGCATCCGAGTTCCTGGACATGAAGCTCGCCATCAAGGTCGTCGACTCCCTCGACGAGGCGATCGACCACGTCAACGACCACAGCACCGGTCACTCCGAGGCGATCGTCACGGGCGACCTGGTGAACGCGGAGCGATTCCTCAACGAGGTCGACGCCGCAGCGGTGCTGGTCAACGCCTCGACGCGCTTCGTCGACGGCGAGGAGTTCGGCTTCGGTGCCGAGATCGGCATCTCCACCCAGAAGCTGCACGCACGCGGCCCGATGGGTCTCACGCAGCTGACGACGGCCAAGTACGTGGTGCGCGGCGACGGTCAGACCCGCGGCTGACCGTCCGCTCGATCATTCGATGACGAGCACCTCGACGGTCAGCTGGCCCGCGGGCGAGTCGTAGGTGACGGAGTCGCCGACCTTGGCGCCGAGCAGCTGCTCGCCGAGCGGCGAGCTCGGCGAGACCACGAGTAGGTCCTCCTTGCGCTCCTCGATCGATCCGATCAGGTAGCGGTCCTCGTCGCCGTCGGAGTCGCGGAGGGTCACGATCGAGCCCGAGCGCACCACGTTGGAGCCGCTCGCATCGACGATCTCGCAGTTCTCGAGGATGCCGAAGAGCTGTGCGACGCGCGCCTCCATCTTCGCCTTCTCCTCCTTGGCGGCGTGGTACTCGGCGTTCTCCTTCAGGTCGCCGTGTTCACGCGCCCGCTCGATCCGGTCGGCGAGTTCGATGCGGCCGTGCGTGCGGAGTTGCTCCAGCTCGGCGACGAGGCGGTCGTGGGCGGCCTGGGAGAGCTCGTGGGTCTGCGCCATCACCACAGGATAGGGGTCGAACCGACTGCGCCCGGCACCCCGAAGGGAGTGGTGCCGGGCGGCTGGTATCATCAGTGGCATGTCGTGTCTCGACAACCGGGTAGCGATCATTCGATAGCGCGGACCGCCTCTGGTCCGTGCGACTCCGCCGTCCACCCACGTGGGCGGCTTTCTTTGTCCCGCGGCCGAGCCGCTCGTCCCCGGTCCCGTTCGACCCCAGCCGACGCTGACCAACTCGTAGGAGCAGTACCGAAGATGACTCACAAGATCGGCGTGATCGGCGGCGACGGCATCGGCCCCGAGGTCATCGCCGAGGCGCTCAAGGTGGTCGACGCCGCCGGCGTCGACCTCGAGCGCACCGACTACGACCTGGGTGCCCACCGCTACCTCGAGGACGGCACGGTGCTCCCCGACGAGATGCTCGACGAGTGGCGTGGCCTCGACGCCATCCTGCTCGGCGCCGTCGGCGACCCGGCGGTCGGTGTCGCGGCCCCTCCGGGCTCATCGAGCGCGGGATCCTGCTGCGGATGCGCTTCGAGCTCGACCAGTACATCAACCAGCGCCCGTTCCGGCTGCCGCCCCGCTGCGACTTCGACGTCATCCGCGAGAACACCGAGGGCACCTACGCCGGCGAGGGCGGGTTCCTGCGCAAGGGCACCCCGCACGAGATCGCCACCCAGGGCTCGGTCAACACCCGCATGGGCGTCGAGCGCTGCGTCCGCTACGCCTTCGAGCTCGCCCGGGCACCGAGCGCAAGCACCTCACGCTGGTGCACAAGAAGAACGTGCTGACCTTCGCCGGCGACCTGTGGCAGCGCACGTTCGACGAGGTGGCCGCGGAGTTCCCGCAGGTGTCGACCGGCTACAACCACGTCGACGCCGCCTGCATCTACTTCGTCGAGCGCCCGGAGCGCTACGACGTGATCGTCACCGACAACCTCTTCGGCGACATCCTCACCGACCTCGGCGGCGCGGTCGCCGGCGGCATCGGGTTCGCCGCGTCGGCCAACCTGAACCCGGCCCGCACCGGTCCGTCCATGTTCGAGCCGGTGCACGGCACCGCGCCCGACATCGCCGGCAAGGGCAACGCCAACCCCGTCGCCGCCATCATCTCGGCGCGGCTGATGCTCGACTTCCTCGGCGAGGACGCCGCCGCCGCCCAGGTCGCCAGCCGCGTGCGAGCAGCCCGAGCGCTACCAGGGCGGCACCTCCGAGATCGGCGACGCGATCGCCGAGGCCGTCAGGAACGGCTGACCCACCGATTCGCTTCCGAGCGGCCCGCACGCTCACCCCCTGCACGCACGAGAGAGAGCACCGAGACCATGCCCATCACACCCACCGCGAAGATCTGGATGAACGGCGAGCTCGTCGACTGGGACGACGCCAAGATCCACGTGCTGACCCACACGCCTCCACTACGGCATGGGCGTGTTCGAGGGCATCCGCGCCTACGAGACGGCCGAGGGCCCGGGCATCTTCCGTCTCACCGAGCACATCGAGCGGCTGTTCAACTCGGCGAAGATCATGATGATGGAGATCCCGTACACCGTCGACGAGCTGGTCGAGGCGACCAAGGCGGTCGTGCGGGCAGTCGGGTCTGCCGTCGTGCTACATCCGCCCGATCGCCTACTACGGCTACGGCGAGATGGGGCTCAACACGCTGCCGTGCACCGTCGACGTGTCCATCGCCTGCTGGCCGTGGGGCGCCTACCTGGGCGACGACGCCGTCACCAAGGGCGTGCGCATGAAGATCAGCTCGTGGACGCGCCACGACCACAACACGATGCCGCCGGCGTCGAAGACCACCGGCAACTACGTGAACTCGTCGCTCGCCAAGGTCGAGGCGCTCAAGGCCGGCTACGACGAGGCGCATCATGCTGAACGCGCCAGGGCCTCGTGCTCGGAGTGCACCGGCGAGAACATCTTCGTGTCGCGCGACGGCGCGCTGATCACGCCGCCCGGCTCGGCCGGTGCCCTCGAGGGCATCACGCAGGACACGGTCATGACGATCGCGCGACGACCTCGGCTTCGAGGTGCGTCGTCAGCGACCTGACCCGCAGCGACCTCTACATCTGCGACGAGATGTTCGTGTGCGGCACCGCCGCCGAGGTCTCGGCGGTGAACTCGGTCGACGACCGGACCATCCCGTGCCCCGGCCCGATGACCACGGCGATCGCCGCGGAGTACGCCAAGGTCGTCCGCGGCCAGGTCGACCAGTACAAGGACTGGGTCGAGCTGCGTCTGATGGCGTGATTCCTTCGCGGCTCCCGCGGGCACTCCGTCGGCGGTCGAGATCTTCGACACGACGCTGCGCGACGGCGCCCAGTTCGAGGGCATCTCGCTGACGCGTCGAGGACAAGCTGCGCGTCGCCGAGCAGCTCGACTGGCTCGGCGTGCACTGGATCGAGGGCGGCTACCCGCAGGCCAACCCGAAGGACGAGGAGTTCTTCCGGCGCGCCCGCACCGAGCTCACCCTGTCGACCGCGACGCTGGTCGCCTTCGGCTCGACCCGCCGCCCGCTCGGCGCAGGTCGACGACGACCCGACGCTGCGGGCGCTGGTCGAGGCCGGCACCTCGACGGTGTGCATCGTCGGCAAGACGTGGGACTTCCACGTCACCGAGGCGCTGCGCACCACGCTCGACGAGGGCGTGGCGATGGTGGGGGAGTCGGTGCGCTTCCTCAAGGCCGCGGGCCTGCGGGTGTTCTTCGACGCCGAGCACTTCTTCGACGGCTACAAGGCCAACCCCGAGTTCGCGCCCGCGTGCTCGAGGCCGCCGCCACCAACGGCGCCGACTGCCTCGTGCTGTGCGACACCAACGGCGGCTCGCTGCCCCACGAGGTGCAGCGCATCGCGGCGCGAGGTCGTCGGCTACTTCGCAGGGCGTGCCGATCGGCATCCACACCCAGAACGACTCGGGCTGCGCGGTCGCCAACTCGGTCGCCGCGGTGGTCGGCGGCGCCACCCAGGTGCAGGGCACGGTCAACGGCTACGGCGAGCGCACCGGCAACGCCAACCTGATGACGGTGATCCCCGACCTCACGCTCAAGCTGGGCATCGCGACCCTGCCCGAGGGCCGCCTCGAGCGCCTCACCGCGGTGTCGCGCCACGTCGCCGAGCTGGTCAACCTGCCGCCGCACCCCGCCGACCCCTACGTCGGCTCCTCGGCGTTCGCCCACAAGGGCGGGCTGCACACCTCGGCGCTGGGCCGGGCCGGTGGCGCCACCTACGAGCACGTCGAGCCCGAGGTCGTCGGCAACCACACCCGCGTGCTCGTCTCCGACCTCGGCGGGCGCGCCGGCATGGCGATGAAGGCCACGGAGTTCGGCGTCGACCTCGACGACCGCGCCGCCGGCGAGCTGTCGGAGCAGCTCAAGGAGCTCGAGTCGGAGGGCTTCGTGTTCGAGGCGGCCGACGCCTCGCTCGAGCTGCTGATGCGCCGGGCGACCGGCTGGGAGCAGGACTTCTTCGCCGTCGAGGCCTACCGGGTGTCGTCGTACCACCGCGAGGGCTCCGCGACCGCGGACGGCGTGCTCGACCTGTCGACCGAGGCCACGGTCAAGCTCTGGGTCGGCGACGAGCGCATCGCCGCGGTCGGCGAGGGCAACGGCCCGGTCAACGCGCTCGACGCCGCGCTGCGCGCCGCGTTGAGCCCCCGCTACCCGGCGCTCGAGCGCATCCACCTGATCGACTTCAAGGTGCGCGTGCTCGACACCTCGGCCGACACCGGCGCGGTCATCCGGGTGCTCATCGACTCGACCGACGGCGACGACACCTGGACGACGATCGGCGTGTCGCCGAACGTCATCGAGGCGTCGTGGCAGGCGCTGATCGACGCGTTCGTGTTCGGGTTGAGCCGCCCGTTCGGCTGAGGCACCCGGTTCCGTCGGCGGCACGTCGGCGCGGTACGGTGACCGCCATGGCCGCCCCGGAGTTCGTCCCCACGCCCACCCGCCATGCCGCACGGTCCTACTCGTCGCCGCCGTGGCGCGCGGGCGGCTGGGAGGCGGAGCGGCCCGCAGAGCTGCGCGGCGGACAGCCGGTGGGTGACCAGCTGGGCACGCCCGGGCCCGACCAGGGCTATGCGCTGACGCTGATCGAGCGGTTCCGCGGCAAGCTCGCGCTGACCGAGGGTGAGCACGAGGACGATGCGCTCACGGGTGCCGGCGCCATCGCCATGAAGCGCTCGGCGCTCTTGGGTCGGGCACCGGTCATCCACGACGTGCGCGTCGGCCTGGCGGTCTGGGGCTTCCTCGACGTCGGCGCTCCTGCCGAGCTGGTCGAGACCCGCAAGCAGTGGTTCAGCGAGATCCACCACACCGCGCACCACTACCCGGAGCTGCGTCGTGTCGTCGACGCGGTGCCCGACGATGTGCTGCGCCAGCCGCACGGCGCCATCGCCGCGCAGCAGTCCGCCGACTGGCGCTCGGTGCTCGACCTGTCGGTCGAGTGACGCCGGCAACACCGATCCGGCAGCGACCCTGGTCGCTGTATGCCGATGCGTTCGGCGCCGCTCTCGCAGCCGCCGAGGATGCGACGCTGTGGACGGGCGACCCCGAACTGCTCCTTGAAAGGTCCCGGTTGCGGTGGCGGTGGCGGTGGCGGGATCTACGTCAGCACGGCTGAGTCGCCCGCACGCATCCGCCGTACTGGGATGCTCGCAGTCACAGAGCGAGGTGGATCCGAAGCGCCCCTCGAGCGGGCCGTCTGCCAACCGGGGAGCAGGGGGTGCCCTCCACGTGCCGAACTGGGGCGCTCGGATCTGCCCAATTCACCCGGCGGTCGGCCCGCGCGGGCCGACCCACCGTCGACTGCGGCACTCAGGGCCAGATGAAGACGGGGGTGCCGAGCGGGACGGTGTCGGCGAGCATCGTCACGATGTCGTTCGGGATCCGGATGCAGCCGTTCGACACGGCCTGGCCGACGAGCTCGGGCTTGTTCGTGCCGTGCAACGCCACGACGGGGACACCGGTCGAGAACTCGTCCATGACCTCGCTGTAGCCGTCGGTCGCCAGGGCGATCGGCCCGTAGGCACCGGCGGGGTTGGCCTGGGGGACCAGGTCGGTGACGTAGAAGCGACCCGTCGGCGTCGGCGTGGCGGCGGCGCCGATCACCACCGGGGTCTCGGCGATCTTCGTCGTGTCGTCGAAGGCGCGCAGCATGCGTTCGCCCAGGTGGATCTCGATGCGGTGGGTGGTCGTCGTGATGTCGACCACGCTCAGCGCCACCCAGCCCTCGGTGCCGTTGGGGCGAACGGGCAGCTGGACCTTCACCCAGTCGCCGCGACGTTCGCTGACGGCCATGGTGAAGGGCTGATCGTCGGTGTAGGGGCCGGGGTTGGTGAACTCCCAGCCGCCGTCGACGGCGTACCGGCCCTGGATCGGGTAGTCGAGGCGGGGCAGTGCGTCGCGTGCCGGCAACGTGTCCTGGCTGGCGGGCGGCAGCTCGGGGGCCTCGGTGGTCACCGCCAACGGCGTCGTCGACCACCCCGGAGGTTCGACCGAGGTGACCTTCACCAGCGGCACGGTGGACTTGGCCGTGGCGACCTCGAAGGTGCCGCCCGGCAGCGCCGGGACCGCGGTCGTCGACGTGGACGCCGTCGACGAGGTGGTGGTCGTCCGCACGGGGTCGGCCGGGTCCTCGCCACCGAACGCGACCACTCCGATGATCGCCGCGACGACCGCCAGGATCGCCGCGACGATCAGCGCGTTGCGTCGACCGCCCGCCGGTGCGGCGGCTGCGGTGTCATGAGGTGGCGCGACAGCCGGGTCCGCGAGCCCGTCGGGGGCGGTGTCGGAGCCGTGGTGCGACGGGGTCGACCCCTCGACGGGGTCGTTCGGGACGTCGTTCACCGTGGCTCCTGCCCTGTCACCCGCCTGTGCATCCGCACCAGGATACGGGCAGGGAGCCCACTTCGTTGAGCGGTAGCCTGAGAGCGTGACCGCTCCCGTACGTGTTCGTTTCGCGCCCTCTCCGACGGGCTACCTGCACCTGGGCAGCGCCCGTGCAGCGTTGTTCAACTGGCTCGCCGCCCGTCACGCCGGGGGGTCGTTCCTGCTGCGGATCGAGGACACCGATCTGGACCGCTCGAAGCCGGAGCTGATCGAGGTCATCTACCAGGGGCTCGAGTGGTTGGGCCTGACCTGGGACGAGGAGCCCGTGCGTCAGTCGACGCGCAACGCAGCGCACCAGGAGGCCGTCGACGCGCTGCTCGCCGGCGGGCACGCGTACTGGTCCGACCCCATGGCCGAGGCCGACCGGGCGTCGGTGGGCGGTCGGGCGTACGACCCGGCCGACCGCGACCGTGGCCTGGGCCCGGGTGAGGGTCGCGCGGTGCGATTCAAGGTGCCCGAGGACGGCGGCGCGACCGGGTGGCACGACCTGATCCGCGGCGACATCAGCGTCGAGCACGCGAACATCGAGGACTTCGTGATCCGGCGGGCGGATGGCTCGCCGACGTTCTTCCTCGCCAACGCGAGCGACGACGCGTTCATGGGCATCACCCACGTCATCCGCGGTGAGGACCTGATCAACGTCACCCCGAAGTACCTGCTGCTGCGTCGGGCGATGGGGATCCCCGGTGCCGACCCGGAGTTCGCCCACATGCCGCTCATCGTCAACGAGCAGCGCAAGAAGCTCTCGAAGCGTCGTGACGACGTCTCGCTCACGGACTACCGCGACCGGGGCATCCTGGCGTCGGCGATGGTGAACTACCTGTCGCTGCTCGGGTGGGGACCCAGCGACGGCGACGAGGTGAACCTGCACCCGCTCGACCCGGTCACGGGGTTCGCGCCGCAGTTCGACATCTCGACGGTGAGCTCGTCGCCCGCGTTCTTCGACGTGAAGAAGCTGTTGTTCATCAACGGCGAGCACCTGCGTGCCCTGACACCCGCCGAGTTCGAGGCCGTCGCCGAACCCTTCATGGCGAGCGCCCCGTGGTTCGACCGCTTCGAGTCGGACCCGGCGAACCGCGAGCGGTTCCGTCAGCTGCTGCCCGAGGTGCAGACCCGCGTCGAGACGCTGTCCGACGTGCCGGGGTACGTCGACTTCGTGTTCCTCGAGGA
This sequence comes from uncultured Actinomycetota bacterium, assembly GCA_963707555.1. GTDB lineage: Bacteria > Actinomycetota > Acidimicrobiia > Acidimicrobiales > Microtrichaceae > JAFAFN01. Next base: position 233,147 of record CAVPQM010000014.1, read on the forward strand.
TCCCGAGTTCGACGAGAAGTCCTGGAACAAGGCGATGTCGGCCGACGCGCCGGCGTGGCTCGACGCGGTGATCGCCGGGGTCGAGCAGTGGGACTGGACCGCCGAGTCGTTGCACGAGTCGTTCATGGCGTTGGCCGAATCGCTCGAGGCGAACCGTCGCAAGTTCCAGGCGCCGGTGCGCGTGGCGCTGACGGGACGGAGCGTCGGGCCGCCGCTGTTCGAGTCCATGCAGGTGATGGGTCGCGACGAGGTGCTGCGGCGGTTGCGCTCGGCCAGGGAGCTCGTCGAGACCGGGGGGCCGACGTTCGCGGCGGTGGGGGAGCCGACGGGGTCGGGTGGCTGAACGGACTTCGCTTCCACGTTGGATCTTCCGCATCGCCGGGGTCGGCGCGGTGCTCGCGCTCGTCTACTTCGGCGTGATCGCCGCGCAGGTGATCCGCGCGGCCGGGCTCGACCAGCGTGAGCAGGTCGACGCGATCGTGGTGCTCGGCGCCGCGCAGTACGACGGGACGCCGTCGCCCGCGTTCAAGCGTCGCCTGGACCGAGCGTTCGAGCTCTACCAGGAGGGCCTGGCCGACGAGATCGTGCTGACCGGGTCGAAGCAACCGGAGGACCGCTTCACCGAGGCGTTCTCCGGGTTCCGCTACCTGGTCCGCCTGGGCGTGCCGGAGCCCCACCTGCGCATCGTGGACGACGGGGCCAGCAGCTACGAGTCGCTCGCGGCGGCTCGCCGGGTGCTGCGCGACGAGGGCGCCGAACGGGTGCTGTTGGTCTCCGATGGCTACCACAACCGCCGGTTGCAGGGGATCGCCCGGGAGCTGGGCATGGAGCCGTTCGTCGCTCCGACCGATGGCTCGGCGACCATCGGGCAGATCATCGGCGAGACCGGTCGGGTCGCCGTGGCCGAGATCATCGGATACCGCCGCCTCTTCAACGCCACCGCCTGACGACGACCTGGCGCCGCTGTCAACCGCGCCTTGACATCCCTGGGTGTCAAGTTAGGGTTGACATATGTCTGACGCGAGCACGCCCACCTCCGCCCCACGGCCCACCCAGGTCCGACTCGACGACCTGATCGAGTCGATCACCGCGGTGCACGACGGCCCGCTCGACCAGCTGACCGATGCCGTTCTGCTCGCCGATCACCTCGGCGAGGTGTCGGACCACCTGATCGGGCACTTCGTCGACCGTGCCCGACGCTCCGGGGCGTCGTGGAGCGAGATCGGTCGCAGCATGGGTGTCACCCGCCAGGCGGCCCAGCAACGCTCGGTGCCGAAGGACATCGACCCGTCGGCGCTGCAGGTGCCGGCGGCGGATCCCAACGACGGCTTCGCACGGTTCACCCCTCGTGCCCGCAACGTAGTGGTGGCCGCCCAGGACGAGGCGCGCGCCACGGGCAACGACCTGATCATGCCCGACCACCTCGTGCTGGGCCTGCTCGCCGAGCCCGAGGCCATCGCCGCACGGGTGCTCGATCAGTTGGGCGTCGGGGCGGACCGGCTGCGGGCAGCGGTCTCCCCACGACTGCCGGCGCCCGTCGACGACGTGCCCGACCTCGTGCCATTCGATCCAGGTGCCAAGAAGGTCATGGAGCTGACCTTCCGCGAGGCGCTCCGCCTCGGTCACAACTACGTGGGCACCGAGCACCTGTTGCTCGCGCTGCTCGAGTTCGATGGCGGGGGAGTGCTGGGTGAGATCGGGGTCGACAGGGCGGGAGCCGAGGAGTTCGTGGGTGTGGCACTTGGCGCGATACAGGATTCGCGTCCCGCCGGATGATCCGCTACAGTCTTCCGGCGCCCCGTTCGGGGCGAGTGCCACGCCTCGGCGTGGCGACCGCTCCTCGGAGTGGTAGCCACCTTTCGGGGGTGGTGTAATTGGCAACACATCTGGTTCTGGTCCAGACATTGGGGGTTCGAGTCCTCCCCCCCGAGCACAACACAGATCTCCGGAGCGATCCGGAAGCACAGGCCCCCATCGTCTAGCGGCCTAGGACACCACCCTCTCAAGGTGGCGGCACGGGTTCAAATCCCGTTGGGGGTACACGCGAAAGCCCTGCATTTGCAGGGCTTTCGTCGTTTCCGGAGACCGGTGGTCGGGTCTGACCACCGGCGGTCGGTACCCCATTCGGTGGCCCAAACGCCGGCGAGGCGGCCGGCGAGCTGCTGGCCACTTCCGCACGCCGACCTGGTATGCACACGCTCGTCCGTTCATCGAGCAGCGCGGCGCGGGCCCGTACGCTGGGCCTGTGGCGGCCGATCCGACCAGCTTCACCGACGAAGTGAACTGGCATGGCGGCTTCTATGGGCTGGCGATGCGGGTCGGCCCCCGTGCGGATCCTGGAGCCGACGACCGCCTCAAGGCTGCCGTGACTGCGGTGTGGGACGATCCCACGCTGGATGGCTGCTACCTCGACCGCTCGACCGATCGCACGAACCAGACTGCTTCGCAGCCGGTCCTGGAGCCGTTGGATCACCCACAGTCGCTGCATGGGCTCGCCATCCTCCCCGACGGTCAGCTGACGGTCTGCCTCACCGTCGTTGTGCGAGAGGAGGACGACGGAGGACTCGACTGGCTGGATGTCGTCTCGCGTGGCAGGTCACGGATCCGACTCGGAGGCTCACGGTTGCCTCCAGAGCGCCCACGTCCAATCCCCACTACGGGCCTGCCTTGCGTTGAGTGTCATTCCGGCTGCGTAGTTTCCGGCCGTGTTCGAGAGCCTTCACCTTCGTGACGAGCCGGTTCCTGATCTGCTCGTCGTCGTTCGGCTCGGTTCCAACACCCTGCTCGACGACCACCTCTCACGAAGCACGGCCGAATGCCACGCGAGGTGGGGCATCTGGGGCTTCTCGGTCCTCGAGGTGCCCGGTGGCGACTACAGCGAGCTCGCTCGCATGCGTCCCCATCGTGGCAACCCGGCGTCGTCTCCTCATCGCTCACGGATCAGATCTGATCGCCGCCGGATTCCCGCTGCTGCCGACTCTCGATGCGCCGCACTGGACGGTGACGCTCGCCGCGCCCACGACGGAATCGTTCGCAGCAGTCAGGTGCCACTTCGACGGCCCGATCGACAATCCCGCCTGGGTCCGCTGACCGCCCCGGGTACGATGAATCACATGGATGACGCTCCCCACGACCTGTGGTTCGACCCGAACACGGTCGCGGGCGACCTGGTGGTGGAGTGTTGGATCAGTCACGGCCCACGAGCAGGCGACGCTGACTTCGACCCCACCCCCGGTGACTGGGTCACCGTGGGCGACGACGACGAGGCCCCACTCAAGGCGCAGGTGATCGCCCGCCAAGGCGATCGGGTGACGGTGGAGGTTCGACGTCGCTCGACCGGGGCCGCTGTGGCCTGATCCGCGAGATGGTGATCCGATTGGTCATCCACTCCACACGATCGGACCGTTGACCCGGGCTGGCTGGACGCCGAAGTCAGCAAACACGGGGTGGAGCGCACCCTCGGTCAGGGGATCACGCCTCGCTGCATCAGCCCGCTGATGGCCTCCCAGTCGAGCCCGAGCTCGAGGAGGATCTCCTCGGTGTGCTGGCCGAGCTCGGGTGCGGCCTCGACCTCGAGGGTGAGATCGGTGCCGACATCTGCGGGCGCGGCGATGGCGGTGCGGTCGTCCGCCATCGGGCGGAACACACCCGCCTGCGCCATGATCGGATCGGCCACGACCTCGTCGAAGCTCTGGACCGGGTCCCACCAGACATCGTGCGACTCGAAGATCGCGGCCCACTCGTCGAGCGGTCGCGTCGCGAACTCCTCATCGAGGATGGCGATCAGGTCGTCGCGGTTCACGACCAGGCTGATGAAGTCGCCGAATCGTTCGTCGTTCAGCAGGTCCTCACGTCCGATCGCCGCGGCGACGTTCGGCCAGTGCCGGGTCGCCTCGAGTCCGAGGAGGAAGAACCAGCGCCCGTCGGCGGCCCGGTAGCAGCCGAGCATCGGGTTGTAGAGCGCCCGGCGCAGGCCGGCCTCGGGGTGTTCGCCGTTGACATGGGCGGCCAGGTCGGAGCTGATGACGTACGCGCCGGTGCGGACGAGCGAGGTCCGGACCACCCGCCCACGGCCGGTGCGCTCACGGTCGAACAAGGCGGACGTGATCGCCGCGACGAGGGCGAGGCCCGTGGTGTGATCGCCCATCGCGGGTCGTTGCACGGGAGGTTCGCCGGCACCCACGAGCGCCCCGGCGACGCCGGAGCGCGACCAGAAGGCGCCGATGTCGTAGCCGGGACGGTCCGCGGCGGGCCCCTCCGCGCCGTAGCCGGTGAGCTGGCCGTAGACGAGTCGAGGGTTGCGCTCGAGCAGGGTGGCGGAGTCCATGGCGAGGCGGGCGAGTCCGGCGGGTCGGATGTTCGTGACGAACACGTCGGCCCGGTCGACGAGGCTGAGCATGATGTCCCGGCCCTCGGCGGTGGACAGGTCGAGCGCGATGCTCCGCTTCCCCCGGTTGTCCTGGGAGAAGTACGAGTTCTGGGTGTTGCCACGCTGCGGGTCGCCCGAGAGCGGTTCGACCTTGATGACGGTGGCGCCCCAGTCGCCGAGCATGGCTGCTGCGGAGGGCGCAGCGAGCGCGACGGCGAGCTCGATCACGACGAGTCCGTCGAGTGGGCCGGCTGTCGGCTCGTCGTTCGTGTGCATGTACGCCTCCGTGCAGGTGGGTCGTCGCTGGTCGCCACGATGATGGCCCGGATGCGTGGCGAAACGAGCGACCACGGCGTCGGTCGTTCGGGTGCCCAATATCCTGCGGAGTCGTCGCGACCGGGGGTCCTCATGTCCGAGCACGCAGTGGTGGTCGTCGGTGGCGGGCCGACGGGGATGATGTTGGCGGCGGAGCTGACGCTCGCCGGGGTCGACGTCGCCGTCGTCGAACGTCGACCGGGCGTCGAGCTCGAGAGCCCCCGATCACGCGGGCTGCACTCGCGCACCATCGAGGTGCTCGACCAACGCGGGATCGCGGAGCGCTTCCTCGTCGAGGGCACACCGATGCAGGTGCAGGCGTTCGCCGGGGTGCCGCTCGACCTCAGCGACTTCCCGACCCGTCACGCCTACGGGCTCGCGCTGCTCCAGAGTGATGTCGAACGCATCATGTCCGGCTGGATCGGGGAGCTCGGTGTGCCGGTCCTCCGAGAGCGTGAGGCGATCGGGTTCGTGGATGACGGCGACGGCGTCGAGGTCGCCGTGTCGGACGGGACATCGCTGCGGGCGCAGTACCTGGTCGGTTGCGACGGGGGTCGCAGTCTGGTGCGCAGGTCCGCCGGGATCGAGTTCGCCGGGTGGGACGCGACCACGTGCTGGATCCACGCCGAGGTCGAGATGGACGAGCAGCCCGAGTTCGGCCTCCGTGGCGGTGGCGGCATCGGTCCGGCCGAGGGCGGCAGGGTGGGTGTCACGCTGATCGAACCGGGCGCGACCCGGGCCGACGAACCGACGTTGGAGGATCTGCGCGCCGCACTCGTCCGGGTCGACGGCACCGACCACGGGGCGCACAGCCCGCGCTTCATCGCCCGCTTCACCGACATGACCCGCCAGGCCGTGTCGTACCGCACCGGTCGCGTGCTGCTCGCCGGTGACGCCGCGCACGTGCACGCGCCGTTGGGTGGGCAGGGACTGAACCTCGGCGTGCAGGACGCGGTGAACCTCGGTTGGAAGCTGGCGCAGGTGGTGCAGGAGACGTCGCCCGAGCGGCTGCTCGACAGCTATCACGCGGAACGTCACCCGGTCGCGGCCCGGGTGCTGCAGCACACGATGGCGCAGCGGGCTCTCGGCGCGGCTGACGATCGGACCGGCGCGCTCCGCGACGTCATGGCCGAGCTGCTGGGGATGGACGAGCCGCGCCGCCACCTCGCCGGCACGATCTCCGGGCTCGACATCCGCTACGACCTGGGCGACGGGCATCCACTGCTCGGCCGGCGCATGCCGGACCTCGACCTCACGACCGCCGATGGGCCGGTGCGTGTGTTCGAGCTCCTGCACCGCGCCGAGCCGGTGCTGCTCGTCCTCGACCCGGCGACCGAGGTCGACATCGCTCCGTGGAACCCTCGGGTCCGTGTCGTCGAGGCGTCGTGCACCGGCACCTGGGAGCTCCCGGTCGTCGGCGCGGTGCCGGCACCCGCGTCGGTCCTGATCCGCCCGGACGGCCACGTGGCATGGGTCGGCACCGACGACTCCGGTGCCGGCCTGCGCGACGCACTGACGGCCTGGTTCGGCCGCTGACCATGCGCCGAGTGGACCGCTGATCGGCCGGTGACCGGGGCCGCACCGGCAGCCGTGCGAGCGACGCTCTCCGGGGCGGTCGGGACCCGGGGCGGTCGGCGTCGGTCACTTCGGCACCTACGCTCGGACGTCCCGTTCGAAGCGACCCGAGGAGCCGAAGTGCACGCAGTCACGATCGTGAACAAGGAGCTCGTGTGGCAGGAGCACGACGACCCGGTCCCGGGAACCGGCGAGCTGCTGGTCGAGGTGCGAGCCGCGGGCATCAACTCCGGTGACCTGCTGCAACGCGCCGGGTACTACCCGGCGCCGCCCGGTTCGCCGGCCGACATCCCCGGCCTCGAGGCGGCCGGCGAGGTCGTCGCGCTCGGGGACGGGGTCTCGGGCTTCTCGGTGGGTGACCGGGTGATGGCGGTCATCGGCGGCGGGGGACAGGCCGAGCGCTTCGTGGTGCACGAGCGGTGCGCGCTGCGCGTGCCCGAGACCATGACCTGGGCCGAGGCCGGCGGTTTCGCCGAAGCGTTCACCACCGCGCACGACGCGCTCTTCTCGCAGGCCGGACTCGCCTTGGGCGAGCACCTGTGCGTGCACGGCGCTGCCGGAGGCGTCGGGGTCGCCGCGGTGCAGCTCGGCGTCGCCACGGGTGCCCGCGTGACCGCCACGGTCCGCAACGAGGCGATGCGCGCCCGGGTGGCCGAGCTGGGAGCGACCGTGGTCGACCCCGAGGGCTTCGAGGAGCACGGTCCCTTCGACGTGGTGTTGGAGCTCATCGGCGCGTCGAACCTGCCGGCGGACGTGGCGTCGCTGGCGACGGGCGGCCGCATCTGCGTGATCGGCGTCGGTGGCGGAGGGTTCCGTGCCGAGGTCGACCTGCTCGCGCTCATGAGCCGCCGAGCTCGGATCCACGGGTCGACGTTGCGTGCCCGGCCCCTCGAGCAGAAGGCGCTGGCCGCATCGGCGGTCGACCACCACGTCCTCCCGCTGGTCGAGCGGGGCGCGCTGCGTGTGCCCGTCGCCGAGACGTTCCCGCTGCGCGACGCCGCGGCGGCCTACGAGCGCTTCGGCGCCGGTGGGAAGTTCGGCAAGATCGTGCTGCTCTCGGACTGAGCGTCGCTCGACCGCTCCCGCGTCGTCACCCGGTCGTCGTCACCCGGTCGACCAGGCCCCAGGCCTGCGCATCGTCGGCGCCGAGCGAGCGGCCGGTGAGGGCGAGCCACGCCGTGCGGTGGCGTCCGAAGCGGCGCACCAGGCTCACCGTGCCGCCGGCGCCGGGGATCAATCCGAGGCTGAGCTCGGGGAGCGAGATGGTCGTCGTCGCATCGGCGACGATCGTGCCGGCGAAGGCGGGCAGCTCGATGCCGGACCCGGCACAGGCCCCGTGCAGGTGCACGGTCACCCGATCCGCGACGGCTGCGATCGCCCGACCGACGCTCCGGTCGAGTCGGACCAGGTGGGCCTCGGCCGGGCTGGTGAAGGATCCGAACTCATCCAGGTCGCCGCCCGCGCAGAACGACGGCCCGGCGCCGTCGAGGTGGACCTCGGTGATGGTCGGATCCAGGGCGACCAGCCGGAACGCCTGCAGCAGCTCCTGGAGCAGCTCGGCGTTGAGCGCGTTGCGCACGTGCGGGCGTGCGAGGGTCATCCGTAGCGCCGAGCCGTCGCGCTCGAGCTCGAGCGGCGGGTGAGCGCCGCTGTCTTCGGCCGCTCGATCCGGGCGGTGTTCCGCTCGTCGATCCACGCGGCGCGTCGCCGCGCGGTGGTCGAGCCAGCGCCGGAACTCGGGTCCCGCCTGCAGGGTCGAGTACACGGCGGACTCGAGCAGCAGCCCGTCGTCGAGCGAGCGCTCGTCCGCCCCACGCAGCAGCATCACCAGCGCGGCGGACGCGATCGGGTTCGTCTCGACGGTGTCGACGACCTCGTCCAGACCGTCACCGGAGTCGGGCAGCACGATGTCGCACCACGTGCGTCGCTCCGGTGGGGGGAGTCCGGCGTCGGTCGTCGTGCCCACGACGACCGCGGGCAGCGTCGGGTCGAGCGGCGCGTCGGGTTGCGGTGGACCGTGGTCCGCCAGCGCATCGAGGTCGACCACGAGGACCCGGCCGGCGCGTGGTGACGACGTGCCCGTTCCTCGGAACTCGTCGGCCAGCACACCTCGGAACTCGTCGGGCGACAGGCGGTGGAGCGGCATCGGCGCTCCGAGGCTACGGCACGACGCAGGGGGCGTGGTCCGTCGGTGTGACGCCCGGATCGTTCGTTCCGTTAGCGACATCCGTTAGTCTGTTCTCAGGAAGAACGTCATTGGGAGGGTCGTGAACGAGACGACAGCGCTTGGGGAGCGTGTCCGGATTCCGAAGGCGGCCGCGGTCGTGGCCAGCAACCTGCGTCGAGGGATCGTCCGTGGGGAGTACGTGCCCGGCGACGCGCTCCCGAACGAGACCGAGCTCATGGAGCTCTACGGCGTGTCGCGGCCCGTGGTCCGTGAGGCGCTGAGGATCCTGGAGAGCGAGTCGCTGATCGAGATCAAGCGTGGTGCTCGCGGCGGTGCCCGTTTCACCCAGCCCGACATCAGCGTGGCGGCGCGGCACACCGCGTTGCTGCTGCAGCTCGAGGGAACGACACTCGAAGACCTGTTCGAGGCTCGGGCCACCATCGAGCCTGCGGCAGTGCGACAGCTCGCGCTGCACCCGACCCCCGAGGTGATCGAACGGCTCAGGGCGAGCCTCGCCGAGGGCGTCGACCTGGTCGGCGACCCGGTGGGGTACCCGACCCACGCAGCCCGATTCCACGAGGAGCTCATCGAGCTCGCCGGCAACAAGACCGTCGCGGTGCTCGGTCGGCTGCTGCTGCAGATCGTCGAGACCCACAACCGGGCGACCTTCGAGCGCATCCCACCCGACGAGGTCGAGCAGGTCGGGGTGGCCGCGAGCGTCTGTCACGAAGAGGTCGTCGACCTGATCGAGGCGGGTGACGCCGACGGGGCCGAGCAGATGTGGCGTGACCACCTGAAGAGCGCGACCTCGACGGCGCTCGGTCGGCTGGGACCCACCACCGTCGTCGACCTGCTCGACGGCAACTTCTAGACGGCACACCGGGGCGCGCAGAGCCGGTTCACCGGCCGGGTCGGAGATCCCACCCTCGCGGGTGGTTGACCCGCTCCACGCCTAACCGCTAAATTCGCTACCGGTATGTACGACCCGGGGCGCACACAGGGGACTGCACGAACGATCCTCGTGGGGGTCGACGACAGCGATTCGTCGTTGTCGGCCGCCAGGGCGGCAGCGGTGCTCGCTGCGGACTCAGGTGCGACCCTCCACGTCGTGACCGCCTACCGCGGCGACTCGCTCGACGACGTCGACGTGGGCGTCGAGGGCGACATGTGGACCATCGGCTCGGAGCAGGCGGGGCTCGACCTCGTCCGTCGTGTCGCGCACCAGCTGGACCTCCCGGTCGAGCAGGTCGTGACCCGGGCGGTGCACGGTCGTCCGGCGCAGGTGCTCATCGCCGAGGCCGAGCGCCTCGGCGTCGACGTGATCGTGGTCGGCAACCGCCGGGTCCAGGGCATCGCCCGGGTCCTCGGCAGCGTCGCCGGCGCGGTGGTCCACCAGGCGCCGTGCGACGTCTACGTCGTGAAGTCGACCTGAGTCACACTCAGCGGTTGACAATTCGATAACGGAATGTTCTATTTACCTGGATGCGGGGCATCGTGCACTGCAAGCAACAAGGGGGAACCTGTTCCATGGTCCAACGAACGGTACGGCTCGCCGGCCTCGTGATGATTGCGTCGCTGCTCGCAGCGGCCTGCGGAGGCGGCAGCGAGGGCACGTCGAGCGGAGGAGCGTCCGGGTCGTCGACGACCCAGGACACCGTCGCCGCTGCCGATCTCGATCCCGACGCGACGCTCACGTGGAGCTACGCGGTCCCGCCTCGGGCGATCGATCCGGCTCGGTCGGCGTCGGCCTTCGACGCCGCCTACCTCCGCCCGGCGTACGACACGCTGATCCGACGTGACGAGAACAACGCCCTGCAGCCCGGGCTGGCGACCGAGTGGACCTTCGTCGACGAGTCGACGCTCGAGCTCACCCTCCAGGAGGGGGTCACCTTCCACGACGGCGAGCCCTTCGACGCGGAAGCGGTCAAGAAGAACCTCGAGCGCACCAAGACCCTTGAGGGCGGCACCCAGCAGTCGGCGCTCGCCGGTGTGGACTCGGTCGAGGTCGTGGATCCGACGACGGTCCATCTCAAGATCTCGAGCGGTGCAGCGGTCGTGCCCGGCGTGCTCACCTCGTTCGCCGGGATGATGATCAGCCCCGCGGCGATCGACGGCGGCGTGGACCTCAACACCACTGCGGTGGGCACCGGTCCGTATCGCATGGTCGACTACGACCCCGCTGCTGCGGTGGGCTACGAGCGCTTCGAGGAGTCGTGGGAGCCGGGTGCCGCTGGTGCCGCCGAGCTCACGATCATCATCCAGACCGACGCCGGTCAGCGCCTGAACCAGGTTCGCACCGGTCAGGCCGACATGACCCACATCGACGCCAACCTGGTGGCAGAGGCCGAGGCGGCGGGGCTCCAGGTGCAGGCCAAGACCTCCGACAACGTCTGGTACGTCGCGATGAACAACACCCGTTCGCCGTTCGACACCCCCGAAGCACGTCGTGCAGTGAACCTGGCGATCGACCGGGACTCCCTGGTCCAGGCACTCGACTTCGGCTACGGCACTCCGTCGTCGCAGCTGATTCCCGAGGGTCTGCCCGGCCACAACGCCGATGTCACGCCGACGTTCGATGTCGACGCTGCGAAGAAGGCTCTGGCCGACGCCGGCGTCGAGGGCGCGACGGTGCGCCTTCTCATCCAGGCGATCCCGACCTACACCTCGTTCCAGCAGGCCCTCGAGCAGATGCTCACCGAGGTCGGCTTCAAGGTCGAGCCGGTCACCGTCGAGACCGCGCAGATCGCGACCGAGCTGCTCAAGGGCGAGTGGGACCTGTACATCGGGTTCTTCCCCGGCGCCGCAGACCCGTGGATCACCTACAACACGCTGCTCGGCCCCGGTACGCAGGCGAACCCCGGCGACGTCCCGGCGAGCGTCAGCGACCTGATGCTGCAGGTCAGCAACGAGGTCGATCCCGATGCCCGTGCCGAGCTCCTCGAGCAGCTCGCCGCTGCGGTCGACGAGGAGAGCCTGATCGCAGTGCTCTCGCATCCTCAGCGCCCGACCACGGCCACCCAGGAGGTCGTGAACTTCAACGGCAACGTGCACGCCATCCCGGAGTTCCGCACCACGGGGAAGCGAGAAGCCTGACCCATGCGGCAGCTGAAGCTCGTCGGCCGGCGACTTCTCACCACCGTGCCGATGGTGTTCCTGGTCACGCTGGTGATCTTCGGGATCACCTACCTGATCCCGGGAGACCCGGCAGCCACGATCGCCGGCGAGAACGCCTCGCCAGCGGACGTGGAGCGGATCAGAGGTGAGCTCGGTCTCGACGAGCCGCTCGTCTCGCAGTACCTCACCTGGATGGGTGGGGTACTGCGGGGCGACCTCGGCAACTCCTTGCACGACGGCCGGTCCGTCGTCGAGGTGATCGGGGCGAGGGCCCCGGCGACCCTGTCGCTCACCGTCGCCGCGCTGTTCGTGGCCGTCCTGCTGGGCGTGCCGCTCGGACTGCTCGCCGCGACGAAGTTGCACAGCGTCCGCGACAAGATCTCGATGGTGATCGCCTCGGCGGGTGTCGCCGTGCCGTACTACTGGCTCGGGCTGCTGCTGGTCACCTTCCTGGCCGTGCAGCTCGGGTGGTTCCCGGCGACGGGGTACGTGCCGCTCACCGACAGCGCCGTCGGCTGGGCCAGGCACCTCGTCCTTCCTGCGCTGGCCCTCGGGCTGGCGGCCTCTGCGGAGATCGCACGGCAGACCCGCGCCTCGGTCGCCGACGTGTTGCAGCTCGACTACGTGCGCACGGCCCGCATGAAGGGCCTGCCCCGCCGCACGGTGATGGGCAAGCACGTCATGAAGAACGCCGCCGGCCCGGTGATCACGACCATCGGCCTGCGCGCCAGCGTGCTGCTGGGCGGCACGGTCGTGATCGAGCGGGTGTTCGGCATCCCCGGGCTGGGCGGCACGGCGCTGCTCGCGGTGTCCGGTCGTGACATCCCCGTCATCCAGGGCATCGCGCTGCTGTCGGCGCTGTTCGCCATCGTCGTCAACCTCTGCGTCGACCTCATCACGTCGTACCTGAACCCGCGAGCGGAGATCCTGTGACCACCGTCGATGCCCTGGCGCCGACCGAACCCGTCGCCGCGTCGACGTTGCCGACGAGCGGTTGGCGTCGCTTCGCCCGACGATTCGCCCGGCAGCGCGTCAGTCTCGTCGCGGCGACCGTGCTGCTGCTCATCGTGCTCGCCGCGGTGTTCGCCCCCTGGATCAGCCCGTACGACCCTGCAGAGCAGAACCTGCAGCTCGTGCTTGCCGAGCCCTTCACCGACGGCCACGTGCTCGGCACCGACGAGCTCGGCCGCGACGTGCTCAGCCGGCTCATCTACGGCGCCCGGTTCTCGCTGATGGCATCGGCCCTGGCGGTCGGCATCGGCCTGGTGGTCGGCTTCCCGCTCGGTGTCGTCGCCGGATACCGCGGTGGCCGCATCGACTGGGCGCTCATGCGCCTGACCGACGCGCTGATGTCGTTCCCGTCGATCATCCTCGCGATCACCGTCGTCGCCGCACTCGGCCCGGGGCTGACGAACGCGATGATCGCGGTCGGCATCGTCTTCGCCCCACGCCTGGCGCGACTCGCTCGAGACGCGACCCTCGGTGTGAACCACGCGACCTACGTCGAGGCGGCGCGCAGCATGGGGCTCCCGCACCGCTCGATCGTGTGGCGCCACATCGTTCCCCACATCCTGTCGCCGATGATCGTGATGGTCTCGATCCTCGCCGGCCACGCGATGATCATCGAGGCCGGCCTGAGCTTCCTCGGACTCGGCGTCGTCCCGCCGGACGCGAGTTGGGGCTCGATCCTGTCGGGAGCGTTCCGGTTCAACGCGAACGCCCCGCTCCTCATCGTCTGGCCGGGCGTGTGCATCGTGGTCACCGTCCTCTGCCTGAACCTCGTCGGTGACGGCCTGAAGGACAGCGTCGGACGCGAGACGAGGCGAGGATGAGCATGTCGATCCCCTTGAGCGCTGCTGCCACGGCCGTCGCGCCGACCCGCGCCGACGCGCTGCTGAGCGTGGAGGGACTCTCGGTCGACTTCGCAGCAGCCGACGGCTGGGTGCGGGTCGTGGAGTCCGTCGACCTGCACGTCGATCGCGGCGAAATCCTTGCCCTGGTCGGTGAGTCCGGCAGCGGCAAGAGCGTCACGTCCTTGGCCGTGGCGGGCCTGTTGCCCGCTCGCACCGCTCGCGTCCCGGAGGGCACGGTGCACTTCGAGGGTGTCGACCTGTTGTCGCTGTCGCCCAAGCAGCTGCGCCCGAAGCAGGGCAAGGACCTCGCGATGGTGTTCCAGGAGCCGATGACGAGCCTGAACCCCACCTTCTCCGTCGGCGACCAGATCGGCGAGTCGCTCCGGGTGCACCTCGGCATGAGCCGCCGTGAGGCGCCGGCCCGGGTGGTCGAGCTGCTCGACGAGGTCGGCATCCCCGACGCCCGCTCCCGTCTGCGCGCCTACCCGCACGAGTTCTCCGGCGGCATGCGGCAGCGCGTCATGATTGCCATGGCCATCGCGTGCGGTCCGAAGCTGCTCATCGCGGACGAGCCCACCACGGCGCTCGATGTGACGGTCCAGGCGCAGATCACCGACCTGATCCGCCGGCTCAGCAGCGAGCGCGACATGGCCGTCGTGTTCATCACCCACGACTTCGGGGTCGTCGCAGAGCTCGCCGACCGGGTGACCGTGCTCTACGCCGGGCAGGTCGTCGAGAACTCCGACGTCGAGCCGCTCTTCGAGGAACCTCGCCACCCGTACACCGAGGCCTTGCTGCACTCGGTCGCGTCGCTCGAGGGGATCGGTGAGATCTCATGGATCGCCGGATCACCACCCGTGCCCGGCACGTTCCCCCGCGGCTGCAGGTTCGCTGAGCGCTGCCCGCACGCCGTCGAGGCGTGCCGGTCCGAGGAAGTCCCACTGGACCTCGTCGAGGGTCGCGCCGTTCGATGCGTCCGCGCCGCTGAGCTGACTCTGAAGGGAGTCGACTGATGCAGCCGGCACTCGATCTCGCGAACCTGTGCGTCGCGTTCCCTGTCGCGTCGGGGAAGCTGGGTCGCCGCATCCCGCGTCGCGTCGTGGACGACGTCTCGCTGAGCGTCGCTCGCGGCGAGGCCGTCGGCCTGGTCGGCGAGTCGGGGTCCGGCAAGTCGACCACCGCCCGGGCCGCCATGCGACTGCTGCCGATCGAGTCGGGCACCGTGTCGTACTCGGGGACCGACGTCACCTCGATGTCGGATCGGGCGATGCGTCGCCAACGCTCGAAGGTCCAGATGGTGTTCCAGGACCCGTACTCGTCGCTCGACCCCAGCATGACCGTCGACCGCATCATCAGCGAGCCGCTCGGCTACCACACCGACCTGGGCCGGGCGGAACGCTACGAGAAGGCCCGCGAGGTGATCGTCAAGGTCGGTCTCACTCCGAGCCATCTGGACCGGCATCCCTACGAGCTCTCGGGCGGACAACGTCAGCGTGTCGCCATCGCCCGCGCGCTCGTCCTGGATCCGGAGGTCGTGATCTGCGACGAGGCCGTCTCGGCGCTCGACGTGTCGACCCAGAACCAGATCCTGTTGCTGCTGCGACAGCTCCGTGACGAGATGGGCGTCGGCTACCTGTTCATCGCGCACGACCTGGGCGTGGTGCGTCAGCTCACGGACCGCACGATCGTCATGTACTGCGGCCAGATCGTCGAGGAGGGCCCGACGTCGTCGCTGCTGCGCGACCCGGCCCACCCCTACACGCGGTCGTTGCTCTCGGCGGTGCCCGTCCCGTCGCCGAAGCGTCAGCGCGAGCGGCGGCGGATCGTGCTCACGGGCGACGCCCCCGATCCGATGAACCCGCCGGCGGGCTGCCGACTCCACGGCCGCTGCCCGGATGTGATGGAGATCTGTCGCACGGCCGAGCCCGGCGAGTTCCGCGCCGACTCCGGTTCGACGGTCCGGTGCCACCTCTACGACGGGGCGCTGTCCTCGGCCAGCTGAACGCAGCGCCTCCGGCGCCGCGTTCCTCCGGAGACCCCGATCGAGGGATTCCGATGGTGTCCCGGGGGACCGGCTCGTGGGTCGTGCAGCGGTCGCGGTTCGACCGCTGTCGGACGCCGCTGCGCCGCCGAATCCTAATGCGCACTATTCGTTGACGAATTGACCCCGCTCGTGTCATGGTGTGGTCGCTCAGCAGAGATCGAGAGATGTGGATGTCGAAGTCGGGGAAGTTGACAGAGCTCGAAGGCCACGCAGCGATCGCCCGAGCGCTGGCCGATCACGGCGTCGAGGTCGTGTTCGGGTTGGTCGGTGACGCGAACCTGTTCATCGTCCACAGCCTCGTGGGTGACGAGGGCATCCGGTTCGTAGCCGCCACGCACGAGGCGACCGCGGTGCTCATGGCCGACGGCTACGCCCGGGTCACCGGCACGCTGGGCGTCGCGACCGTGACCCACGGGCCCGGTCTCACCAACACCGTCACGGCGCTCGTCGAGGCGACGCGGGCCCGGACCCCGATGTTGCTCATCGCGGGGGACACCCCCGCCGAGGCGCGACAGAACCTCCAGGACGTCGACCAGCACCGGATCATCGAGGCGTGTGGTGCAGGGGTCCACCAGGTTCGATCCAGCTCGACGATGGTCGAGGACGTCGCGATCGCGATCCGGCGGGCCCACGACGAACGCGGGCCCGTGGTGCTGAACCTGCCCGTCGAGTACGAGTGGGAGACGGTCACCTACGAGCGGGTCGTGTCGCCGCCCGTCCGACAGTCGGTCTCGCCCGACCACGACGCGCTCGACGCAGCGGTGGGTGTGCTCGCCTCGGCGAAGCGACCGGTCGTGCTCGCCGGGCGCGGGGCGATCGGAGCCCGGGACCAGATCCTGGCGCTCGCCGAACGCCTGGGGGCACCGGTCGCGACGACGCTGCTGGCCAAGGGCCTGTTCACGGGTGCGCCGTTCGACCTCGGGGTCATGGGCACGTTGTCGACGCCGGACAGCGCGGCGATCATCAGCGACGCCGACGTGATCGTGGCCTTCGGCGCTGCGCTCAACCGCTACACCACCTCGAACGGGACGTTCGCGTCCGATGTCGCCATCGTCCAGGTCGACCGCGACCCCGCGGCACTCGGCCGGTGGGAGGGCCTCGCCGCCGGGGTCGTCGGCGACGCCGGCGCGACCGCACAGCTGATGCACGACTGGTTGGACCAGGCCGAGGTGCCGCCGTCGTCGTTCAGGTCCTCGGCGGTGGTGGGAGTGATGGGCACCGTCGCCGCCGAGGACCACTTCGTCGACAGGTCCACCGACACCACGGTGGACCTCCGCAGCGCTGCGGTGCGCCTGGAGCAGATGCTCCCGGCGAACCGGACGATCGCGACCGACGCCGGACGGTTCATCTACCAGACCCTGCCGTACCTCAGCCTTCCCGAGGCGGGCTGCTTCGCCGGCGGTCTCGCGTTCGGATCGATCGGACTCGGGATGGGCCTGGCGATCGGTGCAGGGGTCGGCCGGCCGGATCGGCCCGTCGTCGGCCTGTTCGGTGACGGCGGCTTCATGCTCGGCGGGCTCACCGAGTTCAGCACCGCGGTGCGCGAGGGGATCGACCTGATCGCCGTCGTCGCCAACGACTCGAGCTACGGCGCCGAGCACGTGCAGCTCCATCGCAAGGGCCTCGACCCGTCGCTGTCGATGTTCGAGTGGCCCGACCTCGCATCCGTCGCCGAGAGCCTCGGCGGCCGTGGCATCACCGTGCACGACCTGGCCGATCTCGAGGCGGTCCGTGAGGCCATCGCCACCCGGGACCGACCCCTGCTCATCGACCTCAGGGCCGACCCGGCCGTCCTTTCGGAGGAATCATGACCGACCGCTCCAGCCAGACCGGTGGGCCGCTCGCCGGCCTCCGCGTGCTCGACCTGAGCTGGGGGATGCCCAGCTCGGTGGCGACCATGCTGCTCGCCGACTACGGCGCGGAGGTGATCAAGGTCGAGCGACCGCGCCGGGACGGGACCACGCCGGTGCTCGACAAGATCCTCGAACGTGGCAAGTGGCGACTCGCCCTGGACTCCTCCGACGACGCCACCGCCGACACGCTCGACGCGCTGATCGCCCGGAGCGATGTCGTGCTGCGGAGCGACGGGTCGTCGTGGCCCGGCATCGACGTCGAGCGGATCGCCCAGGACCACCCCTACGTGGTGCAGGCAGTGCTGAGCGCCTACGGCGAGGGCGGCCCCCACGCCGGTCGCCCGGGCTACGACGCCCTCGTCGCCGCCCGGATGGGGCTCATGGCCGAGCAACGCGGTCATCGCGACGGACCGATCTTCCTCGGTCATCCCTCGGTCGACTACGTCACAGGATTCCTGCTCGTGATCGGTGTGCTCGCCGCGGTGCGGGCGCGTCGACACACGGGCAGAGGCCAGGTGGTCGACACCTCGATGTTGGACGGCGCTCTCGCGCTGTCGACGATGAACTGGTGGTGGAACGAGCGAGGGTTCTCGTACCTCGCACGCGAGGACTCCGATCCCGGAGCCGGCAGGTTCGGCCGCACGCGGCTGATCACCGACAAGTTCGAGTGCGCCGACGGTCAGTTCATCATGATCCACACCGGTGGTCTGGGCGGCTTCTACACGGCGATGCAGGTCCTCGGCCTCGAGACGTCGTTCCAGCAGGTCGAGGGTGCCGACATGGCCACCCCGCTCGACGACGACGAGGTCGCCGCCGTGCGCGACCTGGTGCCGAAGGCGCTCCGGAGCCGACCGCGCGACGAGTGGATCCGCGCCTTCCACGACGCCGACCTGGCCGCGCTGCCGGTCCTGCGCCCTGAAGAGGTCTTCGACGACGACCAGGTCGTGCACGCCGGCATCGCCGTGGACGTCGACGACCCCGACCTGGGGACGATCCGCCAGATCGGACCGGTCGTGCACTTCGAGTCCTCACCGGCCTCGCCGCCGCAGCCGACAGCCGCTCCCGGGCAGCACAACGGCCGCATCGACGAGCTGTTGGCCGAACCACGGCGCGCCGCGCCGAGCGGGCTGTCGGACGACGCCACCTCCGGCGGTGCGACGCTGGCAGGACCCCTCGACGGCATCCGGATCCTGGACTTCAGCGCGTACTTCGCGACCGCCTTCGGCGTCCGTCTGCTCTCGGATCTCGGTGCGGATGTCATCAAGGTGGAGCCGCCGGCGGGGGAGCAGATGCGGCCCCTCGCGGACCTCTACGAAGCCGCGAACCGCGGGAAGCGGAACCTGGCGATCGACCTGCGCACCCCTGAGGGCCGCGACGCGATCGAGCGCCTGGTCCGCAGCGCGGACGCGGTGGTGCACAACTTCCGTCCGGGCAAGGCCGAGAAGCTCGGCATCGGTCCCGACCAGCTCCGTGAGCTCAATCCCGAGATCCTGTCCTTCTACCTGCCGGGTTTCGGCTCGACCGGGCCGAAGTCCGGGCTCAAGAGCTTCGCGCCGCTGGTGTCGGGGTTCACCGGGATGCTCTACATCGGTGCCGGTGACGGCAACGAGCCGATCGAGCGGGTCATGGGCAACGAGGACCTCTACAACGGGTTCAGCGGCGCCATGGCGATCCTGATGGCACTCGTCCACAAGGAGCACACCGGCGAGGGCCAGCACGTCGAGAGCCCCCATCTGCACTCCAGCCTGCTGGTGCGCACCGAGCACGCCGTCGACGCACAGGGGCGGGCGTTGCCCGGACTCCAGCTCGACGCCGACCAGACCGGCTGGGGACCGCTGTACCGCCTGCACCGGACCAGTGACGGCTGGATCGTCATCGCTGCGGTCGGGCAACGCGCCTTCGAACGGCTCGTCGGTGCGCTGGACCGCCCCGACCTGCTGCTCGACGACCGCTTCGCCACGCCCGAGGCACGCTCGGTGCATGCGGACGAGCTCACCGACGTCCTCGTCGGGGTGTTCGCACAGCTGCCCACCGAGGCCGCGTTCGCACGCCTCGATGCAGCGGACGTGCCGTGCGAGATCCCGGCGTCCGAACCGAAGCTCCCCGAGTTCCTCTGGGACGAGTGGGCCCTCGAGACAGGCCGCGTCTACGAGCACCACCACCCGGAACACGGGTGGATCCGTGAGATCGGACAGTGCGTGCGACTCTCCGGGACTCCTGCGCTGAACAAGGGCACCAGCGCTCGACTCGGCCAGCACACCCGACAGATCCTGGGTGAGCTCGGCTACGACGAAGCAGGCATCGAGTCGCTGCTCGACGCGACGTGCAGGTCGTGGGACCCCACATGAGCGGACCGGACGATCCCGCCGGGCCGCTGAGCGGGGTCATGATCCTCGAGATGCAGGCGATCGGACCGGTGCCGCACGCGACGATGCTCCTCGCGGACCTCGGCGCCACGGTGCTCCGCGTCGCGAGGGCCGGCGCCACGCCGCCGCCGCTCGACCTGCTCGCCCGCGGACGACGGTCCGTCGCGGTCGACCTGAAGCATCCGGAGGCAGCCGAGCTGGTGCTGCGCCTGGTCGAGCGTTCCGACGTGCTCCTCGAGGGCTCGCGTCCCGGGGTCATGGAACGCCTGGGGCTGGGCCCCGAGCCGTGCCTGGACCGCAACCCCGCGCTGGTCTACGGACGGATGACCGGCTGGGGCCAGGACGGTCCCCTCGCGCAGCGCGCCGGTCACGACATCAACTACCTCGCGGTCGCCGGTCTGCTGCACGGTTTCCGTCGTCGCGGCGAGCGCCCGGTGCCGCCGGTCAACCTCGTGGGCGACTTCGGCGGCGGGTCGCTGTACCTGGCCCTCGGGGTGCTCGCAGCGCTGATGCACGCCCGCTCCACGGGCGAGGGGCAGGTCGTGGACGCCGCGATGGTCGACGGGGCGGCGTCGTTGAACACCATGTCGTGGTCGCTGGCAGCGAGAGGGATGTGGGACCTCGACGATCCCGGCTCGAACCTGCTGGACACCGGCGCGCACTTCTACGAGGTCTACCGCTGCGCCGACGGCGCGTTCATCGCGGTCGGCGCGGTCGAGCCGCAGTTCTACGCGCAGCTCCTGCAGGGCCTGGGTCTCGCCGATGCGGACCTGCCGGACCAGAACGACCGCTCGGCGTGGCCGGCGATGAAGGACCGGTTCGCGGACATCTTCGCGTCGCGCACGCGTGCCGAGTGGTGCGAGCGTTTCGACGAGCTCGACGCCTGCGTCACGCCCGTGCTCTCCGCGACGGAAGCACTCGAGCATCCCCACATGGACGAGCGCGGCACCTACGCCCGGGCCGAGGGGCACGTGGTACCGGGACCCGCTCCCAGGCTGTCGCGCACCCCCGGCACCGTCTCGTCGCCCATGGAACCACCGTCACCCGACGCGTTGCTCGACTGGGGTGTCGACGGCTCGGAGCTCGAGTCGTTGCTCCGGTCCGAGGTGGTCGACGCGACCCGACAAGGAGCACGATGACATCGATCAAGGTTGCCGACTTCTCGACCCACTTCTCGGGTCCGCTGGCGAGCCACCTGCTCGCCGAGCTGGGCGCGGACGTGATCAAGGTGGAGCACCACCGCTTCGGTGACGGGAACCGCGAGATCCCGCCGCTCGTCGGCGAGCAGCAGGAGAGCGTCTTCCACGCCACGCTCAGCAGCGGAGCGCGGAGCGTCGCAGCGAACAGCCGCTCCGCGGAGTGGCCCGACCTGGTCGCCGCCGCCGCGCGCTGGGCCGACGTCGTGGTGGTCTCGGGTCACCAGGCGGCGCTCGAGCAGCGTGGCCTGGGCTTCGACGCCCTCTCGGCGCACAACGACCGGTTGGTGTACTGCATGATCCCGGCGTTCGGTGTGGCCGGCCCGTGGAGCAACTGGACCGCGCACGGCCAGGGACCCGACGCGATGGCCGGCACGGTCGAGCTCATCGACACCGACGACGGCCGGATGACGACACCTCCCGCCTGGCGCGGCAACGGCACCACCCTCGCCGGCACCTTCGCCGCCATGGGCGTCATGGCGGCGCTGCTGCGTCGCGACGAGGCCGGCGGTCCGCAGTTCGTCGAGGTGTCGCTCTGGGCCTCGTCGCTCTGGTCGGCCTGGCGTGATCTGACCTGCCGGTTGAACGCCGGCATCGACGCACCCCTGACGCGCGGATCGCGGCAGCCGGTACGGCATCTACCGCACGAAGGACGGCCGGGCGCTGCAGGTGGCACCGCTCGAGCAGAAGTTCTGGGTCCGGTTCTGCGCGATCCTCGACCTGCCCCAGGACATGCGCGACCGGGGTGATTGGTCGACGGCGTCGATGGACTTCGGCGCAGGCGAGGAGTACGCGCACGAGGTCCCCGTGATCGCGGCCAGGATCGCCGAGCGCGACCTGGACGAGTGGGCAGGGCTGCTCGGCGACGCGGGCATCCCGATCGCCCCGGTGCTGACCTTGACCGAGGCAGCCCTCGGAGAGCACGCCCGCGCCGAGCGCGTCATCCGCGACGTGGCGCCGCGCGACGAGTCGTCGTCGGCGTTCCGGACCCCCCGGGTGCCTGTGCACCTCCGGAACGCCGACGGCGCCGACCCGCTCCCGGAGCTGGGACCGGCACCTCGCCTCGGTCAGCACGACGAGGAGGTCCGCACCCTGTGGGGCCTCGACCCCACCGCAGGACCCCTGTCCGACGCAGCCACGAGGCAGGCGACATGACCGAGGCAGGCGACATGACCGAGGCAGGCGACATGACCGAGGCAGGCGACACGAACCAGGCAGGCGACATGAACCAGGCAGGCGACACGACCGGACCACGGGCCTACGAAGGGCGTCGGGTCCTCATCACCGGCGGCAGCAGGGGGCTCGGCCTGGCGATGGCGAAGGGCTTCGCACGCCACGGCGCCACCGTCGTCATCTCGAGCCGGAACGCGGAGTCCTGTCGTGCCGCCGCCGAGGAGATCAGCGGGGAGACCGGGGCGACCGTCGTGCCGATCGCCTGCCACGTCGGACGCTGGGACCAGATCGACGACCTGGTCGCGCAGACCTACGAGCGCACCGGTGGCGTCGACGTGCTCGTCAACAACGCCGGGATGGCACCGCTGTTCGACACGCTCGGATCGGTGTCCGAGGAGCTGTTCGACAAGACGATCGCCGTGAACCTCAAGGGCCCGTTCCGCCTGGCAGCGCTCGTCGGTGAGCGGATGGTCGAACAGGGCAGCGGCTCGATCCTCAACATCTCGAGCGTCGCCGCCATCAAGCCGAAGCCGACGGACCTGATCTACGCGCTCGCGAAGGCGGGTCTCGACGCGCTCACCGTCGGACTGGCGCGGACGCTGGCGCCGACGGTCCGGGTGAACACGATCATGGCCGGTCCGTTCCTGACCGACGTGGCGAAGCACTGGGACATGTCGGTGGTCGGCCCACGCATCGAGTCGTACCCGATCGGGCGCGCGGGCGATCCCGACGAGGTGGTCGGCGCGGCGCTGTACCTCGCCGGCGACGACGCGAGCTTCACCACCGGAGCGATCCTGCGCGTCGATGGCGGAATGGGAATCTGCTAGATGGGTCGGAACCGAACCATGCCGAACCGGCCCACGGGCTCGGGGAACTGCCGAGCCATCGGTACCGAGCGGGTCCGACCGATCGGAGCGCTCCGATGCTGCTGACCCTTCGCTACGACATGAGGGCGCCCAGCTTCGGCGCACCGGCGCCAGCGCTGTACCGCGCGGCGATCGAGCAGTGCGCGTTCGCCGACGAGTTGGGCTTCGACCGGGTCCACCTGGCCGAGCACCACGGCGCCGAGGACGGGTACTGCCCCTCGCCGATCGTGCTCGCGTCAGCCATCGCATCGCGGACCGAGCAGATCCAGATACAGCTCTCGGCGCTGATCGCGGTGCTGCACGACCCGATCCGGCTCGCCGAGGACCTCGCCGTGGTCGACGTGATCAGCAACGGGCGTCTGGGGATCACCCTGGGCATCGGTTACCGGCTCAGCGAGTACGAGATGTTCGGCGTCGAGAAGAAGCGCCGCGTGCCGCTGCTCGAGGAGGCCATCGCCGTCTTCGGGCGCGCCTGGAGCGGCGAGCCGTTCGAGCACCGCGGCAACGAGGTCGTCGTCCGTCCGACTCCGGTGCAGCAGCCGGGCCCGCCGTTGTTCATCGGCGGCTCGACCGAGGCGTCCGCCCGCCGCGCCGCTCGGTTCGGCGACGGCTACGTGCCCGCCGGCGTCGACGCGGGCCTGTTCGCGATCTACGAGGACGAGTGCCGGCGGCTGGGGCGTGTCCCCGGTCCGCCGAACCCGCCGCGAGGTCCCATGTTCCTCTTCGTGACCGATGACCCGGAGCGTGACGCTCCGATCGTCGCGCCGCATTTCATCCACACCTCGAACTCGAACGCTGAATGGGCCAAGGAGCGTGGCGAGGGCGTCACGCCCTACTCGACGATCACCACCGTCGAGGAGCTGCACGCCAACCCGCAGTTCGCTGTCGTCACCCCCGATCAGTGCCTGGAGCTCGCCCGGGAGATGGGCGCGGACTCGGAGTTGACGTTCCAGCCGCTGCTCGGCGGCCTGGATCCCGACATCGCACTGGGCAGCCTCGAGCTGTTCGCGGACGCGGTGCTACCGAGGCTGGTGGAAGAGGGACTGAGGTGAGCTCCCCCACGGCAGCGACGCAGATCGACCTGGACGCGCTGGCCCGCTGGATGGACGATCAGCACCTCGGTGACGGCCCGATCACCGACGTCGTCGGCCTGACCGGCGGCACGCAGAACATCGTCGTGCGACTGGAACACGCCGGCCGCTCGTACGTCCTTCGCCACCCACCGACGGTCAAACGAGCGAACAGCGACGAGACGATGCGCCGCGAGGCACGGGTGCTCGCGGCGCTGCCCGGGTCCGGCGTCCCGCACGCCCGGCTCATCGCAGCCTGCGCCGACGAGTCCGTCCTGGGATCGGCCTTCTACCTGATGGAACCCGTCGACGGGGTCAATGTCTTCGACACTGGCGTCCCCGACGCGCTCCGAGGTGTCGACGAGCAACGGGCGCTGGCCGAGTCGATGGTCGACGCCCTCGCCGCGCTCGTGCACGTCGACCACGTGGCGGGAGGACTGGGGGATCTCGGCCGGGCCGAGAACTGGCACGGCCGACAGGTCGGACGCTGGAGCCGCCAGTTGGACGGCTACCGCGAGCTGCCCGGCTACGACGGGCCCGACCTGCCCGGCCACTTCGAGGTGGCCGCCTGGCTCGCCGACCGTCGACCGTCAGGTGGCCGACTCGGACTGATCCACGGCGACTTCCACTTCGCGAACGTGCTGATCGCCCACGACCGACCCGAGGTCGTCGCGGTGATCGACTGGGAGCTCGCCACCATCGGCGACCCCCTGCTCGACCTGGGTCACCTGCTGTCCACATGGCCCGGCACCGGCGACGCGCAGCTCGTGGTCCACGGAGCCGACGCGATGCCCGGCCCGGACGAAGTGATCGACCGGTACGCGTCTCGGACCGGGCTCGACCTGACGGACCTGGGCTGGTTCCGGGTGCTGGCCGCCTACCGCCTCGCGGTGCTGCTCGAGGGCACCCATGCGCGAGCGGCAGCCGGACACGCGCCGACCGAGGTGGGCGACAGGTTGCACACCAAGGCCGCGGCGCTGTGCCGCCTCGGCATGCAGATCATCGACGACCAGGAGCGCACGTGACCACACCGACACGGATGCCGGCCCTCGGGGCAGCGGCATGGATCAGCGAGGAGGACGGCGCGGCACTCATCGGCAGTCGCTGCACCTCGTGCGAGGTGATCGCCTTTCCCCCCGTCACCTCGTACTGCCCGAACCCGAAGTGCGGGAGTCGCGATCACGTCTCGATCCGCCTCGGTTCGACCGGCACCGTCTGGAGCTACACGAACGCGGCCTACCGGCCGCCGCCTCCGTATGTGTCCGACGACGCGGAGTTCTCGCCGTTCGGGATCGTCGCGGTGGAGCTCGAGGCCGAGGGTCTGGTGGTGCTCGGCCAGCTCGTCCAGGGCGCCGACATCGCCGAGCTCCGCATCGGGGACCCGGTGGAGCTCGTGATCGAACCCCTGTACGTCGACGCCGAGGGCGTCGAGCGGACGACCTGGAAGTGGAGGCCGACCCATGACCGATGACGTGCGGATCGCAGGGGTCGGCATGACCCAGTGGGGCAAGTGGGGGCGGGACTTCACCGAGTACGGGGTCGACGCCGCCACCGAGGCGCTCGCCGACGCGGGCGTCGCGTGGAGTGACGTCGAGTACATCGCCGGCGGCGGCACGGTGCGCAACGGCTACGCCGGCTACGTCGCCGGATCGTCGATCGCCCACGCCCTCGGGTTCACCGGGGCGCGGGTCTCGACGAGCTACGGGGCGTGTGCATCGGGCACACAGGCGATCGAGGCCGCTCGCACGCGGATCATGGCCGGATTGTGCGACGTCGCCCTGGTCGTCGGCGCCGACACGACCCCCAAGGGGTTCCTCGCGCCCAACGCGGGTGACCGGCCCACCGACCCGGACTGGCTGCGCTTCCACCTGGTGGGCGCCACCAACCCGACCTACTTCGCGCTCATGGCCCGACGGCGGATCGACCTGTACGGCGCGACCGTCGAGGACTTCGCCCGGGTGAAGGTCAAGAACGCACAGCACGGCCTCGGCAACCCGCGGGCGCGCTACCGCAAGGAGGTGACCGTCGACGACGTGCTCGCCTCGCCGGTGGTCGCGGATCCGCTGCACCTGCTCGACATCTGCGCCACCAGCGACGGCGGCGCGGCGCTGGTCCTGGTCTCGCAGCGGAAGGCAGCGGCGCTGGGCATGTCGGACGCCCCGAGGATCCGGGCGGTCTCGACGGTCACGCCGAGCTATCCGAACACCGTGCTCGAGATCCCGTACTTCGCCACGGACTCCGGCTCGGTGGTGCCGCCGGCGGATCTCGGCTTCATGGATTCGATCGCGCGCGCCGCGTACGAGGAGGCCGGGATCGGCCCGGAGGACCTGTCCCTCGCCGAGGTGTACGACCTGTCCACGGCACTCGAGCTCGACTGGTACGAGCACCTCGGACTGTGCGCCCGCGGTGACGCCGAACGGCTCCTGCGCGACGGCGACACCACGGTCGGAGGACGGATCCCGGTCAACCCCAGCGGTGGTCTCGGGTGCTTCGGTGAAGCGGTTCCGGCCCAGGCGATCGCCCAGGTCTGCGAGCTCGCCTGGCAGCTGCAGGGTCGCGCCGGCGACCGTCAGGTCGAGGGTGCCAAGGTGGGCATCACCGCCAACAAGGGCCTGTTCGGTCACGGCTCGGCAGTGGTGGTCTCGACGTGAGCGCGACCACAGCATCCGCGACCGACGCCCCCTCGACCGGCCCGAGCGCCGACCCGACGGTGGCCGAGTTCCGCGCCGCGGTGCGTGCCTGGCTCGACGCTCGACTCGAGCCTCAGGGCACCTCGACGGTGGTCTGGGGCGAAGGCTCCGACGACGTGTCGATCCTGCACGCACTGCCCCACGCCGAGGAGGCGGCGCTGCTGCAACGCGGCCTGGCGTGGCAGAAGGAGCGGTGGGATGCCGGCTACGGCGCCATCGCCGTGCCCCGGGAGTACGGAGGTGCGGGCCTCACCGCCGAACACGCCCGCGCCTACCGAGAGGAGGAGGACCGCTTCGAGCTCCCCGCCAACCACGAGACACTGCGGGTGACCATGAACCTGGTCGGCCCGACGATCGCAGCGGTGGGCACCGACGAGCAGCGTCGGCGCTTCATCCCCGAGTTCCTCGGCGGCCAGGCGTTGGCGTGCCAGCTCTTCTCCGAGCCCGGTGCGGGCTCCGACCTGGCTGCGGTCAGCACCCGGGCCGTGCGCGACGGCGACGACTGGATCATCAACGGCTCGAAGGTCTGGGCCTCGGGCGCACAGTTCGCCCAGTGGGGCGAGCTGGTCGCGAGGACCGACCCCGACGCGACGAAGCACGGTGGCCTGACGACCTTCCTGGTGCCCATGAATGCGGACGGCGTCGAGGTGCGACCGATCGTCCAGATGTCGGGCGGGTCGTCCTTCAACGAGGTGTTCTTCGAGGACGTCCGCATCTCCGACGACCTGCGTCTCGGTGCTCCCGGTGACGGGTGGAAGGTCGGGCTGATGACCCTCGGGTTCGAGCGCGGCCAGAGCGGCTCGAAGCAGGTCGGCGCCTCGTGGCAGCAGCTGCGTGCGCTCGCAGAGTGGTCGGGTTGCAGCGACGATCCCGTCATCCGCCAAGAGCTCATGAAGGTGTACACCCACGAGCGACTCCGCGGACTGACCCGGCT
This sequence comes from uncultured Actinomycetota bacterium, assembly GCA_963707555.1. GTDB lineage: Bacteria > Actinomycetota > Acidimicrobiia > Acidimicrobiales > Microtrichaceae > JAFAFN01. Next base: position 260,732 of record CAVPQM010000014.1, read on the forward strand.
CCGGGCCGAGGCCCACCGCGACGCCAGCGGCGCACCCGGCCCCGAGAGCTCCCTCGGCAAGCTGCTGTGGGTGCAGGGCATGCTCGCCATCGGTGAGGTCGCGGCGACGATCCTCGGGCCCCGCCTCGTCGCGGACACAGGGGAGTGGGGGACCTACGCCTGGGCTCGCCACGTCCTGGGCGCACGCGGCTATCGCCTGGCCGGCGGCAGCGACGAGATCCAGCGCACGATCATCGCCGAGCGGGTGCTCGGGCTCCCCCCGGAGCCACGGCCCGACCGCAACCTGTCCTGGCGGGAGCTGACCGCTGCGACACGGGGGAGGAACGCATGAACATCGTGACGTTGCTCGAGATGTCCGCCGACGTGCTCGGCGGTCGCGTCGCGGTGGTGTCGGGAGCCGACCGCGTGACCTACGCAGAGCTCCTCGACCGGAGCCGGCGCGGCGCCGAACGACTCCGCTCCAGCGGGGCGGACCACCTGGCGCTGGTCGCCGAGAACTCCGCGGTTGTGCCGACCGCGCTGTTCGCCGCTGCGCTCGCCGGTCGGCCCTTCGCACCGTTGAACTACCGCCTGGACGACCTGTCGCTGAGGACCCTGGTCGAGCGCCTCGATCCGTCGCTGGTCGTGGCGGACGACGTGTCGGCACCACGTGTCGGTTCCGTGGACGGCGCCGCGCTCGTCTCCCCGCAGGAGCTCATCGCCGGTGCACCCCTCGACGTCGGCGCGGGCGGCGCCGGTGATGTCGCGGTGCTGCTGTTCACCAGCGGCACGACCGGTGAGCCGAAAGCAGCGGTGCTGCGTCACCAGAACCTGTCGTCGTACGTGCTGAGCACGGTCGAGCCCTTCTCGGCAGCGGACGACGACGCCGCGCTGGTCAGCGTGCCGCCGTACCACGTCGCAGGCATCGCAGCGATCCTCTCGTCGGTCTGCGCGGGTCGACGAATCGTCTACCTGCCGTCGTTCTCGGCAGAGGCCTGGGTCGACACGGTCGTCGGCGAGGGCGTGACCCATGCGATGGTCGTGCCGACGATGCTCCGGAGGGTGCTCGAGATCATCGAGGAGCGGGGGATCGAGCTCGGCTCGTTGCGCCACCTGTCCTACGGCGGAGGGCGCATGCCCCAGCAGGTCGTCGAGCAGGCCATGCGGCTGCTGCCCGAGGTCGGCCTCGTGAACGCCTACGGGCTGACCGAGACCAGCTCGACCATCACGGTGCTGTCACCGCAGGACCACCGCGAGGCCGCGGCGTCCGACGACCCCGACGTGCGTCGACGGCTGACCTCGGTCGGTCGGCCGCTGCCGGGTGTCGACGTGCAGGTCCGACTCGACGACGGCGACGTGGCCGCCAGCGATCAGGTCGGCGAGATCTGGGTGCGGGGCGACCAGGTCGCCGGCGAGTACGTGGACCAGGGCAGCGTGCTGGTCGACGGCTGGTTCCCCACCCGCGACGGCGGCCGCATCGACCAAGCCGGTTTCCTCTACGTCGAGGGCCGGATGGACGACGTGATCGTGCGCGGCGGCGAGAACATGTCGCCGGGTGAGATCGAAGAGGTGATCCTGGATCACCCCGCCGTCGCCGATGTGGCGGTGATCGGCGTACCCGACGTGGAGTGGGGCGAGGCGGTGGTGGCCGTCGTCGTCGCCCGCCACGGCGTCGAGGTGAGCTCGGACGACCTGGCGGCCTGGGCGGGTGCGCGACTCCGGTCGGCCCGCACCCCGCAGCGGTTCGTGTTCCGCGACGAGCTGCCCCACAACGAGACCGGGAAGGTGCTGCGCCGGGTGCTGCGTGCCGAGCTCGCCGTCGCTCCCTGAGCACGTGGTCGATCGCTGCGTGCGCCGACGCTCGCTGAGCGCCCCGGTGATCAGTCGGCGGCGAGCCGCCTGGTCTCGTCGGACGTAGGTGCCGTCAGCATCCCGGCGACGGTGTCGATGGTGAGGCTGGTGAGCAGCTTCGGGTCGGTGACCTCGTCGTCGCCGTGCCGGCCGAGCTCGGTGACGGTGTAGAGGAGCGCGGCGAAGCGCCGGTGGTGACGCAGTGCCTCGTCGTCGACGACGTCGCTCGCCAGCTCCCGCCACCGGTACATGCTGTTCGAGCGGTCGTCGAGTGCCCCGAGGTCGATGATCGGCACGGAACGATTCAGCAGCTCGCCGTAGATCCGGAGGAACTCCGGTCCGCCGTTCGGGTCGGTCAGCTTCGAGGCCAGCGGTCGGACGAGCGCCCCCGACAGCTGCCGGGGGTCCGGATGTCCGAGGCCCTCGTACGCGTCCAGCAGCGCGTGCCGCCGGCTCTCGACGTCGGGTTGGTGCTTGTCGAGGATCGCCCGGACCAGGCCGGCGCGATCGCCGAAGTGGTACTGCACTGCTGCGGCATTGCGGGCGCCCGACGCGGTGTTGACCTTGCGCAGGCTGACCGACTCGGTGCCATGGCGCGCGAACAGCTCCTCCGCAGCGCGGAGGAGCTGATCACGTGTCGTCGAACCCGGCCCGTCAGCCGGCTGCAATCTCGTGCTCGAGCATCTGTGCGAACCGGACCCGGGCGGCCTCGGTGCGTGTCGGCAGGTGGGCGCTGGGCCACAGGCCCTCGACGGAGCTCGCGTCGCGCAGCAGCGCTCGCGCCACCGTGATCTTGTGCACCTCGGTCGGACCGTCCGCCATCGCCATCACCTCCGCCGACACCATCATCTTCGAAAATGGCATCTCGTTGGAGATCCCGAGCGAGCCGTGCAGGTGCATCGAGCGTTGCACGACGTCGTGGAGCACCTTGGGCATGGCGACCTTGACCGCAGCGATGTCCTTGCGGACCTTCTTGTAGTCCTGGTGCTTGTCGATGAGCCACGCGGTGCGCAGCACGAGCAGGCGGAACTGCTCCATCTCGATCCAGCTGTCGGCGATGCGCTCCTGGGTCATCTGGAGCGAGCCGAGCGGGCCGCGGGCGGTGGTCCGTGACAGCGAGCGCTCGAGCATCATGTCGAGTGCCTGTCGCACCAGCGCGATCGTGCGCATGGCGTGGTGGATGCGACCGCCACCGAGGCGGGTCTGTGCGATCGCGAACGCCTGGCCCTCGTCGCCGAGCATCTGGGAGCTGGGCACGCGGACGTCGTCGAAGCGCACGTAGGCGTGTGTGCCGTCCTCGGCGGGCTCGGTGCCGGTGCCGACGTTGCGCACGATCTCGACGCCTGGCGTGCCGACCGGCACGACGAACATCGACATCCCCTGGTACGCGCTGATCTCGGGGTTGGTCACCGCCATGACGATGTAGAAGCTCGCGTAGCGGGCGTTGCTGATGAACCACTTCTCGCCGCTGATGACCCAGGTGTCGCCGTCCCGGGTGGCGGTGGTCGTGAACAACGTGGGGTCGGCGCCGGCGTGCGGCTCGGTCATCGCGTACGCCGAGACGATGTCGCCGTCCAGCAACGGCTGGAGGTACTGCGCCTTCTGCTCGGGCGTGCCGAAGTGGGCGAGGATCTCGGCGTTGCCGGAGTCGGGAGCCTGGCAGCCGAAGACCGTCGGCGCCCAGCGGGAGCGGCCGAGGATCTCGTTGAGCAGGGCGAGCTTGACCTGCCCGTAGCCCTGCCCGCCGAGCTCGGGGCCGAGGTGGCACGCCCACAGGCCGCGGTCCTTGACCTCCTGCTGGAGCGCACGCTGGATCCGCATCGCCGACTCGTCGGTCTTGTCGAACGGGTTGCCGAGCACGAGGTCGAGCGGCTCGACGCGCTCACGCACGAAGTCGTCGGCCCAGTCCAGCTGTTCCTGGTACGCGGAGTCGGTCTCGAAGTCCCACATCGGGTGCTCCTCTTGGGTGGGGGTGGAGTGGCGGGCGAAACTCTAATGCAAGTGTTTCAATCGTCAAAGCGTTGACGCGCTCAGGTCAATCCTCTAATTTCACTAGCGATAAATTCCGCCTCCAGAGGAGATCGCCGTGACCGAAGAACTCAGGCTGTTCAGCGTCGACGACCACATCATCGAGCACGCGACCGTGTGGACCGATCGGATGCCGGCGAAGTACCGCGACGTCGCACCCCGGGTGATCGAGGAGGACGGGCGCGAGTACTGGGTGTACGAGGACAAGCGCGGCGAGACGATGGGGCTCAACGCCGTCGCGGGCAAGCCGCGCGACCAGATCAACCCCGAGCCCACGCGCTTCTCGGACATGATCCCCGGCTGCTACGACCCCAAGCAGCGAGCCAAGGACATGCTGCAGGACGGCATCTATGCGAGCGTGCTCTTCCCGACGTTGCCGCGCTTCTCGGGGACTCTCTTCCTGACCTTCGACGACAAGGAGCTCGCGCTCCTCTGCGTGAAGGCCTACAACGACTTCATGATGGACGAGTGGTGCCCTGCGGGCCCCGACGGCATGTTCGTGCCGACGATCATCGTGCCGCTGTGGGACCCGACGGCCGCGGCCGCGGAGATCCACCGCTGCGCCGACAAGGGCGCCCGGGCGCTCTCGTTCCCGGAGAACACCGTGCCCCTCGGCTTGCCCTCGTACTGGACCGACCACTGGAACCCGGTGTGGCAGGCGTGCCAGGACCGCGACATCGTGCTGTGCCTGCACATCGGCACCAGCGGCGAGTTGCTCAAGCCCTCGCCGGATGCGCCCGACATGCTGCGGTTCTCGATCCTGCAGGTCGGCTCCATCATGTCGTCGGTCAACCTGATGACCTCGCCCGTGTGCCGCAACTACCCGGGGCTCAAGTTCGTGTTCTCCGAGGGCGGCATCGGATGGGTGCCCAACGCACTCGAGCGTGCCGACCGGATGTGGGAGCGGCACGCCGGCTACTCCGGTCTCGACGAGACCCTCCCGTCGGAGATCTTCCGCCGCAACATGTACCTCTGCATGATCGAGGAGCCGATCTGCCTGAAGTACCGCCACGACATCGGCATCGACAAGATCATGTGGGAGTGCGACTACCCCCACACCGACACGGTGTGGCCCGAGAGCCAGGCGAGCGCCCGCGAGGTGTTCGACCAGGCCCAGGTGCCCGACGACGAGATCGAGCTGATCGCGCACGGCAACGCCGAGCGCGTCTTCGACTGGAAGATGACCGACCCCTCGGCCGCGGCGGTGTTCGGGCGCTGAGCCCGACGGCGCCGGGGGCGCTCCGTCGTCCGGCAGCAGGGTTTCGGACGGAGGAGCGCCCGTCGAGAAGGGAAGTCGTTGACGAATTCGCGCGAAGGCGCTAAATTCGCTAACGATATGGATGCCAAGAACCAAGTCGGGAAGCGCTACCGGTGCGAGCACTGCAGTTCGCAGATCATCTGCGTGAAGCCCGGAAGCGGAACGTTCCACTGCCACGGTCGGCCGATGGTCCTCGAGGACTCCAAGCCGTTGCCGTCGTCGGACTGAGGAGGATCGAACGATGACCATGACCCCGGGCACCCGGATGAAGTGCGCAGAGTGCGGTTCCGAAGCGATCGTGCTCCGAGGTGAGGCCCCGGAGCTGACGTGCTGCGACGGTGCCCTCGAGGAGATCTTCTCACCCGACCGTCCCGCTGCGGACGCCTGAGCCGCGGGTGTTCTGAACTTCGGCCTCTCTGAAGTGCGGGCGTTCCGAACTCGGCCCGTTTCCTCGACCTGGCCCGCATCGGCATCGTCCAACTCGATCGTCGACATGAGGTCCCCTCCGGCGAATCCCCGACGGCCGGCGGCTCGGCCGTCGGCGGTGATCGGGCCACCGCCCGATCCTGACGTCCTTCGCACAGCAAGTCTCCGGTCGCTGCAGCCTGGGCGGAGTCAGCTGCTCACCGAGCGGGCAGCGCGGACGCCGACGGGTCGAAGACCTGTATGTCCGAGACCTGGTCGCCGAGTCGGAGCGCCACTGCTGCACCCAGCTCGGCGCCTTCGTCCCAGCGTCGGGAATCGACGACCTGCTCCACCAGGGCACGAGTCGATCGCGGGAGTCGGGCGAGTGTCGGGAGTGACAGGATGGCTGCGCTCGTCGTCGCCCCGCCCGCCTTCAGGCGGATGACGTCGGCGGCGACCGCGTCGAGCGTCGCCTGTCGGTCCAGGGTCGCTGGACCGGCGCGGACCCTCACGTCGGACCTGCCGCGTAGCATCGGTCCATGTCGATCCAGCTGCTGCCCACGCCCGCTCCGCCCGGCGATGTGCCCACCGATCCGGTGGCGGTGACCGAGGCGTTCCTGGCGGCGCTCGCGGACTCCGACGTCGACGCGGCGATCGACTTCCTGTCGGCCGACGTGCACTACGTGAACGTCGGCTTCCCGGCGATCGACGGCGCTCGACGAGTCCGACGGGCCTTCCAAGGGCTCACACGGCCCGACGTCGGGTTCGAGGTGTACCTGCACGCGATCTCGGCCGATGGCCCGGTGGTGCTGACCGAACGCACCGACGTCATCCGGCTCGGGCCCGTCCGACTCCAGTTCTGGGTCATGGGCCGCTTCGACGTGCACGACGGACGCATCACGCTGTGGCGCGACGGCTTCGACCTGGCCGACATGGCCAAGGCCACCGCCCGTGGGCTGCTCGGCGCGTTCATCCCGGCGCTGCGGCCGACGCCGCCGACCAGCCTGGCCGACGCGCCCGGACGCTGAACGACACCACCGGAGGACCGCATGGCATCGCTCATCTACACGGCGCTCGCGTCGCTCGACGGGTACATCGAGGACGACGAGGGGAGCTTCGACTTCGCCTTCCCCGACGCCGAGGTGCACGCCGTCCGCGAACGAGCTCGAGGCGACGATCGAGCACGCACCTGTACGGACGTCGCATGTACGAGACGATGGCGGTCTGGCAGGACATGGTCGACGAGCCCGGGGTGTCGCCGGAGGAGGTCGAGTACGGCAGCGATCTGGCGCGACCTCGACAAGGTCGTGTTCTCGACCACGCTCGACGAGGTCTGGACACCCCGCACCGAACTGCTCCGCGAGTTCGACCCCGTGGCGCTGCGCGCTCGGTCGACGCAGCCGACGAGGACGTCAGCATCAGCGGACCCGGTCTGGCCCAGCACGCGTTCCGGGCCGGCCTGGTCGACGACGTGCACCTGTTCCTGTTCCCGGTCGATCGTCGGCGGCGGCAAGCCCGGCCTGCCGCGCGACGTCCGGCTCGACCTGGAGCTCGTCGACGAACGGCGCTTCGACAACGGCGTGGTCCACCTGCACCTCCGCACCCCTTGAGTGCCACCGGCCGCATCAGCTGACGCGGTCATCGGGGCAGCGGGAGACGCAGGTCCAACCAGTCGTCGTCGGCCGCGAACCCCGCGGACTCGTAGAGGGGCCGCCCGTCGGGGGTGGTGAAGAGCAGCAGCCGGCGCACGCCGAGCTCGTCGGCCCCGGCGACGCAGGCATCGAGCAGCAGCCGTCCGACGCCTTCTCCGCGCTCGGTCGGGTCGACGAACATGTTGATGACGTAGCCGTCGGTCGAGCGGGGGTCCTCGGGCATCGGTGCCATGTCGAGCAGCAGCATCGAGACCACGCCGACCGGTTCGCCGCCGTCCGGCACCGCGAGCCACGACCGCATCGTGCCGGCCTGCTGTCGCCGAGCGACGAAGTCGCGTGTGCGGCCGGCGAAGTCGGGTGGCAGCTCGTCGGGGGAGAGGCCGCGGTGCTCGGCCATGAAGCGGAGCCGCAGGGCGCAGACGGCATCGAGGTCATCGCTACGAGCAGCACGCACACGCATGGGAGGAGTCTGCGCGACGATCAGGCGACGCGCCGCACGAGTTCCGGAGATCCGTTCGCTCGTGGTGCAGGAACAGCAGCACCGAGGCGCATCGAGGCATCGGTGGGGCGTCGTTTGCGACGCTGACCAAGGAAACGGGGTCATGCGGCCTCGGTAGCCTCGGGGGTGAACAGGAGTCCCATGTCGACCACGTCACCGAAGCAACCGTCAACGCCGGATGGACCGTCCGAGTCGGGCGAGCACGGCACGGTCACGCCGCCCAAGCGGTTCGCCGCCGGCATCCCCGGTGTGGTCGCCGGCGGCAAGGCAGCGTTCGCCCAGATGGGCGCCACGCGGTCGGTGCGGACGCTGCTCAAGATCAACCAGACCGACGGCTTCGACTGCCCGGGCTGCGCCTGGCCCGAAGCGCTCGACCGGTCACATGTGGAGTTCTGCGAGAACGGTGCGAAGGCGGTCGCCGAGGAGGCGACCCGTCGACGCATCGGTCGTGACTTCTTCGCCCAGCACTCCGTCGAGGACCTGCGCACCAGGACCGAGCACTGGCTCGGCCAGCAGGGTCGGCTCACCGAACCGATGGTCCTGCGTCCGGGCGGGACGCACTACGAGCCGATCGACTGGGACGATGCGTTCGCGCTGATCGCGGAGCAGCTCCGCGCGCTTGCGACGCCCAACGAGGCCGTCTTCTACACGTCGGGCCGCACCAGCAACGAAGCGGCGTTCCTGTACCAGCTGCTCGTCCGCCGCTTCGGCACGAACAACCTGCCGGACTGCTCGAACATGTGCCACGAGTCCTCGGGCCGTGCCCTCGACCAGACGATCGGCATCGGCAAGGGCTCGGTGACCCTCGACGACGTCGAGTCGGCCGACGTGATCTTCGTCGTCGGACAGAACCCCGGGACCAACCATCCTCGAATGCTCTCCACGCTCGAGACGGCCAAGCGACGCGGGGCGACGATCATCACCGTCAACCCGCTGCCCGAGGCCGGCCTGCTCGCGTTCCGCAACCCCCAGAAGGTGCGTGGTGTGGTCGGCAAGGGCACCGCGTTGTCGGACCACCACCTGCAGGTCCGACTCAACGGCGACCTGGCGCTGTTCTCGCTGCTCGGACAGCGTCTGCTCGAGGACGACGAGCGCACCGGCGACGTGCTCGACCACGACTTCATCGCCGAGTACACCGACGGGGTCGAGGAGTGGGCCGACCACCTCCGCGGACTCGACCCTGCCGAGCTGCGCGCGGCCTGTGGCATCGGGGCGGCGCAGATCGAGGCGGTGCACCGGGCGGTGGTCGACTCGGACTCGGTGGTCATCTGCTGGGCCATGGGCCTGACGCAGCACAAGAACTCCGTGCCGACCATCCGAGAGGTCGTGAACTACCTGCTCGCCCGCGGCAACATCGGACGGCCGGGCGCCGGCGTGTGCCCGGTGCGGGGGCACAGCAACGTGCAGGGCGACCGCACGATGGGCATCTTCGAACACCCTCCCGCGTGGCTGCCACGCCTGGGTGAGGTCTTCGACTTCGAACCGCCGCTCGAGGTCGGCTTCGACACCGTCGCAGCGATCGAGGCGATGGCGGACGGGCGGGCCAAGGTCTTCTTCGGCATGGGCGGCAACTTCGTGTCGGCCGCGCCGGACACCGCGGCGACCGCCGCCGCGCTCGGGCGCTGCGAGCTCACGGTGCAGGTGTCGACCAAGCTCAACCGTTCGCACCTCGACACCGGGGACACCGCGTTGATCCTCCCGGCGAGGGGTCGCACCGACAAGGCGCCCGAGGTCAGCGTCGAGGACTCGATGGGCATGGTGCACCTGAGTCGAGGCACGCTCGATCCGCCGGCACCGACCGTGCTGTCCGAGGTCGCGATCATCTCCCGGCTGGCGCGCCACCTCTTCGGCCCCGACGACCCGACGCCGTGGGAGACCTTCGAGGTCGACCACGACGCGGTCCGCGACCGCATCGCCCGGGTCGTCCCGGGTTTCGAGGACTTCAACAGCCGCGTCCGGGTGCCGGGCGGCTTCCAGCTGCCACACGGCCCTCGTGACGAGCGGCGCTTCGACACCGAGACGGGACTCGCCCGCTTCACGGCGAACCCGGTCGAGATCATCGACGTGCCCGACGGTCACCTGCTGTTGCAGACCATGCGCAGCCACGACCAGTACAACACCACGATCTACGGCATGGACGACCGCTACCGAGGGGTGCACGGCGCCCGCCACGTCGTGTTCGTGCACGCGGACGACCTGTCGTCGGCCGGCCTGGCGGATGGCGATCTGGTCGACATCACCTCGGTGCACCGCGGTGTCGAGCGGGTCGCCCACGGGTTCCGTGCGATCGAGTACCCGACCGCACGCGGCTGCTGCGCGGCCTACTTCCCCGAGGCCAACGTGCTGGTGCCGCTCGACTCCTACGCGGACGACAGCCGGACGCCGACGTCGAAGTCGGTCGTCGTGCGCCTGAGTGCCGCTGGCGGGCTCAGCTCGGGTCGCGGTGCGTGAAGAGGTGGTGCAGTCGCCGCAGGTCGTCCTCGGTGATGTCCACGAACGAGTCGAGGCTGCGCAGGGCGTCGAGCACGTCGTCGTGTGAGAGCTCGTCCTCGTCGGAGGTGTCGATGGTCCTGACACGCCCGAGGTGGACCGGGTAGCGACGCCAGCGGAAGGCGTAGTTGAACAGGATCGCCACGAGCACGATCGTCACGGCGTTCACGAGCACCGGGTGCCAGACGAACCCGACGCCCAGGTCGGTGATCGCCGGTCCGCCGACGACCGCCGTGAGCGCCGTGGCGCCACCCGGCGGGTGGATCGCCTTGCACTGGTGCATGGCCAGGATCGTCACGCCGACGGCCACGCCTGCGGCGAGCGGGGTGGTGCCGATCAGCTGGGCGCACGCGACGCCGATCAGTGCGCCGCCGACGTGACCGGCGAGCACCGGCCACGGCTGGGAGAGCTGGCCGTGGGGCACGGCGAAGAGCAGCACCGCGCTCGCTCCCATCGAGGCGATCAGTGCAGCGGATCCCTCGAGGCCCAGCGCGTGGTCGCAGATGAGGATCACCAGGAAGATCGACAGCGCGCCGCCGAGGCCCGAGACGAGCTTCTCGGTGGGGCTGACCTCGTCGATCTCGATGCCGAGCCAGTCGCCGAGCCCCCGGAGGCGAGCGGACGGCCTGGTGGACGAGCCATCGGACGTGGACCTGGAGGAGAACATGGCGGGTCGGCCTCTGGGTGTCGGGGTTCACAGCGCCGACCCGTGGCCCGAATCGGGCTGATACTTCTATCATGCGGTGTGGAAAAGAGGGGAACCCGCCCATGACGATCGAGACCAGGCTCACGTCGCTGCCGACCCGCCGCCGGCCGCCCGGCGCGGAGGACGGACCCGACCTCGACACCCCCGAGCAGATCGCCGAGATGGTGCGGACCTTCTACGCGACCGTCTCGGACGACGACCTGCTCGGGCCGGTGTTCAACGACGTCGCCCGGGTGGACTGGGACCTCCACCTGCCCAAGCTCGCCGCCTTCTGGAACCGTGCGCTGCTGGGGATCGAGGGCTACCAGGGCAACCCGTTCCGCGTGCACGCGTCGGTCAACGCCCGCAAGCCGTTCCGTCAGGAGCACTTCGACCGGTGGCTCGAGCTGTTCCGGGCCAACCTGGCGCGGCGATGGAGCGGGCCGAACGTGGAACGTGCGCTCGCGCTGGCCGACCGCGTCGCCGAGGTGCACGCCGGTCAGCTCGTCGCCGCGGCAGACAGCGAGCACCCGCCGCATGCGTGAGCGAGCGTTCGGCCCCCCGTCGCACGACATCGACAGCGTGACCGACGTGCACGACCTGGTCGTCGAGTTCTACCGAGAGGTCGTCTTCGACGACCTGCTCGAGCCGGTCTTCGGTGAGGTGGCCGAGGTCGACTGGGCCGAGCACATCCCGAAGCTGATCGACTACTGGTCGCGGATCCTGCTCGACATCCCGGGTGCCCCGGGCCCGGTCATGCAGGTCCATCGTGACCTGCACACGAAGTCGTCGATCACGCCCGACCTGTGCGACCGGTGGTTCACGCTCTGGAGCGAGTGCGTCGCTCAGCGATGGGCCGGACCGGTCGCGGACCGTGCGGTCTCGCACGCGGCGTCGCTGATGTCGGGCATGGCGAAGCACCTCTTCGGCTGCGTCTGGGAGCGGCCCGCGGTCGCGTCCCACGACCCGGGGCGATCCGGTGTCGTGGCGCCGGCGGCGCTGGGCACCCGATGACGACCGACGACGCGCCCGACACGCCTCGCACCCCGGCGCCGGGCTCGATCGGCGAGCAGCGCGCGCGGCGCACACCCGAATCGGGCCCGACACACCCCAAGTTGGCGGCGACGCTGCTGATGGTCGGCATCGTCGTGCTGCTCGTGGCCATCGCCGCAGCGCCGCTGCTCGGACGCTGACGTAGCTCGACCCTCAGCGGTTCGACGCCCTCAGCCGGCCAACGCTGCGAACGTCCGGTCGGTCACCTCGTCGAAGCGCGCGGCCACCGTCTCGATCCACTCCGGTGCGTCGTCGGCGAACGCCGCACGCACCGCGGCGCGCACGTCGGCGGCAGACGGGGCGGTGGGGTCGCCGTGGGCGTGCAGCCAGGCATCGGCACGCAGCGCGTTCACGACGCTGATGGAGTCGACCGTGCCGTACTCGAGCGCGACGGCGGTCAGCTCGACACCCGGCAGGTGGTCCGGTGCGGCGGCGAGCCAGTCGCCGACGAGCTTCGCCGACACGCTGTCGCCGTCGACCATCGAGGTGACCGCTCCCCACCAGCGGGTGGCCCGGTCGTGGCCGGGGCTGCCGGCCGGTTCGCTGCTGATCAGCTCGCCATGGCCCCACGGCCCCAGGCCGGTGTGCAGGTCGATGATCGCCACACGCTGCGCGCCGCCGAGACCGCCGCGCCACCAGTCCCGGAGCCAACGGTGCGACCACGACGGTCCGTCGCCGCCGTAGAACACGCCGTCGGGATGGCTGAACTGGCCGCCGCTGACGGCCTCCTGGAACTCCTCGAAGGGAACCTCGGCGAGCCGCTCGAACAGCGCGGCGTCCGCCGCTGCGACGGTCTCGTCGTTCCACACCTCGGGGACGAGCAGCGCCGCGATGTCGTCGTAGCCGGGGCGCTCCGGCGGGGTCCGGCTCCAGTCGATGAAGTTCCGGTTGAGGTCGACGTTGTGCTCGTCGGTGCGCCGCACCCAGGAGAAGCCGAACGGGTTCAGCGCGTGGACCAGGACCACCCGGACGTGCTCGGGGCGATCACCCGAGCGGTGCCGGAGCCAGTGCGACTGCAGCGCAGAACCGCAGTAGCCCTCGACGCCGTGGGTGCCCGACACGATCATGACGACGTCGGCCGCGTCGGGCGGGCCGAGCTCGGCGACGTCGACCGCGAGCTGCTCGCCCTCCCGCCCCTGCAGCGGATGCACGACATGGCCGACGCGGGCGCCCGCTGCGTCGCAGGCCGAGAGGAACTCCACTCTCGCCGCGGCATAGGAGGGCTGCAGGCGGGGAGCGGTGTGCGGCGAAGGTCGTGGGCGTTCTGCGGTCACGGGTCGGAACGCTACGTCGGTAGGGTCCGCCCATGGGATCGCACGACCGTTCGCCGGTGACCGCACTGCTCGAGGGAGTGCTCGAGCGCTACGTCGACGACGTCGACGGCGCGGTGGCGTCGTACATCCCGGAGCTGGCCGCCGCCGACCCGGACCGTCTCGCCGTCGCGCTCGTGACCGTCGACGGGGCGCGGTACGAGGCGGGTGACTCGCTCGATCCGTTCACGATCCAGTCGATCTCGAAGCCGTTCGTCTTCGGCGCGGCACTCGAGGAGCTGGGCGAGGTCGCGGTCCGTGCCCGTGTGGGTGTCGAGCCGACCGGGGACGCCTTCAACTCGATCACCCTCGACCCCGTTCGGGGCACGCCGTCGAACCCGATGGTCAACGCAGGGGCGATCACCTGCTCGGGTCTCGTCGCCGAGACGCATCCGGAGGACCCGACCGGTCACGTGGTCGCGACCCTGTCGGGGTACGCGGGCCGACCGCTCGTCGTCGACCACGCCGTCGCGGCGTCCGAGGGGGCGACCGGCCACCGGAACCGGGCGATCGCCCACCTGCTGCGTGGCGCGGACGTGCTGAGGGTCGATCCCGAGGCAGCGCTGCGCACCTACTTCGAGCAGTGCTCGGTCCTGGTCGACTGCCGTGACCTGGCCGCCATGGCGGCGACGCTCGCCAACGGTGGCGTGAACCCCGTGACGGGTGAGCGGGTCGCCTCGGGTGCCACGGTGCGCAACGTGTTGTCGGTCATGGCGACCTGCGGCATGTACGACGGTGCGGGGGAGTGGCTCTACGAGATCGGCCTGCCCGCCAAGAGCGGCGTGGCCGGCGGCATCATCGCCGTGCAACCTGGCCAGTTCGGGATCGCGGTGTTCTCGCCTCGTCTGGACGCTCACGGCAACAGCGCTCGTGGTGTGCAGATCTGCGAGGACCTGTCGACCGAGCTCGACCTGCACGTCGTGCAGTCGGGGTCTCGCCCACCGTCGCCGATCCGATCGGCGTACACGCTCGCCGACGCCGGTTCGAAGCGTGTCCGCCTTCCCGGGCAGCGGGCGATCCTCAACCAGGCCGGCGGGGTCGCCCTGGTCGTCGAGGTCCAGGGCGACCTGAACTTCTCGACGGCCGAGATCGTCACCCGCCGGCTCTGCGACGCCGGCGAGGCGCTGCGGATCGCGGTGGTCGACCTGAGTCGCGTCGAGCACGTGCGAACCCCTGCGGTCGAGCTGCTGCGTTCGCTCGCGCTGCGCTACGAGCAGAGCGGGACGCTCGTCGCGCTGTCCGGAGCGGAGCGGCACCCCGAGATGTTCGAGCCCGGTCCCGGCATCCCGGTGCCGCCGTACGTGACCTTCGAGGATCTCGACGCCGCACTGGAGTGGGCCGAGGACCTGGTGCTCGAGAGGGAGGGCGTCGACGGTGACGGCGACGAGCGCGTCGAGCTGCGCGACCACCCCTTCCTGGCAGGCCTGGACGACTCCGACCTCGAGGTCGTCGTCGACCTGCTCGAGCCCAGGCGCTACGAAGCGGGCGACCTGGTGATGCAGACCGGGACACCGGCGGAAGAGATGCTGCTGCTCACCGAGGGACGTGTGTCGAGCCTGGTGCCACGCGCCGACGGGACCAGTCGCCGCCTGGCGAGCTTCGGGGGCGGGTCGCTCGTCGGTGAGCTCGCCCTGCTCGGGAACGAGCCCCGCATGGTCGACGTGCGCGCCGACACCGACCTGGAGTGCCACGCACTGACCGTCGATGCGATCGTCGCGCTGGGCGCGTTGCGGCCAGAGGCGCGCATCACGCTGTTCGCGAACATGCTCTGGATCGTGTCGTCGCTCGCCGACACGTTGCGTGACGAGCTCGCCCTGCTCGGCGAGTGAGACGCGACGCAGTGGTGATCAGCGTCGTGCTCGCGACGTCGACCGGTGCCGTCAGTCGTCGGCGCCGGGGCCGATCACCACGACCGGGCAGGGGGCGTTGCGGACGACGTGGTCCGACACCGAGCCGAGCACGGCTCGCTTGATGCCGCCGCGTCCCCGTGAACCGATCACGATCGAGGTGGCGTCCAGCTCCTCGGCGAGGTTGCAGATGACCTGCCCGGCGTGACCGCTGAGCACCCGGGTGCTCGCGCCGGAGAGCCCGAGCGCTTCGACGGCCTGTGCGACGATCTCGGCGCCCTCGGCCAGCTGGTCCTCGCGCAGGTCGTCGAGGGTCTCGGGCGAGACGGTGCCACCGGCGAAGCCCGAGGTGCCCGTGACCAGCGACGCATCGGCGAGCTCGATGACCGTGGCGACCACCACGGAGTCCGCGTCGCGGAGCACCTCGAGACCCGAGCGAGCCGCCTGGATCGAGAGGTCGGATCCGTCGATGCACAAGATGGTGGTGGTTGCCATGTGCGGAAGTCTGGCAGATCCCCTGCGTCAGGTGGCGATCCGCGCTGGCGCTCAGTGCTCCGGGATGCGCCAGTCGACGGCGCCACGCCCGGCTGCCTCGAGCGCCGCGTCGGCACGCGAGAACGGGCGGCTCCCGAAGAAGCCGCGGTGCGCGGACAGCGGTGACGGGTGCGGCGACTCGATGACGGTGTGTCGGGAGGTGTCGACGAGCTGCGCCTTCTTGCGCGCCGCGCTGCCCCAGAGGATGAACACGACCGGCTCGGGCTGCTCGGCGACGACGCGGATGACCTGGTCGGTGAAGCGCTCCCAGCCGTGGCCCTGGTGCGAGCCGGCCTGGTGGGCGCGCACCGTGAGCGTGGTGTTCAACAGCAGCACGCCGTGGCGCGCCCACGACGTCAGGTCACCGTGGGACGGCCGATCGATGCCGAGGTCCGAGGCGAGCTCCTTGTGGATGTTCTGCAGCGACGGCGGGATGCGGACCCCGTCGCGGACCGAGAAGCACAGACCGTGCGCCTGGCCGGGACCGTGGTACGGGTCCTGTCCGAGGATCAGGACCTTGACCTGCGACAACGGCGTCAGGTGCAGCGCGGCGAACACCTCGTCGTGCGGCGGGTACACGTCGTGGGCCGAGCGCTCAGCGCGCACGAAGTCCTGCAGCTCGCTCCAGTAGGACTGCTCGAACTCGTCCCGGAGCACCGGGTTCCAGTCGGTTCCGGGCACCATCGGGCGGACGTTAGCGGCGGGACGGGTCAGCCGAGGCGCCACACGTCGGGGCGTTCCTGGATGTCGCGGACCCGCTTGCGTCCCTTGTGCACGGCGTCGGGGACGAGCTCCGCCCCGTCGCCGGCGAGCAGCGCGACGCCCGGCTTCGCCTTCTCGACCAGGCGTGCCGCCAGGTTCACCGTCGCTCCGTACCAGTCGCCGTCGCGGCTCAGCAGTGGGCCGAACGCGAGGCCCGCACGGGCGGTGCCGAGCACGTCGTCGGCGCTGACCTGCTCGATCAGCCCGCTCGCGACCGCCGCCGCGCCCACCAGGTCGGGGCAGATGAACATGACTTCGTCGCCGATGTACTTCACGACCCGGCCGTGGTGCGCCGTGGTCAGCTCGACCGCCCACTCCTCGAAGCGCGTGAGGGCGTCGGACATGACCTCGCTGCCGAGGCGTTCGGTCGACTTCGTCGAGCCTTCGAGGTCGACGAAGCCGACGGCGTACCAGACGGGTTGGCCCGGGTCGCCGGTCAGACGCTCGATCGCCTGGTCGAACTGGAGCTTGGCGACGATCTGCAACGCCATCGGCACGATCAGGAACGACTCCAGCGCGTCGAACGACGCGATCGTGTAGGCGTCGCGGCCGAGCTCCTCGCCGTTGGTTCCGTCCTCGGTGAGGGTCCGGGCGAAGACCGACAGCGAGCCCTCGGCCACCGTCGCCAGCGCCCCGCCCAGCACCCGGACGAACTGCAGCACCGGCTCCGCGCCGTAGAGCGCCATGCCCTGGGCGAAGCCGCGGAACGCCTCGACCTCCTGGACACGGCACACGGGTTCGTCGCCGGGGTCCGGCAGCCCGAGCAGCATGCGGGCTCGTCGACAGATCTCGAGGTCGAGGCCGGACCGCTCGGCGAGTTCGTCGATGGTGATGCGCTCGTCGTCGCCCCAGAGCAGCTTCTCGCGCAGCAGCGCTCGGGCGCGGTCGCCGTCGACGTCCGACACGTCGTCGGGCGGCACACCTGCCAGCATCAGGCGCAGCTTGATCTGGTTCTGCAGCGCCTCCTCGGCATCCTCGACCATGCCGGCAACCTACCGGTCGCCGTCGGGTGACCGGCCGACGGGCGCCGCCGCCGGTGGCGCCGGGTCGATGGCCCTACAGTGAACGCGGGGTTGCGAGCAGGGGGTCATCGCAGTGGATCGTCGTCAGTTCCTGGGAGCACTCGCGGTGGCGGGTGTGACCGCTGCCTGCGCCGGTGGTGGCGACGACGGCGACGACGCTGCGGGGACGACCACGTCGGTCACTCCGGCGACTCCCGCGGACGCCGCGCTGCCGCCCGGAGCGTTCGCCCTCGGTGTCGCCAGTGGGGACCCGCTCACCGACCGGGTGATGCTCTGGACCCGACTGGCGTCGGATCCACTCGTCGAGGGCGGCGGCTCTCCCGAGGGTGACGTCGAGGTCGCGTTCGACGTGGCGATCGACGCCGACTTCGCCGACCTGGTCGTGTCGGGGGTGGCGACCGCGACCGACGACCTCGGTCACTCGGTGCACGTGGACGTCAGCGGGCTCGAACCGGACACCTGGTACCACTACCGGTTCCGCGCCGGCGACCAGACCTCGCCGGTGGGCCGCACCCGGACGTTCCCCGCAGCAGGGGAGTCGCCCGAGCAGTTCCGCTTCGTGTTCGCCTCGTGCCAGGACCTGCAGTGGGGCGAGTACGGCGCCTGGGGGCGCGCTGCCGAGCTGAGCGACGTCGACGCGGTGGTGTTCCTCGGCGACTACGTCTACGAGCTCAACCTGGGCGACCTGTCGCCGGACCGGAGCGCCCGGCGGGCCTGGGCCGGTCCGGAGCCGGAGACGGTCGTCGACTACCGCCGCCGGTACGCCCAGACCAAGGCCGATCTCCAGTTGCAGGCCGCCCACGAGATGGCGCCGTGGATCGTGACCTTCGACGACCACGAGGTGTCGAACAACTACGCCGGCGACGTCGGCCAGGCCGACATCGACCAACCCGCGAGCAGGGACCGTCGACTGGCCGCGTACCAGGCCTGGTACGAGCACACTCCGATCCGGCTCGACCCCCTGCCGACCGAGTTCGCCGAGCTCGACGTGCACCGCAGCTTCGACTTCGGTGACCTGGCCAGGGTCTACGCGATCGAGACCCGTCAGCGAGCGGATGTGCCGGCCTGTCGGACCGACGGCAGCCTCGTCTCGGACGAGGGCCCCCTGTGCGAGGCCGCCGAGGACGAGGCGCGCTCCAACCTGGGTGCCGACCAGGAGCAGTGGCTGGTCGACGCGCTCGCGGACTCAGCGACGACGTGGAACGTGCTCGCGAACCCCATCATGCTGGCCGGGTTGAACCTGGGAACGGCCGCGGAGCCGTCGTTCACCCGGGACGCGTGGGACGGCTACCCCGCAGCGCGGCGCCGACTGCTCGAGCGCGATCCAGGACAGCGGGGTGTCGAACCCGGTCACGGTGACAGGGGACTGGCATGCCAGCTTCGTGCTCGACGTCGCAGCCGTTCCGGGAGGTCCGGCGATCATGCCGGAGTTCCTGGCGAGCTCGATCAGCACGGTGCTGTTCTCCACCGACTACCGGGCCGAGAACCCCCACGTCCGGTACTTCGTCGCCGAGCACGGCTACGGCCTGGTGACGATCACCCCGGAGCAGTTCCGCTGCGAGTTCCAGTACGTCGACGACGTCTGGAACCCCGACGCTCCGATCTCGCACAGCGATGCGTGGGTGGTGCGCGACGGCGAACACGTCGCCGAGCCCGCGTAGCGGCCCCGCCTCACTGTCACACGGCGTGGTCATGATGCAGGGGTCGTTCGATCGGAGACCGCCGTGCCCGCGCCCCCAGCTCTGTTCCCGTACCTCCTCCTGACCGCCGTCATCGGCCTGCTGGCCGCCGCGGTGGGTTACGCGGTGGGCCGCGCCCGCAGCGCCGAGCGGGAATCGGTGCTGCGCGAGCGTCTCGCCCGATCCGACTCCCTCGCTCGGACCGACGAGCAGCTCGTCGAAGCGGTCCGCTCGGTGTCGGCGGCGACCATGGCCGAGCAGTCCGAGCAGCTGCTGCGTCTGGGAGAGAGCCGCAATGCCTCGATCGAGCAGCTCTCGCGTGCGCACTGGCGTGAACAGGGCGACGCAGTGGTCGGTCGACTCGGTGAGTACGCAGCGCGGCTCGCCCGCCTCGAGGAGCAACGCCAGGGCGAGTCCGCCGTGTTGCGCCAGGCGCTCGACGAGCTGCGTCGCTCCAACGAAGAGGTCCGGACCGAGGCGAGGGGCCTGGCATCCGCCATGCGCGACAACAAGGTGCGCGGTGCCTGGGGCGAGCTGCAGCTCCGCCGCGTGCTCGAGCAGTCGGGCATGGAACCGCACTGCGACTTCCTCGAACAACGCGGCGTGCGCGGCGGGTCGCTGCGTCCCGACGTGGTGGTGCGCCTGCCCAACGACCGCTGCGTCGTGATCGACGCCAAGGCCCCGCTCGACAGCTTCCTGCGAGCAGCCAGCTGCGACGATCCCCGGGAACGGGCGCAACTGCTGGCCGACCACGCACGCTCGGTCGCCGCCCACGTGGCCGCACTCGCCAGGCGCCGCTACGACGACGCCGTGCCCGGCTCGGTCGACTTCGTCGTCATGTTCATCCCGGGCGACGGCTACCTGTCCGCGGCCTTCGAGCACCGGCCCGGCCTGTTCGAGGAGGCGGCAGCCCAGGACGTGATCCTGGCCTCACCCAGCACGCTGCTGGCCTTCCTTCGGGGCATGGCAGTGGGGTGGCGCGAGCGCGTCGTCGCCGACGAGGCCGAGGCGATCGCCGCGCTGGGCCGTGAGCTGCACGAGCGCGTCGCCGTCTTCGCCGAGCACTTCGTCTCGGTCGGGACCTCGTTGGGCCGGGCGGTCGGCTCCTACAACCGGGCGATCGGGTCGATGGAGACACGGCTGCTGGTCACCGCCCGGCGCTTCGAGAACCATGCGGCGGGCTCGAGGCGCACGATCCCCCAGGTCGAAGGGATCGAGGATCTACCCGCCGCGCCCTCGGCGTCCGAGCTCAGCGCCTGACCGCCCCGTCCACCGGAGCGCCCGGCTCCACCACACACGCCGGACCGGACTCGATGCGGTGACTGCGATGCGTGTCAGATGTCGTTCATCGGATCGTGGGGGAGTGGCGGACTCACCAGTCGATCTCGTCGCAGCCCGTGTGGCTCGCGGGCTCGACCTGCAGGGTGGCGTGGCCGATGCCGTGGCGTCGGGTGAGGATCGACCGGGCGTCGTCGAGCACGGCGTGTCCGTCGGTGCCGTCGGTGGTCATCAGGTGCGCGGTGAGCACGTCCATCTCCGAGGTCAGCGTCCAGACGTGCAGGTCGTGCACGTCGACCACACCCGGAATGGCCGACAGGTCCGAGGTGATCAGTGCCAGGTCGGTGCCGGCCGGCGCCTCCTGCAGCAGGATGCGCAGGGCCTCCCGTCCCAGGCGGTAGGCCCTGGGAAGGATGAACACGCCGATGGCGGCACCGATGACGGGGTCCACCCAGGTCCAGCCCAACGTCATGATCACCGAGCGCGCCGACGACCACGCCGATCGAACCGAGCATGTCGGCCACCACCTCGAGGTAGGCGCCCTCGATGTTGATCGACTCCTCGGCTCCCTGGCGCAGCAGCAGGAACACCACGATGTTCACGACCAGGCCGAGCACACCGACGACGAGCACCGGGCCCGCCGCGACCTCGGCAGGTTCGCGCAGTCGTTCGACCGCCTCGTAGAGCACGTAACCGGCGACGCCGAAGAGCAGCACGGCGTTGGCGAGCGCCGCGAGGATCTCGAGCCGGTACAGGCCGAAGGTCCGGCTCGTTCGCTCGTTCGCCCGGGACGCCAGACGGATGGCTGCGAGCGCCATCGCCAGCCCCAGCGCGTCGGTCGCCATGTGCCCGGCATCGGAGAGCAGGGCGAGTGATTCGGTGAGCAGTCCGGTGACGACCTGGACGACCAGGAACGCCACGATCAGCGCGAGGCCGATCGTCAGCGCTCGGGCATGTCGGGCTCCCGCTCGACCGGCTGCGACGCCGTGGTGGTGGGAGTGGTCATGGGCCATGGCCCCGATGGTACGGCCTCCCCACCCAAATGAGAACTATTGAGAATGGGAATCTCGTCGAGCGTTCAGGTCGCGCTCGCCGCCCGCGTCGTCGATACCGGCTTCTTCGCAGCGGCGGCCTTGGCCGCTGTCGTCGTCGCAGCGGGACGCTTCGCCGGTCCCTTCTTCGCTGGCGCCTTCTTCGCAGCGGCCCTCTTCGCTGGCGCCTTCTTCGCAGCGGGACGCTTCGCCGGCGCCTTCTTCGTCGGTGATCGCCTCTCGGTGGAGGTGATCGTCATCGGCGCGGCATCCTCGTCGATCGGGCCGAGGGCGTCGGCGGCGCGACGAGTCCGTCGAGCGACCTCGGTGCGGTCGCTCGAGGCCTTCGTGACCTGGATGCGCACGAACTCGCCCATGTCGCGGTAGACCCGCCGACTGTGATCCGCCCACGGCATCAGGATCGGATAGACGTGGAACATGCCCTCGGCCTCTTCGCCGGTGGTCGGCACGCCGGCGGCTTCGAGGTGTTCGAGCAGCAGACGGATCGAGTCCCGGAACATCTCGTGGGAGCCCCACGTGAGGAAGACCGGCGGCCAGGTGGTCACGTCCTGGTCGAGCGCTGAGACCGCCGCCGAGGCGGCCGCCTCGCCGTGCAGGTAGGGCGACGTCGGAATGTTCCACGGCAGGATGTCGTACGGGGCGTTGTCGGTCACCGAGGGGTGGTCGAGGCGCAGGTCGATCTCGGGCGAGAACAACAGGAGCCCACCGATCTGGGGCAGGTGCTGGGCATGCTCGTGGTAGATCAGCGACGTGGCCAACCCGCCGCCGCCGGAGTCGCCGGCCACGAACAGCGTCGCCGGGTCGTAGCCGTCGGCGAGCATCGCCTCGAGCACCGCGACGGCGTCGTGCAAGCCGGCGGGGAACGGGAACTCGGGCGCCAAGCGGTAGTCCGCGACGAACACCTCGCACTGCGTCACCGCCGCCAGCCGCGCGGTGAAGAACGCGTACATGTTCGGGCTGGTGCCGACGTAGCCGCCGCCGTGCAGGTAGAGGATGTGGCCGATCGGCTCCTCGTGCTTCGGGCGGTAGCGGATGCCGGGCACACCACCGATCACGTCGTCGATCGCGTCGACGCCCTCGAGCGCGACGACGGGCTTCATCGCGATCTTCGACAGCCAGTCCAGACCGTGCTCGATCGAGCGGAACTCCTCGATCGGCAGGCTCGAGGAGTAGCCCATGAAGGTCCGCACGACCTCTCGGGTGACGTTCTGGCCGAGGTTGTGCAGCAACCCCGACGACCCGTGCAGGGGCCGGCGGAACGGCACCCTGATCAGGGCGTTCGCCATCTGCTGACCCAGCCCGATCGCGTCGACCGCGGCGATCGGGGGTGCTGCTGTTGCGACTTCGGGGCGTTGCGCCATGACCATCTGGTGGCACCTCCTGAGCACTCCAGGGTGGCAGAGGATCAGACGAATGCGGTGCGTGGCGACGAGAATGTCGGCGTGACACGACGCACGGAGGTGGTGGCGATCGATCCGCACCACCCGGATCCCGACACGATCGAGCACGCCGCCTCGATCCTGCGCGCCGGCGGCCTGGTGGCATTCCCGACCGAGACCGTCTACGGCCTGGGGGCCGATGCCTGCTCGGGCGCAGCCGTCCGATCGGTGTTCGAGGCCAAGGGCCGCCCTGCGACCGATCCGTTGATCGTGCACCTGGGCGTCGCGCCGATCGGCGGGCAGCCGTACCCGATGCTCGACCGGGTGGTGAAGGACTGGCCCGCCACCGCGGAACGGCTGGCGCTCCACTTCTGGCCGGGTCCACTCACCCTGATCGTGCCCCGTGGCGACGGGGTCGCCGTCGAGGTCGGCGCCGAGCTCGACACCGTCGCGGTCCGGGTCCCTGCGCACGCCGCGGCGCGGGCGCTCATCGTCGCGGCGGGTCGGCCGATCGCTGCACCGTCGGCCAACCGCTTCGGCCGGGTCAGCCCCACGACGGCCGCGCACGTGCTCGAGGAGCTCGACGGGCGCATCGACCTGGTGCTCGACGGGGGACCCACCGCCCTCGGGGTGGAGTCGTCGGTCGTCGACCTGGTCGGTCCCGTCCCGGCGCTGCTGCGCCCTGGGGGGGTGACGCTCGAGGACCTGGTCGAGGTCCTCGGCGAGGTCCGCCACGAGCCTCGGCGCGTGGTCGCCGAGGAGGAGGCGGCGTCTGGCCCCGGTCAGCTGCTGCGTCACTACTCGCCGAGCACCCCGGTCGTGCTCGTCGACGGCGACCGCCTCGTCGTCGACGAGCTGTTGCGCGGTCTGCAGCACGCAGGAGTCACCACGGCGCGGGTGTCGCTGCCCGACGACGCTGCGTCGGCGGCCCGTGCGCTCTACTCCTCGCTGCGTGCCGGTGACGCGCTGGGGGTGCAGGTGCTGCTCGCTCCCGTGTTGGCGCCCGACGGGCTCGGCCGGGCGGTGAACGACCGGTTGTTCCGCGCCGCGCACGGCCGCGTCGTCGACGACGCCGGCGTCGACACCGTCGCCCGCCTCGCCGCGCTGGTCACCCCGACCGACCCAGCGCTGACCGACCGGACCTGACGATCCGGTCCGCCTGCCCGGACCGGGCCGGTCGCGCGAGGCTGTAGGGATCGGCGCTCACCGATGCGAGGCGGCGGGGCCGACCACGAGGGGATTCGTCAGGGCGTATGGGGAACACGACGGGAGTGTCACGCGTGGCAGCCCGGTTCGCCGCGCTCGCAGCGACCGCCCTGCTCGCGGTCGGCTGCGCATCGTTCGGATCGAGCTCCGAGACCGTCGAACGTCCCGCCTACTCCACAGGGCCGCCGCCGCTCGTGCTCGGCGACGGCTCGACCGAAGTACTCGGCATCGCTCAGTCCGCAGGCGACGCCACGCCGCTCGCAAGGGTCGTGGAGCCGGCTCCGGTGGCCGTCGAACCGATGCTGATCCCCACCACCACGGTCGCGCCGCTCCCGCCGGCGCCGGTGCCGCCGGCGGCCACGCCGGCTCCGACGCCGACCGCGGCGCCCACGCCGTCGCCGCCGGTCGACCAGCAGGGCATCGTCATCCCGCCCCTGGGACCGAACGCCGGCCGCGCCGTGGAGCGGCTGACACGCCCCGAGAGCCGCGACGTCGCAGGCCGCGCGCTCGGGCTGATCGCGTTCGACTGGCGCAACGGATTGCCGGGGTGGGAGCTGCGCTTCCTGGACGGGCGCTCCGGCTATCGGGGGCTGACCTATCCCGAGGCGTCGGTGATCGAGGTGTTCGTGCGCCCGGGCGACACGCCCGAGGGCCTCGCACACGTCGTGGCCCACGAGATGGGTCACGCGGTCGACGTCTCCCGACTGACCGACGTCGACCGGGCGGCCTGGGCGGCGGCCAGGGGCTACGGAGCACAGGTCTCGTGGTGGGTCACCTCGGGCGGTTCCGACTTCGCCTCGGGTTCCGGCGACTTCGCCGAGAGCTTCGCCTGGTGGCAGGCCGCGGTCGGCCAGTGGTTCGGTGACCTCTCGGGGCCGCCCGACGCACTCCAGACCGCCCTGCTCGCCCGTCTGACGTACGGACCGTGAGTGTCCGACCAGCGGTGCGGTGCCGTTAGAGTGACCGGGTTGTGCGAGGCGGACGATCGCCGAGCTGAATCACCGGACGAGGGGTTCCGTTGACCGACCAGAGGACCAGGGCTGCAGCGACCCCGAGCCGGGGTGGCACCGGACTGCTGATCGGGATGATCCGGGCGTGCCGGCCCAAGCAGTGGGCGAAGAACGTCCTGGTGTTCGTCGCACCCGCCGCAGCAGGGGTGATCGACGAGCCGTACCACCTGAAGCTGACGCTGATCGGCTTCGTCGCCTTCTGCCTGGTCTCGTCGGCCACCTACCTCCTCAACGACATCCTCGACGTCGAGTCCGACCGGAAGCATCCGACCAAGTGCCGGCGACCCATCGCGTCGGGCGTGGTGCCGGTGCCGGTCGCGATCACCCTCGCCGGCGTGCTCTTCGTCGCCGGTGTCGGCATCGCACTGGTCGACAACGTGCAGCTGGCGCTGATCGTCGGCGGGTACGCGGTCCTGACCACGACGTACTCGCTGTTCCTCAAGACCATCCCGGTGCTCGACCTGGTGATCCTGTCCGCCGGGTTCATCCTCCGGCTGCTCGGCGGTGCCTACGCCGCCGAGGTCGAGGTCTCGAACTGGTTCCTGATCATCTCGCTGTTCGGGTCGTTGTTCATCGCCGCCGCCAAGCGCTTCGCCGAGAAGCAGGAGCTGGGTGACCGTGCTGCCGAGCTGCGCCCGACCCTCGGCGAGTACTCCATCGAGTACCTGGGATTCCTCCGGGCGGTCTCGGTGGCGGCGCTGATCATGAGCTACTGCATGTGGGCTGTCGAACGCGCCCACGGCGACCCGGCGCTCGGCCAGGCAGCGGCGACCCCCTGGGCCCAGCTGTCGATCGTCCCGTTCCTGATCGCCGTGTTGCGCTACGCGCTGCTGGTCGACCAGGGGAAGGGTTCGGCGCCCGAGGACGTGATCCTGCACGACCGACAGATGCAGGTCATGGGTCTGCTCTGGGCGATCTGCCTGATGATCGGGATCTACGCATGAGTCCGAAGGACCGGCCGGCGCCGGCACCGCCGATCCGGGAGCATGCGCTGCTCGCCGGGTGGGGGCGCACCGCGCCGACCTCGAGCGAGCTGCTGCGTCCGGGTTCGGTCGAGGACCAGCTCGAGGCCGTCCGCGACGCAGGCCCACGCGGGATCCTCGCACGTGGGCTCGGCCGTGGCTACGGCGACTGCGCGCAGAACGCCGGCGGAACCGTCGTCGACGGCCCGTCGCGCTCCGGTCTGGTCGACCTCGACCTCGAGACGGCCACCATCCGGGTGCTGGCGGGCACGAGCCTGGACGACCTGATGCGCTGGCTCGTGCCGCTCGGGCTGTTCGTGCCGGTCACGCCGGGCACCCGCCTGGTCACCGTCGGCGGGGCGATCGCCGCGGACATCCACGGCAAGAACCACCACGTCAAGGGCTCCTGGGGCGACCACGTCGAGTCGTTCCGGCTGATCGACGGCGCGGGCGAGCTCCGCCACGTCGACCGGCAGACCGACCCGGCGCTGTTCGCCGCGACCGTCGGCGGCATGGGGCTGACCGGCATCGTGGTCGACGCGACCGTCCGGATGCAGCCGATCGAGTCCTCGCAGCTCGTGGTCGACACCGACCGGACCGCCGACCTCGACGAGGTGATGACCCTCATGGTCGAGGGCGACGACCAGTACGACTACTCGGTGGCCTGGATCGACATCCTCGCCCGGGGCGAGTCCATGGGGCGGTCGATCCTGGACCGCGGCCGCTTCGCGACCCGCCAGGAGGCCCTCGACGGTGGTGCGACCGACCCGTACGCCTACCACCCCCACCAGCTGCCGTCGGTGCCCGACGTGTTCCCGTCCGGCCTGATCAACAAGTTGTTCTGCCGGACCTTCAACGAGGCGTGGTACCGCAAGGCGCCCAAGCAGCGCCGGGACGCGCTGCTCACCATCGAGCAGTTCTTCCACCCGCTCGACATGGTGGCGGACTGGAACCGGGCCTACGGTCGACGCGGCTTCTTCCAGTGGCAGTACGCCGTGCCCGACGAGGCGTCGGAGTTCGTGCGGACCTCGCTGGAGCGGCTCTCGGACGCCGGTGTGCCGTCGTTCCTGGCAGTGCTGAAGCGCTTCGGCCCGGGCAACGACTCGCCCCTCTCGTTCCCCACCAAGGGTTGGACCCTCGCGTTCGACACGGCGGTCGAGCCGGGCATGGAGCGACTCTTCGACGAGCTCGACGAGCAGGTCGTCGAGCTCGGCGGTCGGATCTACCTGGCCAAGGACAGCCGGGTCCGCCCGGAGCTGGTGCCGCTCATGTACCCGCGCCTGGACGAGTGGCGAGCGGTGCGCGAGCAGGTCGACCCGGAGCAGCGCTTCCGCAGCGACATGTCCCGGCGCCTGGGTCTCTTCTGACGCTGCCCGGCGCGACGCCTGCCGGGCATGTTCCACCCCTGAACGGGAACGACCCACCCGCCGGGTCACGGCGAGTGGGTCGCTCAGATCGATCCCGAGGCGGGCGGACGGCTCAGCCGCCGACCTCGGCCGCGTAGGTCTCGAGGGCGCTCTGGAACTCGTCGTTCACGGCGGTGATGGTCGACTCGACGTCGTCGCCACCGAGCGTGATCTTCTCGAACGAGTCGCGCACCGAGGCTCGGAACTTGTTGTACGGCCCGAACACGGGTCCGGGGAACTCCGGGTCGAGCTCGTCCAGCGCACTCGACGCGACGGCGAGCCACTGGCCGCGGCGTGTCTCGCTGAACTCCTTCTGCAGCGCCGGGTCGTTGCGGGCCGCTTCGGACACCGGTAGGTACGAGCCCTCGAGCGTCCAGCGGACCTGGTTCGGGGTCTCGTTGAAGTAGCTCAGGAAGTCCCACGACGCGGAGAGCGAGGCGTCGTCGCCGCTGTCGACCATGTACCAGCCGGCGCCGCCGATCTGGCCCTGGCCCGCCGCGGTGAAGCCCGGGTTGAGACCGACCCCGATCTTCAGTCCGCCGAGCTCGATGCCGCTGACCACGTCCGAGAGCGCGTCGTCCTCGCCGATGCCGAGGTCCTCGGGGTCGAGCGTGCCTTCGATGGCGCCGTTCACCGAGGTGATGGCCGTCGAGGTGTCGATCAGCAGCGACGACGATCCGAGTGCCATGGCGAACAGCTGGTCGTAGGGCTGGGAGTAGGGGATCGCCTTCAGCAGGCCGTCGTCGTACATCGAACGGAACCACTCGTAGACCTTCGTGGTGTCGTCGTTGAGCAGCTCGGAGTTCGTCGCGAGCCCGGAGCGACCGTTGTCCTGGTCGACGATCGGCTGCTTGGCGCCGGTGAGCAGGTGCTCCAGGTACCAGGCGTCCATGCGCAGCACGAGCGGCTCCTGGACGCCGTCGATGTTCGCCGCCTTGATCGTCTCGGCCGCGGCGCGCAACTCGTCGAGCGTGCCGGGCAAGGTCGCGGTGTCGACGCCCGCTGCGGTGAGGTGGTTCTCGTTCACGTAGAGGATCGGCTGCGACACGCTGAACGCGGCGGGCCACAGCACGTCCTCGACGGTCCACCCGGCGGTGACCGCCGGCAGCACCTGGTCGTAGAACGCCTGGGCGTCGGGGTCGGCGTCGATGCACGACTGCGCCGGCAGCACCGTCTGGGAGTCGATCATGAACTGGGTGGTGGTGTCCTCGCTGAGGACCATGTCGGGCAGCGATGACGGATCCGCGAGCGAGGCCTCGTACTTGGCGAGCATCTCCTCGTAGTTGCCCTGGGACTCGACGTTGACCTTCACCTTGTCCTGCGAGGCGTTGTAGTCCTCGGCGATGGACTCGACGGTGCGCTTGGTCAGGCCGACCCAGGCGTGCCACAGCGTGACCTCGGTGACGCCGTCGGTGTCCTCGAACGCCCCGACCGGGCACTCGGGCAGGTCGGAGCCGCCCGTGGTGCCACCGCCGCCCGAGGCGTCGTCATCGTCGCTGCCGCCACCGCAGGCCGCGGCGACCAACGCCAGGCACGCCACCAGGGTGATCGCCGCGAAGCGGGAGCGACCGCCGAGCGGTCCGGACAGGTTCTGAGAGGGCATCGATGGCTCCTGGTTCGGGTGAACTGCAGGGGGCGTCCGTGGATGGGGCACCCGATGGGCGGAACGGTAGCGGCCTGCGGGGCCGCCGAGGTGTCCCGCAGCGGTCGCGCAGTGGAACCTGCGGCGACGACCAGGTGTCGCCGCAGGTCCGACGACGGGCTCAGCCCTGGACGTCGAGCGCGTACGCGTCGAGCTCCTCCTGGAGCTTCTCGTCGGCCTTCGCCATGGTCTCGGCAGGGTCGCCGTCCTCGAGCAGGATGTCGGCGAGCGCCTTCCGGACGGCCTCGCGGAACTGCTTGTACGGACCGATCACCGGGCCTGGGAAGTCCGTGTCGAGGTTCTCGAACGCGTCGTAGGCGATCGCCATCCAGCGCCCGGGTCGGGTGTCGGTCCAGTACGCCTGCAGGCGCGGGTCCTCGGCGGCGGTCATGTTCAGCGGGAAGTAGGACGACTCGATCGCCCAGGTGACCTGCTGCTCCGGCTGGTTGAACCACTTGATGAAGTCCCACACGGCGGCGATCTTCTCCGGGTCCTCGCCGTTGACGACGTACCAGGCGGCGCCACCCATCTGGCCCTTGCCCGGCGCGTCCAGGCCCGGCATGCCGCCGACGCCCACCTGGAGGTCCGGGAACACGAAGCCCGACAGGTCGCCGAGCTCCTCCTCGCCGATCTGCTCACCGGTCAGGGTGCCCTCGATGGCGCCGTTGACGGTGCTGATCGCCGCCGAGGTGTCGATCAGGATCGACGCGGTCTGGTTCGCGACGGCCAGGAACGGCGAGATGACGTCGGCCGTGTCGAAGATGCGCATGAGGCCGTCGGCCTCCATCCCGATGAGCCACTCGTAGATCTCGAGCGTCGTGTCGTTCGCGTACTCCGAGGTGGTGGCGAGCGCGCTGCGGCCGTTGTCGTTGTTCACGACCGCCTGCTCGGCACCGCTCGTCCAGAACTCGAGCGGCCAGGCCTCGATGCGGAACACCATCGGGGTCTCGAGGCCGGGGATGTTCGCGGCCTTGATCGCCTCGGCCGTGGAGCGCAGCTCGTCGAGCGTGCCCGGCAGCGACGCCGGGTCGAGCCCTGCATCGGTGAAGTGCTTCTCGTTGACGTACATCGACGCGCCCGCCGCGCTGGCCGACGCGGGCCAGAGCGTGTCGTCGATGCTGTACGCCGCGGTGAAGATCGGCTGCAGGTCGTCGTAGAGCGCCGCGGCATCCGGGTCGGCCTCGATGCAGGCCGCGGCGGGGATCACGGTGCCGGAGTCGGCCATGAACTGCGTCGAGGTGTCGTCCGGGGCGACGATGTCGGGCAGCGAGCCCGGGTCGGCCATCGCGTCCTCGTACTTCTTGACCTGTTCCTCGAAGGTGCCCTGGTACTCGGTCTGCACCACGACCTTGTCCTGGCTGTCGTTGTACTGCTGGGCCAGCTTCTCGAGGGTCAGCTTGGGCAGTCCGATGTCGGAGTGCCACATGACGACCTCGACCGGGCCGTCGGCCGACTCGAGTGCGTCGACCGGGCACTCGACGCCGTCGACGCCACCGCCGCCGGTCGAGGCGTCGGATCCTTCGTCGTCACCGGAGCTGCAGGCGCCGGCGAACAGTGCGACGGCGGCCACGCCGGCGAGCGCGACCGTCGAGCGGCCGAACCTCCTGCGCGCGGTCATCCGTCGACCTCGGCCGCGTAGCGGTCCAGGTCGTCCTGGAACTTCGCGTTGAACTTCTCGAGCGCCTCGGCGGGCTCCGCGTTGCCGAGCACGATGTCGTCGAGCATCGAGTGCTCACCGGCACGGAACTCGTTGTACGGGCCGATCGCCGGGCTGGCGAAGTCGGTGTCCAGGTTGAGTAGCTGTCCGTTGACCACGCCCAACCACTTCCCGGCGGTCTCTCCGGCGAAGTAGGAGGTGATCTCGGGCGACTCCTGCACGGTCTTGGTGACCGGGAGGTACGAGCCCTTGAGGGTCCACTGCACCTGCTGGGCCGGGGCGTTGAAGAACTTCAGGAAGTCCCAGCCGCCGGCGACCGAGGCATCGTCCTGGCCGGCCACGAGGAATCCGGCGGAGCCCCAGACCGCACCCTTGCCGGGTTCGTCGATACCGGGCACCTCGGCGACGGAGATGTCGAGCCCGTCGAGCTCGGCGCCCTCGAGCGCCTCGACGCCCTCGACGCCCTCACCCTCGGTCGGGGCGTACGAGTTCCGGACGACGGCGTCGACCGTGGTGATCGCACGGGATCCGTCGATCAGGATCGACGCACTGCTCTGCGCCATGGCCAGGAAGTGCGAGATGTCGGACCCGTAGGGGTAGGCCTTCAACAGGCCGTCCTCGGCCATGTCGTTCATCCACTCGAGGACCTCGAGCGTCGCCTCACCACCGAACTCGGACTCGGTCGCGAGCGCAGCACGGCCGTTGTCCTCGTTGACGATCTCGTGGCGTGCACCGGTCAGCCAGTTCTCGGGGTACCACCCGTAGAGCTGCATGACGACGGGGGCCTCGAGGCCGGCGATGTTCGCCGCCTTGATCTTCTCGGCGGCGGCACGGACCTCGTCGAGCGTGCCGGGGTACTCGCCGGCGGCGAGGCCGGCGGCGGTGAGGTGGTCGTTGTTGACGTACATGACCGGCATGGAGACGCCGAAGGCAGCAGCCCAGAGCTTGCCGCCGACGCTGTAGGAGTTCTCGACCTGCGGCAGCAGATCGCCGTAGAACGACTCCGAGTCGGGGTCGGCAGCGATGCAGTCCGCCGCGGCGATGACCGAGCCGGAGTCGACCATGTACTGCAAGGTCGTGTCCTCGCTGAAGATCACGTCGGGCAGGTTCGCCGGGTCACCCAGGCTGTCCTCGTACTTCTTGAGCAGCTCGGGGTAGGAGCCCTGGGCCTCGACCGACACCTTCACCTTGTCCTGCGAGGCGTTGTAGCCCGCAGCCGCGGTCTGGAGCGCTTCCTGGGTGAGCGTGTTGTACGGGTGCCAGACGGTCACCTCGGTCACGCCGGACGCCGAGTCGATCGCGTCGACGGGGCAGTTCTCGGCCTGCGCGGGGGAGTCCTTGGTGGTGGTGGGCGTCGCCTCGTCGTCGGAGCCGCCGCTGCACGCGCCGGCGACGAGTGCCGCGGTGCCGAGCAGTGCGATCGCCAACGCGCCGCGTGCGCGCGGTCGCGTCGAGCGGTCGGTCCCGGTCGAGCCGTCGGGACGGATGGGTCGGTGTCGTGACACGAGGGTCGGCCTCCAGTGGCGTCTCGGGGCATGTGCTCCGTGGCGCAACAGGGTAGCCCCGAGCCCCGGGTCAGCCCTTGACGGCTCCAGCGGTCAGGCCGCGCACGATCTGACGCTGGAAGAAGATCAGCAGGGCGAGCAGGGGCAGCGCCGCGAGGATCGCCGCGGCGAACCCCATGTTCAGCCGATCCGGGTTCTCGGTGCCGATGGTCCGCAGCGCGACCTGCACGGTCTGCCACTTGTTCTCGGTCGTCGCGAAGCGGGGCCAGACGTACTGGTTCCAGGCGCCGAGGAACGAGATCACCACGAAGCTGCCGATGATCGGCTTGGTCATCGGTACCGCGACCCGGAACAGGAAGCGCATGTGGCCGTAGCCGTCGAGCTCCGAGGCGTCGCGCAGGTCCCGTGGGATGCCGAGGAAGCCCTGCCGGATCAAGAAGATGCCGAGCGCCGTGGCCAGGAACGGCACGCTGAGCCCCGCCACCGAGTTGAGCAGGCCGAGCGACCGGATGATCTCGATGTTGGCGATCAACGTGACCTCGATCGGGAGCAGCAACGTGCCGATCACGACGACGAACATGATCGTCTTGCCGGGGAACTCGAGGAACGCGAACGCATACGCGGCGAGCGTCGAGGTCAGCAGCTGGGCGAGCACGATCACCAGCGTCACCACGAGCGACAGGAGCATCGCCCGGCCGAGGTTGGCCTCGGTGAACGCCCGTGAGAACACGTCCCACTGCACCGCGACGGGGTAGAGCGGCTGCCCCTCGGCGAGGTAGCGCAGCGGACTCGACAGGGCCCGGAGCACCAGCATGTAGATGGGGAACAGCACGATCAGCGACAGCAGCGTCAACACGACGTAGCTGACGAGCTTGCCGATCACCGATCGGGGACCGCTGCGCGGTGGCGCCACTGGCGTCGTCGCGCCGACGGCGGCGGCGAGCGTCTGGCCGTCCGAGGCGACCTCGTCCCCCACGGCGATCGCCGTGATGGGTTCCTCGGCGGCGCTGTTCGGGCCGTCGGTCGAGCTGGTCGGTTCGATCGACC
Source organism: uncultured Actinomycetota bacterium (assembly GCA_963707555.1). GTDB lineage: Bacteria > Actinomycetota > Acidimicrobiia > Acidimicrobiales > Microtrichaceae > JAFAFN01. The sequence goes on from CAVPQM010000014.1 coordinate 293,930, forward strand.
GGGGATCAGTCGCCATAGTGCACCCGCTTCGACATGAGGGAGTACTGCACGCCGGCGACGGCAGCGGTCAGCACGAACAGACCGAGCGAGAGCGACGCCCGGTCACCCAGACTTCGGATCCCTCGTGGATCGGCGATCTTGAAGAGCAACGTCTCGGTCGCCCCTCCGGGACCGCCGCCGGTCAGGATCTCGATCTGGGCGTAGGCCTGGAGTGCGTTGACGACCAGCACGATCGCCAGGAACAGCAGGGCGGGGGAGATCAACGGCACCGTGATGCGCAGGAACCGCCGGATCGGGCCGTAGCCGTCGAGGGTCGCTGCTTCGGTGAGCTCGTCGGGCACGGCCTGCAGCGCTGCGAGCACGACGATGAACGTCAGGCCCAGGTTCTGCCAGACCGACGACAGCGACACGGCGAACAGCGCCGAGGTGCCGTCCTGGAGGCTGAGCCACGAGACGTTCTTGAAGTAGCCGACCTCGGGGTTGACCAGCGTGTAGAAGACCACCGAGGCGACGGCGACCGACGAGGCGACGGTCGAGGAGAAGATCGTCTGGAAGATCTTGATGCCCTTGAGACGGCGATGGGTCGCCGCGGCGAGCACGACGCCCAGCACCAGGCCCAGCGGGACGGTGTAGAGCATGAACAGCCCGGAGTGGACCAGGCCGTCGATGAAGTCGGTGCCGGTGAGCGTGTCGACGATCTGCTCGGTGCCGACCCACTGGGCGGGCCGGTTGCGGAACCGGGACTGCTGGTGGGTGGCGTACCAGAACAGGCGGTAGAGCGGGTAGTAGGCGAAGATCGCGAACACGATGAGCGCCGGGGCGAGGAAGGCGTAGCCGAGCAGGGCGTCCTTCACCCGGCCGGCGAACCGGCGGCCCTGCGCCCCACCCGGTGCGCTCACCTGCCGTTCCGTCGCCGTGTCGGAGGTGTCGGCGGGGCTCAATTGACCCGCTCCGTGGTGGTCGCGTCGAAGAGGTGCGTGCCGGCGGGGTCGGCGACCAGGCCGACCTTTTCGCCGACGGCGACGGGTGCGATCTCGTTCGGCTGGCGCAAGGTCATCAGCGTGTCGCCGACCCTGCAGACCACGTGGCGTTCGTGGCCGAGCAGCTCGACGTTCTCGACCGTCGCCAGCAGGCTGGTCGGCTCGGGGGCGCCGATGGCGAGGTGCTCGGGTCGGACGCCGACGACGACCGCGCTGCCGTCGGTGGCCGAGCCGGCCGAGGCGAGCGCCAGCTGCCCGACGGCGGTGGTCACGACGGGCCCGCCGCCCAACGAGAGGGTGCCGGCGATGGTGTTCATCGGCGGGCTGCCGATGAAGCTCGCGACGAACAGGTTGGCCGGTCGCTCGTAGACGGCCTGGGGTGGGCCGACCTGCTGGAGCCGCCCGTCGCTGATGACCGCGATCCGGTCGGCCATGGTCATGGCCTCGACCTGGTCGTGGGTGACGTACACGAAGGTCGTGCCCAGTCGGCGGTGCAGCTCGACGAGCTCGAGTCGGGTCTGCGTGCGGAGCTTGGCGTCGAGGTTCGACAGCGGCTCGTCCATGAGGAAGACCTCGGGGTGGCGCACGATCGCCCGGGCCAGCGCGACTCGCTGGCGCTGGCCGCCCGAGAGCTCACCGGGCTTGCGGGCCAGGTAGTCGGTCAGGCCGAGGGTCGCCGCAGCCTCGTTGACCCGACGGGTCCGCTCCGTCGCGTCGACCCGTGAGGCCTTGTTGGCCACGAGCGGCGACTCGATGTTCTTCGCGACGGTCATGTGCGGGTAGAGCGCGTAGCTCTGGAAGACCATGGCGATGTCCCGCTCGCGGGGCGGGACGTGGTTCACGACCTTCTCGCCGATGGTGAGGATGCCCGAAGTGACCTCCTCGAGGCCGGCGATCATCCGCAGCGCCGTCGACTTCCCGCAGCCCGATGGACCCAGCAGGACCATGAACTCGCCGTCAGCGATCTCGAGGGACAACCGTTCGACCGCGGTCACGCCGCCGAATCGTTTGGAGACCTCGTCGAAGGTGACTGCGCTCATCTGTGCTCGATCCTGTACTCGGGTCGGACTCGGTTGGGCGCCACAGTACGGCCTGGCGGAGCGGCCAGAGGAGTTTGCGGGCGTCGCCGCGGGGTCGTTCACCTCGACGTCGCCAAGTGGCCACAGGAGTTTGCGGGCGTCGCCGCGGGGTCGTTCACCTCGGCGTCGCCGGAGCGGTCAGAGGAGTTCACGCAGCGCTGGCGGGATCCCGCCACGCGTCCACCCCGGCGACGACCGCACGGAGCCCTCTGGCGACCCCGCCGAAGTCGTGGCTGTCGAGCAGGTCGGCGACCCCGAGCGGGTCGGCCAGGTGCGATACCACCCACCTGCCGTACATCGTCGTGTCCATCCACGCCGCCTCGCCCGGTGTCAGCGCCGCTCGAATCGATCCGTGTCGGGCGCGCCGGTGCACCCGGGCCCAGTCCCAGTCGTCGGTGCTGCGGAACGTGGCCTCGACCAGCGTCTCGACCGATGGTGTGACCCGACCACCCGATGTCGGCGACGAACTCGCCGGGGTGATCGACCCGGGGGCACCGGGGTGCAGCGACACGGCGTCGTCCCAGCGCAGGTCGCCCCGGGCGAAGAGGTGTTCGAGCAGGGCCTGCGACCAGATGCCGAGGGCGACGTCGACCGGATCGGGTGGCGTGCCGGGAGTCGCCAGCCCCATCACACGGTGCAGGCAGTCGACGAGCAGCCCGCTCGGAGGGCCCGGCGGACCGGGAGCACCCGCGGCGGTGCTCGAGGGGTGTGACGTGGTCGCCGGCAGCTGCTCCCGGCCGTCGTCGCCGTCGATCCGGGTGCAGAGCTCGCCGGTACGAGTGAGCAGCGCCCGGATGTCGACATCCGCGTCCTGGTCCTCAGGAGCATCGGCGCGGCCCTCGACGCACACCGCGACCGCTTGCCACGAGCGCGGGGCGACGAACTCGAAGAGACCCGCCAGCATCCCGCGGGGGTCGTCGGGGATCGGCGCCAGGTGGATGAGGAGGGCCTCCTCGGTGGGTTCGAGCCCGGCGATGGTGCACGGCGGAACCTCGCCGACCGTGGTCAGCAGACGTTCGGCGTCGAGGCCGTGGTGGGCGAACAGGGCGGCCTCTGGTGATGCCGCCTCGGGGGATGCCGGGTCGGGGTGGGCAGGGCCCGGTCGGGTGTGGTGTGCGTCCACGGTGCCTCCGTCGGTCGGTGAGCTCGGGTGGGGGTGAGCTCGGAGGGGCCGTGTGCGGGAGGTCCTACCCGTCGACCACGAGCGGGTCGGATCGGGGCGCCGTCGATCGGGACCCCACTGCAGGGTCGTCGACCGTGAGGTCGGCGACCACGGGGACGGGTCCCCGGTCGACCGCCGCAGCGGCGGCGGGCATGCGTCGAGCGACGAGCTGTCGGGCGAGTCGGGCGTCGCTGCTGACGTACGACTCGAGCTCCTGCTCGGTCAGGTCGTGGATGCCGGCCCGGTCGACCTCGATGACGGGCAGCCCGACGAGTCGCGCCATGGCCTTGAGCCCGCACGACAGTCCGACGGTGCGGCGGACGTCGGCCCGGTAGAGGCGGAAGCCGTCGAGGTGGGCGTGCGCACCCCAGGTGGCACGGCAACCGTCGACGGGGGGAGGCCACGGCGACTCGACCGGTCGGCGGTCCGACGTGCACAGCACCAGACCGAGCGGCACGTCGAGCACTCGGGCACGGTGGTCGAGGAACGGCAGGTCGAACGACGACCCGTTCCACGTGACGATGACCCCGCCGGGCAACGACCGGAGCAGGTCGTCGAGGCCTGCCAGGATGTCGGGCTCGTGCCCGGTGAGCACGGTGTCGCCCTGCACGGTCGACACCGCGACCGCGACGACGGGCGACGTGGCGGGATCGAGGCCGTCGATCGTGGTGTCGGTCTCGATGTCCAGGCCGTAGTGGAGTTCGGGAGCGGCAGCTGCGTCGGGCATCTGAGGTCATCGTAGGGAGGCCCGCTGACATCTAACGTGGAGCCCCGATCCCGGTCTGGAGCTCCAGTGGCACGTCATCTCATCACCAGCGCACTGCCGTACATCAACGGCGTGAAGCACCTCGGCAACCTGGTGGGATCGATGCTGCCGTCCGACGTGTACGCCCGGTACCTGCGGGCCGGTGGGCACGAGGTGCTCTTCGTGTGCGCCACCGACGAGCACGGCACGCCGGCCGAGCTGGCCGCACTCGACGCCGGTCAGCCCGTCGCGGAGTACTGCGCCGAGCAGCACGAGGTGCAGCGAGCGCTCGGTGAGCGCTTCGAGCTGTCCTTCGACTGGTTCGGCCGCACGTCACGCCCGCAGAACCACGAGCTCACCAACCACTTCGCCCGACGGCTGCGCGCCGAGGGCTTCTGCGAGATCCGCTCGACCGAGCAGGTGTACTCGCTCGACGACGGTCGCTTCCTGCCGGACCGGTACGTGGTCGGCACCTGCCCGAACTGCGGCTACGAGCGGGCCCGCGGCGACCAGTGCGAGAACTGCGGCAAGCAGCTCGACCCGACCGACCTGATCGACCCGCGTTCCGCCGTGTCGGGGTCCGAGCGCCTCGAGGTCCGCTCCAGCAGCCACGTCTTCCTGTTGCAGTCCCAGCTGGCCGAGCGCATCCGCGCGTGGGTCGACACCAAGGACGACTGGCCGACCCTGACGCGCTCGATCGCCTACAAGTGGCTCGACGAAGGTCTCGGCGACCGTGGCATCACCCGCGACCTCGACTGGGGCATCCCCGTCGATCCCGTCGACTTCCCCGAGGTCGAGGGCAAGGTCTGGTACGTCTGGTTCGACGCCCCGATCGGCTACCTCGCCGCGACACGCGAGTGGGCCGATGCCACGGCCGGATCGGTCGACGGCGGCGACGCCCAGGCCGAGTTCGACCGTTGGTGGCGCGAGGACCTCGGCGCGCACGACGTGACGTACACCGAGTTCATGGGCAAGGACAACGTCCCGTTCCACACCCTGAGCTTCCCCGCCACCATCCTCGGCTCGGGTGAGCCGTGGAAGCTCGTCGACCGCCTCAAGTCGTTCAACTGGCTGACCTACTACGGCGGGAAGTTCTCGACCTCGGACCAGCGCGGCGTGTTCATGTCGGACGCGCTCGAGCTGCTGCCGGCCGACTACTGGCGCTGGTACCTGATGGCGAACGCCCCGGAGTCCGACGACTCCAGCTTCACCTGGGAGCTGTTCGGCACGGCGGTCAACAAGGAGCTCGTCGGCACGTTCGGCAACTTCGTCAACCGCACCGTCACCCAGGTCGAGCGTCACTTCGGCCCGGTCGTGCCCGAGGGCGGAGAGCCAGAGGCGGTCGAGGTCGAGCTGTTCGAGCGGGTCGCGGCCCGGCTGAACGAGTACACCGGTCACCTCGACGACCTGGAGTTCCGCAAGGCCGCCGCCGCACTGCGGGCGCTGTGGGCCGAGGGCAACGTGTACCTCGAGACACGTGAACCCTGGAAGTCGATCAAGACCGACCGCGACCGCACCGCGTGCACGCTGCGCACTGCGCTGCAGCTGGTGGTCGTCGCCGCCGTCGCGTCCGAGCCCTTCGTGCCGGCCGCAGCCCACGCACTGCGCGCGGCGTTCCCGACGGTCCCCTGGGACGAGTTGCGACTCGACGCCGGGCTCGCCCGGCCCGACCTGGTCGCACCCGGTGCCGACATCGTCCCGCCCGGTCTGCTCTTCCAGAAGCTGCCCCAGGAGCAGCTCGAGGAGTGGGAGGCACGCTTCGACGGCAGCGTTGCGGAAGGCGGGTCCGTTGCGAGCGACGCGCCGACGGCCGACATCGGTGAGCCGTCGTGAGGTCGTGGTTCGGTCACCTGAGCCAGCAGGGCCTGCGCGTCGTGCTGTTGTCGGTGATCATCATCGCCAGCGGCATCGGGCTCGGCCTGGCGACCGGTCTGCCGCTCAGCCGCCTCCAGTTCGAGTCGTCCGACGCCTTGGAGATCGACCAGGCGGCCCTCGCCGGTGAGGTCGAGCCGGCCGCAGCGCTCGTCACCCTCGAGGACCTCCCCCTCGGCTGGGAACCCGGGGACCCGGTGCTCGGCGGGTTCGGTGTGCTCGGCACGGCGTTCTGCGGGACCGAGGTCGAGTTGCCGACGGCCCTGTCGGATCGTGCGGTCGCGGTCTACGCCAACCCGGCCGACGAGGCGTTCCTGGTCTCGGAAGCGGTCCGGGTCGAGAGCTGGCAGTCGGCGCGTGACTACGTCGATGACCTCGGCGACGCCGTCGGCTCGTGTGAGGAGTACTTCCAGCAGGGCCTCGGCGGTGAGCGCGTGAAGTACGAGGTCCGCGAGGGCAGCAGCGACGGGCCGATCTCCGACCACGTGTCGCGCACCCTCGTCGCCGCGGATGGCTCGTCGCTCCAGTCGTGGTCGGTCATGTCGGTCGGCGACGTCCTGGTCGCGGTGCAGTACCTCGGGCCGGCTCGGCCCCAGGAGGGGTTCATCACCGACCTCGAGGACAAGCTGCTCCAGCGCCTCGATCCGGCGGACTTCGCGCCGGGCGGCACCTCGACGACCACCACGGTCGACCCGACCGCCACCAGTGTCATCGACGGCGGCCCCGCGGATGAGACCGACACCGGCCAGGAACCGCTGCCCGAGGACCCCGGCCCCTGACACCGGGCCGGTCGCCGCGACCGGCTCAGAGCTGGTCGACGATGAGGTGGAACGCCTCGGCGAGCACCGGGGCGGGGGTGTGGCCCGACGCGTGTGCCGCTCCCTCGACGAGCAGCTGTCGCTCGCGGTCGCGGAACGCGGCGAGTGCGTCCTCGGCACCGGCGACACGGTGGAAGTGGGTCGTCTCGAGCTGTGACTCGTGGGCCTCGAGCGCGTCGGTCTTGGCGCGCAGGTCGGCCTCGTCGACGGACTCGACGTGGTTCACGACGTCGGCCTCGAAGAGCAGCAGTGCGTCGGGACGGTGCGGCTCGAGTCCGCGTTCCAGCAGTTCGGGGTGGAAGAACGGGTCACGCGCGGCGACGATGCCGTCGATGCAGAGTCGCCCCGCAGCCGCGTGGTCCGGGTGCAACCGGTAGCGCTTCCACGGATCGTGTCCCAGCACGACGCAGGGGCGGAGCTGTCGCAGCACCTCGGCGACCCGTCCTCGGAGCTCGTGATCGGTGCCGAGCTCGCCGTCGACCTCACCGAGGAAGACGACGCTGCCGGTCGCGCCCAGGGCCGCCGCTGCGGCGCGCTGCTCGCGCTGGCGGCGCAGCACGAGTTGTGCGGTGTCGACGTTCGCGTCCCAGGTGCCCTTGGAGCCGTCGGTCAGGACCAGGTGGTGCACGACGGTGCCGGCCCGCGCCCACTTGGCGAGCGTGGCGCCGCAGGTGAACTCCGCGTCGTCGGGGTGCGCGGCGATCACGAGCGCGCTGGCGGGACGGTCCAGGTCGACGGTCGTGCTCGAGGTCATCGGGGGCTCCCGCTGTCGTGGCGCGTGGGCTCGGGGGATGGCGGTTCGCCGGACGGAGCTTCGGGGAGCGCCGACGGGTCGAAGCGCCCGATGTGCTCGGGCACGACCAGGTCCTCGGGCTCGTCGACGTCCCAGCCCAGGTCGTCGAGCGACAGCACGGTGGTCACCAGCCCGAGCCGGGCCGCCTCGGCGACGTGCAACTCGAGCGAGCCCGTGCCGTAGGCGAAGCGGAAGCCCGAGTCGGTCGGCACCGACAGCACGTTGGTGCCGCTTCGCCGGCGGTCGGGCACGATGACGACCTCGTCGTCGGCCACGTCGTCGAGCGTCTCGTCGGGAGCCTCGTGTCGGTCGGGAGCCTTGTATCGGTCGGGAGCCTGGTGTCGGTCGGGCGCCGACACGAACCGGTCGAAGCTGCGGGCGAAGGGCAGGTCCCCGTGAGCGACGACCGCTCGGCGGACCCCTCGCGCCCGGAGTCGGTCGATCGCCTCGCTCACCGCGCCGTTCAGACCGACGCCGGGTGTCATCTCGACCGATGCGCCCATCGACGTGGCCCAGGCGGCGACGTCGTCGTCGTCGCACACCACGGTGACCGGGAGCGGCGCGGCTGCGCGGACCACGGCGGTCGCCATCGACCGTGCCAACTGCGCTCGTTGGGCCGGGTCGAGCGACGCCGCGAGTCTCGTCTTCGCCCGGGCGAACGCCTTGACCGGGATCAGCACGACGGCCGGAGGGGGAGCGGACACCCGCCGAGTGTACGGAGGTGCCGCGGTCGGCGGGACCAGGCGACGGGCGCAACGAACGGGTGGGTGACGTCGGTCACGTACCGGGTCGCGGCTCTAGGGTGGGCCCATGCGAATCCGACTCTCGGTCATCGGTGGTGGCTCCTGGGGCACGACCGTCGCCCACCTCGCGTCGCACCAGGTGCCGACCCTGCTCTGGGCGCGGCGCCCGGAGCTGGCCGACGAGATCAACCTGCACCACTCGAACGAGCGCTACCTGCCGGGCTACCGGCTGCACCACGAGCTGCGTGCCACCGCTGACCTGGCCGAGGCCGTCGAGCACGCCGATGTGATCGTCATGGGGGTGCCGTCGCAGGGCTTCCGGTCCGCGCTCGAACAGGTCGCGGTGCACCTGCGCGCCTGGGTGCCGGTGCTGTCGCTCACGAAGGGCCTCGAGCAGGGCACGCAGCTGCGAATGACCCAGGTCGTCAACGAAGTGCTGCCCGGGCATCCGGCGGCGGTGCTGACCGGGCCCAACCTGGCCAAGGAGATCCTCGCCGGCAACGCTGCCGCTGCGGTGGTCGCGACCCCCGACCCGGTCGTGGCGGACTACCTGCAGCAGATCTTCCACATGAACCTGTTCCGCGTGTACACGAACCCCGACGTGATCGGCTGCGAGGTCGCTGGCGCCCTCAAGAACGTGATCGCGATCGCTGCGGGCATGGCCGACGGGCTCGAGGCGGGTGACAACACCAAGGCGACGGTCATCACCCGTGGACTCGCCGAGCTGTGCCGCCTCGGTGAGGCGATGGGCGGTCAGTTCACGACGTTCTCCGGGCTCGCCGGCATGGGCGACCTGCTCGCGACCTGCAGCTCTCCCCAGAGCCGCAACCGCTTCGTGGGTGAGCAGCTGGGCCGCGGTCGCACGATCGAGCAGATCATCGCCGACATGAACATGGTCGCCGAGGGGGTGAAGACCTCGAAGGTCGTGATGGAGCTCGCCGAGGAGTACGGCGTCGAGATGCCGATCGCGTCCGAGGTGTTCGCCGTGTGCCACCAGGGCAGCACCGCCGAGGACGCGTACCGGGGACTGATCCGCCGCCAGGACGGCGGCGCCGAGTACCCGACGTCGTCGCCGCGCCGCTGACCGTCCCGCGATCACCGCTTTTCACGAGCGCGGCGGTGCCCCGTACGCTCCGGTGGTGATGACCGAGACCCAGGCAGTCCCCGTCGACCCCCTCGCCGTCTCCCGGGCGGCGGCCCTCGACCGGCCGCCGGTCAGGGTCCAGCTGCCGTTGGGGACCGTCGACGCAGGGGTCGTCGCGGACGTCGACCCGTCGGGCCTGGTCCAGCTGCGGGGCGCCTCATGGAGCCTCGACTGGTGGATCGGCGCCGAGGACCGCTGGCACCACCCGTCGCTCGACGCAGCGGTGCGGCAGCAGTCGATCGGCGGCGCGCCCCTGGTCGAGACGTCCATGCGCGTCCCGGGCGGCGACATCGTGCAGCGCGTCTACGGCGCTCGCGCCCGCTCCGCCGGCGACGAGGCCGATGACGCGGGTGAGGAGTGGAGCGACTCGTCGGTCGTCATCGAGATCGAGAACCAGACCGCGGTCCCGGTCGCGCTCGCGATCGTCGTGCGACCGGTCACCCTCGACGGCCCGGGCCGGGTCTCCTCCGTCGCGGTCGACGGGTCGGTCATCCGTGTCGACGGCGAGGTCGGGGCGGTGCTGTCGAAGCCGGCGGTGCGTCGCAGCGCCGGCGAGCCGGGAGCGGCGGCGAGGGCGTTGCACGCGGGAGAGGACGAGCCCGCCGACGGCGAGGTGACGTCGTCGAGCGGTGCGCTCGAGGCGGCGTTCGTCGTCCCGCTGCCGCACTCGACGACGGTGCGCGTGATGCTGCCGCGGGTCGATGCCGGGCGACGTTCCCGCCGAGGCCCCGACGCGACGCCGGGGGAGCGGTGGGAGGCTCCGGACCTCGAGGCCGCAGCGAAGGGCTGGGCCACCCATGTGCGCACCCTCGCGGACGTCGAGCTGCCCGAACCGATCGCTGCGGAGCTGTGCGCGGCGTCGGAGCAGACGCTCATGCTCGCCGCGACCGACGACTTCTTCGACGGCGGCACCGGCGTGACCGCCGCGCAGCGTGCCGAGGAGCTCTGCGACACGATCGTGCGCGTCGGGCTGTCCCAGCCCCTGGAGCCGATCGCCCGAGCGTTGGTCGACGCGCAGACGCTCACCGGTGTGGTGCGCATGTCGGACCGCAGCGATGCGACCGTCGCGCTGGTGCACGCCGCCACTCCGCTGTTGCTCGGCGCCAGGGGCGAGTTCTGGGCCGAGGAGCTGGTCGGCCCCGTCGCCCGCGCGGTGCACCGCCTCGGACGGGGCAAGGGCCTGGCCCCTGGTTCGGAGCGGTCCGCCGCGGTGGCCCTGGGCCGGGTCGCACCGGCATTGCGCGTCGTCGGTCAGCCCGACGTCGCGGACGCGGCGTCCGCGCTGTCGGCCCAGCTCTACGGGGCTCCCTCGTCAGCGGCCGACCAGGGCACGGCGCAGGTCGAGCACGGCGTCACCGCTGCCGCTCGCCGACTGCGGGCGCAGCTCGCGGCCACGTCACCGGCGGCGGGCGTGGCCGACGTGTTCCAGGTGCTGCGGGCGGGCCAGCCGGGAGCGGTCGCTGATGTGGTCGACGCGAACGGACACGCTGGGGGACACCGCGGACTCGACCCTGCGGCGGTCGCGGCGCGTCTGGGCCTGCTGCTCGACCTGCTGGTGACCGAAGGTCCTGAGGGGCCCGTGTTCGTGCCGCTCTGGACCGACACGTGGTTCGGTCAGGCCTGCGAGGCGCACCGGGTGCGCACCCGCTTCGGCCAGGTGTCCTTCGCCGTGCGCTGGCACGGTGCCCGCCCGGCGATCCTCTGGGAGGTCGAACCCGGCGACGGCGTCGACCGCGACGCGCCGCCCGTGCTGCGCGCACCGGGACTGGACCCGACGTGGAGCGACCGGCGCTGGGAGGGCGAGGCCCTGCTGGCCGAGGTGCCGGTGCCCGAGGCCGTGGTGTCCCTGACGGCGCGGAGCGCGCCGACGATCCAGCCGACGACGTTCGATCTCCCGGATCTGACGCCCCCCGCGCCGACGCCGGACGAGGGCCAGTCGTTCAGCTGAGCCGTCTCTTCAGCTGAGCCAGTCCAACTCGTGCCGCGTCGGCGGAGCTCGGGGTATCCCTGATCGGCACATCTGGGGCACCCGCCAGCCTGGTTGACTGACGACCATGCGAGCCGAGTCTGAGCAGGTAGCCCGGTGGTCCGCCGCCATTCGCGAGTACGACCCGCTCGAGCCATGGCTCACCGAATCGGCCCAGGATGAGAACTACTGGGACGACGTTGCCGAGTTGGTCGTTACCCGCCTCGGGGCCCGGAAGGACCAGGCTCACGCAGTCGACGCGTTGCGACATGCGTTGGTCGTGACGTTTCCGAGCGTCGAGCTACAGAGCGACAACGGCTTCTATCGCGACAACGTCGACGAGCGGCTGCGCCGAATGGCCGCGAAGGCTCTGAGCTGACATGGACCGAACCGCCCCCGAACGCCGGGACTGCGGCGTTCCGAGGTCAAAGCCGAAGGCCACTCGATGCCGCCTCGTGGACGCCGCCAACGACCTTGCCGCGCAGACCGGTGTGGCCGACCATGGATCCATGGAGAGGCAGCTGACTGAGTGGGAGCGGGACGTACTTCTCGCCCTGGCGAACGTGGAACAGGACGGGGCCGCCATGGTCGTCGAGTCACTTCCGCACTTGGCTGTGACCGGTGGGTGTGACTGCGGATGCGCCTCGTTCAACGTGCGTGACACACGCTTTCCGGTGCAGCCGCACCGGTTGACGCACTTCTCAAACGGCAGCGTGCCTGGGGTGGCCCCGGTCGGCTTCGTCCTTTGGACCGGAGAGGACGATCGGCCGTTGAGCGTCGACGTGGACAACGAGCCGGGCGAACTGCCGGACCCAAGGTCGATCACAGCATCGGTTCCTGGGCCTGCATGACAGCCCCAGAACGCCGGCTCCGTGCCGTTCGCGGCAGAGGCCGGCGGGTGGGCTGTCACTCGGTGACAACGCCACGTCGTCAAGGTAACTTGATGGGGTGGATCCGGTGGTTCTTGCGAGCGCTCGAAAGCACGGGGTCCCTGACGCCGACATGCTCCACGCCTACCGCCACCCGATCCGAGTCTTCGACCTCGACGGACTCACCATGCTGGTCGGCGCCGATGACAGCGGCCGGATGCTCGAGGTCGGCGTCGCCGTCGGTGACGGAGTCGAGTTCATCGTCCACGCCATGCCCGCACGCGAGAAGTTCCTGAGGTGATCCCGATGCCCCGATCGATCCAAGAGATCCTCGACCATGCCGACGAGCTCGCCGCGCGGTTCGAGAACTACGAGCCCTCCGATGGCGACGAGCGGCCCGTCGAGGAATACCTGCTCGAACGAGCAGCCCTCGACCGGGCTCGTAGCGAGCGCCAGGTCATCGACGCGGTGATCGCCGCCCGTGCAGCGGGGGCGACATGGCAGAAGATCGGCAGTCTCCTGGGCACGTCGGCGCAGGCCGCCCAGCAGCGCTACGCCTCAGTGGTCGAGTCCGTCTGAGGCCGACCTGCCCCTGGAACGCCGGCTTCGTGACGTTCGCGGCTAGCGGTCCGGAGCGACGGCGCCAGCGCACGCAACCGGCTCACCAATGCCGGCGAGCTCGTCGCGCCGGACTTGATCGACGTGGAGACCACAGCGGTCCTCCGCAAGCGGTGGATCGCCGGTGACCTCAGCGATGAGCGCTTCTCCGAGGCCATCAGCGACCTCGAGGACCTCGACCTCACCCGCTACCCCACGCTCGCGTTGATGCGCCGGGCGTTCGAGTTGCGGTCGAACGTGACTGCCTGCGACGCCGCGTACGTCGCTCTCGCCGAGCGACTGAGCTGCTCCGTACTTACCGCGGACCAGCGGTTGGCCGCAGCCCCGATGGTCGCCTGCGCTGTTGAAGCCTGTATCCCTGATCGCGTCCGCTCCGTCACGTCCTCGTCGAGCTGATCGGCCTCGCTCAGCGCACCCGCACCGGCAGTGACTCGAGGCCACGCAGGGTGAAGCTCGGCCGGTAGCGGGGTGCCGCGCCGTCGAGGCGTGACGTGTCGAGCTCGATCTCGTCGAAGCGTGCCAACAGCTCGCCGAAGACGATCTCGCCCTCTGCCCGGGCCAGGTGCGCACCGAGGCAGTGGTGGGCGCCCCACCCGAAGCTGAGTGGCTGCGGTGCGGCGCTCCCGGCGACGAAGCGGCCGACGTCGAAGTTCGAGGCCTGCTCGTAGGCGAGCTCGTCGCGGTTGCCGCTGCCCTGCAGCACCAGGAACGACGAGCCGCGCGGGAACGTCTCGCCGAACAGCTCGACGGTGTCGAGCGCGGTGCGCACGTTGAACTGCACCGGGGAGTCGAAGCGCAGCATCTCGAGCACGGCGGAGGATGCGAGGTGCGGCTCCGCCCGGAGCCGTTCCATCTGGTCGGGGTGCAGCAGCAGTGCACGCAGGCCGTTGCCGATCAGGTTCGAGGTGGTCTCGAAGCCCGCTGCGTACAACAGGATCGTGTTGACGATCAGCTCCTCGACGCTGAGCCGGTCACCCGACTCCTCGACCTGGATCAGCGCGCTGAGCAACCGGTCGTCGGGCGCCGCGCGCTTCTGGTCGACGAGCTCGCTGAAGTACACGGCGAGCTCGGCGCCGGCAGCCTCGCCCGCGGCGAGCGTCGCCTGGTCCGAGGCGGGGTCGATCAGCGCGGTGACCGAGTGCACGAGCGGATGGATGTGCTCGTTGCCCTCACGCGGCACGCCGAGCAGCTCGCTGATGACCGCGATGGGGAACGGCAACGCCAGGTCGGCGACGACGTCGCCGCCGCCCTGCTGCGCGAACCGGTCGAGCACCGGGGTCAGCAGCTCGCTGATCGTGCCACGGAGTCCTTCGACACGGCGCGGGGTGAAGGCACGGGACACCAGCGAGCGGATCCGGGTGTGGTCCGGAGGGTTCAGCAGCAGCATCGACGAGGTGCCGCTGGCCGCTGCCGGGCGCTGACCGCCGATGCGCTCGGGGAGGTCCATGTCGGGCTCCTCGCGGCCCAACCTGGGGTGGCGGAGCACCTCCATGCCGTCGCGGTACCCGGTGATCGCCACCGATCCCAGACCGGTGCGCCACGCGGGTCCGACGCGACGCAGCGCCTCGTAGCGGCTGTAGGGGTCCTGGTGACCCTCGTCGGTGTTGATCGACGAGAGCAGCAGCTCGTCGGCCTCGGCCGACGTCGGCAACGGTGGCGGAGCGGTCGTGGCGGTCATGCCAGCAGTCTTCCAGTTCGGGGCACCGTCGTGACCGCTGGCCGAGCAGACCGCCACTCGGGCGGTGGACGCTCAGGGGTCGAGGCGGACGGTGACGATCTGGTGCGGGCGCAGTGCCACGGAGCCCTCGAAGGACTCGAGTCGGTTGCCGAGCAGGTCGACGACCTCGCCGGAACGGCCCGTGATCGTCAACAGGCCCGGACGTCCCGCCGACTCGTGCCCGCGCACGACCAGCCGGTCGCCCTCGCGGACGACCGCGTCGACCTCGACGCCCTGCACGTCGAGGTGGCTGCCCTCGGCGGGCAGGTGCCCGCCGCCTTCGGCGGTGACCGGGATCAGCGGCGACCACGTCCGGTCCGCGAACTCGTACGCGTCGACCGTGTCGCGATCGTCAGCGGTGTCGCCGTCAGGAGCGCCGGCGTCGGCGACGCGCACCGCGTAGCGCAGCGAGAGCTCCGACAGGCACTGGGCGCCCTCGATCTCGTTCTCCGGCCCGGCGGGCAGTGGGCGTGACGCCATGGGGCCACGCGAGAGCCAACCGGTGGCGCGGACGAGGGTCAGGGCGAGCGCCCCGGCCGTGGTGCCCGCTGCCTCGGCATCGCCGTCGAGGTCGACGAGCTCGTACTCGCAGAGCCCTTCGTGGGTGACGGTCAGCCCGCCGGCGCTGACGAAGCGGCGCGACGGGTAGGTCGGCACACCCCATTCGTTCGGTCCTCCCTCGGCGGACAGGCCCCGTTCCACGACCGTGAACGCGCACTCGGCAGCCGAGCGCTCCGCCCTCGACGGCAGCGGCAGGTGGACCCGCAGGCGGTGGTCACGAGCACGGTTCTCGAACGAGGTCGTGACCCGCACGGCGTCGTCGTCCGCGCGCAGCTCCACGATCGTGGTCACCTCGAGCGACGCCTCGCCGACACGCGCCCAGGTGTCGTCGTCGAGCTGCTCGACACGAGCCGGGACGGTGTGGGTGGTCGAGATCGTGAGCCGACCTCGCAGCGGTCCGGACTCGTCGAGCGTCACCTCGACGCTGTCGGGCTCGTCGACGACGACGTTCGACTCCGGCGGGCTCCAGTTGTAGCTGTCGCCCGCGTCGCCGTCGTCGACGAGGCGGCCGTAGCCGGGCACCCCGTCGATGGCGAAGGTGCCGTCGGGGGCGTCGACGGTGACGGTGACCAGCCCGTTGGTCAGGCCCAGCACCCCGTCGGTGGCGGTCACCGGGTGCGCCGGCGCGGTCGGTTCCCATCGGGTCCAGCCGAACCCGGGCACCTGGCCCGACATCGTCAGCACACGGCGGGTCGGTTCGAGTCGGTGCAGCACGGTGGTCACGACCAGCTCCGGATCCGCGGCGCAGCGGGTCCCGACCTCGGCGAGCGCGTCAGCGGGTGTGAGCGCACCCTCTTCGTCGAAGGGCAGCAGGTGCACCGCCACGTCGTGCTCTCGTTCCTCGAAGCGCACCGAGACGGTCTGCGGCTGCTCCATGATCAACTCGCGAGCGACGACGATCGGCGCGTCGGTCGCGCCGTTGCGGTAGAGCTCCTCGACGGCGGGACGTTCCGAGAGCACCTGGAACCGCGGGTCGGCACCGCTGTCGTCGACGTCGCCCCCGGACGGTGCAGCCACCTCGATCTCGACGACCTCGGACCGTGCTGCGGGTCGGGTGTTGAGCAGGTGCAGCCCCGGCTCGCGCAACGCTGCGGCGGCATCGGTGATCGCTCGTTCGGCCACGGCGACCGCGGTACCGGTCGCCTCGGCGTAGCGGTGCAGCACGGCGTCGACGACCTCGTCGTGGCTGCACGCGCAGATCGAATCGTGCGCCGCGTTGCGGATCACCTCGAGCCATGCGAGGTCGAGCAGCGTCGCCCACCTGCTCGGCGCCGCGGCCCACAACGACACCAGCGGCTCGGCGTGCCGTTCGAGGGTGCGTTCGGCCACCGCCGCGGCGATCTTCACGTCGACGCGGTTCGAGGTGACGCCCATGAGCAGGTTGGCGCGGGCGCCCGAGCGCAGCTCGCCCTCGATGACCGGGAGGTCGTCGACCGGGGCGTGCTCGAGGTAGTTCGACAGCGACTCGACGCGCAGCTCGAACCGTTCGCCGTCGCCGTCACGGGTTCGTTCGGACGCGTTGAGCTCGCCGACGACGCGGCCCAGGTGTGCCGGCGGGACCTCGTGGTCCATGCCCGCCATCCAGAGGACCCGGTCGCCGACGAGTGGTCCCTGGAGGGCGACGAAGAGGTCGATGCGCTCGCGCAGCGTGGCCGCGTCGGGCGGCATGTCGGACCCGTTGAAGTACCCCGAGGAGAGGTACTCCGCCCGCACCCGACTGCCGTCGGGTGCGTCCCACCAGAACGCCGGGGACTTCATCGCGCCGGGCACCCCACGCCAGACGACAGCGTCGCGGATGCCGAACAGGTTGAGCAGCTGGGGCATCGCCGCGATGTGACCGAACATGTCGGGCAGGTAGCCGATCTGCATCGCGCCGCCGAAGCGTTCGGCGGTGCGGAACCCGAGCTGCAGGTCGCGCACGAGCGTCTCGCCCGAGACCAGGAACTCGTCGGGCAGCACGTACCACGGACCCATCGAGATCCGCCCTGCGGTGTTCAACGACCGCAGTCGCTCGGCGGCCTCGGGGCGGACGGCCAGGTAGTCGTCGACGACCGCCATCTGACCGTCGAGCTGGAAGTGCGCGAAGTCGACGTCGTGCTCCAGGCGGGGGAGCAGCTCGTCGAGCAGCTCGACCAGCCGCATCCGGAACGCCGGGAACGGGTCGTACCACTCCCGGTCCCAGTGGGTGTGCGGCAGGACGTGGACGGAACGGGTCATGCCGGCGATCGTACGAGGGGGTGGGAGGGCGAGGCGGTCACCGCGCACCGGCGCATGGTGCGACACTGCAGGCATGGCCGCGATCGAGCCCCCGGCATGACCACCCCCGCCTCGGAGCGGGCCGAGGAGTTCCTGCGTCGGATCTTTCCCGAGGCCGAGCGCAGCGGGACTCAAGATGCCGAGCGCAGCAGGACTCCAGATGCCGAGCGCAGCGGGACTCCAGATGCCGAGACGAGCGAGGCCCCATCGGGCGACGCTGGCTCGGTGCGCGGCGTCGACGAGCGCCGTCAGCAGCTGCTCGAACCGATCGGCGACGCGGACCGGGAGTCCTGGTGAGCGCGACCGGCGTGCTCGTCGTGACGACCTCGCTCGACGACGGCGCGGCGGCCGCCGAGCTGGCCACGGCCGTGGTCGAGGAACGCCTCGCTGCGTGTGCCCAGGTCGGCGGTCCGGTCCGTTCGACGTACCGCTGGCAGGGCGACGTCGAGTCCGCTGACGAGTGGATCGTCACCATGAAGACCTCGTCGGGCACGTTGGCCCGGCTGCTGGACCGTGTGCGGTCGATCCACTCCTACGAGACGCCGGAGCTGGTCGTGACCGAGGTCATCGGGGGCGACCCCGACTACCTGGCGTGGGTGCTCGACGAGACGAGCTGAGCCGGGTGGTGCACCGGACGCGGCCCGGAGCCGGCAACCGGAGGCCGTTCAGGCGGCAGGATCGGGGCGCACGACGTCCGCGGCGAACCACGCCGGCAGCACGTAGCCGTCGGACAGACGGCGGAGCTGGTAGGCGGCATCGCCGACGACCGCGACCGCGAAGCCGTGGATCCAGCGGTCGTCGAAGCGGTTACGCACCTCGACGAGCTCGCCGATGTCGAACATGCCCCTGCGGGTGCCCGGTTCCGTCCCGACCGACGGTCGTGCCTGCACCTTGATCGACATGTGCCCTCCTCCGACGAGTCCCCCGTGGAGCGCTCCGGGTGACCGGCGAGCTCCGACAGGTCTCTATCGGCATGTCGCGCCGATTTCTCAAGTGCTGCCGTCCTGAGCGGTTCGCGCGAGCGGTACCGTGCTGCCCATGGCGCCCCGCCGTCGTGGCCCGACGTTGTCGATCGAGAAGCAGCTGTGGGCCGAGGGTCACGAGGTCGTCGTCGGGATCGACGAGGTCGGCAGGGGAGCATGGGCCGGGCCGCTGACCCTGGGTGCCGCGGTGCTGCCGCGTGACCGTCGGGTCAACGGGGTCCGGGACTCCAAGCAGCTGAGCGAGGCGCGACGCGAGCAGCTCTATCCCCGTGTCACCGAGTGGTGCGCCAGCTGGTCGGTCGGCCACGCGAGTGCCGCGGAGTGCGACCAGATGGGCATGTCGGCCGCGCAGCGCCTGGCCGCACGGCGAGCGCTCGACGGACTCGGGGTCGAGGCCGACGTCGTGCTCGTCGACGGGAACTGGGACTTCGTCGGCAACGGCCGGACCAGGACGGTGATCCGCGGCGACACGACCTGCCTCTCCATCGCGGCGGCGTCGATCGTGGCAAAGGTGACCCGCGACCGCATGATGCGTGAGGCCGCGGTCGACCACCCGGGCTACGACTTCGAGCTCAACAAGGGCTATCCGTGTCCGCGCCACCAACTGGCGTTGAAGGGGTACGGACCTACATCCATCCACCGACGTTCCTGGGCGTTCATGGACTCGGTACCCTGGGTGGGCGCACGGCTCCCCACGCCGTGGGGATCACAGCCGTGATATTTGCAAACGCCAGCAAGCCGTTGCTTGCAGTAGTTTGCAGGTGCGTGCCAAGATCCTTCCCACGGGGGACCGCGACGCACCGCCCATCCGGGGCGGGACCAGAGGGGTCCAGTTGAGCGAGAATCGAACACGAGGAATCCAGTTCGGGGCGCCGAGATCGGACGCCTCGCCGGACGGCACCGGCGTCGAACCGCCCGTGCCGGAGTGGGTCGACGTCTCCCAGACGCTCGAGCGCTGGTTCGCCTTCGTCGACGTCTGCGGGTTCACGTCGTACACCGAGGCGAACGGCACCCCTGCCGCACTCGAGGTGCTCACCCGGTTCCGCAGCGCCGTGCGCGCCGTCACGGGCCGACGCGGCGTGCGGGTCCTGAAGTGGCTCGGCGACGGGGCGATGCTCGTCGGTGTCGAGGCCGGCCCGGTCATCGCCGCGGTCTGCGAGCTGCGGCTGCGCTTCGACGAGGACGCATTCGACATCCACGCCGGCATCGCCGGTGGCCACGTGCTGCTCTTCGAGGGCGACGACTACATCGGCCCCGCCGCCAACCACGCCTCGCGGCTGTGCGAGGCGGCGGCACCGGGCGAGGTGTTCGCCGTCGGTGTCGCGCAGCACCTGCCGGACTGGGTCCAGCTGGTCGACCACGTGACGGTCCACGCGCACGGCGTCGGTGAGCTGTCGGGCGTGATGAAGCTCGCCGTGGCTGACTCGGTCCGCTCCGCCCGCGCCTACAACTGACCGGCGCCGTTTCGTTCAGGTGTGGGCCTGCCGCACCTGACCCGCGGCAGCATCGGAGCAGCGCCGCGTCCGAGCCGTCAGGTGCTGCTCACCGACAGTCGGAACGCGATGGGCGACATCTCGTAGTTGCTGAGCCAGAGGCGGTGCACGCCGCTGACCTCCGGGGTGAACGTCTCCTCGACGCCCAGGCCGAAGATGCCCTCTCCGGAGTCGTCGTAGTACTCGATGTCCTCGTGGTCGACCTCGGGGTCCACATCGACGGCGGTCAGCGGCACCCCCGGCGGCGCGACGAGCAGGGCCAGGTCACCCTGGGGTGAGCTGGCGATCAGTTCGACCTCGACGCCGGCCTCGAGCTCGACGTCGAAGGGGATACCGGACCGGAAGCCGCTGATGGTGCCCTCGACGGGCTCGTCGAGGGTCAGCGTGGTGGGTTCGACCGGTTCGGTCAGCGGCCACAATGGCAACGACGACGACCAGGTCACCTCGAGGTCCGTCGTGCCGACGGCGGGCTCGATGAGGACCTCGGCGGCCACGTCGGGCGCCACCTCGATCCGGAAGCTGCCCGGCGCGACCTCTCGTGCGGTCACCTCGTCGTCGACGGGCTCCGGCGCGCCGAGCTCGTCGACGTCCAGACCGGATCGTGCCGCGACCTGTGCGAGGTACTCCGCCATCAGGACGTCGTAGCTCGCGCTCAGGGCGAGCGGCGTCTCCTCGAACGGGTCGGCGACCATCACGCCCACACGGTCGATGGGGCCGACCTGCAGCTCCCATGTCCGTGCGTCCTCGGACGGCGGAAGGTAGAGGACGTAGGACTCGACGTCGTCGGGGGCGACGATGGTGCCCGAGGTCTCGCCGCCCCCGGCCTCGCTCCCGGCTGACCCATCTCCCTCGGGAGCGGTCAGGGGCGCGAGCAGGAGCTCGTCACCCTCGCCGTCGAGGATCCTGGCCACCGCTCGTTCCACGTCCTGGATCGCCAGCGACAGGGCGAACGACGGGTCGATCGACATGCCGCTGATGCCGACCAGGTCGCCGGTCGCTGCGAACAGGGCGCCGCCGGACTGGCCCTCGCCGATGACGGCGTCGGACTGGATGTAGGTCTGGTCCCAGCCCTCGGCGGTCCGGGTCCTCGACACGATGCCGGAGGTGATGGTCAGGTCGGCTCCTGCCGCGTCGAGCGAGCCGGGGAAGCCGAGCAGGAAGACGTCGTCGCCCTTCTCGACGCTCGGGTCGCCGAGGGGCAGCGGCGCCAGCCCGTCGGCGTCCTCGATCGGACCCAGCAGCGCGATGTCGGCGGCGACATCGGCACCGATGACGGGCAGCGGGCCGACGTCGGTGCCGTCGAGGGAGACGTCGACGGCACCGAAGGGATCGACGACGTGCAGGTTCGTCACGATGTAGTTCTCGTCCCCGACGCGCACTGCCACGCCGGTGCCGGTGGCATACGGCGTCTCGATGAACACCACCGACTCCTCGCCGCACGCGATGAGCGCCTTCGAGGGCGTCGAGTCGCCGACCGCGCACGGGTTGCGGTCGGCGGTGGCGCTCGCTCCGTCCGCCTCGTCGTCGGATCCGGTGCAGCCACCGAGGACCAGCAGGGCGGCGAGCGCGATGGCGAGGCCGGTGGTCAGACGCTTCATGTGGGCACGCTTCCTCTGCGAACGGACAGCAGAGTGAAGTGTCGCGGAGTCGTCGCCGTCCAATCAGGGTCGTCGAGCGTGCCGGGCGGTGGGTGGCGGCGGTGGGTGCGGCGGGTGGCGGCGGTGTGTGGGCGGCCCGAACTGCGTTCCCGTGGGTCGGGCGGTACGGTGCGGGGGTGCCTCGCAGAGTGTTCGTGCCCGTGGTGTCGTTCCTCGCATGGACCCTCTTCGTCTGGGTCGGTCGGGTCCGCAACGCGTTGGGTGATCCCGATCTGAGCGGCTCGGAGCGGGTCGGCCCGCTGTTGCTCGCCACGAGCTTCGCCGTCCCGGCGCTCGTGCTCGCCATCGTCCTGTTCACCTCGGCCCGCCGGTCGAGGGGAGTCGGCCCGGTGCTCCGCTACGGCGTGTTCGCGCTGGCGGCCTGGACCTGCGGAGTGTGGGTCGTCCGCATGGCGGACATCGCGTTGGGCGGCGACTGGGAGGTCGCGTTCGTCGTCGTGCACGCAGTGCTGGCCGTCGTCTCGTCGGGGTTGGCGGTCGTCGCGGCCCGCTCGGTGATCGACGTGCGACCGCCCGTTCCGGCCGCCGCCACCCCGGCGCGGACTGGCACAGAGGTGAGCTGAAGAACAGTCACAGCCGCAGGTCATGAGCCACAGCTGGGTGCTGGCACACGGCGGCGAAAGTGGGACATGATGTCCATGTGGCCATCGGCCACGTTCTACGTCATCCTCCCATCCACCCTTCCTCTCCCACGGGTGGCGTAGATCGAGGGTCGTTCTATCACTGGTGGTGATGGGGTCCGGTGCTGGGATGACCCTCCCTCTCGTTGCAGCTGCGAGCTCCCCTCCGGGTCGAGCTCGCCGCTGCGCGTCTGCCGTCAGCTCGGTTGGTTCACCAGGTGCGCCGCGGACATCGTGAAGTACTCCGACATGCGGGCGTGCACCACGTCGCGGAGGTCCTCGTCGAGCGGTGCCTCGGGCATGGTGGCGTCGAGCGCGTGCTGCATCGCCGCGACCCAGTGGTCGCGCTCGGCGTCGCCGATCACGAACGGCACGTGCCGCATGCGGAGCCGGGGATGGCCACGGGTCTCGGAGTAGGTGCCGGGGCCGCCCCAGTACTGGGCGAGGAACATCGACAGTCGCTCTCGGGCCGGTCCCAGGTCGTCCTGGTCGGGATAGAGCGGCAGCAGCACGTCGTCGGACGCGACCACGGCGTAGAACCGCTCGACGAGCCGGTCGAAGAAGGGCTGGCCGCCGACGGCCTGGAACACGGTGACCTGGTGCTGTTCGTCGTCCTGCTGGCTCACGGCCCCATCGTGGCCCCTCCGTCGGGACCGATCCAGACGCCGGCGCGGACGGTGATCCAGATGCCGGCGCGGACGGGCGGGCCAGAGTGGGGTCGGGGGAGCGCGCCGCACTACGATCGCGGCCATGGGACAGCCGGTCACCGTCATCGAGAAGCCGTCGAGCCGTGGTGGAGTCGTCCGCTACGAGATCAACCGCACCCTGACGGGCATGGGCCACGAGCGGTACCTGACCGGGCAGGTCGTCGAGGGTGACCGTCCGCCGGACGAGCTCGCACGGCGTCTCTTCGAGCGCGGCGGCATCGAGGGCATCCACATCAACTCGAACGTGATCACGCTCGACCTGGCCAAGGGTGCGAGCTCCGAGGGCATCGCCGAGATCATCGGTGACCTCTACACGTACTACCGCCCGGGTGTCACGGTGCCGACGCCGGCCGACTTCGGCTACGTCGAGGAGAGCTGAGCCGCACGCTCAGCGGGGCGCTTGCCGGCGCCTCACCGGATTCGCCTCACCGGGGACGCCTCGACATACCTGGGGTTCGCCGCGCTGCGCGCGCTCCGCGGGAGCGCGGCTGCAGCACACCACTTGTCGCCACCGAACATGTGTTCGATACTGGGGGCGATGTCGATCGAGCGGGCTGTCGAGGACGTGGTCGGGGGCGGTGACCGCTCTGCGACGGTGCAACAGCTGCGCGAGCTGGTCGACCGGACCCGTCCCGTGTCGACCGCCGAGCAGCGGGTGCTGCCGGTGCTGCCGGCCGTCGAGGGGCTGCTGGCGGGCAAGGGCCTGCAACGGGGGACGGTGGTCCAGGTCAACGGTGGTGCCGGGGCCACGTCGTTGGCCTTGGCCATGGCCGCCGGCCCGACGCGTGCCGGGTCGTGGGTCGCGTGCGTCGGGCTCCCGGAGCTGGGCTGGGCGGCCGCCGCTGCGAGCGGGGTCGAGCTCGAACGGCTCGTGGTGGTCCGGCCGACCGAGCGGTCGTGGGCCACGGTGGTCGCGGCACTGGTGGACGCCTTCGACGTCGTGCTGTGCGGGCTGGAGCGCTCGCCCTCCTCGTCCGAGGTGCGCCGCCTGCAGGCCCGTGCGCGGGAGCGGGGTGCGGTGCTGGTCGTGGTGGGCGGCTCCGCCGGTTCGGTCGGCCCGGCCCGGCGGAGCTGGCCCGACGCGGCCGATGTCGACATCTCGGTCGTCGGCTCGGAGTGGTCGGGTCTGGGGGAGGGCTGGGGAACCCTCCGCAGCCGGCGGATCACCGTCGAGACGGGTGGCCGTCGCGGGCATGCGGCGGGGCCGGCGCGTCGACCTGTGGCTGCCGGGCCCGAGCGGCGGACCGGAACCCGTCACCGAGGGTGAGACCCGTGGATCGCCACGGGAGCACGGATCGGACAGGAGCACGGGAGCGACGGTCACCCCACTGCGACGGGTCGGATGACCACCGACGGGCCGGTCCGCACCCTGGCGGTGTGGTGTGCCCAGTGGCCGGCGGTCGCGCTGTCACGCCCGGGTGATGTGCCCGTCGCCGTGGTGCACGCCAACCGGATCGTCGCGGTGAACCGTCTGGCGCACGGCCAGGGGGTCGTCCCGGGGTTGCGGCGCCGCGAGGCCCAGGCCCGCTGTCCTTCGGTCGAGCTGCACGAGCGCGACGAGCAGCGAGAGGCCCGTGCCTTCGAGGCGGTGCTCGGCGCGGTCGAGGAGCTCGCACCCCGGATCGAGGTCGTCGAACCGGGGCGGTGCGCGATCGCCACCCGTGGACCGTCTCGCTACCACGGCGGTGACCGTGCCCTCGCCGAGCAGGTGCACGACCGGGTCCGCGCCGCGCTGGCCGAACACGTCGGCGGCGGCCGGGTGCCCTGCCCGGTGGGGGTGGGTGTCGCCGACGGTCCTCGCGCCGCGGCCATCGCCGCCGAGGAGGCCGTCATCCGTGCTGCCGGGTCCCGTCGACCGGCGACCCCGCTGGTGGTCCCCGTCGGCGGCACCGCCGAGTTCCTCTCGCTGCTGCCCATCGACCGGCTCCGGCCCGGTCGACGCACGACAGGCTCCGCCAGCGTGGGCGCCGAGGGTTCCGACGAGCTCACCGAGGTGCTGCGTCGGCTGGGTCTGCGCACCGTCGGACGGTTCGCCGCGCTGCCGGCTCCTGACGTGCTCGCCAGGTTCGGCGCACCGGGCATGGACCTGCACCGGCTCGCGACGGGCACCGAGGTCGAACCGCCCGCCGCCACCGACCCGCAGGCCGACCTCCGGGTCTCGGCAGCGGTCGACCCGCCCGCGGAGCGGGTCGACCGAGCCGCGTTCGTCGCCAAGGCGCTGGCCGACACGCTGCACACCGAGCTGGCCACCCGCGGCCTGGCCTGCACCCGGGTCCTCGTGGTCGCCGAGACCGACGCGGGTGACCGCATCGAACGGCTCTGGCGGCACGAAGGCGCACTGTCGGCGGCGGGCATCGCGCAACGCGTCCGTTGGCAGCTCGACGGCTGGTTGAGCACCGGCCGCTCCCTGGGCCGTTGCACCGGCGGGGTCAGCCTCATCGAGCTCGTCCCCGACCAGGTCGTGCCCGACGACGGGGTGCAGCTCGGCTTCTGGGGCGGAACCAGCGAGGCGGGCGAGCGGGCCGTGCGCGCCCTGGCGCGGGTGCAGGCGCTGGTCGGCACCGACTCGGTGCTGGTCCCGGAGTGGCGTGGCGGTCGGGCTCCCGGCGAGCAGTACCGGCTGGTGCCCCTCGACGCGGTCGACCTGGGCGCACGAGCGGTGCCCGACGGCGCGCCGTGGCCGGGACGCATGCCGGACCCTGCGCCCGCGGTGGTCTGGCCCGCGCCGCGTCCGGTCGAGGTCGTCGACGCGGACGGTCGTCGCGTCGCGGTGAGCGGTCGAGGCATCATCAGCGCACCCCGTCGCGCTGCCTGCTCGACCCCGAGCGGCAGGGAAGCGACTGGCGGCAGGTCCGGGCGTGGGCCGGGCCGTGGTGCATCGACGAGCGGTGGTGGGACGCCCTCGCGCACCGCCGGCGTGCCAGGTTGCAGGTCGTACTGGGACCCGCAGGCGGCGCAGGGCCCGGCAGCTCACATCCCGGCAGCTCACATCCCAGCAGCTCACATCCCAGCAGCGGGGCCGCGCACCTGTTGACGCTCGAGGACGGTCGGTGGTGGCTCGAGGCGACCTACGACTGAGGTGACCCCAGAGCCCGGTGCCCCCGAGCCGGGCGACCCCGACCGGGCAGCCGCCGCTACCGGCGCGGACCGACAGCCAACGGGCGCGTCGCGACTACTCGATCCAGCGTCAGGCGCTCGGACTGGTCGACCGCGACCGGGTCGATCGGCACTATCCGTACCCACCCGCCCGCTGAATTCGGGGCACCATTCCGCCAGGACGCCGTATCCTGTGGGGATGTCCGACGATCTGCAGGCCCCGATCAGGGATCGGCTCCGAGCAGCACTGCGCACCGCGATGAAGTCGCGCGACACGCTCGCGGTCGACGCGATCCGCACCGCGCTGGCCGCGATCGACCATGCCGAGGCGGTCGAGATCGCGGACACCACCACCTTCAGCGTCTCTCGGATCGCGGGGTCGGTGGCCGGCGTCGGAGCGACCGAGGTGCCCCGACGTTCCCTCACCGAGGCCGAGATGGCCGAGCTCGTCGAGCGAGAGGCCGCCGATCGGCGCAGCGCGGCCGAGGGCTACGAGCAGGAGGGCTACCCCCGTCGAGCAGCCGAGCTGCGCGACTCCGCCGCCGTGCTCGACGGACTGCTGCGCGCCGCCTGAGGTCTCCGACCTCGGCTCACACCGGCGGTGACCAGCCGGGTGCCGCCAGCTCGAAGCGGTCCATGACGAACTCCGGGACGACGACGCACACCGCCAGCGACCAGGCGCCGAGCGAGCGGGCCGACTGCCACCACGACGGCTCGACCACGCACTGGGGCACCTGACCGTCGAGCAGGTCTGCGCCCAGGGTCTCGTGCGACACCGCTGCGTCGCCGTCGCTCCAGCGCGACAGCAACAGCGGCGCACCGGCGACGTGCTGCCAGGCCTCGCTCGCGTCGATGCGGTGCCAGTGCGACTCCTCGTCGGCCTCGAGCAGGTAGAGGATCGACGATCCCGCGGCACGAGGTCCGTCGCCGAGCAGCTCCGGCGAGGTCCAGGTCCTGCGGAACCAGCCGCCCTCCGGATGCGGTTCCAGCCCCAGGTGCTCGATCACCCGCTGGGCGACGTCGGCCGGCGGGGAGTGGCGGGAGGGGAGCTCGGCGGGCGACATCACCTCGACGGTAGCGGCCGCGTCCCCACCCTTCCTGAGAACGGAGCGTTCCTGAGAACGGATCACAGCGACGGGCGCCGATCCGGCGGTCCGACCTGAGAGACTGGACGAGCGAGCACCACGGCACACCGCGGTGCGACGAGAGGAAGCGAGCACACGTGAGCAGCACCGAAGTTGCCGGTCCCACCGGTCGAGTTCTGTTGGTCGAGGACGAAGCGGCGCTGGCCGACGGCGTCGCACGTGGACTCAAGGCCGAAGGGTTCGAGGTCGAGGTCGCCTACGACGGGCTGTCCGGTCTGGCCCGGGCACGTGAGGACGACATCGACGTCATCGTGTTGGACATCATGTTGCCGGGCATGAACGGCTACAAGGTCTGCCGAACCCTGCGCGAAGAGGGCGTCGGCACGCCGATCCTGATGCTCACCGCCAAGTCCGGCGAGTACGACGAGGCCGAGGCGCTCGACACCGGCGCCGACGACTTCCTGTCCAAGCCGTTCTCGTTCGTGGTGCTCGTCGCCCGCATCCGGGCGCTGCTGCGTCGCTCCGCCGACGGGCGGGCCCAGCCGCTGGTGATCGGCGACCTGGTGCTCGACCCGCTCGCACGCACCTGCAACCGCGGCGGCACCGACATCCCGCTGACCACCCGCGAGTACGAGCTGCTCGAGGCGCTCATGCGCAAGCCGGGCCAGGTCGTGCCGAAGCAGGAGCTGCTCGAGCACGTCTGGGGCAGCGGCTTCGAGGGCGACCCGAACGTCGTCGAGGTCTACGTGGGCTACCTGCGCCGCAAGATCGACCGGCCCTTCGATCGCAACGACATCGAGACCGTCCGTGGCGTGGGCTACCGGATCGGCGACGGGTCGGGTGTCTGA
This sequence comes from uncultured Actinomycetota bacterium, assembly GCA_963707555.1. Taxonomy (GTDB): domain Bacteria; phylum Actinomycetota; class Acidimicrobiia; order Acidimicrobiales; family Microtrichaceae; genus JAFAFN01. The sequence goes on from CAVPQM010000014.1 coordinate 321,743, forward strand.
CCAGACCCCGATCCGTGTCCGGGTCGCCAGTTCGGTCCGGTTCCGACTGACGGTCACCGTCGTCCTGGTCGTGGGGCTGTCGCTGCTCGGCGGCGGCACGCTGCTGGTGAGCTGGGTGAAGGCGACGTTGGTCAACGACCTCCAGACGCGCAACGAGCGGGTGCTCGAGGCGGTCGTCTCGTTGCTCGAGCGCGGCCGGCCCGCCCGCGAGCTGTTCTCGTCCGACGCCGAGACCATCGATCGGACCTTCGGCGGGTCCGCCGAGGTGAACCAGGCGATCTCCTCGACGTACTTCTACCTGGACGGCGAGGGCCTCACGAACCTGAAGATCGGCGGGATCGACGGCCAGGGGCGCCTGGTGCTCTTCGGGCGGCAGGGTCCGAACCCGACCGTCGGCAACCAGTCCGTCGAGGTCACCCGCGACATCCCGACCGACCAGGGCACGATGACGTTGCACGCCGTGTCGCCGATCGACGAGATCAACCGTTCCGTCGGCGCCCTGTCGGCCGCGCTGTGGCTCGGGCTGCCGGTGCTGATCGTCGGCGCCGGGTTCATGACGTGGATGATCACCGGGCGTGCGCTCGCGCCGGTCGGGGTCATGACCCGTCGGGTGCGCGAGCTCTCCGCGACGACGCTCGACGCCCGGGTGCCGGTCCCTCCGACCGACGACGAGATCGCCGAGCTCGCCGCGACGATGAACGAGATGCTCGACCGTCTGCAGGCGGCGTCGGTCACCCAGCGCCAGTTCGTCTCGGACGCGAGCCACGAGCTGCGCTCACCCGTGGCGTCCATCCGCGCCCAGCTCGAGACGGCGTTGCGTTACCCCGACGACGTCGACTGGCCCTCGGTCGCCCGGATCGTGCTCGCCGAGGACGCCCGACTGGAGCACCTGGTCGGCAACCTGTTGGCCATGGCACGACTCGAGGAGGGGCGTCTCGGACCGCGCAGCGACGTCGACGTCGGCGACCTGGTCATGGCCCAGACCCAACGCATGACCGGGGTGCACCTCGACCTGTCGGGCGTGTCGGCGGGACGGGTCTGGGGCAACGCAGATGAGCTGACCAGCGTCATCCGGAACCTGCTCGACAACGCGGCGCGCTACGCGACCAACACGGTCGCGGTGTCGGTGCAGGAGACCGGCCCCTGGGTCGTCATCGCCGTCGAGGACGACGGTCCGGGCATCCCGGTCGCGGACCGCACCCGCGTCTTCGAGCGCTTCGCCCGACTCGAGGAAGGACGCGGACGCGACCAGGGCGGCACCGGGCTCGGGCTCGCGCTGTCCCAGCGCGTCACCCATGCCCACGGCGGTCAGATCCACGTCGAGCAGGCACCGTCGGGCGGCGCCAGGTTCGTCGTGTCGCTCCCGGCCGCAGGCTGGATCGGCCACGACGACACCGCCGAGCAGGTCGATGACACCGCGTCGGGACCGACCGCGGGGACGACGGCGGAGCCGCCATCAGCGAGCGTGGATCCGGCGCCCACCGGAGCAGGACCGACGGAGTGACACCACGGCGGTGACGCCGGCGGGCTGACCGGCCCGTCAGTGCGGTTGCAGGTCGACGACGGCGGTCGCCGCGAGCGCTGCCGCTGCGTGGTCACGCAGGAACTGCTCGAACGCCGGACGCGGCAACGGCGGCGCGTAGTAGTAGCCCTGCACCAGGTCGCAGCCGGCGTCGAGCAGGAACTGCCGCTGCTCCTCGGTCTCGACGCCCTCGCCGACCGCCACGATGCCCAGCCCGTGGGCGAGCGACAGGATCGCCCGGGTGATCGTCTCGGACCGCCCGTCGCGCAGGTCGCCCACGAAGCAGCGGTCGACCTTGAGCGTGTGCAGCGGGAGCGAGTGCAGGTACGACAGCGACGAGTAGCCGGTGCCGAAGTCGTCGAGCGCGACCAGGAAGCCCAGCTCGTCGAGCTTCGACAACCGCGCAGCGGTGGTCTCGAGGTCGTTCATGAGCAGCGTCTCGGTGATCTCGAGCTCCAGCTGCGACGGCTCGACGCCGGCCGCTGCCAACGTCGCGTTCAGCCGCTCGACGAACCCGCGCTGCTCGAACTCGGCGGCCGAGATGTTCACCGCGATCCGAGCATCCGCGGGCAGCAGCGACGTGTGGTTCCACGTGGCCAGGTCCTCGGCGACCGTGGTCATGACCAGGTCGCTCACCGCCGAGATCGCACCGGTCGCCTCGGCGGTCGGGATGAAGACCGACGGCGGGATCGGACCGAGTGTCGGGTGGTGCCAGCGCACGAGCGCCTCGGCCGCAGCGACCGCGCCGGAACGCAGGTCGATGATCGGCTGGTAGTGCACCTCGAGGCCGCGTTGGGCCGCGGCGCGTCGCAGGTCGTGGTCGAGCGCGAGCCCGGTGCGGGTCCGCTCGTCGAGCGACCGTTCGTAGAACCGGACCTGTTGGCGACCGTCGCCGCGTCCGGCGACCAGGGCCCGGTCGGCGGCTCGCAGCAGCGACCGGGCGTCGTCGCCGTCGCCGGGCCAACGCGACACGCCCACCGATGCGGTCGTGCGCAGGTCCATGCCGTCGATGTCGAGGGGCCGTTCGGTGCGGCGCTGCACCTCTTCGGCGAGGCGCCGGAGACGGCTGTCGAACTCGAGGCTCGGACCGGCACCGGTGACGACGATCAGGAACTCGTCGACGCCGAGCCGACCGATCTCGACGTGACGGTCGACCAGGTCGCCGAGCCGCGCGCCGATGGTCGCCAGGACCTCGTCGCCGAGCGAGGTGCCGAAGGTGTCGTTGATGCTGCGGAAGCCGTCGACGTCGATGTGCAGGACACCGATGCGATCGCCCTCGGCGCGGCTGGCGAGCTCGACCGCGGCGGTCAGTTCGGCGGTGATGTGCGAGCGTGAGCTCAGCCCGGTCAGCGCGTCGGTGCGTTCCAGCTCGAGCAGCCGGACCTCGGCGTGTCGGGCCGCGGTCAGGTCGGCCAGCGTGACGACGGCGCCATCGATGCCGCCGGAGGCGTCGCGCAGCGGCTCGCAGCTCACCCGCATCCAGACCGCCTCACCGACCGCACGACTGCGGCCGTTGCCGTGGACCTGACAGCACTCGGTCCTGGCTGATGCACCCGAGCGCAGCGCGAGCACCGGTGCGGTCGCCTCGGCCGGGATCGCGACGCCCTCCTGGTCGAGGCAGGTCCACGGCGGGTCGAACACGGACCGGTCCACGAGCTGGTCGACGGCCACGTCGACGAAGCGGGAGAAGGTCGCGTTCGCGGTCTCGATGCGGCCGAACCGGTCGACCACCGCGACGCCCTCGCCGAGGGCGTCGATGGTGCTGTCGAGCAGCTCGCGCTGCATGCGCAGGCTCTCGACGAGCCGCACCCGGTCGTCGATGTCACGGGTGAGCGCGACGACCACGTCCTGGTGACGGATCAGGACCAGCTCGGCGGGCACGATGCCGTCGTCGCTGCGACGCAACGAGACGGTCAGCCGGTGCTCGCCGTCGGCCGGGGACCTGGTCGACCAGCAGCTGCCAGCCGTCGGCCGGCATCGGAGGGACGAGCACGTCGCCGAAGAACGATCCGGCGAGCGAGCCACGGTGCGCGTCCAGGCGCTCGCAGGCGGCCTGGTTCGTGTCGAGGATCCGCCCGTCGTCGAGCGCCAGCGCCCACACCCCGTCGTCGAGGCGTGCCACGACGGCTGCTGCGAGATCGATCGACGACAACACGCAGGCACTCCTTCCTCCGGGTCCGTGCCACCAGGAGGCGACCCTGTTCAGCGTCGGAACGAGCCTAGGTTCGCGTCGCTCGGACCCGGTGGATGGCGAAGGAGTGCCGCCGCCGAGCCGGCAGCAGTCCGCTGCTGGCCGGCCAGCAGCTTCCGCTGCTCTACAGCCGGCCAGCAGCTTCCGCTGCAGCGGTCGCCGCGTCGAGCTGGCTCTCGACGATGTCCAACCCGGCGTCCCAGAAGCCCGGGTCCTCGAGGTCGCAGTCGACGATGCGGCCGAGCTCGGCCGGAGTGGTCGAACCGCCGGCACGCAGCAGCTCCAGGTAGGCGGGCACGAACGTCTCGCCGCGCTCGGTGTAGCGGGCGTAGACCGACAGCGCGAGCAGCTGGCCGTACGCGTAGGCGTAGACGTAGCCGGGCGTGCCGATGAAGTGCGGGATGTAGCTCCACCACGTGCGGTAGCCCTCGGTCAGCTCGACGGAGTCACCGAGCATCGCCTCCTGGCTCGCGACCCACAGGTCGCCGAAGCGCTCGACCGACAGCTCGCCCTCGTTGCGGCGAGCGGTGTGCACCGAGTCCTCGAAGCGGTTCATCGCGACCTGACGGAACACGGTGGCGATCGAGTCCTCGAGGGTCGACGCGAGCAACGCGAATCGGGCGTCGGGGTCCTCGAGCTGCCCGAGCAGCGCGTTGTTCGTGACGGCCTCACCGAACACCGAGGCGGTCTCGGCCAGGGTCAGCGGCGTCGACTGGTGGAACACACCCTGCTCGCGGGCCAGGTAGGCGTGCAGGCCGTGACCGAGCTCGTGGGCGAGCGTCGCGACGTCGCGGGGGCGGCTGGTCCAGTTCAACAGCACGTAGGGGTGGTGCGACGGCACCGTGTACGCGCAGAACGCGCCGGGGCGCTTGCCCGGACGGGTCGGCGCGTCGATCCACTGCTCGTCGAAGAAGCGCTTGGCGACGTCGGCCAGCTCGGGCGAGAAGCTCCGGTACGCGTCGAGCACGACGGTGCGTGCCTCGTCCCAGCCGATGCTGGTCTCGTCCTCGGCGACCGACGCCATGCGGTCGTAGTCGGCGAGGCGGTCCAGACCGAGCACCTTGGCCTTGAGCGCGTACCAGCGCTGCGGCAGGTCGTAGCGACCGACGACCGCGTCGACCAGCGCCTGGACGGACTCGTCCGAGGCCTCGTTCGAGAGGTTCCGCTCCGAGATCCACGTCGGGTAGCGGCGCAGCCGGTCGTCGACCGACTTGTCGAGCAGCAGCGTGTTGAAGATGAACGCCCGTGTCCGCAGACCCGGTTCGAGCCCGGCGGTCACCGCCTCGGCGGCGGTGCGGCGCAGGTCGCGGTCCGGCGCCTGCAGCATCGACAGCCCGGCTTCGAGTGGCACCGTGACGGGCTCGTCGCCCTCGCCACCGACCAGCGCGGCGGGCAGGTCGACCGTGATCGCCGAGGTCTGCTCGTCGAAGAGGCGGACCCAGGCGCTGCCGCCGCTGACCGACTTCTCGGTGAGCAGCTGCTCCTCGGGCTCGCTGAGCATGTGCTCGCGGTAGAGGTGCATCGAGCGCAGGTGATGCGCACAGAAGTCGAGCTGCGGATCCGCGAGCAGCTCCTCGACCCGGGCCTCGTCGACCGAGGCCCACTCGAGCTCGAAGAACACGAGGCGGGTGGCGAGCGTCGTCGAGCGCTCCTGCACCTTCATCATCAGCGCGCCACGCTCGGGGTCCGCGGTGTTCTCCGAGAAGCGGAGCATGGCGTAGTAGCCGACCCGACCCTGCACCTCTTGCAGGTCGGCCATGGTGCGCATCGCCGCGGCGAGCTCGGCCGCGTCGAGCTCGGTCACCCGACCGCGGTACGTCTCGATCTGGTCGGTCAGCTCGTCGGAGCGGTCGAGCAGCGCATCGACGTCGGTTCCTTCGATCAGCGTCTCGAGGTCCCAGGCGACCTCGGCGGCGGTCAGATCGGCGTCGTCGGTGTCGGTCGCCGTGTCGGAAGGGGGCGTGGAGGTGGTGTCGGTGCTCACGGGTCCAAGGCTAGGGGTGAGACGGCTGCGCCCGTCGGCGCGTCGGAGCGGCTCTAGGGTGTGGCCGCACTCGATCCGGGGGGACGATGAGCCAGCACGACGACCACGGCGCACCAGACTTCGAGGAGATCCGACTCGACATCGAGCACGGTGTCGCCACGATCACGTTGTCGCGACCGGACCGATTGAACGCCTTCACGCCGCGCATGGCCATGGAGGTCATGGCGGCGTTCGACGTGACCGACGCGGACGACTCGGTCCGCGGTGTGGTCATGACCGGTGATGGTCGAGCGTTCTGCGCGGGTGCCGACCTGGGCGGCGGCGGCGAGACGTTCGACCTGACGGGTGTGAAGAAGTCCTCCGACGACGTGCCGGCGGACCTCGGCGGCAGGGTCGTGCTGCGCATCCACCAATCGCTCAAGCCGGTGATCGCCGCGATCAACGGCCCGGCGGTCGGCGTCGGCCTCACCATGACCCTGCCGATGGACGTCCGGCTGGCGGTGGCGGGGTCGAAGATGGCGGTGCCGTTCGTGAAGCGGGGCATCGCGACCGACGGCTGCGCCAGTTGGTTCCTGCCACGAGTGGTCGGCGTGAGCCAGGCGCTCGAGTGGGTCAGCACCGGGCGCACCTTCCGCGCCGAGGACGCGCTCGCCGCGGGTCTGGTGCGCACGCTGTACGACGACCGCGACTCGCTCCTCGCCGCGGCGTACGACCTGGTCGAGGAGATCTCGGCCAATGCCGCGCCGGTGTCGGTGACGGTGTCGCGCAAGCTGATCTGGGATGCGATGACCTCGGGCGGTCCCGAGGACGCACACCGTCGTGAGTCGCTCGCGATCTATCGGCGTGGTCGCTCCGGCGATGCACGCGAGGGTGTGACCGCCTTCCTCGAGAAGCGCGACGCCGCGTTCCCCGACCTGGTCAGCGAGTCCACCGAGGTCACCGACCCGCCGGTCTGAGCGACCAACCGTTCGACCGGGCCTCGCACCTCGCCGTTCCCGTTTCCTTCGCGAAGGCGGCGGTCGTGCGGGCGGTCCGTGGCCGTCGCGAAGGCGGCGATCGGCTGGCTGTCCGGTCGGGGAGCGAGGGATGTCAGGAGCGCAGGGCCTCGGCGACGGCGACGACGTCGTCCTCGGTCGCGCCGCCGGTGCCGATCACCATCCAGCCGCCGTACTCCCATTCCTGGGCGCCGACGACGATCCGGTCGGCGGAACGGCGGATCTCGGTGAGCTCCTCCACCGGCGCCGTCAGGCCGCCGCTCGTGTGGCAGCGCTCGATGGTGAGCGAGCCGGGCTCGGCGCCCACGGCGTTGTTCGCCAGGGCTTCGGCGAACCTGGGGGTGCTGATCGAGATGACCTGGATCCGTGCGCCGTCCGGACCGAGCAGCGGCAGGGTGGTCCACTGCTCGCCGCCCATGTCGACCGCGCCGGTGTCGACCGACTCTGCCTCGCCGAGCGCGTAGCCGTCCGGCAGCGCGAGGAGTTGGTGGTCCGCGACGGTCGCCGCCGGCTCGTTCGCACAGACGTCGGGTCCCGGCCAGGACAGCTGGGCGATCAGGCGCCGTAGGTCCGCTCTGGCGGCCTCCATGGGTTCTCCGACGAGATCGGGGCGGTCGAGCGGCGTGCTCGCGGTGACCAGCCAGGCCCTGCCGTCCTCGGTCAGTCCGACGTCGGCCCGGAGTCGCCGCTCCTGGTCGACGCCCCACGAGCCACGGACCGAGCTGCGCCGGTCCGAGGCCGCGAAGGGATCGCAGAGCTCGAAGGTGACGGGCTGGTCATCGTCGGGATCCGCCGGGAACGTCTCGGCGAGCTCCTCGGTGCCGATCTCGGTGACCCTGACCTCGGCCCCGCCGTCGCCGATGTCGATCCGGATCGAGTCGATGTCACCCTGCTCGTCGCGTGTGGTCTCCGAGGTCACCCCGACCATCACCGCGGTCTCCGGGACGTGGAGATCGTCGACCCGAGGTCCGTCTGCCCGGGGCGCTGGGCAGGTGTTCTCGGGGTCGGGTGCCGGGTCGGGCAGGGGAGCGGGGACGGTGCCGTCGAGGGTCTGGATGGTCCGGTCGTCATCGAGGGAGATGACGGCGAACGTGCCGCCGGCGACGAGGGCCACGATGGCCGCAGCGGCCGCCAGCGGTCGCCACCGTGCACGGCGGGGATGATGTTGCACGGTCACGTCGTCGGGGACGGCGTGCTCCGCTGCATCCGCGTAGCGGCGCAGCTGCGCGATGACCTCGTCGGTGCCGTCGTCGGGGGCGTGCCGCTCATCCATCGTGGGCCTCCAGTCGTGCTCGCAGTCGTTCGGTCCCTCGTGCGACATGGGTGCTGACCGCCGAGGTCGAGATGTCGAGTGCCTCGCCGACCTCTCGGTGGGTCCACTCGCACGCGTGCACCAGCCACACGGCGACCCGCTGTCGCTCGGGCAGCGACGCCAGCTCCTCGATCAGCCGTGGTTCGACGTCCGGGACCCCGAGCGCAGCGGGGGGAGGCAGCAGCGGGTGCTTGCGGGGCCGCGTGCGGGACTGGCCGACCCGGTACAGGTAGCCGACCGGGTTCTCCATCGCGGCGAGCCGCTCACGGTGCTCCCACGCCCAGGCGAGCGCCTCGGCGGTCGCTTCGGCGGCCCGGTCGGTGCCGTAGGCGGCGATGTAGGCGCGTCGGAGCTTCGTCTCGGCGAGTGCGGCGAACCGCTCGAACTCGGTGGGAGCGCTGATGGGCGGGGACATGTCCCGGTGTACGTCCTTCCTCGGTCGCGGTCGGTCGGTGGGAGCGGAGCTTCACAGATGAAGAGCCCCGACCGGCCGATCCGCGCCACAGCGGTCTGCTCGCTGTGTGTCCCGGCGATGGAATTGCGTGAGTTGTCGTCGTGACACGACGACAACTCACGCCAGAAGTCGAGGTGGGAGGGGTGGGGCGAGGGACCCCATGGCGGTATCGAACATGTGTTCGGTATTCTGGGGTCCATGGGGTTCAACAACCCGGGTGTGCCCTGGTCGGAGTTGGAGAAGCGGTTGTCCGACCGCTGGGACGAGGCCGACCCCATCGCGTCCCGAGCCCGACGTAGTGACCACCCCGGTGACGGCGGCGACAGCCCGGCGTGGTCGTACCACCGTGAGTCCTACGAGGCGCCCGCCGAGCTGCTCGCCGAGGTCGACCGTGCCCGGGGGCGTGACACGTCGGTGCCGTATGCCGAACTGCACTGCCACTCGGCGTTCAGCTTCCTCGACGGCGCGTCGCAGCCCGAGGCGTTGGCCGAAGAGGCGGCCAGGTTGGGGCTCGACGCACTGGCGATCACCGACCACGCCGGCTTCTACGGCGTGGTCCGCTTCGCCGAGGCCGCCCGGGCGCTCGAGCTCGCCACGGTCTTCGGCGCCGAGCTGACCCTGAACGCCACCGAGGCGCGTTCGGGGCCGGCCGATCCACAGGGGCGCCACGTCCTGGTGCTCGCCCGCGATCCGACCGGCTACGCACAGCTCGCCTCGTTGCTGTCCCGGGCGCAGATGGCGGGCGAGAAGGGGCGACCCGAGCTGTCGTTCGCCGCGCTGGCCGAGGCCGCCTCGGGCGGTGGGTCCGGCGGCGGCGGCGCTCGTGGCCACTGGGCGGTGCTGACGGGCTGTCGCAAGGGCACGGTGCCCGCCGCGCTCGCTGCGGGGGGCCCCGCCGCTGCCGAGCGTGAGCTGCGAGCGCTGATCGCCGCGTTCGGCGTCGAGCACACCTTCGTCGAGCTCTGGGACCACGGCGATCCGCTGGACTCGGCGCGCAACGACGCGCTCGCCCGGCTGGCGGTGAAGGTCGGGGTGCAACCGCTGGCATCGAACAACGTGCACTACGCCACACCGTCGCAGCGCATGTTGGCCACGGGGCTGGCGGCGATCCGTTCACGACGCTCGCTGGACGACATCGACGGCTGGTTGCCCGGCGGGGGAGCGGCGCACCTGCGTTCGGGGGCGGAGCAGGCTCGACGGTTCGCCCGCTACCCGGGGGTGGTGGCCGCTGCGGCCCAACTCGGTCGTGAGTGTGCGTTCGACCTGGCGCTCGTGGCGCCGAAGCTGCCGCCGTACCCGTGTCCGCCGCATCCTCAGGGGCACCCCAGGGCGGGGCAGCCGATGACCGAGGCCGAGTTCCTGCGTTCCCTGGCCGAGGCGGGTGCGACACGTCGCTACGGGCCGCGTCACGCCCAGCGGGTGGCCGGCGCGTGGGCACAGATCGACCACGAGCTCGACCTGATCGAGTCGCTCGGGTTCCCCGGTTACTTCCTGATCGTCTGGGACATCGTGCACTTCTGCGAGCAGCACGACATCTACTGCCAGGGCCGCGGCTCGGCGGCGAACTCTGCGGTGTGCTTCGCACTCGGCGTGACCAAGGCCGACGCGGTGCAGCTGGGACTGCTCTTCGAGCGCTTCCTGTCGCCCGAGCGCGACGGCCCGCCCGACATCGACCTCGACATCGAGTCCGGCCGCCGCGAAGAGGTGATCCAGTACGTCTACACGCGCTACGGCCGATCCCACGCGGCGCAGGTCGCGAACGTCATCACCTACCGCTCGCGCTCCGCGGTGCGCGACGCCGCCCGGGCGTTCGGGTTCGCGCCGGGTCAGCAGGACGCGTGGGCCAAGTCGCTGGACCGCTGGGGCGCCATCCCCGCCGCCGGCGATCCTGCGGGTGACCGGCAACGGACTGAGACCGGCATCCCCGAGCCCGTGCTCGAGCTCGCCGGCCAGCTCGAGGACCTGCCACGGCACCTGGGCATCCACTCCGGCGGCATGGTGATGTGCGACCGACCGGTGGTCGAGGTGTGCCCGACGGAGTGGGCCCGGATGGAGAACCGCTCGGTCCTGCAGTGGGACAAGGACGACTGCGCCGCGGCCGGTCTGGTGAAGTTCGACCTGCTGGGCCTGGGCATGTTGAGCGCCCTGCACTTCGCCGTCGACCTGGTGCGCGATCACGAGGGCGTCGATCTCGACCTGGCCGAGCTGCCCCAGGACGACGCGGTCTACGACATGTTGTGCCGGGCCGACTCGGTGGGGGTGTTCCAGGTCGAGTCACGGGCACAGATGGCGACGTTGCCCCGGTTGCGGCCCCGCTGCTTCTACGACCTGGTGATCGAGATCGCGTTGATCCGCCCAGGCCCCATCCAGGGCGGCTCCGTGCACCCCTACATCCGTCGCCGCAAGGGTGAGGAGCCCGTCACCTACCTGCACCCCCTGCTCGAGAAGTCGCTGTCCAAGACGCTCGGCGTGCCGCTGTTCCAGGAGCAGCTCATGCAGATGGCGATCGACGTCGCGGGGTTCACCCCCGCCGAGGCCGACCAGTTGCGCCAGGCCATGGGCTCGAAGCGGTCGAACCGGCGCATGGCGGCCCTGCGGGAGCGCTTCGACCAAGGGCTGGCCCGCAACGGGATCACCGGAGCGGTTGCCGAAGGGCTGTGGGACAAGCTCGCGGCGTTCGCGAACTACGGCTTCCCGGAGTCGCACTCGGTGAGCTTCGCCTACCTGGTGTACTCGTCGTCCTGGCTCAAGCTGCGCCATCCGGCCGCATTCTGTGCGGCGCTGCTCAAGGCGCAGCCGATGGGGTTCTACTCGCCCCAGTCGCTGGTCCAGGACGCCCGCCGTCACGGCGTCGAGGTGCGGACGCCGGATCTCGACGCCTCGGACTGGTGTGCGGGTCTGGAGCCCGGCCCCGAGAACGTGCCGAACCGTCCCGAAAAACGGGACGGTTCGGTGACATCGGGTCAGGGGGTTGGCGCTGACACTCCGGGCTCGGGCCCGGTGGGGTGGGGCAACGGTGTCGGGGAGCGCACCGATCCGGCGACGTGGGGGCGGGGTGGTCCGGCGGTCCGGCTGGGCTTCGACTCGGTCCGGGGGATCGGCGAGGACCTGGCCAAGGAGATCGCCGCGGGTCGCCCGTACGACGGCATGGAGGATCTCGCCCGACGGGTGTCGCTGACCCGCTCGCAGCTCGAAGCGCTCGCCACGGCGGGTGTGTTCACGCCCTCAACGTCAACCTCAAGTAGAGGTTCAGAGTTGAGGGTTGGAGGTGACGAGAATCCAAGGGGCGCAAGGGGTCTGCAGGATCAGCAGTCCGGTCGACGGGACGGTCAGCCACAGGATCGGCGTCAGGCGATCTGGGCCGCCGGGGCGGCGTCACAGGTGAAGTCGGACCGTCTGCCGGGCATCGTCGTGGGCCTGGACGCACCCCAGCTGCCCGGCATGGACGACTGGGAGCACGCCGTCGCCGACCTCTGGGCGACCGGCGTCTCACCCGATGGGCACCCCACGAAGTTCCTGCGGGCCGACCTCGATCGGCGCGGGCAGTCACCTCGGCCGAGCTGCGTTCGCTGCGCGACGGCACCCGTGTCCTGGTGGCGGGCATCGTCACCCACCGGCAACGTCCGGCGACCGCGGCGGGCGTCACCTTCGTGAATCTCGAGGACGAGACCGGTCTCACCAACGTGGTGGTCTCACGTGGGTGCTGGGCACGCCATCGTCACGTCGCTCGCTCCGCTCCCGCCCTGCTGATCAGCGGTCGTCTGGAGCTGACCGCCGACGGGGTCGTCAACGTGGTGGCCGAACGCATCGAGGAGCTCCCCGTCGTGGCAACCTTGCCGGCCCGGAACTTCCGCTGAGTGGCCCTTGGCTCCACCGCCATGAGGGGACCGATGACTAGCGTGAACCCGCCGGACGCCGAATGGGCGGCCACGACGCCGTCGCTGAGAGGGAGAGTGCGATGCCGATCCACGGATCGTTGTTCCAGGACTACGCGGAGACCACGGGGCAGGACCCCTTCACCCTGCAGAACAAGAAGATGCTGAAGGTGGCCATGCAGTACGGCCCCGTCATGGCGCGGATGGGCTCGATGGTCGCCTACCAGGGCGACGTCCGGTTCCAGAACCAGGGCTCCGGCGGCCTCAACAAGATGCTCAAGTCGAAGATGACCGGCGAGGGCGTCAGCATGATGACCTGCGAGGGCACCGGCGAGCTGTTCCTCGCCGACATGGCCTCGGAGATCCAGGTCATGTACCTCGAGAACGACATGATCTCGGTCAACGGCGCGAACGTGCTGGCGTTCTCGCAGTCGATCGACTGGGACATCCACCGGGTGAACGCCGGCCGTGCCTCGATGATGGCCGGCGGTCTGTTCAACGTGTCGCTGCGCGGCACCGGCTACGTCGCGGTCACGACCAAGGGCGACCCGGTCGCGCTCGACGTGTCCGGTGCGCCCACCTTCGCGGATGCCGACGCCGTCGTCCTGTGGACCGCCGGCGTCTCGATGGACGTGCGCGTCGACACCGGCGGCATGAAGTCGATGCTCCGTGGCGGCACCGGTGAGCTCGTCCAGATGGCCTTCGGTGGCCAGGGTTTCGTGCTGGTCCAGCCGGCCGAGAGCGTCGTCGACGGCGGTCACCAGGCGACGCAGACCAAGCAGGGCGGCCTCGGAGGTCTGCTCGGAGGATGAGCAGACCCGGCGCCGGTGACCGGCCTCCCGCCACGACCACTCAACTCCGCGAGCCGTCGGCCGACGCGAGTCACGTGAACCGCGTCCGGGAATCCGTGTCGACCGAGCCGAACGTCGGAGCGTCGCTCCGATGACGTCACGTCGCTCCGGCGCTCGCCCCGGCACCCTCCGCACCGTCGTCGCTCGGACTCGCCTGTCTGGTCGGCCTCGGGGCAGCGGTCGCGCCGGGTGCGCAGGCCCAGGACGCCGATGAGGTCGACGTGCTGACCGCGTCTCGCGAAGAGGTGCGAGCGGCCGTCGCCGCGCTCGACGCACGCACCGAGGAACAGGTCGCGGTCGTCGCCGCTGCCGAGTCCGACGAGGCGGCAGCCAGGGTCGCCGTCGACCGGGCCCGCGCACGTGTCGCGCTGGCCCGCAACGAGGTCGAACTCGCCCGTGAGGTCGTCGCCGACTACGCCGTCGAGGCCTACATCCGCCCACCGGCCACCGAGATGCTGCGCGTGCTGTCGATCTCGGCAGCCGACGACGCCACCTACGCCAGCAGCGTCATCAAGATCATGGCCGACGAGCGTCGCAAGGTCGTCGACGTGCTCGTCGAGAAGCAGGCCGAGGCGGACCGACAGCAAGAGGCAGCAGATCGAGCCGTGGCCGAGGCCGACGCCAGGGCGCAGGCGGCCCAGGACGAGCTCGACGGCCTGCAGCGCATGCGCGACGAGCAGACCGCGCTCGCAGAGAGCCTCGACGACCGCCTCGACAAGGCGCTCGCCGAAGCGGCCGCGCGGCCGAGATCGACCGACAGATGGCCGAGGAGTTGGCCGCACAGGAGTTGGCGCTGCGCAACGAGGGCCCCGCGTCGCCCGTGGTGAACGTGTCGACCGACCCGGTGCCCGAGACGCCGCAGGATCCGACCGGCCCCGCACCCACCTCGCCGCCGGCGAACCCCGGGCCGGGGGCGCCGCCGACGACCGCTCGGCCGGCACCGCCGACGACTCGTCCGCCGACGGCCACCACTCGTCCGCCGACGGTGACGACGCGCCCGCCGTCACCGCCGTCGGGCACCGTCACCTGGGCCGACGTGACCAGCGTCGGGGGCATCTGGGTGCACAAGTCGATCGCCCCGCGGGTGCAGTCGCTGCTCAACGCCGCCAACGCCGCGGGCCACAACCTCCGCGGTGGCGGGTTCCGTGACTCCGCGGCCCAGGGCGCGACCCGTCGCGCCAACTGCGGGCCGACCTACTACGACATCTACGAGAAGCCCTCGAACCAGTGCCGCCCGCCGACGGCCCGTCCCGGTCGCTCGATGCACGAACGGGGTCTGGCGATCGACTTCACCTCGCACGGCTCGCTCATCACCTCACGCTCCAGCGCCGCGTTCCGCTGGCTGGAGGCCAACGCCGCCCGGTACGGGCTCTACAACCTGCCCTCGGAGCCGTGGCACTGGAGCACGAACGGCAACTGATCACCCTGTGACCGTCACGGCGACCTGCCGCTCAGCTCGTCGGGTGGAACGGGTGCCCCGCTGCGGCGAACGGCTCCACGGCTTCGGCGCTGAACGTCACGTCGTGGGGGAGCGCCTCGAGGATCGTTCCGAACAGCGCGTCCGCCTCCCGAGCACGCCGAGCCGGCCGATGACGTCGCTCCACTGGGCGATGCATCGCATCGGCCACGAGATCGATCGCCACGTCACAGCAGGACCGTAGCGGCGACGGTTGCCAGGGCGGTGACAGGCTGCGGCCTGTCGCACGTGACGTTGCGATCCGCACGGGTTCACGTCATCATCTCGGTCATGGCGTCGGGGGTGGGACGATGAAGACGGTTCGTCTGCTGGGCGTGGTGAGCTGCTCGGGGCTCGGATCGCTCATCGCGCTGACCACGCTCATGGTGCGACTGAGGACCTCGATCCGACACGAGGCGTGGGCGCTGGTCGGGTTCACGTCGCTGGCCATCCTGGGGGTCATGGCGGTCACTGCCGCCCTGGTCGCCGGGTCGATCAACGGGTGGATCCGCAGTCGGACCGACGCTGCCGACGCTCGTCCGGCGAGCACGACGGCACAGCGGCTCGTCGACGGGTGGCTCGCACCGGCGATGGTGGGCGTCGTGGTGGTGGGCATCCTCCTGACGATGAGCGGCGTCGACTGGATGATCGGCTACCTCCCCATCGCGGTGTTCGCCGCGTGGCTGTTGACGTTCTCGCTGCTCGTCCAGCGCGAACGGCGCGGGCCCTGTGGTGCTGGCGGGTGCGGATCGCGGCATTCGGCGTCGGCATCGTGGGCCTGTCGTCGCTGCACGCTGGCGTGTCCAGCCCCAGCCGCGCAGCGGCAGCAGATCCTCGCCGGCGCAGGTAGCCGACGCAGGGGGCTGGAGCGACACGATCCTGAGCAAGGACGATGGTGAGCGTGCGGCGATGGAGACCGAGGACTCCTCCATCGACAGCCACGGAGTCGCGCATGCGAGGTTGCGGCACCGCTTCTTCACATCTCGGTCGCCGCGATGATGATCACCGAGCGACCGAGATCGTCGGCGACCTTGACCTCGAGTCCATGGAGGTTGACGAACCGATCGAGCAGGCATCAGCGTCAACTCCTGACGTCCGGCTGCGCCTGCCGAGAGGAAACGGATCGCCATGGGAGCAGTTGTAACGCCGCGGTCGAGGGGCCCGAGGCTGTCGCTCCAGGGTAGGTCCTGATGTTCCGGGGCCGGGCCAGGTCCTGATCGACGTCGAGGCCGCCGGGTGCACCTGGTCGACACCACCATCCGGCCGGTGGTGAGTGGGCCGGCGCCGTCGTGTTCGATGATGCCTGGCCGTGAAGTCGCCGGACGGGTGTCGAGCGTGGGCTCGACGTGGAACAGTCGTGGTCGGGCGGCGAGCCGTCGTGCACCTGGGATGGCCAACGCGGCTATGCGTCCCTAGCCGTGGCCGACGTCGCCGCTGTTCGAGCCGCCCGAGCACGTCGCCGCAGCGGACGCCGTGGCGATGGTCGGCAGGGCCGCACCGCGGTGGCGATCGTGATCTTGCGCTGCCGTCGTCCGACGACGTCGCGCTGGTCACCGGCGCGCCGGAGGCCTGGTAGCGGTGACGTTGCAGACGGCGGCGAACGCTGGATCGGTGACCGTCGGCGCGGCGGGAGGGCGGAAGACGGCGGCGCGCGAGCGTCGGCACCGACGTCGCCGTCGACCACCACGATGCCGACTGCCCGACCGGGTCCGGGTGGCACTCGGGGAGCGGCGGGTCACCGTCGCGCTCGACGGCGTCGGCGGGCCGCTCGGCGATCGGCCTTCGAGCTGATCGAGCGGGTGGACGTATGGTGGTCTTCGGCCCGGCGTCCGGCGGTCGACCAGTCCGATCGACGACCTGTACAGCTACGGCGTGACGCTGTCGGCGGCGATCGGAGACGGTTGGCCGTACCCGGAGCGATGCAGGCCGCCGCAGGTCGTGCCGTGGAGCCGCTGATCGAGGGTGCGGCGCAGCCCGGTCGACGAGCCGTTCGCCCTCGACGACGCGTCCGACGTGCACGTGCGCCGAGGAGCGCAGGCGGTTGGCAAGGTCGCGCCGGTCCCCTGACGGAACTGCCCCGGCCGTGGCCGGGGCAGTGCTCAGGTTCAGCGCTCTTCGGGTCAGGGATCACTGACGCAGCTCGGCCAGCAGGCGCAGCATCTTGAGGTAGAGCCACACGAGGGTCAGCACCAGACCGAGCGCGGCGTACCAGTCCATGTAGCGGGGGGGTCCGTTCCTGGAGCGACGCTGATGAAGTCGTAGTCGAGGATGAGGTTCAGTGCGGCGACGACGACGATCACCAGGCTGATGCTGATGCTCAAGCGGCGAGTTGTCGACGATGAACGACACCGGGTCGCCCGTAGCAGGCTCCAGATGAACGTGCCCAGGTACAGGAACATGATGCCGAACGTGGCGCCGACGATGCCCTTGACGAACTTGGGCGTCGCACGAAGGATGCGCAGGCCGTAGAGCACCAGCATCGCCAGGAACACGCCCATCGTCGCGAGGATCGCCTGCACCACGATGCCGTCGAACTGCGCGTTGTAGAGGTGCGAGATCATGCCCAGCACAGCGCCCTCGAGCAGGGCGTAGGGAATCGCGGCGAAGCGTGCGAGCTGCGGCTTGAACGCCGAGACCATCGCCAGCACGAACGCACCGATCAGCGCGCCGAAGAACAGGACAGGGCTGTCGAACTGGGCGGTCACGGTGGGCCCGTCGGGCAGCGGGTTGAGGATCGGGGTCTCGGTGACCTGGGTCCAACCGAACCATGCGCCCAGCAGGATGAAGGCGAACATGACCAGCGTGGCTGAGGACACGCCGCCGAGAGTCATGACCTTGCCGTCGGTGACGATCGGTCCGGTCGGCGCCGCTGCAGTCGGCTGGTTCCACGTCGCGTTCTGGGCCGCTGCTCCGGTCTGCGCGGCTTCCCACTCCTGGGTCGGAGACGGCCCCGACCGAGCCAAGGTGCCGGTGTTCGACGGGTCGAACGCCTTGTCGGTCAGGATCGGATTGCGTGACATCGGTGCCTCTCGGATGCGGTGGAGTCCCACTGCGATGGAGCCCGCACGATAGCGGGGAGCTGCAGTGGCAACGCGGCGCTCGGCGTCGCGGTCCGCCGTCCGGCCACTAGCTGAGGAGACGCTCGGCCACCGTGTCGGCGATGTCGGACGGACCGGCCGCGGCGTGCGCAGCGGTTCTCGCCGCCGCAGCGAGGAACCATCCCCGCGCCGGGTGCGCCGACGCGTGGAAGTCCTCGTCCATCGCGACGACGTGCTTCACCGCGTGCAGGAACGTCGACTGGTCGGTCACCGCAGCAGCGCGCACCGCGGCCCAGGCCGCGTCGGTGGCGTCCGCGTCACCCGGGGGCACCGCGGACGCGGCGTCCGCTGCGGCGTCGGGGTCGCCGTCGCTGAGCGCGTCGAGCAGATCCTCGAGCGCCCCGTCGTCGGTCGGTGGCACCGTCAGCTCCTCGATCGCCGAGAGCTCCGACGTGCTCGCTGACTCCGTCGCGGACAGTGCCAGCTCGTAGATCGCCTCGAGCGACGCGGAGGACTCGATGCAGCGCCGCAGGGCGTTGGTCCCGGTGCACGCGTGGATGGCGCCGATGGGTGTTCGGTCGGCGAAGCTCGTGTCGGCGAACCGGGCGGCGTGTACGAGCGCTGCGGCCTGCACCAGGTCCTTGGGTGACAGTCCGTCCTGGAGCGACCCGAGTAGCAGCGGCGCCAGGTCACGAGCCGGGGTGCGGGCCAGACCGGTCGCGACCGTCGAGATGCGCGCCAGGTCGCCCTCGACGGCGGTGAGCTCCGACGCCGCGAGGTCACCGTCGAGCCCGCCGGCGCCCAGCTCGGCCAGGTCGAGCTCGGCGATGTCGGCGAGCACGCCGGCATCGGCGCGACGGGCGATGGCGTGGTCGGGGTCCTGCAGGTGGTTGCCGGCGAAGCGCGCCGCGGCACGCAGCAGCACCGGATCGAAGGACCCGAGGCGGTCGCACCACGCCAGCAGCTGCGCCGGGTAGATCACCTTGTGCTCGTTGAGGTGGTAGCCGGCCGCACCCGCCGAGACGAGCGCTGCGACCGCTCCCTGGGTGTCGTGGTCCGCCGCGGTGAGCCATCGGTGATCCGCCAGGTCGCACTCCCCGGCGAGCGCCGCGTCGAGGAAGCCCTGCACGGGATCGCCCTCGGGTGCCGCCGGTTCGAACCAGGCCAGGCAGGTCGGACCCTCACGCTCGTCGTACATGCCACCGTCGTGGGTGCCGACGGCGTAGGTGACCAGCTGGGCCGCGGCGAGCGTCGCGGTCGCGGGGTCGTGGTCACCGATCGCGGCGCACGTGTGCGCGGCGAGCACGACGTGGCTGACCAGTCCGTACGGGCCGCGCCCCTCGACACGGGTGTGGCGAAGACCGAGCCACAGCGCGGCCTCGCAGAGTTGCTCGGGTGTCGCACCGCCGCGGAGCTGGTCGGTCATCCACTCCAGGACGAGCTCGGTCGACGGTGGGGTGAGAGCCGACGTCGCGCCGTCGGGTGCCGTCCCCGGCGACCGCCTTCCGAGTGCGGCCAGTTCGTCGGTGAGAGCAGGCCCCGGCCAACGTGACCCAACGAACCCGTGTCCCACCAGCGTCGACCCCCTGAACATGCGTATCGGCCGGCAGTTCCCATCGGCGCGGCCGTGGGTCCATCATGGCAGCCGATGAGCACCGAACCCGACCAGCCGACCCGACCGCCGCTCGAACCGGGAGCGATCACCCGATTCGCCGCCGACACCTCGGTCGAGCCGCTCGGCGACGGGCGCTACCGCGGGGTCATGGATCCGTCGTGGTGGATCATCGCCGGCCCCAACGGCGGGTACGTCGCCGCGGTCGTGCTGCGTGCGATCGTCGCCGAGGTCGGGGACCCGCTGCGTCGGCCGAGGTCGATCACGCTGCAGTACCTGCGTCCGCCGTCGGCCGGCCCCGTCGAGGTCGAGGTGGTGATCGAACGGTCCGGACGCACGGTGTCGAACGTGACGGCCCGGATGACCCAGGACGGACGGCTGCTGGTCCTGGCCATCGTGGTGCTGGCCGTCGACCGTGACGACTCGGTCAGCTTCGACGAGGGCCCCGGGCTGCCCGCGCTGCCCGACGGTGCACCGGTGCCGATGCCCGAGGACATCCCCGCTCGTGCCTACGACCCGGACCTCGACGTGCCGATGCGGCGCCACTACGACCTGCGCTGGGTGTCGGGCAACCTGCCCTTCGCCGCCGGCGACGACCCCGATGCCCGGGCCTCGACGGGCGGCTGGCTCCGCCTGCTGCAGTCGGATCCGGTCGACGAGCTCGTGCTCGCCGCGCTGACCGACGCGTGGATGCCGCCGATCTTCTCGCGGGTCTCGATCCCGATGGCCGTCCCGACCATCGACCTGACGATCCACTTCCGGGCGCGGCCGGCGGACTCCGACGACTTCTGCTTCGTGCACTTCGACAGTCCGCTCGCCGCCGACGGGTACCTCGTCGAGCACGGACGGGTGCTGGATCGCCACGGCCGCCTGCTCGCGGAGTCCCGCCAACTTGCGGTGGTCGCCTGACGGCTCGGGCCTATCCTGTGTGCAGCGGTGACGTTGGGATCATCGGCGACCCAGAGGTGCACGAACGCAGTGGATGAGCGACCACGAAGTCTGCGGGCCATGCTCGCCGAGGCGAAGGACACCTCGGAGATCATGGTCGACTTGGCCTATGCGGCTGTGTACTTCAACGATCCGGGCATGGCCACCGAGGTGTCCGAACTCGAGGAGCGGATGAACGACCTCGTGCAGGACATGCGCGCGGTCTGCACGCTGGCGGTGCGCCGACCTGCCGAGGCCGAGGGCATGGCCTCGGTGCTGCAGATCATCTCGGCGATCGAGAGCATCGCGAACGCGGCGGTCGACGTGACCCGCATCGTCACGCACCGCCTCGGCATCCCCCAGGAGCTGATCGCGGATCTCTCCAACGCCGAAGAGGTCTCGCACCGCGTCTGGGTGCGCGAGGGCTCGCACATGGCGCACCGTCCGCTGAAGGACCTCGAGATCACCGTCCAGTGCGGCATGCGGGTCGTGGCGATCCGCCGTGAGCGTTCGTGGATGATCGAGGAGATCGACGGCGACCTGGTGCTCGTGCCCGGCGACGTGTTGTTCCTGCGCGGCTCACCCGCGGGCATCTCGCGACTGCACGAGCTCGCCGCCGCACCGGCGTGGGACGCACCCGAGGTCGCAGCGTCCGGCGTGCTCACCGACCTGGACCGTGCCGTCGACGTGCTCGTCGAGATGAAGAACATCTCCGAGGCCGCGGTCGGACTGGCGTACTCGGCGCTCGCGCTGCGTGACGTCGGCCTGGCGGCCGAGGTGCGCCACCTGGCCGAACGCCTCGACGAGATGAAGGACCACATGCAGCTGTGGGTCCTGCGCGCCGCCAAGGACGACGTCGACCCCTCGCCGTTGCGCGGGCTGCTGCAGCTGGCCTCGGCCGCCGAGGAGCTCGGCAACCAGGCGCACCAGATGGTGTGGCTGATCACCGACGACCGGGGGTTCCACCCGATCGTCAAGCTCGCCCTCGGAGAGGCCGACGTGGTCGCGACCCAGGTGCCGGTGGCGCCGGGATCGGTGGTCGACGGGCACTCGCTGGCCGAGCTGCAACTCGACATCGAGCCGGGCTTCCACGTGCTCGCGATCCGTTCGCGACAACCGCTACCTGTACCGGCCCGCGGGTTCGCGGTGCTGGTCGCCGGCGACTCGCTCATCGCGTCGGGCCCGCAGGAGGGCCGCGAACGCCTGGCCGAGCTCTGCGGTTGGACCGTCGTCGACGACGAGGACGACCCCTCGGGCGAGTTCGAGCTCGTCCCCCTCAGCGCCAGCCGCTGACCACTCGCGGCGGCTTCGCTCGCCGCGAGTGAACTCCGGTGATCCATCGACCGAATGGGTCGATCGATCACCGGAGATCGCCGTGGGATCGCGGGTTCAGTGCGAAGAGGGTCGGCGCCGAAGGGCCGACACCGCACCGATCGCGAGCACACCGAAGAACGCCACCACCGCCGCCAGCGCGGAGAGCGCGTCGAGCGCAGTGAAGACGGGGTAGGTCGCAGACCCGTTGGCTTCCAGCTCGTCCGAGAGGCTCAGCGGCACCGAGCCGGGCCAGAAGTGCTCGACGCCCTCCGGCTCGACGACGCACACCCGTCCGGGGCGTCCGAGGACTCCGCCGCCGAACCACTGGTTCTCCTCGTGGCCGAACGCTGATGTCGAGGCCTCGCTGGGCGAGGTCGACGTAGCAGCCCGGTCCCTCGGGAATCTCCTCGTGCACGGCGACTTCGAGTGCACCTCCGAGCCAGAGCGTGGCGTATGCCGCAGCGGTCGCAGCGACGAGCACGGTGATCGCCGTCCTCCACCGTCCGCGCAGCACCCTGTCGTTCCCTCAACCCCGTCGCCACGCCTCGAACCGTATCGTTCCTGGCGCAAACGGCGGCGGGTGGACGACCCTCCTGAACCGAGGGCTGGGAGCGACATCCCGTGTCACCGACAGCCCTCGCTTCACGCACCCGAGTGGACTCGGGTGATCCATCGACCGAGTGGGTCGACGGATCACCGGAGATCGGCGCCACCCGGGTGGAGTGGGGTCGTCATCGACAAGGTGTGTCGCGGACGACCCCTATTTCCTGGCGGGGCGTCAGTGGAGGGGGTCGTTGAGCTCGGCGGCTCGGGCCATCTCTGCCGCTGGGCGACCTGCTGTGCGGCCTGGGCGATCTCGGGTGACGGCGGGGGAGTCGGCGGCACCGGCGGGATCGGCGGCGGGGTGCTCGCCGTACGGCTTGCAGCGTCACGCCGACGTGCGGCGCTGCCGGGACCCTCGTCGACGGGGTCGTCGCCGGCGCCCTGGAACAGCTCTGCGATGCCGGCCAGCGAGCCGTAGACCGAACCGGTGTCGAGCGGCAGGTAGATCTTCGTCGCCCGGCCATCGGCGATGCCCTGCAGCGCCTCGAGGTACTTGATCGCGATCAGGTCGTTCGTGGGTCCACCGTCGTGGATCGCCTGGTAGACGGTCCGCGTGGCGTTGCCCTCACCGAGCAGCGATCGTCCGGCCCGGTAGCGCTCGGCATCGGCGAGGGTCTGCGACCGCCTCTGCCTGGCCCTGCGCCTCGAGCACCTGACGCTGTTTGAGGCCCTCGGCGGTGAGGATGGCCGCCTGCTTCTCGCCCTCGGCCTTCATGATGGCGGCCTCTCGGAAGCCGTCGGCGCTGGTGACCTGGGCGCGACGCCGATGCTCGGCCTTCATCTGCTCGTGCATGGCCGACATGACGTCCGGCGGCGGGTCGATGCGCTGGATCTCGACGCGGGCCACCCGCACACCCCACTTGTCGGTGGCGTCGTCGAGGATCTGGCGCAGCTCCATGTTGAGCTTGTCGCGGCTGGTGAGTGCCTCGTCCAGGCTGAGGTCACCGATGACGTTGCGCAGGTTCGTCTGGGCGAGCTTCGTGATCGCCATGAAGAAGTTGGCGATGTTGTACATGAGCCGCTGCGGGTCGGTCGGCTCGTAGTAGATGACGGCGTCGACCGACACGATCACGTTGTCCGACGTGATCACCTCTTGCGGTGGGCACGTCGACGACCTGCTCGCGGATGTCGACGAGCTGCATGCTCTGGACGAACGGCATGATCAGGTGGAGACCCGAGTCCTGGTCTCCTTGTACTTGCCGAGCTGCTCGATGATGCCCTTCTGGTAGGGCCGCACGATCCGGACGCTCGAGATCACCACCACCGCCAACAGGATGATGACGGCGATGACGACGATGATGATGGCAGTGCTCATGTGGCTGTCCTCGGTGGTCGGGCAGTCTTCGCGGGAGATCGGTCGTTCGGCCGAGATCGGTCGTTCGGCGGGGTCGGTCACTCGGCCGGGGTGGGGCGGTCCGGTGACACGGGAGGGTGCGGGGGCAGGTCCGCCGGGATGTCCTGGGTGGGCAGCACGACCACTCGGGTGCCGACGACTTCTCGCACCCGGATCGGCGTGCCGGGGACCAGCACGCGGCCGTCGCCGGACTCGGCTCGCCACTCCTCGCGGTCGATGCGCACCAGGCCGGTGTCGCCCTCGGCGATGTGTTCGAGGACGATGCCGCTCGCGTTGATCAGACGTTGTGAACCGATGCCGTCGCTCGGGCCCGAGTCGTTGAGTCGCCGGGCGAGCGGACGTAGGGCGAGGAAGAACGCTGTCGACGCGACGATGAAGATGATCGCCTGGACGAGCGGGTCGGCACCGATGAAGCCGGCGATGCCAGCGACGACCGCAGCGAGGCCGAACGGCAGCATCACGAAGCCCGGCACCACGATCTCGAGGGCGCACAAGAGCACCCCGAGGACTACGAATCCAACGGCCAGTGTTTCGGCATCCACGCCTTCACCGTACCGGCGGACGACCGTCGAGCGGCGGTCAGTAAACTGGAGCGACCATGCCAGCACCGATGAACGACACTGCGCCGCTGCGGCTGCTCGCGGTGCACGCCCACCCCGACGACGAGGCCTCCAAGGGTGCGCCGACGGTCGCGAAGTACCGAGCCGAGGGGATCGGCGCCACGTTGGTGTGCTGCACCGGCGGCGAGGCCGGCGACGTGCTGAACCCGGCGATGGACACCCCCGAGGTCCGCGAGAACCTGCCGGCGGTGCGTCGTCGCGAGCTCGACGCTTCGTGCGACGCCATCGGCTACGACGTGGTCGAGCTGCTCGGCTACCACGACTCCGGCATGCCCGACACCCCGGAGAACGAGCGCCCCGACAACTTCTGGAACGCACCGCTGGATGAGGCGACCGAACGGCTGGTGCGCATCATCCGCCGCGACCGACCACAGGTCATCGTGACCTACAGCGACGATCAGCAGCACTACGCGCACCCCGACCACCTGAAGGTGCACGACATCAGCGTCGCGGCGTTCGACCGTGCGGGTGACCCGGCGTGGTACCCCGACGCCGGCGAGCCGTGGCAGCCGCTGAAGCTGTACTACACCGAGTGGTCGGCGACCCGGATCAAGGCGCTGCACGGGAAGTACGTCGAGATGGGCATCGACTCGCCGTTCCAGGGTGACTGGATCGAGCGCATCAACGAGATGGAGGCGACCGAGCGGATCACGACGCGGGTGCCGATCGCCGAGTACTACGAGGCGCGCGACGCCGCGCTGCGTGCGCATGCCACCCAGGTCGATCCGGACGAGTCCTTCTGGTTCGGGCTGCCCTCCGAGGTGGCGCGCGACGCGCATCCCTACGACGACTACGTGCTCGCTCGGTCCCTGGTCGACATCGGCGTCGCCGGGACCCCTGGCGTCGACGGCGTCTACGAGACCGACCTGTTCGCCGGTGTGCCCGGTCGGTGAGCGACCCCGAACCGCTCGTCGAGTGGGACCCTCTCGTCGAATGGGAGCCGGACCGAGCAGGTGAGCTGGCGGTGCTGTGGAGCGCCGCCATGCCGAACGATCCGATCGGCGTCGACGACGTCGAGGCGGTGTGCTTCGGCCACGGGTTGACCTCGCCCGACGACGTCCTGCAGGTCGTCGACGCGGCCACCATCGCGACGGCGTCGGGGTCCGGGGCGGTCACCGTGACCGTCACCGGAGTGGGGGAGCACCGCTCCGCCCACCTGCAGCTGCTGGTGGTGCACCCGGGTCGCCGGAGCCGTGGCATCGGCCGGGTGCTGGTCGCGGCCGCCGAGCAGTGGGTGCGTGACCGAGGCATCGACGAGCTGACCGTCGGCGGGGCGGCGCCGTTCTACCTGTTCACCGGGATCGACAGCCGCTGGACCCCGGCGATCTGCCTGTTCGAGTCGCTGGGCTACGAACGCAGCGGCGCCGAGCTCGACCTGTCGTGCGCGACTCGCGGCAGCGCCGCTCGCCGAGCCGGCACAGGCGCCGACGCCGTGGTCGTCGAGTCGGTGGACGACGACGAGCGCGCCGCTGCACTGATGGCGATGGTCGAACGGGACTGGCCCCTGTGGTCGGCAGAGTTCCGCAGGGCGGCCGAGGCCGGCACCGTCTCGATCGCTCGTGACGGCGAGGGCGGGGCCGTGCTGGGCGCCGCGGCGCACTCGGTGAGTCGCTTCGGCGTCGTCGGGCCCGTCCGCGGTCGCGCCGGACGCTCACGGCCGTGGCATTGGTTCGGCGCTGATGGCGGCGGTGCTCGCCGACCTGTCCGTCGCAGGGCTGCGCACGGCAGAGATCGCCTGGACCTCGACGGTGCGGTTCTACGCGAAGGCGTGCGGCGCGACGATCGCTCGGACGTCGCTGCTCATGCGGCG
This sequence comes from uncultured Actinomycetota bacterium, assembly GCA_963707555.1. Classification (GTDB taxonomy): domain Bacteria; phylum Actinomycetota; class Acidimicrobiia; order Acidimicrobiales; family Microtrichaceae; genus JAFAFN01. The sequence goes on from CAVPQM010000014.1 coordinate 347,661, forward strand.
CACGCTGCGCGAGGCGTGAGCCGTGTTCGGGCGGCGCCGTGAAGCGACAGCGGTAGCGTTCGAGTCGTGAACACGCCCGAGGCCACTTCCACCACCGACCTCACGCTCGCCGAACGGCTCGGCTACGCGGCCGACGCCAAGCTGCTGATCGTCAACTGCGACGACCTCGGCTCGTGCCACTCGGCCAACGTCGGCGTCTACGACGCCTGCGCGACGGGCGTCGCGACCAGCGCCACGCTCATGGTGCCGTGCCCGTGGGCCCGCGAGGCCGCCGCCGCGTACCGCGGCGAGGACGTCGGCGTGCACCTCACGCTCAACGCCGAGTACGAGCTCTACCGCTGGGGACCGATCACCCACGCGCCGTCGCTGCTCGACGGCGACGGCGGGTTCCCCCGCACCGTCGAGGACGTGTGGGACCACGCCGACCTCGACGAGGTGCGCCGCGAGCTGCGGGCCCAGATCGAGCGGGCCATCCTCTGGGGCTTCGACGTCAGCCACCTCGACTCCCACATGGGCACGCTGCAGCTGCGCCCCGAGTTCTTCGACGTCTACCTCGAGCTGGCCGTCGAGTTCGGCCTGCCGCTGCGCCTCTCCGGGCGTCGACACCGAGCGACTCGTCGGCTTCCCGTTCCGCCACCTCGCCGCCGAGGAGGGCGTGGTGTTCCCCGACCACTTGGTCTACGTCGCCCGGCGTCGGCGCCGACCGGCCTTCGAGGCGATGCTCGCCGACCTGCGGCCCGGCGTCACCGAGGTCTATCTCCACCCGGCGACGTCGACACCCCGAGCTGCGGGCGTTCGCCCCCGACTGGGAGGGCCGCGTCGACGACCACGCTGCTGCTCACCGACGACCCCGCGATCCGGGCCCGCCTGGACGACCTCGGCGTGCAGTTGATCGGGTGGCGCGAGCTGCGCGACCTGCAGCGCGCCGGCTGAACAGCGAGCAGCCGCAGCTGCCCTCCGTTGAGCTGTAGCAAATTGCTACACTTGGTTTCGGAGGTGTTCGACATGTCCTCATCGATTCCCACCAGGGTCAGCCGAGAACTGCACGAGACCGCCCGGCTGGCCAGCGAGGTCACCAGTCGCAGCGTGACCCAGCAGATCGAGCACTGGGCACGGATCGGCCGAGAGGTCGAACTCGCGTCGTCCACCTCGCAGCGCGAGGTCGCAGCCGTCCTGGCCGGTCTCGGCTCCTACGACGACCTCGGCGTCGAGGAGCAGTCGCTGGTGCGGGCGCGCTGGGCGGAGCGCATCGAACAGCGGCTCGGATCGATCGATCTGGTGGCGGAGTTCGCCGAGCAGGGCGCGACCTATGTCGAGATGGACGACGACGGGCGCATCGTGCGTCGGGCACCCGATGGACAGGTCCTCGAGGTGATCGACCCCGACGAGGGCTCCGCCGAGGTGCCGGCGGCGGGCTGAGGTGGGCGACCCGGTCCTCCATCTCCTGGCAGGTCCCAACGGCGCCGGCAAGACGACCTTTCACGACCGGGTGCTCGCCCCGGCCACGGGCTTGCCGTTCGTCAACGCGGACCACCTGGCTGCCCGTCACTGGCCCGGCGACGAATCGGCACACGGCTACGACGCGGCGGTCCTCGCCGCGGACGAGCGTCGACGGCTGCTCGACGAGCGCCGATCGTTCAGCACCGAGACGGTCTTCTCGCACATCTCCAAGGTCGAGCTGGTCGAGTACGCGCAGTCGCTCGGCTACCTGGTGGCGCTGCACGTGGTGATGGTGCCCGAGGAGCTGTCGGTGCACCGCGTTCCCGAGCGGGTGCACAACGGCGGCCACCATGTGCCCGAGCACCTGGTCCGGGCGCGCTGGCACCGGCTCTGGCCACTCGTCGCCGAGGCGATCACGCTCGCCGACGACGCAGCGGTCTACGACAACTCGAGCGCCCGGGACCCGTTCCGGCGGGTCGCGAGCTTCTGGCGTGGGGTGCCCGTCGGCTCCGTCGACTGGCCGGCGTGGACGCCGGCGGCGTTGGTCGAACTGGCGAGGTGACACTCCTCGACTGGCTGCATGTCGCCGCTTGCTCAATGGCCTCGAACACCGCTTGGGTCACGAGAGTCTCGTGATCGGCGCGGGCGTCAGGCCCGCAGTCTGTGGAGCTGTTCGAGCTGTGCTGCGATCTCCTCGATGGTCGACCCGGAAGAAGCGACGGCCATGACGAGGTCGTAGACGTCGTCATTCGTGGCAGCGGCCACGCTGGAGTCGTTGATCTCCAGGAAGACGGCGGTGGCGAGCCAGCCCAGGCGCTTGTTGCCATCGACCAGCGCATGGTTGGCGACGACCGACTGGAGCAGCGCAGCGGCCTTCGCCCAGACGGTCGGATATGCATCGTCGGCGCCGAGTGTGGTCTGCGGTCGGGCAACAGCTGATCCGAGGAGGCCCGCATCGCGGATCGGTGGTGGATCGCCGAGCAACCGCCGTGCAAGTCCGATGACATCGTCGAGGTCAAGGAACTCGACCGGGTCGCTCACCGTCCGAGGCGCTCGATGGCGTCGGCGTGCACGTCCAGGATCAGGTCTGTCGCGGTCGACACCCTTGACCGGTGCTCGCTCCTCGCGATGTAGTCGCGGATCGCCCTGCGTGCGGCATCCTGCATGGAGATGCCCTCGGCAGCGGCCCGCGCCCTGAGTGCTTCCTGGTCGTGCTCGTCGAGCCGCAGCGTCATGGCCATCGCGGAATGGTATCACTTTGACACCAGAACGGTTCGGGGCGGGCCAGGTGCCCAGCTCGCCGGCTCGCGACGTCTGGACTCCTCAGCGTCCGCTCACTCCTCGAAGGGGTGCTCGCACACGCTCCACAGCCCGACGCCCGCGTCCCACGCGGCGCCGGCTGCGGCGCGGAAGGTGTCGACGTGCTCGACGTTCGGCGGGAACGTGTACTGGTCGGCGAACCCATCGGTGACCATGCGCAGGTTGACGAAGTCGCCATCGGAGGCCCGAGAGACGTAACCGAGCAGCCGGTCGTAGCGGTCACGCGCCTCGACGTCACGTTCGATGCGGATCGCGGTGCCGGGCGGGACCAGCTCGGCCAGGTGCGCCGACGCCTCCTTGCCGAAGCACATCACCGGACGGTTCCGATCGACGCTCTCGGGTGTGTTGATACCGATGAGCCGCAGCCGCTCGTCGACACCGCCGATATCGACGACCAGGGTGTCGCCGTCGACCACGCGGACCACGGTCGCGTTGGCCTCGACGGCGTCACCGGGGTCACCCGGCCCGTCGGTGCCGCAGCTCGCCGCAATGAGCGCGGCACACACTGCGGCGATGACCGCTGCGACACGGATCTGACGAGTCGCAGCGGTCACCGTCGTGTCAGACCCGCTGCAGGATCGTGCCGGTGCCCAGACCGCCGCCGCAGCACATGCTGATCAGGGCGTTGGTGCCGTCGGTCCGCTCGAGCTCGTTGAGCGCCTTGGTGAGCAGGAACGCTCCGGTGGCGCCGAGCGGGTGGCCGAGCGCGATCGCCCCGCCGTTCGGGTTGGTCGTGTCGAGATCAGCGCCGACCTCCTTCGCCCAGGCGAGCACGACCGACGCGAACGCCTCGTTGATCTCGAAGGTGTCGATGTCGTCGATCGTCAGGCCGGTGCGGCTGAGCAGGTGCTTGGTCGCATCCATCGGGCCGGTGAGCATGAGCACCGGGTCGACGCCGACGAGGCACGTGTCGACGATCTTGGCCCGAGGCGTCAGCCCGAGCTCGGCGGCCTTCTCCGCCGACATGATCAGCACCGCAGCGGCACCGTCGGAGATCTGCGAGGCCGAGCCCGCCGTGTGCACGCCGTCTTCACGAGCGACGGGCTTGAGGGTCGAGAGCTTCTCGAGGGTGGTCTCGCGCAGGCCTTCGTCACGGACGACGGTGTGGGTGGTGCCGGTGGGCTTGCCCTCGTCGTCGACGTCGGGCGCCTCGATCGGGGTGACCTGACCCTCGAAGTGGCCGTTCTCCCACGCCTTGGCGGCGAGCTGCTGGGAACGGAGCCCGAACTCGTCGCAATCCGCGCGGCTGACGCCCCACTTCTCGGCGATGCGCTCGGCGCCCTCGAACTGCGAGGTGAACTCGTACTGCGAGAAGTAGGTCTTCGGGATCGGCACGCCGAGACCGAGCTTCTTGGAGCTGTTCGAGCCGATCGGGATGCGGCTCATGGACTCGACGCCACAGGCGACTGCGACGTCGACCACGCCACCGGCGACGAGCGCCGTGGCCAGGTTGGTCGCCTGCTGGGAGGAACCGCACTGCGTGTCGACAGTGGTCGCCGCGACGGTCATGGGCAGCCCGGCGGTGAGCCAGGCGGTCCGGGTGATGTCGAAGGACTGCTCGCCGACCTGGCTGACGCAGCCGCCGACGACCTGGCCGACCTGGGCAGGGTCGATGCCCGAGCGGGCGACGAGCTCACGCAGCACGGTGGCGAGCAGGTCGGCCGGATGCACGGTGGACAGGCCCCCGTTGCGTCGGCCGACGGGTGAACGAACGGCGTCGATGATCACTACGTCAGACATCGCGTCATCCTAGGGAGAGGGTGGCTCAGGCGGCGGACGGACGTGCGGTGTGCTCGGCCTCGAGCAGCTTGGCCGCAGCGGTACGGGCGGCGGCCGCACGGGCCGCCAGCTCGTTGTCGCGACGGGCGATCCGCTCGGCGTCACGCTCGGTCGCACGACGGCTGGCCTCTTGCAGGGCCGCACGGGCCTCGCTCAGCCCACGCCGACCGACCTGGCGGGTCCGCTCGTCGAGGCGGCCCAACTCACTCGGTCCGGCCGACTCGCCACTCATGAGTACGAGTTGCTGTGTCATGGAGCCAGTATGCGGAGGGGGTGTGACAGTGAAGCAACGGGGAGCCCTCCCCGAGGAACGGCAAGCGGGATCGGGGCCCCTGGACCGAAAACACCCGGCCGACACCTGCCGGCTCGTGGAAGATGTCGCCATGACCGCCACCGGTGAACGGCTCCTGGCCCAGCGCAACCTGTTCGACTTCTACCGGGCCATGGCGGCCTGGTCGGGGGAGCGAGGAGCCAGCGCGGAGATCGACGGCGTGCTGCTCTACGGCACCGCCACCGACTTCCCGGTGACGTGCAACGGCGCCGCCCGGGTCGACCCGGCGGTCGCCGACGAGACGGTGCTCGACGTCGCCGCAGGGTGGTTCGCCGAACGTGGCACCGGGTTCACCCTGCAGGTCGAGGACCCCGACGGTGACGACGCCGGGCTGGTCGCCGCGGCCGAGGTCCGAGGGCTTGTCACGCTCAGCCATGCACCAGCGATGGTGTGCCGAGCACGACTGGATGACGCCGTCGCCCCGGACGGCATCGAGCTGCAATGGGTCAGCGGTGCCGATGGTCTCGCGGACGACTTCGTGTCGGTGTCGGACCGTGCCTACCAGTCCCTCGGCATGACCGCCGGGGTCATCGAGGACGTGATCGTCCGTCGCGACCTGCTCTGTGTCGACGGCGTGCACTCCGTCGTGGCGGTCTCCGACGACGGCCCGCTCGCTGCGGCGCAGCTGGTGATGAGCGATCCGATCGACGGCGTCGCGGTCGCGGGCGTCTACTACGTCGGCACCCTCGAGGCCGCCCGCGGCAGGGGACTGGGCGAGCTCGTCACGCGCGCCGTGACCAACAAGGGCTTCGACCTGGGCGCCGGGTTCGCGAGCCTCCAGGCCACCGACATGGGGGCGCCCATCTACGCCCGGATGGGCTACGAGCTGCTCACCACCTACCGAGGGCTCGTGCAGTTCTGAGCCCGGCGGTGGCGTGGACAGGGATCGGCGGCCCGGTCAGCCGCAGCTGCCGCTGACGACCTGACGGGACCGCTCGAGGGCGGCGTCACCGTCGACGGTCGTACTGCCATTGCCGATCCAGACGCTGGTGGGCATCTCGCCGATGACCTCGGTGGTCCTCGACCTCGCGAGGTCGTCGAACGAGATGACCTCGCGTCCATCATCCGGTCCGCACCCCAGGATCAGCGTCTCGTCGGTGATCGCCAACCGGGTGTCGCCACGTGCTCCCGTCGGGGTGCCGTCGTGCACCTCGACGACCTGCGTCAGCGAGATGATGCCCAGCGGGCAGTCACGGCCGCTGCAGTCCACCGTTCGGACCTCGATGAGGTCGCCGTCGAGCTGCCGCTCGTCCCACGGCAGTGTCGTCGACGTCTGATCGACCGACGAGCATCCGGACACGACCACGAGCAGGGCGACTGCTGTGAACCATCGAGCACTGATCACCCTGGACCTCCCACATCGAGCCCCTTCTCGGACGTCGACTCGGCGTCACCGGTTCCCGGAGCGAGCCTCAGAGCGGTCGGACGAGCTCGATCAGGTAGCCGTCGGGGTCGGCGACGTAGGCGGTGCGCTGTCCCCAGGGCCGGTCGTCGGGCGGGGTGATCGGCGTCGCGCCGGCAGCGACGAGCTCGTCGTAGGTGGCGTCGACGTCGTCGACCTGGAAGCCGAGCTCGAAGCCTGCTGCACCCGGCGCGGGATGCTGGATCTCACGGCCGAGGGTCGCCGCCATCGCGTCGACCTGGAAGAGCCCGAGCCGCACCTCGCCGATGCGGAACTGCGAGTAGTCACCCGACTGGTGGTCGAACTCGGCGCCGATGACGTCGCGCCAGAACCGGGTCGACACCTCGATGTCGTCGACGACCAGCACCAGGTGGTCGAGTGACCGCGGCCTCAACACGCCAGCCTCAACACGAACAGGCTCAACACGACAGCCTCGGCACGAACAGGCTCAACTCGAACAGGCTCAGCACGGGGCCGCGGGGGCGACCAGCGGCCACGGGCGTTCGCGTTCCATCGCCAGGCCCAGGTCGAGCACGAGTGCGTCGTCGTGGTGGCGTGTCGCGATCTGCATGCCGACGGGCAGGCCGTTGAGCTGGCCGATCGGCACCGACAGCGACGGGTTGCCGACGATGTTGTACGGGATCGTCAGCGCGCCGTTGTTCTCCGGGCCCGTCGGTTGACCGGCCGTCTCGAGGTTGAGGTAGGTGTCGGCAGCGAAGGCCACGTCGGGGTTGGTCGCGCTGATGATGAAGTCGACCTGGTCGAAGGCTGCGGCGACCGCCTCGTTGGCCCGGGTCCGGGCCTGCTCGGAGTGGGCCATCATCTCGAGGGAGTACTTCTGCTGGGCGATGGTCAGGCCGAAGGCGATCTCGCCGCTCAGGTCGTCCTTGCACTCCGGCCACAGGCCCTCGAGATCGGCGTACAGGCCCGAGAGGTTCCCGAGCGCCCACTCGAAGCCGAGCCCGGGGAACGCCAGGTCGATCTCGACGACGCGCAACCCGACCTGTGCGGCGAGCAGCTCACCCGCTTCGACGACCATGTCGGCGACGACGGGATTGACCACCGCGGTGCCCAGGTCCGGCACGATCGCGACGTTGGCACCGCGCAGGTCGGCGAGGTGCGAACCGAGGTCGTGTTCCCACCCCTCGACGCGAGGCAGCGAGTACGGGTCGCGCGAGTCGTGGCCGTTGGTGACGTCGTAGTACCGGCAGATGTCGCGGATGGATCGGGCCATGACGCCGAGCACGACGGTCATCGGGTGGATCAACGTCTGTGGACCCCGCGGGATGCGACCTGCGGTGCCCTTCATCCCGGGGAGCCCGTTGAACCCCGCCGGGATGCGGATCGAACCGCCGCCGTCGCCGCCCGACGCGAGGGTCACGAGCCCACCGGCGACCGCTGCGGACGAGCCTGCCGAGGAACCGCCTGCGGTGCGGCCCGTCTGCCAGGGGTTGTGCGTGACTCCGTTCAGCTTCGAGACCGAGACGTTCAGACCGCCGAACTCGGACGCGGTGGTGAGCCCGACGGGCACCACGCCGCCTGCCAGCTCGGCGCGCACCAGCGCAGTCTCGGTGTGGTCAGCGACTCGATCGGCGAACACGAGCGTGGCCTCGGTGTTGGGCCAACCCGCGTACGGGCTGAGCTCCTTGACCCCGAAGGGGACACCGCCGAAGGGCAGGTCGGTGTCGGCCTCTGCAGCCTTCGTCCGAGCCAGGTCGGGGTCGAGGAACGAGAACGCGTTGAGCTCGCTGTCGTCGATCGCTGCGAGCGTCGCATCGAGCTCTTCGACCGGCGATCGATCGCCGGCCCTGAACGCATCGACGAGTGAGCATGCGTCGCCCAGCCACGGACCGTCGGTCATCGCTGTCATCCCCCTGAGATCGTGGCGCCCGTGCGCCGACCACGGCGACCATACCGGTCCTGTCCGATCGCCACGCTTCGTTGGACGCGATCCGACCGAATCGGTCACATCCCGGACAACGAACCTTCTCGTCGAGCGATCGGGAACAGCGGGTTGCATACTCGGTATGCATCAGTGCATACTCGGTATGCAGTCGCCGTCCAGGGCGGCAACGGACGTGGGACGGGGGCGGCGATGTCGATCAGGAACGGGTTGCTCGCCCTGCTCGCGGACGGTCCCGAGTACGGCTTCGCACTGAAGAAGCAGTTCGAGGAGCGCACCGCCGAACTGTGGCCGCTCAACGTCGGGCAGGTGTACACGACCCTCGGTCGACTGGTGCGGGACGGCCTGGTCGACGAGGTGGCCGGCGCGGGCGACTCGTCGGGCGGGGCGGGCGGCGATGCCGGCCAGCGTGAATACCGGCTGACCGAGCGGGGTCGTGAGGAGCTGGCGGCCTGGATCCGCAACCCTCGACCACGGGACGTGCCCGACCGTGACGAGCTGGTCATCAAGATCGTGCTGGCCGAGGGCCTCGACGGCGTCGATCTGCTCGACGTCGTCGACGAACAACGAGCGGTCAGCACCGAGGCGTTGCAGCGGCTCACCCGCCAGAAGGCGGCGATCGACCCCGCGGACATCGGACGGGTGCTCGCACTCGACGCGGTGATCCTGCAGGTCGAGGCGGAGCTGCGGTGGTTGGACCTGTGCGAGGCCCGAGTGCTCGCCGCAGGTCGCTCCGGCACCGATGGGCCCGGACGAGATCGAGGAAGAGGGAGACGACGTTGAACGAGGAGAACACACGACGACCGCTGGTCGACCTCCGAGGCGTGGAGCGGTCGTTCCGCGACGGACGCGGAGAACGCCACGTGCTGCGCGGCGTCGACCTGCAGGTCCACGAGGGCGAGCTGGTGGCGCTCATGGGTCCGAGTGGCTCGGGCAAGTCGACCCTGCTCGCGATCGCCGCCGGTCTGGAGCGCGCCGATGCCGGCCAGGTCGTCGTCGATCGCCACCACCTGCGAGCACTCGACACCCGCGGCCTGGCCGAGCTGCGCCGCACGACGGTCGGCTACGTCGAACAGCACCTCAACCTGCTCGCTGCGTTGACCGCGGCCGAGAACGTGGCGCTGCCGCTCGAGCTGGGCGGCATGCGGCCACGGCGTGCTCGGGGGATCGCGGCTGAAGCCCTGGACCAGGTGGGCCTGGGCGACATGCTCGACGCACTGCCCGACGACCTCTCCGGCGGTGAGCAGCAGCGTGTCGCGGTCGCCCGAGCGCTGATCGGCGAACGCCAGGTGCTGCTCGCGGACGAACCGACGGGTGCGCTCGACTCGCTGACCGGCGAGTCGGTGATGCGACTGCTGCGGTCGCGCTGCGACGACGACGGGGCCGCCGTCGTGATCGCGACGCACAACGCGGCGCACGCCGCGTGGGCGGACCGGGTGGTGCACCTGCGTGACGGCGTGCTGGTGCAGCGGGCCACGGCCGTGACCTCGGGACCGTTCCGGGTCGCGCCGCCGGTGGACGACGAGTCGTCGGCGGAGCTCTCCGGGGAGCCGGCGTGAGGGCCCTGCTGCGGCTCGGGCGCCGGGAGGCCTGGCAGCACAAGGCCCGCAGCACCCTCGTGCTGCTGCTCATCCTGATCCCGGTGGGGCTGAGCTCGGCAGCGTTGGTCCTGGTCCCCGCCATGTCCGACGAGCTGCGCATGTCGTCGGAGATCGGCGCCGCGCAGGCTCGGGTGATGACGATCGGCGGGGCCTCGGCGCCCGTCGAACTTCCGTGGGACGACCCCGCCGCCGGCGACGGGGTCCGGGTCCTGGACGCGGCGACGTTCACGGCGTGGGTGCCCGTCGGCGACGACGGCCTGGTGACGGGCATCGGTACCGAGCAGGTCGACGCCGTCGACCCGATGATCGCCCCCAAGTACTCCGCCCTCACCGGGCGGCTGCCCGAGGCAGCGGGCGAGGTCTCCCTGGACCGCGCCTCGATGCGCCGCTTCGGCCTCGTGGTGGGCGACACGATCCGATTCGCCCTGCCGGCGGTCGACCTGACCGTCGTCGGCGTGGTCGACGACGGCGACTGCACCGACTGCCCGCTCGCGGTGCTCGCGCCGGGGTCCGTCGAGCGTCCCGTACCACCGAGCGAGGGCGACCCGTTCCCGGCCGAGTGGACCTCGGTCGCGTGGCAGGACGCCTGGTACCTCGACGGGGTCTCACCGACGGTGCTCGAGCGGATGGAGCTCCAGTCGCTCGGCGGGGTGGATTGGGCGATCTCGAGTCGTGACCGTGTCGACACCTCGGGCGACGACCCCGACGTGGCCAGGGCGTGGGCCGTCGCCGGCGCGGCGTTCCTGCTGTTGTGGACCGGGCTCGTCGCCGCATCCGGCCTGGCGGTGGGCGCACGCCGCCGCAAGCGCGAGCTCGGTCTGCTCGCCGCGAACGGCGCGGATCCGTCGAGACTCCGCCTGGCGGTCGTCGCCGAGGGACTCGTGCTCGGCACGCTCGGCGCAGCGCTCGGAGTGGCCATCGGCGCCGTCGCCGCCAGGATCATCGAGCCCAGCGTGAGGATCGACACCCTGCCCAGGGCCTTGCCGATTCCCTGGGCATGGCTGCTCGTCGTCTGGGCGGTCGGCACGCTCGCTGCGGTCATCGCAGCGTGGTCGGCATCGGTCGGCGTGGCATCGCTGACCCCGTCCCAGCTGCTTCGAGGACATCGACCCACGCCCCGGCCGGCCCCGGCCTGGTTCGCCGCCGGACTCGTGCTGTTCGCCGGCGGTTGCATCGTGCTCCGGGTCGGCCGCGAGATGATCGGTGACAGTTACGGCGCAAGCAGAGGCAACCAGGTCGTGATCGCCTGCGGGGTTCTGGCAGCGACGTTGGGGGTGGTGGCGGTCGTCGTCGGAGCGACCCGCATCGCCGGCCGACTCACCGATTCGGCCCCCACTTCGACGAGGCTCGCCGGGCGTGACCTCGCCCGGCACGGCGTGCGGATCGCCGCAGCCACCGCAGCGGTCGCCCTCACCCTGACGGGCGCGACCGCGGTGGCGACCTACTTCCGGGCGAACGTCGACACCGAGCCGGCGTGGTCCCACGATGTCGGTTCCGACGGCATGGTGTCCGGAGGGCCTGACCGTGTCGGTCTGCTCCACGGGCGGGAGAGCCGACTGGTCGACGGCCGGGTCCTGTCGCTGGTGGTCGACGATCGGGTGACCAACGCGCTGGCCGAGGTGGCCCCGACGGTCGGCACCGTTGCGCACTTCTCGGCATCCGACGCCGTGCAGCGGTGCCTCGACGGGTTCCCCGACGCACAGGGCGGCCCGACGCCGGAGCAGTGCGAACCGGTCACCGTGTCCGTCGCCGACGAGGGCATGCTCGACGTGTTGCCTCCGGCTGTCGCCGACACGCTCCGCGACGGACGCATCATCAGCAACGGCGCCACCATCCGCGACGCCGCCGGCACGGAGCTCGACACCGAGGTGGTCTCCCTCGGGCTCTGGTCCACCAGCGGTGGGATGAGCGGTTCGATGAGCGGCGCCGGCCTGCTCATGACCGAGGCGACCGCCGACGCGCTCGGCGTGGACCGAGGCGAGGCGTTCGCCACCGAGGCCTTCGTGGTGCTCGACGGTGCCACCGACGATGCGGTGGAACGAATGGTTCGAGACCTCGGGTTCGGGCTGTCCGAGGGGTCCTGGGAACCGACGTCCGAGCTCGGGTGGTCGGACGCCGCGATCTTCGCGGTGGGTGCAGCAGTGATCTCGTTCGTCACGCTGCTCATCGTGATGATCACCTTGGCGCTGGTGCGGGTCGAGTCCCGCTCCGACGACGACGTGCTGCTCATCGCGGGGGCCTCGCCCGGGCTGTCCCGGCGGGTCAGCGCGGCACGCGCCGGGCTGATCGTCGTGGCGGCAGCGTTGCCCGCATCGATCGCCGGCTGGTCGGTCGCTCGATCGCTGATGATCGGCTCCGCCCCGGTGCCGTGGGCGGCGATCGCCCTGGCCCTCGTCGCGCTGCCACTGCTCGCCGCAGCGCTCGGGTGGCTCTTCCACCGCCCACCACGCCGGCTGCGCCTCGGCTGAGCTCGGTCTCCACCGACCGGGAGCCCTCCCGAAATGACACCTGTTTTCGATGCCATCGCATCGAAAACAGGTGTCATTTCGAGGGGTGGGTAGGGTCCCTGCCCATGGACGCTGCTGAGTTCCTGGGCCTCACGCCGACCCACAACCCGATGCGGTGGTTCCTGCCGATCACCGACGGCATCTCCACCAGGGAGAAGTTCCTCTTCGGTGGCAGTGGGCTCGGCGCGGCCGTCGCAGCGATGGAAGCCGTCTGCGAACGGCCGGTGGTGTGGGCAACGGCGCAGTACCTGTCCTTCGCCATGTCCGGGTCGATCATGGACCTCGACGTGACCATCGCGGTCTCGGGCAAGCGCACCAGCCAGGCCCGCGTCGTCGGCAAGGTCGGCGACCGCGAGATCCTCACCGTCAACGCCGCCCTGGGCTCCAAGGACATCCCGATCGACGAGCAGTATCGGACGATGCCGGCGGTGCCTGACCCGCTGGAGTGCCCGAGTCGCGGTGAGCTCGTCGAGGACTCCGAGTCGATCATGACCCGCTTCGACATGCGGCTCGCGCTGGGCACGCCGTGGGACCGCTTCGACGGCACGTCACGCGCCGCGGACGGCCGCTCGGGGCTGTGGGTCCGGATGCCGGACGTGGACATGTCGGCCGCGGCCTTGGCCATCCTCGGTGACTACGTGCCGTTCGGGATCTCGCAGTCCCAGGGCAACTGGATCCCGTCGAACAGCCTCGACAACACCATCCGCGTGCAGCGGCTCGTGCCGACCGAGTGGGTGCTCTGCGACGTGCGCATCGACGGCATCCACGACGGGTTCGGCCACGGCTCGGTCTACCTGTGGTCGGCGGACGGCACCCTGCTCGCCACTGCGAGCCAGTCCGCCGTGCTGCACAACCCACGCACCTGAGACTCGCCGCGCCCTGACGTGGCGGCGCCGTTCGTCCTGACTCGGTGGGAGTGGGGTCGTCATCGACAAGGTGTGTCGACGACGACCCCTATGTCCGGGCGAGATCGGTAGGGTCGGCCCATGAGCGACACGTCCACCGACCCGTCCTTCCTCTCCGGCCGATTCGGCATGACCATCCCCTTCGACGGGGTGCCGCTGTCGGAGCAGCGCGACTGGATCGTCGAGCTCGAGGACCTGGGTTACACCGACGTCTGGTCCGCCGAGGCCAACGGTGCCGATGCCTTCACGCCCCTGGCGCTCGCCTCGGCGTGGGCGCCGTCGCTGCGACTCGGCTCGGCGATCGTGCCGGCCTACACCCGCGGTCCCGCCCTGCTCGCGCAGTCCGTCGCGACACTGGCTGACGCAGCACCCGGCCGGGTCGCGTTCGGCATCGGCACGTCGTCGAACGTGATCGTCGAGGGCTGGAACGGCATCCCGTTCACCGATCCGTACCACCAGGTGCGCGACATGGTGCGATTCATCCGGGGTGCCATGTCGGGCGAGAAGATGTCCGGCACCTTCGGGCGCTCCGAGATCAAGGGCTTCCGCCTCGGCATCCGTCCCGCCGAGCAGCCCCGCATCCTGATCGCCGCGCTGCGGGAAGGCATGTTGCGACTCGCCGGCCGCGAGTCCGACGGCGCCATCATCAACTGGCTCTCGGCCGACGACGTCGCGACGGTCGCACCGATCGTGCAGGCAGCCGGCGGCGCAGCGCCCGGCGAGACGACGAAGGAGGTCGTCGCCCGCATCTTCGTCGCGCCGACGACCGACCGCGACACCGTGATGGCGATGGGTCGCTACGCGATCGCCGCCTATCTGAGCGTGCCCGTCTACGCCGCGTTCCACGAGTGGATGGGTCGCGGCGAGCAGCTCGCCGAGATGTGGCGGCTCTGGGGTGAGGGCGACCGCAAGGGTGCCCTCGCGGCGATCCCCGACTCGTTGGTCGACGAGTTGATCGTCTGGGGCTCGCCCGAGGAGTGCCGCGAGCACATCGGCCGCTACGTCGCCAACGGGGTCACCACGCCGGCGTTGGCGCTGTTGCCGTTCGGCTACGACGTCCGCCAGGCGATCCGCGACCTCGCACCGCGCTGAACGACCGATCGAGCGGCGCACGCAGCGAGGCTGCAGACGACGAAGGATCGTGCGGCCCCTCCCTCCGGGGGCCGCACGCCATCCGTTCACACGGGGCCGATCGGTCGGTGGGCGAGACCGAACGACCTGCCCCGTGTGACGTCCTCGGGCTCAGCCGCTGCTCGCGGTGTCGCTGCTCGCGGTGTCGCTGCCGGCCGGGCCGGCGTCGGCGGCGTCGCTGGGTGCTCCGTGCGCCGTCGCGGCGTCGTGGTAGCGGACCCGGAGCTCCTCCGAGGAGCTCAGCCGTTCGATCCAACCGGCCTGGACGACCTCCCAGTCGCCGTGAGGGACACCGTTCGCCTCGACGAATGCCTCGATCGCGTCGGCGCGGGTCAGCCCGGAGCGGAGCATGTGGGCGCTCAGCTGCGCGTAGCGCTCGAGATCGACGCCCCGGATCGGTTCGGAGGCAGCAGCGGGATCCATCGCGAGGGTCACCGTCACCGTGCGCATCCAGCGCATCGCGTCACGTCGGGCACGAGGATCAGTGTGAACCTCGCCGCGCGTGGCGTCATGAGTAGTCGCTACTCAAATTCGCCCTCAGGTCTCGCTGAGCGGCTCGGTCTCGGTGAGCAGTGCTCGGACCAGTCGCTTGTCGATCTTGCCCGACGCGTTGAGCGGCAGCGCGTCGACGAGGTGCACGACCTTGGGTCGCTTGAACCCGGCGAGTCGTCCGTCGGTCCAGGCTCGCAGCTCGTCGGCGTCGAGTGACCGGTCCGGCGCGGCCACCACCACGGCACACACCTGTTCGCCCCAGCGCGGGTGGGGGCGACCGACCACGGCGACCTGGCCGACCGCAGGATGCGCACCCACGACGTCCTCGACCTCGCGTGACGCCACGTTCTCACCGCCGGTGATGATGATGTCCTTCTTGCGGTCGACGACGTACAGGACCCCCGCGTCGTCGAGGCGTCCGACGTCACCGGTGCGCAGCCACGGACCGAGCCGCGAGGCCGCAGTGGCCGCCGGGTCGTTCCAGTAGCCGTCGCAGACCTGGTCGCCACGGACGAGGATCTCGCCCACGCCACCGAGGGGCACGTCGCGGTCGTCCTCGTCGACGATGCGCACGGCGCTCAGCGGGCCAGGGCGACCCGCGGCACCGAGCAGCTCGGGGTCCGTCGTCGCCGCCCGTCGGTGGTCGGCGGGGGTGAGGAAGACGGCGTTGCCGCCCAGTTCGGTCATGCCGTAGCCCTGGGCCAGGCCACAGCCGGGCAGGTCGTCGAACAGGCGTCGCATGAGATCCAGCGGCATGGCCGAGGCGCCGTAGGAGATCTGGCGCAGCGACGAGAGCCGCTGCACTGCGTCGTCGGAATGGTCGAGCAGCATCGAGATCATCGTGGGTGCGAGCGAGCAGTTGGTCACCCGCTCGGCCTGCACCAGGTCGAGCACCGAGGCGGCGTCGAAGCGGGCGACGAGCACCACCGGGCGACGGCGCAGATGTGCATGCAGCACGTTGTAGGCGGCGACGTGGAACAACGGGAACGGGAACAGGTACACGTCGTCGTCGGCGAGGGGCCGTGCGACGGCGGTGTTGGCGGTGGCGGCCACCAGGTTGCGGTGGGTCAGCACCACGCCCTTGGGTGCCCCGGTCGTGCCCGAGGTGTGGATGATCCACGCCGGCGCGCCGTCGTCGACCCCGGCAGCCGGCTCAGCTCCCCGGGCCGTGACCATCGCGTCGTCGAGCGCAGCCGACAGGTCGAGAGCGGCTCGCGGGTGGGCGCCGCCGATCGACCAGACCGTCAGGGCGGCCCGGTCGTCGAGCTCCGGGCCGAGGCGGTCGAGCTGGTCGGGAGCCGCGAGCACCGCGACCGCGTCGACGGCGTCGACGGTCGCCATCTGTTCGGTCGGTGTGTGCCGGGTGTTGCCGAACGACAGGATCCGCCCCGAGCGGGGGACGGCGTAGAGGGCGACGAGCGCGTCGAGCTGGTTGTCCGAGATCAGCACGACGCGGTCGCCGACGGCGGTCGTGGCGGCGACCCGGGTGGCCATGTCGTCGATGCGCCGACCGAGCTCGGTGAACGACACGTGGCGGCCGTCGACGACGACCGCGGTGTCGTCGGGGCGATCGGCGACGGCCAGGTCGATGATCTCGTGGAGCAGCACGACGGGAGTCTCGCGGACGCCGCCCCGATGGTGCCCATCGACGGGTCGCCGCCGAGTGGCCCTACGTGGCAGCGGATGCGGCGAGCGTCGCCGCTGCCTGCAGGTGCGCGACCAGGTCGTCGAGCGAGACGTGTGCGTTCACCCCGCTCGGATTGGGCATCAGGTACACCGGCCGCCCGCCGAGTCGCCGTTCCTGCACACCGATGGCGGCGGTGCGATCGACCGCTGCCCTCCACCCGGTCAGGCCCAGCACGCACACCGCGTCGGGGCGCAGCCACCCGCAGAGCCGATCGAGTCGCTCCAGCCCGTGACGGAACTCGTCGCTGGTGAGCTCGTCGGCTCTCGGGCTGGCTCGCTTGACCAGATCCGTCATGCCGATGCCGTCGTGGACCAACAGGTGTCGGGCGTCGCGATCAGCCGTCGCCAGTCCCGAGGCGAGCAGCGCGGGCCACGCCCGGTTGCCGTTGCGGTGGAATCCGACGCCGGCGTCCGCCGCGACCAGCGACGGGTTGAGGCCCACGAGCAGCAGCCGCATCCCGGGCTCGACGGTGTCGGCGAGCGTCCGCGCCCGTCGCAGCCACACCTCGAGATGCCCGTCGTTCTCCGCGGGGGACGCGACGAAGCGTTCGACGTCGAAGCCTGCACCCTCGAGCACGTCGGAGAGCAGCGATTCGGGCCAGTGGCTGAACCAGCGGCCCGGGAAGTCGTCGCGGTCGTCGGTCGCGTGGTCGTCGTCGCCGCCGAAGAGCACCAGGCGGACGACCCCGCCGACCTCGACGCAGCGGTGCAGGTCCCACAGCGCCATCGGCACGCGGTCACGCCGCAGGTGCACGTAGCTGCGATCCGCCCACGCACCACCGAGGGCGTGGCGGGCGAACGGGAGTCCACGGAGATCCGCTCGGACTCGGGGCGCCCCCGGCTGGTGCTCCGCCACCAGGTCGAGCATGGCGGCCGTCGCGTCGAGCGCCACGGTCCCGTCGGGCAGCGACGGCAGGTGCCAGCCGGGCCCGCAGCCCAGGTCGACGGTCGGTCGGGTGGTGCCGCTGGCCGCCACGGCCGCGGTGAACTCCTGTGCAGCGTCGGAGCGGAAGGTACGCCGGTCCTGCCATTCCCGGGCACGGTCCTCGTAGACGGCGACCGTCTCGTCGTGTGCGTCGTTCGGTTCGTCCGACGCCGCAGCGTTCACCTGCCGACGAGGCGGGCCTGCAGCCGCCGCATCGAGGACAGCCAGCGTGTCCGGTCGCCGGCCCGGGCGCGTTCGTAGTCGGCGACCTCCTCGTGGGGGAGGATCAGGAACTCGTCGCGTCGCAGGGACTGCACGGTGAACTCGGCGACCTCGGACGGTTCGAGGATGCGTTGGAGCTTCACCGCAACGAGCGCGAGCTCGTCGGGAGCCGGCCCGTCGCCGGGACCGAACAGCAGCGGCGTGCGAACCCCCTGGGGACACAGGCACGACACGCCGATGCCCTGGTCGCCGTAGGTGATCGACAGCCACTCGGCGAACGCGACGGCTCCGTGCTTGGTGACGCTGTACGGCGCGTCGCCCAGGTTCGACAACAACCCGGCGGCCGACGCGGTGACGAGCAGGTGGCCCCGCCCACGTTCCAGCCAGCGGGGCACGAGCAGGCGCGCTGCGCGCACGTGCGCCATCACGTTCACCTGCCAGACCCGGTCCCAGGTCTCCTCGGTCGCGTCCAGGCCCTGGGCGGTGCCGATGCCGGCGTTCGCGCAGAACAGATCGACCAGGCCGTGGCGCTGTTCGACGTCGTCGAACAGCGCGGCGAGCGCTGCTCCGTCGGACACATCGATGCCTCGGGACCACACCTCGGTGCCGTCAGGCGCGCCGGCCGACAGTCGCGCCGCGACCTGCTCGGCGTGCTCTGCGTGCAGGTCGACCACGACCACCGCTGCGGGGCGTTCCTGGACGAGCTGTTCGGCGAGCGCAGCGCCGATCCCGCTGCCCCCGCCGGTGATCACGATCACCGCTCCGTCGAGTTCCATGGTCCCGTTCCTCCTCCGTGCAGCAGCGCTGCATCATCCCGTCACTCCCACGCCGTCAGCGCTGTGCTGCTCTGCGCCGTGCGCCGGTGCTGGGTCGTCAGGTCAGCCCGGGGCAGCGGCGCACAGCGTGTCGTCCACGACGGCGCGACGGTCCGGGCCCCACGGCATCGGCATGATCACGGGGACGTCCACCCCGGCGTCGCGGTACGCGTCGACAGCGGCGGACACCGTCGCTGCGTCGCCGCAGATGTCGATCGCGTCGACCATCCGTTCCGAGATCGAGCCGACCGCCGCCGCTCGGTCACCCGCGGCGTGTGCCGCACGCACGCCGGCGACCTCGTCCGCGAAGCCGGCGCGTTCGAAGGCCCTCGCATACGCGGGCACGACGGCATACGAGAACAGGTCCTTGCGTGCTGGACCGAGCGCCTCATCGCGGTCGCAGACCCCGACGTGCACGTAGGCGTAGATCGTGCAGGACCCCTCGGGGCGGCCCGCCGCACGCTCGCCGGCACGAACCTGTTCGATGCACCACGGCACCGCAGCGGCGGGCAGGTAGTTCAGCAGCACGCCGTCGGCGAGCTCACCGGCCAGGGCCAGCATCCGCTCGTTGAGGGCCCCGAGCACGAGCTTCGGGCGGTGCTCGCCCAGGCGGACGCCGAGTCGGAAGCGCGAGCACCGGTAGAACTCGCCGTCGTGGTCGACCTGTTCACCCGACAGGCACGCCCGGGTCAGCTCGAGGAACTCGCGGGTCTGGGCGACGGGCCGTGAGCCGTACTCGGCGCCGTGCCACTTGCCGACGACCACGGGGGACGAGATCCCGATGCCGAGCAGGACGTCTCGCTCGGGTGCCAGGCTCTGCAACGTGGCGGCGCCCATGGCGGTGAGCATCGGGGTCCGCAGCTGCAGGGCGAGCACGCCCGTGCCCAGATCGAGCTGCGGCGCGGTGACGGCGATCGACGCGAGCGTCGAGAAGGCCTCCTGTCCGACGGTCTCGGCGGTCCAGAACGAGCCGTAGCCCTGTGCCGCGGCGTCCAGGGCGATCTCACGGGCGGCGTCGATGCCGAGGGCGGAGAAGCTGGCGAAGGTCACCCCGGGGGCGCACGGTGCTGCGGTCATGGCCGTCGACGGTAGCGGCAGGCGCAGTGAACAGGCGGCGACCCGGCTGCCTGAGGCAGGTCTGTGAACGCTCGATGACGCGCGTCCCGGCCGGGGGGTGGCGCCGCTATCATTTGTGGGACCCCGGTGGTCCGTTCCGCCGGGTCGGCAGCAGGAGGCACGATGACAGAGGTTCTCGACACCGAGGTTCTGGAAGCGGAACTGCACGACGACACGTCGATCCGTGCCGCGATGGACCTCATCGACCAGGGGCTGGGCGACATCTCGGAGCGCCAGCTGGTCTCCACGTCGGAGGTCGCCGACCTCCTGCTCGACGTCCGCGGCGTGCTCTCGAAGCTCGACGCCCAGATCTCGACCAACTGACCCGGTCACACCGGGTCGGGCACGTCGGGCGGCTCAGCTCCAGCGGGTGGGTGTGACCCCGGCCGCGGCGAAGAGTTCGTCGTAGGCGTCGCCCATCGCCGACAGCAGCCCGTCGGGGTCGTCGATCGCCGCGGTGTCGACGACGAGGCCCAGGAAGAGCCAGCCGCGGTACGACATCGTCGTCAGGTTGAACGCGGTGCCCACGAGCGGCCCGATCGGGTGGTTCGACTGCATGTGCGCCCCGCCGATGAACAGGTCGAAGGGCGCTGCCCGCACGTTGGAGCAGACGAAGTCCACGGCGCTGGTGATGTGGCGGCCCGTCGACACCAGCGCTGCTGAGGGCAGCAGCGAGGCAGCGTTCGCCGCCTGGTCCATCAGCGAGACCGATGGCTCGGACTTCATCGAGGTGAGCACCGACGAGACGGCGGTGAAGCGCTCCTCGATGCGCATCGACCCCGTGGGCACGAGCATCTGCGTGGGCGAGAAGGCGTTGCCGCCCATCGACTGCGCGTGACGGGTGCTGATCGGCATCGACATGCGCAGCATGTCGACGGGGTGCCCGGCGAGCTCGTGGACCCGCCCGGCGGCGGCGACCGCGCCCGTGACGAACAGGTCGTTGATGCTGCCGCCGAGGGCGTGGGCGGCGGTTCGTACGTCGTCGAGCTGCAGCGCCGCGGTGCCGACCCACCGACCGAGGGAGCGTTCTGCCCACAGTGGTGACCGTCGCCGGCCGACGCTGGCCTGGCGCAGGGTCGATCGGGTCGCGTTCGAGAGCTCGCGGCCGCGGTGCTGCAGGGTCGTCGCACCGGTCGCGACGCCTGCGGCCCCCTGGCCGAGTCGTCCGATGAGATCACCCGGCACTCGTGACCACCAGGGTCCCGGCCCGTCAGGCCGCGGTTCTGCGCCTGCGTCGAGGCTGCCGGGGACGAGGCTGCTCGGGTCGAGGCCGGGCAGGTCGGAGTCCGGCCGGTCGGCTCGGTGATCGACCAGCCCCAGGGCCTCGTCGGCCGCCGCGTCGTCGTGGGGTCGGGGGCGGTACGGACGGGCGGGGTTCCGTTCGAAGTCGAGGAACTCGACGGACAGGCGAATGCCACCCTCGCCGTCGGTGATGGTGTGGTGCAGGCGCTGCAGCATGGCAGCCCGTCCACCGGCGAGCCCCTCGATCGTGACGAACTCCCACAGCGGGCGCTCCCGGTCGAAGGGGCGTCCCGACAGCGTCGCGACCAGGTCGAGCAGCTCGCGCTCGTCCGCGTCGCCCCCCAGGGTCACCCAGCGGAGGTGGTGATCGATGTCGAAGTCCGGGTCCTCGACCCAGAGCGGATGCGCGAGGGGATTGCGTTGCTCGACGACCCGCTCGCGAAGTCGGGGTACAGCCGTCGTCGCCGCCTCCATCCGAGCGCGGAAGGCCAGTCGATCCGGCGGACGGTCGAACACCGTGATGTTCGCGAACGCGGACGACAGTCGAGGATCGCGCTCGAGCTCCCACATCAGGGATTCCACGCCGTTCATCTGGTCCGGCTGTCTCGGTTCGCCCACATCATGAGGCTAACCAGAGTTCAACCGCGCGCCACGCCCCGACGCGACGTCGAGGGCCAGATGCGGCCTGCTGCTGTGCCGAGCGTGGCTCCGACTGCAGCTCCGGCGGCCACGTCGCTCGCGTGGTGCACGCCGACGTGAACCCGGGTCCAGGCGACCACTGACGCGAGACCCCACCACAGCGGTGCGTGCCCGAGGTCGTGGGTCAACAACGTCGCGGCGCACGCGCCCGCCGAGGCGTGGCCGCTCGGAAAGCTCGACGTGGCAGGGGTGCGGAGGCGATGCGGGTGGTCGTCGCGCACCAGGGGCCGCTGTCGACGCACCGACGACTTGAGCGGACCGTTCACCAGTGCTTGTTCCAGTGCGAGCACGACGCTGCGGCGCACGGCTCGTCGACGACGGGCCCGATCACCGGTCAGTGCATCGACGGCGTTGATCGAGTGCCACAGCACGCTGTGGTTGGCGAGCTCGGACAACGCGTACATGGCGCGGTCGACCCGAGGGTCGCCCCGCACCGCGTCGGCTGCTCGCAGCCCGGCCGCGTCGAACGCCGACACCGGCCCGCTGGCCAGCAGCCGCTCCACGGGGCCCAGCGGCCCGTCCGCTGCGACAGGACCGTCGGATTCCGGCTCGTTCACGCGGTCGCTGCAGGCGCGGGATCGGACGTGCCGAGCGCGACGGCGGTCTCGTCGGCCCGGGCCGCCTCCCTGGCCGCATCGCGGGCGATGGCGTACGCCCGGGCATCGTCGGGGTCGCCGCCGAACTCAGGGCAGTAGTCCTTGAACGAGCACCAGTTGCACAGGGCCGACTGCTTGGGACGGAAGTCGTCGCGCTCGCAGGCACGCTCGACCGCTGACCAGATGGCGGCGATCTTCTTCTCCATGCCCCGGATGGACTGCTCGGAGGGCGTCGTGGTGATGACCTGGGGCTGCTTGCCGAGGTAGACGAGCTGCACCTTGGCCGGGATGCGCCCGAGCACGCGCTGGCAGAGGAACGCGTAGAAGTGCACGCCGCCGAGCCGGGCCTGTTCCTGAGCGATCGACGGCGCACGGCCCGTCTTGTAGTCGGTGACCACCAGCTGCCCGTCGACCTCTTCGAGGCGGTCGATGATGCCCCGCACCAGCAGTCCGTCGATGTCGGCCTCGAGCATCATCTCGAGCCCCACCGGCACGATGGCACGAGGGTCCTCGAGCTCGAAGTAGCGATCGACCATGCGTTCGGCGTCTGCAGCGAACTCGGCCGCCGCGTCGTCGTCGAGCTCGAGGCCGAGGTACTCCTCGTCGTCACGCATCTCGGCCAGGGCGTCGACGAGGCACTCCTGGGCACGGGCAGGGGTGCGGCCGGCGGGATCCTCGGCGAAGAGCAGCTCGAGCGCCCGGTGCACCGTGGTGCCCTTGACCGCCGGCATGGACGGCGGCTCCGGCAGCTTGTCGATCGCCGAGAACCGGAACGCCAGCGCGCAGTCCTTGAACGTCGAGACCTTCGACGGCGACAACGACGTGGGCAGGGGCAGCGGCGGCATGTGGGCGATGTTACGGCCCGTGGGTGACAGCGAACCGTGCCGGGGTGCTCAGGAGCGGTCGATCGCCAGCATCGCCGCCTCGATGGATGCCGCGACCGAGCCGGGGTTCTCGAGCGGACCGAAGTGGCCGAGCTCGGGATGTTCCTCGATCGTGGCGTTCGCCAGACCGGCGGCGATCCCGGGCACGAGCATCGCCGGCCCGGCCCCGTCCTCGGCGCCGCGGGCGACGACGACCGGACAGGTGACCTCTGCCAGGTGAGCGAACCCGTCGTGCTGCGAGCCCATGTCGTAGGTGGCCGCTTCGACCTCTGGACGGCAGCGCAGCGTGACGCTCCCGTCGTCGAGGACCTCGAAGCCGTACTCGACGTACGCGGCGAGCGCCTGGGGGTCGAGCGCCGACATCGGCGGCTTGGACGCGAAGTTC
This sequence comes from uncultured Actinomycetota bacterium, assembly GCA_963707555.1. GTDB lineage: Bacteria > Actinomycetota > Acidimicrobiia > Acidimicrobiales > Microtrichaceae > JAFAFN01. Next base: position 371,042 of record CAVPQM010000014.1, read on the forward strand.
TCGTAGGCCGCGGCGGCGGAGGTGAAGTCGGGGCGGCGGCGCCGGGCACCGGCCGCGAGCGGGTTCGGCCCCGCCCCCTCGGCGAGGGCGGGCGGGAAGATGATCGGCTCGAAGATCCACAACCCCCGGAACGTGCCCGGTCGAGCCTGCTCGGCCAGCACGAGCGACGCACCCCCCATCGAGTGGCCGACCCCGAAGGGCCGGTCGAGCCCGAGCGCGTCGATCGTCGCGAGCACGTCGGCAGCGGTGCCGGCCCAGTGCATGCCGACCTCGGGGGTTCCCGATCGGCCATGGCCCCGGACGTCGAGCGCGGCGCGTCGGTGGTTCCCGAAGTGGGACACGACCGGCATCCAGACGCCCGCACAGAACCCGGTGGCGTGCACGAACAGCAGGTCCACCCCATCGGCTGCGTCGGCGACGTCCGGTGCGATCTCGTAGGTCGCGAGCGTCGTGCCGTCGGGTGAGGCGATCGTCACCGGGTCGGGCAGCGGAGCGTCCAGCGGCGGGGGAGAGGTCCGACTCATCGCTGCAGTGTGCCACCGTCGGACGGACCCGCCGGCGCGAGCGGCGGTGGGACGGTCAGGCCGCCCTGGACCCAGGTCGTCAGGCCGGGTCGAGCGGTCGGCGCGTCGTGTCCTGCACCGCTCGGATGGCCCGGGGCATGTCCCGGGCGACCTGTGCCGCCGCGGTGGCGTCGAGCATCCCGATGCCCGAGGCGAGGGCATGGGCCAGCATGTTCATCTCGACGACCGTGCACGACAGGCCGTGGTGCTCCTGATCGGCGACCACGAAGGCATCGACGAAGGGCACCCAGGTCGTCGATTCCGACAGCGCGGCGCGCAGCTCGTGGGCGAGCGCCGCGGTCTGCGCGGCGGATTCCGCCACATCACCGGTCGAGCGCCCGACGACGAAGATCCCCGAGGGTCCCACGACCGACCAGTGGTCGTCGACGCGCCACACCTGGAACTCGACGGGGAGCTCGGTGACGTGCCGCTTGAGGTCGCGAGCGTTGGGATGTGTCCTGAACACCCTCTCCCATCGGCACATGGGTCGTTCGACCTGAGCGCTCGTGTGACTCGCATCACTCGTAGATTTTTCGATGGCAGCCGGCATCGAGCATCGGTGATGCCGGTCGCGTCAGTGCCGCCGCACCCCGTCCATCCAGGTCTCGAGGACCTCGATGTCGGCGAGTCGGTCGGGATCGACGTGACGAGGGTCCTCGGCCAGGACCACCAGGTCGGCGAGCTTGCCCGGTTCCAGGGTGCCGATCTCGTGCTCGCTGTGGCACTGCCAGGCGGCATCCGCGGTCATCGACCGGATCGCCGCCTCGACGGGGACACGCTCGTCGGGGGTCAGGGTGGTGCCCGGTTCCCGCCACAGATCGCGTGTCACGGCGTTGTGGATGCAGCGCAACGGGCCCATCGGCGTGACCGACTCATCGGAGTGCAGCGTCCAGCGGATGCCCGCCCGGGTGCACGACGCGGCCCGGTCCAACAGGTCGGCGCGTTCGGCGCCGAGGATCGTGTCGCGGAACGCCTGGCCCCAGTAGTGGACGTGGCCGATGAGGAACGACGGTGACAGCTGCAGATCGGCGATGGTGGCGATGTGCTCGTCGTGCAGCAACGAGCAGTGCTCGATGCGGTGTCGCCGGTCCGTGTGGCCGGCAGCCGTCCCTGCAGCGACCGCTTCGCGCAGCGCCGTCAGGGTGTCGTCGATGGCGCGATCGCCGTTGGCGTGGATCACGAGCTGCCAGCCGGCCTCGGCGCGGCGACGAGCGGTGTCGATCAGGACCTCACGGTCGACGTAGGGGATCCCCCGGTCCTCGGTTCCCAGGTACGGCTCGCGCAGGTGGCCTGTTCGGCCCTGGTTCGAGCCGTCCGAGACGATCTTCCAGCCGGTCGCCCGGATGAGCTCGTCGCCGTCGCCCGGTCCGATCCCTGCGTCGTCGAACCCCTGCGCCCGGGTGTCGTGCACCGAGTAGCGCAGGCGCGTGGCGAGCTGTCCGTCCTCGGCCATCGCCCGGTACAGGTCGACGTCGCCCGGACCTCTCAGGAAGCCGGTGCCCTGGTCGCAGATGGTCGTCACGCCTACCGACGCCGCCCGCCGGGCCACGGCGCGGGCCTCGGCCACCAGGTCCAGATCTGCCAGGTTGGGGTTGTGGGCCAGCACGCTCAGCATCGCGCCCTGACCGATGAGCACACCGTCGGGTGAACCGTCGGAGCGGCGACCGTACGGGGAGTGGGCGATGTCGGGGGTGTCGCGACCGATGCCCGCCGCCGCGAGCGCCGCGCTGTTGGCGTAGGCGAAGTGCAGCGACGCGTTCGTCACGACGACGGGGATCTCGGTCGACACGCGGTCGAGCAGGTCGGCGGTGAGCCGGTCCGGCCCGATCTGCAGCGATGGGTCGAACTGCCGGCCGGTGAGCCATCGGCCAGGTTCGACGTCCCGTGCCAGGCCGGCCAGGTGGTCGATGGCATCCTCGACGTGCTCGAACCGGAACGGCCCGATGTCGTGGGATCGGCTCATCAAGGCGGTCGGCAGCAGGTGGGCATGCGGCTCGATGAATCCCGGCAGGACGGTCGCGCCGGAGCGGTCGATCACCAGTGCGTCGCCGCCCGCGAGGGAACGCACGTGCTCCTCGGTGCCGACCGCGAGGATCCGGTTGCCCCGGATCGCAATGGCCTCGGCCTCGCTGAACGCCGGGTCGACGGGCAGCACGGTGGCGCCGCGAAGCACCACCGTGCCCGCCGCGACCGGGCGTCTGGGGCGAGGCGCCCGGTCGAGCACCCCGGGCCGGAGGACCAGTGCAGCAAGGCCCGCGAGCAGCGGACCTCCGCAGCCGCATCCTCCGGCATGGGGGAGATGACGCGTGGGGGAGAGCGGTCTCGACATCCCCCGACGCTAGGTGGAGCGCAGGTCAGGCGGCGCCGTGCAGGTGACGCTGGATCTCGGCCTCGTCCTCGTTGCTGAGCGAGGTCTTGATGACCTCGCCGCCGAACTTGCTGAGGCCGTCGAGCGCCTTGTCGGTCGTCATCTGCTCCACGATCATGAACAGCGCCGAGGTTCCGGGCTGCATCTTCGCCCGGACCTGCTCCTGGAAGTCCTTGCTGATCGAGTCCTTGGCGAGCTTGCCGCCGAGCGCACCGAAGGCGGCGCCGAGCGCCATGCCGAAGATGGGCACGAAGAAGAGGATGCCGAACAGGAAGCCCCAGAACAGGCCCCACGTGGCACCTGCGCCGACCTCGTGCTGGTTGGTGATCGTCTTGAACTTGCCGTCTTCGCTGCGGACCACAGCCGCGACGGCGTCGGGCTGGATCACGAGGTCAGCAGCGAGACGCTGGACCTCGTCCATGGCCGAGAGCGCAGTCGTGGTGTCGTCGTAGCCAATCGCGATGAGGTCGGGCACGGTGGTCTCCTTGTACGTGGTGAGAGCTTCCACCGTGGGCGACATCGGACGGGTCCGGCATCACCCGACCCGGGTGAATCGGCCCACCGCTGGCATCCGTGTGTGATGGCATCGCCGAACGATCGGTGCGACCCTGTGCCGGTGGGGAACCGACGAGGAAGCGAGCCGGCGCCGATGTACCCGGTGCCGTCACCGTGGCCCAACCGGCTGTGGTCCATCGGTGCGGCCGTGCTCGCCGCCTGGGTCCTGCTCCACATGGTCCTCCTGGCACTGGAGATCAAGGACGAGCTGTGGCGGTCGGTAGTGGGCAACGTGGCCAGGCTGATCGTTGCGACGTGGCTCTTCGTGCTCTGCGTCGATCGGACGACCTGGAGCCCCGCGTGGCTCACGGCCTTCCTGGACCGGCGGCTGCGTCGACGGCCCGCTCCGGCGGTTCGCCGAGATCCGACTCAACGTCGATAACGGAGCTCCACCCTTCGGTTCGCAGCTCGATCCTCGGCGATGTCAGGTCCGTCCTCGGGGAACTTCAGCCGGGTCTCCCCGAAGCCCTGGACGTCCAGGACGAGGTCGGGGCGTGCCGGGGGCGACGTCGGTCAGGAGCTCGACGATCCTCTGGTCGGCACCTGCCGGCAGCACCGTCTCGTCGGTGTCGAAGAGGATGTCCGACTGGGTTCGCTGCTGCTCGCTCGGTGCGTCGACACCCAGATCCGTCAGGCGCGACCAGCCGGTGGACGCGGAACGGTCCTGTGCGCCGGCGCTCCCGGTGAACGGTGGGGCCACGACGGTGAGCGTCGCCGCGAGGAGTCCTGCCGCCAACCCGACCGGACGGTGCTGGCGTCGGCGCGCGACGGCCTTCACGACGTCGTCTCGAAGGACAGGGGGACGTCCTCGAACACCGGCAGATCGTCGTGGACCTTCACGTCGATGTCGTCCTCGGGTGCCGCGAAGAACCGCTGGTACCCGACCGACTCTCCCGTACGTGCCCGCGCCAGCTGCGAATCGGTCTCGTAACGCCGACCCCTGTCGCGCAACACGGTGCACTCCTTGAGGTGCTGCCGATCGATGAGCGTGGCGGGGATGACCCCGTCGCTCATGCTGTCCCACCGGGTCTGGAGCCCCGCCGAGATGGCGGTCCCGCAGCTCGGTCGGCGGCGAGCAACAAGATGATGTGCATCGATTCTACGGAGCGCCGATCGGACCTCTGACACGGTGGTGGCCTGTCACCGCCCTGCGTCCTGGCGCGAACTA